>NZ_JBIATY010000006.1:0-623155 GCF_042892235.1 Streptomyces sp. NPDC001816
GCTGTTGAGTTCTCAAGGAACGGTCGCTTCCTTTGTACTCACCCTCTCGGGCTTTCCTCCGGGCTTCCCTTCGGTGTTTCCGACTCTATCAGATCCTTTCGGCGTCTGACCCCCAGTCAGCGGGGTTTGTCTTCACGGCCGTTGGGCCGTTCCGACGTCTCAAACCTTAGCGGATCCGCCCGGCGATTCCCAATCGGGCCGCCGAGTCCCTATTCGAATTGAATTCGGGCATGCCGAAATCAATCCCATCGGGAGATCGTGCTGGTGGTGTGAGGTGCCGCTCGAAGCGGCGGAGGTGCTGTCGAAGAACCGTTACGGCTCTGCGGCAACCCGGAGAACTTTACGGATCGCGCAGGGGCGTGTCAACCGCCCCTGTCAAGATCTTTTCTGGGTGCCTCAGTCCAGGTCGCTGAGGCGGCCGCCGGCGTCCGGCTGGGCGTGTTCCACTCGGCGGAGCAGCCTGGTCAGGACCTCGCCGAGCACGGTGCGCTCCGCAGGGGTGAGGTCCTGGAGCAGGTCCTCCTCGAAGACGGTCGCCAGGCGCATCGCCTCCAGCCACTTCTCCCGGCCCTCGGGGGTCAGCTCGATGATGACCCGGACGCGGTTGGACTCGTCGCGCTCCCGGGTGACCAGCCCCTCGGTGACCATGCGGTCGATCCGGTGGGTCATGGCGGCCGGCGTGAGGCCGAGTCGCTTGGCGAGGTCGCTGGGGCCCATCCGGTACGGGGCGCCGGAGAGGACCAGTGCCTTGAGGACCTCCCAGTCGGCGCTGCCGATACCGAGGGCGGCGGTCTGGCGGCCGTACGCGACGTTCATCCGCCGGTTCAGCCGGGACAGTGCCGACACGATCTTCTCGACCTGGGGGTCGAGGTCCTGGAACTCGCGCTGGTAGGCGGCGATCTGTTCTTCGAGCGTCGGCTCCGTGACGCCGGGAGTCTCGGACATGGCCGCAGTATCGCACGGAGCCACTTTGCCTTGAAGTCCTTCGGTGTGTACTCTTTAGCTTCGAACTTTAGCTTTGAAGTCTTCACTCCTAACTAGTGAGAGAGGTGAACGTGACCAGGGCGATGGGCGCAGCGATGCGCCGGATCCACGTGGGCAACGCACTCAGCGCATTCGGGCTCGGCTTCACGGTCCCCTACCTGTACGTCTATGTGGCGCAGGTGCGGGGCCTCGGAGCCATGACGGCGGGGCTCGTGCTCGCCGTCTTCGCCGTGGCCGCGCTGATCGTGCTGCCGTTCGCCGGCAGGGCGATCGTGCGGCGCGGCCCGCTGCCGGTCCTGCTCGCAGCCCTGGTCACCGCCGCGCTGGGAGCGCTGAGCCTCGGGCTCGCGGGCAACGCCACCGCCGTACTGCTGTCGGCCGCGGCGCTCGGGGCGGGGCAGGCCGTGATGCAGCCGGCGCTGGCGACGATGATCGTGGACTGCTCGACGGCGGAGACGCGGTCGCGGGCGTTCGCGATGCAGTTCTTCCTGCAGAACCTGGGGCTCGGCGTCGGTGGGCTCATCGGTGGTCACCTCGTCGACGCGACCCGGGTCTCCTCCTTCACTCTGCTGTTCGCGATCGAGGCGGCGATGTTCCTGCTGCTGGTCGTGGTGATGGCGACGGTGCGGATGCCGCACTCGCCGCGGATCGGCGACGCGCCGGCCGCGTCCAGGAAGGGCAGCTGGAAGCGGCTGCTCGGGAACCGGGCGATGGTGCAGCTGTGTGTGCTGGGCTTCGTGCTGTTCTTCGCCTGCTACGGGCAGTTCGAGTCGGGGCTGGCCGCGTACGGCGTGGAGGCCGCGGGGATATCCACCTCCGCGCTCGGTACGGCGCTGGCTGCGAACACGATGATGATCGTTGTCGCGCAGTTCGCCGTGCTGAAGTTCGTGGAGCGGCGTCGGCGCTCTCGGGTGATCGCCGGTGTGGGGCTCATCTGGGCCGTGGCGTGGCTTACGGCGGGGTACGCGGGGCTGGGGCATGGGAGCCAGGAGATGGCGACCGCTGCGTTCGTGTCGACGTACGCGTTGTTCGGGCTGGGTGAGGCGATGTTGTCGCCGACGGTTGCTCCGCTGGTGGCCGATCTGGCGCCGGAGGGGATGGCTGGGCAGTACAACTCTGCGTTTGCCCTGGTCAAGCAGCTGGCGCTGGCTGTTGGGCCGGCGGTGGGCGGTCCTCTCGGAGCGTCGCTGCATGCCCCGTACGTGGTGACCTTCCTGCTGTTCTCCCTTGGCATCACCGTGCTGGCGCTGCGACTGGGACGGCGGCTCACCGTTGCCCAGGATCAGCCGTGGGCTGCGGCGAGGACCAGCCGGGTGGTGGCCCGGGGTGGGGCCGCGGAGCCGGTCGCCGCGGAGGCATAAGGGCACCCGGTGCTGCGGCTGGCCGGGGGTGGGTTCCGCTCACCGGCGCTGGCCGGGTGCCGCTGCGCCCACCCTCCCCCAAGCTCTCGACTTCGCTCGAGCAGGGGGGACCCCCATCGCCCCAGCGGCACGACTTGCCCGCAGCTAAGCGCCTCCCAAAAGGGTGCTCCCTACCCCCTCGGCAACAAGAACTCGCACCACACAGCCTTTCCTCCGCCTGGTGTTCTTCTCGAACCCCAGTTGGAGGCAATGGTCGCCACGATGGCGATCCCTCTCCCCGACTCGTCGCCCGGTTCTGCGCGGCGGCGGCGGGGGAGGTGGTCGTCGCCGTCCGTGACCTCGATGATCAGGCGGCGGTCGGTGCGGCGGAGCCGGAGTCGCATGGGTGGGGTGCCGTGCTGGAGGCTGTTGGCGACCAGTTCGCTCGTCGCCAGGACGCCCAGGTCGTGCAGGTCGGCCGGGAAGCGCCAGCTCGTCAGGACGCCGGAGGCGAACGCGCGGGCGCGGGGGGCCGCCTCCACGCCGCCGAGGAGTTCCAGGGCCGCGTTGCGGAAGAGATCGCCCTCGGGGCCCGTACGGGCGGGGTGCTGGAGGACGAGGACGGCTACGTCGTCGTCGTGGTCGGCGGTGACGCCGGCCGAGCGGACCAGGCGGTCGCAGACGACCTGGGGGGTGCCGGTCGCGCCGGACAGGGCGCGCTCCAGGGAGGCGATCCCCTCGTCCAGGTCCTCGTCGCGGCGCTCGACCAGGCCGTCCGTGTAGAGGACGGCCGTGGAGCCGGGGCCCAGCGCGATCGAGCCCGAGGCGTGCATCCAGCCGCCGGTGCCGAGGGGCGGGCCGGTGGGTTCGTCGGCGCGCAGGACCGTGCCGTTCTCGTCGCGGACCAGGATGGGCAGATGGCCGGCGGATGCGTACACCAGGCGGCCCTCGTTCGGGTCGTGGATGGCGTACACGCAGGTGGCGATCTGGTTGGCGTCGATCTCGGTGGCGAGGCCGTCGAGGAGTTGCAGGACCTCGTGCGGCGGGAGGTCGAGGCGGGCGTAGGCGCGGACGGCCGTGCGGAGCTGGCCCATGACGGCGGCGGCGCGGACACCTCGGCCCATGACGTCGCCGATCACGAGGGCCGTGCGGCCGCCGCCGAGGGTGATCACGTCGTACCAGTCGCCGCCGACCGCGGCCTCCGTGCCGCCGGGCTGGTAGGTGGCGGCGATGCGCAGGTCGTCGGGCTGCTCCAGCTCCTGGGGGAGGAGGGAGCGCTGCAGGGTCACGGCCGTCTCGCGCTGGCGGCGCTCGCTGGCGCGCAGGCGCTCGGCGGCCTCGGCGTGGTCGGTGACGTCGGTGGCGAAGACGAGTACGGCGCCGTCCCCGGCGGTCTCGGAGACCGGGGTGCAGGTGAACGTGTAGGAGCGGCCGTCGAGGGCCCTGCGGGACTTGAGCGTGCGGAGCTTGCCGCTGCGCAGGACCTGGTCGAGGAGCGGGAGCAGACCGAGTTCGGCCAGTTCCGGGAGGCCGTCTCGGGCGGGTTCGCCGAGCGGTCGTACGCCGAAGGCCGCCGCGTAGGCGTCGTTGACGTAGGCGATGCGGTGGTCGGGGCCATGGAGGAGGGCGACGAGGGCCGGGACGCGGTCGAGAACGTCGCGCGCGGGCAGTTCGTCCACGGCGGGTACGGATGGTGCCCCGTCGGCCGGTTGTCCGGCCCGGGCCGCGGGCACGGAGCCTTCCCCCCGCCGGTCCGGGGAGACCGCGGTCTCGGTCCGCGCTGCGGCGCGGCGCTGCGTTCCGGGGAGCCGGGCGCTCCAGCGCGTGAAGTTCACAGTGGGGAAAGCCTCGTGGGTGCTGAGGGCGGGCAGGTGCCCGTCCGAGGACGTGGGGCAGTCTGGCAGGTGACCGTCCGCGGCGATATCCGTCAGACGCCGGGGTGGGCCGGGTAGTTCCTGAGTCCGGTCAGGACGACCCCTTCGGGTTGTCCGAGGGGCTGTGAGGAGGCTTTCCACCGGCCGCGAGTTCGAACTCCGCTCGGGGATGTTCGAGCGAACCGAGCGAGACGATCTCCCGTTTGAAGAGCCCGGCCAGGGTCCATTCCGCCAGCACGCGGGCCTTTCGGTTGAAGGTGGGCACCCTGCTGAGGTGGTAGAGGCGGTGCATGAACCAGGCAGGGTAGCCCTTCAGCTTGCGCCCGTAGAACTGGGCGACGCCCTGGTGGAATCCGAGGGAGGCTACGGAGCCGACGTACTTGTGCGCGTACGTCTCCAGGGGTTCGCCGCGCAGCGCGTGGACGATGTTGTCGCCGAGGACCCTGGCCTGGCGGACCGCGTGCTGGGCGTTGGGGGCGGTGTCGGTGCCGGGTTCGGCGGCGGTGACGTCGGGGACGGCGGCGGCGTCGCCCGCGGCCCAGGCGTGCGGGGCGCCGTCGACGGTCAGTTCGGCGGTGCACTTGAGGCGGCCGCGGCCGCCCAGCGGCAGGTCGGTGGCGGCGAGCAGCGGGTGCGGTTTGACGCCGGCGGTCCACACGACCGTACGGGTCGGGAAGCGCTGGCCGTCGCTGAGGACGGCGACGCGGTCGGCGCAGGATTCCAGGCGGGTGTCGAGCAGGACCTGGATGTTGCGGCGGCGCAGCTCGGTGATGGTGTAGCGGCCCATCTCCTCGCCGACCTCGGGGAGGATGCGGTCGGAGGCCTCCACGAGGATCCACTTCATGTCCTCGGGGCGGAGGTTGTGGTAGTAGCGCGCGGTGTAGCGGGCCATGTCCTCGAGTTCGCCGAGTGCCTCGACTCCTGCGAAGCCGCCGCCGACGAAGACGAAGGTGAGGGCGGCGTCGCGGATCGCGGGGTCGCGGGTGGAGGAGGCGATGTCCATCTGCTCGATGACGTGGTTGCGCAGGCCGATGGCCTCTTCGACGGTCTTGAAGCCGATGCCGTGCTCCGCGAGGCCGGGGATGGGCAGCGTGCGGGAGATCGAGCCGGGGGCGAGGACCAGTTCGTCGTAGCCGAGGAGTTCGGCGGCCTTGCCCTCCTCGGCGGTGGCGAGGGTGGCGACGGCGGCGGTGCGCACCGCGTGGTCGATGGAGGTCACCTCGCCGATGACGACGTGACACTGGTCCAGGACGCGGCGCAGCGGTACGACGACATGACGAGGGGAGATCGAACCGGCGGCCGCTTCGGGGAGGAACGGCTGGTACGTCATGTAGGGCTCGGGTGAGACGACGGTGATGTCGACCTCACCCCGCCTGAGCTCCTGCTTCAGCCTCTGCTGCAGGCGCAGGGCCGTGTACATCCCGACGTAGCCGCCGCCGACAACCAGAATGCGCGCACGTTCCTTCACCATCCCATGACGCACCCGGCGCTGTTGTTTGTCCACAGCCCCGGCAATTTGTGTGACCGGCGAGCGGGTGTGCGCGGGGCCGGGCGCGCCGTCGGGGTCGGGCGAAAGCGGGCAGGTCAGCGGGGGCGGGAGGCAGGGGGCGAAGGCGTGGAATCGGGACATAGATGACCCGTACTCCGATCGGGGGGCGCACTGTGCGGAACCTGCCCCTTCTGAATTGACCCTCACTCAACTATGTTCGTGTGTCGACGGGGTGTAGGGGATGTGGTCGATACGGGTCCGCGACGGGCGGGTCCGGTCGTGACCGATGCCAGTTCCGCGCACTCCGGTGTTCAGTGACGGGGAAGTCTCCGGGGGGAGACGTCATTAACCGGGGGAAACACATGCATGTTCAGGACACTCATTGGTCGTCGGCAGCCGCTCTCGCGTCGGGCGGACCGGCGGTGAGCGCGGCGGTGGGCAACGGGCGCGCGGACGGGATACGTACGACGCCGCTGCGGGTGGACGCACAGCGCAATCTGGAGCACGTGCTGCGTGCGGCGCGTGAGGTGTTCGGCGAGCTGGGGTACGGCGCGCCGATGGAGGATGTGGCGCGGCGGGCGCGGGTCGGTGTCGGCACGGTGTACCGGCGCTTTCCGAGCAAGGACGTGCTGGTCCGGCGGATAGCCGAGGAGGAGACCGCGCGGCTGACCGAGCAGGCGCGGGCCGCGCTCGGGCAGGAGGACGAGCCGTGGTCGGCGCTGTCCCGGTTCCTGCGGACGTCTGTGGCGTCCGGGGCGGGGCGGTTGCTGCCGCCGCACGTGCTGCGGGTCGGGGTCGCGGAGGAGGGCGACGCCGGGTCCGGCGGTTCCGCCGGGTCGGCCGAGGAGGCTCGGGTGCCTCAGCAGCGGTCTCAGCCGGGGTCGGGTGAGCTGCGGCTGGTGCCGGAGTCGGGCCCGGACGACGGTGGGGCCGGTGCTCTGCTCGAGGTCGTGGGGCAGTTGGTGGAGCGGGCTCGGGCCGCGGGGGAGTTGCGGGCGGATGTGTCCGTGGCGGATGTGCTGCTGGTGATCGCCACGGCGGCGCCTTCGTTGCCGGATCCGGCGCAGCAGGCTGCGGCTTCGGCTCGGCTGCTGGAGATTCTGCTGGAGGGGCTTCGGTCTCGGCCGGCGTAAGGGTTGCGGCGGTCGCCTCGGCTTCGCCTTCGGCGGGATTGTGTTCCCACCCGCACCACCCGCACCACCCGTGCGACTTGCACGGTCGGGTGCGGGTGGCCCCTGTTGGGGCGAATTCACCGTCGGCGGGCAACGCGTGGCTCGTGTGCGGCGTCTACGCCAACTTCGTTCGGTCGCTGGGGGTGACAAGTGCGCTCGGATGAGTGGATGGGGCGTACGGGCCGTACTTGAACGAAAGACCATGTGGCACCCTGAGCCGGTGACGGGTTGGGCTGGGCCGGTGTCGGGGGCTTTGCGCGATGGGCGTTGACGGGTGGGACGGGTCACGCGGTGACGGTGACTCCGAGACCGGAGGGCTGACCTCGCCGCAGGTGCCGAGCCAGGGCGGGCGCGGCGGGACGGCCGCGGATCAGAGCGTGCCTGCTCAGCGGGGCGGGAGTGGGTTGCCGCCGCGGGAGACGCCGCCCGCCGACGGTGAGTTGATCGAGCGGATGCGGGCGGGCGACGACTCCGCCTACGAGGAGCTGTACCGGCGGCACGCGGATGCGGTGCGCCGGTATGCCCGTACCTGTTGCCGCGACGGGCACACCGCGGACGACCTCACCGCCGAGGTCTTCGCCCGCATGCTGCAGGCGGTGCGCGGCGGGTCGGGTCCCGAACACTCCGTACGGGCCTATCTGCTGACCTCCATGCGGCGCGTTGCCGCGCACTGGAGCAAGTCCGCGCGGCGCGAGCAGCTCGTGGACGACTTCGCCGTGTTCGCGCAGCAGGCCTCGCGCGGATCCGAGGTGTCCGACGACGCCCTGGATCTCGGTGCCGATGTCCGGGCCCTGCACGAGGCCGAGCAGTCCATGGCCATGCAGGCCTTCCGCTCGCTGCCCGAGCGCTGGCAGGCCGTGCTGTGGCACACCGAGGTGGAGGACGAGTCGCCGAGCCAGGTGGCCGTCCTGTTCGGGCTGGACGCCAACGGCACCCGGGTGCTGGCGAGCCGTGCCCGCGAGGGGCTGAAGCAGGCCTACCTGCAGGCGCACGTCAGCGCCTCGCTCGTCGGCGACGAGGAGTGCTCCCGCTACGCCGACCAGCTCGGCACCTACGCCCGCCGCAAGCTGCGCATCCGTGCCGAACGGGGTCTGCGCAAGCCCCTGGACGAGTGCGCCAGGTGCCGGCTGGCGGCCGCGCAGATCGAGGAGGTCGCGAGCGGGATCCCCGCGGTGGTGCCGGTCGCGGTCATCGGCTGGTTCGGGGTCGCCGGGTATGCGAAGGCGCTCGGGATCATCGCCGGTGGCGCCGGGGTGGGTGCGGCGGGTGCCGCGGCCGCCATCGGTGGGGCCTCCAGCGGTGCGGGTGCGGGTGGTGGTGCGGCCGCTGCCGGTGGGGCCTCCGGTGGCTCGGGTGCGGGGGGTGGCGCGGCTGCCTCCGAAGGACTCGGGGCGCCGGTGAAGGCCGGGATCGCGGCCGGTGTGGTCGCGGTGGCCGTCGCCGTGGTGGCCATGTCCCTGCTGAACGACAGCCACCCGACCAAGGAGGTGGCCAAGCCGGCGCCGTCCCCGCCCGCCGTCGAGCAGCCGCAGCCACAGCCTTCGGCACCCTCGCCCTCGCCCACGCCCACGCCCACGCCGAGCAAGAAGAAGCCCGCTCCGGTGCCGGTGGCGCTGGCCCCCGAGCCGGCCGCCACACCGACGCCCACAACGCCTGTTCCGACACCGACGCCCACGCCCACCTCGAAGCCGGCCCCCACGCCCACACCCACACCCAAGCCGACCCCGACGCCCACGCCCACCCCCACTCCGCCACCGGCTCCCGTCATCTACGAGTGGAGCGATCTGCGCTACGACGTCAACGGCGACGGCACCGGGCCCGAGATGCGGCTGCGCGAGAGCAGCTGGGTCTGGCAGCGGTACGGCATGTCGATCGCCGGCAAGCAGTACGCGCGCGGTGTCACCGTGCACGGCGAGTCGTCCGTGACCATCGACCTCAACCGCCGGTGCACCGCCTACGACGCACTGGCCGGTGTGGACGACATGACTCTCGGACTCGGCAAGGTCTCCTTCTCGGTCTACGCCGACGGGGTGCGGCTGTGGCAGTCCGGCATGGTCAAGGGCCGGGAGGCGGCCGTGCCCGTGCATGTCGGGCTGACCGGGCGCAGGACCGTACGGCTCGTCGTGGAACCGCACAGCAACGTCATCGACCGGGGCGCCCTGGCGGACTGGGCCGAGTCCCGGTTCACCTGCCGCTAGCGGGGCTCACGGGCGCGGGTGGGCTTCGGTGCCGCCAGTTCCCGTAGGACGTCCTCCGTGGTGAGGGAGGCGCCCCGGGCTCGCTCGGCCGCGTAGCGGTCCGGGGTCAGTGCTGTGCGGGCCGCGGTGTCGATCCGCTCGGCCCGGGTGTGCTCCGGCTCGGGGCGCGGGTGGCCGGCGCGCCAGTGCTCGGCGGCCGCGAACAGCCGGACCGCGCCGGCCAGGTCGCCGAGCCTGGCCAGCAGGACGGCGCCGACGTCGACCAGCCCCGCCGTAATCGCCTCGGCGCAGCGCCGCTCCACCGCCTCGCGCAGCGCCGCGGCCACGATCGGCAGGGCGGGCCCGGGACCGGACTCACCTGCCGTGATCAGGGCCTCGACCGTGCTCAGGGCGGCCGTGAACTGCGGTGGCGGGGTGCCGCCCGCCGTGACCGCGCGGGTCATGTCGTACAGCTCGCGCGCACGGGCCAGGTCGCCGTCGTTCTCGGCGATGTGGGCCCGCATCATCAGGATGAACGCCCGGGACTCCGCCACCCCGTACACGTCGGCGGCGGTGCCGGCGTCGTCCAGGGTGGCGAGGGCGCTGGTGCGGTCCCCCGAGCGGTAGGCGATCTCGGCGAGCCGCGCCATGAGGAACGGCGACTCGGCGTAGGCGCCCACCTCGTAGGCGAGCCGCAGCGCTTCCTCGTACTCGGCGCGGGCCTCCTTGAACCTGCCGCGGGCCATGGCCGCCTCACCGGCCGCGCTGCACACCTGCGCCCGCATCCAGCGGTCCCCGACGCGCCGGCTGAGCGCCCGCAGCTCCGCCAGGTCCTCGTCCACGCCCCGCAGGTTGCCCGGCGAGTCGACGACCACATGGGTGCGGTACATCAGGGAGACGCCGATCTCCCAGTCCCCGCCGTATCTGCGGCAGTTGGCGACGGCCGCGGCCATGTCGGGTGCCACGTCGGCCGGGCCGCCCAGGTAGTAGGCGGTCAGCGGCCAGACGATGCCGGGCAGGCGGGCGGCCTGCGGACCGCCGTGCTCGAAGCCGGCCCGCACCCGGGCGATGTACTCCGGGGCGCGCGGGTCGGCCGCGAGGGTCGCCGTGCTCGACTCGGAGGTCAGGAACAGGTCGAGCATCCGCAGGTCCATGCGCAGCTCCCGCAGCGGGTGGCCTTCCTCGCCGGCGGGTGCGGCGAGGAAGGCGCCGACCGGGTCGGCCGACTCCGTCAGCGCGGCGAGACCGGCCTGCCCCGCGCCCTCGGGCAGGGTGTCGCGGGCGACGCCCAGGCGCAGCACCAGCTGCACCCACTCCATGGCTTCCTGGCGGTAGTTGCGCAGCCACCAGAACCAGCCGATCGCCAGGACGATCGCGCCCGCCTCCGCCTCGTCGCCGGCGCGCAGCGCGCGGTCCAGGGCCGCGCGGATGTTGTCGAGTTCGCTCTCCAGGCGGCCGATCCAGGGCAGTTGGGCCGCGGAGCGCAGCTGGGGCTCGGCCTGCTCGACCAGTGCGCGCGCCCAGGCGCGGTGGCGCCGCTCGGCCGTCGCGCGCAGCTCGGGGATCTCGGCGGCGCGCTCGGTGGCGTACTCGTGGATGGTCTCCAGCATCCGGTAGCGCATGCCGAAGGAGTCCGGGCCGTCCGGGGCTGCCACGACGAGGGACTTGTCCACGAGGGCGCCGATCAGCTCCGCCGCCGGGCCGGTGCACACGGCCTCGGCCGCCGTGAGGTCCCAGCCGCCGGCGAACACCGACACCTCGCGCAGCGTCGTCCGCTCCCGCTCGTCCAGGAGGTCCCAGGACCAGTCGACGACCGCGCGCAGGGTCTGCTGGCGGGGCAGGACCGTGCGGCTTCCGGAGGTGAGCAGGCGGAAGCGGTCGTCCAGCCGGTCGGCGATCTGGCGCGGGGTGAGCAGTCTGAGCCGGGCCGCGGCCAGCTCGATGGCGAGCGGCAGCCCGTCCAGGCGGCGGCAGATCTCCGCGACGGCCTCGGTGTCGCGGAGCACCGCGTCGGCGTCGGGACGGACGGCCTGCGCGCGCTCCGCGAAGAGGCGGTGGGCCTGCTCGGGGACGAGGGGTTCGACCGGGCGCACCGACTCACCGGGGACGCCCAGGGGTTCACGGCTGGTGGCGAGGACCGTGAGCCCGGGGCAGTGGGTGAGGAGGGTCTCGGCGAGGGCGGCGGCCGCGCCGATGACGTGTTCGCAGTTGTCGAGGATCAGGAGTTGGCTGCGCGGGGCGCAGTACTCGATCAGCAGGGCCGTGGGGTCGGCCTGTGGTGTCGCCAGGTCGTTGGCCAGGAGCACGGTCTCGCGCAGACCGAGGGCGCTGACCACGGCGCCGGGCACCGCCTCGGGCCGGTCGAGCGGGGCCAGCTCGACCAGCCATGCCTGGGGCAGCCCTGCGGCGGCCTCCTCGGCGAGGCGGGTCTTTCCCGAGCCGCCCGGTCCGGTGAGGGTGACCAGGCGAGCCCTGTGCAAGTCGGAACGAATGGCTTCGAGTTCGGGTTCCCGGCCGACGAAGGACGTCAGGCGGGGGCGCAGGTTGCCCGTCCGCTCCGGGGGTCGGGTGGGGGCGGGGGCGGCCGCGGGCAGCTCCTGCTGCAGCAACGAGGCGTGCAGGGCCTGCAGTTCCGGGCCGGGGTCGGTGCCGAGGGTGTCGGCGAGGGTGCGGCGGGCGGACTCGTACGCGGCAAGGGCGTCGGCGGTGCGGCCGGTGTCGCGCAGGGCGCGGATGAGGAGCGCGTGCAGGGGTTCGTCGTAGGGGTGGGCGGTGGTCAGTTCCGTCAGGTCCGGTACGACGTCCTGGGCGCGGCCCAGGCGCAGGCGGGTCTCGGCGCGGCCCCGGAGCGCCTCCAGGCGGAGCGCGTCCGGGCGGGCGGCGGCGGTGCGGTCGGGGAGGTCGGCGAGGGCGGGTCCGTGCCACAGGGCGAGCGCCTCGTCCAGGTCGCGGGACGCGGTCCGGGCGTCGCCACGGTCCAGAGCCGCCTTGGCCGTGCGCACCAGGGACTCGAAGACGAAGAGGTCCACGTCGTCCTCGGTGGCGGCGAGGCGGTAGCCGCCGGGTTCCGAGCCCACGGTGTCCTTGCCGAGCGCTCTGCGGAGCCGGCCCACCAGGGCCTGGAGGGCGGCCGGGGCGTCCTCGGGCGGATCGTCGGCCCAGACCTCGTCGATCAGGGTCTGCGGGGCGGTGACCCGCCCGGGGCGCAGCGCCAGTGCGGCGAGCAGCGCGCGCAGGCGGGGGCCGCCGACCGCCTTGACGGTTCCCTGGTCGTCCTCCGCCTGGGTGACGCCCAGGATTCTGTACCGCACCGGCACATTGTCGCCGGAGGCGGGAGCGGAGGCACGGGGGTTTGCGTGCTCCCCGCGCGGGGTCGTACGGCGGCCTAGCCGCTCAGTCCCGCGGCACCGGCGGCACCCGCGGCTCCCGCGCCCAGGGCGCCCCGGCGCGGTGCGATGCCCGCGGGGACAGCACGCGCGCGTGCGGGTGTGCCGGTCCAGCAGGTGCCTCGGCGGGAGAGGAGGCGGCGGAGCCAGAGTTCGAGGGAGATCAGGTCGGCCAGGCCGTCCAGGGGGAGCGGTTCGCCCTCTGCCGCCGCCCGGAGGGCCTTGCGGACCACCCGGGCCTCCACCAGACCGGCCTCGGCCAGGAGGGGGGTGGAGAAGAGGTCCACGAGGGAGTCCGCCGCCACGCGCAGGCCCGTGCGCGCGGCCGCCGCGGAGGAGCCGTGGGAGGGGGCGCCCCAGCCGGGCGGCAGGCCCGCGACGCCGGCGCCCTCAAGGACCGTGCGCAGGACGGCGGAGCGGGCTCCGGGCTGGACGCGCAGGGCCTCGGGGAGGGCGCGGCAGGCGCGGACGACCTGGTTGTCGAGGAAGGGCGCGTGCAGGCGCTGGGAGCGGATCTCGGCGGCCTGTTCGAGGACGCGCAGGTCGGCCGCGTGGCGGGCCAGGACGGCACGCGCGCGGAACTCGCCGGGGCGCTGGGCGGAGCCCCCGGAGGAGCGCTCCGCCTCGCTCTGGAGCAGAACCGATACTTCAGCCAGAGCCTCCCCCGTCAGCCAGCGCGCCGCCGGCCCCGGTCTCCCCCAGGTCAGCGCAGCGAGGGACGCGCCGACGGCGCCCCCGGGCTCCTCGAAGCGGTGCCGGATCAGCCGCTCGGCGAGCAGCTCAAGACCGGCCCGGTACGGAGTGCGCGCCAGCCGCCGGGCCGCGCCGTACACGCGCGCGGGGACCATCACCGAGCCGTCGGCCCGGGCGAGTGCCGCGACCGGCCGTACGAGGTGGCGTCGTTTGCGGTCCATCAGGAGGTCCGCGAGGCGGGCGGGGTGGGCATCCAGGACCTGGCGGGCGCCGTGGCCGGTGAAGTGGTCGGCGCTGCCGGCGGCGAGCCGGGCGCGGTGGCGGGCGGCCGTGACCAGGGAGGGGCCCGGCTCGTCGGTGAGGGGGCCGTCGAGGTCGGCGTACGGCAGGGTCTCCTCGCCGCCGGTCACCACCACGTGGTGCAGCCGCGGGTTGGCCGCGAGGGCTCCCGCGCGCTCCAGTTCGGCCTCGCGGCCGCCGACGGCCAGGTCGTTGAAGGTGACGGCGAGCAGCCGCTCCCCGGAGCCCGTGCCGTGGCCGAGCAGTGTGCCGGGCCGGCCGGGCAGTCCGGCGGCCAGCAGCGCCAGCGTGCCGGAGGCGGGCCCGCCGGACAGGTCGGCGCCGATGCCCGGCGCCGGCATCCCGCGCGCGGCCCGCCGCTCCGCGGGGCCCATGCCCGGCACCGGCCCGGGGTCGAGGTCGGGCACGTGCCGCGGCGCCGACAGCCGCGCGCGCACCGCCTCGACGAGCGCGTCCCGTACGGCGTCCACGGCCTGGTCGGGGTCCGCCGGGGGCGCGGCCACCGCGAGGGAGGCGACCGGCTCGTACCCGGCGATCTCGCGCGCTCCGGCGCGCAGGACGAGGGCATGCCCCGGAGGAATGCGCCGCACTCCGTCGTACGGGGTGGTGTCCCGCCGGGCGGCCGGTACGTCGGGGGCGGCGAGCAGGGCCGCCAGGTGGCCGAAGTCGAGGTTGGCCTCGATGAGGTCGGCGAGCGGCAGCGCGGCGGTGGCGTAGGCCGTGCCGCCGGCCCAGGGGGTGTGGAACACCGGGCGGGCGCCCGCGAGATCGCCGCAGACCGTGATTCTCCGGCCCACCTGGACGACGGCCGTGTAACTGCCGGGCCAGGTGGTCAGATGGCGCAGTGCGCCCCCGCGCGCGGTGAACAGTCCGCGCCGCAGCTCCTCGTCGGTCGCGCCGCAGGTGCCGAGGACGGCGATCCGGTTCTGCGCGTCGGCCTTCACCACGCGCACCTCGTCCGGGCGCCAGTCGCCGACGGCCCACAGGGGATCGGGGTCGCCCCACAGGAGTTGGGAGCCGACCGGGTGCAGGGTCTCGCCGTCGTATCCGGTGGCGCCCGCGGAACCGATTCCGGAAGCGCCCGCGGCGGTGCTGCTCCAACCCACCAACCACCGCATCGACACCTCCACAGCCTGTGGACAACCAGTGCACCGCAGAAACCGGGTCCCCATGCTGCCATGAAGAACGCGGTGTGGAGGGGCGGTGGCGCCGCCTTCGATCGAGGGAATGCCGATGTAACGCCGCGCGGACGCCGCGGAGAAGCCGCCCGGGTGGGCGACGGGCGGGCGGCTGAACGCCGGTACGACGCGCGGCGGATGACGGCAGAGCCCCAGGTGGGTGCGACGCGAATGCGCCCCCGATATGCGCCCCGAAAACACCCTTCGCGCCCTCAAGTCCCATGGTGGGAGCGGAAATCACCCTCCGAGAGCTGGGTCGATTTTCAGCCAAATCGGCGGCGGCCCCGTGAAATTGAGCACGCTCCGTACAGGCCTGCGGAGCGCCCGGCGGCGCCGGAACGCGCACAGTCCGGGAGGCGGGCATCGCCTCCCGGACCGGTCCGCCACCCGCGGGGATGAAGGTGGCGGTGTCCCCCAGCCCACTGGATCCAGTACAGCGGGCCGACCCACGCAACAGCCATGGAACCGCTCCCCCGATGGCTGGAGAAGAGCGCACGGACGGGCGCACGGCCACACGGGCGGGGGCACGCCGCGACAGCGTGTGCACGGTGCGTACAGGGCCGCACTCGCGTACGGACCACAATCCCGCCAACCGGAACAATGCCCCTTAACGCTTGGGATGCGGCGAACTACGCTGGGTTTACGAATGCCGCACGGTTATGCCAGTGCGGCAGCCGTCTGTGTCGAGGGGTGGCGCATGTCCAGGGAGCAACGCGGGCCGAACGAAAAGCTCGGCGCCGTTCTCGCCCTCGCGGGAATCAGCAATGCAGGACTCGCGCGACGCGTCAACGATCTTGGCGCTCAACGCGGGTTGACGCTTCGCTACGACAAGACCTCGGTGGCGCGCTGGGTGTCGAAGGGGATGGTGCCGCAGGGAGCGGCGCCGCACCTCATCGCGGCCGCCATCGGCCAGAAGCTCGGCCGCCCGGTGCCGCTCCACGAGATAGGCCTGGCGGACGCGGACCCCGCACCCGAAGTGGGTCTCGCCTTCCCCAGAGACGTGGGACAGGCGGTGAAGTCGGCCACTGAGCTGTACCGGCTCGACCTCGCCGGGCGCCGGGCCGGCTCCGGGGGCATCTGGCAGTCGCTCGCCGGGTCGTTCGCAGTGAGCGCATACGCAACGCCTGCCTCGCGATGGCTGATAACCCCCGCCGACAGCTCGGTCGCGCGGGAAGCGAACTCTGCCGAAGAATCCGGTGCACCGATCAAAGTCGGCCACAGCGATGTGCAGAAGCTGCGGGAGGCCGCGGAGGACGCCAGGCGCTGGGACTCCAAGTACGGAGGCGGCGACTGGCGTTCGTCGATGGTGCCGGAGTGCTTGAGGGTGGAGGCGGCGCCGCTGCTGCTCGGCTCGTACTCCGACGAGGTCGGCCGCGCCCTGTTCGGGGCCACCGCCGAACTCACCCGGCTCGCGGGCTGGATGGCCTTCGACACCGGTCAGCAGGAGGCGGCGCAGCGGTACTACATCCAGGCGCTGCGGCTCGCGCGCGCGGCCGCCGACGTCCCGCTCGGGGGCTATGTGCTGGCCTCCATGTCGCTGCAGGCGACGTACCGGGGTTTCGGCGACGAGGGCGTCGATCTGGCGCAGGCCGCCCTGGAGCGCAACCGGGGGCTGGCGACCGCGCGCACGATGAGTTTCTTCCGGCTGGTGGAGGCGCGGGCACATGCACGCGCGAGCGATGCGCAGGCCGCCGGCGCTGCGCTGAAGGCCGCCGAGGGGTGGCTCGAGCGGTCACGGGAGGGTGACAACGATCCTTCTTGGCTTGGTTTCTATGGATACGACCGTTTTGCCGCTGATGCTGCGGAGTGCTACCGCGATCTGAAGGCACCTCGGCAGGTGCGGAGGTTCACCGAGCAGGCGTTGTCCAAGCCGACGGAGGAGTTCGTGCGGTCGCACGGACTGCGGCTCGTCGTCTCTGCCGTCGCCGAGCTGGAGTCGGGGAATCTGGATGCCGCGTGCGAGCAGGGGGTTCGGGCCGTGGAGGTGGCCGGGCGGATCTCTTCCGCTCGGACCACCGAGTACGTGAAGGATCTTCTGCACCGGCTGGAGCCGTACGGGGACGAGCCGAGGGTGGTGGAGCTGCGGGAGCGGGCCAGGCCGTTGCTGATGGCTCTGGCGTAGCCGCGCGACACCCCTCCGGCGTTTGAAGGCGCTGTCAGTGGCGCAGTGCACTATCGAGGTGGGAGGTGGTGCACGGTGCGGGTCGGGGCGTACGACTGTGATGTGCTCGTGGTCGGGGGTGGGATCGTCGGGCTGTCCACGGCGTATGCGATCACGCGGTCCGCGCCGGGGACACGGGTGACCGTGCTGGAGAAGGAGCCGGGCCCGGCCCGGCACCAGACGGGGCGCAACAGCGGGGTCATCCACAGCGGGATCTACTACCGGCCGGGCTCGCTCAAGGCGCGGTACGCGGTGCGGGGCGCGGCCGAGATGGTCAAGTTCTGCGCCGAGTACGGCATCGCGCACGCCGTCACCGGCAAGCTGATCGTCGCCACCGAGCGGGAGGAGCTGCCGCGGCTGCACGCGCTCGTCCAGCGCGGGCGGGAGAACGGGATCCCGGTGCGGGAGCTGGGCGCCGCACAGATCGCCGAGTACGAGCCGGAGGTCAGGGGACTCGCGGCCATCCACGTCGGCACAACCGGGGTGTGCGACTTCGTGGGCGTCGCCCGGCAGCTGGCGCGGGCCTCGGGGGCGGAGATCCGGTACGGGGCCCGGGTCGTCCGGGTGGACCGGCGGCCGGAGCGGGGTGTGGCCGTGCTCACCGCGGGCGGCGACGTCGTGCGCGGGCGGGTGCTGGTGAACTGCGCCGGGCTGTACTGCGACGAGGTGGCGCGGCTGACCGGGGACGAGCCCGAGGTGCGGATCGTGCCGTTCCGGGGGGAGTACTACGAGCTGGCACGGCCCGAGCTGGTGCGGGGGCTGGTGTATCCGGTGCCGGATCCGGCGTTCCCCTTCCTCGGCGTGCATCTGACCCGCGGGATCGACGGGGGCGTGCACATCGGGCCCAACGCGGTGCCGGCGCTGGCCCGGGAGGGGTACGGGTGGAGGGTCGTACGGCCCCGGGAGCTGGCCGGGACGGTGGCGTGGCCGGGGTCCTGGGTGATCGCCCGGCGGCATTGGCGGTACGGGGCGGGGGAGCTGCGGCGGTCGGTGTCCAAGGGGGCGTTTCTGCAGGCGGTGCGGAGATTGTTGCCCGCGGCGGAGGAGGCGGATCTGGTGCGGGCCCCTGCCGGGGTGCGGGCGCAGGCGGTGCTGCGGGACGGGACGCTGGTGGACGACTTCCTGATCCGGGAGGGGGCTCGGGCCGTGCATGTACTGAACGCGCCGTCTCCTGCGGCTACCGCTTCGCTGCCGATCGGCAGGGAGGTTGGGCGCCGGGCGCTGGACATGCTCGGCTCGCTGTAGTGCCGTCCCAGGGGGCTCCGCCCCCTGGACCCCCGGCCTATGCCCACCCACCACCCGACTCGGTGGGTCGAGAAGGCACCGTCCCGGCCCCGGTCGGCTCGGGCGGTCGGAGAGGCGCCGTAAAATCGAGGCACTGTGTCTGACTCCCTCAACGCCCCCGAAGCCCCCCGGTCCGCTGCTGCCGATGCTGCCGAGCCGGTGTCCTCGCATGTCCCCGGTGTGTCCGTTCGGCACAGCCGGGCCAAGGGGGAGCCGCGGTTTCCGGACGGGCCCAAGGCCGATCCCGCCGGGTCGCACTTCGAGCGGCGGATCCGGAGTTTCCAGCCCCGCCGCAGCCGGGTGACCGCCGGGCAGGCGGACGCGCTGCAGCGGCTCTGGCCCAAGTGGGGGCTGGACATCGACGGGCAGCGCGTGATCGATCTCGGCGAGCTGTTCGGGAACGACAAGCCCGTCGTGCTGGAGATCGGGTTCGGGATGGGCGAGGCCACCGCACAGATGGCCGCCGGGGACCCGGACACGAACATCCTCGCCGTGGACGTGCACACGCCGGGCCAGGGCAACCTGCTCAACCTCGCCGACCAGAACGGGCTGTCCAACGTCCGGGTCGGGAACGGGGACGCGATCATCCTGCTCCGGGAGATGCTCCGGCCCGACTCGCTCGACGGGCTGCGCGTGTACTTCCCGGACCCCTGGCCCAAGAAGCGGCACCACAAGCGGCGGCTGATCCAGCCCGAGTTCCTGTCGCTGGCCGCGACCCGGCTGAAGCCCGGGGCGATCGTGCACTGCGCGACGGACTGGGAACCGTACGCCGAGCAGATGCTCGAAGTGCTCGCCGCGCATCCGGACTTCGAGAACACCCAGGCCGACGGCGGTTTCTCGCCGCGTCCCGAGTTCCGGCCGCTGACCCGTTTCGAGGGACAGGGACTGGACAAGGGACATGTGGTGAACGATCTGCTGTTCCGTCGCGTACCGCATCAGCAGCAGTAGCAGCCCCTTCGTCCTGTCATCGTTAGGGTCGATGCCGTGGCCATCAGTCCTCCGTACCCGACCTACTCCCCCGGACCCGGAAGCGGAGCGCATCCGCACTGGTGGCAGCGCCGGTGGGTGCGTTACGGGGCGCTGATCACGCTGCTTGCCCTGTCCGGCCTGGTGATCCTCGCGCTGGTGCGCCGGCAGACCGGCACGGAGGGCTTCCTGGTCGGGCTGGGCCTCGCCGTCCTGCCCGTACCCTGGCTGATAGCCGCCTTCCGGTGGCTGGACCGGGTCGAACCGGGCCCCTGGCGGAATCTGGTCTTCGCGTTCGCCTGGGGCGCCTGCGCGGCGGCGCTGATCGCCATCGTCGCCAACAGTTTCGCCACGAAGTGGATCGCCACCTCGACCGCCGACCCCGCCGGCGCCGACACCCTCGGCGCGACCGTGATCGCGCCCATAGTGGAGGAGTCCGCCAAGGCAGCGTCCGTGCTGCTGGTCTTCCTCTTCCGCAGACGCGACTTCACCGGGATCGTCGACGGTGTCGTGATAGCCGGGGTCACCGCCACCGGGTTCGCGTTCACCGAGAACATCCTCTACCTGGGCACGGCCTTCGGGACCGACCAGCTCACCGGTGACCGCGGCATCGCCTCCGTCACTGCCGCCACCTTCTTCGTGCGCATCGTGATGTCCCCGTTCGCGCATCCCCTGTTCACCGTGCTCACCGGCATCGGCTTCGGGATCGCCGCGCTCTCCTCGGAACGGCAGCACGCCCGGCGCGTCCTGGTTCCGCTCGGCGGGCTGCTGCTCGCGATGAGCATGCACGCCTTCTGGAACGGCTCCTCGGCCTTCGGCGAGTTCGGGTTCTTCGCCGTCTACGGCGCCTTCATGCTGCCCGCCTTCGGGCTGCTGACATGGCTCGCGATCTGGACGCGGCAGCGGGAGCTGCGGACCGTGCGGGAGGAGCTGCCGGCGTATGTGTACGCCGGGTGGCTGGGGCCGGCCGAGCCGTTCGTGCTCGGGTCGATGCGGGCGCGGCGGATGGCCCGGGACCACGCCCGGCAGCACTTCGGAGGGCGGCCCGCGGCCCGGGCCGTGGCGCAGTACGAGGCGTACGCCACCTCGCTGGCGTTCCTGCGGCAGCGGGGGCGGCGGGGGCGGGCCGGGGCCGACTTCGTCGTACGGGAGCAGGAGTTGCTCGCCGAGCTGTGGCGGCGCAGGGGCGTCGCCCGGCCGGCCCTGGAGTACGCGGCTCGGGCTTCCGCTCCCGCGCCGGTGTTCTGGGGGGCATACGGCCATCCGGCGATGCCGCAGCCTCTGTACAACCCCTATCGGTCGTAGACCCTCGGGTTGCGGAGAGTCCGGCACCGCCGGTTCACGCCGCCGTAGTTGAGCGCCGGCGCGGCGGAATCGGAGAGGTCAGGCGGAAGCCTGGGTCAAGCGGTCCACTTCCTCCGTGGTCAGCTGCAGCTCCCCCACCCCCAGCAGCGCCGGCAGCTGCTCCACCGTCCGCGCCGACGAGATCGGGGCCGTCACCGTCGGCTGGGCGGCCAGCCAGGCGAGGGCGACCGTGGCGACGGGGGCCTCGTGGGCGGCGGCGATCTCGTCCAGGGCCGTGAGGACCTTCTGGCCGCGCTCGGACTCCAGGTGCCTCGCGGCCGAACCGGCGCGGGCGCTCTCGACCGTCGTACCGGGGCGGTACTTCCCGGTGAGGAAACCGGAGGCGAGGGCGAAGTACGGGACCGCCGCGAGGCCTTCACGGGCGGCGAGGTCCTGCAGCGGGCCTTCGTAGGTGTCGCGGGAGACCAGGTTGTAGTGGGGCTGGAGGGCGACGTACCGGGCCAGGCCCTCGCGCTCGGAGAAGTCCAGGGAGGCCTGGAGGCGCTCCGGCGAGATGTTCGAGGCGGCGATGTGCCGGACCTTGCCCGCCTTCACCAGCTCGTCGAGTGCACCGATGATCTCCTCGACGGGCACCTCGGGCTTGTCGAAGTGCGTGTAATAGAGGTCGATGTGGTCGGTGTCCAGGCGGCGCAGGGAGGCGTCGGCGGCCGCCTTGATGTTGGCCGCGGTCAGGCCCTGGTACTGGGGGTGCTGGCTGACCTTGGTCGCGATGACGACGTCGGAGCGGTTGCCGCGGGCCTTCAGCCACCTGCCGATGATCGTCTCGGACTCCCCGCCCTTGTGGCCCTCGATCCACGCCGAGTAGGAGTCGGCGGTGTCGACGAAGTTGCCGCCGGCGGCCGTGTAGGCGTCGAGGACGGCGAAGGAGGTCTCCTCGTCGGCGGTCCAGCCGAAGACGTTGCCGCCGAGGGCCAGGGGGAAGACCTGAAGGTCGGATGAGCCGAGTGTGCGCAGGGAAGTCATGCTCTACGACAACACCGGCGGTGAATGATCGCATTCCGCTGCCGGTGCCGAGTTCCCGCAGGAGAAGGACGTGTCAGGGGGCGAGGCCCTTGTCGCGCAGCCACGCCATCGGGTCGATGCCGGTTGCCTGGCCGCCCGGGTGGACCTCCAGGTGGAGGTGCGGGCCGGTGACGTTGCCGGTGGCGCCGACACGGCCGATGACGTCGCCGGTGCTGACCTTCTGCCCGACGGAGACGCCGATCGAGGACTGGTGGCAGAACCACAGCTCGGTGCCGTCGTCCAGGGTGAGGACGGTGCGGTAGCCGTAGGCGCCGGCCCAGCCCGCCTGAGTGATGGTGCCGCTGTGGATGGCCTTGATGAGGGTGCCGGTGGGCGCGGCGAAGTCGAGGCCGGTGTGGTAGCCGGAGGACCACATCGATCCGGGCTGGCCGAAGGTGCCGGTGATCGTGTACGAGACGACCGGCAGCTTGTACTGCTTGGCCAGCGCGGCCAGGCGCTCTTCCTCGGCCTTCTTCTTGGCCGCGGCCTCCGCCGCCTTCTTGGCCTCGGCGGCCTTGGCTGCGGCTTCCTTCTGCGCCTTGGCGGCCGCGTCGGCGGCCTGCTTCTCGGCGGTGGCCGCCGCTATCGCGGTGGCCTTGCTGTCGGCCTTGCTCTGCTGCTGCTCGGCCTGGGCCATGATCCGGTTGCGCAGGGCCTCGCCCGCGTCGCTCTGGTCGCTTGCGGCGTCGGTCGTGCCGACGTTGGTCAGCGAGGCCGTGGTGGCCTTGGGCGCGTCGGAGGAGGAGCCGTCGTCGAACAGGGAGCTGACGGAGTCCAGGTCCGGCATGGAGATGGAGACCGGCGGCTTGCCGGTGTGGGCGCTGGCCATGCCGCCCGCGCCGACGGCGGCGATGACACCGACGCCGAGGACCGTGGAGCTGCGGGCGAGTCCGCCGCCGCGCTGCTTGCCCACGCGGTGCCGACCGCGTACCGGCCGGATGGACTCCTCGGTGGGGTTCCACTCCTCCCAGGGGCCCTCGTCGGTGCTCTGAGCGCCGAAGTAACCGAAGGTCTCGGTCTCGCTCGGCATGAACGGGGCTTCTGGGGCAGGCCGGTTGGACGCCACGAAGGCGCACTCCTTTCCTTCCTCCGCCTACCGGGTTAGCTGACGGGTTCGGAGCAGGAAGGTCTCCTACGCGCGTATACCTGCCGTGCTTCCACGGCGGCATCCGCGTGATTCACCCCAAGGTGGTGGTTCCCCGGTTCCCTTGCGGGATTCGGCGCGTGCGCACGGAGCCGCCTCTTGTGACGGCTGGGACGACCGCGCTGCGTTATCGAACGTTAATAGACCCGGACGTCAGATTCCAAGCCGTTCTGCTTGATCATTAACGTTTTTCGGGGCGGACGTAGGCGTCAGGACCGGTGGAAAACGGGCGAGTTGACCGGCGTCCAGGAGTCTCGGCAGTTTTGATGGTGTCTCAGATGTTATGCGGAGGGCTTCCGTCCGATCACCTTGGGTGACACTGGCGGGTCGTCAGGGCCGCCGTACGGCCAGCAGCGCCATGTCGTCCGTCATCCCGCCCCCGGAGTGCCGGCGCACCTCCGCGGCGAGGCGGCCGAGCAGCGCGCGGGGGTCGGGGAAGCGGCGTCCGGCGAGCCGGCGAAGGGGGTCGTAGAAGCGGCCGTGGGCGTCACGGGCCTCGGACAGGCCGTCGGTGTAGAGCAGCAGGGTGGCGCCGCTCGGGAAGCCGGACTCGGTCGCGCGGTCGGGCCACCGGCCGAGGTCGGCCATGCCGAGCGGCAGCGCGGGTTCGTGCGCGGCCAGGGTGCGCAGGGTGCCGTCGTCGTGCAGGAGCAGCGGTGGCGGGTGGCCGCGGTTGACGATCCGGACGACGCCGTCGTCACTGCCGCCGCTGCCGCCGTGCGGGAGTTCGGCGAGGACGGCGGTGGTGAAGCCCTCGAAGGCGTCGGTCCCGTCCCGCCGGGTGCCCTCGCGGGCCAGCGCCCGCTCCAGCCGCGCGGCCACCGCCTCCAGCGTGGTCTCCTGCTCGGCGGCCTCCCGGAACGCCCCGATGACCACTGCGACGGCGGCGACCGCGTCCATGCCCTTGCCGCGTACGTCCCCGACGACCAGCCGTACGCCGTGCGGGCTGTCCTGCACCGCGTACAGGTCGCCGCCGATGAAGGCGTCCTCCTGTGCCGCCTCGTACCGGGCCGCGATGTCGAAGCCGGCGATGCGGTCGTCCGGTTCGGGCACGACGGCTCGCTGGGCGGCCTCGGCGATCTCCCGGGCGGAGGCGAGCCGCTGGTCGCCGAGGCGCAGGACGCGGTTGATGGCGGCGGCCAGCACGGCGACCGTGGCCACGGTGACGATCTCGGTGATCGTGTGCACGTCCGTGGGGGGACCGGTCCGGGTGGTGACGACGACGGTGGCGACCAGGGCGGCGAGTCCGGTGAGCAGCGTGGTGCGCAGCGAGGACAGGGGCGCGGCGATCAGCGGGGCGGCCGTGAAGAAGGGCACGGCGGTGAAGGCGCGCGGCGTGAGCAGGTCGTACCCGATCCCCGCGGCGACCAGGAGGGCGGGCAGGGCGCGGGCCAGGGCGCGCGGGGTGGGGTGGCGGCCGCGGCGCCGGCCCGACGGCAGGGGCGCGCGGTCCGAGCCGGGGCCGGGGTTCGGGGCGCGGTCGCGCGGGAGTCGGCTGCCGGCCCTGGCGTACGGGCTCTCCTCCAGCTCACCAGGGCGCACTGCTCTTCTCCCGTGTCCTTGACCTGCGTCCAGCGTGGCGGGAGCGGGGAGGGCGGGCGACCGCTGTGGACCGAGCGGATGACAGACTGTGACGTATGCCACTCGGCGTTCTGCCGCAGAACTGCCTCGGCCGTCCACGAAGGAGCCGGGAAACACTCAGGGCCGGAATCCATTGCTGGATTCCGGCCCTGAGCCTTCAGTAGCGGGGACAGGATTTGAACCTGCGACCTCTGGGTTATGAGCCCAGCGAGCTACCGAGCTGCTCCACCCCGCGTCGTTGTGTCTCAAGCATACGTCATCCGCAGGACACGATGCACACGGGTTTCCCGCGGGGGTGCCGGTCAGGGCAGCAGGTGGGCGTTCGGCTCCTTCGCCAGGCTCTCGTACTCCGGCAGCACCACGGCCGCCACGCCCGCGCTCTGCAGCATCCCGGTACCGTCCGCCGCCGTCACGAAGGTGTCCGGCTCCCGCCAGGCCGTGACCACCCGCCGTACGCCCGCCCGCAGGATCAGCTCGGCGCAGGGGGCGGGGCGGGAGGCGCGGCGGGTGCAGGGTTCCAGGCTGCTGTAGACGGTGGCGCCGGGCAGCCGCGGGTCGGCGGGGTCGATCTTCGCGAGGGCCGCCTCCTCCGCGTGCACCACGGGGTCGCCGCCCTCGCGCGAGTGACCGCGGGCCAGCTCCGTGCCGTCGGCCGCGACCACCACGGCGCCGACGCTGAAGGCGGTCTGCGAGGGCGGGCACAGGGCGGCGAGTTCGCAGGCGGTGCGCAGCCAGTGGCGGTCTGCGGCGACGGGTTCCGGGCCGGTGCCGGGTGCGGTGGGCTCGTAGTGCATGAGGACGACGTCCTCGATCCGGCGGGTCTCGGTGAGGCGGAGCCGGCCGCCCTGGTACGCCCCCGGGCCGAACAGGCGCGGAGCCGCCGGGTCGCCGACGAACAGCGGGGCGAGGACCAGCTGGAGTTCGTCGGCGAGGCCCTGCTGGAGGAGCTGGGTGTGGACGGTTCCGCCGCCCTCGACCATCAGGCGGCGCACCCCGCGCACGTCGTGCAGGTGCTCCAGCAGGGCGCGCCAGTCGAGGTCGGGGCCGAGGGAGACCACGTCGGCGGTCCGGCCGAGGGCGCGGGCGGCCCGCTCGGCGCCCTGGTCCGTCGTGTACACGAGCTTCTCGCCGCCGGTGTGCCAGAAGTTGGCGGCGGGGTCGAGGTCGCCGGCGGCAGTGACGGTGACCTTCAGCGGGTATGCGGGCCGGCCGGCGGCGGTGCGGGCCGCCCTTCGCTCGGGCGAGTTCACCAGCAGGCGCGGGTTGTCGGCGCGGATGGTGCCGGCGCCGATCAGGATCGCGTCGACCGAGGCCCGTACCTCGTCGACCCGGTCGAAGTCGGCCGGGCTGGAGAGCAGGAGCCGGTCGGGTCCGGTGTCGTCCAGGTAGCCGTCGAGGGAGACGGCGGCGGACAGCAGGACGTACGGGTACGGCATCGGCGCGGTCTCCCTGGCGAGCGGTCACGAACGGGCGATCTTGGTTCAAGTTTGAAACAAACCTACACTGGTGGCATGACGACCCGCTGGCTCACCCCCGAGGAGCAGCGCGCCTGGCGCGCCTACATGGCCGCTTCCCGGCTTCTGGAGGACGTGATCGACCGGCAGCTCCAGCAGGAGTCCGGCATGCCACACCTGTTCTACTCCGTGCTGGCCAACCTCTCCGAGGCACCCGACCGGCGCCTGCGCATGACCGACCTCGCCGAGACGCTGAAGATCACGCGCAGCAGGCTGACGTACGTGGTGACCCGACTGGAGCGGGACGGGCTGGTGCGGCGGGAGGAGTGCCGCTGGGACAAGCGCAGCAGTATCGCGGTGCTGACGGACGCGGGGACGGCCGTGCTGGAGCGCACGGCGCCCGGGCATGTCGAGACGGTCCGCGCGACCCTGTTCGACCGGCTCACACCGGAGCAGGTGGGACAGCTGGAGGAGATCTGCACCGGGATCACGCGGGGGCTGCAGGGCGACGACAGCGAGGCCGGGGCGGGTGACGTCCCGTGGCGGCGCCGGTCGTCCTGCTCCTCGTCCCGGCCGGCCGACTCCTGAGTCACACAGCCAGTCGCAAGCCGAGTCACACGCCGAATCACACGCCGAATCACACGCAAGACCAATTGCTTTAACTTTTAAGCATGAGGTAGGGTCCCTACGACCGACTGCTTCAAATATGAAGCAAGCCCATCCGGAGGACCCGCATGCCCGACACCCCCGCCGCCACGCAGCGCGCCCGCGTCCGGGTACCGCTGCACTTCCACGACGGCTACCGCGTCGACGCCGAACTCGTCACCTTCCACGGACTGACCGACGGCCAAGAGCACGTGGCCGTCGTCCTCGGCGACCCCGGCCCCGTCCCGCTGGTCCGGCTGCACTCCGAGTGCCTGACCGGGGACGTCTTCGGCTCGGCCCGCTGCGACTGCGGTCCCCAGCTGCGCGAGGCAGTCGAGCGGATCGCCGAGCGCGGTGGCGTCCTGCTCTACCTCCGCCAGGAGGGGCGCGGCATCGGCCTCTACAACAAGCTGGACGCCTACGCCCTCCAGGACCAGGGCCTCGACACCTACGAGGCCAACGCCGCGCTCGGCCTCCCGGAGGACGCCCGCGACTACACGGCCGCCGCGCAGATGCTCGCCGCCCTCGGCATCGGGGAGCTGGACCTCCTGTCCAACAACCCCGACAAGGCGGAGCAGTTGCGCTCGCTCGGTGTCGTCGTACGGGACCGGGTGCCGACCGGCGTCTTCACCACGGCCCACAACGTCCGCTACCTGCGCGCGAAGGTCCTGCAGACCCAGCACACGCTGCCGCTGGGGGAGCTGACGGAGCTGAGCGCGGGCTGAACCGCGAGCCGGCTGCGGGTGTACGGAACCCGGGCTTGGGGGTCTCGACGGTGTCGGGTTCGCCGAGGGGGGTGAAGGTCTCGACGCCCCGCACACCTACCGCGGCTCGGGCACCGGAACCTGGCACCTGATCATGACGGTCCACCTGCCGCCGGGCGCCCTGCCGGGTCCGGGTCCGGTCCCGGAATGACCGGGACCGGACCGAAGGAGAGCCCGGTGGCTACCGGCCCCGACCGCCCGGTGACTACTGGCCCCGCCTACCCGGTGACTTCCGGCCCCGCCTACCGGCGACCACCGGCCTGGCCTACCCGGTGGCTACCGGCCCCGGCTACGTGCGCCGACGGGAACGGCCAGAAGGACCAGGCCCAACCCCAGGACGGCCAGCCCTCCCCACGACGCGGCCGGCAGGCGTTCGCCGAGGAGGGTGACGCCGAGGACCGCGGCCACGGCGGGCTCGGCCAGGGTCAGCGAGGTGGCCACCGACGCCGGGGTGCGGCGCAGGCCGTGCCCGAAGAGCCGGTAGGCCAGGTAGACGGTGAACACGGCGAGGTACACCGCGACCGCCGCACCCCGGGCAGTGGCGAGCCACCCCGTGCCGACGAACACGACGAGCGGCAGGACGAGCAGCCCGGCCGCGCCGAACAGCACACCCATCACCGCGCCGGACGGGTGCCCGCGGGCGATGAGCCTGCCGCCGACCAACGCGTAGACGGCGTACGACAGTCCGCCGCACGCGGCGAGGACGACGCCCGTCGGATCCATCGGCGTGGCACCGCCGGTCAGTTCGGGCCCCAGCACCAGGAGGGTGCAGCCGAGCACGGCGGCCACGGTGGCGCCGGTCCAGCGTGCGGTCGGCCGGGCCTGTCCGGTGATCCAGGCCAGCAGTCCGGCGAAGACCGGCGCGCTGCCCAGCGCGATCACGGTGGCCACGGCCACGCCGGTCCGGGCCACCGCCGGATAGAAGGTGACCGGATATCCGGCCACCGCCGGCGCGCCGAGGACGAGCAGCCACCGCTCGCCGCGCGTGCAGGAGGCGGGCAGCGAGCGGGCGCCGCGCGAGGTGAGGAACAGCAGGATGCCGCCGAGGGTGAGCCCGGCGCAGCCGATGGCCGCCGCCGGTGCGCCGGCCGGTGCCAGCGAACTGGCGGTCCCGGTCGTGCCCCACAGCACGGCCGAGGTCAGGACGGGAGCGGGGCCACCGAGAAGCCCCGCGCGAGAAGGACGCGGGCCGGCGGCGGCCGGGCGCGCGGGAGTCAGAGGGGTGGTGCGGTTCGGCACAGTCGTGAACTTCCGTCGTCGAATGTCGTCTGGGACTGGATCCGAAGCGGGCACACGACAACGACAGGCCCCCTCGCCGCCCTATGGGTCGGCCGGGGCCGGAAAACAAACCGTCAGTGTCTGCGCCCGGTCAGGCGCAGAGCGGCGGCAGAACGACGTGCCAGTAGGAGTTCACCCCGTGATGGTACCGGCGGGAGGCGGATGTGCCGAAGGTGCCGGATAGGTCGGTGCGGCCCGTCAGGCCCGCCAGTCGGCCGCCTGGTCCGTCCCGTGAGGCTGCCCGTCGGGCACGTCCGCGGACAGGGCGGCGGCGAAGCGGGGCCATGTCAGCAGGACGATCGGGTAGATGGCGTAGCCGATGCGGGTCGCTGGGGACAGCGCTATCGCCAGGGTCAGACCGAGTGCCAGTCGGTCGGCACCGGCCACGGCGCTCCGTGGCGGGCGGATCAGCAGCGAGAGGCCCACAGCCGCGGCACTCAGTGCGATGAGTGCCATCGTGACCGCTTCGCCGTGCGGGACCAGCACAGCGATCAGATGCCCCAACAAGGGGCTCTGCGCGGACGATGCGGTGGGGCCGAGACCCAACGGGTAGAGGACGACGTTGCGGTAGAAGGCAACGCTGTCCACCAGGGCCACGGGCAGGACGGTGATCAGGGCGATCCCCACGGATCCCGCTGCGCACTTGAGCGCGGCTCGCCGCCCGCCGCGCACCGCCAGGACGGCGACGAGCACCGGGATGGCAGGCCAGGCGGTCCACTTCAGCGCGGCCGCCGCCCCCAGGGCCAGCCCGGCCCGTCCGGCATCGCCCCGCTGCGTGAAGGCCAGGGCCAGGCACATCAACCCGATGACCGGCGGGTCCACACCGCCGATGGTGAGCGGCAGCGCGACGACAGGACATGCGATCAGCCACAACACGCCCGTCCTACCGGTGACCCCGCGCGGGGTGCCGACCCGACCGGCGTCCGTTTCCCGGCCGCTCGCCAGCACCCGTATCGCGCCCGCTACGGCCGCCAGGAAACCGGCGAGGAACCACAACCGGGCGCTGGTGAACGGGGTGTCGCCGAACAGCATGTGCGGTATGCCGAAGCACGCCATGCCGGGGAGGTAGGGATTGAAGTCCCGCACCATGTGCGGCGTGTGGTGGTACGGGCTTCCGGAGGCGAACAACAGGTCGGCCGCCCGTTCCACAACGCCGACCTCCATCTGCTCCTTGCTGATCACCGTCAGGTACAGCAGGGGCACGACGACCGCACCGACGACCGCGACCACGGCGGGCGCCGGCGCCCACGGCACGGACGACCTCGCCGCGACGAGTGCGGCGCAGCCGTAACCCAGTGCGGCGGCCAGCCCCCACGCTTCCTGCGAGGTGTCGGCGGGCGACAACAGGCCCACCACGAGCGCGGACACGGCACAGACCACCAGCACGGGCCAGTCCCACCGCCGCCCGGCACGCGGCGACCCGCCGGTGGCTGCGGTGCCCGACTCCCGTGCGTCAACGGCGGTTGACATCAGGCACCGGCCTTTCGCCGGATGCGGACGACGGGGTCGGCGGCATGGTGCCGCCGCTGACACGTGACGGACCCGGCGAGGCCGAGCGGAGGGGGGTTGATGATCACGGCGCACCCTTGCAAGTTGGTCTGTGCACGTCACGTCATCAACAGCGGCTGTACGCGATCTTCACCTCATGGGTACCCGCGGCCTCCGACGCGGCGAGGCGGTCGGCCTGGAAGAGAGCGAAACTCGCCTCCGGGTTCCGTCCGACAGCCGTCCGGCTCGGAAATCCGAACGGCCCGCAGTGGCCGCTACCCTCCTGACACAGCCGCCGCAGACGCGAGGAAGGCCAGAATGGACGACGAGCCGCTGAGGAACTGGGCGGAACGCCGCGACGCGAAGATCGGCCGACTTCGCGCCGTACCCGTCGTCTCCGGCGACGGCCCCAGGGCATCCCACCTGAACCCGGAGGCACCACGCGCCATCGAGCGCTGGAACGGGCACATGTGGGAGCCGTACGGGTTCGCCGCCAACCTGGCCGAGGCCAAGGCCGTCCTGTACCCGGAAGCCGGCGAGCCGCCGCCCGCAGGCCCGGTGCCGAAGCCGCTCGGCTCCGGCACCGGTAAGCACCGCAAACCCCGGTGAAGGAGGCTCTCATCCGCAGGCCGCGAGCGCTCCCGCTCACGCACGGGGCCGGAAACGACACAGCGCCCGAGCCGACCGAAGTCGACCCGGGCGCTGCACAGCAGGTCAGAGGGGATCAACCCTCCCCCGCAGCCGTAGGCCCTGTGGGACTCGAACCCACAACCAATGGATTAAAAGTCCACTGCTCTGCCAATTGAGCTAACGGCCCTTGTATCTGACATTGTATCGTCGCGCCCCATCTCACCCCAAGGAGCGCAGGTCAGCGAGCCGCTTTCCGCAGGCTCCAACCCCGTCTCACCCCATCTCACCCCAGCGAGAATCACGCCGTTGTATGGCGTTCGGGCCAGCACCGGGCCAGCAAGAAGGGCCCCCAACCCGCAGGTCGGAGGCCCTTTGCCTGTGCCCCAAGTCTACGCCGAGGGGGCCTCATTGTCAGTGCTGGCCCGTACGGTGGAAGCGTCCATTTCAGCGTCTGCTGGCTGCAACGCTGCTGCGCCCGGCCCCTGCCCCGGTACCTCGTCCGGAGCAGGGGCCGAGTCACGCGCACGCCGTGCCCGGGGGACGGCAGCGGCCGCGCGCTCGGTCAGGTCCTGCTCGTACTCCTCGAACAGCTCCATGTAGGTGTTCGAGGTGAGCACGACCGTGGAGTGCCGCAGCTTCTTCTTGGCGTCATGGATGTCCCCGCCGCCGGCCTTCACCAGGGCGGCCGCGCCGTGGCGGAGGTCGCGCAGGTTGATGGGCGGCAGGTCGGCGGCCTCGACCAGCCGCTTGAATTCCTTGCTGACGTCGTCAGGGTGCAGCCAGCTGCCGTCCTCGTCCGTGAAAATCTTGCCGGTGTCGGCCCAGGCCTTGCCGGCCTTCAGCCGTGCCGCGCGGGCGGCGTCCTGGTCGGCGCGATGCTTCTTCAGCACCTCTACCGTCTCGCGGTCGAGCATGACGGACGACGCGCTGCTGTCTGTCTTCGGGGCCGTCTCGATGACCTCCCAGACGTCCACCACCAGCTCGGTCAGCACGTCGATACGGGGCGGCACGATGTCCAGGTGCGCGTTCGTCCAGTCGGCGCCGACGCCTTCACCACGGCGCAGGCCATGGTGCGCGACCAGGTGGTAGAAGGCGTACAGGCGGGATGACTCGGCCTCGTCCAGGAAGGCGCCGAGCTGCTCAGGCGTCCACACCATGACCGGGCTGGGAACCTCACCGGTCGCTCGCCACCGGGCGACGCGCTCGGCCGTCCACAGCAGGCCCTTGGGGCGTGCGCTCGGGCCCAGTTCGACGTGAGAGGCAGCGTTGAAGGTGATCAGCTGCTGGCCGATGGCCTTGTTGAGGGCGGCGCGCAGGGTCCGGCGGATGGCGTGCCTGGTCGCTGCCGTGTTCGCCTTCCGGTACGGCTTCATCGCGTGCAGCTTGGCGCGCTCGGCGGCGAGGCGTTCGCGCTCGCTGGCCGGCGGCCTGCCAGGCTTGGTCCACTTGGCGCGCGCTTCCTGCTCTTTCCGGGCCTTGTTCTCGGCGCGGATCACGTCGCTTTCGTCGGCGATGGCGTCGAACATCGCCTGGACGTGACCGACCGTCAGCCGGTCGAGGCGGAGGTGACCAAGGTGGGGCTTGAGGTGAACGCGGATGTGGGACTTGTACGCGTTGTTCGTCGTGGGCCTGGTCTTCTTCGCCGCCATCCAGCGGTCGAGCCAGGCGGCCACGGTCATCTTCCCGTCGAGCGGGACGCCCACCCCGAGGCGCCGCTGGACCTCGGAGACCTGGGGGATGTCAGCACGACGCGCGGAGATGTCGGCGAGTAGATCTCCGACGCGTACCTGTTCGCTCGGTTCGTCTCCGGGCAGTTCGAGGATGGCCTGAAGGCGGGAGAGGTCGCCCTGGGCCTCCGTCACTTGCTTGTACCCGGTGCGCCGGAAGGTCCGGCGTTTCCCGTCGGCGTCCGGTGGCAGTTCCTGCCGGAGGGCGACGGACCCGTGGGACTTCTTCTTCAGCTGCGGGCACTTGTTGCTCAGCAGCTTGCCGTCCGGCCCGCGGCATTCGCATCGGCGGTAGACGCTTCCTGCCCGGCGCGCTGACGGCATGGGGACTACTCCTCTCCCTCGGGGGGCTCGTCAGGCTCGTCCCCATCCTCCGGCGTGCCCTCATCCCCCACGTTGAGGATGCCAAGCCCGAGACTCAGAACAAACTCTGTGTTCTCGTTGAGCCGGTCGAGCATTGGCTGATCCATGCCGCTGTTGGGGCGTACGGCGAACGCCAGCCCGTGCTTGGACGTGATGGGCACAAGAATCTCGCCATCTGGCAGTTCATCACTGAAGAAGTACCAGACCCGAGGGCTGCGCAGTGACTCCATGCATTGTCCCCCATCTCCCGCTCACGCGTTCGATTCCTACCCTAGACCAGCACCCTTTCTTCCAAAGGCGTCCGCACATGATCGCACCAGGAGTCCCACAGGTCTACAGGGTGCTTTCACATGTGACTTAGGGTGACGCAAAGGGGAATGCTTGATTCACTCGCCCGCGAGGTCCGGGGGAACCAGGGTGTCGATGAGGCGCAGCAGCCGGTCCCGCTGGTCCTTGGGCAGCTGGTCCAGCTTGTGCACATAGGCCTTGGCCTCGGAAGACCCACTCTTCAGCGGGTCGACCCCGAAGAACTGTGAGCTGGCCGCATCCTGGAGCGCTTCCACTGGCAGCCGGCAGGCTTCCGCGAGGGCGCACAGTTCCTCGTAGCCGGGAGCGGTGACCGTCTGGCCTGATTCCAACCGGACGATCCAGCCACGCGTGACCCGCTTCCCGGACACCGGGTCGACTGCCTTCCCCGCGAAGACGTCCAGGCTCTCGTTCAGCTCGGCGCGACGACCTCGGATGAGGTCCCTGAACTGTTGGCGCTGTTCAGGCTGCCCTGGCGTGTCGCTGGGCGTCGTTGGGTTGGCTGCCATGGGGGCCATCCTGCCACTCCTGTGGTCAAAGGGAGATGCGGGCCGTTCAGGGTCTGCAACGTCTAGTGAGACGTACGGGCAGGTCAGTTGGGGCGTTCATTGCGTGCACTGAACGGATTGTTCAGCACGTTGGCCGATCACGCCAGGTTGCACTGGGTCATTGACTGATTACTTACGCGCCACTTACTCATTCAGTCCACTGGACAAACCGTTCAGCGCATGGAATGCTCGCGCTCATCGCCGTTCAGTGCGATGAATGATCTGTACCGCGAGGTGAACGTGAGCGAAAGCGCACCCACGATGTACGCCGTCGCCAGCGGCGACCGACTGAAGACGCTCATGGAGCGCACCGGCACCGGTGAAGCGATCACCAGCCGCGAACTGGCCACCGCCGCCGGCGTGGCCCACGGGACCATCGGCGCCCTCATGTCCGGCGCCCAGTTGACCGTGCCCGAGGACAAGGCCCGGGCCATCACTGCCGCCCTCGGCGTGGAACTGAAGGTCCTGTTCATACGCGCCGAGCGGGTTGGCCGCACGTTCGTCCCCGTCGAGAGGGAGGCCGCCGTATGACCACCAAATTGGCAGCGCTTACCCCGGAGCAGGTCCTGGCCCTGCCGGCCATGCCGCCCGTAAAGCAGGCGTTCGCCGCCATGAACATCTCCGAGGGCACCGGCTACGGCCTGATCCGCGCGGAGCAGTTCCCCATCAAGGTCATCGAGTTCGGGCGCGTCCTCCGCGTCCGCAAGGTCGACCTGGTCGAGTTCCTCGGCCTCTCCCCGCTCGCTGCTGCCGAGGTCCAGTCGGCACCAGCGGCCACCAACAGCGACGCCCCCGGGGTCCAGCCGGAGGCGTCGCGTACCGAGCAGCCCGTGCCCACCAGCAAGTAGAGAACGGAGCAGCTCATGAAGCAGCTTCCCACGGCGCCGACCTCGGCGCCCGAGACTCCGGCCGTCTCCCGCGCCCTCGCGAACATCGAGGCCGCCAAGGAAGGCGCCGACCCCGCCGTGGCGGAGTTCCTCGACTCCCTCGCCGACCTCGTCCGCGAGCACGGCGACCCGGACGCCGTATTCGACTCGGTCATGAACCAGCTGTCCCGTGAGCAGCTGCGCGTCACCGCGGCCGCGCACGGCCTGCGCCTCTACTCGTCCACCGAGGCGTCGGTGGACGACGGCACCGTGACCGAGGTCGTGGCGTTCTGGCCCAGCTTCGCCATCGTGCCCCACGGCCAGCAGCCGGCCGACAGCCTCGCCCAGCTACGCGCCCGCATCGCCGAGCGCGCCGAAGAACAGCGGCTGTCCGAGGCCTTCCAGGCCAAGGTCGCCAGCGGATTCGTCGGCGACGTCGGCGAGTGGTTCGCCTGGATGCGGACGGGCGAGGCAGCGCAGTGACCACCACGACCGCGGGCGCCCGAACCCACGCCGGGCGCCCGCCCCAGCTCCAGCGCGTCGAGGGCGCCCTGTTCGTGGACCTCGACGGCCGCCGCGCCCGGTACGAGTGCTACCGCCCCGGCTGCCAGCACCCCATGGAAGGCCCGGTCCGCGCCATCGACAAGGACCCCAGCGACACGACCGGCAAGCGCCGTATCGGCATCGACGGCCTGGTGGCCTTCATCGACGGCGTCAAGGACCGGCACCTGAACACGCACCACGGGAGCCCCCGTTGACCGACTCACAGACCACCCCAGACCTCCGGGCCGCCGCCCGCGAGATGCACGACGCTGGCCTGTGCGTCCTGCCCATCAAGGCCGACGGCACCAAGAAGCCGGCCGTGTCCTGGCTCCAGTACAAGGTCGACCGCAGCACGCCGGACGAACATGACGCCTGGTTCCCTGAGGGCCGCCCCCGGGGCCTGGCCGTTGTCTACGGCGAGGTCAGCGGCGGCGTGGAACTGCTGGAGTTCGAGGGCCTCGCCATCCGCGAGGGCCTGCTGGACGAGGTCACGGAGATCATGGAGGCCTCGGGCCTCGCCGAACCGTGGGCCGCCGTCCTCAACGGCTGGGTGACCGAGTCGCCCAGCGGAGGCCGGCACTACCGCGTCCGCCTCGACGGCGCCCCCGTTCCTCCGAACCGCAAGCTGGCCTCCAGGCTGGCGCGCGAAGACGAGTACACCCCCGAGGAACGGCAGCGCGTCGCCGAGAAGCCCAACAGCAAGATCGTCCGTGTCCTCATCGAGACGCGCGGCGAGGGCGGGTACGGCCTGGTCGAGCCTTCCGGCGGCACCGTGCACGCCACCGGCCGCCCCTACGTCCGCGTCGCCGGCTCGCCGGCGTCCATCCCCGTCATCGACCCGGGCGTGATGGACGCGATCCGCACCGTCTGCCAGATGCTCGATGACCTGCCCAAGGCGGAGACCCCGAAGACGGCGCCGGCGCGCGACCTGCCGCCGCTGCCCGACGGCGGCCTGCGCCCGGGCGAGGACTACGAGGCCCGCGCGGACTGGGCGGACATCCTGCGCGGCACCTTCCGGCCCCTCATCACCCGCGGGAACACGACCTACTGGCAGTGGGCCGACGGCGTCGGCGGCGTGAAGGCCACGACCGGGCGGGACCCCGAGCGGGACCGGCTGTACGTGTTCGCCACCGGCTCGGAGTTCCAGGCCGAGGTGCCGTACACCAAGTTCGGCGCCTACGCCCTGTTGCAGCACGGCGGCAACCACAAGGCCGCGGCCTCCGCCCTGCGCTCCCAGGGCTACGGCTCGCCGCCGGAGCGGCGCCGCCTCACCTCGGTCCCCGCCCAGACCCAGCACTTCAGCGACGGCTCGACCGCGCTCGACGCCGAGCACGCGCCCGAGCAGGAAGGGTTCGAGGGCGGCCCGCAGCTGCGCGCCGTGCCCTCCAAGCCGGACCTGGACATCACCAACGAGGCCGACGCCCTCGACGGCGTCCTGAACCTCATGGGCACCGGGCAGCTGCCCGACCTCTACAAGCGCAGCGGCGGCCCCTGCTGGGTCCACCGGGACGACAACGACCAGCCGCGTATGCAGCAGCTGGGCACGGACAACCTGCGCGCGTACCTCGCCGACCACGTCCAGAGCTACACCGTCAAGCGCGGCCCGGACGAGGTCGAGCGCGAGGAACGCGAACTGTTCATGCCGAAGACCTGCGGCACCATCCTGGGCCGCAAGGACTGGCCGCTGCCCCCGCTGCGCGGCATCGTCACCTCGCCCGTGATCCGCCCCGACGGGACCCTGCTCGACGCCCTCGGCTACGACCGCCCGACCGGCCTGTACCTCGAACCGCGCGTGAAGCTGCGCCGCCTCCAGCCCCAGGTGACCACCGACAGCCTCAACCGGGCCAAGGAGATTGTCCTGGAGCAGGTCCTGGCGGACTTCCCCTGGGTGGCGCCGAGCGACCGGGCCCACTACGTCGGAGCGCTGCTCACCCCGATCCTGCGGCCGTACTTCCAGGGGCCCACGCCCATGTTCGTGCTCACCGCGACGGCGGCCGGCAGCGGCAAGTCCCTGCTGAAAGACATCTTCGGCTACTGCTACGGCACCGCGGACACGCCCTGGCCCGAGAACGACACCGAGCTGCGGAAGTCCATCACGACCCAGCTCTACACCACCGGCCAGCCGGTCGTCGTCCTCGACAACCTGCCGAACGGCTACGTGGTCAAGTCACCGGTCCTCTCCGCGCTGCTCACCGCGGAGACCTGGGGCGACCGCGTCCTGGGGTCGACAGCGTCCGTGACCATGCCCAATGACCGCCTGTGGATCATCACCGGCAACGCCCTGCGCACGGGCGGGGACAACGGCCGCCGGGCGATGTGGGTTCGCCTGGACCCGAACTGTCCCGACCCCGACCAGCGCGACGGATTCCGCATCGGCGACCTGCGGCCGTGGCTCCGCGCGAACGCCAGCACGCTGGTGGCCGCCTTGGTCACCCTCGTCCGGGCCTGGCTGGCCGCCGGCGCCCCGACCATCCGCACCCGCAAGGGCGACTACAGCGAGTGGGCCTCCCTCATGGCCGGCCTGCTCAACTACCTCGGCGTCGAGGGCTGGATGGCCGACCGGGACGACGCCCGCGACCAGGACGACGAACTGCTGGAGTGGGCCGCCTTCCTGGAGATGTGGCGCGAGAAGCTCGGCGCCGACCCGGTCCCGACCGGCGCCATCATCTCCGCCCTGCCCGACCACGTCCCGCGGCACCCGAAGACCGGCGAACTGCCCACCCCCAACCTGCTCGGCGGCTGGCTGAAGGCCCGGGACGGCCGGTACTTCGGCACCCACAAGGTCGTGAAGGTCTGGGACGCACACCGGCGACAGAACGTCTGGCGCGTCGATGTGCACGCCGACCGCGGCACCGGACGGCACGAGTCATGACGCCCGCCGGCGCAGGGAGTGCAGGGACCGCGCAGGGAGCCCTGCGGGGACCCGTCGCGCTCCCTGCACCCCATCCCACCTGCCCGAACGCAGGGAGGCAGGGAGTTGCGGGGACTCGCCCGCGCTCCCCTATGGCGCGCACGTCACACATGCACCGCACAACACACAACGACGCATGCCGTCGAACGACGTTGCCCGACTCCCTCACTGCGAAGACCTGAGCACAACTCCCTGCAACTCCCTGCCTCCCTGCAAAACCGCAGATCAGACCGCAGCAGGGACCGCAGCGCACTCCCCGCATCACCCCCCGCAGGTCCCTGCACTCCCTGCAAACCCCCAGCAACCGAACCGAGGTGAACCATGAGCACCGCCACCGCCACCGCCGTACCGCAGACCTTCACCCCCCGCCCGTACCAGGTCGAGGCCATCAAGGCACTCACCGACGGCTGGGCCGGCCCCCACAACCGGCTCGCCATCGTGCTGCCGACCGGCGCCGGAAAAACCGTGATCATCGCCAACCTGGTGCACCAGCTGCTCGACGGCCTCAACGGCCGCCGCGCCCTCGTCATCGCGCACCGCGAGGAACTGCTGGAGCAGGCGGCCGCCAAGCTGCGCGCCGTCGACCCCGCCCTGCGCGTCGGCATCGTCAAGGCCGAGCGCGACGAACACCACGACGTTGACGTGATCGTGGCGAGCATCCAGACCCTGGCCGTGCCCAAGCGTCGGGAAGCCATCCGCGACATCGGTCTGGTCGTGGTGGACGAGTGCCACCACGGCGCCGCGCGCACCTACATGGAGGTCCTCGACCACTTCGGCGCCTGGCGCGGCGTACCGACCGCGGGCGTGACCGCCACGATGACGCGCACCGACGGCGGCCTGTCCGAGGTCTGGCAAGAGGTCGTCTACACCCTCGACATCCTCGACATGATCACCGACGGGTACCTGTGCGACGTCCGGGGCCTGCGCATCACCGTGGACACCCTGGACCTCGACAAGGTCCGCACCCGCAACGGCGACCTGGTCGACGGCCAGCTGGGCCAGGCCCTGGAGGACTCCGGCGCCATCGACGCCATCGCCAAGGCCTACGCCGACCACGCCGCGGACCGGGCCGGCATCGTCTTCACCCCCACCGTGGCCACGGCCCAGCAGGCCGCCGAGGCCATGCGGGCGGCCGGCATCTCCGCGGCCCCGGTCTGGGGCGAGATGAGCCGCGACGACCGCCGGGAAACCCTGGCCCGGTACGAGGCCGGCGACGTCCAGGTGCTCACCAACTGCGCCGTCCTGACGGAAGGGTTCGACGCCCCGCACACCAGCTGTGTGGTCATCGCTCGCCCCACCCAGTCGCCCGGCCTCTACGTCCAGATGGCCGGCCGAGGCCTGCGCCCCGCCCCCGGGAAGTCGGACGCCCTGCTGCTCGACGTCATGGGTGCCTCGACCCGGCACAAGCTGGCCTCCATGGTCGACCTGACCGGGCGGGAGGTCGGCCAGGTCGAGGACGGCAAGACGCTCCGGCAGCTGGCCGAGGAAGCGGAGGCCACCGAGCGCCGGCACACCATGGCGGCCCGCGTCGAGGCCGAGGAGTTCAACGCGTTCGGGCAGTCGGCTATCCGCTGGCTCCGGACCGAGGACGGCACCTGGTTCATCCGCCTGACGAACCAGATGTTCCTGTTCCTCGTCCGCGACCCCGGGACCCGGCTGTACCGGATGCGCCGCTGGACCGAGGCGGAAGGCGTCTGCCCGCCCAAGGACGACACGCCGCGGCCGCTGTCCGAGGCCCTGACCTGGCTGGAGATGCAAGCCCGCACCATCGTGCCCGGGGTGTTCGTCGCCCGTCAGGCCCGCTGGAGGGCCGGACAGCCGACCTCCAAGCAGCTCGGCCTCTGCCGCCGCCTCGGCCTCAAGGTCCCGCGCGGAAGCACCGCCGGCGACGTCGCCGACCTCATCGACCAGGACCGCGTCGGCAGCGTCCTCGGCCAGCTGATCCTTCCCGCCGCGTGACTCCCCCGGCCTGTCGCTATCAGGCCGGTGTCCACCCACCCCAGAGAGGACGCGCCATGCGCCCGGACATCATCACTGACCTGTTCTCCGGCCCCGGCGGCTGGAGGGAGGCCGCCCGACAGCTCGGCCTGCGGGACGTCGGTTTCGAGTTGGACGGCGACGCCGCCCGCACCTCGCACGCCGCCGGACACCCCGTCATCCAGTGCGACGTGACCCAGTACCCCACGGCCCCCCTCGTCGGCCGCACGGTCGGCGTGAAGGGGTCGCCCGTCTGCACCCCCTACTCGCAGGCCGGCAGCCGCAGGGGCATCATCGACCTGCCGCACGTCCACCAGGCGATTCACGACCTGGCCCACGGCCGAGACACCCGGGCCGAGCTGGCGGCCGCATGCAAGGACGAGAAGTCGATTCTGGCGGCCGAGCCGATGCGCTGGCTGTACGACCTCCGCCCGGAGTGGGTCTGCCTGGAGCAGGTCCCGGGCGTCCTGCCCCTGTGGCAGCAGTACGCAGGGCTGCTCCGCGGCTGGGGCTACAGCACGTGGGCCGGAGTCCTCAACGCCGCTGACTACGGCGTGCCCCAGACCCGGAAGCGCGCCATCCTCATTGCCTCCCGCGTCCGCCGAGTCACCGCGCCAGAGCCGACCCACGCCGAGAAGCCCCTGCTGGACCTGTTCGGCGTCTGCCTGGACAAGTGGGTGTCCATGGCCGACGCCCTGGGCCTGCCGCCCGGGGTGACCGTGAACACCCGGGGCGACCGCCCCAAGGACGCCAAGGGCCGCGCGGCTGGGGGCAACGAATTCTCCGCGGACGGCCCGTGCAACGCACTGACCGGCCGCGCGCGGTCGTGGGTGCTGCGCAGCGGGCAGTCGGTCGCTGGTGTCGGACGCGCGGAACGCTCCCTGGAGCAACCGGCGTTCACGATCACCAGCCGCGCGGACCTGTGCAAGTGGGTGGGCGACGACACCGAGCGGCCCCTGTGCGTCGAGGAAGCGGCCGTCTTGCAGTCCTTCCGCGCTGACTACCCGTTCCACGGGACCCGCACTTCCCAGTTTCGGCAGGTCGGCAACGCCGTGCCGCGGCTGCTCGCCCTGCACGTCCTGTCCGCAGCTACCGGCATCCCGGTGCCGGCGGCCGCGCCGTTCGAGGTCGCCGCGTAAACGGTCCGGGCCTGTCGCTATCAGGCCCGGACCTCCCACCCATCCCATCACGGAGGACAGCATGAAGTCTCACCAGGTACTCGACCGCACCGCCCGCTTCATGTGCTGGGCGTACGTCCTCGGCGGCATGCTCGCCGCCCACTGTGGCCTCAACAGCGCGCGCAACGGCGCCCCCTGGTACGCCGCCGGCCTGTTCGCCGTCTCGCTGCTGCTCGGCGTCGCCGTCGCGCGGGAGTACACCGCCGCGGACGAACGCCGCGCGGCCGCCGTCAGGGCCGAGCGCGCCGCGCGCCTCCGAGCGCAGCAGGACGACGCCGCCCTGGGCTGGGCCGACCTCGAACGGTCCTGCTGCCTGCGCGCCTGGGAGTCCCACGGCACCGAGCACGACACGCACCACTGCACCCGGAAGGACCAGGCCGCATGAAGCGCCACACCGCCAGCAGCATCACCGACCCCGCCCTGGACGCCCTGTACGAGAACGCGAACCGAGGCTGGCGCCGCGGGGACGAGTGGAAGGCCCGAGCCGTAGCGGCCGAGGCCGCCCTGGAGCGGCTGACCACCTGGTGTGACCAGCTGGACCAGGGCCTGCGGGAGTTGATTCACGACCGCACCGCCGTGCATCCCGTCGCCGCGCACGTCCGGCACCGCCTGGCCGACCCCGAGGAGAACAGCGCACCGTGAACATCTGCGGACTGTGCGAGGAGCAGCTGGAGCACGGGCACCTGTGCCCCGGCTGCACCCTCGCCACCCTGGAGCGGCTCAACCGGATGCCCGGCCTGTGGCGCTCCCTGGAGGACTTCCTGGCCCCGGGCAGCAGCGCCAGCCCGGTATACGGCCGCACGCCGATGGTCGAGGCCCCGCTGCCCGCCTCCGAGGACGCGCTGAGCCTGCGCGCCGTCGGCGGCATCGTCGGCACCCTTGAGGACTGGTACAGCGCCATGCGCGTGGACCGCGGCTGGGCGCGACCCGTGAAGGACCGGCCGGACGGCGAGGGGTTCGCCGCGCGGGTCGAGGCCGCCGCCCGGGCCCTGGTCGTGAACCTGGAATGGATGGCCGCCTACTGGTGGCCGGCTGGTGAGTTCGCCAAGGACATGCGGCGCCTGGAAGGCGAGGTCCTGTCCATCGTGGACCCGCGCGACCCGCGCGAGCGCGGCCGCCGCTTCGGGTACTGCGTCGCCCTCAACCAGGACGGCGAGGTGTGCGGGGCCGTCCTGCGGCTGTACGAGGGCGAGACGGCGCTGACGTGCCGATGGTGCCGGTACGTCTATCAGCCCTCGGAGTTCCTGCTGTTGCACCACTTCCAGCCGGACCAGACCGTTGCCTAGAACACTAGGGTTCGGGTACTGTGGCCAGCGTGCCAACTACCACTTGGCGCGCGAGGGTTGAGGCCGAGGACCAGCAACAGAAACACCTGCTGGACCTGATCTCAGCAAGCGCCCGGAGGCGAGCGGCAGCGCTCGAAGACGGCGTGAGGGAACTGGGCAGCAAGTCGGAAGTCGCCCGGGACCTCGGCATCAGCCCAAGCGCAGTACGAAGGTCCATCCGCGAGCACGGAACGGGAACGCTACGCCCGGCCGGCTCCCCGAGCACAACTGAATAGCCCGGAAAGCGGGCAACCCCCGGCCAGCCGACGCTACCGGCCGCCGGGGATCACCACTTGATCACGAGGAGTGCACCTCATGACCCAGCGGAACCCTATCGCCCCGCGGCCGCCTGCCGGCCAGGGCGCCGCCGCGCTGCTCCAGCAGTGCGCCGCCGACTACAAGGGCGCCGAACTGTCCCGGCAGTCCGTGCGCGAACCCCTCTGGGGCGTCGCCGCCGACGCCGTCCGCGACCAGCTGCGCGACCCCGCCGACCTGGCCACGGCCATCAGGGTCGGCCAGCGCATGCTCGACGCCTACGGCACCGTCGACAGCGCCGACATCTTCGCCTACGCCCAGGCCCACGGCGGCCTCGCCGAGGCCCTGCGTATCCTGCTCCGCGCCCTCGACGCCCCGGTGGGTGAGCAGCTGTGAGCACGCGCGAACTGTCCACCGGGCAGGGTGTCGTCCTCGGCGCGGCCGCCGTCATCATGGCCGCCGTCGGAGGCTTCGGCGCATGGGGCACCTACACCAACGTCATGGCCCAGTTCCACCGCGGCGCGACCGCGGCCGGCGTCGTCGCCGCCGGAGAGGGCCTCGCCCTCGTCCTCGCGCTGACGATGCTCGGCCTGACGATGCTCGGCCAGTCCTCCCCCACGGTCGTACGGGTCGGCCTGTGGCTGGCCCCGATGGGCGCGTGCCTGACTGGCCTGTCCATCGCCACCACCACGGCCGAGGCCGTTGTGTACGCCGTGACCCCGCTCGCCATGTCCGGCGCCGCCGAGGGCCTCGGCCTCATCGCGCGCCGCATCGTGGTCTTCCGCACCGGTGTGGACGCCGAGGTGCAGCGCCGGAACGCGGACGCCGTCCAGCGGCTGGCCTACCAGCAGGCCGTCGCCCGGAACCACCCCGACGAGAAGACCCGGCAGGCCGCCCTGCGGGAGTCCTGGAAGCTGGCCGAGCAGGTCGGCGTCGGCGACGCCGCGCTGGGCGCCGACCTCGTCCAGGTGCAGCGCGTCCGCCTCACCGAGGGCGCCGACACGGCGCTGGGCGACATGTACGCCGGCGAGCAGGCCCCAGCGGCCATCGAGCAGGCCCCGGCGGCCGCCGAGCAGCAGTCCGAGGCGCCCCGGACGCACAACGCGACCGAGGTGCTGCGCGTCCGCTTCGCCCAGATGGACCCGGCGGATGCGATCCGGCTTGCAGCTGATGCGCGACCTGATGCGGCCCCCGCAGAGCTGGCCGGAGTGCTGGGCGCCTACGGCCTGACCGTGGACCCCGTCGCCGTCGCCCTGGTCCTCGGCGAGCAGCCCTCCGCCTACGAGGTGCATCGACCTGATGCGGCTGATGCGCAGCAGGTCAGCGCGCTGCCGCCCGTCGACCTCCAGGGCGCCGTCGAGGAAGCCGCATCCATCCTCGGACCGGACGCCAAGGCCGAGGCCATCGCCGAGCACGTCGCCCGACACCGGCGCCTGGTCGTCGCTCCGAACTACGTGCGCACCGCGCTGTCGAGGGCCGCGAAGAAGCCTCCCCAGGAGACAGCGCCACCGGTGACGCGCGACGAGGGGAACGGGGGATACGCCTGATGCGCTGGCCCCTGATCGCCCTGCTGATCGTGCTGGCCGCAACCTTCCCGCAGCTGGCCCTGTCCGTGATCACCGAACCCATCGTCTGGGCGTTCGGCGGCGGCCTCGCCGTCGGCGCCCGCCGGTCCCGATTCGGCAGGTGGTACCGGTGACCGACACCAACGACGCCCTGACGAACGCCCTTGCCGCGGCCGCCGAGGCAGGCCAGGACTCCCGTGAGCTGGAGCTGGTCAAGGCCGTCCTGGTCGCGCAGACCATCGCCCAGGCCATCCAGCCCCAGCAGTGCCAGCACGATCAGAAGCCCCAGCAGCCGTTCGACGCCCGGAAGTGGTGGACCATCGGCGGCCTGGCCTGTGTGGGCGGATGCGTCGCATGCGCCCTCGCCCTCGCGTTCGCCATGGCGGCCATCGCCGTGGCCATCGGCGCAACCTGCGCGACCGGCTGCTTTCTGGTCCTGCGCTCCCTCTACCGCGACTTCACCAACGGCCGCTGACGGCCGAGGAGGACCCACCCATGACGAACACCACCAAGGGCGCCCCGGCCAGCGGCGCGAACGGCTCCCAGGCCAAGGGCGCCAAGAACTTCGGCGCCACCTTCGCCCCCGGCTTCACGGTCAACGTGAACGCCAACAAGACCACCACCAACGGCGCCCCCGCCCAGCAGGGCGGCGGCCAGGGCAACAGCCGCAACCTGCTGCCGGCCCCGGAGTTCTACTCGCCCGCCCAGACCCGCAACTACTGCAACGCCGTCCGCGCGGCCGCCGTCGCCCTGGCCATCGAGGTGTCGATGGGCGCGCAGATCCTCAAGGCCACGTTGTCCCAGGTCCCGGACCCTGAGGGCCGCGCGTTCGGCTCCCAGCGTCGCGCCCAGCGGGTAGCGCGGAAGCTGGACAAGGCCGCGGACGGCCTGGCCGCGGCCGCGAAGAACGCCGCCGCCGCGTACTCGTCCTACACTCAGGAGTTCAAGCAGGAGATCGAATCCGTCCGTCACCGCGCCCGGCGCCCCCAGCAGCCGCGCGTCAACTGGGCTGACCAGTAAGGAGGCTTGGCCATGGGAGAGAAGAACACCGCCGACCAGCAGCACGAGGACCAGCTGCGCGGCAGCTCGGACGCCGGCGGCGTCGGCAAGTACCTGCTGCACCGGGCCAAGCCCCACCTGCCCCCGTGGCTGGGCATGGGCGGAGTGCTCGGGGCCGCCGCGCTCGGCCACTGGAAGTGGGCAGACGCGCCGTACGCCGGCGCAGGCCTCACCCTCGCGTCCGTGGCGCTCACCGGGGCGACCTGGTGGGCGGGACGGACGACCAGCAGGCAGCGACAGCTGCACTCGGCCATCACCGTGGCCGCCAGCTCGGCCTGGCTCACCGCGGCCTGCCTGTCCGGGCCGACCGCGGGACCGATCGATGACCTGTACTGGATGTTCGGCCCGACCCTGGCGCTGACCTGGAACGTCCGCATGGTCATGCGCCGCAACCCCGAGGCCGTCAGCGGCGAGGACAGCGACAAGGGCCTGCTGGCCAAGGTAGGCCTGGCCCGCACCAAGCTGGGCAACGTCAAGGTCGAGCCCAACAAGGTCAGCGTGCCCTACGCCCTCCCCGCCGGCGAGGGCACCAACCAGGACGTGTCCAAGGCCCTGCCGCTCATCGCCTCGGCCCTCGACGTCCCCGCCAGCGCCGTGCGCAACCGGCCCGACCCCGACTCGGCCCGGCGCGGCACCTTCACGGTCGTCCCGCTCGACATGCTGAAGGAAGTGATCTGGTACCCCGGTCCGTCCTCCCCCGCCGGATCGATCGCTGAACCGCTGGTCATCGGCGTCTACGACGACGGCCGCCCCCTCGTCCTCACCCTGGCCCAGGCCATTCACCTGCTCATCATGGGCGTGACCGGCGCAGGGAAGACCGAGGGCGCCATGGACGTGATGTGCGAGGTGCTGACCCGCCGTGACGTCGCCGTATGGCTGTCCGACCCCAAGCGCGGCCAGGACCTCGGCGAGGCCTTCCCGGCCTGCGACTGGGTGGTGGAAGACGCCGCTGGCGCGGAAATCATGATCGAGGCCCTGAAGGTGGCCGTTCCCGCCCGCCAGAAGTGGCTGGGCGCGCACTCCTACCGGTCGTGGGAGCCTGCGGCCGCCGAGGTGCAGAACGACCCCGCCCACTCCTGCCAGCAGGGCACGGCCTGCGGATGCCCCGGCATGCCGTACCTGCTCGCCTGGTTCGAGGAAGCGGCCAACACCCTGCGCGCCACCGATGACGACGCCTTCACCGGCATCGCCCAGGAAGCGCGCTCGGCCGGCGCGTCCCTGGTCATCTCCATGCAGCGCGCCTCCGGCTACCAGATCAGCACCGACACCCGGGCCAGCCTCCCCTCGGCCCTGTGCTTCGGCGTGGACGAGCGGGACGCCGGATTCGCGCTGCCCTCGGAGGTCCTCGACGCCGGAGCGAACCCCGGCGCCTGGGGCAACAAGCGGCCCGGCTACTGCTACCTGGTCAGCGCTGGTGTGGACGAGGAACTGTGGTCGACCCCGTCCCGCACCTTCCGCAACGACCCGGTGTCGCTGGAGTGGGTGGCCCGGGCGTTCGAGCCCATCCGCATGGGCATTGACCCTGTGACCGCAGCGGCGGCCGCCAGCGTCGCCGGACAGATCTACACCGGCCGCGCGGTCGCTGCCCACCACGACCAGGCGGCCCCTGCCGTCGAGGAAGGCGAGGACGTGACCGACTCCCTGGTGGACCCGGAGGACAGCGGCATTGACCCCGAGGCCGAACTGCCCGAGGTCGAGGACGGCGACGACACGCCCCTGGTGGCCCCGGAGGCCGGCCACAAGCCGGACCCCGAGGAAGCCAGGCGCCTGCTCGCCGAGGCCTTGGCGGAGTTCGAGCGCAAGGGGCAGATGGTCGTAGGGCCCAAGGACTTCATGGACTGGTGCGACAGCAACGGCTACTCCCGTCCTTGGGTGTCCGCACGGCTGAAGGAAGCGGCCGAGGATGGCCGGCTGGAGCCCACCAGCCAGACCGGCCGCTGGCGCATCGTGCCCACCCTGACGCCTGCCTGACGCCTGACAGCGTCACGACCGCCTGACACCCGATCTACCTAGGGATATGGGTGTCAGGCGGCCCCCTGACACCGGCCCCTGACACCATCCGTCGGGGGCCGTTCTGCTGCCGCATCATGGAGGCATGGAGCAGCAGAACATCCGCCCCGGCTACCTCACCGCGCACCAGACCGCGCGCGTCCTCGGCATCGGCCTGGGCGGCGTCCGACAGCTGGTCCGCCGTGGCCAGCTGGAGCGCGCCGGAGGTACCGAGCGCCAGCCCTGGTTCGCCGTGGGCGACGTCCAGGCCCTCGACGCCAAGCGTCGCGCTCGGGCAGCTGCTTGACCGCAGGTCAGCAGCGTGTAACGATCTCGGCGTACAACTGTGTCCCGAAACGGACGCCACAGACACCCGAGGCCCCGCCCACCAGCGGGGCCTTTGTCATGCCCGGAGGCGCCATGTCCGCCCCATACAACAGCGGCACCCAGGCGCCCCGTAGCGCCGCCGAGGCTGCCCACCTGCTCGCCAGGCAGGGCAAGCACATCCACATCGTCAGCGAGGGACACGGGACCTGCCTCAAGGGCGCATGCGACACGCACCCCCAACTGCCCCCACCCCCAGCCGAGTAGCCCCCCAGGGCTACCCACCCCCCGGGAGGTACCCCGGTGCCCACCCGGCCCCCCTCTCGCTGTACCGAACCCCGGTGCTCCCTGTTCGCCACCAAGCGCGGCAGGTGCGACGATCACCAGCCCATCCCGTGGGCAGGCAGGGACGACAAGGCCGCGCGGTACGGCATCAGCTCGGGCAGATGGCGCACGCTGAAGCGACGCGTGGCCGAGCGGGACAACGGCTGTTGCTACCGATGCGGCATCGAGCAGCCCGACCAGGACGACGACCCCGACGGCGAGCACCAGCACCAGCTGGACCACATCACGCCACTGTTCGAGGGCGGCGCCGTCGAGGACCTCGACAACCTCGGGCTGATCTGCGAGCCGTGCCACCTCGTCAAGTCCAAGGCCGAGGCCGCGCGCGCCAACAAGGCACGGCGCAGGCCTCGCTGACCCATGGAGGCTCACCCATGCCCGCTGAGATCAGCAGCCCTGTCCACCTGGTCACCGAGCTGCCCGACGGCGTCGAGGTCCGCACGGAGGTCGGCACGCTGACCGTGGCCGTCCACCCCGACGGCGTCGACCTCGGCGAGGTGCGCGAGCAGCTCGGCGGCCTGCTCCGCGAGGCAGGGCTGTACCTGCTCACCGGCGGCGTCGTGGACGACCTCCCCCGTGCCTTCCCGGGGGAAGGGGAGTCTGGATCTCCAGCCTGATCGTCTGGGGACCCGGCGCCGTCAGCTCGGCGCGTGCGTGCACAGAATCCCGAGGGGGGGTCACCGGCCATGGGCCGCACACCGCAACCTGCCACCCTGAAGCTGATCAAGGGCCGCGCGCCCGGCAAGGACTCCGCCGGCCGCACGGTCAACCCCGGTCCGGCCTTCAAGCGGCTGCCGCCCGAGGCGCCGGCCTGGCTGTCGGACGAGGCCCGCGCCGAGTGGGACCGCGTCGTTCCTGGCCTCTCTCGCCTCGACCTGCTGAAGCCCGAGGACCGCGGCGCCCTGGCGGCGTACTGCGAGGCCTGGGCCACCTTCCGCGAGGCGACCGAGCAGGTACAGCGGGAGGGCCTGACGTTCGAGGCCAAGCAGGGCACCCTGCCCCACCCCGCGGTCGGCATCGCGCGTGCGGCCGGTCGTGAGCTGCGCGCGTGGGCGGCGCACTTCGGTCTGACGCCCTCGACCGAGCAGCAGCTGGCGAGGGGGTCTGAGCATGAGCCAGACCCGGACAACCCCTTCGGGTAGCGACGTCCCCGCGGCGTACCTGGACGAGGACCTGCTGGCCCGGCTGAAGCTCAGCCCGGAAGTCGCCTGGTACCTGGTCGAGCGCGGCATACCGCTACCCGACTCCCCGCCGCTGATCAAGACCCCGGAACCGCGGGACGTGCCCGGGGCCGTGTTCGACGCCGAGCGCGTTGACCGCGTCCTGCGAGCGTTCGAGCAGCTGCGCCACACCCAGGGTGCGCTGGCCGGCCAGCCGCTGCGCCCCGACCCGTGGCAGGTCGCCTACATCCTGGCGCCCATCTTCGGCTGGGTGCAGTGGGACGACGACGCCGACATGTACGTGCGGATCATCCGCGAGGTCTACGTGGACGTCCCGCGCAAGAACGGGAAGACCACGCTGGCGGGCGGCATCGCCCTGTACCTGATGGCCGCGGACAACGAGCCTGGCGCCCAGGTCATCACCGCGGCCGTCACCAAGGAGCAGGCCGGCCTGCTGTTCAAACCGGTCAAGGCCATCGTGGAGAAGTCGCCGGCGCTGAAGCGCGTCATGCAGCCGCTGGCGGGCGTGATCCTTCACCCCAAGTCGGACTCCTACTTCAAGCCGGTGTCGTCCCTCGCCGGCGCGCAGCACGGTCTGAACCTGCACGGCGGCATCGTGGACGAACTGCACGAGCACAAGTCGCCCGAGCTGGTGGAGACCATCGAGAGCGGCACCGGCTCCCGCCGTCAGCCGCTCATCTTCATCATCACGACCGCGGACGCCGGTAACCGACAGTCGGTCTACCACCGGAAGCGCGAGCGGGTCGAGCAGCTGGCCCGCGGCGCGTTCGCCGCGCCCGCTGTCTACGGCGTCGTGTTCGCCGCCGAGCGGGGGGACGACCCGTTCAATGAGGCGACCTGGAAGAAGGCGAACCCCGGCTACGGCGTCAGCCCGACCAGGGCGTACCTGCGGACGGCGGCGGACAAGGCCAAGCAGTCGCCGGCCGAACTGGCGTCGTTCCTCCGGCTGCACTGCGGCGTCCGCACCAAGCAGACCACCAAGTTCCTGACGCTGGAGTCCTGGACGGCGAACGGCGCGCTGGTCGATGAGGACAAGCTGCACGAGCGGGAGGCCTACGGCGGCCTCGACCTCGGCGCCGTCTCCGACCTGAACGCCCTGTGCTGGCTGTTCCCGGACGACCGCGACGGCAGCGTGGACCTGGTCGTCAGGTTCTGGACGCCGGAAGAGAACATCCCGGACCTCGACCGGCGCACGGCTGGCAACGCGTCCGTGTGGGTGCGCGAGGGCTGGCTGAAGACCACGCCCGGAAACGTCACCGACTACAGCGTGATCGGCGACCAGATCCGTAAGGACCTGGACACGTTCGACGTGAAGTCCCTTGGGTTCGACCGCTGGTCGTCCACCCCGCTGACCAACGACCTGGAGGGCGAGCGGGCGCCGATGGTCGGCGTCGGCCAGGGCTACAAGTCCATGTCCCCCGCGCTGAAGGCCGTGCAGCGGCTGCTGCTCCAGGGGCAGCGGCAGGTGCGCGAGGGCGGCCGCCCGATGCTGCGCCACGACGGCAACCCCGTCATGGCCTGGATGGTCGACAACCTGGCCGTGGCCATCGACACCGCCGGGAACGTGAAGCCGGACAAGTCCCACGGCGGCGACAAGATCGACGGCGTCAGCGCTCTGTGCGACGCCATGTCCGAGGTCCTCGCCCGCCCACCCAAGCGCGTGTCCGCCTACGAGGACGCCGAGTTCGAGGCAATCTGAAGGGGGTGGGCGCATGCGCTGGTGGCCGCGCCGCCGCAAGGCCGCAGGGCCCGGACAGGTCATCGACCAGGCCGGCGTGCCCGTGCTCGCCAAGGCAGCCGAGCAGTTCGCCGACCTGAATCAGCTGGGCACGTACCTGTCCGCGGCTGGCATCCGTGTGGTCGACCCGGGCGTGCCGCTGTCGAACTACTCCGACACCGCGGCCGCCGCGCGCGTGTGGGAGACCCAGCCCAGCGTGCGGAAGGTAGTCGACTACATCGCCCGCCAGCTGTGCACCTTCCCTTGGCACGTCTACGAGCGGGTCAGCGACACGGACCGGCGGCGCGTCACCGATCACCCGCTGGCGCAGCTGCTCGGCCAGCCAGGCCCGGGCCGCTCGCCTTCCCGGCTGTGGCACGCCACGCTGGTGGACTGGCTGATTTACGACCGGTGGTGTGTCCAGGTCCTGCCGAGCGCCGACACCGCCTCGGGTTGGGAGTTGCGCCGGAAGCCGGCCCGGCGCTTCCACGTGCTGGCGGACGACGACGACCAGCCCATGGCCCTGTACCTGATCTCATCGCGCGGGCCGGCGCAGACCGTCATGCTGCCGGCGCCGTACCTGTACGACTCGGGTTACGCGACCATCGGCGCGGACGGCACGTCGCCGATGACGACGTTGCAGCAGATCCTTGCCGAGCAGTCCGAGGCCGTCGAGTGGCGCCGCCAGGTGTGGAAGAACGGCGCCCGAGTGCCCGCCGTCATCGAGCGGCCGGCGGACGCCCCCGGCTGGTCCGGCACCGCCAAAGAACGGTTCATCGCCGGTTTCAACGCCTTCATCGGAAGGGCTGGCCAGGCTGGCGGAACGCCGATCCTGGAAGACGGCATGAAGCTGGTCACGGTCAACGCCTTCAACCCCATGGAGACGAGGGACATCGAGGGCCGTCAGCTGACCGACGCTGAAGTGGCCTCCGCGTACCACATCGCCCCCGAGCTGGTCGGCGCACGGGAAGGCACCTTCAGCAACATCGACGCCTTCCGGCAGATGCTCTACACCATCAACCTCGGGCCGTACGTCACCCAGTGGCAGGACGTCCTCAACTCCATGTTGGTGCCGCTGCTCGCCCCCGGCAGCAACCTCTACGTCGAGGCCAACCTGGAGGCCAAGCTGCGCGGCAGCTTCACCGAGCAGGCCTCCCTGCTCCAGACTGCCGTCGGCGCCCCGTACATGACCCGGGCCGAGGCCCGCGCCGTGCAGAACCTGCCGCACGTCGAGGGCACCGAGGAACTGGTGACCCCGCTGAACGTCCTTGTGGGCGGCCTCGCCTCGCCCACGGACACCGCGCCCAAGCCGGAGGACCAGCCCCCAAAAGCGCTCGGCCGTCTGCGCCTGGTGAAGGCAGGGCGGCCGGATGACCTGGGGACGTTCGACGTCGAGCGCGACGCGTTCGCCACGGCGCTGACGTCCTGGGCGCAGCGCCAGGCCGACGGCCTGCTGGAGCGGGCCGACGCCAAGGCCGACGGCCCGCCCGACTTCTACGACCTGTGGGCCGCCTCGTCTCCCGAACGCCAGCAGCAGCTGGCCGCGCTCATCCAGGGCTACGGCTTCCGCCTCGCGCAGGTCGGCGCCTGGGACGTCCTGGGCGTATGGAACCCCGAGGCGGACGGCTGGGACCCGGCCGTCATGGAGGCCTGGCTGGCCAAGGCCGCCGAGTCGCACGCCGCCCAGTACGAGCAGGCGGCCTACGCCACGGCGACGGCCGCCGTGCGCGAGGACGGCGACTGGCGCGACAACCTGCGCGACGGCCTCAAGTCGTGGGTGGTCGGCGCCGCCGTGCGCGCCGTCACCGCCTCGACCGAGGCCCGGTCGTTCGGCTCGCACGACGCCGCGGGCGCCTCGGGCCTGACCCACAAGGTGTGGCGCACCGGTGGGAAGAACCCCCGGGCCTCACACGTGCGCATGAACGGCGACAGCGTCGAACTGGGCCAGACGTTCGCCAACGGCCTGCGCTGGCCAGGCGACGCGAACGGCGATGCGGACGAAACCGCGAACTGCAACTGCCGCCTGGACTACACACGAGAGGGGGGCTGATCGTGCCCCGCACCAAGGAAGCGCACGCCCGGATCAAGGCCGCCGGCCCCGCCGATGGACTCCAGGAAGGCCAGTTCCGGGCCCTGGTCAGTGTCTTCGGCAACGAGGACTCCATGGGCGACGTCATCGCCCCGGGCGCGTTCGCCCAGGTCCTCGCCGAGTGGAAGGCCTCCGGCGACCCCATCCCGGTGGTCTGGTCGCACAAGTGGGGCGACCCGTTCGCCCACATCGGCAGCGTCCTGGAGGCCACGGAGACGGCCGAGGGCCTGGAGGTCCTCGCCCAGATCGAGGACATGGACACCAACCCGACGGCCAAGCACGTGCACGGCCTGCTCAAGGGCCGCCGCATCAAGCAGTTCAGCTTTGCCTATGACGTCGGAGAGGGCGGCTGGGTCGACACGGACGACCTGGTGAACCACCCCTGGGGTGAGTTCTACGAGATCAAGCGCTTCAGCCGGCTCTACGAGGTCGGCCCCTGTCTGGTCGGCGCCAACCAGGAAACGGCGTTGCTCGCCGCCAAGGCCGCCGACATCGCCCGCGGCGTGAAGGAAGGTCGCGTCCTCGCCGGCGTCCACTACGACCGCCTGGTGTCCGCGCACGCCGCCATCGGCGAGGTCCTCGCCGCCGCTGAACCGCAGAAGTCTTCCCGGCCCCTCGCCCCCGCGGCCGCGGGCCGGAGCAACCCCGAGCAGGAGACCGGCCACCGGCCGGCCGAGCAGCCCGCCGCCGCCCCCGAGGCGCCCGCGAAGACTGACGGCCCGTCGCCCGCCCAGGTGCTCGCACGGGCCACCATCCGCAAGTACCTGTAGGGAGGGGCCACATGCCCACGCTGCGCGAGCAGTACCAGGAAACCGTCGACCGCCTCGCCGAGCTGGCGAAGACGGCCAAGGACGAGGACCGCGACTTCACCGAGGACGAGGTCAAGGAGGTCACCGAGCTGTCGGCCAAGGCGGACGACCTGGAGGCCAAGGTGAAGGCGGCCGACGCCGCCCAGGCCGCGGCCGCCAAGCACGCCGGGAAGGGCAGCGCGCCCAAGCCCCCGGCCGGCCAGCTCCAGGTGAAGGACCGCGAGGAAGACTGCGACGCCGCCACGTTCGGCGAGCGCTTCACCAAGTCGGACCTGTACGCGGAGTTCCGCAAGCAGCACCCGAGCGGCCTCGGGCAGGGGTCCGCCGTCGACATCGGGCGCGTCAAGGTCGGCTCCATGAAGGAATGGCTGTCCGGCCGGAAGGCCACGGCCTCGCCGCTCCAGGTCGCCCTCGGCCACGTGCAGCCGGTCCGCATGCCGATGGTCGACCAGGTCGACCGCGACAACCTGACCATCCTCGACCTCATCAGCCGCGGCCAGGCGGACGGCCCGTTCGAGTACCTCCAGGTCACCGGAGTCACCCGCAATGCTGCGGTCGTCCCGGACGAGATCCTGCCGGGCGACGCGACCGTGAAGCCCACCAGCACCATCCAGACCGAGCTGGCGGACGCCAAGCCGTACACCTACGCGGACGGCTACGACGTCACCAACGCGCTGCTGTCCGACGCGCCGGCGCTGGCGACGTACATGAACAACGAGCTGGAGTACAGCCTGGACTGGGTCATTGAGGACAAGCTGCTGAACGGCACCGGCACCTCGGGCGACCCCAAGGGCATCCTGCACACGACCGGTGTGCAGGAACTGACGTACACCCCGGGCACCGACGCCATGGCGCAGGTCAAGGCCATCCGCCAGGCCATCACGAAGATCACCACGCTTCCCGGCGGCAACGTGACCGCGTGCCTGATGTCCCCCGAGGATGACGAGGCCTGGGACCTGCTCCAGGACGCCAACGATCGGTTCTTCGGCCAGGGCCCGTTCGGCCAGGGCCCGAACACCAGCTGGGGCCGCGCCCGCGCCCTGTCCCAGCGGCTCGCCCCGGGAACGGTCATCCTCGGCGACTGGCGGCAGGTCGCCCTGCTCGACGTCGAGGGCCTGTCCATCCTCGCCTTCAACCAGCACAAGGACTACGCCCAGCGGAACCTCGTCTACGTGCGGGCCGAGCTGCGGGCCGAACAGGTCATCTGGAAGCCCAACCGGCTCATCGTCGTGAAGCCGGCCCCGTAAGGAGGACAGCAGCATGCCCGAGCACAAGATGGTCACCATCGGCGGCATCCGCGTGCGCCTGGAGGACGAGGCCCGATACCGCGCGCGCACGGGCCCGGGCGCGGACGCGCCCGCGGCCCCGCTCACGCGCGCGCAGGCACACCTGCCCGGGGACAAGCAGGGCGCCGCGGACGGCCCGTTCGACCCCAGCGCGCACGACCTGCCGGCCGTGAACGCCTACCTGGCCGAGGCGGACGAGGCCGAGACGGCGCGCGTCCTCGATGCCGAGGCGGCCGGCAAGGGTCGCAAGACCCTGGTGGACCGGCGTGAGGAGTACCTGGAAGAGGCCCGGCAGCGGGCGGCAGGCGGCACCGGTGGCGGGGCCTGATCCGTACCTGGCCGACCCGCAAGACCTGGCCGTCCTGCTGAAGCTGCCGGCGGACGACGTGCGGCTGCTCGCTGCCCTGCGCGCGGCCACGCGGCGCTTCCGCGGCCAGGTCCGTCACCCGGTCAGCAAGGTCACGGAGGACCAGGTGTTCCTCGACGGCACCGGCCGCCCGGTGCTGCGCCTGCCGGCGGCCCCGGTGCTCGCCGTGCACTCGGTCCTGGTCGACGGCGAGGAACTGACCGGGGTGAAGGTGCGGCGGCAGGCCGGCCTGCTGCTGCACCCGTCCGGCTGCTGGCCGGAGTGGTCCGAGGTCGCCGTGACGTACGACCACGGCAACGACCCCGTTCCCGAGGACGTCGCCGAGGTCGTGGTGGACCAGGCCCGCACGATCTACCGCACGGACCCCGCCATCCAGCAGGTGACCACCGGCACCGAGTCCGTGTCGTTCGCGGCCACGGCCGCGGTCGGCATCACCGAGCAGTGGCGAGCGGCCGTCGAGGCGCACCGCCTGAATCGGGGGGACGACGCGTGACGTTCGCCAACCCGCTGCGGCGGCACACCGTGACCGTCATCGACCGGGTCAAGACCGGCGAGGACGACCGCGGGCACGACGTCTACGAGGACGTCGAGCGGGAGGTGTCGGACTGCAACATGCAGCCCGTCAGCTCGGCCGAGCAGAACGACGGCCGTACGCAGGTCGTCACCCGCTACCGGCTGGCCGGACCTCCCGACCTCGGCCTGACCGCACTGTCCCGCGTCCGCTGGCGCGGCGTGCTGTACGAGGTCGACGGCGACCCGGGCGAGCACGAGTCGTTCGCCGGCCTGCTCGACCACACCGAGGCGTTCCTGAAGGTGGTGAGCGGCTGATGTCCGGCATCCGTTTCGAGTTCGACCCGACCTGTCTCCCCGAGGTCATGCGCTCCGAGCAGGTGCGCGGCGCCCTGCGCACGACCGCCGAGGAGATCGTGCCCCGGGCCAAGGCCATGGCGCGCGCGGAGGTCAGCGAGGAGTTCGCCGCCTCCATCACCGTGTCCGAGGAGACCCGGCCCCGCGGCCGCCCCACGGCAAAGGTGATCGCAGACCGCGAGGACGCCTCCGATCACGAGTACGGCACGACCAGCACCGAGCGGCGGCGGCTGCTCGGCCGTGCGGCCCGCACCAGGGAGAGCTGATGTGGCCCGACATGGAGCTGGCCGTCATGAAGGGGATACGCCCGCAGCTGGAGGGCGTCCGGGTCACGGACGAGGTCCCGGCCAAGGTCGAGGGCCTGGTGCCGGTCGTCGTGGTGCGCATCGCGGGCGGCGCGGACGACCGCATCTCAGACACCGTCACCGTCGACACTGAGTCGTTCGGCGCCGACCGGGCCGCCATGTGGCAGCTGGCCGAGCGGACCCGGGCCGCCGTGCACGCGCTGGCGGCCACCATGGCCGGCGGCGTCGTCATCGACACGGTCGACACCGAGCAGCGGCCAGTCGAGGTCCCGTACGGCAACCCTGCGGTCCGTCGTGCGGTCGCCACATACCGGCTCACCACCCGCGCCCGGGCCGACGCCTGACGCGCAGCAACCATCCCAGCCCCCGCCCGCGCGGGGGCATCGTCATGGAAGGGGGCCGCGATGCCGGCCGCTGACTTCACCACCATCGCGGAACTGCGCCAGTCGCTGATCCGCAAGGCCCTGCGCTACGCCATCTTCGCGGCCGACACGACCGTGGCCGCGGTGACCGCACCGTTCGACACCGCAGGGCTGCTCCAGACCCTGCCGGCCGGCTACCTGCCGGTGGGCTTCACCACGACCGACGGCGTGACGTTCTCCGGCGACCTGTCCAACTCGGACGTCGAGTCGGGGCAGTCGGCCAGCCCGACCCGCTCGGACGTCGAGACGGACACGGCGACCGCGCAGTGGGTGCCGCAGGAGACGAACGCGGCCGCCGTCGCGCTGTACGAGAACCTGCCGCTGTCCGGCACGGGCGCCCTGCCGGACCTCGGCACGGCGACCTGGACCTGGTCGAGGCCGAAGACCCCGCCGACCCGCTACCGGCGCCTGGTCTTCATCGCCGAGGACCTCAACAAGGAGACCGGGAACGCGCTCTACATCGTCCGGCACTTCCCCAGCGCGCTGCGCTCGGGCCGTGAAGACGAGCAGTGGACGCGTACCGCGGAGATCAGCCGCGGCGTGACGTACCAGGCCTACCTGGACGACGAGGCCGGCACGGACTCCATCACGTGGATTGACGGCCCGGGCTGGCGCGACTTCGCGCCGGAGACTCCGTGACGTCGTCCCCCCGCAAGCCGGCGCAGCGGCGGCGGACTGGGGTGAGCCGCGCCGCCGCTGCGCCTTCCACGGTTCACCCCGAGGCCCCCCAGGAACGAGAGCAGACCATGAGCAAGCCCAACCGGAAGCGCTACAAGCTGACCGAGGTGAAGCAGCAGTTCACCGAGGCCGTCGGCGGCGAGGACGTCGAGTTCGAACTGGCCAACGGGGAGGTCCTCACCTTCCCGCACCCGCTGTTCGCCCCGGACGAGTGGTCGACCGCGGTCGATGAGGCGGAGACCAACCGGGACAAGGCGCACGCCATCCTCGGTTCCGAGCAGTACGACAAGTTCGTTGCCGCCGGCCACCAGGACGCCGACATTGCGCTGCTGTTCCTGGCCGTCCAGCAGGACATGCAGGGGCAGGTCAAGCGCCGCCCTACTCGGTCCTAGACGTCCTCGGGCACCACCCCGAGGCCGTCGAGGCCGACCTGCTGCACCACTACAGCCCGCGTGACCCCATCGCTGAGTTCTGGCGGGGGGAGATCAGCCTGCGGAAGCTGCGCGTCATGGTCGAGGGCCTGCCGCCCAACGGGGCCGTGGCCCGGGCCGCAGCAGGTCACCACTGGCAGCACCTGGAGTTCATGACGGCCGACCTGGTCGACCTCATGGCCCGGATGCTGACCGACTTCCGCAACGCCAACCGCGCGGAGAAGGCGCCCATGGCGCCGTACCCGGACCCGGTCTGGCGCCCGGGCCAGCCCAGCAAGAAGCAGCGGAAGAAGAAGGCCCGCAGGGAGGCCGCCGAGGCACGCGCAGGCTACATGCGCATCGTCGCCCAGGTGACCCCCGAGCACGCAGAACGGGGGTGATCCCATGCCCCGCGCTGGTGCTGTGTGGGTCGACGTCCTGCCGAACATGTCCGGCTTCGGCCGCTCCCTCAGCCAGCAGATCGGCGAGCCTGTAGCCCAGGCGTCCCGGTCTGCTGGCGAGGCCGGCGGCGAGGGCCTCATGCAGGGCATGGCAGGGAAGATGAAGGCGGGCGCCCTCGCCGCGGGCGTCGCCGCGGGCGCCCTGGTCGCCAAGGGCGTACAGCTGTCCATGGAGAAGTCGGCGGCCGCGGGCAAGGTCCAGGCCTCGCTGGGCATCTCCGACAAGGCCGCGGCCAAGGCCGGAGCAGCTGCTGGGCGCCTGTACGCCAACGGCGTCACGGAGTCCATCGAAGAGGGCGCCGACTCGGTCAAGGCCATCATGTCCGCCGGCCTGGCGCCGACCGGGGCGACGACCAAGCAGCTGGCCACCATCGCCACCAAGACCCAGGACCTGGCGTCGCTGTTCGAGGTCGACCTGGGGCAGGCCGCCAACGCGGCAGGCCAGGCCGTGAAGACCGGCCTGGCGAAGAACGCCGACGAGGCCCTGGACACGATGTTCCGAGGCTTCCAGGTGATGGGCCCGAGGGCCGACGACCTGGCCGACACGCTCAACGAATACAGCACCATCTTCCGGTCGCTGAACCTGCCCATCAAGACAGCCACCGGGCTGTTCGCCCAGGGGATGAAGGCGGGCGCGCGCGACACGGACGTGGTCGCCGACGCGCTCAAAGAGTTCCAGATCAGGGCCACGGACGGCAGCACGACGTCCGCGGCCGGCTTCAAGGCCCTCGGCCTCAACGCCAAGGCCACGACCGCGCAGATTGCCGCTGGCGGTAAGGGGGCCTCCGACGGCCTCCAGACCGTCCTCGACCGTCTGCGCGACATGAAAGACCCGGTCAAGCGCAACGCGGCGGCCGTCGCGCTGTTCGGGACCAAGGCCGAGGACCTCGGGAAGGCCTTGTTCGCCCTCGACCCGGAGACGGCGGCCGCCGGACTGGGCAAGGTCGGCGGCGCGGCGAAGAAGGCTGGGGACGACCTGCGCAAGAACGCGGGCGCCCAGTTCGAGACGTTCAAGCGCAAGGCCCTCATGGCCATCGGCGACGCCGCCGGGAAGTACGCGATTCCGGCCCTGCTCGGTTTCGCGCACTTCCTCAACAGCGACGTCCTGCCCCCCGTGCGCACGACCGCGTCGTGGCTCGGCGAGCACCTCGCCCCCGTCATCAAGGGCACCGGCACGGCCATCAGCGGCACCGTGCGCTGGTTCAAGGAATGGGGCATCTGGCTGTCCCCGCTGGCCGTCCTCATCGGCGGCGTGACGCTCGCCCTGTCCGCGCAGGCCATCACTACCGGCATCGTCACGGCCGTGTTCTCGGTCTACCGGGCGGCCATCCTGATCGGCACGGCTGTCACGTCCGGATTCACTGCTGCGCAGGCCGCCCTCAACGCTGTGATGGCCCTCAACCCGTTCGTTCTGGTGGCCATCGCCCTGGTCGCGCTCGGCGTCGCCCTGGTCGTCGCCTGGAAGAAGTCCCAGACCTTCCGCGACATCGTCCTGGGCGCCTGGTCGGCCATCCAGACCGGCGCTATGTGGCTGTGGACCAACGGCATCAAGCCCATGGTCGACGGTTTCATGACCGGGCTGAAGTGGGTGGGCACCGCGGCGTCGTGGCTGTGGTCCAACGTGCTCAGCCCCACGTTCTCCGCCATCTCCACTGGCGCCCGCATCCTGGCCACGATCCTGACCATCGTGGTCTTCGGGCCGATCTACCTGGCCGTGAAGGTGCTGGGCGCCGTCTTCGGATGGCTCTGGTCCCACGCCATCCAGCCCGTGTTCGGATGGATCGCTGCCGGGGCAGTGCTGCTCTGGTCCGGCGTGACGCTGGTCTTCGGCTACTTCATGGCCGGCCTGCGCACGGTCGGCGGCTGGTTCAAATGGCTGTGGACGAACGCGGCCAAGCCAGCGCTGGGGTGGATCGTCGGCGGCGCGAAACTGGCCTGGGCCGGCGCCTCGCTGATCTTCGGCTACTTCATGACCGGGCTGAAGACCGTGGGCGGCTGGTTCTCGTGGCTCTGGCGCAAGGCCGTCTCCCCTGCCCTGTCCGGCATCAAGTCGACCCTGTCCACGGTCTACAACGGCGGCATCAAACCCGTGTTCGATGCCCTGCGCGGCGCCGTCGGGCGCGTCGGCGACGCGTTCGAGGCTGGGCAGAAAGCCATCGGTAAGGCCTGGTCCAAGGTCGAGGGCATCGCCAAGGCGCCCATCAAGTTCGTGATCGATACCGTCTACAACGGCGGCATCGTCAAGGTGTGGAACAAGGTCGCCAAGGTCTTCGGCGCACCGACCCTCTCGGAGTTCCACCCCAAGGGCTTTGCCCGCGGCGGCCTGCTGCCCGGGCAGTCGTCCTACAAGCAGGGCGACGACCAGCTGGTGCCGATGCGGCGCGGCGAGGGCGTCGCCGTGTCCGAGGCGATGCGCGACCCGTACGAGCGCGCCCGTCTGCTCGCCGTGAACAAGGCCGCCATGCAAGGCCGTTCCCTGCGCCCGTTCCAGGGCGAGGGGTTCGCCAAGGGCGGCATCTTCGGATGGATCGGTTCGGCGGCGTCCAAGACCGTCGACCTGGCCAAGGCCGGTGTCGACTGGCTGAAGGACGGCATCAAGGCCTCGGCCGAGGCCGGACTGAACAAGGTGGTCCAGCCGCTCATCAACAAGATCGCTGGTTCCGCCTCGATCTACCGGGACATGATCAGCGGCATTCCCAGCCGCATGATCAAGGACATCCTTGGGTTCTCCAGCAAGGCCGACGGGAAGCTGGAGGCCGCTGGCATCGGCGGCAAGGGCTACAAGGCCGCCCTGTCGTGGGCGCGCACCCAGAACGGGAAGCCGTACCAGTGGGGCGGCAACGGGGACCCGAGCTGGGACTGTTCCGGCTTCATGAGCGCCATTGAGTCGGTTATCCGCGGCGAGAAGGCACACCGCCGTTGGGCCACCGGGTCGTTCTCCGGCGCCACGGCTCCGGGCGGCTGGACGCTCAACGCCAACAGCCCGTTCCGCATCGGCATCACGAACGCTGGTGTGGGTCACACCGCGGGCACCATCAACGGCGTCAACGTCGAGTCCCGGGGCGGCGACGGCGTGATTGTCGGCGGACGCGCCCGCAGCTGGAAGGACTCGCTGTTCACCCATCACTACGGCTTCACGGCCAAGGGCTACGCCGACGGCGGTAAGCCCAAGGCCGGCGAGGTCGCGTGGGTGGGCGAGCAGGGGCCCGAGCTGGTGAAGTTCGGCAGCGGCGGCGCCGAGGTCTACAACAACCGCGACTCCATGCGGATGTGGGAGGGCATCGGCGCCCGGGGGTTCGCCAAGGGCACGGCCGCGGCCAAGGCCCGGAAGGACATCCCGGGCGACCTGACCAACTTCACCAAGTCGCTGACCGGGTCGGCCTCGGACATCTCCAAGGCTGCCAAGGAACTGGTCGCCGACCTCAAGGCGGCCGGCGTCGGCGGCAAGTCTCTGACGGCCTCCGTCACCGCGGCCTCGGCCAAGCTCCAGGCGATGGCCAAGCAGCGCGACGCGCTGGCCGACACCATCGCCGCGGCGAAGACGGCGGCCGCCGACCAGAAGAAGACGGCCGCGGACTACCTGGGTCTGTCCAACCTGTCCGGGGCCACCAGCATCAGCGACGTCCTGGGCGGCATGGCCGAGCGGCAGGCCACCGTGTCCGGCTTCCAGTCGTCCATCGCTGCCCTGTCTAAGAAGGGGCTGTCCCAGGACCTGATCAGCCAGCTGGTCGCCATGGGTCCCGACAGCGACCTGGCGGGCGTCCTCTCCGGCGCCAACTCCGGGCAGATCAAGCAGCTGAACGCCATGGCGAAGAACGGCGCCAAGCTGTCGACCAGCTACGGCCGGACGATGGCGGACGCCATGTACGACGCCGGGAAGTCGGCGTCCCAGGGCTTCCTGACCGGCCTGCTGGCGGACGAGAAGTCGATTCAAAAGGCCATGGCGAAGATCGGCGCGGACGCCGTCAAAGCCATCCGCTCCAAGAAGGGAATCGACGCCCACAGTCCCTCGCGCAAGGGCGCCGAGGCGGGCGCCGACCTCGGGGCCGGACTGGTCGCCGGCATGGCGGCCGCGGGGCCGGCCGTCGAGTCCGCGGCCGAGCGCATGGGCGCGGCCGCGGTACCCGCGGGCGTCGTCCCCGTCACCTCCGGCGCCTCGTCCGAGGCCTCGTCCAGCGGCCTCGACGGACGCCCGCTGTACCTGGTGGTCGAGGACGGCACCACGCTGCGCGTGTGGGTGTCCGACCGCGTCGATGAGGGCCTGGAAGACGTACGCCGCGCCAAGCGGTCCGGCAAGAAGAAGTAGGGAGGCACCCGCATGCCGATGATCGTTGACCCGTCGGCGCCGCAGATCACCCCGCCCACGACCATCACCAGTCCCGACGGCTGGCTGACGGCCGTCATTGATGAGCAGTGGGCGGGCGTCTACCTGGCCGTCGACTACCTCGGCGGCGCCTCGCCGCTGCCCGGCGCCGGCCAGGTCATGAAGGTCCGCATCACTCGGCAGGACCCCGGCGCGGCCGCGCCCGTCGGGGTCCGCTCGGGGGACCTGGCCTGGGCCGTGGAAGGCGTCGGCCAGGCCTACGACCATGAGATGCCGCTGGGGGTGGCCGTGGCCTACCTCGCCCGCCCGCAGTACGCGGACGGCAGCTGGGGCCCGGAGTCTGCGCTGGGCCTGGTCGTACCCGCGCCCGCGCCCGCAGAGTCCCGGGACCTGTGGCTGAAGTCCGTGGAGACACCAGGGCTGTCGATGCGCGTCATGCTGATGCTGGCGCAGGGCACCACCAGCTCGGCGCGGCAGGACACGGCCGCCCGCACCGGCACGCCCTATACCGCGGTCGCCTACGACACGGCGGCCGCGCCGGCGGAGACAGTCTCGGTCGACGTGCTCGCCGAGGACATCGAGCGCTTCCGCCTGCTGGTCCGGTCCGGGGTCCTGCTCGCCCAGGTCCGGCCCGGCTACCGCATCCCGGACCGGTTCTTCGTTCCGGGCGACGTCAGCGAGAAGCCCACCGGCAAGCTGGGCAGCACCGGGGGCTACACCGTCACGTTCGACATCGTCCCCATCGAGCGGCCCGCGGCGTCCGGCCAGCCGATGCGGGCGCCCGCCTGGTCCTACGACGCCGTGGCCGCCTCGTTCTCGTCCTACGACGCCGTGGCCGCCTCGTACGGCAGCTACGCCGCCCTGGCCACGAACGGCGCGGTGACCTGATGCTGCCCATCTCCGCGGCCGCGCTGGCCGCCCTCGGGCAGGCCACGGCCCGCCCGGTGCGGGCCGAGTGGTCCAACGACGGCGGCCAGACCTGGACGCCCGTGCAGTTCGGCTCCGGCAACGTCACGCCGGACCGTACGGCCGAGGTCCGGTACGCCGCGGCCGTTGAGCTGCTGGACGCGCCGCGGGGACGCTCGGGCATCAACTCGGTCAGCACGGAGGTCCGGCTGTTCCAGGGCATCGGCGTGCCTCGCCTGGCCGTCGAGTGGATTCCCGCCGGCCGGTACGCCATCGACCGACTACGCCGTACCCGCCTCGGCGTCAGCCTCGACCTGCTCGGCCGCGAGGACGTCGTGCGCGGTGCCTCGTTCCCGACCGCCCGGACCATCGGCCCGGACACGGCCAAGGCCTGCGCCGAGCAGCTGCTGGGCGAGGCCCTTCCCGGCTCACCGGTCGCCTGGCGCGGCGGCGTGAAGGTGGGAACGCAGATGCCTGCGTTCGTGGTGGACGAGGACCGGTGGGCCGCCCTGTCCGGCGGCACCGACGCGTCCGGCACGGCTACCGGCATAGCGGCCTCGCTGGGCGCCGAGGTCTACGCCGACGCCCGCGGCATCCCCACGTTCGCCCCGGTGCCCACCCTTGAGGACCCGGTGGTGTGGGAGATCCCGCGGAACCTGGTCACCGCCGAACCCTCGGACGAGGAGACCAGCGAGGACCTGAAAAACCTCTGGGCCGTCACCGGCGACTCGGGGTCCGGCGGGGCCGTCATCGGCCCGGTGTTCCGGTGGGACGACAACCCCGACTCCCTGACCTACGCCGGCCCCGACCCCGTCAACGACCCGCTGGCGCCAGCGCGGCTGGGCCTCCCCCAGGTGCGCGTGCGCACGGGCCGCTACAGCTCGGCCCTGATCACCAGCCTGGACCAGGCGAACGACGTAGCGGCCGCGCAGCTGGCCGACTCCCTCGGCGTCCAGGCCTCGCTGTCCTTCACCTCGGTCTGCAACCCCGCGCTGGAGCCTGGCGACGTCGTCCTGGTCGAGGTCGCCGAGGGCGTATGGGAGCGCCACCTGATCGATTCCAACCCCTACACCCTGGGCGGCGTGTCGATGGCCTGCCAGACCCGGACCAGCACAAGGAGGCTGTAGGTGGGCATCCGCGAGCAGCTGGGCAAGGACCTCGACTCGCTGGAGGCCGAGGCCGGCGGACTCCAGACCGTCAGCGCCGAGGTCATCGACGTCACCGAGGCCGGCACCGTGAACATCCACATGATGGGCGCGGACATCTACGGCGTCGCCTGCACGGACGCCTACCGCAACCGGCAGGCCGGCGACACCGTAGCCGTACGCCGCGGCGCCGTCCCGGTCGTCCTGTGGCGCCTCGGCGACGACCCGGCGGACACGGAGCAGGCGAACATCGAGCAGACCGCCCAGGCGGCCGCCGAGGACGCCCAGGTTGTCCGCGCGGCCACGTACGGCACCGCCGCCCCCGCGGGCACCGGCTGGCAGGCCGCCAGCGCCGTCTTCATGCGCAAGGTCGACGGCCGCCTGGAACTGTACTTCCAGGTGGGCGACGCCTCCGACCCGTCCCCCGGGACCCCGTCCGTGCCCTCCCCCAAACCGGCCACGGTCAGCCCCACGGACAGCGGCACCTGGCGCAGCGGGCGCCCGGACGAGTACGCCAGCAGCCCGACACAGGGCGACTGGACCGGCAGGGGCAACCGGAGAGGCGCCTGGTTCTACGGCAGCCGGATCAGCGACGCGTGCGCTGGCAAGACCGTGGCGTCCATGAAGGTGGCGTTCGCCAGGAAGACAGGGTCCGGCGTCAATGCCAAGAGGCCGATGCACCTGTACCTGCACGCCCACGCCTCGGCCCCTTCCGGCCAGCTGAACCTCGGCGACGGCCCCGAGGAACTGCTGCGGCTGTCCGTCGGCGCCAAGGGCACCGCGACGCTGCCCAAGTCCTGGTGCACCGCCCTGGCGTCCGGGGCGGCCAAGGGCCTGGCCATCTACGCGTCAGGCAGCACCGACTACATGTCCGTGACCGGCGGCAAGATCACCATTTCGTTCTCGTAGGAGACCCCCTTGGCGACCATCGGATACGCCGCCCTGCCCATTCCGGGCGGCGGCGACAGCCCCACCACGCCCGCACACCTCGCCGAGCTGGCCGAGGCCATCGACCCCCACCTGTGGCAGCACGTCACGAACCTGGCCGACCGCGACGCCCGCCTGTCCGACGCCCCGGCGCAGACCGTCGCCGTGGGCCCGGACGGCACGACCTGGGTGAAGGTCAGCGGCACGACGAACACCTGGGCCACCATCTGGGAACCGTTCGAGGACTGGCAGCCGCTCACGCTGGCCTCCGGTTTCGAGGCTGGGCAGACGCTGCCGGAGTGCCGCATAGACCGCGGCAAGGCCCACCTGCGCGGCCGCATCCAGCGCACCGACGGCCAACTGATCTCCGCCAACGGCGTGAAGCTGGGCAGCGTCCCCACGGACTTCATCCCCCAGCAGATCAGCAGCTTTACCGGCGGGGCCTCCCTCACCGGCGACGCGATGACCGGCGTCTGCCGCATCGAGGTGTTCAGCCCCGACCAGGACGCCAACAGCCTCGGCGGCCGCGGCTCCATCATCGTCTACTCGCAGGACGGCATGCAGGACAGCGGCACGGCCGGCCTGATGTGGGTGGACATCTCCGGCTACTACTGGCTCGACTGAGAGGACGTCATGCCCCAGTACACCTACGGCGGTACGCCGTCCGACGTCCTGACCGACGAGCAGGGCAACGTCATCCCCGACTACCCGGTGCTGGTGAAGGCCGCCGGAACTGGCGCCACCGTCACCGCCCTGTTCGAGGCGGACGGCACCACCCCGATAGCCCAGCTGCGCTCCAACGCGGTCGACTCGCCCGCGCCCGGCGCCATCCGCACCTTCAAGGCCGCGGACGTCTCCGAGATCGAATACGAGTACCTCGACGCCGCAGGGCAGCCGCTGCGCTGGTACCAGGCAGGCAGGGAAGTTGCCTCCGGTGCGCGCGACACCGCCCAGCAGGCCCTCGACGCCGTGGGCACCAAGCTGGACACGGAGACCGAGGACCCGCAGACCGTCAGCGGTCCGGTCAACTTCACCTCCCCCATCAGCGCGCCCAACCTCGGCGACCAGTCCGCGGCCCGCTGGTTCGTCGTCACCGGCGCCACCGGCAACGGGGTGGCCGACGACCGCGCGGCACTCCAGGCCCAGCTGGATGCGGCCCGGGACGCCGGCGGCGGCATCGTCTTCATCCCGCCCGGGCGCACCTACGGCGTGAGCACGTTCCTGGTGGTCTACGACCGCACGACGATCTGGGCCTACGGCGCCACCCTCAAGGCCATTGGCAACTCGGGCCTGTTGAGGAACTTCACCGGTTCGGAGACCTTCACCGGCTACACCGGGCACTCCAACATCCAGGTCCTCGGCGGCACCTGGGACGGCAACGCGAACAGCGGAGTCAGCGGCACCGTGACCGCCGAAACGGACATCGTCAACTTCGTGCACTGCAAGAACATCACGGTCAAGGACGCCACGTTCCTGGACTGCTCGACCGCGCACGCCCTGGAGTTCAACTCGACCGACGGCGGCCGCGCGGTGAACTGCCGCTTCCTGGGCTTCAAGGACAACAGCAGCGGCGGCACCCGCGGATTCTCGGAGGCCGTCCAGGTCGACATGGCCAAGTCGGGGTCCTCGTCCATCGGCGCGTTCGACAACACCCCGGCGCGCAACATCCGCGTGCAGGGCTGCTACTTCGGCCCCTCGGACCGGCTGGGCCCGTACGGCCGCGCCGTCGGCTCGCACACGCTGGCCGCGGGCGTGACCTACGACAACATCCAGGTCCTCGACTGCCGCATTGACGGCACCCTGCAAGAGGGCATCCAGGCCTACGGCTGGAAGCGGGCCGTCATCTCCCGCAACGTCATCACGGGCACCGGCCTGTCGGGGGTCCTGGCCACCCTGACCGACCCGGCCACGACCTCGGTAGCACCGGCCGGCCTCGACGTCTCGGACAACATCATCGACGGAAGCGGCGGCGACTCGGCCGTGCGCGTGCTCGGGTACGCCGCCTACAAGTACCCGGGCGTGTCCATCACGGACAACGTGATCCGCAGCATCACCGGCAACGCCGTCCAGGTCGAGCAGTGCACCGGCGCCAAGGTCAGCGGGAACCAGGTCGACACCACGTCCTCGACCGGCCTGTACTCCAACTACAGCGACGGCACCGTGTTCATCGGCAACGTGGTCAAGAACGCGGCGTCCAACGGCATCAACTGCACAGGGTCCGCAAGCCCGGTCGTGGCTGGGAACATCGTGGACACCACCGGCAGCAACTTCGGCCTGTACTTCGGGCAGGGCGCCGACGGGACGACGAACACGACGGACGCCACCGTGACCGGCAACAAGGTCCGCAAGGCGGCCAGCGCCGGCATCCGCCTGTCGACCGGCGCCAGCGGCTGCCTGGTGGCCAACAACCAGGTCCGGAAGGACGGCGGCGCCACCACCGGCGGCATCAGCATGGCGGCCTCGGCCACCGGCGCCGTACTGCTCGACAACGACCTGTCCGGCAACGGCTGGAACGCCGCAACCGCGCTGTCCGTCTCGACGGCCGCGCCGACCACCGGGCCCGGCGGCATGACGGCGCTTCCCGGCTCGAACCTGGTCGACGGCGACCTGACGCCCGTGCCCGCCCTGGAGGCGGCCATGAGCCCCGCGGGCCGCTACGAGACCACCAGCAGGTTGCGCTGCGGCACCGCGTCCACCCCGGTCAGCGGCGCCCTGTACCTGGTCCCGATCTGGCTGCCCAAGGGCCTGGTCGTCTCCAACATCACGTTCGTCTCGGGCGGCACCGCGGGCGCATCGCTGACGAACCAGTGGTTCACGCTGCACAACAGCTCACGCGTCGCCGTGGCGCGCACGGCGGACGCGACGACCGCGGCCTGGGCGGCGAACAGCGCCAAGACGCTGGCCATCGCCCAGACCACCGCGGGCACGGCGACCTCGTACACCACGACGTACAGCGGCCTCTACTACCTGGGCGTCATGGTCGCCGCCACGACCGTGCCCAACCTGGTCGGCGAGGGGTCCATGCCGGCCGCCGTCGCCAACGCGTCACCCGGTTTCGGGCCGACGAACAGCAGCCAGACCACGCCGCCCACGGTCACCAGCGGGGCCTTCACGGCCGCCGCATTCTCCGGCGCCGGTATCTGCGCCTACGGCTACGTCGCCTGACGTCAGCTCACCCCACGCCCCGAGTCGATGACCGGGGCCTTTCTCATGTCTGGAGACCCTGCATGGCTACTCCCCTGTCCGCGGCCACCTTCCTGGCCAAGCTGCGCGCCGAGGGCGTGAGAGTCCAGGAACACGACGGCTGGCGCACGCACAACCGGGAAGGACACGGCGCCTGGGGCCCAGTGCACGGCGTGATGGTCCACCACACCGTCACCAAGGGCACGGCCAACACCGTGTCCATCTGCACCAAGGGCTACGAGGCCCTGCCCGGCCCGCTCTGCCACGGCGTCATCGCCAAGGACGGCACCGTGCACCTGGTCGGCTACGGCCGCGCCAACCATGCCGGCCTCGGCGACGACGACGTGCTGCGCGCCGTCATCGCCGAGAAACCGCTGCCCGCGGTGAACGAGGCGAACACCGACGGAAACAGCAGGTTCTACGGGTTCGAGTGCGAGAACCTCGGCGACGGCGCCGACCCGTGGCCGGCCGTCCAGGTCGAGGCCGTCGTGCGCGTCTCCGCGGCCCTGCTCCGCGCGCACGGCTGGAACGAGGACGGCGAGGGCGCCATATCCGTCATCGGACACAAGGAGTGGCAGCCGGGAAAGGTCGACCCGCGCGGCCCCGGCATCACCATGCCGGACGTCCGCAAGCGCGTGGCCGAGCGGCTGAAGCACTCCGCCAGCTGGTCGCCCGGCGGCACCAGCACCTACACCGTCGCCAAGGGGGACACCCTCTGGTCCATCGCGGCCAGCAAGCTCGGCGACGGCAACCGCTGGAAGGAAATCGCCCAGCTCAACAGCCTCAAGGACGCCGACGCGATCACGCCCGGCCAGAAGCTGACCCTGCCGAAGAAGTGAGGACCCCCATGAGATTCTCCAGCATCGCCAAGTCCATCGTCTCCGGCGTCGCCGCGGGCGCCACGGCAGCCGTGACCGCCGTGCAGGACGGCGTCGTGACCACCGGCGAGGGCGTCACCATCGTCCTGGCCATCCTCGGCGCCTGGGGCATCACGTACGCCGTGCCCAACAAGCAGCCGGCGACGGAGGCCTGATGCGCCCGGCGGCCCAGCGGCTAACCCGACGTCTGGGCCGCCGTGGGGCACTCCTGACGCTGAAGGGCGTGATGGCCACCGGCTACGGTTCGGGGCAGGTGTTCCAGCCGACCGGCGACCGGCAGGGCCTGACGCTGCTGCTGAAGCTGCGGCCGCTCGAATTCTGGGGCTGGGCCTGGGTCACCGCGGGCACCCTCGCCCTCGTCTGCGCCTGGCTGCCACCCCGCCGGGACTGGCCCGGCTTCCTCGCCGTCTGGCTCATCGCCACCCCGTGGGCCATGGCGTACTTCCTGTCCTGGTGGCCCCTGGGCGAGTCGCCCCGTGGCTGGGTGGTCGCCATGATCTTCGGCGCATTCGGGGCCGTCTGCCTGGTGGCCATCGGCTGGGATGAGCCACCAAGAGCGGAGCTGCCGCGTGAGAACTGAGATGCTGACCGCCGTCAGCGCCCTGGCCGTCGCCCTCGTCACGGCGGCTGGCGGCGTCGTCACGACCGTCATCGGCCGCCGGCAGCCTCGGCGCCCGCGCGGCGCCGAGCGGCGCGACGACTTCACCGCCGTCACGGACAAGCTGGGCGAGCACATCGCGCGCCTGGAGCGGGAGGCCGAGCAGGACAGGGAGCAGGCCGAGGCGGACCGGCAGCGGATTACCGCGCAGGACTACGCCCTGCGGTACATCGCCGGCTGGGCGCGCTCCCTGGTCGCCTACATGCGGCAGCAGCGTCTCGAACCCCCGCCGCCGCCCCAGCCCATACCTGACGAGGTCCGCCCGTACCTTCACGACATCGGATCATGACGGCGGCCCCGTCCTCCCTCGGGAGGGCGGGGCCGCTTTCGTCGTCTCCGGATCAGCTGCGCTCGCCCATGGCCGCGCGCAGCCAGTCGAGCGGGGCCTGGGCCAGCAGCTGGTCGGCGAGCAGCTGGCCGGACTTGGTGACGATCCGGGCCCGGCTGTTGTCGACCCATCGCTGGGCCGCCTCGTACCCCTGTGCCTTGTACTCCAGGCCCTGCAACATGCACTCCAGCTTGTCCGCGTCGCGCGCGCAGATGGCCTCCGGCGTCTCTCGCGCCTCGTACTCGGCGACGACCGCACGGACCGCGGAGCGCAGGACCTCGGGCATGCCGGCTGTCTGGTCCGCCGTCACGGCCACGGGGTCGCCCGGGGCCGCGTACTTCTTCCCCAGGTGGTTCACGTCCCCCGTACGCGTCTCCTGCGAGTCGTGCCACACCGCCAGATGCGCGGCCCGCGCGGCGTCGGCGCCCTCCAGGGTGGCGATGACCGAGGCGATGACGGACGTGCGCCATGCGTGCTCGGCGACGCTTTCGGGGTCACGAACACCCGCCATCCACCAGCCCGTTCGTCGGGCCGTCTTCAGCGTGCCCGCCTCCCACAGGAAGTGGGCCACGTCCGCCATGTCCTGGTCACCCACTGGTGTCCCCTTTCACGCCTCGGCGAGGCGGATTGCGTACTGGATGCCCTCCAGCTCCCGCCGAGCCTGCGGCGAAAGCTCGGAGTCATCCAACATCACCGGCAGGCGTTCGCGCAGGGCCCGCCCGGCAGCCGACCGTGCGCGCAGCAGGTTCGGGCGGGCCGCAAGCAGTGTCCACAGGGTGTGGACGTTGAGGTCAAAGAAGCCGTGCCGCGGCGTGAGGCCGCGGACCAGGTGGGCCATCAGCCGGTCGCCATGCCAGGGCCCGGGCGCCTCACCAATGAAGTCGTCCGACAGCTGGATGTGCGCCGACTCCCCGACCCAGTACGCCCAGTAGTTCAGGTTCGCCGCCTCGGCCCGGTCGTCGTCGCCCAGGGTGCGGCCGATGAAGTGGGCCATACGGTCCCGGTCGCCCTGGCGCGCGGCCACGGCTGCCACGGAGCGGGAGTTGAGCCACTGCGTCAGCCAGTCGTCCGGCCGCTCGGTCCGCTGCTGGTACGCCAGCCACTCGGACGTATCGGCGTCCTGGTCGAACCCAGCGAGGTAGAGGGCCTGTCGGCGCAGCAGGAAGTCCCCTCCGCCTCGGGCCTGTTCGGCCGTCTCCCGCATGCGGCTGAAGAAGCGGCGCCGGTCGACTGTGGGCAGGTCCGGCGCTGTCGGTACCGGACCGCGGCGCGGACGAGGGGGCGCCGGGAGGGAACGAACGGGGGTGGGCGGCACGCCGTTCAGCGGCCAGGTCAGGACCTCTACGAGGTCGCGCTGCATGACCCAGGCGCCGAGCGGGTTGGGGCTGGCGGGCGCCTCGTCCTCCAGCGCGCTGGCCAGCAGCATGTCGGCCTCCATCGCGCGTTCGAGGGCGGCGAGCAGGGCGGGCGCCGTGCCCATCTGCATGAGCCGATGGCGATGCACCAGCATCTGCCCCACGGGTAGGGAGGTCAGCGGCCGGCGCCCCGTTTCCCAGCCGGCGACCGTGTCCGAGGCCACCCCGAACAGCTCGGCGAGGCTGTCCTGTGTGTGGCCCAGCTGCTCGCGTATGACCCGGAAGACGTACCCCGAGATGATGCCCGCGCGCGCCCGCCCAGGCGTTCCCTGACCACTGGTCGGGGTTCCGTTCGCCTGCTGCCCCATGGCGTCCCCTTGCCCGCCCATAACGGGCCCGTACCCGTACTCACAGTCACTACAGCTGCCGCTTACAGCTACCTACCGTCATGGGTGATAGCTGGTCGACTCAGCGTAGTGGGAGTGATGCCGCCATGACCGCCCATGGCCCGAACCAAGGACAGCCCGCCCTCCGCCCGGTGCCGCTGGACACCGGCACCCTCGTCCATACGACCGCCGACCGGCGGCTGGCGACTAAGCACTGGCTGTTGTCCACCCTCCATCCGGAAGGCCGCGACCGCGCCCGCATGGAATGGCAGGAGCAGGGGGTAGCGCTGCTGCCGCTCGGCACGCTGTTCTCTGCCGTTCGGCTGCCTGGCGTCCTCGTCCAGGCCTTGGCCGCCAGCACCGACCCCGAGGACATCGACGCCTTCCTGGAGGAAGCGCTGAAGGGTGGCCCGGTCATCTGCGACCCCAGCGGCCTCCGCTACTACGCCCTCGTACCGGCCAGCGTGCCGAGGACGTACAAGGAGGCCATCGATAAGGAGTGGCGCCCCAACGACGTAGACGTGCTGGGCAGGGATTCCTACCTGGGCGTGCCTCCGGTCGACGCTGTCGAGCACCGGCCGCACACGTCCTACTGGTCCGTGCCGATGCCCTCGGCCGCCGAGCTGTGCGGAGCGCTCACCGTCGCCCGCGTGATCGCCGCGGGCGTGGGCCGCCTCGCCGAGCTGTCGCAGACCGACACTCACGCACGCCTCCAGTCAGTCACCGCCCTTTCAGCCCCCCGCCGGCGGCCGACGCACTGACGCGCCGCCGGCGGGTTGAAGCCCGCCGACGGTGGAGCAGGGGCAGGCGGTGCCCCGGAGAGGCCACCTGAAGCGGGAAGGGTGGCCGTCCCCCGTGGGGCGGCCACCCGCTCCCCTTTCCCCCGCAGGGGAGTTGAACGGCCCCCAGCTGCCGCGCCGGCCAGCTGGGGGCCGTTTCGTGTTCCAGCGAGTTTTCGGGCCAGCTACGGGCCAGCAAGCGATCATGAAGCCCGGACAAAACGGAAGGGACCCCAGCTCGGAATGTCTCTGAGCTGGGGTCCCTCTCGTGGGCCCTGTGGGACTCGAACCCACAACCAATGGATTAAAAGTCCACTGCTCTGCCAATTGAGCTAAGGGCCCAAGCGATGTTGCCTGTCCGAGCATAGCCGGACGAGGCCGTGTCGCCGATCGGGTATCGAGACGCGGCCACGTCAGGCTCTGCGGCAGGACCAGTGTGGCCACTTTTCGGCAGGTTCGGTCGGGTTGGCAGTTGCTGGCTGCATTACACGCATAATCGGCCAGCATGCCCCATACGGGTGAACGGGGGCGGTTCTCTGGATCACACGAGTCGATGGAACGCATGATCGGTGGCGGCAACTGGGTGCGTAGCGCCGAAGGGGGAGGGGGCTGAGGCGATGGCGCGCAAGCGTGCGCTGCGTGTGCTGGCCAAACCGTTCACCGTTGCCGCACCCTCCGGGGCGCGGATCCGGGACCGGCTGCGTCTGGCCCCGACCGATGAGCAGGTGCTGCGCCTGGTGGGCAAGCATCTCGGGCATCATCAGCGGGCCGACCTGGCCGAACGCGTCAGAATCGGCCAGGTCTCGGCGAAGGACACCAGGCGGGCGGCGCGGAAGAAGAAGCTCACCGCGGTGTCCTCCTCCCGCTGGGCCGGGGCGATGACGCGCGCCAGCGAGGATCAGTACCATCTGTCGATGCGCTGCCTGTACGACGAGCGCGCAAGCCTGCGCCGGGCCATCCGCACCATTGGCCGTCGCCTGGCCGCACCTTGCGGCAAGCGTTCCAAGGGCGGGGTGCGCGGCTACGCCGACCAGAACGAACGGGCTCAGAAGCAGCGCCGTATGCAGGCGCTTCAAGTCCGGCTCGTCACAGTGGAGCAGAAGATCGCCGCTGGGCGACCATCGATCACGGTCGGCGGTCGTGGCCTTGCCAGGCTGCGGCACCATCTGGACGACGCTCACCTGGCCGAGGCCGAGTGGCGTGAGCGGTGGGAGGCCGAGCGGCTGTTCCTCACCGCGGACGGCGAGTCCGGCGCCCCGCATGGCAACTACACCATCACCGTCGACCCGTCCGACGGCTCGGTGACCCTCGTCCTGCCCGAGCCGCTGCGGCACCTGGCCAACGCGCCCCGGGGCCGCTACCGGCTGGCTTGCAGCGTGGCCTTCCAACACCGGCACGGCGAGTGGCTCGACCGGGTCACTGCCCACCGGGCGGTGCGCTACGACATCGTCTGCGACCCGAGCCGCGGCCGGTGGTATCTGGACGCGTCCTGGGCGTCCGACAAGAAGGTGGTGCTCACCCCGGACGAACTCAAGGCCTCAGGCGCGCGGCTGCTCGGGGTCGACCTCAACGCCGACCACCTTGCCGCGTACGTGCTTGATCCGCACGGCAACCCGATCGGCGAACCCATCACCTGCCCGCTGGACTTGACCGGCCCGACCACCACCCGGAACGGTCGTCTGCGCGCCGCGATCAGCGACCTGATCGCCCTCGCCCACGAGCATGGCTGCGCCGGGATTGCCATCGAGAACCTGGGCTTCGCCGATTCCCGAGCCACCGGCCGGGAGACCATGGGCCGGGGCAGGCGCGGCAAGCGCTTCCGGCGCACGGTGACGGGGATCCCCACCACCCGCTTCCGTGAACGCCTGCGCGGCATGGCCTGGCACCAGAGCCTGGTGGTGGTCGCGGTCGACCCGGCCTACACCAGCCGCTGGGGCGGACAGCACTGGACCACACCCCTCGAGCAGCAGGCGAAGAAGACCACAGTCACCCGGCACCACGGTGCCTCGGTGGCCATCGGCAGGCGCGCCCTCGGCCATGGGATTCGGCGTCGGCCAGGTGTGACCCCCGCTCACCAGAGGATGAGCGCGGGGAGAGCTACCGGCCAGGCCATATCCCTGCCGAGGGTGTGCGGGACCGCGGACCCACCCAGGACAGCGGGCACGCCCACCCAGGGCGGCAAGACCCGACCGTGCCGAAGTGACCAGCTCGCGCTGTTCCCTGACCCTCAAGACCGCTCGGAGGGTCACCGGACTGCCTGTCCGGACCAGGGCGGTTGGCCAGCACTGGCCAACCGCACCAGGAGCGGTATCGGGGACGCGGCCGCGTCAGGAGCGTGAAAGTTACTTTTCGACCAGTTCGGGGGACCGGGTGCGGGCCGGATCGAGGAACCAGTGGCGGGCCGAGGCCAGCCACCACGCGGCGGCGAAGCCCAGGACGACCAGGACGGCGACCGGGGCGTAGTTGAAGGTCTTCCAGGTGACCGGGGAGACCTGGGGGAGCATGAAGAGGATCGTGATCACGGCGACCCAGGCGACGGACACGATGCCGATCGGGACCGACCAGCGGCCCAGGTGCCAGGGGCCGCGTTCGAAGGCTTCGCCCTTGCGAACCCGGAGGAGGGTCGGGACGACGTAGGCGATGTACAGGCCGATCACCGCGATCGACGTCACCGCCGCGTAGGCCGTGGAGTTGATGAGGTACGGAAGGCCGAGGGCCAGGGCGCCGAGGGCGGCCAGCCAGACCGCGGCCACGGGGGTGCGGGTGCGGGGACTGACCGTGTGCCAGATGCGCGAGAAGGGCAGCGCGCCGTCGCGGGAGAAGGCGTAGATCATGCGGCTGTTGGCGGTGACCGAGGCCATGCCGCAGAAGAGCTGGGCGCCGATCACGACCAGGAGCAGGAGTTTGCCCGTTGTCGCGCCCAGGGCGTCCAGGAGGATCTGGGCGGGGGGTGCGCCGGTCGGGGACGCCAGCTCCTTGTCGTAGGACTGGATGGCGAAGGTGAAGCCGAGCAGGAGGACGAAGCCGGCTATCCAGGAGGTCCAGATCGAGCGGACGATGCCCTTCGGGCCCGCCGTGGACGCGTCGTGGGTCTCCTCCGTCATGTGGGCGGAGGCGTCGTAGCCCGTGAAGGTGTACTGGGCCATGAGGAGGCCCAGCAGGACAACGTAGAGGCCGCTGCCCCAGCCCGTCCCGTTGACGAACTTCGTGAAGACGAAGGATGCCGACTGGTGGTGGTCGGGGACGAGGGCGAGGGCGCCGACGATCAGCGCGACGCCCAGGACGTGCCACCACACGCTCACGCTGTTCAGGAACGCGACGATGCGGACGCCGAAGGTGTTCAGCAGGCCGTGGAGGAGGAGGATCGCGGCGAAGAGGAGCACCGTGCGGCCGGGGGTCACCTTGAAGTCGAACTGGAGGTTCAGGTAGGCGCCGAGGAAGGACGCCGCGCCGAAGTCGATGCCCGCCGTCACCGCCACCTGGCCCAGCACGTTGAACCAGCCGGTGAACCACGCCCAGGCCGCCGCCGAGCGCGGGGGCGCGAGGCGGTGGGCCCAGAAGTACAGGCCCGCCGATGTCGGGTAGGCGGAGCAGATCTCGGCCATCGAGAGGCCCACGAACAGGGTCATCAGGCCTACCGCCACCCAGCCCCAGGTGATGACGGCAGGGCCGCCGGTGACCATGCCGAAGAGGTAGAGGGTCAGGCAGCCGGAGAGGACCGAGATGATCGTGAAGGACACGGCGTAGTTCGAGAACGCCGACATGCGGCGGGCGAGGACCTGGGTGTAACCGAGTTGGGCCAGCCGTTCCTCGTCCGACAGCCCGGCCGCGGCCGGGTCGGCACTGCTCGCTCTTGCTTCATCTGTCATGTCCCCAGCGATTCCCTCCCAGGCGGCGTGACATGCGTCACAGGAGCCTCGCTCCAGCGTGAATTCCGGATCCGTGGCCGCGGCGTTCCACCCCCGTCGTCGCGCGGCCACGGATTCCCAGGTCACACCGGGCACGGACATGCCGCTCCGCGCCACCGAGCTGTCCCGGCAGCTGCGCACCCTGGTCGACCTGCGGGTGCGATGTTTCGGTGAACCCCGCCCCGATCCCGGGGTGTTCGCGTACCGGGAACCGCCGCTGGCGGACGGCGCGAACGCGGCGCTGCGCACCCTCGCCGCGAACGTCGAGATGAGCGCCGCGTGCGAGGGCGCGGACCTGGTGCACAGCCACACCTGGTACGCGAACGCCGCCGGGCAGCTGGCCCGCACCGTGTACGGCGTCCCGCACGTGGTGACCACGCACAGCCTCGAACCCCTGCGGCCGTAGAAGGAGGAGCAGCTGGGCGGCGGCTACCGGCTGCCCCAACTGCTGCGGGCCGCCTTCGAGATGGATCCGGCGGCCCAGCTGGTGCTGTGCTGGGCCGCCGGACACACCCGAGATCGCGGCGGAGACGGCCGGCATGCTGGACGCCGGCTCGCTGCAACGGCTGCGGGCCCCGGATGATCCGGGGCCCGCAGCCGTTTCGTCTGTTCGTTCACCGGCCGGAGGGCCGGTCACTTCTCGCTCTGTCAGCCGTTGCGCTTCCAGCGCGGCTTGTCGTCGCGGCGGCCGAAGGAGCCGGTGCCGCTGCCGCGGTGGTCGTCACGACGGCCGTAGGGACGGTCGTGACCGGCGGAGCGGAAGCCGGGGCGGTCGTCACGACGCTCACGGTTGAACGGACGGTCGCTGCCCCGGTGGCCGGCACCGCGCTCGTCCCGGCGGAAGCCACCACGGTCGTCGCGGCGCTCGAAGGAGCGGCCACCGCGGTCACGGTCGAAGGGACGACGCTCGTCGCGGCGCTCGAAGGAACGCCCACCACGGTCACCGCGCTCGTCACGGCGCTCGAAGCCACGGCCGCCGCGGTCACCCCGGTCGTCGCGGCGCTCGAAGCCACGCTCACGGTCCCGGTCGAAGGGACGACGCTCGTCGCGGCGCTCGAAGGAACGCCCACCACGGTCACCCCGGTCGTCACGGCGCTCGAAGCCGCGCTCACCACGGTCCCGGTCACGGTCGAAGGGACGACGCTCGTCACGGTCACGGCGGAAGCCACCGCGGTCACCACGGTCCTCACGGCGCTCGAAGCCACGCTCGCCCCGCTCACCGCGCTCACCGCGCTCACCGCGGTCACGGTCGAAGGAACGCCGCTCCCGGCGCTCGTACGGCGCCGAAGCCGCCGGACGCTCCTCGCGCTCGGTCTCGCGCTGCGCCGGCTCCTGGACCGCGGCCGCCTCGACCACGGCCTCCGCCGCGGCCGCCTGGGCCTCGGCCACCGCGGTCTCCGGGTCCTCGCCACGCTCGCGGGCGACCCGGACGACCAGCCGGTCGGCCTCCTCGCGCAGCTCGGTGGCGCGGCGCTGGGCACGCTCCAGCTGCTTGGTGAGGTGGGCGACCTCGCGCTCGGCCTGCTGGGCGGCGTTGCCCGCGGACTCGGCCTGGACCTCGGTCATGGAGCGGGCGCCGGTGATCTCGGCGACCTCCGGGTCGAAGGCGCCGGCGCCCTGGATGATGTGGCGCGCGGCGTCGACGCCGGCGTCCTCCATCAGGCGGAAGATCTGGCGGCGCTGGTGCGGCAGGGACAGCGAGACGACCGTGCCCGTACGACCGGCGCGCGCGGTGCGGCCGGCGCGGTGCAGGTAGTCCTTGTGGTCGCCGGCCGGGTCCACGTTCAGGACCAGGTCGATGCCGTCGACGTGGATGCCGCGCGCGGCGACGTCGGTCGCGACGAGCACGTTGACGTAGCCGTCCTTGAAGTCGGCCAGCGTCCGGGTGCGGGCGCCCTGGGTCATGCCGCCGTGCAGCGCGTCGGCCTTCGCGCCGGCCTCGCGCAGCTGCTCGGCGACACGGTCGGCGCCCAGCTGGGTGCGGACGAAGATGATCGTGCGGCCCTTGCGGGAGGCGATCGCGGCGGTGACCGGCGCCTTGTCCTTGGGCTTCACGATGAGGATGTGGTGCGACATGGTCGTCACCGCGCCCTGGGCCGCGTCCACCTCGTGGGAGACCGGGTTGTTCAGGTAGCGGTCGACGAGGGTCTGGATCTCGTTCTCCATGGTGGCGGAGAACAGCATCCGCTGGCCGCCGGCCGGGACCTGGTCGAGCAGCTCGGTGACCTCGGGCAGGAAGCCCAGGTCGGACATCTGGTCGGCCTCGTCCAGGACCGCGATCTGCACGTCCTCCAGGGAGCAGGCGCCGCGGTTGATGATGTCGCGGAGGCGGCCGGGCGTGGCGACCAGGATGTCCACGCCGCGCTCCAGCGCGTAGATCTGGTTGCCCATCGACGTACCGCCGCAGACGACCTTCATCTTCAGGCCGAGGACGTCGCCGTAGGGCTGCAGGGCGTCGGCCACCTGCATGGCCAGCTCACGGGTCGGGGTGAGGATGACGGCGCGGGGCTTGTGCTTCTGGGTGCGGCCGCCGGCCAGCGTGGCCAGGGTAGGCAGACCGAAGGAGAGGGTCTTGCCGGAGCCGGTGCGGCCACGGCCGAGGATGTCCTTGCCGGCCAGGGCGTCCGGGATGGTCGCGGCCTGGATCGGGAAGGGGGTGGTGACGCCGTTCTGCGCGAGCTTGCGCACGATGCCCTCGGGGAGGCCGAGGTCGGCAAAGGTGGTCTGGGGGGTGGTGTCAGCGGCCTCGACGGCCTCGGTGACCTCGGTCGTCACGTCCACGAGTTCGTTGTCGTTCTCGGGCATGACGATCTGATCAGTACTGGACACGGACATGCGAATGCGAAACCTTCCGGAGTCTCTTCGGCACGCGCCCGTCAACTCCGTGAATCGCTCACGACCGCCTCAATGCGGTCCGCCACGGCAAGGGAGAGTACGCGCCACACGGCGCGCTCTGCAGTGGCGCCGGGCAAATGGGATCAAACGATCTACCACCATACGCACCCAACGCCCCCCAAGGCAAACCGAGCCCAGGAGACGCTGGTCACGTCCTACGCCGGAATCCCCGCCGCAGGCGCCGGCTCCCGCTGGGCCAGTTGGGTCCCCGTCTCCTCGTGAGCCGAGGAGGACGGCTCGGCGGACGGCGGCGCGGACGAGGTGGGCGTCGGCTCCTCGGTGGCCGTCGGCGGCGGCTCGGCCGTCTGTGTGGGCGTCGGCTCGACCGTATGCGTAGGGACCGGAACCGCGGTCCCCCCCGGCTTCGACGGTGCCGCCGACGCGCTGCCCGACGCGGACGACGTGACCGAGGGCGTACCCGACTCCCCCCGCCTCTTCTTGCCCCCGTGCTCGCGCTTGCCGCCCCCGTGACCGCCACCGCCGTAGCCGAGGCCGCCACCGCCCTCCACCGGCCCCCCGTCGGGCGCCTCACCACCCCGCTGCCCCGCCGAGTGCGACGGCTTGGCCCGGCCGGCGTCGTCACCCACGCTCACACAGCCGGCGGCGGCCGTGAGGGCCAGCACCGTGACGGCCAGACGGACGGGTACGTACAAGGGGCGCACGGCGGCCACCTCCGGAGGCGAGACTGGGAGTCAACCTGCCCAACTCCCGCCGCCCGCAAGAGGACACGCGCCCCGCCCGCATCGGCCCGCCCCACCCGGTCACCCGTACCCGAGCGCGTGCAGCCGGGCATCGTCGATGCCGAAGTGATGGGCGATCTCGTGCACCACAGTGACCTCGGTCTCGGCGACGACATCCTCGCGGCTGTCGCACATCCGCAGCGTCGGCCCCCGGTAGACAGTGATCCGGTCCGGCAGCACACCCGCGTACCACTCACCCCGCTCGGTCAGCGGCGTCCCCTCGTACAGCCCGAGCAGCTCGGGATCGTCCGCCGGCGGTTCGTCCTCGACGAACACCGCGACATTGTCCATCAGCCGCGTCAATTCCGGCGGGATCCGGTCGAGCGCCTCAGCGACCAGTTCCTCGAACTCCTCGCGCGTCATCTCCAGCACACGGTCATTGTCCGGTACATCAGGCCCGTACGAGGCAGGCGAACCGGCGCATATCCGCCGCATATCCACACCCGGCCGTGGGCATACGCCCCCAATGGCCAGCGCCCGCGCCACCGCCGCAGCCCTCCGCACCCTGCGCACCCGCCGTGCCCGCCGTCCCCGCAAGGCCGCCCCCACCCTCCCGGCCCTGGAACTGGCGGCCCGCCCCAACCCGTGGCTGCGCGCCCTCGGCCTCACCACGGTGGTCCTGGTCGGCGCCTGGCTGGGCCTGCTGATCGTCGGGAACGTCCGGGTCCCGGTCGGCCCGATGGACACGACGATGGCCCTGCGCCCATCCCTCACCGGCGGCACGAAGATCAACGTCTCCCCGCTGGGCGCACTCACCCTGGACAGCCACGTCGCCCCGGTCCGCCTCGACGTCAACGTCGACCAACTGGACCCGCTCCGCTCCCAGGCCCTCGTCGACCACCCCGAGCGACTCTCCGGGCTCCAGGACGAAGTGGCCCGGGACATCGAGCACGGCACACTCGACCTCGCCGTACGCTCCTGCGTCGCCGTGGTCTCCGGCGCGACCGCCCTGGGCCTCGCCGTCTACCGCCGCCCGCGCCGCGCCCTGACAGCCGGCGGCCTGGCACTGGCCCTCCTCGCCGCCTCCGGGGCGACGGCCTACGCCACCTGGAACCCCAAGTCGGTCCTGGAGCCGAAGTTCTCCGGCCTGCTCTCCTCCGCACCCTCCCTGGTCGGCAACGCGCGCAGCATCGTCACCGAATTCGACGTCTACCAGAAGGAGTTGGCGCGCCTGGTGACGAACGTGACGAAGCTGTACGACGTCACGTCCACACTCCCGGCCTACCAGCCGGACCCCACCGGCCTGCGGGTCCTGCACGTCTCCGACATCCACCTCAACCCGGCAAGCTGGAAGATCATCGCCTCCCTGGTGGAGCAGTACAAAGTGAACGTGATCGTGGACTCGGGCGACACGATGGACCACGGCACGGCCGCAGAGAACGGCTTCCTGGACCCGGTCGCCGACCTGGGCGTGCCGTACGTCTGGGTCCGGGGCAACCACGACTCCAGGACCACCCAGCGCTACCTGCAGCGCATGAAGAACGTGCACGTCCTGGACGACGGCCGGGCGGAAACGATCGCCGGCCTGCGGTTCGCGGGCATCGGCGACCCCCAGTTCACCCCCGACCGCTCGGTGTCGCCCGGCGGGGACGCGGCCGAGGTGCTGGCGGGCGACCGCCTGGCCAGCGCCCTGCGCGACCAGCGGGCGGCGGGCACCCCGGTCGACGTGGCGATCGCACACGAGCCCTCCGCCGCGCGCGAGACGGACGGCGAGGTCCCGCTGGTCCTGGCGGGCCACCTCCACCACCAGGGCACGGAGGTCATGAAGTACGGCACACGTCTGCGCATGGAGGGCTCGACGGGAGGCAGCGGCCTGCGCGCCGTGGAGGGCAGGTACCCCGACCCGATCGAGGCCTCGATCCTCTACTTCGACCGCGGCACCCGCCGCCTCCAGGCCTGGGACGAGATCAGACTGGGCGGCCTGGGCCTGACGACAGCCGAGGTCAGCCGCCACCTGCCCGAGGAGAACCTTCCCGGCGCAACCCCCTCCCCCTCCGCGCCTTCGCCATCAAGGTCGTAAAACCGTTTTGGCGATACTCCCCGCCATCCCATATGCTTCTCACGTCCCCGACGCGCTGAGAAGCGCCCAGGCGGGCCGATAGCCCTCATCGTCTAGCGGCCTAGGACGCCGCCCTTTCAAGGCGGTAGCACGGGTTCGAATCCCGTTGGGGGCACGCAAGATCGTGTGCGACACTGTTGCACGCAAGCTTGGTCCTGTGGAGCAGTTTGGAGTGCTCGCCACCCTGTCAAGGTGGAGGCCGCGGGTTCAAATCCCGTCAGGACCGCAAAGGCCTTGCAAAAGGCCTTGACGGCTGGGTAGCTCAGTTGGTACGAGCGATCGCCTGAAAAGCGATAGGTCGCCGGTTCGACCCCGGCCCCAGCCACAACCAGAAGGCCCCGTTCACTGAACGGGGCCTTCGCCGTTTCGGAGCTGGCGGAGCTGACCAGGCGGACTCCTTGGCAGGTGACCCCGGCAGCGCTACGTTCTGGCTGGTTGACGGGGATTTTTTGGGGGGCGGGGACGATGAGCCGGGACGAGGCCAGAGCCATCCGGGACACCGAGCTGGAGAAGGACCGGGCCCGGTACGGGCTGCTCGCGGTGGTCATCAGTAATCTGGCGATAGCCGGGGTCGCGATCTTCGGGGTGTGGCGGCTTGACGGGGACAAGGCGGTGATCGTCGGTGTGCTGACCGCCGCGTTCACGGCCGTGAGCAGCATGACCACGGCGTACCTCGGTATCAAGGCGGTCTCCAACACCGCCAAGTCCATCGCCCTCGGGGATGGTGTGCGGCGCGGCGGCGATTCCGGCGGCTCGGGGGCGTAGCAGCGCTGAAGCTGTGCGCTCGCTGTGACGTTTCCTGATCTTGGTGCGCTCCTCCTTCTGGGGGCCGGACCGCCGGTCCCGACCCGATGGAAGGGGCTCAAGTGCGCTTCAGACAGGCCGCGTTGACCGTCACGCTGGTGATCGCGGCGAGTGTGCCGCTGGCAGCGGGGACCGCGGCGGCGGAGGGGACGCGGGGGCCGGGCCGGCTCACCGCCACCGACTATTCGGCCGGCTCTCCCGCCCTGGTCACCCTCAACCCCGTCAGCGGATCCGTCACCGCCACCCTCGCCCGGGGCGCGGAGGACGGCGTGCTCTCGCCCGACGGCTCCCGGGTGGCGTACGTCCACCGGCAGGACACCTGCATACCGCAGACCGAGGGCTGCGCGTACGGCAGCGATCTGGTCGTCGCGGGCGCCGACGGCAGCGACCCGCACGTCCTGGTCCCCGGCACCGGGTCCGGGCCCGTTCCGTACGCCGGGCACCCCGACTGGTCTCCCGACGGACAGCGGATCGTCTACGAAACGGGGTCCGGCCTGGGCTGGATCAATGCCGACGGCACCGGGAGCGAGGTCCTCACCCCGTACGGCAGCCGCGGCACCTTCTCGCCCGACGGCCGGAGCATCGCCTTCCTGAGGAGCGAGTACTACGAGACCGATGACGGCTGGGATGTCGGCACCGACGTCTACGTCCTCGACACGGTCACCCGTGAGGAGCGCCAGGTCACCTCGAGCCACAACGTGGGGGACGCGCCCGCCGACTGGTCCCCCGACGGCAGCCGCCTCGTCTATGCCACGGAGAACGGCCTGCGCACCGTCGATGTGGCCTCCGGCGCCACGACCGATCTGCAGGGCAACTGGGGCATCGCCCTGTCCAGCCTCCGCACCCCGGTCTACTCCCCCGACGGCAGCCGGATCGCCTTCAACGGCTTCGAGCAGGCGGTCGGCGCGAGCGCCACGTATGTCGTCGACGCCGTCGACGGCGGAAACCTCCGCATGCTCACGGACCGACCCGTGACCTTCACCGACTGGCTCCCCAACGAGTAAGGACTCCAGGTGAGGGCGGCCGCCCCCGGTCGGCGGCCGCCCGCCCAAAAGCGTTCGCCACGAATTTCCCCGAGGTGAGATCCTGGGTCGCGTATGTCTACGCACCCAGCCCCCGCCCTCGGCACCCTCGCCTCCCGCCTGACCGAGCTGTCGCTGCGCGAAGCGCACCGGCTCGGCCGGCGACTCGAGGGCGCGCGCAAGATCCGTAAGCCGGAGGCCCGCGCCGCCGTCCTCGCCGAGATCGAGGCAGAGGTCGCCAAGGCCGAGGCTCGGATGGACGAGCGGCGCTCCCGCGTGCCCGCCGTCACGTACCCCGAGCAGCTCCCTGTCAGCCAGCGCAAGGACCAGATCGCCGAGGCCATCCGCGATCACCAGGTCGTCATCGTCGCCGGTGAGACCGGGTCCGGCAAGACCACGCAGATCCCCAAGATCTGTATGGAGCTGGGCCGCGGCGTCCGCGGCATGATCGGGCACACCCAGCCCCGCCGTATCGCCGCCCGCACCGTCGCCGAGCGGGTGGCGGAGGAGCTGCGGACCCCGCTCGGCGAGGCGGTCGGCTGGAAGGTCCGCTTCACCGACCAGGTGAATCCGGACGCCACCTTCGTCAAGCTGATGACGGACGGCATCCTGCTCGCCGAGATCCAGACCGACCGCGAGCTGCGCGCCTACGACACGATCATCATCGACGAGGCGCACGAGCGGTCCCTGAACATCGACTTCCTGCTGGGGTATCTCGCGCAGCTGCTGCCCAAGCGGCCGGATCTCAAGGTCGTCATCACTTCGGCGACCATCGACCCGGAGCGCTTCTCCCGGCACTTCGGCGACGCCCCGATCATCGAGGTCAGCGGCCGTACCTATCCGGTCGAGGTCCGGTACCGGCCGCTTCTCGAAGAGGATTCCGAGGACGCCGACCGGGACCAGATCACCGCGATCACCGACGCCGTCGAGGAGCTGATGGCGGAGGGGAAGGGCGACATCCTCGTCTTCCTCTCCGGTGAGCGGGAGATCCGGGACACGGCGGACGCGCTGACGAAGAAGCAGTACCGCTTCACTGAGATCCTGCCGCTCTACGCCCGCCTGTCCCACGCCGAGCAGCACCGCGTCTTCCAGCCGCACACCGGGCGCAGGATCGTTCTGGCGACCAATGTCGCCGAGACCTCCCTCACCGTCCCCGGCATCAAGTACGTCATCGACCCCGGCTTCGCCCGGATCAGCCGGTACAGCCACCGCACCAAGGTCCAGCGGCTGCCCATCGAGCCGATCTCCCAGGCCAGCGCCAACCAGCGCAAGGGCCGCTGTGGCCGTACGTCCGACGGCATCTGCATCCGGCTGTACGCCGAGGACGACTTCCTCGCGCGCCCGGAGTTCACGGACGCCGAGATCCTCCGCACGAACCTCGCCTCCGTCATCCTCCAGATGACCGCGGCCGGGCTCGGCGACATCGAGAAGTTCCCCTTCATCGACCCGCCGGACCACCGCCACATCCGCGACGGTGTGCAGCTGCTGCAGGAGCTGGGCGCGCTGGACCCGGCCCAGAAGGACCCGCGCAAGCGGCTCACCGACAACGGCCGCAAGCTCGCCCAGCTGCCCGTCGACCCGCGCCTGGCCCGGATGGTCCTGGAGGCCGACAAGAACGGCTGTGTCCGCGAGGTCATGGTCATAGCGGCCGCGCTGTCCATCCAGGACCCGCGCGAGCGCCCGGCCGAGAAGCAGGCCCAGGCCGACCAGCAGCACGCCCGCTTCAAGGACGAGAGCAGCGACTTCCTCGCCTACCTGAACCTGTGGCGGTACGTCCGCGAGCAGCAGAAGGAGCGGGGGTCCAGCTCCTTCCGCCGGATGTGCAAGCAGGAGTACCTGAACTTCCTGCGCATTCGCGAATGGCAGGACATCTACACCCAGCTGCGCACGGTCGCCAAGCAGATGGGCATCCATCTCAACGAGGACGATGCCCCTGCCGACCGCGTCCATGTCTCGCTCCTCGCCGGCCTCCTCTCCCACATCGGGATGAAGGACGTGAAGGACGGCAACAAGAACGAGTACCTGGGCGCGCGCAACGCCAAGTTCGCGATCTTCCCGGGCTCGGCGCTGTTCCGGAAGCAGCCCCGTTTCGTGATGTCCGCCGAGCTGGTGGAGACGTCCCGCCTGTGGGCCAGGGTCAACGCGAAGATCGAGCCGGAGTGGGTCGAGCCGCTCGCCGGCCACCTCCTGAAGCGCACGTACAGCGAGCCGCACTGGGAGAAGGACCAGGCGGCCGTGATGGCGTACGAGAAGGTCACGCTGTACGGCGTCCCGATCGTCGCCCAGCGGAAGGTGAACTACGGCCGGGTCGACCCCGAGGTCTCCCGTCAGCTGTTCATCCGCAACGCGCTCGTCGAGGGCGACTGGCGCACGCACCACAAGTTCTTCGCCGACAACCGCAGACTCCTCAGCGAGGTCGAGGAGCTGGAGCACCGGGCGCGGCGCCGGGACATCGTCGTGGACGACGAGACGCTGTTCGACTTCTACGACCAGCGGGTGCCCGAACACGTCGTCTCCGGCGCCCACTTCGACTCCTGGTGGAAGCACAAGCGGCACGAGCAGCCCGATTTTCTGGACTTCGAGCGGGAGATGCTCATCCGGGAGTCGGCGGAGGCGGTCACCAAGGCCGACTATCCGGACAGCTGGCGCCAGGGTCCGCTCAAGTTCCGGGTGACCTACCAGTTCGAGCCGGGCGCGGACGCGGACGGTGTGACCGTCCACATCCCGCTTCAGGTCCTCAACCAGGTCACGGACGAGGGCTTCGACTGGCAGATCCCCGGCCTGCGCGAGGAAGTGGTGACGGAGCTGATCCGCACCCTCCCCAAGCCGATCCGCCGCAACTACGTGCCCGCGCCGAACTACGCGAAGGCGTTCCTGGAGCGCGCGGTGCCGCTGCAGGAGCCCCTGACGGTCACCATGGCCCGCGAGCTGAAGCGCATGGTCGGCGTCCCCTTCGAGGCGGACGACTTCGACTGGGCGAAGGTCCCCGACCATCTGAAGATCACCTTCAGGATCGTGGACGAGCGGCGCCGGGGGCTCGCCGAGGACAAGGACCTGGAGGCGCTGAAGCTCCAGCTGAAGCCGAAGGCGCGCAAGGCCCTGTCCCAGGCGGCGGCCGCGACCGCCTCCCGCGAGGGCGGGGAGTCCCTGGAGCGGGCGGGCCTCACGGACTGGACGATCGGCACGCTCACCCGGGTCTTCGAGACCCGCCGGGCCGGGCAGCCGGTGAAGGCGTACCCGGCGCTGGTGGACGACGGCGACACGGTCTCGGTCCGCCTCTTCGACACGGAGGCCGAGCAGGCGGAGGCCATGTGGAAGGGCACCCGTCGCCTCATCCTGCGCAACATCCCGGTGAACCCGGCCAAATTCGCGAGCGATCGCCTGACGAACGCCCAGAAGCTGGCGCTCTCCGCCAACCCGCACGGCTCGGTCCAGGCGCTCTTCGACGACTGCGCGATGGCCGCGGCCGACAAGCTGATCGCGGACTTCGGCGGGCCGGTGTGGGACGAGGAGTCGTACCGGAAGCTGTACGACAAGGTGCGGGCGGAGATCGTCGACACGACGGTCCGTACGGTCGCCCAGGTGCAGCAGGTCCTCGCCGCCTGGCAGGCCTGTGAGCGCCGTCTGAAGGGCGTACGCAGCCCCGTCCTGCTGGCGAACCTGACGGACGTCCGCAAGCAGCTGGACGCCCTTGTGAAGCCCGGTTTCGTGACCTGGGCGGGGATACGCCGCCTGCCCGACCTCATGCGCTACCTGGTGGCCGCGGACCGGCGCCTGCAGCAGATGCCGACGGGCGTCCAGCGGGACACCACGCGCATGGAGAAGGTCCACGAGATGCAGGACGAGTACGCCTGGCTGCTGGAACAGCTCCCGAAGGGCCGGCCGGTACCGCAGCAGGTACTGGACATCCGCTGGATGCTCGAGGAGCTACGGGTCAGCTACTTCGCCCACGCGCTGGGCACGGCGTACCCGATCTCCGACAAGCGGATCGTGAAGGCGATCGACGCGGCCGTACCGTAACCGCAAGTGTACAGAGGGTGAGTTCGACCAGGGCCCTCACCCTCCTGTACAGTCCTTCTCGCAGCGCAAGGCGGCAAGCCAAGCGCAGCGAAACCTGGTCCTGTGGAGCAGTTTGGAGTGCTCGCCACCCTGTCAAGGTGGAGGCCGCGGGTTCAAATCCCGTCAGGACCGCAGCGAGAAGGCCCTCATCCGTCGGATGGGGGCTCTTTCTTTGCCGTCGACCACCCCGCTCGCCACCCTGTCGAGGTGGAGGCCGCGCCCGCGGCGGAGCCGCAATCGATACAGCAAATCCCGTCAGGACCGCAGCAGGAAGAGCCCCCATCCCGTCGGATGGGGGCTCTTTCTTTGCCGCGAACAAAGTAGGCCCTCGTCCGATCCGGACGGGGGCCTGCTTCTTGTGCTCAGCCTGCCCCCTGGGGGATTGACGACGTCACATTCCGCCGGTACCCAGAAACCAGGGCCCGCCCCCCTGTGCGGCCCCTGGAGGTGGCGTATGACGGCATCGGCCAGGCACGAGACGCGGGCGTTGCTCAGGGCGCATCTGGCGGCCGCCTCGTCCTACCGGCGGCACCTCACCCGCCACTGTCCGATCTGCCATCACCTGCTGCGGCTGGCGATGGACGCCGGCCCCCGACCCGAGGACGCGAGCGAAGAGGTCCTGGAGGACGAAAGTCCCCGAAGCGCGTGACCGGCGCCGGGCCCAACACCCGCCCGGACGTGGCACCCTGGAAGAGGTGGTTCCACTACCGCACCCGTGCCAGAGGCAACAAGCTCCCTGGCGTGTGACGGGAGTCACCGCATGACTTTTTGAAACGGCGGAACTTAACCCCCTCCTACAACTGTTCAATTTAATATGTGCAATTGCACTCGACTCAGGGGTCGTGCACAGAAGTTCCGACACCCCTCCCCAGACTCCGACAAGGCCGCTCACAGCGACCTCGGCACCCCCACGACCAGCGCACAAAAAGATCGCGCTGGACCCGGCGGAGTCCAGCGCGATCTACGACGCACCCTGTGTCGCTGCCTACAACGTTCTCTTCGGCTTGGGCGTGGGCCCTGTTGGGGCAGGTCCCGCGTCGCTTGGAGCTAGGGTTCCGGGCACCTCGGTCAGTTGGGGGACCAGCCGGTTTGCCCGGTTATTCAGTTGTTCAGGCCTCGCTGCGCTGCTGCGGGATGCCCGCGAGCAGAGCGCGGACCTCGGCCTCGCGGTAGCGGCGGTGCCCGCCGAGCGTACGGATCGAAGTGAGCTTGCCGGCCTTCGCCCACCGCGTGACCGTCTTCGGGTCCACGCGGAACATCGTGGCGACCTCAGCCGGGGTCAGCAGCGGCTCGGCATCAGGGGTGCGAGCGGTCATGAGCGGCCTCCTCGGGAGAACCGAACCTTCTCGGTTCTTTCCTCTAAATTCTGCACCTTGACCCGCGTTGCCCGAAATGGCGGACGCGGGCCGAGTCGGTTATAGGACGAACGGCTTGTCCTCGGCACTACAACTACACCATCTGTCCAGCCACGTCGGCCAAACCGATGGAATTGCCCTCCCAGGTGTTCATCAGCCGCGGAAGCCGATGGACCATGCCATAGCGGACAGTCACGCCACTGTGACGATCAGTCACAGGGCGATCAGGAGGCACCAGACCCCCCAAAGTGCGCAATGCTGGGATTCCGCCCACGGTGGAGCATAGTTGGGCGGACGGAGCCTTCCCCGGACTCCTTGTCCTATTTTGGCATGAGGGGCGGCAAGAGGCGCAAGAGCCGTGTAAGTGCCGTCCATCACCCTTGGGACAAAAGCCCGGATCGGGATCAACATCCCGTCAGGTGGTCAAGTGCGGTAGACCGTACGTCGTTCAGGGCTGTTTTGACCGTGACGTACGTCACTCAGTTCGCGGAACGCCGGTCACGTACCGCCCGCCACCGCTCCACCAGCCGCCCGTAGGCCTCCCCGGCGGCCATCCCGTCCCCCCGGCGCAGCGCCTCGATGCCGTCGGCGACGTCCGCCGCCGAGTGGTCGCCCTCCAGCTCGCCGGCCGGCAGCGCGTGCACCAGGCCGCCGTAGTCCAGCTCCACCAGCGAGCGCGGGTGGAACTCCTCCAGCCAGCGGCCGACGTCCACCAGGCCGTCGATCAGCGGCCCCTCCTCGATGGTGTCCCGCAGCGTGCGCAGCGCCCGGGCCACCCGGCGTCTGGCCTGCACCATCGGGGTGCGGTAGCGCAGCATCGGCGGCACCTCGCCGGACCCCTTCTCGTACCGGCGCTCCTCGTCGGAGACCAGCACGAACCAGTTCAGCGGGACCTGCCAGGTCGCCGTGCGGATCCAGGGGCGGGCGTCCGGGTTGCGGGCGAGCCAGCGCTCGTAGTCCTGGGCGGCCTGGTGGCGCACCAGCGGCGGCAGCACCGCGTCCAGCACCGAAGCGGGCAGCTCCTCGGCCAGCTCGCCCAGGGCCTGCCAGCCGCGCAGCCGGGTCCGCCAGGGACAGACGCAGACGACTCCGTCGACGTCCAGCACGAAGGCGTCGCTGCTCTCGTGGACCGGCACCGGGATCGGCGGGGTGGGCAGCAAATCGGCGAGCGAGCGGCGCAGTTCGTCCTGGTAGGAGGGACGGTCGGGGCGCCGGGCGTAGCGCGCCCAGCGGGTGCGCTCCGGCTCCGGGAAGGCGGCCAGCGGCTCGTAGACGCGCAGGTACGCGGCATACGGGACGACCACGGAGGACACCTTGGGCACGCCTGCTCCCTCCCCATAGGACCCGGCTCGAAACCACTGCAAATCGTCCCACGGTCATGCGTGCGCCGAAGGCACGGCAGAGTGATCCTGAACACTGCGAGGATGGCTGGTGGGCACAGGCTCTACGCTCATGCCACAGCACCCGCCACCCGCACGGGAGCTGAGCCCCACCCGCCGCTATTTACACAGGAGTCACCACAGTGACCGACGTAACCGGCGCATCTGCTGATGTCCTGCACACCCTGTTCCACTCGGACCAGGGCGGCCATGAGCAGATCGTGCTCTGCCAGGACCGCGCCAGCGGTCTCAAGGCCGTGATCGCCATCCATTCCACCGCCCTGGGCCCGGCCCTCGGCGGAACGCGCTTCTACCCCTACGCGACCGAGGCCGAGGCCGTCGCCGACGCCCTCAACCTCGCGCGCGGGATGTCCTACAAGAACGCCATGGCCGGCCTGGACCACGGCGGCGGCAAGGCCGTGATCATCGGCGACCCGGAGCGCGACAAGACCGAGGAACTGCTGCTCGCCTACGGCCGCATGGTCGCCTCCCTCGGCGGACGCTACGTCACCGCGTGCGACGTCGGCACGTACGTCGCCGACATGGACGTCGTGGCCCGCGAGTGCCGCTGGACCACCGGCCGCTCGCCCGAGAACGGCGGCGCCGGCGACTCCTCGGTGCTCACCGCCTTCGGTGTCTACCAGGGCATGCGCGCCTCCGCCCAGCACCTGTGGGGCGACCCGTCGCTGCGCGGCCGCAAGGTCGGTATCGCGGGCGTCGGCAAGGTGGGCCACCACCTGGTCCGGCACCTGCTCGACGAGGGCGCCGAGGTCGTCATCACGGACGTACGGCGGGAGGCCGTCGGGCGGATCTCCGACCAGCACCCGACCGTGCAGGTGGTCGCGGACACCGACGCGCTCATCCGCGTCGAGGGCCTCGACATCTACGCCCCCTGCGCCCTGGGCGGCGCCCTGAACGACGACACCGTGCCGGTGCTGACCGCCCGGGTGGTCTGCGGTGCCGCCAACAACCAGCTCGCCCACCCGGGCGTGGAGAAGGACCTCGCCGACCGCGGGATCCTCTACGCGCCGGACTACGTGGTGAACGCCGGTGGCGTGATCCAGGTGGCCGACGAGCTGCACGGGTTCGACTTCGAGCGGTGCAAGGCGAAGGCGGCGAAGATCTTCGACACCACGCTGGCCATCTTCGCACGTGCGAAGGAGGACGGGATTCCGCCGGCCGCCGCGGCCGACCGGATCGCCGAGCAGCGCATGGCCGAGGCCCGCGCGGCACACTGAAAACCGCGGTCGGGTGTCCGATCGCACGCATGAGCGGTACCCGCCGGCGGGAACTTCGAGAGAACTCTCACTTCCACCGGCGGGTCGTACCCCGATAAGTGGTTAAAATCGCCACTGACCAGCGAGGACGGGGCGCCTCGAGGGTCCTGGGCACACGCGCGTGCTGCGGGCGACGTACCGTATGGGCGCGGGCTCAGGTACCGTGGAAGCCCTACGGACCGGCCTCTCTGCGGAGGGTCCGTTCCGGATCATGAACGCGTGTCAGACTCTGGGGCCGTCGAGCCCCGTCATCGAGGGGGTCGAGCCATGGGGCGCGGCCGGGCCAAGGCCAAGCAGACAAAGGTCGCCCGCCAGCTGAAGTACAACAGCGGTGGGACTGACCTGTCACGTCTGGCCAGTGAACTGGGCGCATCGACTTCGAGCCAGCCGCCGAACGGCGAGCCGTTCGAGGATGATGAGCATGACGAGGACGATCTTTACTCTCGGTACGCCGACCTCTACGAGGACGACGACGAGGACGAGGACGAAGGTCCCTCACAACACCGTCGCGGCGCTTGACCTTGCATTGAGCACTCACCCGGTCGGTGGCACAGCCACCGACCGGGTTCTGTGCTACCCGCAGGCTCAGGCGTAGTCGCCTACCAGCTCCGCGCCGGTCTCCTTGTCGCCCCGGTCGGTGATCTCGCCCGCGACCCATGCGTCGACCCCTCGGTCGGCCAGGGTCGCGAGGGCCACGTCCGTGGACGCCTCCGGCACGATCGCGATCATGCCGACGCCCATGTTCAGCGTCTTCTCCAGCTCCAGGCGCTCGACGTTCCCGGTCCTGCCGACCAGGTCGAAGATCGCGCCCGGGGTCCAGGTGGCCCGGTCGACGGTGGCGTGCAGCTCGTCCGGGATGACCCGGGCCAGGTTGGCCGCGAGCCCACCGCCGGTGATGTGGCTGAACGCGTGCACCTCGGTGGTGCGGGTCAGCGCCAGGCAGTCCAGGGAGTAGATCTTGGTGGGCTCCAGCAGCTCCTCGCCGAGCGAGCGGCCCAGCTCCGCGATCTCGGACTCCAGGGCCAGGCCCGCGTGGTCCAGCAGGACGTGACGGACCAGGGAGTACCCGTTCGAGTGAAGCCCGGAGGACGCCATGGCGATCACGGTGTCACCCGTACGGATACGATCCGCGCCCAGCAGCCGGTCGGCCTCCACAACGCCCGTACCGGCGCCGGCGACGTCGAAGTCGTCCTCGCCCAGCAGACCGGGGTGCTCGGCCGTCTCCCCGCCCACCAGGGCGCAGCCGGCCAGCACACAGCCCTCCGCGATGCCCTTGACGATCGCGGCGACCCGCTCGGGGTGGACCTTGCCGACACAGATGTAGTCGGTCATGAACAGCGGCTCGGCACCGCACACCACGATGTCGTCCATGACCATGGCGACCAGGTCGTGGCCGATGGTGTCGTAGACGCCCATGCGGCGCGCGACGTCGACCTTCGTCCCGACGCCGTCCGTGGCGGAGGCGAGCAGCGGGCGCTCGTAGCGCTTGAGGGCGGAGGCGTCGAAGAGCCCGGCGAAGCCGCCGAGGCCGCCCAGGACCTCGGGGCGCTGGGTCTTCTTCACCCACTCCTTCATCAGCTCTACGGCGCGGTCGCCCGCCTCGATGTCGACGCCTGCGCTCGCGTAGCTGGCGCCAGTGCCCGCGTGCGGAGCACGCTGATCAAACTCGGCTGACATGACCTTGAGAACTTTCGTGTCGTCCTACGGGGGCTTACGGGCGACGGATCGCGTCGGCCGCGGCCGTGGCGGCCGGACCTGCGGCCAGCTCGGTCTCCAGCAGCTGCTTGCCGAGCAGCTCCGGGTCCGGCAGCTCCATCGGGTACTCGCCGTCGAAGCAGGCGCGGCACAGGTTCGGCTTGGCGATGGTGGTCGCCTCGATCATGCCGTCGATGGAGATGTACGCCAGGGAGTCGGCGCCGAGCGAGGTGCCGATCTCCTCGATGGTCATGCCGTTGGCGATCAGCTCGGCGCGGGTGGCGAAGTCGATGCCGAAGAAGCAGGGCCACTTCACGGGCGGCGAGGAGATCCGGATGTGGACCTCGGCGGCGCCCGCCTCGCGCAGCATGCGGACCAGGGCCCGCTGGGTGTTGCCGCGCACGATCGAGTCGTCGACGACGACCAGGCGCTTGCCCTTGATGACTTCCTTCAGCGGGTTCAGCTTCAGACGGATACCCAGCTGGCGGATGGTCTGCGAGGGCTGGATGAAGGTGCGGCCCACGTAGGCGTTCTTGACCAGACCGGCGCCGAACGGGATGCCGGAGGCCTCCGCGTAGCCGATGGCGGCCGGGGTGCCGGACTCCGGGGTCGCTATGACCAGGTCGGCCTCGACCGGAGCCTCCTTGGCGAGGCGACGGCCCATCTCGACCCGGGAGAGATACACGTTCCGGCCGGCGATGTCGGTGTCCGGGCGGGCCAGGTACACGTACTCGAAGACACAGCCCTTGGGCTTCGCTTCCGCGAAGCGGGAGGTGCGCAGGCCGTTCTCGTCGATGGCGACGAACTCGCCCGGCTCGATCTCCCGCACGAAGCTGGCACCGCAGATGTCCAGGGCGGCGCTCTCGGAGGCGACGACCCAGCCGCGCTCCAGCCGGCCGAGGACCAGCGGGCGGATGCCCTGCGGGTCACGGGCGGCGTAGAGGGTGTGCTCGTCCATGAAGACGAGGGAGAAGGCGCCCCGCACCTTCGGGAGGACCGTGTGAGCGGCCTCCTCGATGGTCAGCGGCTTGCCGTCCTCGTCGACCTGGGCGGCCAGCAGGGCCGTCAGCAGGTCGGTGTCGTTGGTGGCCGCGACCCGGGTGGAACGGCTGTTGTTGTCGTTCGGGAGTTCGGCGACCATCTCGGCGAGCTGCGCCGTGTTGACCAGGTTGCCGTTGTGGCCGAGCGCGATCGAGCCGTGCGCGGTGGCACGGAACGTCGGCTGGGCGTTCTCCCACACGGAGGCACCGGTGGTCGAGTAGCGGGCGTGTCCGACCGCGATATGACCTTGGAGCGAACCGAGAGAGGTCTCGTCGAAGACCTGGGACACCAGGCCCATGTCCTTGAAGACGAGGATCTGGGAGCCGTTGCTGACCGCGATTCCCGCGGATTCCTGACCCCGGTGCTGGAGGGCGTAGAGCCCGAAGTACGTGAGCTTTGCGACCTCTTCACCCGGAGCCCAGACACCGAAGACGCCGCAAGCGTCCTGGGGGCCTTTTTCGCCGGGAAGCAGATCGTGATTGAGTCGACCGTCACCACGTGGCACGGCACCGAGTGTAGGCGAGGTCGACCACTGGTCCGAATTGGGGATACACGGCGTTAACGGGTCAGGGCTTGCCGATCACCTTGGCGGTTTCTTCGTTTCCGCAGGTCAGCAGGGCGTCGGGGCGGTCGGAGCGGCCATCTGCGACCCTCTGGGCGGCGGCCGGGGATCTGTTCGCCGTATGCATGAGTGAGGTGTCGCACATCATTCTGGTGCGCCACGGCTGAGGTGGACGACGTCGCCGTCGCCGTCGGTGAGCGTCAGCTTCCCGTCATCGGTCCGGGCGGTGAGCGTGCCGGTGGTGAGGGTGCGGGCGAAGGCGCGCTCGAAGTCCATCCGCTCCGGGGCGCAGGCCATCTTGGTGGCGCGGACGTCCCCGATCGTGATCCGGTCGCCGCGCACGGTGGCCCGGGCGCTGAACTGGTTGCAGCCGAGGTTGCCGGCCGCCAGGCCGTCCGCGCCGATCCGGATGTGGGCCGTGGCGGGCGCCTGCCGGGTGGTGCCTTCGGCGGTGAGGCTGTCCACCCGCCAGTCGACGCCGGTCACGGGCTGCCGTACGCCGGACGGGCCGCTGGCGCAGGCCAGCGTGAGCGGGACGAGCACGGCGGCCGCCGTCAGGGTCATACGCCGCTTGTACCGGTTCATACGGATTCGACGGCCCGTCCGGGCCGCCGGTTCCGTCACGACATGATCGGCAGCAGGTCTCCGATGTCCGCGCGCTCCCCGCTCGCGCTGACCTCGGCCTCCTCGAGGGCGTCCTTCCAGGCCAGGCGTCCGGTGGCGAGCCGGATCCAGGTCAGCGGATCGGTCTCCACGACGTTGGGCGGGGTGCCACGGGTGTGCCGGGGCCCCTCGACGCACTGCACGACGGCGTACGGCGGCACGCGCACCTCGGTGGAGCCGCCGGGCGCCTTCACGGCGAGGGCGTCGGCGAGGAGCCGGGTGGCGGCGGCCAGGGCCTGGCGGTCGTACGGCACCTCCAGGCCGGGGACAGCGGCGTTGAGGTCGTCGGTGTGGACGACGAGCTCGACGGTCCGGGTGACCAGGTAGTCGTCCAGCGGCAGCGCACCGGCACTGGTCTGCAGGAGCCGGTTGCCGGAGTGTGCGTCGAGCAGGGCGCGCAGGCTCTGGTCGACGTCGGCGAGGTAGGCGTCGAGGTCGGGGTGCTCGGCGGCGAGGTTCCGGGTGAAGTCGGCGATCGCAGCGGAGTTGGCGGCGGTGCCGAAGGCCCACTCGACCACCTGGACGTCCTGCTTCGGCGGGGCCGGCAGGTCCAGGGCCCGGTGCACGGCCGTGACGGCCATACCGATATGCGCGACCAGCTCTCGTACGGTCCAGTCACCGAGCCGGGTGGGCAGGGCCAACTGCTCGGACGTGAGGCCACGTACGGCCTCCCGCACGTTGCCGAGCTGGGCCAGAACCGCGGCGCGGGTCTTGGCGGGGTCGTAACTGCGGGCGCGCTTCTTGGCCGGTGACATGACAGCGACCCTATGCCTGCGGGGGGCACTGCTTCAGCCGGATATCGCCTACGCCGCACAGGCCTCAGGCCGCTCCGCCACGCAAGCCTCAGGTCCACTTCTCCGCGCAGGCCTCAGGCCCGCTTCTCCGCGCAGGCTTCAGGCCGTCCCGCCCGCGCAAGCCCCAGACCGTCCCGCCGTGCCGTCCCAGGCCGAGGCGGACAGCGGCACGGACGGCCCCGGCAGCAGGTAACCGTCGACCGGGTCAGGTGAAACCCCGTCCAGCAGCAGGGCATTGCGTACCTCGTCCGCGAAGTACTCGGCGACGCCGTACCGGTCGGACTCCACGGTCAGCTGATAGGGGTCGTGCGGCTCGGTGAGCCGGCCGCCGGTGGCGTGCAGCAGCGGGTCGGCACCGTCGCACAGCCGCAGCCTCAGCCGCCCGCGCAGGCCTCAGGCCACTCCGCCGCGCGGGCCTCAGGCCGGTCCCGCCGCCCAGGCCTCAGGTCACTCCGCCGCACAGGCCCCAGGCCACTCCGCCGCACAGGCCCCAGGCCACTCCGCCGCACAAGCCCCAGGGCGCTTCTCCGCGCCGCGAGCCGGCTACTGCTTCACCCCGTAGTCCTTCAAGCCGTTCTCGACCAGGGCGAAGGCGACGCGGGCGCGTTCGGCGGCGTCGGCAGCGACCTGGTCGGCGCTCTCGCCCTCGCCGATCCGGCGGTGGTGCTCCTCGATCAGGGCGTTGCGGGCGGCGCTGAGGGTGGCGGCCGCGATCGTGGCCTGCATCAGGTCGCCGGTCTCGGCGGCCAGCAGGGCAGCCAGCTCCCGGGTGCCCTTCTGCGCGGCGACGAAGGCGCGTTCCATCAGCACCGGGGTCTCCCGCACGAGTTCGCGCACCTGGCGGGCGAGCGGGTCGGGGGTCAGCCCGATCGACGGGTCGCGGCTCTCCACCATCTCCAGGAACTGCCGGCGTACGGCGGCCGCGGCGGACTCGCCCGGCTGCCGCTCGCGCACGGCCCGGGCCGCGTCGCCGAAGTGCTCCTCCATCGGCCGGAAGACCAGGTCCTCCTTGGTGCCGAAGTAGTTGAAGACGGTCATCTTGGAGACCTCGGCGGCGTCGGCGATCTCCTGCACGGAGACGTGGTCGAAGCCCCGCTCGGCGAACAGGCCGATCGCGACCCGGAAGATCCGCATCCCCGTCTGCAGCTTCTTGCGCTCGCGCAGCCCCATCGCCTCAGCCATGCGGACACCTTACCGCGATGAAATTTATGTCTGGCTCAAATTTGATCCGAGTTGAAACATTGACTCGGTCCATGAATACCGGGCATGGTGATGCCCATGACCGAAACCCAGCGCAAGATCGGCTTCCTCGTCTGCCTCGTCACGATCGTTCTCGCCGTCCTGGACATGCAGATCGTGTCCGCGGCGACCGTGCCGATCGTCCGGGACCTCGACCCGGAGCACGGCATCGACAAGATCCCGTGGCTGGTCAGCGCCTTCTCGCTGGCGTCGGCCGCGATGCTGCCCCTGTACGGCCGACTGTGCGACGTGCTCGGCGCCAAGCGGGTCTTCCTCGGCGCCCTGGGCGCCTTCCTGACCGGCTCGGCGCTGTGCGGCGCGGCCCCCTCGATCGGCTGGCTGATCGCCTCCCGGGCCGTGCAGGGCGTCGGGGCGGGCGGGCTGATGAGCGTCACGATGGTGGTGATCGCGCAGCTGAAGGGGCCCGGCGAGACGAAGAACAAGGGCGCGGGCACCGGCGGGATCGTCGCCGGCGGCGGCATGGCCGTCGGCCCCTGGCTCGGCGGGTTCCTCGCCGACCACGCGAGCTGGCGCTGGGCCTTCTACCTCAACCTGCCGCTCGGCATCGCGGCCCTCGCCACCGCTGTCGTGGTCCTCAGGCTGCCGCGCGACACGCACAGCCGCGCCATCGACTTCCCCGGCGCGGCCCTCGCCGCCGCGTTCTCCACCGCGCTGCTGCTGATCACCGAGTGGGGTGGGAAGCAGTACGCCTGGGCCTCGCCGCAGATCCTCGCCCTGGGCCTGGCCTCGGCAGCCGCGCTCGCCCTCTTCCTGCACCGCCAGTCCACCGCCGCCGAACCGATCCTGCCGCCCTCGCTGTTCCGCGTCCCCGAGCTGCGCCTGGGCTTCGCGATCCAGGGGCTGATGGGCATCGCCATGACGGGCGCGATGTACTACGTCCTGGTCTACCTCCAGGTCGCCCGTGGCATCGCCAGCTCCTCCGCCGGACTGTTCCTCATCCCGATGGCGGCCGGGATCATGGCGGTGGGCGTCGTCACCGGCCGGCTCACCGAACGCGGCTGGTCCGAGCGGACCTTCGTGATCAGCGGGTCCGCCGTCACCGCGGCCGCCTTCCTGCTCCTCGCCACCACCGGCACGAACACCTCGTTGTGGCAGCTGCGCGCCGCCCTGCTGCTCGTCGGCATCGGCTTCGGCCAGCTGCTCGGCCAGCTGATCCAGCTGGTGCAGGCCGCGGCGCCGCACCACCAGCTGGGCGTGGCCACCACCGCGATCCGCTTCTTCCAGACCCTCGGCACGGCCCTCGGCGCCGCCCTCTTCGGCACCCTCCTCAACCGCCTGTACGACGGCCCCGGCGACATCGGCTCGCTCGCGGCGCTGCGGGGTGCCGCACACGCCCAGGGAGTGGCCGCGTACGTCTCCGCGATGGACTCGGTGTTCCTGTGCGGGGCCGCAGTGATGGTGCTGTGCCTCCTGCTGGGCCTGCGCCTGCCGAAGTCCGGACCGGCCCGTGCGGAGCCGGTCCGAGAGGTGGCGGCGGTGTGAGGGGTCAGTCCTCGACGAAGGTGGCGGCGGAGGGGAACTTCAGGTAGGTGCAGTGGCGGCGGGCGGCGACGTCGGTGACGTAGGCCTTGAAGAGTGCGCGGAGCCGCTTCCCGACGACGCGGTCGTACGGGTAGTCGCTGCTCAGGGTGTGGACGGCCGGCTCGCCGTCGCAGGTGGAGGATGCCCACCACACGTTCTCGGCGCCGTCGCTGCCTGTCGTGCCGGGGGGGAGCTCCCTCTGGTCCCTGCCGAAGTGATCCGTCTTGACCTCGCCCGCCTCGTCACCGAAGTAGGACTCGGTCCGCAACCAGAAGGGGGCCACGCGCAGGACGTCGTCCAGGCTGTCGCTGCCGACCTCGTCCTTGCTGAGAGAGGGCCACAGCCTGCGCACCTCCTCGCCGCTCATCCCGAGCAGGCAGCTCTCCTCCTGCGCATGGGCGGCGGGGGCAGCCAGGGCGCGGTCGGGGAAGCGCCCCCGGCCCTCGGCCGCCACGTAGTCGGCGTACCAGCCGCAGGTCCCGCCGGCCGACTCCGCGTTCACCAGCCGCTTGCTCGGGGTGGGCAGCTCGGCCGGGACCGCGGGCAGCGTGGCCTTGCAGCCCAGCTTCTTCGCCGCCCGCCCGGCGGCGGTGCGGGCCAGCTCGGCGAGGGTTCTGCGGTCGGTGTCCGTGACCGGGTCCTGCTCGAAGTACTTGGCCACGGTCATAGTGTTGACGGAGGTCGTCCTGCCCAGCTTGTTGGTGCACTTGGCCTTCACGACGGCGGCGTTGTCGTAGTACACACCGAGCCGCCCGTCGCCGAGCGGGTGCGGAACCGCCGCTTCCGCCTCCCGCGTGATGTCGCCGTCGGCATGCCTCTTCCATGTCTGGAACGGATCGTCCCAGCCGCTGACGAGCCGCGCCTGGCGGTCGTTCGGGTTCACCCAGACCGAGAGCAGGAAGTGGCTGTATGTGGTGCCCGGCTGCCCGACCCGGTAGATCACACAGTCCGTCGGGGTCGAGATCAGCGCGTTCGGTGAGTCGAGGTCGTACATCGAGTCTTCCTCGTCACTGCCGGCCCTCGCCCGAACCGTCCCACCGTTGAGTCCGAGCACCTGGTCGGGGTCGACGAGCCCCTCACAGGCGCTGGTGATCCGCTCCCGGCTCTCGGCCCGGTCGAGCTGGTCCCTCGTCTCCAGCCACAGCCCCCAGCCGCCCGCCAGAATCCCGAAGACGCCGGTCATCGCGACAAGTTGGTTGACGACGTTCCGCCTACGGCTCCCCCGGTCCGGCGTCAGCCACCGCGACCGCGGAAAAGGCACGCGGGCCGATTCCGAAGGATCAGGTATGTGTTCGCTCCGGAAACTGCTCACTGCTCCCCCGTAACAGCCGACTGCGCGACCGAAGTTAGCACGAGCGAAGGCCCCGCCCGGAGTCCCGGGCGGGGCCTTCGCAGGGCTGTGACCGCTTACGCCAGCAGCGCCTCGATCGTGCCCTCGTGCGCCTCACGCAGCTCGGCCAGGGTCAGCGCGAACTCGCCCTGGATCTCGACCACTGCATTTGAATCGGACACAGTACCGTCCACGACACCGATGCGGGCGGCCGGCAGACCCCGGGCACCGCACATGTCGTTGAAACGGACCTCCTCCGAGCGCGGCACCGCGACGATCGCGCGCCCGGCCGACTCGGAGAACAGGAAGGTGAAGGCGTCCAGCCCGTCCGGTACGACCAGCCGCGCGCCCTTGCCGCCGAGCAGCGCCGACTCCACGACCGCCTGGACCAGACCGCCGTCGGACAGGTCGTGCGCGGAGTCGATCATGCCGTCGCGGGAGGCGGAGATCAGGATCTCGGCCAGCAGACGCTCACGCTCCAGGTCGACCTGCGGGGGCAGACCGCCGAGGTGGTCGTGGACCACCTGGGACCAGGCCGAGCCGCCGAACTCCTCCCGGGTGTCCCCGAGGAGGTAGATGAGCTGGCCCTCCTCCTGGAAGGCGACCGGCGTGCGGCGGGCGACGTCGTCGATGACGCCCAGCACGGCCACCACCGGGGTCGGGTGGATGGCCGCCTCGCCCGTCTGGTTGTAGAGCGAGACGTTGCCGCCGGTCACCGGGGTGCCCAGCTGCTGGCAGGCGTCGGCGAGACCGCGCACGGCCTCCGCGAACTGCCACATGACCGCCGGGTCCTCGGGCGAGCCGAAGTTCAGGCAGTCCGAGACGGCGAGCGGCTTGGCACCGGTCGTCGCCACGTTCCGGTAGGCCTCCGCCAGCGCCAGCTGGGCACCCGTGTACGGGTCGAGCTTGGCGTAGCGGCCGTTGCCGTCCGTCGCGATGGCGACGCCGAGGCCGGTCTCCTCGTCGACGCGGATCATGCCCGAGTCCTCGGGCTGGGCCAGCACCGTGTTGCCCTGCACGAAGTGGTCGTACTGCGAGGTGATCCACTTCTTGGACGCCTGGTTGGGCGAGCCCACCAGCTTCAGGACCTGGTCCTTCAGCTCCTCGGCGGTCTGCGGCCGCGCGAGCTTGTTCGCGTCGTCGGCCTGCAGCTCGTCCTGCCAGGACGGGCGGGCATACGGGCGCTCGTACACCGGGCCCTCGTGGGCCACGGTCCGCGGGTCGACGTCGACGATCTTGCCGCCGTGCCAGTAGATCTCCAGACGGTCGCCGTCGGTGACCTCGCCGATCACCGTGGCGATGACGTCCCACTTGGCGCAGATCTCCAGGAAGCGGTCGACCTTCTCCGGCTCGACCACCGCGCACATGCGCTCCTGCGACTCGCTCATGAGGATCTCCTCGGGCGAGAGAGTCGAGTCACGCAGCGGTACGTCGTCCAGGGTCACGCTCATGCCGCCGGAGCCGTTGGAGGCCAGCTCGGACGTGGCGCAGGACAGGCCCGCCGCACCGAGGTCCTGGATGCCGACGACCAGCTTCTCCCGGAAGGCCTCCAGGGTGCACTCGATGAGGAGCTTCTCCTGGAAGGGGTCGCCGACCTGGACCGCCGGGCGCTTGGAGGGCTTGGCGTCGTCGAAGGTCTCGGAGGCCAGGATCGAGGCGCCGCCGATGCCGTCGCCGCCGGTCCGGGCCCCGTACAGGATGACCTTGTTGCCCGCGCCGGAGGCCTTGGCGAGGTGGATGTCCTCGTGCCGCATCACACCGATGGCACCGGCGTTGACCAGCGGGTTGCCCTGGTAGCAGGCGTCGAAGACGACCTCGCCGCCGATGTTGGGCAGACCCAGGCAGTTGCCGTAGCCGCCGATGCCGGCGACGACGCCCGGCAGGACGCGCTTGGTGTCGGGGTGGTCGGCCGCGCCGAAGCGCAGCGGGTCGACCACGGCCACCGGACGCGCGCCCATCGCGATGATGTCGCGCACGATGCCGCCGACACCCGTGGCCGCGCCCTGGTAGGGCTCGACGTAGGAGGGGTGGTTGTGCGACTCGACCTTGAAGGTGACCGCGTAACCCTGGCCGACGTCGACGACACCGGCGTTCTCGCCGATGCCGACGAGCAGCGCGTCCGACTGGGGCGCCTTCTCGCCGAACTGGCGCAGGTGGACCTTGGAGGACTTGTACGAGCAGTGCTCGGACCACATGACCGAGTACATGGCGAGTTCGGCACCGGTGGGGCGGCGGCCGAGGATCTCGACGACGCGCTCGTACTCGTCCTTCTTCAGACCGAGTTCGGCCCAGGGCAGCTCGACGTCGGGGGTCGCGGCCGCGTGCTCGACCGTGTCCAGAGGCGTCCGGCTCATGCGTTGACCAGCTTCTTGAGGATCGAGGTGAAGAAGGGGAGGCCGTCGGTACGGCCCGACCCGATGAGCGGCTCGACGGCGTGCTCCGGGTGCGGCATGAGGCCTACGACGTTCCCGGCCTCGTTGGTGATGCCCGCGATGTCGTTGAGCGAGCCGTTCGGGTTGAAGTCCAGGTAGCGGAAGACGACCCGGCCCTCGGCCTCCAGCTTGTCGAGCGTGTACGCGTCGGCGACGTACCGGCCGTCCATGTTCTTCAGCGGGATGTGGATCTCCTGGCCCTCGCGGTAGTCGCTGGTCCAGGCCGTCCCCGCGTTCTCCACCCGCAGCTTCTGGTCGCGGCAGATGAAGTGGAGGTGGTCGTTGCCGAGCATCCCGCCCGGAAGGAGGTGGGCCTCCGTGAGGATCTGGAAGCCGTTGCAGATGCCGAGGACCGGAAGTCCGGCCTTCGCCTGCTCGATGACGGACTCCATCACCGGCGAGAACCGGGAGATGGCACCCGCCCGCAGATAGTCGCCGTAGGAGAAACCGCCGGGCAGCACCACGGCGTCGACCTGCTTGAGGTCCTTGTCCTTGTGCCAGAGGGCGACCGGTTCGGCGCCCGCGAGGCGGATCGCGCGCTGGGTGTCCCGGTCGTCGAGACTCCCCGGGAAAGTGACGACGCCAATACGAGCGGTCACTTCGCGGCCTCCGCGACTTCCTCCACCTTGACGGTGAAGTCCTCGATCACGGTGTTGGCGAGGAAGGATTCCGCAAGATCGTGGATGCGGGCGAGCGCGGCCTCGTCAACCGGCCCGTCAACTTCCAGTTCGAAACGCTTTCCCTGACGTACGTCCGAGATCCCTTCGAAACCCAGGCGCGGCAGCGCACGCTGGACCGCCTGGCCCTGGGGGTCGAGGATCTCCGGCTTGAGCATGACGTCGACTACGACGCGTGCCACTGGCACTCCCGGTGTGTGGTGCTGAGCATGTTCCTTCAGACTACCCGCACAAAATTTCTACGCGAGTAGAGTTGTAGGAAACTACGTGAGGCGCATCACGATCGGGTGACAGGCGGGCGCCCTCACGAAAAGTTCTGGGAAAGTTCCACGGGTCCGCCCACGACACCTATTGCACTGGGACACGCTGACGGATTTAGTCGGGCTTCACTTTGCATTGCCGGGCACTGTACAAATGAATTGGCAATAGCCGATACTCGGCACGTCATCGCCGATGAGCTGTATCGACGTGCCGCACGAAGGGACCGATATTCGTGGCGCAAAAGGTCGTGGTCACTCTCTTTGACGACATCGACGGCTCGGAAGCGGCGGAAACGATCGCCTTCGGACTCGACGGCAAGTCGTACGAGATCGACCTGAACGAAACCAACGCCAAGAAACTGCGCAAGGCGCTCGCGCCCTACGTGGAGGCCGGCCGCAAGCGCTCGCGCTCCGGCAAGGCGTACAAGCAGACGGAGGTCGCTCCCGATCCGGCGGCCGTCCGGGCCTGGGCCCAGGCGAACAAGATGGACGTGCCGGCGCGCGGACGCATCCCGAAGAAGGTCTACGAGGCGTTCAGCGCCGCGCAGTGAGGCCCGCGAAGGGGCAGCTCCCAGGGTCCGTCAGCGACCCTGGGAGCCGTTCGTTCAGCTGCCGACAAGTCGGTGAATCTCCAGACAACTGGCGGCCATTCGCACCACTCTGGACCTGTCGGTGCGCGAGTCGCGGAGGCACAAGCCCAGCCTTGAGCTGGTGGACCCGGTTATGAACGGCAGTGACCGCATCAGACCGGCCTGGCTGCGGGGCATGGCCAATTGCCTCAGTCCTCCTCGCGGGACAGGACGCGTCTGTGCATGCGGAGACGCAAGCCCGGGCGCCGCTCGGGCACTTGGCCAGCAGAACATCCCCCAGGGGGGCGAGTCGCCGCGATTCGCCCCCCGCCCCATGCGACTTGGACTTCAGCCCCATGCATGGGCTAGAGTCTGTGACGTGCCGCGGGGCAGATGACCTGCGGAAACACGCGGGTGTAGTTTAGTAGCAGAACAACCCCCTTCCAGGGGGAAGGCGCAGTGTGCAATTCCTGTCACCCGCTCTGGCACCGGTCGACACGACCACTCCTGTGGATCAGGTAGGCTGGTGCTCGCACCGATCGGTGGGAGCCGGTCGGGAGCAGTGCGGACGTAGCTCAGTTGGTAGAGCGCAACCTTGCCAAGGTTGAGGTCGCGAGTTCGAGCCTCGTCGTCCGCTCGGGAATGAGACCCCGGTCCATTGGACCGGGGTCTTTTCGCACCCCCGCGAGCGTCCGCCTGACATTTGTCATGCCGGGTGATGACACCGCGCACTGCTCTTCCGGCCCGTGCGCCGGGACGCTGAAGGCATGAACACCAACGAACACGAGCACGTGATCGAGGTCACCGACCTCAGGCGTGTCTACGGGGGCGGGTTCGAGGCCGTACGCGGAATCACCTTCTCCGTGGCACGCGGGGAGATCTTCGCCCTGCTGGGCACCAACGGCGCGGGCAAGACGTCGACGGTCGAACTGCTGGAAGGCCTCGCGGCACCGGCCGGGGGCCGGGTCCGCGTCCTCGGCCACGACCCCTACCGGGAGCGGGCCGCCGTACGCCCGCGGACCGGGGTGATGCTCCAGGAGGGCGGCTTCCCCGCCGACCTGACCATCGCCGAGACCGCCCGGATGTGGGCGGGCTGCACCAGCGGGGCGCGGCCCGAGACGGAGGTGCTGGAGCTGGTCGGGCTGGCCCGGAAGAGCGACGTACGGGTCAAGCAGCTGTCCGGTGGCGAGCGGCGGCGCCTGGATCTGGCGCTCGCCCTGCTCGGCGACCCCGAAGTGCTGTTCCTGGACGAGCCGACGACCGGGCTCGACGCCGAAGGCCGCCGGGACACCTGGGAGTTGGTGCGCGGCCTGCGGGAGGCGGGCACGACCGTGCTGCTCACCACGCACTACCTGGAGGAGGCGGAAGGCCTCGCCGACCGGCTCGCCATCCTGCACGAGGGCCACATCGCCGCCTCCGGAACCCCGGCCGAGGTCACCGCGGGCCGGCCCTCCCGGATGTCCTTCGAGCTGCCCGACGGCTACTTCCTCGGTGATCTGCCGCCCCTCGCCGACCTCGGTGTCTGCGGGCACGAGAGCGACGGCAGCCTCGTCCTGCTGCGTACCCGGGAGCTGCAGCGGACCGCCACCGGGGTGCTGGCCTGGGCCGAGCGGGCCGGGGTCGAGCTGCGCCGCCTCGATGTGCGCTCGGCCTCGCTGGAGGAGGCGTTCCTCGGGATCGCGCGGGAGCAGGAGGTCATGGCATGAGCACTCTCGCCTGGGCACCGGCGGGCCGGCGGCTGCGCGCGCTGGCCCGCGCCGAACTCGCCCTCCTCGGCCGCAACCGCAGCGTCGTCCTCACCGCGCTCGTCATGCCGCTGGCCCTGCCGTTCAGCGTGCGGCCGGCCCTCGACCAGATCGACCTGAAGAAGGAAGGGCTCTCCGCCGGCGCGGTGATGATGACGGCCGCGATCGGCTTCTCCTTCCTCTTCGCCGTCTACACCTCCCTGGTGAACGCCTACGTCGCCCGCCGCGAGGAACTCGTCCTCAAGCGGCTGCGCACCGGCGAACTCTCCGACGCCGAGATCCTCACCGGCACGGCCCTGCCGGCTGTCGGCCTCGGCCTCGCCCAGGCCCTGCTGCTGTGCGCGGGCTGCGCGGTGCTGCTGCACACCGGGGCGCCCAAGGCGCCGTACCTGACCCTGCTGGGGCTGGCGGCGGGGCTCGTGCTGAGTGCCGCGCTGGCCGCGCTCACCGCGTCCGTCACCCGAAGCGTGGAGAGCGGTCAGGTCACCGCGCTGCCGCTGGTGTTCTTCTCGATGATCGGCTCCGGCATCGCGATCCCGACCGAGGTCCTGCCCGACCGGCTCGCCTCCGTCTGCGAACTCCTTCCGCTGTCCCCCGCGATCCGGCTGGTCCGCGGCGGCTGGACCGGCGAGTTGAGCGCGTACGAGGTGCTGGGCGCCGTGGCGACCGCGCTGGCCTGGACCGTCGTGGCGGTGTTTGCTGTACGGCGGTGGTTCCGGTGGGAGCCGCGACGCTGAGCACGGGGGCACACATGGTCGGGCGGATACGGCGGTGGCAGCAGCGGCACTGGGCAGAGCGGAGCAAGGCCGAGCGGGTCGAGCTGCAGTCGATGGTCACCTGGCACGCCACCGTCTGGACGTTCCCGCTCACCTGGCTGCTGTTCCCCCTCATGAGCGGGGTCGAGCGACGGCCCGTGCCAATGGCGCTCGGCTGGCTGCTGGCCGTCGTGGACCTGCTGCAGTGCGTGGCCGCACACCGGGTTCTCCGGCCCGCGGTCGACCACTACCTCGGGCGCACCGAACTGCCGTCGCGTGCCATGCGCGCTCCCGCCATCCTGCTCGGCCTGGCGCTCGCGCTGACCATGGCACTCGCTGCGGTCGGCGGGACCGATCCGCTCGGCATCCGGTTCATGATCGGGGCCGTGCTCGTGCCGTTCGGGCTGCCGTACGCGTTCACCGTGCCCGTCAAGGTGTTCCTGCGCCGGAGCGCGGCCTTCGCGGCGCTGTTCACGGCCGCCTTCGCGATCGGGAGCCCCAGCGGTCTCGGCGCCCTCGCCACGGGCGCGGTGATCGTCTTCTCCGCCGGCTTCTCCGTGATGGCCGCCCGCTGCGGCGCCTGGACCCTGTCCGTGGTCTGGGAGGCGGAACGCGCGCGGGAGATCGAGGCCCGGCTCGCCGTCGCCGAGGAACGGCTGCGGTTCGGGCGGGACCTGCACGACGTCCTGGGGCGGAACCTCTCGGTGATCTCCCTGAAGAGTGAGCTGGCCGTGCAACTGGCCCGGCGGGGACGGCCGGAGGCCGTGGAGCAGATGATCGAGGTGCAGCGCATCGCCCAGGATTCACAGCGGGAGGTGCGAGAGGTCGTACGCGGCTACCGGGAGGCCGACCTCGGAGTCGAACTCGCCGGTGCGCAGGGTGTGCTGGCGGCGGCCGGGATCGACTGCGAGGTCCGCGCGGAAGCCGTGAGGCTGCCTGCCGAGGTGCAGTCCGCGCTCGGCTGGGTGGTGCGGGAGGCCACCACGAACGTGCTGCGGCACGGGGATGCCGGGCGATGCACCGTGGCGCTGCAGGTGCTTGAGGGGCATGTGGTGCTCACGGTGGAGAACGACGGGGCATCCGGAACCCCCGACGGGGGTGGGGGTTCCGGACTCGCCGGACTGCGGGAGCGGCTGGCCGTGGTCGACGGCACGCTGGAGACGGGGACCGTCGGGGAGGACGGGTTCCGGTTGGTGGCGGAGGTGCCCTTGACGGGTGTGAGTGGAGTGACGCGATGAGTTCGCCGGTACGGCTGTTGCTCGCCGACGACGAGCATCTGATCCGGGGCGCGCTGACCGCCCTGCTCTCCCTGGAGGACGACCTGATCGTCGTCGCGGAGGCGGCGAGCGGGCCGGAGGCACTGGCGATGGCGCGGGCGCACGAACCCGACGTGGCCGTCCTCGATCTCCAGATGCCGGGCGCCGACGGTGTGAAGGTCGCCACATCTCTGCGCGCCGAACTGCCCGGCTGCCAGGTGCTGATCGTCACCGGTCACGGCCGGCCCGGGCACCTGAAGCGGGCGCTCGCGGCCGGTGTGCGGGGGTTCGTCCCGAAGACGGTCAGCGCCCAGCGGCTCGCCGAGATCATCCGGACCGTGCACGCGGGAAACCGTTACGTCGACCCGGAGTTGGCCGCCGACGCGATCTCCGCCGGGGACTCCCCGCTGACCGCGCGGGAGGCCGAGGTGCTGGAGCTGGCGGCCGACGGCGCGCCGGTCGCGGAGATCGCCGAGCGGGCCGCGCTGTCGCCGGGAACCGTGCGGAACTACCTCTCCTCGGCCGTCATGAAGCTCGGTGCGGAGAACCGTCATGCGGCAGTGCGACTCGCACGCGACCGAGGTTGGGTATAGTTGGCCTCGCGCCACGGCGCAGTGCGGACGTAGCTCAGTTGGTAGAGCGCAACCTTGCCAAGGTTGAGGTCGCGAGTTCGAGCCTCGTCGTCCGCTCCACAACGAAGGCCCCCGGTTCTCACCGGGGGCCTTTCGCGTTACATCCAGCTGATGCCGGTCAGGCGCTCGTACGCCTCCACGTACTTCGCCCGGGTCGCGTCCACGACGTGCTGCGGCAGCGGCGGCGGGGGCTGCTCGCTCCCCCGGTCCCAGCCGGACTCGGCCGAGGTCAGCCAGTCGCGGACGAACTGCTTGTCGTACGACGGCTGCGCGCGGCCCGGCTGCCACTGGTCGGCCGGCCAGAAGCGGGAGGAGTCCGGGGTGAGGACCTCGTCGGCGAGGACGAGCGTGTCTCCCTCGAAGCCGAACTCGAACTTGGTGTCCGCCAGGATGATCCCCCGGTCGCGGGCGATGTCCCGGGCGCGGGAGTACACGGCGAGGGTGGCCTGGCGCAGCTGGGCCGCGGTCTCGGCGCCGACCTGGCGGGCGACCTCCTCGTAGGAGACGTTCTCGTCGTGCTCGCCGACCTCGGCCTTGGTGGCCGGCGTGAAGATCGGGCCGGGCAGTTCCGAGCCGTCGACCAGGCCTTCGGGGAGGGCGAGGCCGCAGACGGTCCGGGACTCGTTGTACTCCAGCAGGCCGGAGCCGGTGAGGTAGCCGCGGGCCACGCACTCCACCGGGACCATCCTCAGGGACTTGCAGACCAGCGTGCGGCCCGCCCAGTCGGCGGGGGCGCCCTCGGGCAGCTCGGTGCTCAGCACGTGGTTGGGGGCCAGGTCGCGCAGCTGGTCGAACCACCACAGGGAGAGCTGGGTGAGGACGCGGCCCTTGTCGGGGATCTCCGTGGGCAGCACCCAGTCGTACGCGGACATACGGTCGCTGGCGACCATCACGAGGTCGCCCGCCTCGTTCTGGTACAGCTCGCGCACCTTTCCGGTGTGCAGGTGCACCAGGCCCGGAACCTGGATCGGCTCGGGCTTTTCTACGAATCCGGACACGGTTCCTCCCCGTGGTTCTGTCCAAGTGCCTCGATTCTCCCTTATGGGGGCGATCGGTTTCGGCCAGGGGGGCGGTGGGGGTCCGCCCGGGGGTCAGTCCCGTTTGCAGATGCGGTCCAGCAGGTTCGCCGTGGCCCGCTGGATGCGGGGGTCCACATGGCCCGGGCGGTCCAGGGACGGGGACCAGGCGAAGGTGCCGGCGGCGAACACCCAGGCGCCGGAGGGAGCGCGGTACAGGGAGGTCTCCTGGTGGCGCAGGACGCCGTCGTTGTCGGTGTAGGGGGAGTGCGCGAGCAGGATGCGCTCCTCGTGCTCGGGCAGCGGGGTGCGCGGGAAGTAACGATCGGCCTCCCCGGCGACCAGGCCCTCGATCTCGTCGCCCTCGTGCGCGCCGGTCGCCTCCCACAGCCAGTGGCCCGCGTTGCGGACGATCAGCGGGTACGGCTCGGGGACCCGGCCCGCGTACTGGATGCCGACCAGTTGCTGCTCGGGCCGGTCGATCTCGCGCCACAGCACCGGCTTTCCGGGGCTCTTGCGCTTGCGGCAGGTCAGCAGCCGGTCGGGGACGCCGGACGGGGAGGGGCCCAACTCCACCTGCCAGTACATGGTGTTGGCGGAGAGGAAGACCAGTGAGGTGCCGCGGTCACGGGCGTCCTCGACGGCGCGGCGCATCGACACCGACCAGTACTCGTCGTGGCCGGGGAAGACCAGGCCCCGGTACCGGCTGGGGTCGACGCGGCCGGCGTGCAGGTCACGGGCGTCGGCGTAGGCGAGGTCGTAGCCGTAGCGCTCGGCCCAGCGGATGAAGTCGTAGGCGTGGCCCACGTGCAGGGGCAGGCCCGCGCCCGCGTACGGGCGGTCGAAGGAGACCGTGGTGGCCGCGTCCGCCTCGCCGAGCAGGCGGCCCTTCTCGTCCCAGGCGTGGTAGAGGCTGGCACCGGTGTGGCCGTCCTCCGGGTAGAGGTTGTACGCCTGCCAGGTGATGTCGGGCAGCAGCAGGAGCAGATCGGCGGGGTGGTCGTCGCGGACCGTGAACGGCACGTGGGAGCGGTAGCCGTCGGCGGTGGTGAGGACGGCCACATAGGCGCCGATGCTCCAGTGGGAGGGCACCTGGAGGCGCCAGGACAGCCACCAGTGGTGGCAGGAGACCGTGCGGTCGGCGGCCAGCGGCGCGGGCTGGACGATGCCGGAGAGCCGGGGGCTCGTGGTGATCTTGGCGGCGCCGTCGCCGCCGTAGTGGCCGATGCGGTAGATGTCCACGCTGAACTGCTGGGGCGGGTCGACCGTGATGTGGAAGTCGATCGCCGCGCCGGGCGTGACCGCTCCGGTGGAGGTGAAGCCCTTGATCTGCCGGTGCACGTCGTCGGCCGAGCGGGGGCCGGAGCCGGCCGAGCGCGGCGCGGGGACGCGCGGCCGCTCCCCGGCCGGCTGGGGCGGGCTCGGGTCGACGTACCAGGGCACGACGTGTCCCGTGTCGTCGAAGTAGGTCTCACTGCCACGCAGCCAGGGGACCGGGCCCTGGCCGAAGGGGTCCGTGACAGCGTGCGCGAGCGCTCCGGACTCCCAGCGGCGGATGTGGTCCGAGGCCATGGTCGCTCCCCTCCCTCATGCCCCCGTGTCGCTCTGACGGTGGTGCGGTGTGATGCTCGGTCGTGCTGTCGTATGACGTGCGCTGTCGTATGACGTGCTGTCGTATGTCGCATGCGCTTGCCATGTGCGAGGTCGATCCCAGCACATCACATAACGCATGGGTCTGGTCACTATTCGTTGCGAATTGACCTGAAGTGGAAGACGCTTCTCCGTTACAACGCCCAGGCCGCCGGGTAGACCACGGCATTCGGCTCTGGCCGGATTCAGACGAGCCGCACCGGCTTCTCCGGGCGTATCCCGGACTCGGCCAGCCAGTCGCGCAGCGGGCCCGGGTCTCCCTCCTCGACCAGGCTGAGCACCTTGGGTGCGAGGTCGGCGGCCCGCTCGCCGCCCAGCAGCAGGGAGGGGCCGTCGAGCCAGTCGAGACCGGGGGCCGCCCCGGCCGTGTCGACGGCGGCGCAGCACACCATCGCCGTGACGTGATCGGCGAGCAGGTCACGGGCGGTACGCGGGGGCTGCAGCGGGAACAGGGGGAGCGCGCCGTCGTCCCACAGGGCGCTGTCGGGGCCCTGGCCGGTGGCGGTCGCGCCTCTCGGCACGGCGGCCTCCTCGCGGGCCAGAGCGGCGGTCAGGACTGCGGCGAGGGCGGCGCTGCGTTCCGTGCCTGGGTCTTCTGCCGGGTCCGCCTCGGCTTCGCCTCCGGCAGGGATTTGGTTCCCACCCGCACCACCTGTGCGGGTTTCGTCGTCGGGTGCGGGTGGCCCCTGTGGGAGGTGCTCGCCGTCGGCGGCCTGCGGGGGGTTCTGTGCGGGGGGCTCGGTCAGGTGGTCCAGGACGCGGGCCAGCGTGGGGCCGGCGGGCTCGGGGGCCGTGGGGTCGGCGGTGGGGCGGACGCCCAGGGAGTCCAGGACGCGGTGCAGGCGGGCCGCGTCGGCGCGCCAGGTGCGGTCGACGACCTCCTCCGGGTACGCCTGCCAGTCCACCGGGGCCCAGTCCGGGCCGCACTCGGCCGGGCCGCCGTGGAAGAGGCGGGCGGCGAGCAGGGAGGCGGCCTCGTCCACCGCGCCGGGCTCCTCCAGGAGGTCGCAGGCGGGACGCTCGCCGAGGCGGGAGGCGAAGCCCTCGGCCAGCCGGTCGCGGCGGGACAGCTCGGTGAGCGCGGCCACGACGCCCGCGTCCAGCCGGGCGGGCCAGCGGCCCATGCGCCAGGCGGGCAGCGCCACCCGGGTCAGCAGCCGGTCCCAGCCCGCGTAGGCGAGGCCGACCTGCTCCTGGGCGACGATCCGCAGTCCGTAGTCCACGGCCTGCGCGCGCTCGGCCGCCGCCGCCGCGACCCCGCGCTCCATCAGGGCCGCGTGCTCGCGGCAGCCGCGCAGCATCAGCCGGGCGACCCAGCCGACGGCCGCGCACACGGCCCGGGTGAGCGGGCAGCGGCCGGGCGTCGAGGCCACGCCGACCGCCGCGTCCAGACCGCGCACGAAGCGGCGGGCGGCGGCTATGTCCGGGTGCGCGGAGGGGCCCGTACCGGCGACGACCGGGGCGAGGACCGCGCGCAGCTCGCCGACCCGCATCCACCACAGGAACGGGGAACCGATGACGAGGACCGGGGCGGTGACTGCCCGGCGGTGAGTGCCGAGACCGGGTCCCTGGCCGGGGCCCGCCAGCTCGTCGTGCACCGGTCGCGGGGGCGGGCCGTGGGCCGGGTGGGTGCGGTCCTCCAGCCAGCTGTCGCAGTCCGGGGTGAGCGCTATGGCCGAGGGGGCGGGGACTTCGAGCCGGTCGGCGAGGTCGCGCACCAGCCGGTACAGGTCCGGGGCGGAGTCCTCCGGGATCGGGACCGTGGGGGTCACGGCGGGGCGGGCGCGGGCCACGACCAGGGCGATACCGGCGGCGGCCAGCAGCACGGCCACGGCCAGCACGCCGACGACCCAGCGGGCGGCGGACCAGACCGGGCCCACGAGATGGCCGGTGGAACCGCCGGTCAGCAGGATCACCTCGGCAGCCGCCGGCAGCACGGCCACGGCCAGCGCCCGGCCACGGATGCGCAGCACGGCGAGGGCCCGCGAGCGCGCGGCCTGCGCACCCACCTCCACACCGATTCCGGTCACGAGCGGACCTCACCCCCTCCCTGCGGATCCGACGCTGTCCTGGCGTTGCTCACTCCCCCACTGTGGCACCCGGCACCGACATCGCAATGCCGGTGGGCCAAGTGCCGGAATGCTTGCGCCGCACCCTAGTTGGGGCCTCGGCCCCCGTCAGCCGGATGGACGATTGCTCACTCGATGGAATGGCTTTGGTCAGAGGTGGATGACAGACAGCAAAGATCAGGCCCCGGATTTTCGTCCGGGGCCTGAGTGGGTACGGAACGCACGCGACCGGCGGCTTTACGCCTCCGCCGACTCCCCGGCGGGCTCGGCTTGATTTGCGCCCGCAGCCTTCGCCGCGATGTCCGTGCGGTGCTGCGAACCGTCCAGGCGGACGCGGGCCACCGCCCGGTACGCCCGCTCGCGGGCCGCGGCGAGATCCTCGCCGGTCGCCGTGACGGACAGCACCCGGCCGCCCGCGCTGACGATCGCGTCGCCGTCCCGCTTCGTCCCGGCGTGCAGGACGTAGGCGTGCGGGGCGTCCTCGGCGGCCACCTCGTCCAGGCCGGTGATCGGGTCGCCGGTGCGCGGGGTGCCGGGGTAGTTGTGCGAGGCGATGACCACCGTGACGGCCGCGTCCTCGCTCCAGCGCAGGGGCTCCAGGTCGTCGAGGGTGCCCTTCGCCGCGGCCAGCAGGACGCCGGCCAGCGGGGTCTTCAGGCGGGCCAGCACGACCTGGGTCTCGGGGTCGCCGAAGCGGGCGTTGAACTCGATGACCCGGACGCCGCGCGAGGTGATCGCGAGCCCGGCGTAGAGCAGACCCGAGAAGGGCGTGCCACGGCGGCGCAACTCGTCCACCGTCGGCTGCAGCACCGTCTCCAGCACCTCTTCGACCAGCTTCGGGTCCGCCCACGGCAGCGGCGAGTACGCGCCCATGCCGCCGGTGTTCGGGCCCTGGTCGCCGTCCAGGGCGCGCTTGAAGTCCTGCGCGGGCTGGAGCGGCACGACGGTACGGCCGTCGGTGATGGCGAACAGGGACACCTCGGGCCCGTCGAGGAACTCCTCGATGACGACCCGCTCGCAGCCGGCGGCGTGAGCCTTGGCGGCCTCGAGGTCGTCCGTGACGACGACACCCTTGCCGGCGGCCAGCCCGTCGTCCTTGACGACGTAGGGGGCACCGAAGGCGTCGAGGGCCTCGGCGGCCTCCTCGGCCGTGGTGCAGACGTACGACCGGGCCGTGGGCACCCCGGCCTCCGCCATCACGTCCTTGGCGAAGGCCTTGGACCCCTCGAGCTGCGCGGCCTGCCCAGAGGGGCCGAACACCGGGATGCCCGCCTCGCGCACGGCGTCGGCGACACCGGCGACCAGCGGGGCCTCCGGGCCGACGACGACGAGGTCGGCTTCGAGCCGCCCGGCCAGCGCGGCCACGGCCTTGCCGTCGAGCGCGTCGACCTGGTGCAGCTCGGCGACCTCGGCGATGCCGGCGTTGCCGGGAGCGCAGTGGAGCGCGGTGACGTCGGGGTCGAGGGACAGGGAGCGGCACAGGGCGTGTTCGCGGGCGCCGGTACCGATGACGAGGACCTTCACGGGGGTCAGCCTAATGGCAAGGTTGCCGAAGGTCGGGTGGCGGGGAAGCTGTGCGTTCCTACGAACGGGGTGGTGCCGGTGCGGGCCGCGGCCCCTCGTGCAGCACGCGCCTACTCGTTCCCGCTCGTCCTACTCGTTCGAGAACTCCTCCACCACCGTCGCCCCCAGCTCCCGCACGATCAGTTCGTGACCGGACATGGCCGACTCGTTGAGGTCGGGGTCGTCGTCCTCGGGGATGTCGTCCTCGGGGGCGACAGGGGGCGGCTCGGAGGCCGAGACGGGCTGCGGGGCGGCGGGTGCCTGGTACTGCGGCTGGGCCGGGGCGGGTCCCTGGGGTGCGGCGGGCCCGGGGGCCGACGGCTGGGGTGCCGTGGGGCGAGGTGCGGCGGGGGCGCCGTAGCCACCACCGGCGGGCGCGCCGCCGTAGCCCGCACCGCCGCCACCGCCGCCGAAGCCCGAGGAGCCGCCGGACGCCGGGGGCGCCGAGCCGCCCGAGGGGTCGACGACCGCCTCGATCTTCCACTGCACGTTGAACTGCTCGGCCAGCGCCTGTCGCAGTACGTCCTCGCTGCCGCTGCTCGCGAAGTTGTCGCGGGCGCCGGCGTTGACGAAGCCGAGCTGGAGGGTGGTGCCGTCGAAGCCGGCCACATGGGCGTTCTGGCTGAGCAGGATCCAGGTGAAGCGGCGGCGGTTCTTGACGGCCTCCAGGATGTTCGGCCAGAGCATGCGGGGGTCGAGGCCGCCGGTGGGGGCGGCGCCCGGAGCCGGGGCCGGGGCCGGGGGTGCCGCTGAGGCAGCAGGTGCCTGGGGCTGGGGCTGGGCCGGCGCCGGGCTCTGCGGGGCGCCGCCCGCGGGAGCGGCCGTGGGCCAGCCACCGGGACGCCGGCCGCTGCCGGCCTGGGCGGCGGTGGGCCAGGCGCCGGGGGCGGGAGCGGCGGGAGCGGCGGGAGGAGCCGAGGCCGCCGTAGGGGCAGGGGTTGCCGGAGCAGGCGGTGCCGGGGCGGGGGCAGCCGGAGCAACCGCTGCCGGGGCGGGCGCAGGGGGTGCCGGAGTCGGTGCCGGGGCGGGCGCAGGGGCAGGCGCAGGGGCCGTGGGCGCCCCTGCAGCCGGACCACCGGAGCCGGCCGGGCCAACTGGTCCACCCTGCACACCCGAGGCCCGTACGGCCGCACGAGCGGCGGCGGGCCCACCGCCGGGCGGCACGGGCGCACCGCCCTGGGCCATGCCCGCGTGGGCCTCGGGTCCGGGAACGTACCCCATGGCGGGTGCGGCGCTCGCGCCCACGAAGTTGACGCCGCGCTCAAGGCGGTCGAGGCGGGCCATCACGGACCGCTCGTCCCCGTAGGCGGCGGGGAGCAGGACGCGGGCGCAGATGAGTTCGAGCTGGAGGCGGGGCGAGGTGGCGCCGCGCATCTCGGTGAGGCCCTCGTTGACGAGGTCGGCGGCGCGGCTCAGCTCGGCGGCGCCGAAGGTGCCGGCCTGGGCCTGCATGCGCTCCAGGACGTCGGCCGGGGCGTCGATGAGCCCCTTCTCCACCGCGTCCGGCACTGCGGCGAGGATCACCAGGTCCCGCAGCCGCTCCAGCAGGTCGGCGACGAAACGACGCGGGTCGTTGCCGCCCTCGATGACCCGGTCCACGACCTCGAAGGCGGCGGCGCCGTCACCGGTGGCGAAGGCCTCGACGACGGAGTCGAGGAGCGAGCCGTCGGTGTAGCCGAGGAGGGAGGTGGCCATGGCATACGTCACACCTTCTTCCCGCGCACCGGCGAGGAGCTGGTCCATGACGGACATGGAGTCACGCACGGAGCCTGCACCGGCCCGCACGACGAGCGGCAGCACGCCCTCCTCGACGGGGATGTCCTCCCGCCCGCACACCTCGGCGAGGTAGTCGCGCAGCGTCCCCGGCGGCACGAGCCGGAACGGGTAGTGGTGGGTCCGCGACCGAATGGTCCCGATGACCTTCTCGGGCTCGGTGGTCGCGAAGATGAACTTGAGGTGCTCCGGCGGCTCCTCGACGACCTTCAGCAGCGCGTTGAAGCCGGCCGACGTGACCATGTGGGCCTCGTCGATGATGTAGATCTTGTACCGGCTGGAGGCGGGCCCGAAGAAGGCCTTCTCGCGCAGTTCACGGGCGTCGTCCACACCACCGTGCGACGCTGCGTCGATCTCGATGACGTCGATGGACCCGGGCCCGTTCCTCGCCAGGTCCCGGCACGACTGGCACTCCCCGCACGGGGTCGGCGTGGGACCTTGCTCACAGTTCAGGCAGCGCGCCAGGATCCGTGCGCTGGTCGTCTTGCCACAGCCACGCGGCCCGCTGAACAGGTACGCGTGATTGACCCGGTTGTTCCGCAGCGCCTGCTGCAGCGGGTCGGTGACATGCTCCTGCCCGATGACCTCGGCAAAGGTCTCCGGGCGATAGCGGCGGTACAGCGCGAGAGACGACACGCATACGAGGTTATAGGCGCCCACTGACAACCAACCCCGCCGAAGGCTCCCGCCCCCGCAAACACAAGGGCCCCCCACGCACCCGCCAGAGCCAACCTACCCTTGCTGCCTTCCGGCCCTGGGGGAGTTCAGTCAGATAGCGCCGCGTGAGGGGCTGGGCCCCACAGTACCCGATCGCGGCCCGGGCCCTGCACCCGATGACGGCCTGCGGGAACGAGTTCGCGAGCACTCCCCTCGGTCATGTAATGTTTCCGGCGGAGGATTCGCCTAGAGGCCTAGGGCGCACGCTTGGAAAGCGTGTTGGGGGCAACCCCTCACGAGTTCGAATCTCGTATCCTCCGCCAGTGCCTCACCGGGCACGTTGTCGAAGGGCCCCACTGTTCGCAGTGGGGCCCTTCGACGTTGTCCGTCTCATTTATTTGAGGCGCAGCCCTACCGCCAGGCCGGCGTGATCGGACGGCCACAGGCCCGTGGGAGTCCGGTCCCTCACCTTGTCTCCGATCAGGTGGGCGGAGGCAGCCGAGAGGTGTGCGGGCTGGTAGAAGACGTAGTCGATGCGCGAGCTGAGTTTGGACGGCAGGTTGCGCAAGTCAGGGTCCTGAACGGCGGTGAATCCGTCCCCGGGGCCGTGGATGGTCCGCCAGGCGTCGTCGTAGCCACCGGTGGTGAAGGTGCCGTACGGACCGGGCGCCTCGGTGGGCAGGGCGTTGAAGTCGCCAAGAGCCGTGACGGGATACGGCGACTGTGCCAGCGCGGCGTACAGCTCCTGGGCCTGGGCGTTTCGAACGACCGGCACCCCTGGCTGCAGGTGTGTGGTGGCCACCCGCACCCGTGCCGGCTTGCCCTTGAGGACGACGTCCACCGCGGACCAGCCCCTACGGGCGGTGAAGGTGACTCCGAACGGGGTGGTGAAGACGGCCTTCGCGGCATAGAGGTGCGACTGCGCGTTCGTCACCGGGAGTCCGTCCTGTACCAGGATCGCATCCCGGTCCGTGAAACTCGCCTGTTCGGTGGTGCTGATCGGCAGGGTGGTGCTGCCGGTGGTGTCGACCGCGGCGGCCCGGTAGTGGAGACCGGCCCTGCGCAGCTCGCGGAGCAGGATGTCCAGGAAGTCGTACGTGGTGTGGAGGGAACCGCCCAGCGGGCCCTTCTTCCAAAGGGCCACCTCCTGCAGGCCGATGACCTCGGGGCGCTCCTGCCTGAGCAGGCGCGAGATGGCCCGGGCGCGGGAGGGGAAGTCGGTGGCGACCACCTGGTCGTAGGCGATCCCGGCTCGCGCGACGAGCTCCTGCGGAGTCTGTGCCAGGACCAGAGGCTCGAGGTCGGCGCCCAGATAGATGTTGTACGTGGCGACCTTGAGCTGCCGCGTTCCGGCCTGAGCCGGCGCGGCCAGGCCCAGTGCCGCGGCAACCAGCCCCACGGCGACCAGAAGTGCCGCCCATCTGCGAGCCATTCGCTTCTCCTTGTCCCGAACAATCCAATAACGTCCAGTAATCACATGATTACGCGGACGTGAGTGCGAGAGCCCATGGGTTGGACAGCGCCGCTCAACATCACTCGTTTTCGTGACAGCGACAGCAGCAACACCGCTGCGCGGGTCACTCGCCGATCGCGGTTTTGTAGCCGGCGGCGTCGAGGAGGCGGTCGAACTCCGACCGGTCGGACGGCTTGAGCTTGAAGATCCAGCTGTCGTAGGGCTCCTCGTTGAGCAGCTCAGGGCCGTCGGACAGGTCCTCGTTGACCGCGATCACCTCGCCGCCGACCGGCGCGTAGACCTCCGTCGCGGCCTTCACCGACTCCACGACACCGGCTGCCTCGCCCGCCTCGAAGACCTTGCCGACGTTGACCAGCTCCACGAACACGACGTCGCCGAGTGCCTTCTGGGCATGGTCGCTGATGCCCACCGTGATCGTGCCGTCCGATTCCTTGCGGGCCCACTCGTGCGTATCGGCGTACCGAAGCTCGGCCGGAATGTGCGACATACGTGCTCCCCTGAAGCCGTAGGTGATCAACACGGCCATCCATGCCCGGGACCGGACGGTGCGGGACGTGGTTTCCCCCGCATGGCTCACAAACCGCACGGCTCGGGCTCAGTCGCCCCTGTCGCCCCTGTCGGCCCGGTGCCATGGTGCGTCGGGGCGGGTGGACCGGGCGGCGGCGGTGAGGCGGAGGGCGTAGGTCGGCCGGGGGGCGGAGACCGGGCCGAGGTAGGTGTGGCCGGTCAGGTGGCACCAGGCCGGGAGGTCGAGCGGGGCTGCCGGGTCGGTGGCGATGACGTGGACCACGCTGCCCGGGTCGGCCCCGTCGATCGCCTTGCGGAGGCGGAGCAGCAGCGTGACGCAGAGGAGGCCGGTGCCGTCGACCGTGAGGGCCGGGGCGGGCGGCACGTCGGCCGTCATCGGCGGTACGCGGTCGCCGCGACGGCGGGCAGGATGGCCAGGGCCAGGACGCCGGCGGTGAGGGCCAGGGTGGGGTAGCCGGCCGCGGTGGCGATGACGCCGGAGCTGATACCGCCGGTGGCGCCGGCGATCGCTATGGAGACGTCCACCATGCCCTGGGTCCTGGCGCGGGTGGCGAGGGGCACCGTGTCGGTGATGATCGCCGTGCCCGACACCAGGCCGAAGTTCCAGCCGAGTCCCAGGAGGGCCAGGGCGAGCGCCAGCAGCGCGACGGAGTCGGCGGGGGCCAGGGCGGCGAGGATGCCGGCGGCCAGGAGGGTGAGGCCGGAGGTGGCGGCGATCTTCATGCGGCCGTAGCGGTCCACCAGGCGGCCCGTCAGCGGTGACGGCAGGTACATGGCGCCTATGTGGATGGCTATGACGAGGCCCGAGGCCGCTGTGCCGTGGCCGTGGTCGTGCATGTGGACGGGTGTCATCGTCATGATCGCCACCATGACGAGCTGGGTGAGCACCATGACGAGTGCGCCCAGGGCCACACCGCCGCGGCCCTCATGCGCCGAGGCCGCGGGTGCCTTCGCCCGGTCCGCCTGCTCGGTGGCGGCGAGGGCGCGGGCCGTGAGCAGCGGGTCGGGGCGCAGGCTGGTGGCCAGGACCACGGCCGCGAGAGCGTAGGCCGCTCCGGACAGCAGGAAGGGGCCGGCCAGGTTCGGGATGCCCAGGGTTTCGGCGAAGTCGCCGGTGGGCGCGGCGAGGTTGGGGCCGGCGACGCCGCCGAGGGTGGTGGCGACCAGGACCGTGGAGACGGCGCGGGCGCGGTGGGCGGGGTCGGCCAGGTCGGCTCCGGCGTAGCGGGCCTGGAGGTTGGTGGCGGTGCCGGCGCCGTAGACGAACAGGGCGAGGAACAGCAGGACGGGACTGTCGAGTACGGCGGCTGTGATCACGCCGGCGCTGCCGACGGCTCCGGTGAGGTAGCCGATGGCCAGTCCGGGGCGGCGGCCGCGGGCCTGGGAGATACGGCCCACGGCGACGGCCGTGAGCGCGGATCCGGCGGTGAACAGGGCGCTGGGCAGTCCGGCGAGGCTGGTGGTACCGAGCATGTCCTGGGCAAGCAGGGCGCCGACGGTGACACCGGCGGCGAGACCGGCACCGCTGAGGATCTGGGAGGCGACCAGGACACGCAGGATGCGGCGCTGTGCCCGGGCGGCGTCGGGTATGCCGGACAGGGAGGCAGGGGCGGCGGGTTCGGCTCGGGTCATGTCTCTCTTCCGGTGGCAGTGGATGGCGTGCGTCAGGGGGCCGTGGTGGCGCTGCAGCCCAGGTGGACCGGCCTGCCGGCCGGCCCCGGGTGTACGGCGGTCATGCCAGGTCTCCGGCGTCGGCAGGGGCGCGGGCAGACGGTGGCAGGTGCACGGCCGTCGCCATCCCCAAGTCCCCCGCGTCGGCAGGGCCGGTGACAGCCGGCGCCAGGTACACCACAGCCGTCATCCCACGTCCCCGGCATCAGCAGCGATGGAGGCAGCCTGCGCCGGGCACACAGCAGCCGTCACCCCAAGCCCCCCACATCCACCGGCAGTTCGGCCAGGCGCCACTCCAGCATCCCGTCGTCGAGGCGGATCGCGCGGCGGCCGCGGTCGGTCAGGAGCCGTACCGCGTCATAGGCGAGGACGCAGTACTCACCGCGGCAGTACACGACGATCTCCGTCTCCTCGGGCAACTCGTTGATCCGGTCGGCCAGTTCGTCGACCGGGATGGAGCGCGCGCCGGGGATGTGCCCGGCCTGGTACTCCTCCACCGGCCGTACGTCCAGCACCACCACGTCGCCCGCCGCCACGCGGGCGCGCAGCTCCTCGCGGCCGACCGGTGCCGCACCGTCCTCGCCGAGGTAGGCGTCGCGGGCCGCGGGGACGGCGGCCTGATGGGCCTCGGCGACCTTGCGCAGCAGTGCGAACAGCTGGGCCACGTCGTCGCCGGCGAGCCGGTAGTGGATGCGCACGCCTTCGCGGCGGGTGATGACGAAGCCGGCCTGTTTGAGGGTCTGCAGGTGCGCCGAGGCCGTCGTCAGGTTGAGCCCCGCCGCCTTGGCCAGGGCGTCGACGGTGCGCTCGCCCTGGGCGAGCAGGTCGAGCAGTTCCAGGCGCTTTCCGCTGGCCAGCGCCTTGCCGCTGGCTGCGAACGCGTCGTACAGCTGCGCCTTCGCACCGGCCGTCGTCTTTCCCATCGCACCCATCCCACCCGTCTGCCATCCTCCATAAATCCATGGAATAGTGTAGATGACGCCGGGAGTCGTGACCACAGGCACGACCACAGGCATGACCAAACGCGTGACCACACGTCCGCCGGCATCCGCACCCTGGAGGACCTGATGGGCTTCGCCGACGACCATCTGATACCCCTCGTCGACACCGGGCTCGGCAACAGCGCGTACCTCGTCGACCTCGGCGACGGCCGTGCCCTGGCCGTGGACGCGAGCCGCGACCTGCGTGCGCTGCGGGCGGCCGCCGAGCGGCGCGGCCTGGCCGTGGCGTACGCGGCGGACACGCACCTGCACGCGGACTTCCTGTCCGGCGCCGTCCAGCTCGGTCACGACGCCGGGGCCACCGTGCTGGCCTCCGCCGCCGGACACCGTGCGTTCGCGCACCGCGGCCTGGCCGACGGCGACGAGGTCGACCTGGGCGGCCTGACGCTGCGGGCCCTGGCCACCCCCGGCCACACGGACGAGCACCTGTCCTTCCTGCTCCGGGACGGCGACCGCGCGCTCGGCGTCTTCACCGGCGGATCGCTGATCGTGGACTCCGCCGCCCGCACCGACCTCCTCGGCGCCGACCGCACCGAGGAACTCGCCCGCGCCCAGTACCACTCGCTCAGGCGCCTCGCCGCGCTGCCGGACGAGGTCGCGGTCTGGCCCACGCACGGCGCCGGGTCCTTCTGCTCGGCCCCGCCCGGCGCCGAGCGCACCTCCACGATCGGCGCACAGAAGCGGACCAACCCGCTGCTGGCGGCCCCGGACGAGGACACCTTCGTACGACGCCTCGTGGCCGGCCTCGGCAGCTACCCGGCCTACTTCGCCCGGCTCGCCGAGGCCAACCGGCGCGGCCCCGCCGTCCTCGGCTCCGCCCCGCCGCTGCCCGCCCTCGACGCCGGACAGGTCAAATCCCTACTCTCGGAGGGCGGCCAGGTGGTCGACGTGCGCCCGGCCGCCGACTACGCGGCCGGCCACATCCCCGGCGCGCTGTCCATCCCGCTGCGCGGCCAGTTCGCCACCTGGCTGGGCTGGCTGCTGCCCGACACCGCCCCACTCGTCTTCGTCACGGGCGACGGCCAGGATCTGGACGAGATCGTCTGGCAGGCGGCCAAGATCGGTTACGAGCGCCTCGCCGGACGCCTCGCCGGCGGCATGCCCGCCTGGACGGCCGCCGGCAACCGGCAGGCCGGCACCGCGTTCGTCACCGCCGACCGCGCGGGCGACCGCCCCTACGTCGACGTACGGCAGGAAGCGGAGTTCGCCGCCGGGCATGTGCCCGGAGCCGTGCACATCGAGCTGGGCGGCCTCGCCGCGCACGCCGGGGACGCGCCCGAGGGGCCGGTGGTGGCCTGCGGCCACGGCGAGCGCGCCATGACCGCCGCAAGCCTGCTCGAACGCGCGGGCCGCACCGACATCACCGTCCTCGACGGCGGACCGGCCGAGTACGCGGCGGCCCACGGCCGGCAGCTCACCGAAGGCGGCACCAGGTGAGCGTCGCAACCGGGGCCGCGGCCCGGCCCGTCCGCCTGGGTCTGCGGGAGAACTGGCTGCAGTTCACCCTGCTGGTCGTCGTCAACGTCTGCGTCGGCGGCCTGGTGGGCCTGGAACGCACCACCGTCCCGCTCATCGGCAGCCACGTCTTCGGACTCACCAGCGACCTGGCCGTCTTCTCCTTCATCATCGCCTTCGGCGTCACGAAGGCGATGACCAACCTCGCAGCAGGCGCCCTGACCGCATGCTTCCGCCGCAAGCAACTCCTCGTCACCGGCTGGCTGATCGGCGTGCCCGTGCCCTTCGCGCTGGCCTGGGCGCCGTCCTGGGGCTGGATCGTCGCCGCGAACGTCCTGCTCGGTGTCAACCAGGGTCTGACCTGGTCGATGACCGTCAACATGAAGATCGACCTGGTCGGCCCCGCCCGCCGCGGCCTGGCCACCGGTCTGAACGAGGCCGCCGGTTACACCGCCGTCGGCGCCACCGCCCTGCTCACCGGCTACCTCGCCACCACCCACGGTCTGCGCCCCGTCCCCGAACTCATCGGGGTCGTCTTCGTCGCCGCCGGCCTCGCCCTGTCCCTCGTGGTCCACGACACCGCCGACCATGTCGCCCTCGAACTCGCCCAGCACCCCAGGCCGTTGCCCTCCGGCGAGGACACGACCCTGGCCGCCACCTTCGCCCGCACCTCCTGGCACGACCGCTCCCTGCGCGGCGCCAGCCAGGCCGGCCTGGTCAACAACCTCAACGACGGCCTGACCTGGGGCGTCTTCCCCCTGCTCTTCACCGACCACGGCCTCGGCCTGGCCGCCGTCGGCCTGATCAAGGGCCTCTACCCGATCCTGTGGGGCCTCGGCCAGATCCCCACCGGCCACCTCGCCGACCGCATCGGCCGCAAACCCCTCATCGTCCACGGCATGCTCGTCCAGTCCGCCGGCTTCGTCCTCGCCCTCGCCCTGCTCGACCGCCCGCTGCTGGCCGGGGTCCTCTCCGCGGTGTTCCTCGGTATCGGCACCGCCATGGTCTACCCGGCACTGATCGCCTCGGTCTCCGACCACGCCCACCCCGCCTGGCGGGTGGGCGCCCTCGGCGCCTACCGCTTCTGGCGCGACATCGGCTACGCCGCCGGCGCCCTGGTGGCCGGCATCCTCGCCGACGCCCTCGGCCTGAACGCCACGGTCGTCGCGGCCGCCGCACTCACCGCGGCCTCCGGACTGCTCGCGGCCCGCTGGATCACCGAACACCCCGCTGAGCACCGGCCGAAGTCTCCATCAGCCGCTGCACCCCGGCCGTGAGCGCCGCGGTCACCGTCGGCGGAGGCACGTCCGGGGCTCCGAGGGTTCTTCGGGGTCCCTGGGTCCGGGCGCTCAGGGGGAGTTCGAGCTGGACTCCGCCGGCCGGGGTCAGGTTCACCGGGTTGCGGGGGCCGAGGCCGCGCAGGCCGGGTGGGATGTGGTTCAGGTCGGTGACGGGCTCGAAGGCCGGGGCGAGGAGGGTGAGGCTGTGGGCCAGGGTGTCGGCCGCTGCGCGGTTGGCGCCGCCCAGGAAGATCGCGCGGGGGGTCTCGGGTCTCAGGTGGCCGTGCAGGGAGATCGTCAGGGTCACGTGGGACAGGAACTGCCGCAGGGCCCCACAGGTGGGGACGGACATGCGGTGCGAGGGGATGTGGACCGGGTCGCCGGTGGGCTGGGTGAAGACCAGACAGCTGGCGCCCGTGCGGGCCGCGACCTCGTGGGCCAGTTCCGCCGTGCCGCCCTCCCTGCTGCCGTGCAGGGCCAGCAGGCCGATGTCCGACCGGATGGTCAGGGCGGCGGCGAACTCCACGCCCTCGATCACGACGCGCTCGGTCACCACCGTCAGCGCACCACCCGCACGGTCTTCGACACCGTCACCTGGTCCACCTCCGACACCCGCACCGTCACTTTCATCGTCCATGTTCCCGGGATCGGCAGGTTGAAGGCGTCGGCGGCCCAGTAGCCGCCCCGGTCGGTGACCTTGGTGTCCAGGGGGCCGATCCGCTGGGCCGGGAGGGTGAAGGTGACGCGCAGTTCGGGGACCGCGGAGAGGCCGCCGTCGGGGCCGTAGACCACCGCCTGGACGGAGTTCGTGCCGACCCGGCCGGGGTCCAGGGTGATCTGCACCCTGCCGTGGCCGCCGGGGGTGCCGACGTCGAAGGGGATCGTGGTGACCGAGGCTGCCCGGATGCCGGCCGGAGCCGGTGCCGCCTGAGCCGCCTCGGCCGCCGCCCGGCCGGGCAGCGTGCTCGTCAGGAGGGTTGTCAGGACGAGGACGAGGGTGCCCACCGCCATCTCGGTCAGCACCCAGCGGCGGAGGTCGTGGGGGTGGTGCGGGGAGGGGGCGGGGGTGGCAGTGGCGGTGGGGGTGGGGTTCGGGTCCGGGGGGAGCGGGGGACCGCCGGCCGGTTGTGGGACACGGGTCCGTTCACGTGCCGCAGGCCGGGTCGCCAGGCGGGTCGTCCAGCGGCGGGAGCGGGACGCGGCCGCGAGCAGGAGGGTGACCGCTGCGAGCTTCGCCAGCAGGAGACGGCCGTACGTCGTGTCGGTGAGCGCCTGCCAGGAGCCGAGGCCCCGCCAGGACTGGTAGACACCGGTCGCCACCAGGACCGTCACGGAGGCGAAGGCCAGGCGGGAGAAGCGGGTGACGGCCTGGACCAGCGGTGCGGCCGGGCCCGGTGCGGGGCGGCGCAGCGTCAGCACCAGGGCCGTCAGGCCGCCCAGCCAGGCCGCCATCGCCAGCAGGTGGAGCGTGGCGGAGGTGATCGCCAGGGGGACCTGGAGGCCCGCCGAGGCGTGTTCCGAGGCCGCCCAGGTCAGGGCGAGGGCGACGGAGAGGGTCGCGGCGGTGGCGAGGGCGGCTCGGCGGGGGATCCGGCGGCGCCATCTGCGCAGGGCCAGTGCGCAGGCTCCGGCCAGGAGCAGCAGGGCCAGACGGGTGAGGAGGAGTTCGCCGGGGCGGGTCGAGGCCGTACGGGTGAGGGAGGAGAGGGCGAACGCCGTCGTCGGGGCGGTGCCCTCCTCGTACGGGGCTCTCAGGAGGAAGAGGGCGATCGTCGAGGCGAACAGGGTGCCCCAGGCCGCCGCCACCGGTGTGCGCAGGTGGGCCGGCCCCGGCGGGCGGCAGTACGCCACGAACGCCGCGGGGCCCAGCAGGAGCGCCACGGCGAGGTAGGCGAGGTAGCGCGCGATGTTGTAGAGGCTGGTCGTCGCCGGGTTCTCCGCACGGTCCGGGAGCACGCTCGTCGCCGTCGCCGTGCGCTTGCCGACCGAGAAGGTGAGCGCGCCGGACACCGGGTGGCTGTCGGCCGACACCACCCGCCAGGCCACCGTGTAGGTGCCGGGGCCCAGCTCGGCGGGCAGGGAGACCCGGACGGTGTCGGAGCGGCCGGCGGCGTGGTCGGCCTCGCCCGTGCGGACGCGTTGGTTCTCGGGGTCGTAGACGCGCAGGGAGTCGGTCAGCAGGCCGACCGACTCCGTGAAGGTGAGGGTGACCTCGCGGGGCGCCGACTTGAGGACCGTCCCGTCGGCGGGGTCCGTCCCGCGCAGGGCCGCATGGGCCGAGGCGGGGGCGGTCGCGCCGAGGAGGAGCAGGAGCAGGCCCGCGCCGAGGACGGTCAGCCGTCGCAGCCACCGGTGTTCGTCGCGCACCTCACCCCTCCGTCCCACTGCCCCTCCGTACAGGTACGCGAGGATCGGCCGCCGCGCTCACCACGTCGGCCGTGCCGACACCCCGCCGTCCACCACCAGATCGTGGCCGGTGATCCAGGAGGCGAGGGGCGAGGCGAGGAACACGCAGGCGTCGGCCACGTCCCGCGCACGGCCCAGGCGGCCGGTGGGGACGGCGTCGAGCCAGCGGCGTACGCCGTCCGGCCAGGCCTGGGCCAGGCCCTCCCGGTCGATGAGGCCGGGCGAGACCGAGTTGACGCGGATGCCGTGGGGACCGTACTCCAGGGCGGCCGCGCGGGCGTGCATGACGACGGCGGCCTTGGCGGCGCTGTAGTGGGCGTGGCCGGGGGCGGGCCGGCCGGCCTCGACGGAGGCGATGTGGGTGACGGTGCCGCCGCCGTGCTCGCCCATGTGGGCGGCGGCGGCCTGGGTGCAGGCGAAGACGCTGCCGAGGTTGGTGTCGACCACCGTGCGCCACTGCGCCGCCGTCATCCCGGCCAGCGGCTGGACGGGCTGGACGGCCGCGTTGTTGACGAGGGCCGTGAGGCGGCCGCCGGACCAGTCGGTCGTCTCGCGGACCAGCCGGTGGCATGCCGCCTCGTCCGTCAGGTCCGCCCGCAGGACGACCGCATCGCCGCCCAGCTCCCGGATGCGCGCGGCGACTTCACCGGCCGCCTGCACCGACGTACGGCAGTGCAGGGCCACCGCCGCGCCCTCCTCCGCGAAGCGCAGGGCGAGGGCGGAGCCGATGCCGCCGCCCGCGCCGGTCACCAGGGCGGTCTGTCCGTCGAGGAGGCTCATGGGCGGCACAGTTGCGCGATCCGGGCGGCCTCGGCCGGGTAACGCGCCGTGAGGACCTCCGGGTCGCCGTGTTCGTACCCCTCGTAGGTGAATCCGGGTGCCATCGTGCAGCCGAAGAAGGTCCAGGCACCGCCGGGGGCCACCCGGGCGCCCATCCAGGTGCCGGCGGGCACGGTGAGCTGGAGGTGCTGGCCGTCCCGCAGTCCGGGGCCCAGGACGGTGCTACGGGTCGTGCCGTCGGGGGCGAGCAGCAGCAGGTGGAGCGGGTCGCCCAGGTAGTGGTGCCAGACCTCGTCGCTGGGCAGGCGGTGCAGGGCGCAGAAGTCGTCCGCGGTGAGCAGGGCCACTATGGCGGAGCCCTCGGGGCGGCCGTCCGGGCGCTCGGGCCCGGCCCAGGTGCGCCGGAACAGGCCGCCCTCGCGGGGGATCGGCTCCAGGTCGTAGTGGGCGATCAGCTCGTCAGGCGTGGTCACCCGGGAAGGCTACCCCCCGCTCCAGAAAGGCCAGTTGGGCACGCTTCTCGGGCAGGTACACGTCCGGGATGTCGATCTCGGGGAGGACCACCTCGGGGCCGCGCCGGAATCCCTGGCGTTCGAAGCGGGCGATCGCCTTGGTGTTGCGCACGTCCGGGTCGACCACGACCCGGCGGCGGTCCAGGTCCAGCAGGACGTACGACGTCATCGCGGTCAGCAGGGCCGCGGTCCAGCCGGGTCGCGGGCCGCCCGCGGCTGCGGGCGCCAGGAGGAGGTGGACGCCGATGTCGCCGGGGCGGACCTCGTAGCACTCGCCGACCCGGTCCGCGTCGGGCTCGTAGGTCTGGAGCAGGGCGGCCGGTTCGCCGTCCTTGGAGACGAGGTGGGCGTGGTGGGTGTCGAGGCCCGCCATGTGGACGTAGATCTCGGCCACTTGGGCCCGGGTGAGGCCGGTCATGCCCCAGAACGCGGCGCGTTCGTCGCTCACCCAGGCGTGGACCACCTCCGCGTCGGCGGCCGGGTCGAGGGGGCGGATGCGGACGGTGCCGAAGCCGTCGATCACCTGTTCGTGGACGTGTTCACGGACGTGCGGGTCAGACATCGGTCTCCTTCTCCAGGCGGTCCCAGTCGGTGACGACGGGAACGAGCTGTCCCCCGAGCCACAGGGGGAGTTGGTCACGGTGGTGCGGTGAGCCGGGGACTCCGGACGCGCCGAAGGGCACCACCCACCGGCTGTCCTCACGGCGGGCCAGGTCCCAGACGAAGCGGGCCGCCGGGCCGCGGGCCGCGAGGTCGGTCAGACCGGGCACGGCGGAGGTGCACAGCACACAGTCGTGGTCGCCGGACAGGCCCGGTTCGTCGTACGACTCGTCGGGCAGTGCCCGCCAGGAGGCGAGGCGGTGGCCGGCGCCCCACGAGCCCGTCGGCGTCCCGGCGGCGACCTCCTCTACGGCGGCGCGCACGGCGGCGGGCCGGTCGATTCCGTACAACTCCTCGGCGCTCAGCAGGTGTTCGAGGGCGAAGCCGATGCGCGGGAGGAGGGCGAGCCAGGGGAGGAGGACCTCCGGGTAGGCGGGCACCTCGGTGAGCGCTTCGAACGCCGGGTGTGCGGCGAGCTGTCGTACGACCGCGCCGCGCACCGCCGAGTACGCCGCCGCGTCGGCGCTGTCCGCGTCCATGTGGCGGTTCCAGGCCAGGAGGCGGTCCCTGAGCCGGGCGGCCTCGGGGGTGAGGCCGTCGAGTTCGGCCAGGTGGTCCAGGAGGGGCGTGGCGGAGGCGAGGTGGGTGTCCATGTGGATCGCGGGCTGGTCGGCGGCGGACCAGGTGGGGCGCGCTTCGAGGAGGGTGCGGATGCGGGTGGCTCGGTGCGGTGGGGCGAACTCGGTGCCGAGGGGGGTGGCCGGGCCGCGCTGGTTGGCCATCACCGCGATGCCGTCGGTGAGGCCGGCTCGGGGCATCTCGTGCCAGCCGTGCCATTCGTGGCCGGGCTGCCAGGCGGGGACCAGGCGGGTGCGGTTGGCCTCCGAGCGGACGGGTACGCGGCCCGCGACTCGGTGCAGGGTGGCGCCCTCGGTGTCGGCTGCCTGTACGACGTTGACGGGCTCGGCCCAGGTGTCGAAGGCGGCGTCGATGTCGGCGACTCGGCGGGCTCGGAGGAGGGGGAGGAGGCTGCTGAAGCCGAGGTCTTCCGTGACGCGGGGTGGGTAGCGGAGGGCCAAGGCCGCGGTTGCCTCCGGGTGTGGCTGCGGGCCCGCCTCGGCTTCGCCATCGGCGGAGATCCGGTTCCCACCCGCACCCCCCGTGCAGCTTCCGTCGTCGGGTGCGGGTGGCCCCTGTGGGGCGTCCTCGTCGTCGGCGGCTCGCGGCTCGTCCTTCGCGGGCTTCGCCTCGGCTCCGCCGTCGACGGCTCGCGGACTGCCGTCTGCGGGCTCCACCTCGGATCTGCCGTCTGCGGCTCGCCGCGGTTCCGTGGTTTCCAAGCCCTCCGGGCCCCCGGCGATCACCGGGCCCCGGTTCGTCTCGATGATCTCGATCTCCAGGGGGGTCTCCCCCGCGATCTCCACGGTCTCCGTGTGGCGTTGGGCGCGGTGCCAGGTGCCGTCGGGGCCGAGGGCCTCGACGCCCGCACCGGTGCGGCGGAGGCGTTCGCGGTAGAGGTCCTGGTAGTCGGCCATGGCGTTGGTGATGGACCAGGCGACCGTGCCGGTGTGGCCGAAGTGGGCGATGCCCGGGACTCCGGGTACGGCCAGGCCGACGACGTCGAACTCGGGGCAGGAGAGGCGGATCTGCTGGTAGACGCCGGGGTCCTCGATGAAGCGGTGGGGGTCGCCGGCGAGGAGAGGCAGGCCGGTGACCGTGCGGTCGCCCGAGAGGAGCCAGCCGTTGCTGCCCGCCGTGCCGGGGCCGTCGGTGGCGAACAGGCCGACCGCTTCCGGGCCGAGGTGCCGTATCGCCTCCTCGCGCCACAGCTTGGCCGGGAAGCCCGCGAAGAGGATGTGCGTGCCGAGCCAGATGCCGAGGGGGGTCCAGGGGTGCCAGGGGGCGGGGGTGAGGCCGGTCCGGGTGAACTCGGGGGCTCGGCGGGCGCCTTCCGCCAGGCCCTCGTTGACGCCGTCCACGTACGCCCGGACCCAGTCCGCCGTCTCCGGGTCCCGGCTGTCCAGCGCGGCGAAGCAGCGCCTCGCGGTGTCGTCGAGGCGGGCGCGGCGGGCGAAGACGTCCCAGGGCAGGGCGGCCGCGCCGAGGAAGGCGGCCGAGGTGCCCTGGGAGCGGTGCCGTTCGACCTCCAGTTGCCAGGCGCGGTCCAGGGCGGTGACACGGCCCTGGGCGTGGGAGAGGGCACGGACGCCGGCAGCGCGTAGGTGGGGGATGCCCCAGGCGTCGCGGTAGGTCTCGGTGGTCACCCTGGGACACCCCTTCATTTTAGGTTAGCCTTGCCTAAGTATCCGTACTGGTGCGGGAATCGTACGCGAGGGGTGGAGACGCGATGGGGCAGGGGCGGGGCTGGGAGGGAGCGGTCCTACGACTGCTGCGCGCCAAGGACTTCGTGTGCACGGTCACCGAGGCCGAGGACGTCACCCCGCACTACCGGCGGCTGCGGCTGACCGACGGCGGGCTGCTCGCCGCGACCGGCGTCCACCCCACGATGTGGATACGTCTGTGGTTCTCCGACGCCGGCCGCCCGCACCAGCGGGCCTACACCCTGGTCGCCCCGGACCCCGCGACCGGCACCTTCGGCCTGGAGTTCGCCCTTCATGACGGGTGCGCCGCCGACTGGGCGCGGGCCGCGCGGCCCGGGGACACCATCGAGGCGACCGTCCAGGGCACCGGGTTCCAACATCCGGATCCCGCCCCCTCGCACGTCGTCGCCATCGGCGACCCGGCCTCGCTGCCCGCGATCAACTCCCTGCTCGGCGCTCTGTCTTCCGCCCCGGCGACGATCTGGTTCGAGGGCGTCCTGGACGGCCTCCTCTGCCACGCCGACCCGGCCCGCCACGAAATCCGCGAGGTGCCCCGCCGCGACGCGGGCGCCCACCTCGCCGAACGGGTCCGCGCCGAACTGCCCGTCGTACTCGACGGCACCCCCGACCCGTACGTCTGGATCGCCTGCGACACGGCCACCACCCGCACGCTGGCCGCGTACGTACGCAAGGAACTGGGCCTGCCGAAGACCCGGGTGCACGCCCTCGGGTACTGGCGCGCGTCCTGACGCCGCACGCGCGATCATCGACCCATGGACGTCACTCTGCACCTCGCCCAGGACCCCGAGGCCGACGCGCTGCTCGGGCGCAGTCCGCTCGCCGCGCTGACCGGCATGCTGCTCGACCAGCAGGTTCCGATGGAGTGGGCGTTCAAGGGGCCGGCGACCATCGCCCGCCGGATGGGCGCCGAGGACCTGGACGCGCACGAGATCGCCGTCATGGACCCGGAGGCGTTCGCCGCGCTGCTCTCCGAGAAGCCCGCCGTGCACCGCTACCCGGGCTCGATGGCCAAGCGGATCCAGCAGCTGTGCCAGTACCTCGTCGACCACTACGACGGAGACGCCGAGCTGGTCTGGAAGGGCGTCGCGGACGGGAAGGAGCTGCTGAAGCGGCTCCAGGACCTGCCCGGGTTCGGCAAGCAGAAGGCGCAGATCTTCCTCGCACTGCTCGGCAAGCAGCTGGGCGTCGCACCCACGGGGTGGCGGGAGGCAGCCGGGGCCTACGGCGAGGCGCAGTCCTTCCGGTCCGTCGCCGACATCACCGGGCCCGAGTCACTGGCCAAGGTGCGCGCCCACAAACAGGAGATGAAGGCGGCGGCCAAGGCCGCGAAGACCGCAGGGAAGTAAGGCTCGGCCGGGGGGCAGGAGCCGGGCGGCGGCTCAGCCACCTGGCCCACCCAGGTGGCCGGACGAGCCCGGGCGGTCCAAGCATGGAGCATGACCGAGGCACCCGGCGGTGACCCCTCCTGGGGTCGCGAGTACGACGACCGCAACATCCACGCGGGTGGGGCCCCGCAGGCGCACCACGAGCCCGAGCCGCCCTTCGAGGGCCCCCTGCACGCCCTGTCCCGGGCCGCCTGGCAGGTCGTCCTGCTCACCGGCATCGCCTCGCTGGTCCTGGGCATCCTGGTACTGATCTGGCCGGGCCCCTCCCTGGTCATCGTGGGTGTCCTGTTCGGCGTCTACCTCCTCGTCAGCGGCATCTTCCAGCTGGTCTCCGCCTTCGGCACCCACCGGACGACCTCGCTGCGCGTGCTCGCCTTCATCAGCGGCGCCCTGTCGATCGTGCTGGGCCTGTTCTGCTTCCGCGGGCCCATGCAGTCGATCCTGCTGCTCGCCCTGTGGATCGGCATCAGCTGGGTGATCCGCGGGATCACCCAGACCGTGGCCGCCGCCTCCGACAACCGCATGCCCGCCCGGGGCTGGCAGATCTTCCTCGGGATCGTCACCTTCATCGCCGGGATCGTGCTGATCGACTCGCCGTTCCGGTCGGTCGCCGTGCTGACCCTGGTCGGCGGCTGGTGGCTGGTGATCGTCGGCGTCGTGGAGATCGTCACCGCGTTCCGCGTCCGCGGCCGCGCCCGGCAGGTTCCGCACACGGTGTGATCCCCGTGGTACGGCACGGTGTGACCCCCTCGGTACGCCGAGCGGGCGAATCTCGCGGGCCGCGCGATGCGGTAAGGCTGCCGGGCGGGCACAGAACCGCCGTGAGCAGGACCCCGAGCCCCACCCGGAGCCGTACCTGGCTGCGGGTGTTCGTGCTGCTCCTCGCCCTGTGGGTGCCCGGCGCCCATCTGCAGGCCCAGGCGGCGCCCACCCCGGCCCTGTCCGCCGAGACCGCCGAGCACGACGTCCTCGACGCGCTGCTACGGCCGCCCGCGCGCGCCCTCCACCAGACCGACGCGCCCGAGCGCACCGCACCCCTGCCCGACCCGCCGGCGCCCGTCCGTCCGGCCCTGCGCCCGTGCCCCGCCGCACCCCGGCCGCCGTACGCCGTACCGCTGCTCCGGACGGTGGTCCTGCGCTGCTGACCGTGCCCTGCCCCCAGGACAGTCAGCTCGACGCAAGGAACCGACCATGCCCACAGACCCGTACGCGGTCCTGCGCGCCCTGCTGCGCGCGGAGGCCAGACGCAGCGCACCGCCCCAGCCGGAGCGCAAGAGCCCGCAACCACAGCAGCCGGCGGCGAAGGACGACGGCCGCTGAGCCCCCGGCGGGGGCGGCCACCGCCTCCGCCGGTACGCCGACTCGCGATCCACAGCCTGTGTACAACGTCCGTTCAGCCCACCCCTTTCGAGCGAATCAGGCGCACGGGCGGGCAGCGTTTCGCTGTCGCTCTTCTCCGGCCCCTGTTCCCGATAGACCCCGCTATGATCCGTTTCGACACGGCTTTTCCAGCGCCGCACTCCGTCGCCTTGGCTGCGCCCGGAACGTCTTGACCGGTAGGCTTTCCGTGTGATCTTCAAGCGCATCGGAAACGGCCGGCCGTACCCCGACCACGGCCGGGAAAGCACCCGGCAGTGGGCGGACGTCGCGCCGCGCCCGGTCCGCCTCGATCAGCTCGTGACGACCAAGGGGCAGCTCGACCTGGAGACCCTGCTGGCCGAGGACTCGACGTTCTACGGCGACCTCTTCGCGCATGTCGTGAAGTGGCAGGGCGACCTGTACCTGGAGGACGGCCTCCACCGCGCGGTCCGCGCAGCCCTCCAGCAGCGCCAGGTGCTGCACGCGCGCGTGCTCGAACTCGACTGACCGCGGCACGACACGGCGTTGACCCTTTCGGGTTCCGCTGAGCGGCGTCTACTGATCATCTAATAGGCATCGCCGCCCAGGCGCACTACGCTGCGCCCATGAGCATGCTGACTCCCCCCGGCATGGGCGGCCAGTACCGGATCACGGGGGACAAATACCCTCGGATGCGCCCTCCCCGGCGACGCGGCAGGCTCGTGTTCGCCGTAGTGGCGTCCGCCGCCGTGCTCGGCCTGATCGGCTGGGGCACGCTGCAGCTCATCGACGTCTTCACCGGCGGCGACAAGAAGACCTCGGCGTCCGGCACCAAGGCGCACTGCCGCACGAAGGCGACCACCACCACCGCCCAGGTGAAGGCGCTGCCCCAGCCCGGCGAGATCACCGTGAACGTCTACAACGCCACCGCGCGCACCGGGCTCGCCAAGAGCACCGCGGACGAGCTGAAGAAGCGCGGCTTCAAGATCGGCGACGTGGGCAACGCGTCCAAGGAGTTCGACAAGAAGGTCAAGGGCGCCGGGATACTCCTCGGCCCCGCCGCCGCGCTGAACACCTCACTGCCGGTGCTCGCCACCCAACTGCCCGCCGCCGAGCACCGCACCGACGCGGCCCGCAAGGGCACCGACCTCGACCTGATCATCGGTGACGGCTTCAAGACCCTCACCCAGCGAACGGCCGCCGACCAGGCCCTGGCCGTGCTGACCAACCCCGAGCCGGCGGCTTCGACGAAGCAGGGCTGCTGAGGGCCGGCCTCCCCTGCGGCGCCCCGCGGCGAGCGCCTACTCGGCCGCGCCGTACAGCCGGTCTCCCGCGTCCCCGAGCCCGGGCACGATGTACCCGTGCTCGTTGAGGTGGTCGTCGACGGCCGCCGTGACGACCGTCACCGGCGTCCCCGCCAGCTCGCGCTCCATGACCTCGACGCCCTCGGGCGCGGCGAGCAGGACCACCGCGGTCACGTCGTCGGCACCGCGCTTGATCAGCTCCTGGATGGCCGCGACCAGCGTGCCGCCGGTGGCCAGCATCGGGTCCAGCACGTACACCTGGCGGCCCGAGAGGTCCTCAGGCATGCGCGAGGCGTACGTGGAGGCCTGCAGCGTCTCCTCGTTGCGGATCATGCCCAGGAAGCCCACCTCGGCGGTCGGCAGCAGCCGGACCATGCCGTCCAGCATGCCGAGACCGGCGCGCAGGATCGGCACGACCAGCGGACGCGGGCGGGCGAGCTTGACGCCGGTGGTCTGCGCGACCGGCGTCCGGACGTCGACCTGCTCGGTGCGCACGTCCCGCGTGGCCTCGTAGGCGAGCAGGGTGACCAGTTCGTCGGCGAGCCGCCGGAAGGTCGCGGAGTCGGTGCGCTGGTCGCGCAGCGTGGTGAGCTTGTGGGCGACCAGGGGGTGGTCGACGACGTGGAGACGCATGCCCCTAACAGTAGCCGCGCTCGGCACCCCCTCGCTCTGGCGTCAAACCGCCCGTCCGAGGGAAAGTGGGAGGGACGGACCGGGGGTGGTGTGACTGTGCCTGACCTGCCTGACCGTAAGACCGACGCCGCCAAGAACGCCGTTGGGCCGGAACAGCCCGAGACCGACGCCGAGCGCCGGCGCCGCCGCGCCCAGTTCCTGCGCGACCTCGCCGAGGCCCGCGCGCTGCGTGAACGCGTTCAGCCCCGACGCGCCAAGGCCGCCCGACTGCGCCACGCCATGCGCATGCGGACCTTCCGCTGGTAGGCGAGGCCCGGTGAACGGGCGACGTCAAGGTGGGATCCGGGTGAGGAAGATCCGTGCCGGCTCCGGCGTTTGGGCGGTGGGCCGTGCGTGGGCGTTTGGAAAAGCCGCGTACGATCCGCAGGTGGCGGCAACGAGTGCGCTGGTGAGTCCTTTCCCCCGGGATGCGGACACACGATCAAAACAGCCAGACACAGGGAGCCGAAGACGTCCCCTGAACGCCTTGTTTCTGCCACGATTCCGAGTGGGTGGGGCTCGGAGCACAGCTCTCCCCGCCCAGAACCTCCGCCGGGGGGACCCCCAACCGGCACGCCTATGACCAGTGGGAGAGTCACGGTGTACTTCGCCGCACTGCTCGCGCGCACCGAAGACGGGTGGGAAGCGAGCGACACAGAGCTGGACGATGTGGAGACCCTGTCGGATCTGGCCGACCTGGCCCGGGAAGCCGCTCCCGACGAGGACACGGTGTTCGTCCTGATCGAACAGGAGGACTCCTGGTTCGGTCTCGTCCGCGTGGACGGCGAGGAGGACCCTCGCATCTTCGTCTCCGACGCGGCCGCCGCCGCCCGCAGTGCCTACGGCGAGCTGCTGCTCACCGACGAGCTGCTCGGCCGGGATCCCGGTGCCGACGACGGCACCGACGTGGACTCCCTGGACCTCGACGGCACCGAGGACGGCGAGTCCGAGGACGAGGACGACGACGAGGAGACCGCCGCCGCAGGCGCGGTGCCGCACGGCCCGGTGGGCGACGGCAGCATCCTCGACGACCTGGGCATCAGCGAGAAGGAACTGCGCGGCCTGGACCCGAACGAGGCGCTGGCCGAGATCGCCGAGGCCCTGGGCGCCTCGGAGGTGCTGGAGACCGTCCGCTGACCGCTTCGCACACGGAAGGCGCGCCGGACCCGGTACGCGACCGCTGGCGGGCCGCGATGCGGCTCGCCCTGGACGAGGCCGAGCTGGCCGTCCGGGGCGGGGACGTCCCCGTCGGCGCCGTCGTGCTGTCCCCGGACGGTACGACGGTGCTCGGGGCCGGGCACAACGAGCGCGAGGCCACCGGCGACCCCACCGCCCACGCGGAGGTCCTCGCGATCCGGCAGGCCGCGGCCAGGCTCGGCGAGTGGCGGCTGACCGGCTGCACGCTGGTGGTCACCCTGGAGCCCTGCACGATGTGCGCGGGCGCGCTCGTGCAGTCCCGCGTGGACCGGGTGGTCTACGGCGCCCGCGACGAGAAGGCGGGGGCGGCCGGCTCCCTCTGGGACGTCGTACGCGACCGGCGGCTCAATCACCGGCCCGAGGTGATCGAGGGCGTCCTGGCCGAGGACTGCGCCCGGATGCTCACGGAGTTTTTCCGGGGCCGCTGAATACCGATTTCAAACCATGCCCCACCTTGCTGTAAGGTCTCCCTCGGTAGCGTGTCCGAGCGGCCGAAGGAGCTCGCCTCGAAAGCGAGTGTGGCGCAAGTCACCGAGGGTTCAAATCCCTCCGCTACCGCTGCAGAAGGGCCCCGTCGCGAGACGGGGCCCTTCGTGCATGACCGGGCAGGGCCCGGCAAAGAACCTCGGCGGGCGGGCCGTTGGTCCCCACAGGGGGCGTGAAGGTTACACTCGCCGCCGGCAACAGGGGTCCCACGGGGCACACAGGCACAGGGGAGGCCGCGGTGACGGTGAACGCCAAGAAGATCGCCGTGTACGTGCTCGTGGTCTTCGCGCTGTACGTGATCATCACGGATCCGGCCAGGGCGGCCGACTACGTCCAGATAGCCTTCGAGGGCATATCGGACGCGGCCAAGGCCATAGGCGACTTCATGACCTGGCTCGCCAACGGAGCAAAGAGCTGAGCGGAAAGCCGAGAGAGCTGAGGTACGCCCCATGATCCGCCACCTGGTCCTCTTCAAGCTCAACGAGGGCGTCGAGCGCGACGATCCGCGGGTCGTCGAGGGCGTCGCCGCCTTCCGGGCGCTCGGCGGCCAGATCGAGGAGCTGCGCTTCTGGGAGTGCGCCTGGAACATCAGCGACCGGCCGATCGCCTACGACTTCGCGATCAACTCGGCGGTCGAGGACACGGACGCCCTCAAGCGCTACCTGGAGCACCCGGCCCATCAGGCGGGTGTCGCACTGTGGCGGGAGTTCGCCACGTGGGTGATCGCCGACTACGAGTTCTGAGCCCCTCGCTCCGGGAGCCCTCCGCCGGGAACGGCGGGGGGCTTTCGTGCGTCTTGAGACCCAACTTGGCGCTGTCTGACCACAACACGGTGTTATCCGGTGCTTGCACACAGTGCACATGTCTTGTGATGCTATGACCGCTTTTGACGGATGATTGACCGATGAAGAGGTGGCGTTGACCGTGTCGGCCAGTACTGCGCCGCCCCAGGACGAGGCGCCCGCCCCAGCCCCCGCCTCCGTTCCTCCCGGCCCCGCCACAGCTCCTCCCGGCCCCGCCACAGCCCCTGCCGCCCCCGAGAAGCGCCGCGGCGCCGACACCCGCGCCCTGACCCAGGTGCTCTTCGGCGAGCTGAAGGACCTCAGGCCGGGCACCCCAGAGCACAACCGCGTACGGGGAGCGCTCATCGAGGCCAACCTCCCGCTCGTGCGCTACGCGGCGGCCCGCTTCCGCTCGCGCAACGAGCCGATGGAGGACGTCATCCAGGTCGGCACCATCGGCCTGATCAACGCCATCGACCGTTTCGACCCCGACCGGGGAGTGCAGTTCCCGACCTTCGCGATGCCGACCGTCGTGGGCGAGATCAAGCGGTACTTCCGGGACAACGTCCGCACGGTCCACGTACCGCGCCGGCTGCACGAGCTGTGGGTGCAGGTCAACAGCGCCACCGAGGACCTCACGACGGCCTTCGGGCGCCAGCCGTCGACCGCCGAGATCGCCGAGCGCCTGCGGATCAGCGAGGACGAGGTGCTCTCCTGCATCGAGGCCGGGCGGTCGTACCACGCGACCTCCCTGGAGGCCGCACAGGAGGGCGACGGGCTGCCGGGCCTGCTGGACCGCATCGGCTACGAGGACCCCGCCCTGGACGGCGTGGAACACCGCGACCTGGTCCGCCATCTCCTCGTCCAACTCCCCGAACGCGAACAGAGAATCCTTCTTCTGCGCTACTACAGCAATCTCACTCAGTCTCAGATCAGCGCGGAACTCGGCGTGTCCCAGATGCACGTCTCCCGACTACTCGCACGTAGCTTCCAGCGGCTGCGTTCCGCGAATCGGATCGAGGCATAACCGGCGCACGGGGGCACAGCTCGGAACACACCAGCTCGCAGCGGTTCGCAAGCAGGATCGATCGGTAACCGGTGAGAGCGAATCGCCCACCAGGGCGGTTCCCGACAGTTGTGCGCCGAAAGACCGTCAGACCCCTTCTTTCCAGGGCCGATTCGTAACTCACGTGTCGACATGTCACTACAGCGTGTTGCCGACATGTGACATTCTGCGGGAAGCGCGTTTGCCGGGCCTCCGGCACCGGTATTCAGGTGAAGGCTGCGTTGCTCGAAAGGCATCGCCGCCGCGACCGTCCCGCGACCCAAAGGGGGTGGCATGTCCGCAGACCAGGGCAGCTCGAAGGTGCTCACGCCCACGAGCGAGGCAGCGCCCAAGCAGCTCGACGCCATCGACGTGCTCGACGACGTCACGTCACTCGAGACCGTGCCGGCCCCGCCCGTCCAGGCCCCCGATGCCGCACCGGCCGTCCCGGCCACGGCGGACATCGACACCCGCACCCTGTCCCGCTCCCTGTTCCTGCGGCTCGCCGCACTCGACGAGAACAGCCCCGAGCGCGCCTACGTCCGGGACACCCTGATCGAGCTGAACCTCCCGCTCGTGCGCTACGCAGCGGCTCGCTTTCGCTCGCGCAACGAGCCGATGGAGGACATCGTCCAGGTCGGCACCATCGGCCTGATCAAGGCGATCGACCGCTTCGACTGCGAACGGGGCGTGGAGTTCCCGACGTTCGCGATGCCGACGGTCGTGGGCGAGATCAAGCGCTTCTTCCGCGACACCTCGTGGTCGGTGCGGGTCCCGCGCCGGCTCCAGGAGCTGCGCCTGGCCCTCACCAAGGCCAGCGACGAGCTGTCCCAGAAGCTGGACCGCTCCCCGACGGTGACCGAACTTGCCGCGGTCCTCGGCGTCTCCGAGGAGGACGTGGTCGACGGCCTCGCGGTCGGCAACGCCTACACAGCCTCCTCGCTCGACTCCCCGGCCCCCGAGGACGACGGCGGCGAGGGCTCCCTGGCCGACCGGCTCGGCTACGAGGACACCGCGCTGGAGGGCGTGGAGTACCGCGAGTCCCTCAAGCCCCTGCTGGCCAAGCTGCCGCCCCGGGAGCGCCGGATCATCATGCTGCGCTTCTTCGCCAACATGACCCAGTCCCAGATCGGCGAGGAGGTCGGCATCTCCCAGATGCACGTCTCCCGCCTGCTGACCCGCACCCTGGCCCAGCTGCGCGAGGGGCTCATCTCGGACTGAGGCTTCCTATCTGACGAAGCGTCAGCCACCATGGCCGGATGCTTCGTACCCGGATGCCTGGTACCCGGACGATTCGTCCCCGGACGCTTCGCACGACGACATGGACACAGGGCCGCCGAGGCGCCGTCACGGCAGCGTCGGCGGCCGTCGTGTGTCTGGGCGTGGCCCTGGCCGCGTGCGGTGGCGGGGGCCGGGACGGATACGTGGCGGTGGGCGGTGTACCGAGCCCGGCAGGTTCGCCAGGGGCACCGACGGGAGCGGTACGGATGGTCCCGCTGGACGAGCCGACCGCGGCCACGGCCGCCAACTCACCGTCGAGCACCGCCCCTTCGGGTCGGCCCTCGGATGCGACCCCGCCAAGCACCCCGTCGACCGACGACAGCACCACACCAGATCCCGCGCACACCTCACCGAGCAGCACCGGCGAGGGCACGACGGCCCCGGGGCAGCCGCCGTCCCCCACCCCAACTCCCAGCCGCACCAGGCCTCCCGCACCCGCCGACCTCAGCTGGGGCGACCCCTTGCAGAAGGACACGGACGAGCGGTGGTGCGAGAAGGTGACCGTCGGCTTTCACAACTCCGGCGGTACGGCGGTGCGTTCGGGCACGGTGACGTTCGGGACGCACATCATCGGCGCGCTCGGCATCGACTGGGGGACGGTCGAGTCGACCGTGGACCTCCCGGTGCCGATCGGACCGAAGGCGCGCACGGACCACACCTGGACGGTGTGCGTCGACGCCTGGCGCGTCCCGCTGGGCATGCACATCGAGACGCGGGACGTGTCCGTCCAGTGGAGCGAGTGACCCCCGCCGGGGGTCGCGCCCTTACTTGATCGCCAGCCAGGCCACCGCGGCGACGACCGCCACGGCGACGACGACGCCGATGATCAGGCCGATGCGCGGGCCGGAGGAGGCGGCCGCCTGCTGTCGGCCTCCCTGGGGAGCCTCGTCGACGAACGCGCGGAACATCTGGGTGCTGCCGGCGGGGTCGTAGTTGCCCTGGGGGCCCTGGGTGTTAGCCATGGCCCGAGACACTAGCGAATCCAGGTGACCGGCCCAAGTGCGGGGCCACCGGTACAGAGGGGGGCAGGCCACCCGCCGCCACCTGCGCATTTACGGTTGCAATACTTGCCTTTGCCAAGTTTTTGCGCCAGCCCGCCCCGATTTGTTTGCCTGCAGCAACCAACTGGTCTATGGTTGCCCCAAGCAACGAATACGGGAGGTGTGATGGCCGGGCAGGCGCAGTACGAAGAGCTGGCGCGTCAGCTCAGTGCCTTCGGAGCCGTGAAACGGGACATGGGGCGGATCCTGCCGCCCGAGTGCCCGGCCGGCTCGGCCGCCGTGCTGACCCTGCTCGGTCGCCACGGCGACATGCGCATGAGCAAGCTCGCCGAGCTGCTCGCCGTGGACATGTCAGTCACCAGCCGGCATGTCGCGCACGTCGCCGCGCGCGGCTGGATCGAGCGGTCACCGGACCCCGCGGACAAGCGCTCGCGCATCCTGCGCCTGACGCCCACGGGCCTGGAGCAGCTCGACGAGCTGTCCCGGCGGACCACCCATCTGCTCGCCGACCGGCTGAGCGACTGGACCGACGAGGAGGTCGGCCAGCTCATCCGGCTGATGACGCGCCTGCGCGCCAGCTTCGGCGACTGCCGGTCCGCCCCACCACGGCTGCCCGCGCCCGTAGTCGAAGAGATCACCCGTACACCCGCAAGCACGTAAGAAAAGGAAGCCCATGGCAACGACCACACCAGCCGGTGTGCGGGCTCACGCCAAGCACGGGGGAGGCTCCCAAGGCGCCTCCGGGCACGCCCCGATGTCCCACCGGCAGATCATGGAGGCGCTCTCCGGGCTGCTGCTCGGCATGTTCGCCGCCATCCTGTCGTCCACCATCGTCTCCAACGCCCTGCCCGAGATCATCCAGGACCTCGGCGGCGGACAGAGCGCCTACACCTGGGTCGTCACGGCCGCGCTGCTGGCGATGACCGCCTCGACCCCGCTCTGGGGCAAGCTCGCCGACCTGGTCAGCAAGAAGGCGCTCGTCCAGATAGCCCTGGTCATCTACATCGCGGGCTCGGTCGTCGCCGGTCTGGCGCAGAACCCGGGCATGCTGATCGGCGCCCGGGTCATCCAGGGCCTCGGCGCCGGCGGTCTGACCGCGCTGGCCCAGATCATCATGGCCGCGATGATCTCCCCGCGTGAGCGCGGCCGGTACTCCGGCTACCTCGGCGCGACCTTCGCCGTCGCCACCGTCGGCGGCCCGCTCGTCGGCGGCGTCATCACCGACACCGACTGGCTCGGCTGGCGCTACTGCCTGTTCGTCGGTATCCCCTTCGCGCTGATCGCGCTGCTCGTGCTGCAGAAGACGCTGCACCTGCCGGAGACCAGGCGCGAGGTCAAGGTCGACTGGGCCGGCGCCTTCTTCATCACCGCCGCCGTCAGCCTGCTGCTGGTCTGGGTCACCTTCGCCGACGACAAGTACGACTGGCTGTCCTGGCAGACCTACACGATGGTCGGCGGCGCGCTCCTGCTCGCGCTGATCTTCCTCTTCGTGGAGACGAAGGCCGCCGAGCCGATCATCCCGCTGCGCCTCTTCAAGAACCGCACCATCGCGCTGGCCTCGGTCGCCTCCCTCTTCGTCGGCATCGCGATGTTCGCCGGCACGGTGTTCTTCAGCCAGTACTTCCAGCTGGCGCGCGACAAGTCCCCGACGATGTCCGGTGTCATGACGATCCCGATGATCGCCGGCCTGTTCGTCTCCTCCACCGTCTCCGGCCAGGTCATCACCAAGACCGGCAAGTGGAAGGCCTGGCTGGTCACCGGCGGTGTGCTGCTGACGGCCGGTCTGGGTCTGCTCGGCACCATGCGGTACGACACCGACTACTGGAAGATCGCGATCTTCATGGCGGTCATGGGCCTCGGCATCGGCATGATGATGCAGAACCTGGTCCTGTCCACCCAGAACCAGGTCGCCCCGCACGAACTCGGCGCCGCCAGCTCGGTCGTCACCTTCTTCCGCTCCCTCGGCGGCGCGGTGGGCGTCTCGGCGCTCGGCTCCGTGATGTCGACCCGGATCACCCACTACGCCAAGGACACGATCGGCCAGCTGAGCCCCAAGGAGCAGCTGGCGGCCGCCAAGGCCAGCGGCTCCGGTCAGCTGCCGGACATGGACCTGCTGCCCGCGCACATCCGCACCTGGCTGGAGGGCGCGTACGGGCACGGCATCGCCGACATCTTCCTGTACGTCGCGCCGATCGCCTTCCTCGCCTTCCTGGTCACCCTGTTCATCAAGGAGGTCCCGCTGCGCACGACCGGCGCCCTGGCCCAGGCCGCCGAGGCCGACAAGGCCGAGACCCCGGCCGTCGCCGTCGCGCAGACCGCCCCCGCCGAGGAGAAGGTGCCCAGCTGGGCCGCCCCGGTCGTGGACCCGCAGGACGGCACGGAGGCCACCCCCACCGATCAGTTCACCGCCGTCGCCACCCTGCCCGCCCCCGACGAGCCGGCCTCCGGCGGCACCCCGGTCCACGGCTTCGTGCGCGGCGCCGAGAGCGCCCCGGTCCCACAGACCGCGGTCACGCTGATCTCCCTCGGCGGCCGCCAGCTGGGCCGCGCGGTCGCCCAGGCCGACGGCTCCTACGGGCTGAGCGCACCGGGCACGGGCTCGTACGTGCTCATCGCCTCCGCCGACGGCTACCAGCCGCAGGCCTCCACGATCGTGGTGGGCGAGGAGCCGCTGTCGTACGACATCCTGCTCAGCGGCACCAGCGGGCTGAGCGGTGTGGTCCGGGCGGCCGGGAGCGCGCTGCCGGTCAAGGACGCGATGGTGATCGTCACCGATGTGCGCGGGGACCTGCTGGCCACCGCGGCCAGCGGTGAGCAGGGCGAGTTCGCCTTCACCGAGCTGGTGCCGGGCGTGGTGACCGTCGCGGTGAACGCGGCCGGGTTCCGTCCGCGCGCCCTGCCGGTCGAGATCGGCGCCACCGGCGTCACCCGGATCGAGCTGGACCTGGACGCCGGCGCCCAGCTGCAGGGTGTCGTACGGGCCCCGCACGGTCCGCTGGCCGACGCCCGGGTGACCCTCGTGGACGCGGCGGGCAACGTGGTCGGCACCGCCACCACCGGGACGGACGGGGCGTACGCCTTCGCCGACCTGGACAACGGCGAGTACACCGTCATCGCGACGGGCTACCCGCCGGCGGCCACCGCCCTGACCGTCTCCGGCACCGGAGTCGACGGCCACGACATCGAACTCGCCCACTCCGGCGAGTAGTTCGGCCCCGGCCCGTGGTGCGCGCACCGCCATGCGCGCACCACGGGCCGGTTTCATACGACCAATGTGTAAGCCTTTGTAATTCCTTGGGGAGAAAACGGGATGGGACTGACCGCGAGGATCCGCACCCGGGACGGATGGGCCGTGTCGCACGCGGTCGTCACGGTGACCGACATGACCGGTACGCAGGTGCTGCGGGCCGAGGCGGACGCCGAAGGTGCCGTACGGGACGCCACCGAGTTGGCGCCCGGGGCGTACACAGTGATCGTGACCGCCGTCGGATACGCGCCCGCCGCCTCCAGCGCGATCGTCACGGCGAGCGGGCGGGCCGAGGTCGGCACGGTGACCCTGGCCCGGCAGGGCGGCGCCGAACTGCCGCCGCCCGGCCCCTGGACCATCGACCCGGTGCACTCCTCCGTCGCCGCCGTCGCCCAGCACCTGGGCATCTCCAGCGTGCACGGCCGGTTCAAGGAGTTCGGCGGATCCATCGAGATCGCCCCCGACGACGTCACCAAGTCCCGCGTGGAAGCGGTGATCCGGGCGGCCTCCGTCGACACCGGCAACGGGATGCGCGACACGCACCTGCGGTCCGCCGACTTCCTCGACGTCGAGCGGCACCCGGAGATCACGTTCCACTCCACCGGCCTGGCCCAGGCCGGCCCGGACCGCTGGACGGTCCACGGCGAACTGGCGATGCACGGAGTCGTACGGCCGGCCGACCTGGACCTGGCCTACCTCGGCACCGGCGCCGACCCGTGGGGCGGCACCCGCGCCGCCTTCCGAGCCACCACCGAACTCCACCGCGAGGACTTCGCGATGAACTACAACCAGGTCCTCCAGGCGGGCATCGCCGCCATCGGCACGACCCTCAAGGTCGAGCTGGACATCCAGGCGGTCCAGGGCGAGGCACTGCCCGCCGCCTGAGGCACGCCGGTGAGCCTGAGCCCGGCAGGGTCAGGCTCACCGGGCCCTGCTCGTCCTAGGCTGCGCCCATGGCACCCAACATCGCGACGAACACCCGCGTCTCGTCGGCCGAACTGCTGGACTTCGTACGCCCCCGCCACCGCGCCATCCTGCTCACCCGCCGCACCGACGGCAGCCCCCAGGGCTCCCCGCTGACCTGCGGGGTGGACGACTCGGGCCGGATCGTGGTCTCCACCTACCCCGAGCGCGCCAAGACCCGCAACGCCAAGCGCGACCCTCGGGTCAGCCTGATCGTCCTGAGTGACGAGTGGAACGGCCCCTGGGTCCAGATCGACGGCACCGCCGAGGTCGTCGACGCCCCCGACTCGGTCGAGCCCCTGGTCGAGTACTACCGCAACATCGCCGGCGAGCACCCCGACTGGGACGAGTACAGGGAGGCGATGATCAAGCAGGGCAAGTCGATCATCCGGATCACACCGGAACGGTGGGGGCCGGTGGCGACCGGTGGCTTCCCGGCGCGGCTGGTCTCGGAGTAGTCAGCCGCGCTCGACCATCGCCTCGATCCCGGCCACCATCAGGTCCAGGGCGAAGGTGAAGTCACGGTCCAACATCTCGGCGACCGTGTCGCCGCCGCGGGCGTCCATGATCTCCTTGGTCTCCTGGAGGTAGTCCGCGGCCTCGGGATCCTGCCGGGCCGAGGTCATGGCCTGCCGGAAGTAGTCGTCCGGGGGCAGCCCGGAGTCCGCGATCCGGGACAGGAAGTGGCCCTCCAGCGTGCCGTAGCCGTACACGAACTGGAACACGGCCGAGATGGCGCTCGTCACCCGGTGCGCGGGCAGCCCGGCGCGCCGGATGACCCGCTGCACGCTGCGCGAGAAGGCGAGCGACGCGGGGCCGATGTTGAGGTACCGGCCGGCCAGCGGTGACATCCAGGGGTGGCGCACCAGCAGCGCCCGGTACTCGGCGGCCAGCGCCCGCAGCTGCTCCCGCCAGTCCGCGCTGTCTTCCGACACGGGTAGCCGCAGCTCGCCGTAGGCCGCGTCCAGGGCGAGTTCGAGCAGGTCGTCCTTGGTGTCGACGTACCAGTACAGGGACATCGCGGTGACGTTCAGCTCACCGGCGAGCCGCCGCATGGAGAACTTCGCCAGCCCCTCGGCGTCCAGCAGCCGCACGCTCACGGCGGTGATCCGCTCCCGGTCGAGCCCCGAGGGCTGCGCGCTGCGCCCGCCATGCCGCGTCTTCCCCTCCAACCACACACTGGCCCGCACCGACCGCGCATCGCCCTTCGCCATCGACGCACCTTTCTCGCACTACGGCCACTTTCAAGGATGCTAGATGTGCAAACGGACATGCTGTACACCGCATAGTCGTCGCCATGCGGTGTACAGCAGGTTTGCGTCCGCTGCCGGCCCGCTCAGTCACCGGCCTTCTGGGTGAGGTCGTAGAAGGTGGCCGAACCGACCGTCACCTTCTTGAAGTTGCTCTCGACCCACGAGGTGATCCGGGACGACGTACCGCTGTTGCTGCCGCCCATGCCACCGCCCATACCGCCGCCGGCGATGAAGTAGTGGATCTTTCCGTCCGCCACGTACTTCTTGAACTGGGCCGGCGTCGGGGACGGGTCGGTGCCGTTGAAGCCGCCGATCGCCATCACCGGGTCACCGGTGGCCAGCTGGTAGCTCGCGGCGTTCTGGGAGCCGATGGAGGCGGCGACCCAGGTGTAGTCGCCCGCGTCCTTCTCCAGCAGCTTCTTGGCCACGGAGCTGACGTTCGCGCCGTTCAGCAGGCCGCCGGCGCCACCGCCGCCGCCCATACGGCCGCCTTCGCCCAGCCGGCCGCCGCCCGGGAAGCCGTTGCCGTTCTGCTGGTTCTGGCCCTGCCCCTGGCCCTGGCCCTGGCTGTTGCCGTTCTGGCCGGGCATACCGCCACCGGGGAAGCCACCGCCGGGGAAGCCCTGGCCCTGGCCGCCGGGCATGTTCCCGTTGCCGTTCTGCTGGCCCTGCTGACCTTGCTGGTTCTGCTGGCCCTGCCGGCCCGGCACTCCGCCGCCGAAGCCGCCGCCCAATCCGCCAGGACGGCCGCCGCCGCCGAAGCCCATCATGCTCGCGCCCGCCGGACCGGCCGTCGGGATGGAGCCGGTGTGCGCGGAGTTCACCGTGCTGAGGGTGTACGCCGTCGGACCGGCGAGCGCGGCCACCAGGCCCACCGCCGCCGCTCCGAGGGCGAACCGGCGCGAGATGCGGCCCGCGAAGATCAGTCCGAACGCGGCCGCGAGCCCGCCGATCAGGACCAGCCACTTCAGCCAGGGCAGGTAACTGGAGGTGCGGTTGAGCAGGACGTAGCCCCAGGCGGCCGCGGCCACCACGGCCGCGGCGAGCGTGAGCGACGCCCAGGTCTCCTTCCGCTTCTCCCACAGCAGCCCGGCGCCCATGCCGGTGACGGCCGCGATGTAGGGGGCGAGGGCCACCGTGTAGTACTGGTGGAAGATGCCCGCCATGTAGCTGAAGACCACCATGGTGATCAGCAGCGAGCCGCCCCACACCAGGAACGAGGCGCGCGTGGCGGACGTACGCTGTGCCTTGCGGGTCGCCCACAGGCCCGCGACCAGCAGGATCAGCGCGGCCGGGAGCAGCCAGGAGATCTGGCTGCCGATCTCGGAGCTGAACATCCGATCCCAGCCGGTCGCGCCCCAGCGGCCGGAGCCGTTGCCGCCGCCACCGCCGCCGACGCTGCCGGTCTCGTCGCCGTTGATCCGGCCGAGGCCGTTGTAGCCGAAGGTCAGCTCCAGGAAGCTGTTGTTCTGCGAACCGCCGATGTAGGGGCGGGAGGCGGCCGGCCACAGCTCGACGATCGCGACCCACCAGCCGCCGGCCACGACGAGCGCGACGGTCGCCAGGCCCAGCTGCACCAGCCGCCTGCGCAGCCTCACCGGACCGCAGACCGCGTAGACGACGGCCAGCGGCGGCAGGATCAGGAAGGCCTGGAGGGTCTTGGCGAGGAACGCGAAGCCGATCGCGGCTCCCGCCCACACCAGCCACCCGGTCCGCCCGTCCTCGACGGCGCGGACGACGAAGTAGCAGGCCAGCGCCATCAGCAGGGCCAGCAGCGCGTCCGGGTTGTTGAACCGGAACATCAGCGCCGCGACGGGGGTGAGCGCGAGCACCGCGCCCGCGATCAGACCGGCCGCGGGGCTGAACCGGCGCCGTACACCCGCGTACACGACCGCCACCGTGCCGACGCCCATGAGGACCTCGGGGGTGAGGATCGCCCACGAGTTCAGGCCGAAGATCCGCACCGACAGCTCCATCGGCCACATGAAGGCCGAGGGCTTGTCGACGGTGATGGCGTTGCCCGCGTCCAGCGAGCCGAAGAAGAACGCCTTCCAGGACTTGCTGCCCGCCTGGACTGCCGCCGAGTAGAAGGAGTTGGCGTAGCCGGAGGCGCTCAGGTTGTACAGGTAGGTGACGAGGGTGAGGGCCAGCAGGCCGAGGAAGGCCGGGCGTGCCCAGCGCGGGTCCTCGGGGCGACCGCGCCACAGTCTCCGTACGAGGGGCTGCCGCACCTCACCGGCCTGCGGGGGAGCGGTCGGTGGCGGGCCCCAGGCGCCGGGGCTGTCCTGCTCGGTCGTCGGCTGATCGTGGTGGGTGGTCATCGGGGGTCCCCCGGGTCGGTGTCGTGAGGGCGCACCGGCTGCAGCCGCATGGTGGCGTCCCTCCAGCTGCCGTCCGCGGCTTCACCGGCGCGGACCTGGGTGGTCTGGTAGGGCTGCTGGTACGGCACCGGGCGCTGCGGGAGCGGTGCGTACGGAGCCGTCGTGCTGTAGGTGGGCGAGGACGGATGGTGCGCCGGCTGGTGTGCCGCGACCACCGTCGATTCCCGGCCGGACTCCCGGCGGTCCGGGAACACCCAGGCGCGGAAGAGCAGGAAGCGCAGGACGGTCGCCGCGAGGTTGGCGGCGACGAGCACCGCCAGCTCGGTGGAGTGCGCCGGGTCGCCGGTGGCCGCGTTCAGGGCGGCCAGGGAGCCACTGGTCAGGGCGAGTCCGATACCGAAGACGACCAGGCCCTGTGCCTGGTGCCGGACGGCGCCGCCCCGGCCGCGCACCCCGAAGGTCAGCCGGCGGTTGGCGGCCGTGTTGGCGATCGCCGAGACCAGCAGGGCGAGCGCGTTGGCGACCTGCGAGCCGGAGAACTGCCGGAAGACGCTGTAGAGCACGAGGTAGAAGAGGGTCGACAGGCCGCCGACCACACAGAACCCGACGAGCTGGCGGGCCAGCCCCCTGGGCACGTCCTGGATGTCGCGGTCGCGCGGGTCGTCGCCGAAGGGCCGGGTGAGCCGGTCCAGCGGCAGCGAACCGCCGGCCAGCGCCTTGCCGATGCGCCACACGCCCTTGAGGTCGTCGGTGGCCGTCTTGACGATGTGCACGGTCGAGTCGGGGTCGTCGACCCAGTCGACCGGCACCTCGTGGATCCTCAGCCCCGCCCGCTCGGCGAGCACCAGCATCTCGGTGTCGAAGAACCAGCCGGTGTCCTCCACCAGGGGCAGCAGCACTTGAGCCACATCACGCCGGATGGCCTTGAAGCCGCACTGCGCGTCCGAGAAGCGGGCCTGCAGCGAGCCGCGCAGGATCATGTTGTAGGCCCGGCTGATGAACTCACGCTTGGGGCCGCGCACGACCCGGGAGGTACGGGCGAGCCGGGAGCCGATCGCGAGGTCCGAGTGGCCCGAGATCAGCGGCGCCACCAGCGGCAGCAGGGCGTTGAGGTCGGTGGACAGGTCGACGTCCATGTAGGCGAGGATCGGCGCGTCGGACGCGGACCACACGGTCCTCAGGGCGCGTCCGCGGCCCTTCTGCTCCAGCCGGAAGCCCGCGACCTCGGGGACCTCCGCCGCCAGCCGCGCCGCCACCAGCGGGGTGCTGTCCGTGGACGCGTTGTCCGCGATCGTGATGCGGAAGGCGTACGGGAAGGTGCGCGTGAGGTGATCGTGCAGTCTGAGCACGCACGGCTGGAGGTCCTTCTCCTCGTTGTAGACGGGGATCACTACGTCCAGGACAGGCGTACCGGCGTTTCCGGCCGGGAGGTGCTCCCGCGCCGGCAGGGTGCCGGGAGAAGAGTCGGTTCGCATGGAACCGACTCTCGTCAGGCGCCCTGTTGCACCCATGTGGTGGCGCTGTGCCGTGCCTGTGAGTGCTGTTGCCGGCTCATTTCCGGCTGCGGCTGGGGCTGCGGGGCGAGCGCCGGCAGATGCACCGTGAACACGGTCCGTCCGGGCACGCTGTCCACGGTCACGGCACCGCCGTGCGCGGAAGCGACGGCCTGCACGATGGCGAGGCCGAGCCCCGTGGAGCCGGTGGCACGGGAGCGTGCGGAGTCCCCGCGCGCGAACCGCTCGAAGACGTGCGGGAGCAGTTCGGGCGGAATCCCCTGCCCGTTGTCCTCGACGTCGATGCACATCCAGGGCCCGCGCCGCTGCACGCGCGCGGTGACGGTCGTACCCGGCGGGGTGTGGTTGCGGGCGTTGCCCAGCAGATTGACCAGCACCTGTTGCAGCCGGGCCGCGTCCGCGGACACGAGCGCGGGCTCGTCGGGCAGGTCGAGCCGCCAGTTGTGGTCCATGCCGGCCGCGCGGGCGTCGCTGATGGTGTCCACGACGAGCGGGATGAGGTCGGTCTGCTCGAACTGCAGCGGCCGGCCGGCGTCCAGCCGGGCAAGGAGCAGCAGATCCTCCACGAGGAGGGTCATCCGCCCGGCCTCGGACTCGATCCGCCCCAGCGCGTGCCGGGTGTCGGGCCCGATCTGCTCCCGTCCGCGCCGGGTCAGTTCGGCATAGCCGCGGATGGAGGCGAGCGGAGTCCGCAGCTCGTGGCTGGCGTCGGCGACGAACTGCCGTACCCGCGTCTCGCTCTGCTGGCGGGAGCGCAGGGCGCCGTGCACATGGTCGAGCATCCGGTTGAGCGCGGCGCCGACCTGGCCGACCTCGGTGTGCGGATCGCACTCCGACTCGGGGACCCGCTCGCTCAGGTTCACCTCGCCGGTGTGCAGGGGGAGTTCGGAGACACGGGTGGCGGTGGCGGCGACCCTGCGCAGCGGGCGGGTGGCCACGCCGACGATGACGAAGCCGGCGAGGGAGGCGGCGAGCAGCCCCGCCACGGTGACGCAGACCTCGACGACGATCAGGGTGTCGATGTTGTCGTCGACGTCCTTGGTGGGCAGGGCGACGTAGTAGGCGTCGCCGCCGTCGGGACTCACCTTGTACTCGGCCTGGTAGTCCCCGAGCCCGGGCAGCTCCACCGTGTGCGCTTTGCCGTCCTTCGGCACCGTGGCCAGCGCTCGCTTCTGCGCGGCGGTGAGATCGACGGCGCTCATCTTGCGGAACCGGTTGTAACTGTCGTTCAGCTGCACGGCCTTGCCGGCGCTGGCGATCGAGCCGTTCTGTACGTACGCCGCGACGGTGTTGGGCTGCGTCGGGCCGAAGGTCAGGAGGTGCTCGATCCGATCGCTCGGCGTGGTGCTGGTCTCGGACGGTGAGGCGGGTGCCGTCGGGTCGCCCGGTTCCGTACCGCCCGGCAGCCGGCCGCCCGCCGCACGGCCGGCGATTTCGTCGACCTTGCCGTTCAGCTGGTCGTACAGATGGGTGCGCAGCGCGAGCGTGGTCACGGTGCCGATCACCGCGCAGACCACGGCGATCAGCACCACGGACGCGACGACGAGCCGCGTCCGCAGGGTGCGCGGTTGTCCCGCTCTTCTCTTCTGCGGACGCGGCCGTCGTCGCCCGCTCATGACACGGCGGGCTTGATCAGGTAACCGGCCCCACGCCGGGTGTGGATCATGGGGTCGCGCCCGGCGTCGATCTTCCGCCGCAGGTACGAGATGTACAGCTCGACCACGTTGGCCTGTCCGCCGAAGTCGTACGACCACACGCGGTCCAGGATCTGCGCCTTGCTGAGCACCCGCCGCGGATTGCGCATGAGGAAGCGGAGCAGCTCGAACTCGGTGGCGGTGAGGTGTATGGAGTCCCCTGCCCGCGAGACCTCGTGGCTGTCCTCGTCCAGGGTCAGGTCCCCCACGACGAGCACGGAGTCGGAGCGCCGGTCGGCGGCCCCGGACCGGCGGATGAGCCCCCGCAGCCGTGCCACGACCTCTTCCAGGCTGAAGGGCTTGGTGACGTAGTCGTCGCCGCCGGCGGTGAGGCCGGCGATACGGTCCTCGACGGCGTCCTTGGCGGTGAGGAAGAGGACGGGCACGTCGGGCAGTTCGCGGCGCAGCCGCCCGAGGACGGTCAGCCCGTCCATGTCCGGCAGCATCATGTCCAGCACGACGGCGTCGGGCCGGAACTCACGGGCCGTCTGGACGGCCCCCTGGCCGTCCCCCGCACTCCTGATCTGCCAGCCCTCGTATCGAAGGGCCATGCTCAGCAGTTCGGTGATCGACAGCTCGTCGTCCACCACAAGCACTCGGACGGGGCTCCCGTCCGGCCTCAGCAGTTCGGTGCGCCCCTGGGGCGAGGTCGTGGTCATGGTGGACACCATGTCGGGGTCCTCTGAGAACACGCTTTCACGAGTCTGTGATTTCCCTAAGAAACGCACAGGCGCCTCTCAGGGAATGCCTGGGAACCACTCACGCACGCGCGAACCCGTGACTGCTCTCGACCCGGGCGATGTGGATCACGTACCGCTCGTACCACCGCTCCCGCCCACGCCACTTGGCGTCCAGGTGCTCGGGGTGCCGACGCCACTCATCGATCCCGGCGAGATCCCGGAAGTAGGCGACGGAGATCGCGAGCCCGCCGGGGGTGTGGGCGAAGTCCTCACCGAGGAAGCCGGGAATGCTCCGGACAAGGTCGGAGAGGTGACGGGCGGTGTCGGTGTAGCCGTCGGGGTCGAGGTCGGTGCGGGTGGAGGTGAACACGACGGCGTAGTAAGGGGGTTCGACGGGAGGGGTAGTGCTGGGGACGGGGGTGACAGGGGCAAGGTGGTTTTCGCTCATGTCGGCCACGATGCCCGTGGGCGGTGGCGGGGGTCCATGGACCTTGCCCAAAGGGATCCGTACGGGATCCAAGTCTTGACCTTCGAGCCACGGGTCAGAAGAGCCCGTCCTGTTCCCTCCTGAACTCCCTTACAGGGACGGTGAAAGCGCTGCCCTCGCTCGGCAGCGGCATCAGCTCCCACCCGGTCATGAGCCGCGTGTCGAGGACGACGACCCCACGCCCGTCGACCGCCAGATGCAGATCGGGCCCGGCGGCAGCGACCAGCTCACCACTGACGGCCCCGCCCGGAACCAGCTCGACGACATCACCGACGGCGGTCTGAAGATGGGAGAGCCCGAAGTGGCCGACGTGATCGACGGGTTGACACGGCTCGCGAGTCAACGACTCGGGCCATCCGCTGAGTACGACAGCACGCGCATGCAACTCCCGTACCTCCTGAGCCCTCTCCTCCCCCGTCTCCTGCAGCACCGCCCGCACCGCACGCTTCTCGGCGTACGGAATCCGGTCCGGGACCTGAAGGGCGGCGCGCAGCAGCTCCTCGGCGCGCCGGGCCGCCATCAGCGGACCGCTGCCCAGCCAGCTGAAGCAGACGGCACCCTGTTCGAGCAGCCGCGCCGAACCGCGCTCGACGGCGGTGATGCCGACCTTGACCATGCCGGGCCCGAACCAGGCCAGATAGACGTGGTACGGCCGCGGATCATCGGCCATGGTGTCGGCGGCCACCGAGTGCGCCCGGTCCAGCCGCGCACACTCCTCGCACCGGGCCCCCGTGCTCCGCCCCGACACCACGGCCCCCACCGGACACACATGCCCCCGAGCCCCCACGCACCGCCGCGCCGAGCCCTCGGCGACACCGAACGCGACCCGCTTCCCCCACGGCAGCGCACTGCGCCGCCCGCCGTCCCACACCAGCACGGGGCCGTCCGGCGTCCAGCGCAGGCCGGAGCATTTCCACATGTGTGCCATCACTCTTGAGGGTAGAAGGGGGCACTGACAACGCCCCGCGGGCGGCTGGGAGGGGTACGGTGCAGGAAGGCCCGAAGCCGCAACCTCGCGATGCGACTTCGGGCCTGTCTTCGTGTTCCGGCTGTGTGCCTGCGTCCTAGGGCAGGACGTACACCAGCGTCCCGTCCGCAGCGCTCGCGGTCTGCCGCATGCAGCCCCGCTTGATCAGCATGCGTACACAGTCGTGCACGCGGTCGAGGGTCAGCCCGGTGCGCTCAGCGACCTCCTCCATCCGACAGTAGGCCGCACCGCGCACCAGCGTGGGAGCGAGGTAGGCAGCCACGGCGTGGACGTCGTCCGTGACGACGAGGTTCTTCGCCCGCCAGGCGGCGAGGAGCTGCTGGGGCGTGATGGTCGGGGGCGGGGCGGCGACCTGGGCGACGGGCGGCCGCAGCCGGTCGGCGATCAGGTCGAGGGTGTCGGCGATGCGACCGAGCACGTCGTGCACCCCACCGACGCGCTCACCGAGCACGCCCAGCTGGTCGTTGGTACGCGCCAGCCTGTCGCTGATACGGCGCATCTGCTCGAGCCGCTCCAGTTGCGCGACCGCCAGCGCCTCGTCCGCCCGGATGTTCCGCTCCTCCAGCCGGACGATCGCGTCGGCGACCTGCTGGGGCATGAGGTAGGCAGTGCCGCCGGCGGGGGCGGGTTGTACGGGGGCGGGGTCGAGGGTGTAGGAGCCGTCGCGCTGGATGGTTTCGATGACCTCGCAAACCCATGCCTTGAAGGGTGCGCACTCGGGCTTGGTGCAGCCGTTGACGAGCTGGATGAGGCCCCTGAGGTTGACCATCTTCATCGACCTCTGCAGCCTGTGAGCTGCGAGTTTGCTCAAGGCGTCGCCTGTAGCGACGCCTTGTGCAATCTCACCCAGGCTCCTCTGCAAACTGCTGTCAACGTGCAACCTGAGGGCGTGGCGCGTGTTGGAGTACCCCAGCTTGGCCGCCACGTCCGCCGCCGGAAACCAATGCTCCCCATCCGGCAGAGTCAGCCTCCGCACCCGCGCCCCCGTGGCCGCGAACACGAAGTCGTTGATGTCGATCGCGTCCTGCTTCCGCTCCGCCGACTGCTCCGGCGGTGTGTCCTTGTGCTCGTACATCGAGCATCACCTCCACCCCGGAAGCTAGGGGCGACGATCACCAACTGCAGTTCGCAGAAAGTACGTTCACTCGATAGGTGACAGAGGTATCGATTCGGCGCGAACCTCGCCCTGCGCCACGGGCACCGGCGCCGCGGTCCGCCCCCGCCCCGCCAGCCGACAGCTCACGCACCCGGCGTGCCCCTCGCGGGCTCGGGTGTCGCGGACCCGCATTCCCCACTGGTCCCGTGGCCGTACCCCCGGCGGTTTGCCCCAGCCGGACAGGTGGAGGAGCCAGGTGACCAGGGCGCTCACAGCCACGATCGCCAGTCCGACCACGACGGCCGGCACGGAGGCCGTGCACACCCCCACCCCCACCCCGCTGCCTCCGACGGCAGCGATACCGACACCGGTCCAACCGGCGATCGTGTGACCCTCGTCGTACAGACTCATGGAACCGCCTCCAGGGCAAGATCCCTCACGGGCTAAGACATTTACCCACCGAATATCTCACGAGCTAAGGGATTGCGAAAGATGGACGGCACACCCCGACCGCCCGCCACCCCGGCCCAGGCGCTGTCGGCGATGGACCACCTCATCGCCGCCCACCTGATCGGACAACAGGAACTGGCCCGGCGGCTGGGACTGAACGTCACCGACCTGACCTGCTTCGCCTTCGTCCTGGAGGCCGGCGAGGACCTGCTCACGGCCGGCGACCTCGCGGCCCGCGCCCACGTGACCACGGGCGCGGTGACCGGCATCCTCAACCGCCTCGAACGCGCCGGCTACGTCACCCGCCGCCCCGACCCCGCGGACCGCCGCCGGGTGCGCGTGGCCGCCGTACCGGCGGCCGTGACCCGCGTCGAGGCCGTGTACGCGGGCCACTACAAGCGCCTCACGACCCTGTTCGCCGACTACTCCCCCGAGGAGCTGGCGGTCATCACGGACTGGTTCACCCGGGCGACGGCGCTGGCCCACGAGTACCTGGGGAAGCTGAACCGGAACGACCCGGAAGAGGAGTGCTGAGACCCGCTCCCCCCCCGCATTCCAGCCTTGACTCAAAATCGTCTTTAGGTGAGCCTTACCTAAGTCAAGCTGTGAATGCCCAAGGAGTCGTCTGTGTCCGTGCTGCCCTCGGAGCCCTCCGTGTCCCCTCAGGCGGCGCCTCTGCGGCGACTGGGTCTGTACGACACCTGGTGGACGGTCGCGGCCGCCGCACTCGCAGCCTGCCTCGGCCTCGCGGCCTGCGCATGGATATCCGCGCACCTGCACGTGGACGCCGCCCTGCACACCATGGCGCTCTTCGCCCACCTGGCCTCGCTCGTCCTCGGCTTCGGAGCCGTCCTGGTGGCCGACTACTGGGCACTCCTGTGGCTGACCGGCCGGTGCACCCTGCACGACGCCCTCACCAGCACGGCCCGCCTCCACGTCCCGATCTGGACCGGCCTGGCGGGGCTCGTGGTCAGCGGCGTGATGCTCCAGCCGGACCTCGGCTCCGCCCCCACCCGGATCAAGCTGGGGCTGGTGCTCGCCCTCACCCTCAACGGCCTGCAGGCCGGACTCCTCAACAGACGCATGACGCAGCAAAGCACCACAGCGCTCACCCCGCGCCTCCTCGCCCGGGCAACCACGACGGCCCTGGTCTCCCAGGCCTGCTGGTGGGGCGCCGTGCTGATCGGCTTCCGCAACAGCCAACACTGACGAGTTGGCCCGCTGCAGCCAGGGGCCGGCCAGGAGTGGGGGACGAGCGGCCCGCGTCGCACGAACGCGGCGGGCGGGCAGCCCGGTCGAACGGCTGCACGGTGGCTCGCGGCCTCGAATGCCAGGTCAGCGGACGGGAGTTGCCCGGCCGCGAGCCGTCCCGAGACGGCCGACGCCGTCCCGCATACGGACGGGACATCCCTGAGACGGCCGGGTAGAGGGTGAGGAGGGACACGGGAAGAGGGGAGAGCCACGCCCGTGCGGCTGATCGTCCCCCTTCACCTACGCGCGATAATCTCCCCGCTCAACTGCACTGACAGTGACCGAAAGCTGATCGTGACCGAAACAGGGGGGACAACTGATGTCTGGTGATCAGGGGGGTGGCGGCGAGCCGTCCGGCAGAGAACGGCTCGCCGCCGAGATGCGGCGACTGAAGCAGGAGTCCGGGCTCAGCTTCGGGCGGTTGGCCGACCGGACCCACTACAGCCGTTCGTCCTGGGAACGCTTCCTGAACGGGAAGCAGTTGCCGACCTCGGTCGCCCTCCAGGAGTTCGCGGCCGTCATGGAGGCGGACGCGGAGTACCTGACGGGGCTGCTGGAACAAGCCACGGGAGCGGGAGACTTCGGCGCCGAGACCGCGGTGGACGAGAGTCCTCCCGAAGGGGCCCCGCCGGCCGGGACACCGCCGATCGCCGCCACCACCACGGACAACGAGACCTCGCCCGCCGGGACCTCCGCCGACAAGGCCCCGGTGGAGGACACCACGGCGGACGGTCCGCCACCAGAACCGACCTCCGAGCCCGAGCCCGAGCCCGCCGACCGGGACGGCGGCAAAGCCACCACCCGCACCTGGCGGGCCAACCTCCACCGGGTCGGGCTCGTCGCCACCGGGGCCCTCGCGGGCAGCCTGGTCACCATGGCCGTGTTCACCGGAGTGCAGGCCACCTCCCGCTCGGACGGCACGGACTCCGCCTCCAGCGGGGAGAACCTCGCCCAGCACAGCCCGAAGCCCCCGCGCGCCGGCTGTTCCCATGACACCTGCCTGCGACGCGACCCCCAGGCCATGGACTGCCAGTGGGACGCGACGACCGCCCGGGAGACCTGGCTGCGCGGCATGCACATAGAGCTGCGCTACAGCCGGGCCTGCGGTTCGGTCTGGGGGCGCATCGAGAACGGCGCGGTGGGCGACTCCGTCACCATCAAGGACAAGTACGACCTCCAGCAGTCCGCCACGATCCGCGTGGACCGCGACACGTACACGAGCATGCTCGCCGTGACCGACGAGGCGCCGCCCACCACGATCACCATCTGCGGCACGATCCCGAAGTACCACGCGATGGAGTGCTCGCCCGAGGGCTCGATCCAGCCCTGACCTCCACGACGGCGTCCTGGCGCGGCGAAGGGCCCGGAGTCTCCCCTCCGGCCCGTTCGCCGTCAGCGGTGGGTGTTTGACACCTGATGATCGACCAGGGCCGAATCGGTCGACGTCACACCAACGGGGAGGGCTCATGCCTCTCACCTGTGTGCACTCGGCAGGATTCGAACCTGCAACCTTCTGATCCGTAGGATCGGGCAGGCTACTGGGCGGGGGCTCCGCCTTCCTCCCGGCTGAGCGCTGATGGTCGTGACTAACAGCCTCTGTGTGCCGTCGTTGCCGTCAGGCCTGCCGTCAGCGCTGAACAGTGGCACCGGCTAGCGCCGACTCGCAGCGTGCGCAGGACTTCAGGCCCAGCCCAGCTGTCAAGTCTCAGTTGATGGTTGACGGGTTGGCGTCGGGTGATGCTTGACGTCTGCCCTAGACGATCTTCCGACGGTTGTGTTCGCCGGACTTGCGGACCACCACCTCCTTCCTGGTGACACGCGGGACAGTGGTGATCAGCTCCTGACCGTGGAAGACCCTGATTGTTTCCTCGTCCAGGTGGGCGGTGACGACCTGATGGGCATAGCCGCGGCCGAGCTGGATGCGCTGTCCGGCGACCATGAAGCCGCCGACACTGCTGACCGTCCGCTCGGCGATCTGCTCGGCGGGCGGGGGCAGCAGCGGTGGTGGACCGGCCGGACGGCCACCCTGCAGGCGTCCGCAGGCTGAGGGCGGCAGGGGGCTGGGCAGGGTGGCTTGCAGAACACGCTGCTCGTCCAGGACCTGCAGGACTTTGCCGTCGAGCCGGAGGGTGACCCGCTGTCCGGCGAACGGCCAGCCGATCAGGACCTTGTCGCCGCCCAGGCCGACGTAGCCGACCGCATTGACGGTCCGATCCACTTCCACCACGCCGTCAGCGGTCTGGGCTGGGCCGGGGTCGTCCGCCCATGGCGCGGCGGGACGGGCCCCTCCGCCTGTCAGCAGGGCTTTGAGGTCCCGCCCGGACAGCTTCGAGGGCAGCGTCTTGTGCCGCCCGCCGGCGATGAGGACGTGCAGCCGGTTCACGTCGATCCGCAAGGTCACCGTGATGCCGGCCAGGGCCGGGCCGAACCAGATCTGCTGCCCGCGCAGGCTCAGGTTCCCCGACGCGGGAACCACCCGCTCCAACTCGATCGCACCGACCTCGCCGTCGGCCATAGGCCAGGCCACGGCCACCGGCTCGGGCGCAGGCTCAGGGGCGTCCAGAGCGGGGACCGGGTCGAGGCGGGCGGGCAGGACCACCGGCAGTGCATCCTGCTCGGACCGCGGCCTGGGAACGAACCGGCTGGCCGGGACGGCCATGTCCAATGCCTGATGCGGCCGCATCCGGTTGTAGTCCTCCAGCCAGGCATCCACCACCGTCTGCGCGGTGGCCAGGTCGACGAACGGTGCATGCCCGTCGAGGAGTTCACGCCGCAGGGTCTGGTGGAAGCGTTCGATCTTCCCCGTGGTCGTCGGGGACTGCGGCTTCGTCAGCCGGTGAGCGATGCCGTTCTCCCGGCAGATCCGGTCGAACATCGTCTCGCCCGGCTTGCCGGGACTGAAGCGGGCGGTGAACTGCTTGCCGTTGTCCGTCAGCACCTCGCCAGGCACTCCGAACCGCACCAGTGCCTCGCCGAAGGCCAGACACACCGCCCGAGCCGTGGCCCGCTGCACCACCTTCGCGATCACCATGAACCGGGAGTGGTCGTCGATCCCGGTGACCATCTTGCACTCGCTGCCATCTGCCAGCAGGACCCCGCCGACAATGTCCATCTGCCACAGCTCCATCGCCGTCGACCGCTCCCACCTGCGGTAATCCGACCGGCGCCGCTTACGCACTCCCGGCTCGACCAGACCATTGCGGACCAGGACCCGGTAGACCGTCGCCCGGGACGGCACCGGCGTGATGCCTCTGCGTTCCAGCTCGTGCACCAGCCTGCGCGGACCCCAGCCTGGATGCCGGCGCCGTAACTCACACATCAGAGCCTCCACCTCCCCGGCGATCCGGTGCGGACACGAGGCCGGCCGGTGCGACCGGTCCGCCAGCCCCGGCAGACCCGACTGCTCGTACTTGCGCACCCAGGAGTGCACCGACTGCCTCGACACCCCATACCGGGCCGCGACTTGAGTGACCGGAACCCCCGCGGCGACCTCCATCACCGCGTGATACCGCTGCTCGACCACGCTCAACTCCACCAGCACGGCCCCGGCCCTCCCTGCACGCGGATCAGACGCGCACAGCCAAGCCGAGGCAAGCGGTGTCAAGCATCAGGTGAAGCCACAACGTCAAGCATCAACCGAGACAAGACACAGGCCCAGCCCAGCTGAGAGTTACAACTTTCTCTACAGGTTCAAGGCGGCTCGCTCCGCTCACCGCGCGCGGCCCGACCCCCGGCCGGGCCTGCGCTCCAGTCTCCGCCCCGCTCCAGCCCGGCCGGCGCCCGTGCCGCGCTCTAAGCGTTCGGCCGCCTGACGTCAGAGAAGGGGTACGTCGTGGCTGGGACGGTCGGCTCCACGGCTTTAGGCAGCCACGTTGGCGCGAGCCCGAAGCCGCTCCGCCGACCTCACCGTTATGGCCGACCTGCGACTCATGCCCTGCTCGCAGCAGATCGTCTTTCCTGGGAGCGGAGGCTGCTGCCGTGCGGCCCGGTTCGGGCCCCGCGCGTGGCGGCTATGCGGGCCGCTGCGTCCCCGCATTGTGCGCAAGGCCGTCCGGGTTGGTCGCTGCTCGCCTCCCGAGGGGAAGAACAAGCGTTCGTAACACCGCCGGGCCCGGGTCGAGCGGCCGGTGTACTTCTCCGATGACCTGCCATCCCCAGGACTGGAAGGCGGCACGGGCTGCATCGTCGGCCACGGGTACGAGGGTGGCGCCGAGCGAGGCATGGTGGTCGACGAGCAGCCGTTCCTGCAGGCGGCGGGCGAGGTCACGGTCCCTCTGGTGCGGGTGGACCACGATTCCGGTGACGGCGAAGACATGCCCGGATGCCGTGAGTTGCTCGATGTTCCGGGGGAGAGTCGCGTCGAATCCCTGCCACCAGGAACCGTCGCGACCTACGGGAGATCCGAAGGCGCACCCGACCAGCGTGGTGGTCTCCGCGACCAGCATCGCGAACCCCGGCCTCCGGACGTCGTCCGTGAGGCGTCGCAGGAAGTCCTGGCGATCGTGGTACCCCTCGCCGGCGGCCGTGTCGGAGGACTCGACATACAGATCGGCCAGGTCCTCTTTCAGGCTCTCGGTCTGCCAGCGGTTGAGTCGGCGCAGACGGACCGCGTCCATGGCGGACGGCTCATGGCCACTGGGTTTCTGCGGTTGCCCCGTCCTGCATCGCTCCCTCACCACACACGCTCCGGTAGGGCCGGCGCGGCAGAAGCGATCCGGTGCGGGGGCCCCGGATCAGACACATGCCGCAGGGCCGCCCGGCTCACGGGGAGGTCGCCCGGGAGGCCGAGGAGCAGGGTGCCACTGCCGGTGAGGGCGATGATTCGAGCCAGTACCTGTGGTGGGTGGTGCAACCGCAGGGATCCGCCGGCCACGGCGAACGCCCGCGCCGCATGCAGGAAGGCGTTGAGGCCGGTCACATCGCAGAAGGTGACGGTCGTCAGGTCGACGTCGAGGGTGCGGATGCCGTCCCGCAGGCATCGCCCCAACCCGTCGCGCACGAGGTGCTCTGTTGCCAGGTCGATCTCACCGGCCAGGGTGATCAACGCCCGGCTGTGCCTGTCGTGCCGGTAGAGGGTCAGCTGTGGGATGGACATGGCGCCTCGGTTCAGAAGACCGGCCGGGCAGCGCCGTACGGGCCGGATCCCCGGCTCTTCCTGCGCTCCGTACACGGTCGTGCTCTCGTGCAGAGAGGCGAACGGCCGGTCCAGCGGCCTGTGTTCCAGGCGCAGGGCCAACTGGTTCCCTCGGGGGATGCGCTGGGCGATCGGACGGAGTCCGCTACCGCAGGCAACGCGCATCGGAATCTGGGACTTCGACGTCTCTGCGCGGCACAGTCGCGATGGTGCAGGCAGGTTCACTTCTCTGTGCGGTGCCGCGTCCATAGCCGCCACCGCCGGGGACGGCCGGAGGGCAAGGTCGCCAGACGATCGTCGTGGCTCGCGGTGAACAGCTGAATCACGATCACGCCCAAGGCGATCATCGCGAGGAGCACACTCACCGTCACGAAGGTGTCCATGCCTCTCACACTCCTTCCGCCGGGGTCGGCACGTGACCGATGACCGATCCGTCAGGGTGTGAGTCCGGGTGGCGGGCGTCATGTCCGCCTTCGGAGTCCCAGAACGCCTCCCGGAACGAGTCCGAGTCGGCCGCTGCCTGTGCCGCGGCCCGGAAACGTTCGGCCTCATGGATCAGGCCGGTCGCCGTGAGGCTCCGCGACGGGTCGGTGGCCGTGGCCATGAGCCGGGCCGCGGTGGCCGGCTCTGTCTCCGGTGGGATCACCAGCAGGTCCCAGCGGCCGACGGTGTAGGAGAGCAACAGCAGCTTGTGCGGGTCTTGCTCGGCCTCAAACCAGCCGACGTGCACCACGTGCCCGTGAACGGGCACCTTTCGTGGGATGACCGGCCAGAACGCGGGGTTCACCGTTACCCGGGTGATCCGCCCCCACAGCGGGTCGAGGACCTCGATGAGCGCCGGAAGCTCCGCCGCCAGGTCTCGGGAGCGGGGCCACCAGGCACCGTCGATCAGGGCCGGAGCGGTGTCGGCGGGTGCCAGCACGAGTCGGGGCGGCGACGAAGAAGGAATCCGGTCTTCGACCGCGGGCGTCAACACAATGGTCGCAGTCATGATGCGGACCCAACCCCGGGCCGCTCACGGCCGGCCCGGTTGTCATGAATCGCCGAGAACGACCCGGCGTGGAAGCCGGTGTACGAGATGCTCTCGGTAATCACCAGGATACTCCTCGTCGAGGCCCGGCGGACCGATGCGGAGCGACGGGTTGAACGGAACACGAGGCCCTGGTCGTCCGCCGCCGGAGTCAGCGGAGATGCCGACGGGAGCGCCGGGACAACCGCACGGCGGCGAGGGCCAGGTCGGCCACGAGGAGCACGATGCCGATGACCAGCAGGTAGCTGAGCCCCGCCACTGTCGCCCCGACGAGTCCCAGCACGACAGCCACGAGGACGATCAACAGGAAGACCGCCATGAGTGGAACGCCTCCCTTGGGCTGGGCGCAGCTTGTCAGCGGCGCGCAAGTTGCCGTTCGCCGCCGGCCCCTGGCTGGTAGGCCATGCCGTAGTAGTGGAAGATCGCTTCCTCCTGGTCGGCGGGCAGTACGTCGTCCGTGCCGATCGAAGGGGACTTCCTCACCAGTGCCTTGGCGTAGGAGACCTTGGCGTAGCCCGGCCCGAGGACTGCCTCGTCGAGGGGGACGAAGACCAGGTGCTGGCGGGTGGGCAGGCCGGTCCGGACGGTGGCCATGGCCGGTTGGTCGGTGGTGGTGTCCACGTAGATCGCCTCGAGCACTCCGATCTTGTGGCCCTTCGGGTCGATAACGTCGTGGTTGCGCCACTCGCGGATGTCGGCTGCCTGGATCATGCCCTCTCCCTGCTGAGCGAGGTGCCGCTCGGCGCGAGCCGTTCCACGGAATGTGGCAGCGCAGCTGCTGGACCGGGAGCCCCGTACACGCCGAGGTCGCTCTTCCGGGCGGTTGCACGTGAGAGTGCATCTGCCCAAAGTCCATGATACTTCCGTATCTTCCGCTCGGACACGGCCTGAATATCGCGTCAGCCGTGCTCTTCCTCCTCGGCGCCTCCATGCGCCGCACGCCTTGGTGCGTCCGGGCGACCCTTGCCGGCGCCCCAGTCGACCTTGATCAGGCCCTCACCCGAAAGTTAAGTGCAGGCTGTGGTCAAATCCTCTTCGCATATCCCGGGATAGTGACGCGCAGAAGCCGGTCGCCTTCCCTGGCCTCACGCAAAGCCTTCATGACCTTCTGGCGGTACACCTTCCGCTCCGCCATTGATACGACTACTGCTCCGGAGAGAACCGCGGAGCTGCTTATGTACTCAACACGCCGGTGAGATGCCGGGTGTCGAATGGGGGCGGTATCGGCCCAGGGGCTACGGATGTATGCATTTCGTCGCCGCCTGGGCCGACCAGGCAAGTGACGTCACCGTGTCGCCCGCCTCAACTAAGCAGGAACGACCATTCAGCCCATTAATAATTTTCTGAGCATTTGCGATCAGCTCGTCAGGTTCGGCGAAATCACGCGCATGAATCGTAACCCGGCACTTGCTCCTGAGTAATATGCCAGCGACAGAAGCAGGCGATTCTGCGTGACTGAGAACCGCCAAATACGTCTCCATCCCCTCACAGGAGTTGGCCCTTCCATGACGCTCAATATCCCTGTGGCGCCTCTACGGCGCACTTTGTCGGTATGGACCGCGGCGGTACTTGCCGTGGTGATCTCCGCTGTCGTAGTCGCCGTGACGTCGACACAGGCAAGTGCCCTCGCCACGTTTGTGGATCTGGGTAGGGCGGACAGCTTCGCGGTTCTGGCCGGTTCGGCAACCACCAACACCGGCCCCTCGGTGATCACCGGAGATGTCGGAGTGTCTCCGGGAACGTCCATCAGCGGATACGGGCCGCCCGCCGTGGTGAACGGGACCCAGCACTCTGCGGACACCGAGGCTCAGGATGCCCAGACCGACCTGATCGCGGCGTACGACGATGCCGCCGGACAGGCATCCAACGGGGCGCTTCCCCCGGACGCCGGTGGCCTTACGCTGGCTCCGGGCGTCTACACCTCCTCCTCCACTCTCGGGCTCACCGGCACCCTCACCCTGGATGCCAAGGGGGACCCCAACGCCGTCTGGGTGTTCCAGATCGGTTCGGGTCTGACGACGGAGTCCGGCAGCAGCGTGTCCCTCATCAACGGCGCCTCGCCGTGCAATGTGTTCTGGCAGGTCGGCAGTTCAGCCACCCTCGGCACCAGTACCGCGTTCGTGGGCAACATCCTGGCCATGACCTCGATCACTGCCACCACGAGCGCGACCATCGAGGGACGGGCGCTGGCCCGTACCGGTGCCGTGACGCTGGACACCAACACGATCACACGGCCGGAGTGCGCGTCCGGCACTACCGGTGGAACTACGGGCACCACGACCGGCGGGACCACGACCGGCGGCACCACCGGCACCACAGGCACCACCACCGGCGGCACCACCACCGGTGGCACCACGACCGGCACCACGACCGGCGGCACCACCGGCACCACAGGCACCACCACCGGCGGCACCACGACCGGCGGCACCACCGGCACCACGACCGGCGGCACCACCGGCACCACGACCGGCGGCACCACCGGCACCACCACCGGTGGCACCACGACCGGCACCACGACCGGCGGCACCACCGGCACCACCACCGGCGGCACCACGACCGGCGGCACCACCGGCACCACGACCGGCGGCACCACCGGCACCACGACCGGCGGCACCACCGGCACCACCACCGGCGGGAACGGCCACGGCTGCAAGCCCGGGTTCGGCGACAAGCCCGGGTACGGCTGCAAGCCCGGGTACGGCTGCAAGCCCGGGTACGGCGACAAGCCCGGGTACGGCGACAAGCCCGGGTACGGCTGCAAGCCCGGGTACGGCTGCAAGCCCGGGTACGGCGACCAGCCCGGCGGTGGCTACGGCTGTGATCCTGCCTAGCGTGCACGGCCCGCTCCGGCGAGGTGAGTGCTCGGAGGCAGCCGCCCACATGCGCGAGTAGGACGGGCGGCGTGCGGCGCGAATCGTCGCCGATTCCGCCGCACGCCGTCGGCGAAAGCTCAGGAGAACCAGGTGAGAGAAGTCGGGGCAGAAAGACCGGATGGAGCCGTGCGGGGTGGCGTTGCATCAGCGGATGCCGACGAGTCGGACCAGGCCGGCGCTGGGCTGACCGCGCAGCAGGGGGGCGGGAGACCGCCTGCGTTCCCAGCATCTTCGGAGCCGCCCGTCGCCCTGAAGGCCGGCGTACAAGTCGCCGTGACCCTGTGTCTGGCGGCGGCCCTGGTACACGTGCTCCTGGTATTCCTGCAGGTGGCACCACCGAATCCCATCTCCCGGCAGTACAGCCGACAGGTCAACGCCTGGGTCTTCCCCTTGTTCGAACAGAACTGGCGGCTCTTCGCCCCGGACCCGGAGTCGGTCAACCGGCAGATTTCGGCAAGGACCATGCGCACCGCCCCGGACGGCACCGTCCAGGTCAGCGGCTGGTTCGACCTGACTGCCGTCGACACATCCGCAGTGAAACACAACCCCTTCCCGAGCCACACAGCACAGAACATGTTGCGCCGGGCCTGGACTTCCTACCTCGAAACGCACGGCGGCGACGACCATTCGCGCTCGCAGCGCGCCCTGATGATCCAGCAATACCTACGCAACATCGCGGCGGATCGCGTCGCCGCCCACCGCCACGGCAGATTCGAGTCCATCCAGCTGCGGGTGATCACCCTGCCCATCACCGCGCCGCCCGCTGCGGGTGGCCCCGGTCCCGGCGCGGCCGCACCAGGGCCCGTCGACACCCGCTATCTGCCCTGGTGGAAGGTGGCCCGCAATGCAACAGGCTGAGCAGACATCGGTCGCGGCGGCCACGCCGACGCGCCCCGGACACGGCACCGAGCGAGCGAGCGCACCCGCGCCGCAGCAGATGCCGGCCCGTATCGCCACGCTCCTCACCCTCCTGCTGGAGCAGCCGATCTCCCTGTACGCCGCGGCGGTTCTGCGCATCGGGTACGGGTTCCTCTACTTCACCTTCCTGCTGCGCGAGTTCCCCCACCGCGACGCGATCTGGGGTCCCGGCTCACCGTGGACTCCGGCACTGGCCAGGCAACTCTTCGACCAGACCGGGTGGGTCAGCATCCTCACCCTGTCCGACAGCCGGGCCTACTTCGAGGTCTGCTACGCGGCAGCCATCGTCACTTCCGCACTGTTCATGCTGGGCTGGCGGACCAGAGCGGTGTCCATGCTGTTCGCGGTCGTAGTGACGTCGTTCCACGCCAGGGCGATCTACATGGCGGACGGAGGGGACAACCTCATCCTGCTCATGGCCCTCTACCTCGTCGTCACCGCATGCGGCCGACGCTGGTCCCTCGACGCGCGCAGGACCCGGCTCCGAGCATCTGCCGGCATGACAGTCCGGCTTCCGCTGGACCAGGCATCCGGCGAGCTGCGACGCCACCTCCGCGACGCGCGCCTGACAGTGATCACCGTGCTGCACAACTGCGGCATGCTCGTCATCGCCGCCCAGGTCTGCTTCCTCTACGGATCCGCGGGCCTGTACAAGGTGCAGGGCGCCTCCTGGGGCAACGGCACCGCCCTCCATTACGCCCTGAATCTCGACCTGTTCCAGCCCTGGCCCGAGCTCTCCGCCATGGCGGACGAACACGACGTACTGATCGCCATCGCCTGCTACCTGACAGTGCTGTTGCAGGTGGCCTTCCCGTTTGTCCTGTTCGGCAGGCTCAAGTACCCCGTCCTGACGATGCTGCTGGGCATGCACGTGGGTATCGCGGTGTTCCTGGGCCTGCCGCTCTTCTCCGGCGCGATGATCGTCGCGGACGCCGTGTTCCTTCCCGACCGCTTCTACCGGTACCTGGGACAGCCGTGGCGGCGCGTTGTCCCGTGGGCCGATGTCGGGGAGGCGCGGACTCCGACCCCCACTGAGGCTGCACTGGTGCCTGCGCAGTCGGGACCGGTCGGCTGAGGCCGGCACCTGGTACCTCTGTACGGCGGCCGGAATTCCCTCCCCCCGGAGCAGGGTGACGATCCCATCGCGAACGGAGTGGGCGCCCTCGCCAGACCCCAGCGTTGTCGGTCGGACAGGCGTGGACTGGTGCCGCGACCGTGAATCTGCCCTGATGTCCAACCCACGGCTGATGGGCGTGTACCGCAGCCGCCTGCGCCATGGCTCCGCCTCGACGCAGAGGACGCGCCGGTCTCGTCTGAACGGCCGCGAACGGCACTGAATGAGACGGAATTTGAGACGGCCGGACTCGTTGGCATGCGTACCCACCTCGCCGATCAACCGGCTCATGGACCCAGGTGAACGCCCCCAACCGCACCCCTCACCGCCACCAACAGACTTGGAAAGCGTGTTGTGAGAAAGCTCTGCCTTTCTCCGAATGACCGATGATGGTCGTGATCAACGGCCTCTGCGTGCCGTCGTTGCGATCAGGGTTGGCGTCACCGCATTTTAAGGAGGTCAGCCGAGATAGGGCCGCTCACGGTGCTCCAGGAAGTGACGGATCCGGAGCCGCTGCGTGTGGTGCATCGGCAGTTGATCAATCTCCTCCGGCTGGACGAACCGCAGCTCCGTGGACTCGTCCGAGATCGCGAGTCGGCCGCCGACCACACGGGCGGTGAAGCAGACGTTGAACTGTCTGCGCACCTCGCCGTCCGAGTAGGCGATGATGTGGCGAGGGTCGGTGTACGTGCCCACGAGCCCGGTGATCTCTACGTCCAGACCCGTTTCCTCCTTCACCTCGCGGACGGCCGTTCCTGGGAGTGAGTCGGTCATCTCCATGCCGCCACCGGGGAGCGCCCAAAGATCGTTATCCCGCCGGCGCTGAAGGAGAATGCTCCCTTCGCCGTCGGTAACCACGGCGGACGCGGCGACAACCAAGCTGTTCGGCTCAGGTGCCGCTGGGTCGTCGTAGTACTCGGTCCGTGCCATGGTCAGCCTTCTCCTACCGGCGTCGCGGTCTCCCACACCGCGTCGAAGCTGCTGGCGTAGGTGTCGAACATGCCGCCCTCTCCGCTGCGCCGAAGATGCCACACGGGAGCACCGTAGGCGTTCACGCCCCAGACATGGGCATTGACCATCGCCTGGTCATCCGCACGATAGATCGAGTTGTAGAGCGTGGTGGCATGGGTCCGCACGTCGATGCCGGGTACCCCGGCAAGGGGGCGATAGTGCATGAGGGCGAGTCGGCAACGGGACTCGATCCCGTGGCCGAACCTCTCTTCCTGGCCGCGCTGTTGGACATTCGCGCTGTCCGGGTCGCCGATCGCGATACGGACCACACATCCGTCGGCAGCTCGCTCTCGCAACAAGTCGTTGAGCCGCGGGTACGCCTCGTGCAGGAAGACGGCCGCATACACCAACACGTCGATGTGCTCGCGGGCCTGGGTCAGCATGTCCACGAAGGTGGACACGGGGATGTCCGCGCGCTGGTCGTAGAGAGCCACAAGTTCCGGACTGACGGCGCGGGCGGGGCGTGCCTGCCGGAGCGCGGGCCATAGAGCGTGCACGTCTTCTCCTAGCGTTTCCGCTGCCAACATGGCGGTGGCACGGCGCGGCGTACGTCCCAGATTGACCCATCGTTCGATGGACTTGGGATCGACTTCGACTTTTTCCGCGAGGGCGGAGTACGTCCAGCCGCCGACCGCCATGGCAGCACGTAACCTCTCGTTCGGCATTCCAATCTCTCCTAACACCGGGGGACGGCACTAGGGACGTTCTACCCGACGCGGGACGTCCCGAAGTGGGGTTTGTCGGAGGTTCCGACGTCCTGTTGGACGGCAGGATGCTCGTGCCCATGGCGAGCAACCAGCAGACCAGACCAGGCATTGGTGAACTGGCGAAGGACACAGCCAGTGGACGTATCGGCGTCGTCATGGGTGAGGTCGGCGCCCGGGTGCAGATAAGGCCCATCGGTGGCGGCGTCGAGTGGGACGCCAAGCCGGGCAACGTGGTGGCGCCGGCTGCGCGGGAGGAACTGACTGCCCGCCTGGCCATCAAGAACGGCAACAGCCGGGACGGCCTGTGATGCGCGCCATCGGCTGGTACGCGGGGGTCCTGTTCATCATCATGATCAGCGGCTCGTGCGGCCTGGTGATCGGCATGGCCCTCGGTATCAGCCAGTAGACCGGCCGCCCCGAACGGGGTGCCACCTTCCTTGACTCCCCCTTCCCCGTTCGGGGCTGGCCTTCCATTCCCCGGTCGTCATAGGCGGTGCCTCGGCGACCGATGCGGGCGCAAGTGCCAGAGCACAGCGACACTCAAGGAGTATTCGCATGACAGCAACGGCCAACGACCAGAGGACCGGTCGCGCGGTGGCTGGTGAGGGGCTGTTCGACAGCCTCACCCACTTCGTGATCGTCCACAACGGGCAGTCCCGCGAGCGGGCCGAGCGGATCGCGGACCAGGCGGTGGCCTTCGTGGTCACCGCAGCGACTGCCACCGTCCCCATGGTCCCGTCGGACGACGTGGACCTCGGCCTGCACGCGCTGATCCTGCACACGAAGGAGTACGCCGCTCTGTGCGAGCGGTACGCGGGCCGCTTCCTGCACCACAACCCGATGCCGGGTGGAGGCGCCCGCGACCTGGAGAAGGTCGCCGCCTCGGCACACGCCATGAAGACGGCCGGGTTCATGGTCTTCGACGACCTCTGGACCGTGGACGGCACGAACCTCGCGCAGTGCGACTCGGACTGCGGCCGACCGTACGGTCAGGCGTAGCACAGGACAGCAGCGACGCGGCCGGCCTCGACTCGCGGCCGGCCGTGTTCGCCCGGAAGGAGAAGAGACGTTGTCCGGGTCACCCGCTGAACTGCCCATCGTGGTGCTCGACGCGCTCATGCCCACGGCTCAGCGCCTGGTCGTGAACCGTCGGGGTTCCATGGTCTGGGAGGTCGAAGGCAATCGGGGCCACTACGCCGTGAAGCTCGGCTACCCGATCGAAGCCACGGCCGACTGGCCGGCCCAACCCTGGACCGCGCTCGCGCCCGCGCGCGAGGGGACTGTCCTGCATCGCCTCGGGTTCGATGACTTCGCGTACGGCGAGTGGGAGCGCGGAACGTGGAACTTCCAGCCCTGGCATGAAGGGCCCGATCTATACCAATTGTGGGAGCCCTGCCGTGGGCGAGAGTCCACCGTCGAACCGCACACCAGTGTGGCGTTGGGCTGTGTGGAGGCGTTGGCCGAACTCCATTCCAAGGGCTGGGCACACGGCGACGTGCAGCCCGCCCACTTCATCATCGGGCCGGAACGGACGCACCTCATCGACCTGGCTCTTGCCCGAGGCGGGCACGTTCCCGAGAGCTATGACTTCCCGTTCCGCGGCTGCCTCGTCCACTACGAAGCGCCGGAGATCGCGCGCAGCGTGCTCGCAACCGGAGAAGCCGAAGCGACGCAGGAAGCCGACATCTATGCCCTTGGCGCTTCGCTGCTGATCTCCGCCACGGGCTGGCGGGCTGTCGAGTACGCGGACGACGCTCCTCGTCCCGTACAGAGGGAGGCTGTGGCGGCCGGAAGGCGTCGGCCGGTGAAGGTGCCTGGCGAGATGGGCGAACTGATCGACGCCATGCTCAGCCACGCTCCCAAGGACAGGCCCACGATCTACGAGGTGGGCAAGGCGCTGAGCTGATCCCGAGACGCCCCTTCATCCGGCGTCGCTCGGGCCGCCACGGCCGACAACGCCAAGACCGGACCACCCCTCAGCCTGGACAGCATTCCGGGTGGTCCGGTCGCGGAATCCCTGATCAGGACCCCGGTGCCGATGGTACCGGGGCAGTTGGCGTGCTTTCGGCGGCGAGCTGCTGATCGTCGCGCCGAAGACTCAGCGCTCGGCGCGGCGCGTAGCCCTGCCGGCCGAATGCGTGACCGCGCTCCGCGCTCAGCGCGCCCAGCAGACTGCTGACAGGAAGGCCGCGGGCAACAGCTGGAAGGGCACGGGTCAAGGCCTCGTCTTCACCACGAAGAACGGGACCCCCATCGAGCCGCGCAACCTGAACCGATCCTTCGAGGCGCTGTGCGCCCGCGCCGGAGTCCGTAAGGTCCGCTTCCACGACCTGCGCCACACCTGCGCCTCGCTTCTCCACGAACAGGGAGCCGACGCCCGCATGATCATGGAAGTCCTGGGCCACAGCTCGATCCGCGTGACCATGGACATCTACACCTTCGTACGGCTCGACTCCCAGCGCTCCGCCTTCGACCGCGTCGGGGACGCACTGAGGGGTGACGGCAGCAGGCGGGACGATGACGACGGCGCGGCCGGTGTCCCCGTAGGCGTCTGATCCGCCCTGCGCCCGCCTTCTGAGGCGGTTGCCGTCAGACACTGCCGTCAAGGCAAAAGCCGGAGGCCCTGTGGATCGCTCCACAGGGCCTCCGAACTGTTGTGCACTCGGCAGGATTCGAACCTGCAACCTTCTGATCCGTAGCTCTATGTGGATCGGTCGGTGAAGGTCATACCGGTCGCGCTACGGCCTTACGAGGTCGCCGCCGGACGGGGTCGGTTGCTGTGGTTGCTGTACTTCGCTGCTGTACTGCGACGGTCCAGGGCTGCAGGCTCAGTCTTTGCGTGTGATCGAGTGGAGGAGCGCCAAGACTCCTACGCCGACGAGAATGGCAGCGCCCCAGGTGGGCTTCACCGCTGCCATCCACGTGCACCCGCCTGCGATGACGAGCAGCAGTAGTGCCCGCGTGCTGAGCAGGTCGTCGGGCGGCTCCGATGAACCCCCCGAACGCTGTGGGCGGGATCGGCGTACAGTCATCTATGTGTCCTTCTGGCAGCTTGACGGACGTCGGAGGGTGTAGAGCGGCCTCTCGTTGCAGCGAGGGGCCGTTCGTCGTTGCAGCGACGAACCAAGGCTCTAGTGACTATGGTCCTCGGCTACATGTGAGGAAGCGTCAAGATAGCCTTGACACATGATGAGGCCTTGGAAGTGGCTGTCGATCACTCGCCCGTATTGGCACGAGGCGCTCAGGTCCAAGGCCGCACGTGGGGTGCGTCTCGCCATTGAAGAGGCAATCGACGATTACGAGACCATCGTCTACCCGGGGTGCGATAAGAGAGCGGCCTTGATCGAGGCGATCCGGGCGGTCGAAAGCTTGCGGGGTCAGCTCAATGAGGAGTTGCACCTACTCGTCGCCGAGGCTCGCCACGAAGGCGTGAGCTGGGGACAAATTGGCAAGCATCTGGGTTGTTCGCGTCAGGCGGCTCACCAGCGCTTCGGCGGCGGACTCAGCCCTGAGCGGCTCAAAGCCCTTGACGAGCAACTCGCCCATGCTCGGGATTGGGCTGAGTCGATGGACCTTCAGTACGGAGATGACGAGAGCTTCGACAGGGCCATCAACTTCTTGGAGCAGCAAGAGGAGCTGGATCAAGAGCCGCGTGCCCGCAAGCGCTCTTCGTAGGTCGGTGGAGCGGCTTTGGGCTGGAGCTGCTTTGGCGCGAGTGATCATGGCCCCGTAAGCTTCCGGCGCGTCGGGCAGTCTGTGGACCTGCCCGGTAAAGCACGACGTTGGGGCCATGATCTTCGAGGCTCGCGCCAAAGTGGCTGCCTAAAGCCGTGGAGCCGACCGCCCCAGCCACGACGTGTTCTGACTTCATGCACTGTGTGCCTGCCTCTTGGGCGGGCGCGGGCGGCCGGCGGTGCCGAGCGGGGCGGAGACATGAGCGCGGGCGCCGCCGGCCGCCCGCGCCCGCCCGGAGGAGCGACGCGACGACGGGTGCTTGATGAGGTAGAGAAACCTGTAACCGGCTCACAGCCGCGCGGCCCGTGGCTTGCGCTACTCCAGGTCGTAGTCGGCGGCAAGCTCTCGGTCTGGCCCCATGAAGTCGCGGGCGTACTCGGTGACCTGTCCGTACTGGTCCCAGTACGTGTTAGCCATGGTCAGCGCCAGGCTCCCCGGTTGAAGATCCAGGAGTAGAGCCACATCTTCTGGCACGGGTCGAATCGACACGACGTCGCGCCGCTTGACCGCCCGACGTCCTGTCCGGTCCTCGATCAGGCCGAAGGTCATCTTCGGCAACGGTCCCGTAGACGTAAGCTCTGGAGCGGCTTCCCCCAACTCCCCCGGCAGCCATGACGTGGAGAGCGCAACTACCCCGTCTTCGTCCAGGTAGCGTCGGCGCCGCTGGACTACCGAGCTCCCCTCGTCGACCCCGAGGGCATCGGCCACTTCCGTGTTCGCTGGCACTACTTCGGCACTCACGATCTCGACTCGCTCGCCTGGCCGGAAGCCGCTCCCCGTAGTCCGCTGGAGCTGGAGTCGATCTGGGCCGGTTGTGATCTTGCTGGGCATGCGCGCCACCGTTCCAATCCCCGGGATGGTCTCTGCATAGCCCTCTGCCCGCAGCACTGCTGCGACTCGGGTAGCCGTGGCGACCGATACCCCCTCATCGCGAACGATGTCTCGGACAGACGGGATGCGGTCGCCCGGACGAAGCTCGCCACGCTCGATCTGCCCTTTGATCTGCGCGGCAATGCGCTGGTAGGGCGGCAAGGCGGGCGCGGATCCGGGCATGTCTTCAGCTCCTGTTCTAAAGCACTTCAGAACACTCCTTGACGTAGGAGGTGCTCTAAAACACTATAGAGCTGTACCCGCTGCTCCAACAGGGCGGGAACCAGCACATGCCATTTGCCCGGGGGCGGCGCTCCTACCGCCAAGCAGATTCGCCGCCCCCTTCGTCCCGTGAAGGGAAGCTCCATCATGCCCGCAACGCTGGTTGCCCCGCAGGCCCCGACCACCGAGTTAGCCGAAGAACTGTCTGGCATGGAGCGCGCGGTTGCGCTGTATGCCTCGGACATGCCGAGTCGCTACCGCCTTCAGGGGCCGGTGGACACGACCTTGATCGGCTGGATCGCCCAGGGCGCTGCTCGGCTCGGCCGTGAGGAGATCCGACGGCGCGCGTCCTACCTGGCTGGCCACCGGAAGCTGTGGCTGCGTGACATGACGACCCCGGAGATCGACCGCCGTCACAAGGAGCGCTTCCCCTCCAAGCGGCGTCTCGGTGTCGCCGAATCCATGGCGTCGACTTCCCTCTTCTGGGCCCCAGTTACCCCGGCCGCGCGGGAGCTCCCGGCCGCGATCGACGGTCCGTGCCCGAAGTGCGACGACGCCGGAAAGCTCTGGGGCAACTGGGTCATCGATGACGCCTCCGACTGGTACGAGGAGGGCTACCGCCCCTGCTGGCTGTGCCAGAACGGCGGTGCCGCGTGAGCGTCTTCCCTTCCTGCCTGGACCTGCTTGAGCGGCCGACGACTTGCCCCGGGTGCCGCACGCGCGCCCCGCGCTGGGCCTGGGTGTCCGTCGACGGGCTGCGGGTGCTGACCCATGACGGTGACGTGATCTGCCCGGCGGATCCGACGTTCGGTGCCCCGGCCGTTCCCGAACCGACACCCGTGACCGAGTTCGCGGGGGTGGCTGCGTGACGGTCTTCCCCGTCGCCCCTGAGGCCGTGGCCAGTGCTGCGGCCTCCTTGGGCACCGACCCGATCACCCTCGCCGACCTGCTGCGCGTGGCGAACTCGCCCGGCTTCGACCGCTGGCAGGAACAGATCCGCCGCACTGGCGGCTGTGCTCACCCGATCCGGCTGCGGGGCGAGACCGTCACCCGTGACGCCAAGAGCGGTGACGTCCTTTACTCCTACAGCACCGAGCGGGAGCCGGGCGGCATGCTCCGGGTGGCCTGCGGCAACCGGCGGGCCTCCCGCTGCCCTGCCTGCGCCTGGACGTACGCCGGGGACACCTATCACCTGATCCGGGCCGGGATCACCGGCGACGAACGCAAGGACGTGCCCGCCACGGTTCGGGATCACCCCCGTGTCTTCGCCACCCTCACTGCCCCGTCGTTCGGTCCCGTGCACAACCGGCCCGACTCCGGCCGCTGCCGCTGCGGGAGCTCCCACTCTGACAACGACCCGGCGCTGGGCACGGCGCTCGCTCCCGGCCGGTACGACTACGCGGGCGCGGTGCTGTGGAACAACTTCGCCGGGGACCTGTGGCGCCGGTTCACGATCTACCTCCGCCGGGAGATCGCCGCCCGTGCGGGCCTGACCCAGTCAGACCTGAAAGAGGTGTGCCGGGTCTCCTTCGGCAAGGTCGCCGAATTCCAGAAGCGCGGTTCCGTGCACTTCCACGCGGTGGTGCGGCTGGATGGTCCGGACGGCCCGGACACCACCCCGCCGGCATGGGCCACGGTCGCGCTCCTGGACGACGCCATCAAGGCTGCCGCCGCTCGCGTCTCCGTACCCGTCCCAGCCTCCGGCGACCACCCGGCGCGCACCCTTCAGTGGGGGTCGCAGGTTGACGTGCAGCCCATCGGCGCCCTGGGGCAGGAGGAGCTGACCGAGCAGGCCGTGGCTTCCTACGTGGCCAAGTACGCCACCAAGGCAGCCGAGACCACCGGCACCGTGGACCGCCGGATCGGGGAGCTGGCCGAACTCGACAAGCTGCCGCTGCCCGCCCACACCCGGCGCCTGCTCGAAGCCTGCTGGGACCTCAACGACGCTTACCCGGAACGGCTGCTGGCCCGCTGGGCTCACATGCTCGGCTTCCGCGGCCACTTCTCCACCAAGTCCCGCCGCTACTCGACCACGCTCGGCGCCCTCCGCCAGGTCCGCGCCGACTACCGCGCCCGCCAGGAGCGCCGCGAACGCGGGCTCTCCGAAGACCTCGACGATTCGGAGGGTTCCACGCTCGTGCTCGCCCACTGGACCTATGCCGGACAGGGCCACACCCCCGGCGAATCCTGGCTCGCCGCCACGATCGCCCGAGACCTCCGGCTGAACCGAGAGACAGCACGCGAAGCACTGCAAGAACTCGAATGGGAGGAAGCCGCAGCATGACCACGCCCGTGATCCAACCCAAGTGGCACACGACGGCGGAGGTCGCGGCCATGCTCAAGTTCAGCCTGTCCAAGACCAAGATGTTGGTGCTGACTGGAGAGATCCGTTCGGTGAAGGTCGGCCGCAACCGCCGCATCCTGCCGGAGTGGGTTGATGAGTACGTCGCGCGTGTCACCTCTGGAACCGGGGCGGTGTCGGCATGAGTGGCAAGCGCGCCAACGGCGAAGGCTCGATCTACCCGTACAAGAACGGCTTCGCGGCCTACGTCTGGGTCGACACTCCGGAGGGCAAGCGCAAGCGGAAGTACGTCTACGGCAAGACTCGCGACGAGGTTCACGACAAGTGGATCGCCCTGCACGCCGAAGCGAAGAAGGGGCCGGTCGCCACTCGCCACCGCACCCTCGCGGTGTTCCTCGCCTACTGGCTAGAAGAGATCGTGAAGCCGAATCTCGCCCCGCTGACGTACGTCTCCTACGAGGGCTCCGTACGGCTCTACATCAACCCGCATCTTGGCTCGAAGCGACTCGACAAGCTCACCGTTCGCGACGTCCGGGAATGGATCAACAAGCTCACCCGCACCTGCCAGTGCTGCGCCCAGGGCAAGGATGCGAAGCGCGGTCCGGCACGACAGCGGTGCTGTGCGGTCGGTGAGTGCTGCGAGACGTACACCTCCCGCCGCGTCGTCCAGGCGGCCCGCGATGCCCTTCGTGCGGCCCTCACCCACGCCGTGGCCGAAGAGGAGATCGGCAAGAACGTGGCCTCCCTGGTGAAGGTCCCGAAGCCTCGACGTCGGAAGATCAAGCCTTGGTCGGTTGCCGAAGCGGGCCGGTTCCTCGCCGATTGCGCCGCCCGCGACGATCACCTCTTCGCGGCCTGGATGCTCGTGCTCTGCCTCGGCCTCCGGCGGGGTGAGGTGCTGGGGCTCACCTGGAAGTCAGTGGACTTCGAGACCGGCGAGATCTACGTGGATCACCAGATCCAGCGTGCCGGGCGGCAGATCTTGCACCGGGAGACCAAGACCGAGGAGTCCGACGACTTCCTTCCTCTGCCGGCGCTCTGTGTGAAGGCGCTCCGGATGCGCCGTGCACAGCAGAGCGGCGACCGGAAAGCCGCCGGGGAACTGTGGCAGGGCAGTCATGATCTGGTGTTCACGACCAAGTACGGCACCCCGATCGAGCCGGGCAACCTCACCCGCATGTTCGCCCTCCGGGTCCGCCGCGCTGGCCTCCGAGTGATCCCGCTGCGGAACACTCGGCACACGTGCAGCTCGCTCCTCGTCGCTCTCAAGGTGCACCCGAAGGTGGCACAGCGGATCCTCCGCCACTCGCAGATCGCCATGACGATGGAGGTCTACGCCGAAGCGAGCGAGGAGGAGGTGCGGGCCGCGCTCGGCAAGCTCTCCGATGCCATGGGCGGTACCGGCTAAGGCGGTTGCTGTACTTCGCTGCTGTACGCCCCCGAAACGCAAGAGGCCCCGGATCTCTCCGGGGCCTCTTACCTGTGTGCACTCGGCAGGATTCGAACCTGCAACCTTCTGATCCGTAGGCGCGTTCACCCCGGATTCATGCGGCGCCGACCAGCCGCGAAGCACCGTCAATCCAGGGCTGGGGGCCGATGCTGGTCCACTGTCGTGCGCCGGCGTACGTGGCTGTTGATGTCAGGCATTGATGTCAGAGTGCCATCCCATTCCCGCTGGTCAAGTCGCCGTTAGCGTCTACCTCTGGTTGCTGGTGCGGCACTTCGCGGAGCGTTGCCAACGGGGACGGCGATCCCGATCGACAGCTGGCGGTCGCGGATGTGGCTGGATACCTGGGTGTAGCTGGACAGATGCATCACCACGGACCGGCAAGCTGCTGTGCCGTCGTGGTCGTTGTTGGTTGGTCGCGGCCGTCGTCGGTCTCCCTCGGACGGCCCGGGGACGGCCCAGTTCATCGACGCTTCGTCTAGCGGTGCATCAACGCAGTGGTCCGGCCCGTCGCTCCAGAATGGCCCCATGCTCTGACTGCGGGGCGGCGAACTATAGGCCCCGGAGTCGTGGTCAGCGCCACGGCTGCGCTCAGAGAATGGATGCATGGATCAAGGGGCAGCAGCAGTGTTCGCTGGTGTGGCTGGGCTCATCGGAGCTGGAATCGGTGGACTGGCCACTGCGTACGGGGCGCGCATCGGAGCACAAAAATCTATAGAAGCTGTCGGACTGCAGGTTCAGCGGCAGTCCGCAGCAGAGCATGGCCACTGGGTCAGGGAGCAGCGCAGAGAGGTGTGTGTCTCCTTCATCGATGCTTTCGTGCGATACGCGAAGGGGCTGGTCGACTGCTCGAAATTCGTCAATACACGCACTGTTGTGCCCTCGGACACAGCAGCAGACCTATCCGACTCGCGGAACTCTCTCATCATCCTGCGGGGTCATCTACAGCTCTGGGGACCTCAGGCCGTAGTAGATGCAGCGTTCGCACTGACAGACGCTGTGAGGGCTACGTACGACTGGGTCGAAGAATGGTACGAAATACTTGAATCAGGAGATGAGTCGCATATCGACTCACACATAGCAAGAGACCAAGAGCTAACGACTTCCTTGGGGGCCGCTCGGCTGGCGTTCGTAGCCACCGCTAGAGACGTCCTCGGGACGCCGACCTGAGCAGCATCTGGATCACACACGGCCCAGAGACGGCCCACGACGCCTAGTCCGGCCCCGACCACAGACAAACGCCTGGTCGGGGCCCTAAGCGGCCGCACCGCGCAGACTTCATCTACTTCTGGCCGCTGTACACGGGCACGGCGATCCCGATCGACAGTTGGCGGTCGCGGATGTGGCTGGACACCTGGGTTTAGCTGTGTGGACCTTGCACGAGGGCGCGGCCGGCGGCCGTGCCCTCGTGGTCGATGCTGGTCGTCATTGGCTGTCGCTGGCCGCCCTCGGACGCCCCAGAGACGGCCCAGCGAGATGAGCCAGCAGATTTACAGCGGGCCCTGTCCACCATCGGTGACCTGCGGTTCTTTCTGTGCACGCCGCTGCTGGGGGACGCCTGGGGGAACCAGGGGCGAATTCCTAGTCGCCTCACCGGACTGTGGACTGCCGACCCGCGTCCGATACGCGTACGAGATCACCGTGAGATCTGCGTCTTCCACAACCCACGGTGAGGTGCAATGGAGAACGCCCCCAGATGTCGCCGGCTCCTCCCCCGTGCGGTCCAACTCGATCGAGTGCACGACGACCAAGGCGTTGTCTGGGTAGTACTTCCGCTGCTTCTCAACCTCTGCGCGCGTGAGAATCACCTCCAGCCCTGCGGAGGTCGTTCCCTTGACCTCGACGTGCAGCCGCCGTTCGCCCCTTGTGAGCAGAAGGTCGAAGGACTCCTTGTCACCGACGTCCTTGACCTTCCACCCTTGTGCCTCAAAGTGCTCAGCGGTCATGCGGACACTGTGGCGCTCGATGGCTCGCCGCTCGCCAGACGTGAGCAGAAAGCCCTGCCCCGACCTGCCCGGCCGTGAACCGCTGCGGGTGCGCCGGCCAGCGGTCTTCGCCGCGCTCTGCTCAGCCTCTACCACCTCCGGGGTCGGATCCCCCGGGACGTAGGGAGCCAGCCGCTCGGCCTTGTAAAGGGTGCCGAGCAGACCCGCCATGAAGCGCAGGTCTTCCAGCAGGGTCTCCTGTGGGGGCATCTGATCGCGCTCGTACCCGATGGCCAGCACGTTCCCGGGCTCGTAGCCCCTCCCGAGAGGGGTCCTGGCGTCCAATTCGATAGTCCCGCACAGGTCCGGACGCTCGGTCGTGGCTTCCGCCAGTTGAGGCAATGCCCAATCGACACGGGCCCGGAGGTCTTCGAGCCTGCGCGGCTTGAAGACACCTCCTGTCCAGATCGTCGTCCCTTGGTTTAGAGACAGGTAGACCCTCCGGCCGGAGGCACTGAACAGGTAGACCACATACCACCCGATGGTCGAGCTCGGAGACTCCTCACGCCCGAACACACGAACCCACGGGATCTCCGACTTGAGCCCCGTTCCGTCGCGACCCTCGACACCCAAGTCATCCAGGGAAATGCCGAGCGCAGTCGACAGACGGTCCCCATCCGCCCGTAATAGATCAGGCAACAGCTGCCGAACGATGACACCTCGTTCCTGCATCTTCTCCGTGTTCGCCGCCGTCCAAGACGGCTGAAGCTCAAGGACCTTACCCAGGAGATCATCCACGCTCGGCAGAGTAGTCCTGGGCACTGACAACGGACGGCGGGCCGTAGTTCCTGCTCAAGCGCTCTGATCAGGGCATGATCCCGACGCGCTCGGGGCGTCCTGAGTACTCGCACGTAGGACTCATACCTCTTACGTTGCATGTCGGGGGTTCGAGAGGTCAGATCACTGTCATTCCATGATTCAGCCCACATGACCCTCGGGACCCTCGGGTAGCTTCCGAGTTACGCCGGTAGCTTCAAGTCGGAATCTTGGTCAATGACTCTGTTCTCCTCTAGGAGGAGACGAACGACCTCGATTACCCGACGGCGAGATTCTGGGTTATGGGAGTTATAGAGAGCCCCTGCCAGGTCGCCGATGTCATGTACCGAAACCGGAGTTCCGTTCTCCAGAAGAAACAGCACCAACTCGCCATCAAGTTTAAGCTGCCAATCGTCATCTAGTGCATCGACTTCTTTCGCCATCTCCGTCCACGTGTGACGTACGAGATTTCCGTCAGAAATCAGCACCGCTCGGCGATTCACCAAGCGGACAATGAAGTCGATTACATTTGACCACGGAAATGGCTTTTCTGGATCATGAAGGAGCTCATTACTGCGAGTGTCTCGGGTGACGGAGGCAGCTTTGCATATCAAATCGTGGACACTGAATTCTCCGGGATGCTCCGTAACCTGCTTCTCCATCTCTTGGTAGACGGCGGTGCGCACTTCTTGAAATGGCCCGAAGTTTCCCTCGTGGCGCAGAATGTCAATGAATTGATCCGACTTCCGAATCCTACTTCCATGGGCGGGGGAGCCGCCTGAAGGCGTACGCGATAGGCCGACCCTTCCACCTCTTCCGCCAACCTGACGCGAGCCCGTGGCAGTGCCTTCCGGTAGCGCAGCTCTTCCGGTCGCGGTCAAGGCAATCAGCTGCCCAGGCTCCTCTCCTATTACCTCCACGAAGCCGCGCTTGCGCGCCAGGGATAGCAGTACAGAGACGAACCCCGCTTTTGACGTAAACTCGCTGTACCCCTTGTCAAAGCGCGGATCCCGTGCCGCAAGGCGAGGGCGAAGGCTCGTTTTGTGCATCGGGCTCGGCGCGTCAGCCAACGCAGATATAACCGCGTCTACCGCTTCCTCCTCTGGCATAAATGTCTCGTCCCACCTAAGAGGCTCACCAGGGAGTCCTCCCTGGGAGTATCGGTTCAGGGGTTCAAAATGGATCCTACCGGGATATTGTGTATTCATATAAAGAACCCTCTCCTTCACGTTCGCGTGAAATGAGAGGATCTTGACGGTCTCGCCGCGCGCAAGGATTTGCTCTACTTGCTGAGCCACAAAGTTCTCCACGCCGACGGCGTTAGTGAAATTCGGAACATTCGCCACGTCGGCTGCAGGTGTTGTGGGTGCCCCGCGCTGAACTGCTGGCAATTGGCGGAGGAGGCAGATGACCTTGAAAGTTCCGGGTGAAAGGCGGTTCTGATCCACTACGGCTGCCAGGACGTCCCCCTCGGTGCCCGCCCAAGCTCTAGTTAGGTCTATAACCCACTTCTGAGTCATGATTCTCACTCACCCTGTAGTCGATAGGTCAGCCCAGGGAATCCTGTGGCTGACCTATCATCGCCGCTACGTCTCTATCCGCGAGACAGAAGCCAAGCGATTACGCTCCACATATTCCTCCACACCTCATGGGCGAGCACTCCCAGAGTCACCTCAAAGGTGATGTCTGGGTAGTGCATGTACGCCACCAGTGCGGCAAGAACGAGGAATGCGCCGAATAGTCTGTACTCTTCCATGCACAGTCTCTTTCACCTCGTTTTTGAACAAGGGGCGACTGGGACTTCATGACTTGAGGACTTGACCTGATCGGCGTGTGACAAAGACAGGGTCTGACTGTTCTCGACTGAATGGCATTTAGACGTCGACTCAGCGACGGCTGGCGGGGAAAGGAGAACCCGCCGGCGGACTGCAGGCTCTCAAGCCCGCATTTATCAACGTATCGCCGTGCCGTGGCCCTGTCTACCGGAGACGTTGCGTGAACGCGCAGGCATGGCGAGGCGGTTGTATGAGCGGCTCGACCGCCCCCTAGGCAATGAACGGGGGCGGGCCAAGAGTCAGGAGCGGGCGGCTTCCAGTGCCCCGATCACGGCCTCAGGATCGCCGCTGTACCTGAAATGCGGTTCGTCCGACTCAGGCGGCACGAAGCGTGTGCGGTAGCGCTGAAGATCGCTCTCAGAGAAGTAGATCGCGTTGGGGTCGTGAGCGTGGGCTTCGTTGCGCTTGCTGATTCGCGACCAGAGTTCGCCGTGACTTGCTGCGAGATATACAAGCACCGGAGTTGCGCTGGCTTCGGTGGCGATGGCTCGCCACCGAGCACGGTCATCCGGGGTCCAGAAGCCATGGTCAACCACGACATCGTGTCCCGCCTTGAGCTGGTCGCGGAGCTCAACCGCCACATCCTCAAGGACCGGACGCTCAAGGGTCGGGAAGGTGCCCCGTGGGAAGTCCACCCCGTACACGCCGTGACGGCGGTACATCTCCTCGTCCGGGCACAGGCGCACGAATCCGCGAGCGGTCAGGGCCCGGGAAAGGGTGGTCTTGCCCGAGCCTGGAAGGCCGGCCATAAGGACACAGAACGGCGGACGTGAGGGCATCGGTCTCGTCAGGGTTTGGGAGATCGCAGACATCTCCGCTTCGGCTTCTGGAGTGAGCGGGCCAGCACGGTGAGCGGCAAGCAGAGCCTCCAGGCGATCTTCAAGCACGCTCATCAGCGTGTCGTCGAGGGTCGTCACTGGGAAACCTCCGATTCCGTCCGCCATGTGCGGCCGGGGCCCCCGAGGTCGACACCGTACTCCACGACGTTCCCCTCACTGTCGACGAACTTCGCTGTCATCACGACCACGGGTTCCGTCGGCGGGTTCTCAGGGTCCAGCTCCAGAAGCTGGGCGTCCTCCGCCGTCAACAAGCGCGCTGAGGCGGTGTCAATGCGATGACTGATCGGAAGACCAGTCACCTCGGCGATGAGCTGGAGCGAGGTTCCCCCGGCCAACCGCTCGCTCTTTGCCAACTGTGGGATCAGCCTCCCGTACTGAGCCGGGATCCAAGACGTACTGTGCGCCACGATGCCGTGCCGGTCCCTGTACACCCGACGCCGGCGGATCACGTCGGAGCGAGGCTCGATGCCCAGCGCCTGCGCCACCTCCGGGGGCGCGGAAACCACAGCGGCCTGGTGTGAGTCGGACCTTTCGCCTGATCCCCAACTTGATCCGGTACGGCGACCCCGGTCCTGACGCTGAGATCCCGAAGACATTGGAGCGGGCCGGTCCAGGACTTCCGTCCCAATGCCGTGAATCCCCCTGACCAGACCCTCATTGCGCAGCTTGCGCAACGCCTTCTCGGCCGTTGCGGTGCTCACGCTCCACTCCTCCGAGAGGTTCTTGATGCTCGGCAGGAGTGATCCCGGCGGTAGCTGGCCGGACTCGATCAGCTCCGCGTAGTGGGCGGCAATCTTCGCGTATGGCGCTCGATTGTCGGCCTGACCTGCCATCTCGTCAGCTCCCTCGTCTCCAGTTCCCTGCGGTTCCCTAGCCTACCGCTTGACACCACAGGGAACCCTAGGGAACCTTAGGGATGTGCCCGCCGGTCGGAGCATCGCCCGAGGGTCACCGTGCCCCGGTATGCCCGCATTGAAGGCGCGGGTACCGGCTCGGAGCAGCACCCACGCCCGGAGGAAAGCCCGCGAGGGTGAGTACGAAGGCAGCGGCAGTTGGTTGAGAATTCAACAGGGGTTCAAGTTCGACGGGGTGTGAGCCCCGTCCCCGGAACGGCCCGGGTGATGGCCGTCGGCGGCCACTTCGAGGCGGGTGCACCTGTCCCGCCCTGCGTGCCAGCTCTGGAAGACACCCGTGGGGATCATCCATTCATTTCTGGAGGTCAGCCCTCGGGTGCCACCTGGTACGCGCCGCCCTGCTGGCGTCAGAGCAGTGAGGATGACGCGCCCGATTCCCGGCTCGGGACTGGTGCTCCGTGGCAACGGCGCACCGGTGAAGCCCGGTCTCGCTTCTTCCTGGCTTCGCAGTGTCGATCGCTGCGGCTGGCTGCCTCCGCTGCTCGTCTCGCACGAGCAGCGCTGAGGGGAGCCGGATGTTCCGACTTCAACGGCGCGCACCCCCGGAGCGGCAACTCCGGGGGTGCTGTTCGGGCCGTTCCTGTGTGAGAGGAACCTGACCCATGGAGCACATCGGTGCTGCTCAGGCGGTTGTTACCGTCGACGACTTCGACCGCGAGCCGACGTTCGCGGAGCTGAACGCGATCGAGCTGGAGTCTCCGCTGATCCTGGCGGAGGTCGACCTCCTCGACGCGCAGATCATGACCCTTGACCGCACCCCGAACGAGGTGGACCAGCAGCGCATCCGCCGGGCTCGCAACCGGGTGTTGGCCGCCCGGTGCGCGCTGGCCAACCGCACCACCAATGCGACGGGGGGCGCGGCATGACACGCATCCGCAGGGCGCTTCTGCGCCTGCTCGACCGCCTCTTCCCTGTGCAGGACTACGACCCGCTCCCGGTCGTGCCGGACTACGGGGACGACGAGGAATGGTCCGGCGGCGGGTTCATCTGGGAGCCCGGCGACCTCGACGACGACGAGGGGGCCGGCCGATGAAGGCCAAGACCGTGCTGCCCGCCGTTGCGATGACGGCGGTGTCCATGGTCCTCACCCTGGCCGTGGTCGTGATGTGGCTGGGCACGGCCGTGCCGTGGCCCGTCGCGCTGGTCGTCGGTCTCGGGATCGACGGCGGATGGCTGGCCACCCTCGCCTACGAACGCCGCCTGGCCTCTCAGGGCGACCACAGCCACGTGGTGACCGGCGTCGGCTGGTGCTTCGGCATGCTGGCGGCTGGCGTCCTGGTGACGCACGCACTCACCGCCGGAAGCTCTGCCGGCGCATGGCTGGCCGTGGCGTGGCTGCCGATCGCAGCCAAGGCTCTGTGGCTGGTGCACGGGCTGTGGGAGCGGACCGCACTCACCCCGGCGGCACTGGACGCCATCCGGGGCATCCAACAGACGGCCCGCGACGAAGCGGCCGTCGCCCGTGCCCGGCTGCGGGCGGAAGCCTCCAGCGAGGAGACCCGCCTTGCGGCCGTGACGGGGGCCGGGGCCCGCGTCGCACGCGTCCAGGCCAAGACCGCACAGACCCTCGCGGGAGCGTGGTCGACGCTGGAGACGGCGCGGGCAGGCGAGGAGACCAGCAGGGCGCTGGCCAGCGTGACGGCCAGCGTCACGCCCGGTGTCACGCCCCGCTGGGAACTGCCGGTCTGGGGCCCTATGGAGCCGGTTGCCGCGCTCCCGCCCGGGGGACCGGCGCTCACCGATGAGGCGCTGGACGCGCTGGTCGACGAGATCCGCCACAGCGAAGAACCGGCCCTGTCCTACCGGGAGATGGCCGCGCGCTTCCGGGCGGCCGGCCACTCCGCATCCGAGGTCCGCCTGCGCGCCGCATGGAAGCGCGTGGTGGCGTGAGCGTCCGGTTCTGGGATCCGGACGGCGCCACGTACGGCATCCCCACCTACCCGCTCCACATGGCCCCGGACGGGATGGCCACGCGCCGACAGCTGCGGGCGCGGGGGCTTCGGCCGGGCGGTCAGCAGGTGGCGGCGCAGTTGATGTGGCGCTACCCGCGCGGCATCGCCGTCGCCTACCTCTACCGCCTCGACCTGGCCAAGCCCGTCCGCCCGATGACCCCCGGCCGGTGGCGGGCGCACGAAGCGATGATGCGCCCCCGCCGGATCTGCCCCGAGTGCGGCAAGGACGTGGGCTACGTCATCCGCACCTCCCTCGGTACCTGCGAACCCTGCGATCCCACCCGCACGGCCGCCTGACAGAAGGACTGACATGGGCAAGCCCGAGACCCGTCGCCTGGACAAGGCGATACAGCAGACCAACCGCAAGCTCGACGCCGTCAGGAACCGCGAGACGTGGCCACTGGACGGCCGGGAGCGGCGCGCGGTGCTGTCCGCGCTGGCCTCCGGCTCCTACCGCATCGTCCGGGGCAACAGCCCCGCCCGCGCGGAACGGAACCTGGACACCGCGTGGCAGTCGGCCGAGACCCGCCTGATCACGGAACTCGCCGCCCTGCGGGCCGAGCGGCAGCGCGTCGTGCGCGAGGCCGCCGCCGAGCGGGCCGCGAAGAAGTCCTCCGGCTGGTGGTGAGCATGGAGACCCGCTGTCCCGCCGCCCACCCGGACGACCCGACCCCCTGCACCGGCCCGATAGCCGTGACCGTGCTCGACACCATCAACGCCGGGGCCGACGGCTGTGAGCACCACGCCGCCCGGCTGCTGGCCTCCCTCGACGGCGGACGCGTCTACGCCCTGCCCGACGCCCCGCCTGGCGCCGCCCTGCGCGTGTTCACGGCCGCCGACGGCATCCGCCCGTTCTGCTGGCTCGACGGCCCGCGCATCGACCCGTCCCAGCTCAGCCACGCCGAGAATCGCGCCCGGCACAGCCGCTGAACCGCGCGAAACCCCGCCCGCGCTCGTGCCGGGCGGGGCCACCGACTTCCTCCTCAACATTCCGGCCCCTGCTCGGGCCAGTCAGGAGTCTTCCCGTCATGAGCGGCAATGTCGTTCACCTGCACAAGGACACCGACCCCCCGGCCGAAGCATCCGCCGTGACCACGCTGACCGTGGTCCCCGATCCGCCGACCGCGCCGACCGCGCCGCTGTGGGTGCGCTCCGGCCGCGCCATCAAGACCGCCATCACCCACGACACCACCAAGACGACCGCCCGCACGGTCGCCCGGCACTCCCTCTACGTCGCCGGCGGCGCCCGGATCGTGGGCCGCCGTGCCTGGGACGGCCGTACTGCCGCCCGCTACGAGCGCTACATGCGCACGGCGGAAACCGCGGGGAACTTCGAGGCGGCCGCCGAGTGGGAGGAGCGCGGGCAGCGCTACCGCGAGGCCCGCCACCGCCGCCGCATGGACCTGCTGCACTCCCCGGTCGACGCGGCCAAGGGCGCGCTGGTCACCACCGGTATGGGCATCGGCGGACTGGTCCTGCTCGGCATCGCCATGGCCGTTGCCACCAAGGACGCGACCGACGTCGTCACCCCGCTGATGGCGGTCATCAAGTTCATCAACCTGATGATCACCATCGTGCGCGTGGTTTGGGGACCGGCCATCACGATCGGCCCGTTCCTGGCCCTGCTCGCGCTGTGGGCGGTCGGCAGCAAGCAGCAGGCCGCGCCGCACTGGGCGCTTCCTGCCAACGTCCGCAACGGTGAGGGCGAACCCATCACCCCGTCGATCGTGGTCAAGGCCCTGCGCGACCTGGGGGTGCCCACGCTGCGCAAGGCCATCACGGAGATGGGCGACGCCGGCGCGTCGATGCTGTCCCCGATCGTCATCGCCGGATGCGGCGTCGAGGTCGACGTCACGCTCCCGTCGGGGGTGTCGACCAACGAGGTGCAGGGCAAGCGGCGCAAGCTCGCCGAGAACCTGTCCCGGCACGAGCACGAGGTGTTCATCACCATCCCGACCGCCGCCCGCACCGTCCGGCTGTGGGTCGCCGACTCCGGCGCCCTGGACGAGCCGATCGGCCCGTCCCCGCTGGTCACCGACGAGTCGATGACCGCCGACTACGCCAAGGGCCGCGCCCCCTGGGGTCAGGACCTGCGTGGCGATGCGGCGGCGCTGAGCGTGTATCAGCGGCACCTGCTCATTACGGGTCTGTCGAACCAGGGCAAGACGGCCGCGCTGCGGGCGATCGCTCTGTGGCTGGCGCTGGACCGGTCGGTGGAGTTCTGGCTGGGCGACCTCAAGGGCGCCGGCGACTGGAACATGTTCGACGGACTCGCCACCCGACTGATCCAGGGCCCCACCGACGAACACGTCATCCAGGTCACCGAGATGGCCGAAGATGCCGTCGAGGAGATGAACCGCCGCCTTCAGGCGCCGCCCGGTACCGAGTTCCCACCGCTGATCGTCATCGTGGACGAAGCACAGGTCGCGTTCATGTGCCCGGTCAAGGACGAGGACAAGCGCCCCTACGGCGGCTCCAGCTCCAACTCCCGGTACTTCATGGCCGCCCGCAAGATCCACAACCAGGGTCGTGCGGTCAACGTGCTGCTGTTCCAGGGCACGCAGGACCCCACCGACCAGAACCTTCCCAAGCTCGTGCGCGAGGGCGCCCACACCCGCGCCTCCCTCGCACTGGGCACGGAGTCGCAGGCCCGCATGGCCCTCGGAGACAAGGCCGTGGACGGCGGCGCGGCCCCGAACCTGCTGCGCCCGGGGCTGGACAAGGGAACCCTGGTCGTCGCCTCCGACGGGATCGAGATCCCGAAGGGGCAGTCGTCCATCACGGTGCGCACGCACTACATCAGCACCGACGACGCGAAGGTGATCGCACAGCGGGCCAAGGCACTGCGCGACGGCATCACCACCCTGCACGTCATCGAGCGGGGCGAGGACCGCGACCCGCTCGCCGACATCGCGAGCGTCCTCGGCGACGCGGCCCGGGTGCGGACCAAGGACGTCCTCAGCCGACTCGCCGCACTCAACACCGACGCCTACGGCGGCTGGTCCTTCCTCGACCTCACCCGCGTCCTGGACGGCACCGGAGCCGAGCCGTACAAGTCCGACGGCGTCATGGTCATCAGCCGCGACCGCCTCGCCCGCGCCCTCGCCAACCGCGACGACGACAGTTCCGCTTCCACCTCCTGAACCAGGGAGGAACACCCCGCGCGGGCCAGGGAGCCAGGGAGAACTCCCTGAACCCCTCCCTGGCCCGCCTCCCTGGCCATGACCTGCGCAGATGATCCATCAGGGAGTCAGGGAGGCGCGCAGGTCAGCACCCCTGAAACGCCCTCCACACGGCACCCTCAAGGGGGTGCCTCCGCCTCCCTGACCGAGCACCGGAAGGGATTCCGCATGCACCCTGAACCGACCCGCAACGGGCCCACCGGACGGGCCGTCGAGGTCCACCAGCCCACCCCGATCACCCCCGCCGCCGTCATGCGGGCCCCGGTCGTGCCGGTGCAGCCGGGCAGCGTCCCGGCGGTCGCGAGCATCGTGTTGCCCGACGGCCGCGTGGTCACCGGCTACGCCATCAGCCCCCTGCAGCCCGAACCGGTCGCGGTCAAGCCGCCCGTGTCCCGCGCGGCAGTGAATGTCGCCCTCGGGGGCGTCGGGTTCCTCGCGGTGTGCGGCGGGCTGCTCCTGCTCACCTCGTTCATCACCGCCCTGACCGCACTGATCACCCAGCTCATCGTCCTAGCCGCCGTCGTCTTCGGCGGCTGGATCGCCGTCCAGGTCTTCACCGCCAAGGGGCACCAGGGCGGGACCACGGTCAACATCCGCAAGGCCATCTTCAAGCGCAACCACTTCCACGGCTAGCTACGCCAAGGGCGGCCCCCTCACGCCAATGAATCGGGCCGCCCTGACCAACCAGCACCCCATCAAGGAACTGGAGACACCCAGCATGACCCAACCCACCGACAACGGGCGAGCGTTCACGCTGGACCGGCCGTTACGGATCCTGGACGCCTACTGCTGCATCGGCGGCGCCACCGAGGGCTACCGGCGCGCCTTCCCCGGCTGCCACATCACCGGCGTGGACATCGAACCGCAGCCGGACTACCCGGGCGACGCCTTCCACCAGGGCGACGCGGTGGAGTTCATCCGCGCCCACGGCCACGGGTTCGACTTCATCCACGCGTCCTGCCCGTGCCAGGGAGAGGGCGCTCCCACGAAGGGCACCAACAAGGCGCGCAACGCCGCGATCGGCCGCACCTACCCCCGGCTCATCGCGCCGACCCGGGCCGCGCTGGAGGCGACGGGCCGGCCGTACGCGATCGAGAACGTGGCCGGCAGTGAGGTCCGCAAGGACATCCGCCTGTGCGGCGAACAGTTCGGCCTCACCGTGCTCATGCACCGCTACTTCGAACTCGGCCGCTGGACGGCTGTACAGCCCCCGCACCCCAAGCACCGGGGCAGGGTCCGCGGGTGGCGGCACGGCGAGTACCACGACGGCCCCTACGTCGCCGCCTACGGCAAGGGCGGCGGCAAGGCCACCACGGAGGAGATCCGTGCCGCCAAGGGCATCGACTGGTCCACCGACCACTTCCGCCTGCGCGAGGCACTGCCCCCGGCCTACACCGAATGGATCGGCCGAGCCTTCCTCACCGACCGGCTCACGGTAGGCCTGGGGGTGGCGGCGTGAGCACCCTCGCAAGCACCGACCTCACGCGACTGGGTCTGCTGGCATGGGCGACACAGGCCACCCAGCGTGGTTGGCACGTCATCCCGCTCCGCCCCGGCGACAAGCGGCCAGCCGGTCACGCCGAGAAGTACTGCCCCGGCACCGGCCGCTGCACGGACGGGCACAAGACGCCGGAGCAGCGCGCCACCACCGACACCGAGTTGCTAATCGCCGCGTGGGCGCAGCAGCCCTACAACGTCGGCATCGCCTCCGGCCCGTCCGGGCTGCTGGTGGTGGACCTGGACACGCTCAAGCCCCAAGAGCGAGAAGGAACGCCTGACGGCGTCACCAACTTCAAGGCGCTCTGCGAGCGCGCCGGGCAGGAAGAACCCGACACCTACCGCGTGCGGACCGCGCGCGGTGGCCAGCATCTGTACTTCACACAGCCGCCCGGCGTCCGGCTGCACTCCACCGCCGGACGGCTCGCGAAGAAGATCGACACACGGGGCTGGGGCGGGTACGTCGTCGCCCCCGGCAGCACCACCCCCGACGGCACCTACAGCGTCCTGGACGACCGGGAACCAGCCCCACTGCCCGACTGGCTCCATGAGGCTCTGAAACCCCGCCAACGGCCCGCTCAGGGCGGCGTGGTGGCCATCACCACCCGCGCGAGCGGGTACGCCGCAGCAGCGCTGCGGAACGAGGCGAACAACGTGGCCACGGCCGCCGACGGAAACCGCAACGCCACCCTTCTCCGGGCCGCCCGCGCCCTGGGGCGGCTGATCACGTCCGGCGACCTCACCCGGTCCGAGGTCGAGGAGGCTCTTAGTAGGGCGGCGGCGGGCAACGCCACACAGTCCCAGCACTACTACGACGACGTGATCCGCCGTGGGCTCGACTGGTCCATCACCCACAACACCGCCTGCGGGAGGGCGGCATGAGGGATCCCGCCTCTTCTAAGAGCCTCCTGGACCCCACCGACCGCCCGCAGACCGCTCCACAGCCTGTGGACACGGCGGCCGTGGGCGGGCCGACGGTCGCCGCCCGTAAGGGCGTCCTTTCTGTTCTTCACTCTGACCGCTTCCGGTCCGACGAGGCACGCCACGGCACGGAAGCCCCGACGCCGGACCGGCCCGGTATCCGCATCTACGCGCCACCGGTCTACCGCCATCACTGGGACGGGGCCCGCTGGTCCAAGCGCTACGGCGACACCCCCAGCGCCGCCTACGCCTGCACCTGCGGGCAGGCCAGCGCTGCCACCGGACAGCACTCCGTGGCCGCCCTGGTCGCCGAGTACGAGGCGCACAAGCACTCCTGCACTGGGGCGCCCGCCCCGCACATCGAAGGGAGGAACGCCGCATGACCGGCATGGAAGGGCTGCCCGCACCCTCCAACCCGCTCGCAGTCGCCCGCCGCTTGCTGCCCGACTGGCAGACCGAGAACGGACAGCTCATGTGCCGGCGCTGGCGCGGTTCGTGGATGCGCTGGAACGGCACCTGCTGGCGCGAGATCGACGAAGCCCAGGTGCGCGCCCACATGTACGAGCGTCTTGAGCACGTGGTCTACCAGGCGCCCGGCAAGGACGGACAGACCGAGGAACGCGAGTGGGCCCCGACCAAGCAGAAGATCAGCAATCTCCTGGACGCGCTCGGGGCGATCACGCTCCTGCCCACCGACACCGACGCCCCCGCTTGGCTGGGTGGCGAGCAGGACGGTGGGCCGATCGTGGCGTGTGAGAACGGGCTGCTCAGGATCCGTGACAGGGCGCTGCTGCCGCACACGCCCGGTTTCTTCAACCTCGTGTCCGTCCCCTTCGCCTACGACCCCGCCGCCACGGCGCCGACCTGGGAGCGCTTCCTATCCCAGATCTGGCCCGACGACGCAGACGCGATCACCGCACTACAGGAGTGGTTCGGCTACGTCCTGTCCGGCCGCACCGACCTACAGAAAATCCTGCTGATCGTGGGTCCCTCCCGCTCCGGCAAGGGCACCATCGCGCGGGTACTGAAGGCACTGGTCGGCAAGGAGAACCTTGCCGGGCCCACGTTGGCTGGCCTGGGCACGAACTTCGGACTGGCCACCCTGATCGGCAAATCGCTGGCGGTCATCTCCGACGCCCGGTTGTCCGGCAACGACAACAGTCAGGTGGTGGAGCGGCTGTTGACCATCTCCGGTGACGACACGATCGACGTGGACCGCAAGTACCGCGAGCAGTGGACCGGCAAGCTGCCGTCCCGGCTAATGATCCTGTCCAACGAGCTGCCGCACTTCGGCGACTCCTCAGGCGTCATCGCGAACCGGTTCATCCTGCTCAGCATGCGGGTGTCGTGGCTGGGCAAGGAAGATCCCACCCTCACCGACCGCCTCACCGCCGAGATGCCCGGCATCCTCAACTGGGCCCTGGAAGGACTGGCGCGCCTGCAGCGCACCGGCCGGCTCACGGAGCCTGCCTCCAGCCGTGAGGCGGTCACGACGATACGGGACACCGCATCGCCCACCAGCGCGTTCGTCCGTGAGCGCTGCAGCACCGGGCCGACGTGCACCGTTGCCGTGGACGACCTGTGGGCGGTCTGGCGGGAGTGGGCCGAGGACAACGGCGTACGGGCCGGTACGAAACAGCTCTTCGGCCGCAACCTCTTGTCCGTGATCCCCCAGCTCAACCGCACTCGCCCTCGCGCCCCCTCGGGCGAGCGGATCGCCACCTATAACGGGATCGCCCTCACCGGTTGAGCCCACTATCCGCCGGGTCGCGGCCCATCGCGGCCCACCACGCCTGAGCTGCGGTTTTCCCGCCCTCCATCATCGGCCCATCGCGGCCCACCCCCTGATCGGGTTGGGCCGCGATGGGCCGCACACGACCGCCACAAAGATGCAGGTCACAGGCTTGGGCCGCGATGGGCCGCGACCCGCAGCACTGTGACGTCAACCGCACCCCGCCCGGTCCTCCCACCCCGAGGAGAGATCACCGCATGACCACCGCCCTGCCCCCGAGCCCCGAGGCGCTCAAGGTCCCCGAGGTCATGACCGCCCTGCGCCTCAGCCGCAGCAAGGTCTACGACCTTATCCGCTCGAAGCAGCTCGAAAGCTTCACGGCCGGCCGTGCACGACGCGTCCCGGTCGACGCCGTACGCCGTTACATGCAGAACCGCATCGAGGAGACCGACTGATGGCCAAGCGTCGTGCCAACGGCGAAGGAACGATCACCAAGCGGGCGGACGGCCGTTACCAGGCTGCTGCCTACGTCTACCGCCCTGACGGGACCCGCACCAGGAAGTTCGTCTACGGCAAGACACGGCAGGAAGTGGCCGAGAAGCTAACGCAGTTGCAGGAGAAGACCCGTCAAGGCATTCCGGCCGCCGAGTCCACCATGGCGTTCGGCGACTACCTCACCTACTGGCTCGCCACCATCGCGCCGCAGCGGCTCAAGCCGTCCACGCTGAACAGCTACGAGGGTCTGACCCGTCTGTACCTCCGGCCCGCTCTCGGCAAGAAGCGGCTCAACCGGTTGTCGCCGGCAGATGTGCGCCGGTTCCTCGCGGAGTTCAAGGACGCCTGCCTCTGCTGCCTGCGGGGCGCGGACGCTGAACGCCCGGAGGGCAAGCGCTCGTGCTGCGCCGTGGGCCGCTGCTGCGAGCGTCGCCCCTCCGCCCGAACCGTCCAGTACATCCATGCCGTCCTCCGGTCCTCGCTTCAGCAGGCGATCCGAGAGGAGCTGATCGCACGGAACGTCGCGCGGATCGTGGAGACCCCCACTGTTACCCGCAAGGAGGTGCGTCCGCTGGACGCCGCAGAGGCTCGCCTCATGCTCAAGACCGCCCGCTCCCACCGCCTCTACGCGCTGTGGCTGCTGCTCGTGTCCACAGGCCTGCGGCGGGGCGAGGCGCTCGCCCTCACCTGGGCGGATGTCGATCTCACGAACGGTCAGCTCCGTGTCCGCCGGAACGTCCAGCGCATCCGGCGTGAGCTGATCTTCGGCAGTCCCAAGACCATGCGCTCCATCCGTACGGTGTCCCTCCCGAAGCACTGCATGCGGGCACTCGTGCACCATCGAGCCCAGCAGGAGCGGGAACGCAAGGTGGCGGGGAAGAGGTGGCAGCCGACACCGGGGCAGCCGGACGGGCTGATCTTCACCACAACGACCGGTCGCGTCACGGACCCCCGCAGCCTGAACCGGATGCTGACCATCCTGTGTCGGGATGCCGGCGTACGACGGGTGCGGGTGCACGACCTCCGGCACACGTGCGCGTCGCTCCTACTGGCCCAGGGCGTGGACGCTCGCACGATCATGGAAACGCTCGGGCACAGCACGATCACGATGACGCTGGACACCTACGCGCACGTGATGAGTACGACGCTCAAGGCCGCCGCCGACCGGATGGACGACGCGCTCGGACTGGATGAGTCGAAAGAGGAAGCCGACGGCGAACAGGAGCCGCACGCCGAGGAGTGATCAGCGGCGCTTCGGGGCGCGTTGATGTCAGCCGTTGATGTCAAAAGCCCTCCGGGATGATCCCGAAGGGCTTTTGACCTGTGTGCACTCGGCAGGATTCGAACCTGCAACCTTCTGATCCGTAGTCAGATGCTCTATCCGTTAAGCTACGAGTGCTTGTTTTTCGTCTTCGCTCCCGGCCCTTTTGACCCGCTCGCGGCGACAGGAAGAACATTACATGACTGCCGCCGTCATGTGAAATCCGATTCGCATACCCGTTGTGACCTGCGGAAACGTGGATCAGGCGGGGATGGCGAGGATGGGGAAGATCCTCGGGTGGCTGGGGAGCAGCCGAGGAACACCCCGGGAACGCCGAAGCCCCGGTCCTGGGGACCGGGGCTTCGGGATCGGTGCGGAGGCGGAGGGATTTGAACCCTCGATGGGCTTTAAGGCCCAAACCGCATTAGCAGTGCGGCGCCATAGACCGGACTAGGCGACGCCTCCAGCACAACCACTCGCGCGAGCGCGCGATTGGTGCGTGCAGATGATGACACAGTCGAGCGGGGTGTCACCAATCGGCTCCCACGGTACTAGGCGCGGGGGCCGCAGGGCAAAGGGCTTCGCCCGGCGGGGCGGCAGGCCCGGGGCCTGGCGCAACGTCCGGGGCGCGTGAGCGTTGGGCAGGGCATGGTCTCTGTCCTGTCGGTCGTCCCGCGGGGCGCACTGGCGGTGCCCCGCACTGCCGCCGCCTCGGTCTCGCTCTCGGTCCTGTCACTGGTCGGATTGGTCGGCCTGGTCGGCCTGGCCGCCGTACCCGCCGCCGCTGCCGCGTCCACCACGCCCGCCACGCCCGCCCTGCCCCCGCCCGTGCGGCCCGAGGACCGGGGTGGTGATCACCTCACCGTCGTCGTGGAGCACGCCGGCGCGGGGCGGGACGGGACGTACGAGGTGTCCTGTCACCCCGGGGCCGGGAATCACCCGGACGTGGCGGGGGCCTGCCGGGTGCTCGACTCGAACACGCGCTGGGGGCGGGACACCTTCGCCCCGGTGGCCTCCGGCGGCAGCTGCACCATGCTCTACGGCGGCCCGGCCACCGCCCACGTCACCGGCACCTGGGCCGGACGCCCGGTCGACGCCTCGTACGACCGCAGCGACGGGTGCGAGATCGGGCGGTGGGACCGAATGGTGCCCCTGCTGCCGAGGGTCGGTTCGGCTTCGGGTTCCGCTTCGGGTCCGTCCTCGGATTCGCCTCAGTAGGGGCTTCGGTGCTTCTCATGTGTTTCTTGGCGGAATCACCGGCCTCGTAAAGGTCCCGCGAAGGTCCTGGGGAGCCGGGGCCGGAACCGGGGCGCCCGCCGGGCATACGGTCACATGTTCGCCGTCACTTCCCCGTGCGACCTCCCTCTCATCCGGCGTCGCGAGCGCAACCCGTGCCCTTAGACTCCCTCGCGTGACACGCTGCGGGCCGGTTGGCAAGATGGCCCGAGCGGTCGGAAAGCGGTAACAGGGAGGAAGCGTCTCGTGAGCAGCAGGCCATCCCGAGGCGCTGCTCGCCTCGCAGCCATACTCGACGCGCTGCCCGACGCGTTGGTGCTGGTCAACGCCAACGGAACCGTCGTCAACGCCAACACCATCGCCCTGGAGGCCTTCGAGGCCCCGGGCACCGCCCTCGTCGGGCGCGGGCTGCTCGATCTGCTGCCGCAGTTCGACTCCCGACTCATCCCCGGCTCCATGCGGCGCCCCGATCACATGGATCCGCACGGCCGGACCAAGCCCACGCGGATGATCGCGCGGCGGACCGACGGGTCCGAGTTCCCGGTCGAGGTCACGAGCGCGAACCTGGAGAACGGGCAGCAGGCGTACGACGGTTACGGCTACACCGGCGACGAGCTGCTCATGATCGTCGTCCGGGACCTGTCCGGGACCGTGGACACCGAGGCCGAGCTGGCCCGCTCGCAGCGGCAGACCGAGATGATCCTGCGGGCCGCGGCCGAGGGCGTCGTGGGCACGGACACCGACGGGCGGATCGTGCTCGTCAATCCGGCCGCCGCCCAGATACTGGGCTACCGGGCCGGTGAGCTGGGCGGCAAGGAGCTGCACACCCTCGTGCTGCACTCCCGCCCCGACGGCTCCCCCTTCCCGTACGAGGAGTCTCCGCTCGCCGACACCCTGCGCTCCGGGCGCAAGCACCGGGTGCGCGGGCAGGTGCTGTGGTCCAAGGGCGACAAGAAGGTCGCCGTCGACCTGACCACCGCCCCCGTGCGCGACGGCGACCAGCTCGTCGGCGCCGTCATGACCTTCACGGACCGACGGCCGTACGACGCCCTCGCCGAGGAGAAGGAGGCGCAGGAGAAGGCGCACGCCGAGAAGCTGGAGCAGCTTTCCGAGGAACACGCCTCCGACCTGACCGCGCTGCGCCAGAAGCACGTCACCGAGGTCGACGAACTGCGCGAACAGCACGAGGAGGCGCTGGCGGCCGGCGAGGAGCGGTACGCCGCGCTCGCCGAGCGGGAGAAGGACCGGTACGAGGCCCTCTCCGTGCGGTACGAGCAGCTGCTGACGCTGCTCGGGCAGTCCCTGCGCGGACCGCTGGACGAGCTGCGGCGCGAGCTGGCCGCCCTGGCCGCGGACGACGCCGGGCAGCTGTGGCCCGAGGCCAACCAGGTGCTGCACCACCTCTCGGCAGGCTACTCACGCATCACCACCCTCATCGACAACGTCCTCGGCTACCAGCGGCTGGACGCGGGCACCGAGGACATCACCCGTACGAAGGTGATGCTCGACGCCGTCGTCGCCGCCGGTGTGGACGGGGCCGTCGAGCTGATCGGGCCGGGCCGCGTCCAGTTCGCCGTGCACGCGCCGCCCATCGAGGCCGAGGTCGACCCGCAGCGGCTCGCCACCGCGCTCGCGCATCTCGTCGCGGACGTGGCGGGCGTCGACGCCACCGGCAACACGCCCGTGTCCGCGGGCGGTTACCTGGACAACACCGTGGTGGTCGCGGCCGCGCAGCGCGGTGAGGTCGCGCGTATCGAGGTGCGCGGGCCGTACGCCGGGGGAGACCCGGTGCACGAGCCGATGGTGCGCGGGATCGTCCGGGCGCACGGCGGTGTGCTGCAGACGCACGAGGTGCCGGGCATGAGCGGCAGCGCGTACGTCCTCGAAGTGCCGCTCGGCGGTGGCGCCGGTGCGGTCGCCGCGCAGGCCGCGGGCCCCGAGGACACCGCTGCCGACACTGCCGGAACCACCGAGCAGAGCACCGGCGGCGGGCGGCGGCGGGCCCGGCGGGCCTCCACGGACGCCTTCCTGGAGAGCGACACCCCCGCCGAGTCCGTTGAGTCCGCTGAGTCCGGTGGCGGCGATACGGAGGCGCGCGTGCCGACCGGGCGGCGCCGCAGGCGTGCGGCGGCCGCCGTCGAAGCGGCTCCTCCGGTCGCCGGCGAAGCTGCGGAGACCGCGTCCGGCGGGACCGGGCGGCGGCGCGGACGGCCCGCCGAAACGGACACCGGTACGGACTCCGGTACCGCACAGGACGGTGTGTCCGAGGGTGCTGTGGTGACCGCAGCCGAGCATGCCGCGGGCACCGCCGCCACGGGCAGCGGACTCGGCGGCACCGTGCCGCCGCAGGGCGTGCCCGCGCCCACGGGCCGCCGAGCCCGGCGGGACTCCGGCGCACCGCAGGCCGCCCTGCCGCCCGCGCTTCCCGCAGCCGGTGGCGAGCCCGCGCAGCCCGTTCCGGCCCAGGCGGCCGCGGACGGGCAGCCGACCGGGCGGCGCCGGCGTGCGCTGGCCGCCGCAGCGGAGCGGGCCGCCGCGCAGGAGGCGGGGGCCCGTACGGTCTTCGCGCTGCCCCCGGCCGAGGCCGATCGCTCACCCGAGTCCGCCGACGCGGCGGCCGGTGTGGGGGCGGCCGTGGCTCCGGGTGCGGATGCCCAGGTCCCGGGTCAGGTACGGGGAGCCGCGGAGGGAGTTCCCGGCGACGACGGCCGGCATGACGCCGTACCGCTCGACCAGGCCGAGGACCACACCCCGCCCCAGGCGCACCCCACGACCGCCCCGACGGGCCGCCGTCGACGGGCCGTGGCCCATCCGGGCGAGCCCACGGAGACGGCTGCCCCGGTGGCCGCTGCCGCTCCCGGCGCCCCTGGCCAGGCCGTTCCGGCGCTCCCGGCTCAGGCGACTGCCGTACCGGCGGCTCCCGGGCAGCTGGTGCAGCCGGTGCAGCCCGGCCAGGTTCCGCAGGCTGCTCAGGTCGCCGCGGGTCAGCCGACCCCGGGGCGCGGAATTCCGGCGCAGGGTACGGGCGCGCCGACGGGGGCTGCGGGTGGGTCCGGCGTCGCCGCTCCGACCGGTGTCGCGACGCCGGCTGGTGTCACGGCGCCACCTGGGGTCACGGCGCCACCTGGTGCCGTAGCTCAGCCCGGCATGGCAGCTCAGCCCGGCGTGGCAGTCCAGGCCGCCCCCGGGCAGCCGGTGGCCGTGCCCAACGCCGCCGTGCCCGCGCAGGGCACCGTCGGTCAGGGCGTACCGGTTCCGCCGGGACAGCCGGTTCCGGCGCAGACGGCGTCCGGCCGGCCCGTGCCCGCCCAGGTGGCACCCGGCCAGCCGGTTCCGGCACAGCTGGCACCCGCACAGCCGTTGCCTGCCCAGCCCGTGCCCGCTCAGTCGGCACCCGCTCAGCCCGTAGCGGCGCAGGCGCAGGCTCCCCAGGCCCAGCAGCCCTCCGCCGCCCCCGTCCCGACAGCACAGACCACCCCGCCCGCCGGTACCCCGGCCGCGCCCCAGCCCGGTCGACCGCTTCCGGCGGAGGCGGCTCCCGGTCAGGTGCCGGCAGGCCAGGGTACGCCGACGCCGGCCGCAGGCACCCCCGCGGCCGCCGTCCCCCAGCAGTGGCCCGGTGCCGACGACACCTCCGGTGCGGGTGTCCCGGCAGCGCAGACCGCCACCCCGGCACCCGGCACCCCGCTCCCGCCGGAGCACACCGGTGTCCAGCGAGCGGCGGCTCAGCCCCTGCCCGCCGAGGCCGCGGGGCCCGCGGTCGACCCCAACTCCACCCAGGGCCGGGCGATCAGTGTCCGCACGCTGGGGCAGGGCGTGCCGTTCGCGCGGCAGGCCCTGCAGGTGCAGCAGTCGACGGCGACGCCGCCCCCGCACGCGCCGGGCGGTTCCGGCCGCCGGCGGAAGCTGGGCACGCCGCCCGACCCGGCCGCGCGCCAGGAGCCGCAGCCGGAGCAGGCGGCCCGTCCGCATCCGCCGGCCGAACCGGTGCCCGCGCAGCCCTCGCTCGCGGGGCAGTCCCGGCTCGCCCCGGCCACCGAGGGTGCCGGTCGGTCGTACGCCATAGGCGCCCCGGACGCGAACGCGGCCGAGGGACCCGAGCCGCTGGACGGACCCGGTGGAGCGATCGAGGTCGCGGACATGCCGCGGCCGCAGCCGATGGACGACGAGCTGCCCCCGGAGCCGCTGGACAACCCGCGCCGGCTGCTGGTGTGGCCCGCGCCGGACGTGACGACCCAGCAGGCGCTGAGCGACCGTGGCTACCGGCCGGTCATCGTGCACTCCCGCGAGGAGGTCGACGCGCAGATCGCGGCTTTCCCGGCCGCGCTGTTCGTGGACCCGCTGACCGGGCCGATCACCCGTACCGCGCTGCAGTCGCTGCGCCAGGCGGCGGTCGCGGCCGAGGTGCCGGTGCTGGTCACGGCCGGGCTCGGGCAGGCGACGCGCGAGGCGGCGTACGGCGCCGATCCGGCCGTACTCCTGAAGGCGCTGGCGCCGCGGGACAGCGAGCAGCATCCGCCGCGGGTGCTGCTGATCGAGGAGCACGCGGAGATCGCGCTGGCGCTGACGTCGACGCTGGAGCGGCGTGGGATGCAGGTGGCGCGGGCCGCGAGCGACAACGACGCGGTGACGCTGGCGGGGCAGCTCAGGCCGAACCTCGTGGTGATGGACCTGATGCAGGTGCACCGGCGGCAGTCCGGGATCATCGACTGGCTGCGCGCGAACGGGCAGCTCAACCGCACCCCGCTGGTCGTCTACACCGCCGCCGTCGATCCGGCCGACCTGCCGCGGCTGGCCTCGGGCGAGACGGTGCTGTTCCTCGCGGAGCGGTCCACCAGCGACGAGGTGCAGAGCCGGATCGTGGACCTGCTGGCGCGGATCGGGGTCAACTAGCCCGACTCGTCGGGCGCCGGGGTCAGCGTGCGACCAGCCGACGGGCCGCCTCTCTGATCGAGGCGCGCAGGCGGTCCCGGTCGGTGTCCTCGGCGCCCACCACGATGCGGCGCATCTGGGGGACGACGGCGGCCCAGTTGGCCAGGGCGATGAGCAGGAAGAGCAGGTCGCGGGCCGGGATGGCGTCGGTGATCACGCCCCGTTCCTGGCCGTCCCGCAGCGCGTCGATCTTCGTGCGGTAGTGCTCCTGGCGCTCGCTCTCGTCGGGCAGTTCGGCGTTCGCGCCGTACTCCAGGCCCTCCCAGAAGAGCAGGCGCAGGACCTCGGGGTGGGCGGCGTGGTAGTCGATCACGCGGTCGACCCAGCCCTCGATGTCATCGGGGTCGACGGGGACGGCGACGGCGAGGTCGAGCATCGACTTCTCCAGGACCTGCGTGAACAGCTCCGCCTTGTTGCCGAAGTAGGCGTAGATCAGCTGCTTGTTGGCCTTGGCCGCAGCGGCGATGCGGTCGATGCGGGCGCCCGCGATGCCGTGCCGGGCGAACTCGGCGACCGCCGCCTCGAAGATACGGGCCCTGGTGGCCTCGGGGTCCCTGACTGCTGCCATGCGAGCAGGGTACCGCTCTTGTAACCAACCGTTTGGTTGACAGGGAATTCCGAGAAGGTGCACCCTGTTGAGGCATCCAACCAACCAGTTAGTTGTGAGAGTCGGCTCGAAGGAGTAGCTCCGCCCATGCCGTCAGCGACCAGCACCACCCACCGGGCACCCGAGGTCCGGGTCCCCGCCCCGGAAAAGCCCGCCTCCGGGCAGCTCTTCCTCCTGCTCATCGCCGTCTGCACCGCCGTCACGGCCGCCAACATCTACCTCGCGGCTCCGCTGTTCCCCCTGATCGCCCACGACTTCGGCACGGTCCCCTCGGCCGTCACCTGGATCGCCTCGGTCGCCCAGTTCGGCTACGCGGCCGGCCTGCTCTTCTTCGCCCCGCTCGGCGACCGCGTCAACCGGCGCCCGCTGGTCGCCCTGCTCTCGGTGGCCACGGCCGCCGCGCTGGGGCTCGGCGCGGCCGCGCCCGGCACCGCTGCCCTCGCGGTCGCCGTCTTCGTCGCCGCGGCGGCGACCGTCGTCCCGCAGCTGCTCGTCCCGCTGGTCGCCGAGCGGGCCCCCGCCCACCACCGTGCCCGCCATGTCGCGGCGGTCATCGCCGGACTGTTCACCGGCATCGTCGGCGCCCGGGTGGTCGGCGGACTCGCCGGGCAGGCCTTCGGCTGGCGCTGGGTGTTCGCCGGGTCCGGCGCGCTGACCCTCGTCCTGGGTCTGGCCACGGCGCTGGCGCTGCCGTCCGAGCGGCGCCCCCGCACGGGAGCGCTGTTCTCGGGCATCGCCGAGCTGCCCGGACTCGTCCGCCGCTCGCCCGACCTGTGGCGGGCGTGCATACGCCAGGCCGGGATGTTCGGCGCCTGGAGCGCCCTGTGGACCTCGCTCGCCCTGCTGCTGACCGGCCCGGCGTACGGCCTGTCCACCGCGACCGCCGGTCTGTTCGGCCTCTTCGGCCTCACGGCCACCGCGGTGGCCCCGCTCGCGGGCGGCCTGGTCGACCGCTTCGGCGCCGCGAAGGTCGTACGGTCCTCGTATCTGCTCGCGGCCGTCTCCGTGCCGCTGTTCTGGCTCGGCGGGCAGGTGCTGGCCGCGCTGTTCGTGGCCGCCGTCGCGATCCACGCCGCCCTGGTCGCCTCCCATGTCGCCAACCAGACGCTGGCTCTGACGACCACCTCCGCCCCGGCCACCGCCAACACCGCCTACGTCGTCGCCGGCTTCACCGGGGGCGCCCTCGCCTCGACCCTGGCGGGCCTGGCCTTCAGCCACTGGGGCTGGGGCGGGGTCAGCGCGGTGGCGGGGGTGTGGCTGGTGCTGGGGTGGGCGACCACGGCGGTACGGCGCTGAGGCCCGCGCCTGCCGTACGGCCGCCCACCACTGTTCCGGTCAGGAGCCGGTGACGTCCCTGGTCAGAGGCCGGTGACGTGCTCGGCCAGAGGCCGGTGACGTCCCCGGTCAGAGGCTGGTGACGTCCAGCTCTCCCTCCGCGTACCGCCGGCGCAGCACCTTCTTGTCGAACTTGCCCACGCTCGTCTTCGGCACCGCCTCGACGATCGTCCAGCGCTCGGGGAGCTGCCACCTGGCGATCTTCCCCTCCTCGGCGAGGAAGGTGCGGAGGGTCTCGAAGTCGACGGAGGAGCCCTCCTTGAGGACGACCGTGGCCAGCGGGCGCTCGCCCCACTTGTCGTCGGGTACGGCGACCACGGCGGCCTCGGCGACATCCGGGTGGGCCATCAGCGCGTTCTCCAGCTCGACCGAGGAGATCCACTCGCCGCCGGACTTGATGACGTCCTTGGCGCGGTCGGTGAGGGTGAGGAAACCGTCGGGGGAGATGGTGCCGACGTCGCCGGTCTTCAGCCAGCCGTCCTCGCTGAACTTGTCGGCGGGGCGCAGCGGTTCGGCGTCGGGGCCGTTGTAGTAGGCGCCCGCGATCCAGGGGCCGCGCACCTCCAGCTCGCCCGCCGACTCGCCGTCCCAGGGCAGGCGCTCGCCGCCGGGTCCGGTGAGGCGGCCCTCGACGCCGGCCGGGAAGCGGCCCTGGGTGAGGCGGTAGGCGAACTCCTCCTCCGTGCCGACCGCGTGGGCCGGCGGACGGGACACCGTGCCGAGCGGGGAGGTCTCCGTCATGCCCCAGGCGTGGCAGACCCGCATGCCGAGCTTGTCGAAGGCCGTCATCAGGGCGGGCGGACAGGCGGCGCCGCCGATGGTGACCTGGCCGAGGGAGGAGACGTCCCGGGGGCAGGCGGTGAGTTCGGCGAGCAGGCCCTGCCAGATGGTGGGGACGGCGGCCGCGTGCGTCGGCCGCTCCCGTTCGATCATCTCGGCGAGCGGGGCGGGCTGCAGGAAGCGGTCCGGCATCAGCAGGTTGACGCCGGTCATGAAGGTGGCGTGCGGCAGGCCCCAGGCGTTGACGTGGAACTGGGGAACCACGACCAGCGAGGTGTCCTGGTCGGTCAGGCCCATCGACTGGGTCATGTTCACCTGCATGGAGTGCAGGTAGATCGAACGGTGGCTGTACACCACGCCCTTGGGGTCGCCGGTCGTGCCGGACGTGTAGCACATCGCGGCGGCCCGGCGCTCGTCCAGCTCGGGCCAGTCGTAGCCGGTGGACCGGCCGGCGATCAGCTCCTCGTACTCGTGCACCCGCGCGGTGGCGCCCTGGAGCGGGGAACGGTCACCGGGTCCCGAGACGACGATGTGCTCCACCGTCGGCAGCTTGGCCAGCAGCGGTGCGACCAGCGGGATCAGCGAGCCGTTGACGATGATCACGCGGTCGGCGGCGTGGTTGACGATCCACACCAGCTGCTCGGCCGGGAGGCGGAGGTTGAGGGTGTGCAGGACCGCGCCCATGGAGGGAATCGCGAAGTAGGCCTCGACGTGCTCGGCGTTGTTCCACATCAGCGTCGCGACCCGGTCGTCGCCCTGGACGCCGAGCTCGTCCCGCAGGGCGTGCGCCAGCTGGGCCGCGCGGGCGCCGATCTCGGCGAAGGTACGGCGCTGCGGCTCGCCCTCGCCGGTCCAGGTGCTCACCCGCGACGATCCGTGGACCGTCGCCCCGTGGGTCAGGATCCTCGAGATCAGCAGCGGTACGTCCTGCATGGTGCTCAGCACGGCGTCCTCCATGGCGACATTGCCTACGCGGGAGTAGAGGTTGCGCTGATTCTGCGCACATACCGCTCGGTATGTCACTAGGGGGAGCGAAACTGAGGCCTGGAGAAACCGAGGCCTAGCGCACCAGTCCCAGCTCGGGATCCTCGCGCAGCTTGCCCAGGGCCCGGGAAACCGCCGACTTCACCGTGCCCACCGAGACCCCGAGCACCTCGGCCGTCTGGGCCTCACTGAGGTCCTCGTAATACCTGAGGACGACCATCGCCCGCTGCCGCGCGGGCAGCTTGGTGATCGCCCGCCACATGGCGTCGTGCAGCGCCTGCCGCTCGGCCGGGTCGTCCTCGCCGGGTACGGGCTCCGGCTCGGGCAGCTCGTCGCAGACGTACTCGTCCACTCTGCGCTTGCGCCACTGCGAGGTCCGCGTGTTCAGCAGGGCCCGGCGCACATAGCCGTCCAGCGCCCGGTGGTCCTCGATCCGCTCCCACGCCACGTAGGTCTTGGTGAGCGCGGTCTGCAGCAGGTCCTCGGCGTCGCTCGGGTTCGCGGTCAGCGAGCGCGCGGTACGCAGCAGGACCGGCTGGCGGGCCCGCACGTACGAGGAGAACGACGGGTAAGCGTGGGTCTGCCGCGCTGGTGCGGCGGCGGCCGAGGCGCTGGTGCAGACGGGTGTGGTCATGGCTCCACGCTAGGAGCGGACCGCACTCCGGCGGATCGGCCCCAGGTCCCGAAGCAGCGTCCCCCTCAGGTTGTAGGGGTGGGGCTGCCTACACCTCCTGAAGGTGGACTGCGGGGTGACCGTCTCTGCGGGTTCACCCCTGGGGACCCTCATCCGTCGGCCGCCAGGACCAGCCCCGACGTCGGCACCCCGGTGCCGGCCGTCACCAGGGTCCGGGCCGCCCCCGGTATCTGGTTCACCGCCGTGCCCCGCAGCTGGCGCACCGCTTCCGCCACGCCGTTCATCCCGTGCAGATAGGCCTCCCCGAGCTGGCCCCCGTGCGTGTTGATCGGCAGCCGCTCCTCGGCCACGAGACCAGGCGCCTCCCCCTTCCCGCAGAACCCGAACTCCTCCAGCTGCATCAGCACGAACGGTGTGAAGTGGTCGTACAGGATCCCCACGTCGATGTCGGCCGGGTCCAGTCCCGACGTCCGCCACAGCTGGCGGGCCACCACGCCCATCTCCGGCAGGCCGGTCAGGTCGTCCCGGTAGAAGCTCGTCATCTGCTCCTGCGCCCGGCCGGCGCCCTGGGCGGCCGCCGCGATCACGGCGGGCGGATGCGGCAGGTCCCGGGCCCGCTCCAGGGACGTCACCACCAGGGCCTGGCCGCCGTCGGTCTCCTGACAGCAGTCCAGCAGCCTGAGCGGCTCCACGATCCAGCGGGAGGCGGTGTGGTCGGCGAGGGTGATGGGGCGGCCGTGGAAGTAGGCCGCCGGGTTCGTCGCCGCGTACTTCCGGTCCACCACGGCCACGTGCCCGAACGCCTCGGGGGTCAGCCCGTAGGTGTGCAGATACCGCTGGGCCGCCATCGCCACCCAGGAGGCCGGGGTGAGCAGCCCGAACGGCAGCGCCCAGCCGAGTGCCACGCCCTCCGCCGACGGCTCCCGGTGCTGCACGCCCGCGCCGAATCTGCGGCCCGACCGCTCGTTGAAGGCCCGGTAGCAGACCACCACCTCGGCCACGCCGGTCGCCACCGCGAGCGCCGCCTGCTGGACGGTCGCGCAGGCCGCCCCGCCGCCGTAGTGGACACGGGAGAAGAAGGACAGCTCACCCATCCCGCAGGCCTGGGCCACGGTGATCTCCGGGCTGGTGTCCATCGTGAACGTCACCAGACCGTCCACGTCCGCCGGGCTGAGCCCCGCGTCGTCCAGCGCGGCCCCCACCGCCTCCACCGCCAGCCGCAGCTCACTGCGGCCGGAGTCCTTGGAGAACTCGGTGGCCCCGATGCCGACGATCGCCGCCCGGCCGCCGAGGGAGTCCCGGCTGCGCACGCTCATGACGCGGCCTGCCCGTCCGACGCGTCGGGCGGCGCCGGGACGCTGACCGTCACCGTGCCGGTCACATGCCGGCCGATGGCGTTGGCCCCGACCACGCGCACCGTCGCCGTGTCGCCGTCGACCTCCTCGACCCTGCCCGTCAGCACCATCGTGTCCCCCGGATAGTTGGGCGCCCCCAGCCTGATGGCGACCTTGCGGAGCACCGCCGAGGGGCCGAAGTGGTCCGTGATGTACCTGCCGACCAGCCCGTTCGTCGTCAGGATGTTCATGAAGACGTCGGGGGAGCCCTTCCGCCGGGCCAGCTCCGCGTCGTGGTGCACGTCCTGGTAGTCCCGGGAGGCGATCGCCCCGGCCACGATCAGCGTGCGGGTGATCGGAATCTCCAGCGGCGCCAGCTCCGCGCCCGCCACCGGCCACGGTGCCCGCGTCTCACTCCCCATGGGCGATCAACTCCCCTAGTTCCTGCAGCACTTCGGCCCCGCATCCCAGGTGGGCGTCCAGCTGCCGCCCCCACAGGAAGTGCCGGTGCACCGGATGGTCGAGGTCGGCTCCGGCCCCGCCGTGCAGATGCTGGCCGGTGTGGACGACCCGCTGCCCCGCCTCCGAGGCCCACCAGGCGGCGGTCAGCGCGTGCGTGGCGTACGGCAGCCCCGCGTCCCGCCGCCAGGCGGCCTCGTACGCCGTCACCCGTATCGCCTCGGTGTCCATGTGGGCGTCGGCGGCTCGGAGTTGGACGGCCTGCCGGGTGGCGAGCGGGCGCCCGAACTGCTCCCTGGTGTTCGTGTGCGCCACCGCCCGCGCCAGCGACCCGGCGCACACCCCGGCCTGAAGCCCGGCGAAGGCGGTGCGGGCGGTGGCGAGGACGTCGGCACAGGCGTCGGCGCCCGGGCCGCCCAGGGCCTGTCGCGAAGGTCCCGTCGTCCGCCCGAAGGGCGGGCCCGGCGGCGTCCGGTGCGTGCGTGCCGGGCGTCGCCGGGCAGGCGGGACTTTCGCGGCAGGCCCCAGGGGTTCCGCCGGGGCACGGTCGAGGGTGAGACGGGCCGCGGACCAGGGCGCCGTCAGCTCCACCGGCGTGATCCCGGTGCCCTCGCCGAGCGGGGCCAGCCACAGCTGCCGGTCGGCGTCGGCGACCAGGACGTGGGTGGCGTCCCTCAGCCAGGGGACGACGGGGACGGAGCCGGTCAGCTCGCCTCGCGCGGCGGCCCGCACACCTCCCTGTGCGGGAAGCGCGCCGGCGACCACCACCGAGCCGTCCTCGATGCCCGGCAGCAGCCGCTCCCGCTGCTCGGGCGTGCCGTGGGAGGCGACCGCCAGGAGGCCGTACACGCATGTCGCCGCGTAGGGCACCTGGGCCGTCGTACGCCCCTGTTCCTCCAGGAGCAGCACGAGCCCGAGCAGGCCCAGCTCGGTCACGGCGCCGACCAGGCCGGCCGTGCACAGGGCCTTGAACAGCTCGGGGTCGCTGCCGGTGCCGGCGGCCCTCAGCCGCTCGTGGGTGGCGAGGTCGCCGAAGATCCGTGCGGCCAGGTCACGGGCCTCGGCCTGGGCCTCGGTGGGCGTGAAGTCCATGTCACCCCTCGCCTTCGGCGACCCGGAAGACCGGCAGGACCAGTACGCCCTCCGCGGCGCCCTCGTCCTCGTAGGACATGAACTCCACCCGGACCGGCAGGCCGATGCGCACCTTGTCGTACGGCACCCCCACCACGTTGCTCACCATCCGCACGCCCTCGGCGAGTTCGATCAGGCCGACCGCGTAGGGAGGCTCGAAGGCCGGGAAGGGAGGGTGGTGCATCACCACGTACGAGTAGACCGTGCCCGCGCCGCTCGCCTCGACCGTGTCCCAGTCCGGGCAGCCGCAGGCGTTGCACCCGGGCAGCCAGGGGTGGCGCAGGGTGCCGCAGCCCGTGCAGCGCTGGATCAGGAGCCGGCGTTCGGCCACGCCCTCCCAGAAGCCGGCGTTGTCCCGGTTGACCACCGGGCGGGGGCGCCGGGGGCGCTCGGCCGGGGGTGTGCGCCGGGCCGGGGCGTACTTGAGGATGCGGAAGCGGTGGGTGCCGGCGAGTTCGCCGTCCACCCGTACGTCCATGCGGGTCGTGACGAAGTACCCCGTGCCCAGCTTCGTCGCCTTGCGGTCGGAGACCGACTCGATCACCGCGTCGAAGGTGACCTCGTCGCCCGGGCGCAGGGGCCGTAGGTACTCCTGCTCGCAGTCGGTGGCCACCACCGACGTACAGCCCGACTCGTCCAGCAGGGCGAGGAGTTCGTCGTAGGCACCGGTGCGGCCCTCGTGACCGGAGAGGCCGCCCATCGTCCACGCCTGGAGCATGGTGGGCGGGGCTATGGCGTCGGGTCCGCGGTACGCCGGGCTGGTGTCGCCCATCGCCTCGCACCAGTGCCGGATCATCGGCGCGTTCACCGGGTCCCTGCCCACCCCGGCGACGGCGGCCGGCCGGCCCTCGTACGCCTTGAGCCGCCTGCCCACCTCGTCCATCCGCTCGCTCACCTCCGCCCCCTCGTCATCCCGAGCCGCATCGTCGCGACGATCTCCCGCTGCACCTCGCTCACCCCGCCCCCGAACGTGTTGATCTGTGCCGCCCTGTTCAGCCGCTCCAGTTCGCCGCCCTCGAACGCCCCCGGCGATCCCGAGCGGACGAGTCCCGCATCGCCGACGATCTCCTGACACATGCGATACGTCGCGACAGCCGATTCCGTTCCCGCGACCTTCACCGCGCTGGCGTCGCCGGGGGCCAGTCGACCCGCCCCCACATCCCCCACCAAACGCCAGTTGAGCAGGCGCGATGCCGCCAGCCGGGCATGCACCTCGGCCAGTCGAAAACGCACCCACGGCTCGTCAATGCGGCGCCTGCCGGTCACCTGATCGGGGGTGCGGGCGGCGGCGAGCGCCGCCGTGTAGAACTCCTCGGCCTGCATGCCGATGGCGGCGAGGGCGACCCGTTCGTGGTTGAGCTGGCTGGTGATCAGTGACCAGCCCTCGTTCTCGGCGCCGACCAGGTTCCGGGCGGGGACGCGGACACCGTCGTAGTACGTGGCCGTCGTCGTCTGCCCGCCCACGGTCTCGATCGGCGTCCAGGAGAAGCCCGGGGCGTCCGTGGGGACGAGGAGGAGGGAGATGCCCCGGTGCCCCGGCGCGTCCGGGTCGGTGCGGCAGGCGAGCCAGATCCAGTCGGCGTGCTGGGCGCCCGAGGTGAAGATCTTCTGCCCGTCGATCCGCCAGCCGTCGCCCTCCCGTACGGCCCGGGTCCGCAGCGAGGCGAGGTCGGTGCCGGCGGAGGGCTCGGTGTAGCCGATCGCGAAGACCAGGTCACCGGCGAGGATCCGGGGCAGGAAGTGGTCCTTCTGGCGTTCGCTGCCGTACTTCATCAGCGTGGGCCCGACCGTGTTGAGCGTGACCATGGAGACGGGGGCGCCGGCCCGGTACGCCTCGTCGAAGAACACGAACTGCTCGTCCGCGCCCCGCCCCTGACCGCCGTACTCGACCGGCCAGCCGAGTCCCAGCCAGCCGTCGGCGCCGATGCGGCGCAACAGGGCGCGCCCGTCGACGGGTTCGCCGGTCTCGGGCATCAGGGTCCGGAAGTAGGCGCGGAGTTCGGCGCGCAGCTGCTGCTGCCGTTCGGTGGGGGCGAGGTGCACGGCGGGCCCTCCCGGCCTCGCTTGCCTGACGGGGAACGGTTTCTGACTGTCCGTCAGATACTGCTTCCTGTCAAGGTCGTCCACCCGGAACCGCGCACCGGAAAACGCCTGCGCGGCGGCACCGAAGCACCGCCGCGCAGACGCGTTACGACCCCGAAGCACACCCCACGAGGACCCTCAGCGAGAGGGGCCCCGCCCCCGGCTCACCACAGGTTGGTGAAGTGGACGGCGACGTTCTCGTTGCCCTGCTGGAGGGCCGTCCAGGCGGAGCCCCTGACCTGTGCGGTGTTGCTCTGGTTCGAGGCGCCGGAGCCGACCGCGTTCTGCTGGGTGGTGGACGAGTTTCCGTTGTTGTCGTGGCCGACACCGCTGCCGATGATGCTCGCCACGCCGGCGTTCGATCCGTTGTCCGCGAAGGCGCCGTTGTCCGCGGCAGCGACACCGGTGAAGAGGGCGGCTGCGAGCGGAAGAGCGGAGACGGCGGCGAGAACGCGGGCGGTACGGATGCTTGCCATGTTTGTTCCTCCAGAACAGAAACACTCTCGGCACCGAAGCCGAGGATGCGTCAACTAAGGCTTGCACCAAGGCAGTTGGCCGACCGCCTCGGGTTTTCGTGAACGACGTCGCGCATCCAGAGTTGCCCACCGAATCCCCGGCGAACCACCCCGGAAGACCCGATTCGCACGCAAGCGTGATGACAAGTCGATAAACCCCTATCGCCATCTTTGGTCATCTCACGTCACAACACGGCACAGACCAGACCTTCCCCCATCAAGGACCACAGGAGGTGAATCGTTTCTGCGCATTTCCGGCCAATCTCCTCGACCCCGGCGCGTCGGCGCAGCCCGCTCTTCCCTTTTTCGAACACGAGTACGAACATGGAGGTATGGCCACCACCGACCGGCAGGCCACGACGCTGGCCCTCGCACACGCCCTGTCAGCCGCCGAACGCGGACTGGCCGTCATCCCCCTGTCCCGGACGAAACTCCCGGCCCTGCGCTCCCCGCACCGCGACGCCCCGGAACCGGTGGGGCCGCCCTGTCACGGCGAGTGCGGCCGCTTCGGTCACGGCGTGTACGACGCCTCCACCGACCCGGTCCGCATCCGCGAGCTGTTCGCCGCCGCGCCCTGGGCCACCGGCTACGGCATCGCCTGCGGGCTGCCCCCGCACCACCTCATCGGCGTCGACCTCGACACCAAGTGCGGCACGGATGCTTCGGCCGCACTGCGCGAACTGGCCCTGCGACACTTGTTCACGATCCCCGAGACGGTCGTCGTCCTCACCCCGAGCGGCGGCCGCCACCTGTGGCTGACCGGCCCGCCGGACATCGTCGTCCCCAACTCGGCAAGCCGGCTGGCCCCCGGCATCGACATCCGGGGCGCCGGCGGCTACCTCGTGGGCCCCGGCTCCCGCACCGCCCACGGCGTGTACGCCGCCGCACCCGGCACCGCGCACCTGGCCCCCGCCGCCTGCCCGCCGGCCCTGCTCCGCCTGCTGCTGCCCCCGCCCCGGACCGCCCACCCGACGACCACGACCACCCCCGACCACGGCCGTGGCCTGGTCCAGTTCGTCCTGACCGCACACGCGGGCCAGCGCAACACCCGCCTGTTCTGGGCGGCCTGCCGCGCCTTCGAGAACGGGCTCGGTCCCGCCCTGCTCGACCCCCTGGTCGAGGCGGCCGTCCACACCGGCCTGTCCGAACGCGAGGCCCGCGCGACGATCGCGTCGGCGGCCCGGATGACGGGGCATCGGGCCTGAGGCCGAGGCACCAGGGCGGGGCCGGGGGTGCCTACGGCGTGTAGACCTGATCCAGCCGGTCGATGGAACCGTCGCCGCCGACCTCGTACTTGAACACCAGGCCGGAGTCGGGGTGCGCCTTGACCCAGTCCATCAGCTCCCCCACACCGATGCGCTCGTTCGTGCTGCTGCCGGTGATGGGGTTGGTGGCGGTGACATACGCGGCCTGGTCCATGGCCCAGCGGGCCTCCTCGCCGCTGACGACGAACGGCTTGCCGTCGCTGTCCTTGCCGGCGCATCCCCAGGCGCCGTGCTGGATGACGAGGTTCACCTTGCCGGTGCTGCCCGGGAGTTCCTCGATGCGGTACAGGGCGAACTCGTCGGGGTCGTAGTGGTCCGGGTCCGGCGCCTTGGTGACGCAGTCGGCGGCCGGTGCCGCGGTCTTGCCCGATCCGGTGCCCTTGCCGGCGGGCGTCGCGGCCGCGGTGGCACCCGAACCCGCCGTGCTCCCGCCGCTCTTGCCGGTACCGGTGCCGCTACCAGCGCCCTTGCCGCTTCCCGTGCCGGTGCCGCTGCCCTTGCCGGTGCCGCCTGCCGTGCCGGGCGTCGCCGAACCGGCCGTGGCCCCGGCCTTCGGCGCGTCGGAGGCCCCCGCGGCGGTGTCGTCCCCCTGGCATCCGGTGAGTACGGCGGCCAGCGCGACGGCCGTGAGCGCAACGACAACGGGTCTGAGGCGATGGGCATTCATCTGGGACGTCCCCCCTGTTCACGGGCGGCCCGACCGGCCGCTCCCGGATCGGGACCGTAATGCCCCGCCCCTGCTCACCGCACCACCTGAACGGCCGGTGTCACGAACCCGGGACAGTGCCGTCACCACGCACGGATCATGTGACGTGCACAGACCAGAACCGGAATGCCCGCACCTGGGGCAACGGCAACGGCCCCGGACCGGTTCGCCCGGTCCAGGGCCGTTCAATTACGCGGTGGGTGTGGGATTTGAACCCACGGTGACATCGCTGCCACGACGGTTTTCAAGACCGTTCCCTTAGGCCGCTCGGGCAACCCACCTCAGCCTCCACCCACCCGGGGGCGGAGCGGGTACAGCGTACCGGGAGCGGGACGGGCCGTGGGGCTCGGTCCGGTCAGGAGCCGCCGCCGGCCGATCTTGTGTCGGGCCGGCGGGGCTCTCCCGAGAGGCCGAGCCCCTGCGCGCGCGTGCGGGTCAGCTGTCGCCCGCCCTGGAGCCGAGGGTGAGGTCCACCGTGTGCTCCTGGCCGCCCCGTGTGTAGGTGATCGCCACCTTGTCGCCGGGCTTGTGGGTCCAGATCTCGCCGATCAGGGTCGGGCCGCTGTCGATCACGTTGTCGTCGAGCTTGGTGATGACGTCCCCGGGCTTGAGGCCGGCCTTGTCGGCCGGGCCGCCCGACTCGACCGCGGCGGCGCCCGCCGCGCCCTGGTCGGTGATCTTCGCGCCGTCGGTGGACTCCTCCAGGGAGACGGAGGCGCCGATCTTGGCGTACACCGGCTTGCCGGTCTTGATCAGCTGCTGGGCGACGTACTTGGCCTGGTTGATCGGGATCGCGAAGCCGAGGCCGATCGAACCGGACTGGCCGGAGCCGAATCCGCCGCTGCCGGTGGACTGGATCGCCGAGTTGATCCCGATGACCGAGCCGGAGGCGTTCAGCAGCGGGCCACCCGAGTTGCCGGGGTTGATCGACGCGTCGGTCTGCAGGGCGCTCATGTAGGACGCCTTGCTGGACGAGCTGCCGTCGCTGGAGGCCACGGGGCGGTTCTTGGCGCTGATGATGCCCGTGGTGACCGTGTTGGACAGCCCGAAGGGGGCGCCGATGGCGATCGTCTCGTCGCCGACGGCAACCTTGTCCGAGTCGCCGAGGGCGAGGGGATTGAGGTCGGAGGGGGCGTTCTTGAGCTTGATGACGGCGACGTCGTAGCCCTGCGCGTGGCCGACGATCTCCGCGTCGTACTTCTTGCCGTTCGGGAAGGTGGCCGTGAGCTTGCCGCCGTCCACCGCCTCCGCCACCACGTGGTTGTTGGTGACGATGTGACCCTGCTTGTCGAAGACGAACCCGGTGCCCGTGCCGCCCTCGCCGCTGGTGCTCTCCGCCTCGATGGTGACCGTGCTCGGCAGCGCCCTGGCTGCCACGTTGGCGATCGTGCCGGGCGCGCGCTTGACCTGAGAGGCGCTGCTGTCGGAGGCGGAGACGGTGGTGGAGCCGTTGTTGTCGTTGTCCTTGGCCAGGGTGTAGCCGAGGCCGCCGCCCAGACCACCCGCGACCAGCGCGGCCACCAGGACCGCGGCGACCAGCCCACCGCGCCCGCTGCGGGGCTTGGGGGCGGGCTGCTGGTACGACGCTCCCCAGACGGTGCCGGAGCCACCGGAGCCGGCGTCGCCGTAGGCGGGCGTGGCCGGAGGCGGCCAGGAGCCGTCGGGGGCGGGGCCCGGGTAGCCGGCGGGGGGCTGGTGTCCGTCGGGGGCCCGGCCGGGGTAGCCGGCAGGGGCCTGGTGTGCGTCGGTCGGATTCTCGTGGGCCGGTGCGGCCTGCGCCGGGCCCTGCTCGGGCGTGCCCGGGGGCACCGGCGGAAGCTGGGCCGTCGGCGCCCCGTCGGGCACGGGGCCCTGCGGGGAGGCTGCAGGAGATGCCACCGGCACGGGAGGTGCGGACGGCGCCGGGGGTACCGCGTTGCCCTCGTTCTCGGTGCTCACAGCTCTTCTCCTCGATCCACGGCTGTTGTCATAGGTCGCACTCGGTCACGCTCGTTCACGCTGTCGTCGGTCCGTTGCGAACAGCTGTGCATGGTCCTGCGTCGTGCTTGTATGCAGTCAGCTTTTCCCACGGGCCGTCAGAGCACCATAAGCGGTGGCTGTGGGTCCAGGGTCATCCTTTACATGGGACCTTTCTGGCAAAAGTTACATAAAAGGGCATGGCGGGTGCCTCCGTTCGCCGCACGGACGCACCCGCGCCGCCCCGCGTACCCCGCGCGGGTGGCACCATGACGCGGTGACCCACGCACCACAGCACCCCATCCAGGTCGTCGCCCACCGGGGGGCCTCCGAGGACGCGCCCGAGCACACCCTGGCCGCCTACAAGAAGGCGATCGAGGACGGCGCGGACGCCCTGGAGTGCGACGTACGGCTGACCGCCGACGGCCATCTGGTCTGCGTCCACGACCGGCGGGTGAACCGCACCTCCAACGGCCGCGGGGCCGTCTCCGCCCTGGAGCTGGCCGATCTCGCCGCCCTGGACTTCGGCTCCCGCAAGACGCGCGAGGCCTGGCGCGGACGCGACGAGGAGCCCGACTGGGAGCACCGTCCGGAGGACCCGGCGGACACCTCCGTACTCACCCTGGAGCGGCTGCTGGAGCTGGTCGCGGACGCCGGGCGGCGGGTGGAACTAGCCATCGAGACCAAGCACCCCACGCGCTGGGCCGGGCAGGTGGAGGAGCGGCTGCTGCTCCTGCTGAAGCGGTTCGGACTGGACGCGCCGGCCTCGGCCGCCGAGTCGCAGGTGCGGATCATGAGCTTCTCGGCGCGCTCGCTGCACCGTGTGCGGGCTGCGGCGCCGACGCTGCCGACGGTCTACCTGGTCCAGTTCCTCTCGCCCCGGCTGCGCGACGGACGGCTGCCGGCGGGCGTGCGGATCGCCGGCCCCTCGATCCGTATCGTGCGCAACCACCCGGGGTACGTGGAGCGGCTGCAGCGCGCCGGCCACCAGGTCCACGTCTGGACCGTGAACGAGCCCGAGGACGTCGATCTCTGTGTCGAGCTGGGCATCGACGCCATCATCACCAACCGCCCGCGCGCGGTGTTGCAGCGACTGGGCCGCTGAGCGGGGAAGCGGGCCTCAAGAGCCGGGTAAGGACCTGTGCACACCCCTTGACCCGGCCTGCCCGGCTCGACCATCCTCCGTTCTCGGCCAGACCACTGAATTCCAGCCACACGATGACAGGCCCGTCACAGGGAGTGCTCCGGCGCACTCGCTCCGTATGCGGTCGTTGCGAATGCGTCACCGGAAGAGGATTGGCCGGTTTCCGGTACAGGCCAATGGGGCATCCACACCGTGGCGTGGGGCAAAGGAGGTCTCGGGGGTGGCGTTGGTGGTGGCACAGGAGGTGCCCACGTCGTCGAGCATGGCCGTACCCCATGGCCCTGCGGGCGTGGGGAAGGCGAGACACCGGATGCGTGCGCAACTGCGCAACGGCGGGGTGTCGGAATCGGTCATCGACGATGCCGTACTGATCCTTTCGGAGCTGTTGAGCAACGCCTGCAAACACGGGCGGCCCCTGGGCGACGCTCCGCCCGGGGACGGTGACGTACGCGCCGCGTGGCGGGTGGACGGGCGCGGGCGGCTCACCGTGGAGGTGACGGACGGCGGCGGCCCGACCCGCCCGGCTCCGGCCACCCCGTCGGTCACCGCGCACGGCGGCCGCGGGCTGAACATCATCACGGCTCTGGCCGACGACTGGGGTGTCCGGGACGACATCCACGGCGAGGTGACGGTCTGGGTCGTGGTCAACGAGGACGTCCATGATCCGGATGCCGGGTGCCGCCCCGACGGTTTCGCTACGCGCGTCACCTCCCCCGTGGTTCCGGCCGCCCTGGCCGATCTGGACTTCGCGGACGCGTTCGACGACCTGGACTGAGCGCGGCGGGGACCCGCGGACCCGACCGCCCGAGCCGGGCGAGGCGCGGGAGTTGTCCACAGGTTCACCCCGTCGGCTCGCCCAAGTGTCCGTTGTCCACAGGTTCCCGTCGGCCGTGGCGCGAACGGCTAGGCTCCCGCCCGTACCAGACGCGCCGTAACCGGGAGACCCCACGATGGCCAAGAAGCGACCCCAGACGAAGGCCAAGCCACAGATCACGGACGGAGAGATCCCGGTTGTCGGCGCCCGAGAGCCCTGCCCCTGCGGCAGCGGCCGGCGCTACAAGGCGTGCCACGGCCGGGCCGCCGCGCACGCCGCGACCGAGCTGGTGCAGCGTCCGTTCGAGGGACTCCCGGGCGAGTGCGACTGGGTGGCGCTGCGCGAGCTGGTGCCGGCCGCCACGGTGGAGCTGACCCTCAGCAGCGGCCTGCCCGAGGACGTCCCGTCGGTCACGCTCGCCACGGTGCTGCCGATGGCCTGGCCCGCGCTGCGCCGCGACGACGGCTCGGTCCTGCTCGGCCTGCAGAACGACACACCCTCCGGCGACATCAGCCGCGACCTCGCCGACACGCTCCAGCGTGCGCTTCAGGCCGCGCCCGGCACGCCGGTGGAGGGCCGCCGCGCCCCCGCCGGGGGTCCGCGACTGCAGGACCTGCTCGACCCGGAAGGCGCGTTCGAGCCAGTTGTGCACAGCGGCTTCGAGTTCTGGGTGCCGGACGCGGAGAACGCCACCCCGGACGTGGCCGCCTCCCTGGAGCGGGCCAACGCCGCGGCCATCCCGACCGTGAAGCTGTCCGGCGTGGACGCCGCCTACTGGTGCGAGACCCCGGAGAAGAACCACCTGCGCTGGGTCATGCCGCACCCGGAGGAGCAGCTTCTGGACGCTCTCGCCCGGCTGCACGCGGCGGGCCGCTCCAGCCTCGGCGAGGGCACCCGGCTGGTGGGCTCCTTCCGTGCTCACGGCCTCACGGTGCCGGTGTGGGACCTGCCGAGCGGGGTCACGGCCGAGGACGTGGAGAAGCCGGCCGCCGAGTTCGCCGAGCGGCTCGCCGCCGCCCTCGCGGCCACCGAGCCGCTCACGGCCGACGAGCGCCGCGCGCGCGGCGGACTGACCAACCGGCAGGTCACGCTCAGCTGACCGTCCCCGCGGACACGTGTCACGGCTGAACGGTCGGTCAGCCGTGACAGCGGTGCCCGGAACAGGTGACTCCTGTCACAACTCCCCGTCGTGACAGATAAATCGGTGTCCGAATAGCCGAGATCGAATTTGCGAACCGCCGATCTCTTGTTACCGTTCCAGTAGCCCGGTTGCTGGTGCATCCCCCGTCGCCAGCAACCGGGCCTTTCCATGTCCGCGTCCGGTGTACAGCGCGTCGGTGAGCGTCAACTCCCGTCCGTCTCCTCGGAGTTGCTGCCCGAGTGCAGCAGCAGCGGCCCGTCGCCGCCGTGCGCGGCGAACTCGGCGACGGCGGTGTAGCCGTCCAGCGAACCCCGGGTGCGTTCGCGGGGTGTCTCACAGGTTGCGGGCTCGTCGTCGGTGTCCGTGGCGCAGTGCGTCTGCACGATCCGGCCGCCCGGCCCCATCAGGCTCAGCACGGCGTTCACGGCCTCGCCGGTGGTGTTGCGGTAGTAGGTGCGCGCCCAGGTCTCCTCGCCCTGGGTCAGCACACAGGTCTGCGCCTCGACGCCCTCGGGGGAGGACAGCTCCGGTCCGCAGCGGGCGGCGGTGGCCAGGCCCAGGCCGAGCAGCAGCGGGGAGCGCGTGGGATCGACGGAGGGGATCTTCGCGTCACCGTCCGAGGGCGAGTCCGTGGACGACTTGGTCGACTTCGACGACTTGGCCGACTTGGACGACGGCCCGTGTGCGCCGGACCGGCCGCCCGCCGCCACAGGTCCCGCGGCGTCGCCCACCTGCCCCGCGGACGCCACGGCCAGCGGCAGCACGACGGCGGCCACCACGACGCCCGCGAGGGCGAGCAGACGAAGCCTTCGGGGGTCCGGCCCGCCGCGGTGCGGCGAACGAGTGCCCTGACCCCCAGAAATGCGCAGCATGTAGCGGAAGATAACGAGCATGGGCGGACATCGGGCGACGCCCGCGCCCGACACCCCTACAACTCGGGCGCGCTCACACCCGTACGAGTGAGGGCGTCGACCACCGCGTCCACCACGGCCTCCACGTCGGGCACCCAGGGCGAGGCCGAGCCCGGCAGCGGCGCACGCTCCCAGCGGACGGCGCCGTGACCGGTCTCGGAGGGAGGCAGGGCGAGGTAGCCGCCCTCGCCGTGGAAGCGCAGCGAGCCGGGCACGAAGTCCTTGGCGTAGAGCAGCTCGCCGAGCTGCTCCATGGAGTACGGCTTGACGAGCACCGACCAGCGGGTCGGTGCGGCGATCACCGGGCCGAGGCGCATGCCCCGCCGGTCGAGCAGGTCGAGGGCGCGGGCCGCCGCGGGCGCCGGCAGGCTGACCGCGCAGGGCGCGTTGCCGCCGGTGGCGAGGATGATCGGCGCGCCCGGCCGGTTGGTCCACCACCAGCGCACCATGCGCGCGTCGGTGGTGGCGGCGAGCAGGCCTGGATCGAAGGGGTGCGCACCGGGGACCGTGCACTCCGGGTCGGGGCATCCGCAGCGGGCCCGTCCCTGCGGGTCCGGGGCCACGCCCGGGAGCACGGGCCACTGCCATTCCGTCGCGAAGGTCAGGGCCGCGCTGATCAGCTCAGGCCTCCCGTCTTTCCGCCTGGACAGGAGCCTGCGTCGCCTTCCGAGGATCTCGCGCATGAGCGCTCGTTCCTTTCCGTTGCACCGCTGGCAACACCGTGGACCACATCACACCATGTGTCGATCACTTCACTGTGCGTACCTGTTGGCGCATCACACCCCTGCACATGACAAGGGGAACCCCAAGGGGTCGAGCATCGGCCGCGTCCATAGTGCGTCTATCAAAAGCACGAGTGCGGCGTGGGGGTGGCGAAGTCTGGCGTTTTGCCGTCGCGCGTATTTCTCTCCGCCTCCGCCAGGGGAGGATGGGGCTCGGCCGTCGGTGGCTATGACGCCCGGGTCCGTCGCCAGGTTCCGGGTGGCCCCCAACCACCCCTGGCCTTCACCGAGTACGTACCCATCACGACCGCTGTGACGCTCAGTGGAGCAAGGCCAGTCGACCGCAATGGACCGATACCTGAGGCAGTTTTAAGCCAACTTGGCAGTAAGGCAAGGGTTTCGGAAGAAACCCACATCAGACCCATGGACACCAGGAATCCCTGCAGGACAATGCTGGACATCCCCTCACGAGTGCGTGTACATGTGGAGACACCGCTAGCGGCGCAGAATGACATGGGGGTTTGCGATGCTTCTGAGCACTACGCACCGGTCTGAAAGCCGGACGCCATGAGCGCCCCGCATCCTCCGAAAGTGGCTGGAATCGATTCAGCGGTTCCCCCACCCCCACACACTGTCGCGCCCACACCCGCCGCCCCGGGCACCGGCTCCTCCCCGGACACCGCACCTCCGGTCAAGAACACCCCCGCCCCCACCGGCCCCGCCCCCGGCACCCTGCTCCAGGACCGGCTGGCCGGCTGGGTCTCGGACCTCACGACCCTCCACGAACTCACCGAACGCCTGTCCCGCACGGACGCACTCGAGCCCGCCCTCGAGGAGCTGCTGCGCGCCGGATCCGCCCTCGTCGGCGCCCGCCGCGGCCTGGTCGTCCTGGAACCCGCCGACGGACTCGGCCCCCGCACCTCCCTCGGCCTCGGCCTCGGCCGCGCCGACCTCGGCCATCTGGAGACCGTGCCGCGCGGCTCGCAGCCCTACGGCCCCCTCCTCGACACCGGCGCCGGCGCCGGCGCCGGCGAGATCGTGCACGCCGACCTGTTCGCCGAGGACGGCCTCGACCCCCGCCACCGCGAGGTGGCCGCCCGCCTCGGCTACGCCGCCAGTTACGCCCTCCCCCTGACCGCCGGGTCCGCCGGCCGCCTCGGCGCCGCCGTGTGGCTGTACGACGAGCCCGCCGAGCCGGACGAGCACCACCGCCACCTGATCGGCCTCTACGTCCGGCACGCCGCCGAACACCTCGCCCTGCTGGTGGAAGTGGAGCGCACGCGCGCGCGTGCGGCGACCCTCGCCGAGGAACTGCTCCCTTCCCGGCTGCCGCGGGTGGCCGGCGTCCAGCTCGCCGCCCGGCACCGCACCGGCCGGCGCGGCGGCGGCGGCGACTGGTACGACGCGCTGCCGCTGCCCGACGCCGCCCTCGGCCTCTCCGTCGGCTCGGTCACCGGCTCCGGACCCAGCGCGGTGGCCGCCATGGGCCGGCTGCGCGCCTCCCTGCGGGCGTACGCCGTGATGGAGGGCGAGGACCCGGTCGCCGTCCTGTCCGACCTGGAGCTGCTGCTGCGCCTGACCGAGCCCGCCCGCTCGGCCACCGCCCTGTTCGCCTACTGCGAGCCGGCCCTGCGCAAGATCACCCTGGCCGGCGCCGGGCACAGCCCGCCCCTGCTGATCGGCGAGCGCCGCACCGAGTTCGCCGAGACCTCCGTCTCCGCACCGCTCGGCATGCTCGCCTGCTGGGAGGCGCCGAGCGTGGAGATCCAGGCCGAAGCAGGAGAAACCGTCCTGCTCTACACCGACGGGCTGCTGCACCGTACCGGCGACGCCATGGACCGCGCCTTCGCCCGGCTGCACGCGGCCGCCGCGAGCATCCCGCGCACCCTGCGCCGCGACCCGGGGGCGATCGCCGACCACGTGCTGCGCACCGTGCTGCCCGACGGCCTGGACACGGCGGACAGCGAGGAGGACGTGGTCCTGCTGGCGGCCCGCTTCGACTGAGAGCGCTCCCGCACCGCCTCGCATGGGCGGGCATAACAGGTCTTCCGGCCCTGGGTCGCTTTGTCTGCGACCGTACGATGATGGAGGTCCCCGCTCGGCCACAAGCACGAGCGTCGCGGGCCCGGGGGGAGATCACATGCGTACCGAGGAGGATCACGTGTCCGACGAGCTCAACCCGGCTGTGCCCGATGAAGCTGCTACCGCAGCGGGCCCGGAAGCTGAGTCCGAGGAGCCCATCAAGCAGCGGAAGAACGGCCTGTACCCGGGCGTCTCCGACGAGCTGGCCGAGAACATGAAGTCCGGGTGGGCCGACACCGAGCTGCACGACCTGCAGCCGATCCCGCAGGCCGCCGAGACCGCCCGTCGCCGTGCCGCGCTCTCCGCGCGCTTCCCGGGCGAGCGCCTCGTCATCCCCGCGGGCAACCTGAAGACCCGCTCGAACGACACCGAGTACGCCTTCCGCGCCTCGGTCGAGTACGCGTACCTCACCGGCAACCAGACCGAGGACGGCGTCCTGGTCCTGGAGCCCACTGCTGAGGGCCACAAGGAGACGATCTACCTCCTGCCCCGCTCCGACCGCGAGAACGGCGAGTTCTGGCTCTCCGGCCAGGGCGAGCTGTGGGTCGGCCGCCGCCACTCCCTGACCGAGTCCGAGGCGCTCTACGGCATCCCGGCCGCCGACGTGCGCGAGCTGGCCGACAAGCTGCGCGAGGCCACCGGCCCGGTGCGGGTCGTCCGCGGCCACGACGCCGGCATCGAGGCCGCCCTGACCGACAAGGTCACCGCCGAGCGCGACGAGGAGCTGCGGGTCTTCCTCTCCGAGGCCCGGCTGGTCAAGGACGAGTTCGAGATCGGCGAGCTGCAGAAGGCCGTCGACTCCACCGTGCGCGGCTTCGAGGACGTCGTGAAGGTCCTCGACAAGGCCGAGGCGACCAGCGAGCGCTACATCGAGGGCACGTTCTTCCTCCGCGCGCGCGTGGAGGGCAACGACGTCGGCTACGGCTCCATCTGCGCGGCCGGCCCGCACGCCTGCACGCTGCACTGGGTCCGCAACGACGGCCCGGTCCGCTCCGGCGACCTGCTCCTGCTGGACGCGGGCGTGGAGACGCACACGCTGTACACCGCCGACGTCACGCGCACGCTGCCGATCAACGGCACGTACAGCGAGATCCAGAAGAAGATCTACGACGCGGTGTACGAGTCCCAGGAGGCCGGTATCGCGGCCGTGAAGCCGGGCGCCAAGTACCGCGACTTCCACGACGCCTCCCAGCATGTGCTCGCCGAGAAGCTCGTCGAGTGGGGCCTGGTCGAGGGCCCGGTGGAGCGCGTCCTGGAGCTGGGCCTGCAGCGTCGCTGGACCCTCCACGGCACCGGCCACATGCTCGGCATGGACGTCCACGACTGCGCGGCCGCGCGGACCGAGACCTACGTCGACGGCACGCTGGAGCCGGGCATGGTACTCACTGTCGAGCCGGGCCTGTACTTCCAGGCCGACGACCTGACGGTGCCCGAGGAGTACCGGGGCATCGGCGTCCGCATCGAGGACGACATCCTCGTCACCGAGGACGGCAACCGGAACCTCTCGGACGGCCTGCCGCGCCGCTCCGACGAGGTGGAGGCCTGGATGGCGTCCCTCAAGGGCTGATAAGACACTGATGGCCGGGCACCCGGAAGGTGCCCGGCCATCGGCGTGTCCGTACGCGTGCGCGGGATTCACGTGCCTAGGGGGAGGGTTTTCGTGGAGAGCTTCTGGTCCGGTGTGGGCGTGGACCTGCATCTCGAACCCGACGCGGCCGACGGCCGCCGGGTCGGTCTGGAACGGGCGCTCAGGGACGCCGTACGCGACGGGCGGCTCGCACCCGGCACCCGGCTTCCGGCCACCCGGCGGCTCGCGACGGAACTCGGCATCTCGCGCGGCACCGCGAAGTCGGCGTACGACCAGCTCGTCGCCGAGGGCTATCTCACGGCCCGGCAGGGCTCCGGCACCCGGGTCGCCGAGCTGCCGGCCCTGCGGGAGGAGACGCCGGGAACGGCGCCACACGCGCGTGCGCCGCGTTTCGACCTCCGGCCGGGCAGTCCCGACGTGGGCGCCTTCCCGGCCGCGGCCTGGCTGCGCGCGCTGCGCCGGGCCATAGCGACGGCGCCCTCACTGGCGTACGACTACGGCGACCCGCGCGGCCGGATCGAACTGCGCACCGCGCTCTCGGGCTACCTGGGGCGGGCGCGCGGGGTGCTCGCGCCGCCGGAGCGGATCGTGATCACCTCCGGGTACGTCCAGGGCCTCGCGCTCCTTACACGCGCGCTGGACGGCGCCTCGATCGCCATGGAGGACCCGGGGCTGCCCTTCCACCGGGAGGTGGTGCGGCGCAACGGCGGGACCGTGCTGCCGGTGCGGGTGGACGAGCGCGGGGTGCGTCCCGCAGAACTGGGCGAGGCGGCCGCCGCGGTGGTCACCCCGGCCCACCAGTACCCGACCGGTGTGACCCTCCACCCCGAGCGGCGCCGCGCGCTCACCGACTGGGCACGCGCGCGCGGGGGGCTCATCGTCGAGGACGACTACGACGGCGAGTTCCGCTACGACCGCCAGCCGGTGGGCGCGCTGCAGGGCATGGCCCCGGGCCAGGTCGTCTACCTGGGCACCGCCTCCAAGACCCTCGGCCCCGCGCTGCGGCTCGGCTGGATGGTGCTGCCGCCGCAGCTGGTCGACGTGGTCGCCGACGCCAAGCTGCACAGCGACCACCACACCGAGACCATCGGGCAGCTGGCACTCGCCGAGCTGATCGACAGCCACGCCTACGACCGGCACGTGCGCGCATGCCGGCTGCGCTACCGGCGCCGCCGGGACCAGCTGCTGGACCGGCTGGGGGCGCGGCGGAACGTACGCGGCATCGCGGCCGGGCTGCACGCCCTGATCGACGTCCCCGACGAGGCCGAGGCGCTGGCCCGCGCCGAGGCGGAGGGACTCGCCGTCGGCCACCTGGGCAGCCACTGGCAGACCCCCGCCGAGGGCCGGCCCCAGGGTCTGGTCGTCGGCTACGGCACTCCCCGCGAGCGGGCGTATCCGGAGGCGCTGGAGGTGCTGGCGAAGGTCCTGGAGGCCTGAAGTGTGCCGAGCGGACGGTCACCGAGCCGGCACTCGTCCTCGCGGGTGTTCATCGCCCTCCCCCGAGCCGTCAGGAGGACGCCGAGGGGCCGAGGCCGTCACGCTCGCCTCGGCGTCCGTGGGCGTGTCGGCGAACGCCGACTGGTAGCCGGCGACCGCGAGGCCGCCGGCTGCCACCGTGCCGCCGGTGACGGCGAGGGCCCGGCGCCGGGTGATCGAGGTGTTTCTGTGATTTCCCGTCATGGCCGAGGAAGTTAGGAACGCCGCTTGTCAGTCCGATGGGCATGACCTGGGAAAGCGCTGTGAAGGAAGGGAAGTCCGAGAAGAAGGCCGAAAAGGCACCCTTGGGCGAGAACGCGCCCTTACGGGACCGGAGCGTGGTCGTGCAGCACGCGCTGGAAGAGCCGGCAGTCCCGCCATTCCCCGTTGATGTGCAGGTAGTCGGGCGCAAGTCCGATCGCTTCGAATCCGCATTTCGCCAGAACCCGCTGCGAACCGGTGTTGTCGGTCAGCGTGGACGCCTCGATCCGGTGCAGTCCGATCGTGTCCCGGGCGATACGGCAGACCTGCTGCACCGCGGAGCTGGCCAGCCCCTTGTTCTGCTGGTCGGCGGCCACCCAGTACCCGAGATAGGAACTGCAGAAAGGGCCGTGCGAAATACCGGACAAGGTGATTGCCCCGACGATCCGGCCGTCCGGAGCCTCGAACACCCAGGGCACCACGGCGCCCTCGGCGAACTGCCGCAGCAGCCCGTCGATGCGCTCCGCCTGGCCCTCGGTGGTGAAGAAGGATTCCGGCCTGACCGGCTCCCACGGCTCCAGGTGTTTACGGTTCTCCGTATAGGCGGAGGCGAGCGCGAAAGCGTCGGCCGCGGCGAGCGGACGCAGGATCACTCCGCCCGCTATTTTCTCGTGCTGCAATTCCATGTCTCTGCCATGCATGCGCGCACCATAGCGGCGCGGACTCAGGAGAGGGACCGTCATGCCGTAAGCAGGGAAGGATCTTTCTTCCACTTGAGCATCTTGTCGAAGCTCACCACCGTCCCGCCCCGGCCGGGCTTGGCGCCGATGTGCACGTGATCGGCGAGTTCCCGGATGAGACAGAGCCCGCGGCCGTGCTCGGCGTCCGCGCGGGCGGGTCTGATGTCCTGGGTCCGGGTGAACCCGGGCCCGGAATCGGCCACCTCGATCCGGCACTTCTCGCCGTCGAGGTAGGCAGTCACCCGGTAGGCCTCCGAGCAGCCGTCGCGCGATCCTCCGCCGTGCTCGACCGCGTTGGCGCAGGCCTCGCTGAGGGCGACGGACAGGTCGTAGGAGACATCCGGGTCGACGCCCGCCGTCTCCATCGTGCCGATCAGCAGCCGCCGGGCGAGCGGGACGCTCGCAGCCTCACGCCGCAGATGGAGTGACCACCAGATGCTCATGCTCCAGCCTCCTGGCCGCGGCTCGACATACCGTTACCTATTGCCGCCCGTGCACGGCCGTAAGCACACCGTTGACGTGACTCCGCCCATACGGTCGATGCGTCCCAGGAGGAATCGGTGTATGAGAGCAGGTCCCCGGGCGGAGGGTGATCTTCCATTCTTTGTGGTGATCTTTTTCGCCGAGGCCGGATCCCGTGCCCTGCCGCAGGAACGGGTCAAGGCCAGTGCGATGATGAGGCCGCCATGACTGCCCCCCACCCGCGCACGGCGCGCCCCGGAGCCGGGCTCCGGTTCCTGCGGGCCGCGGTGTTCGCCGCGGTCTGCGTCGCGCTGGCCGCGGCCGGGCACACACTGGCCTCCTGCGCGCGCGTGCCGTTGTGGACGCTCGGCGCGGGATTCCTGGGCTCCCTGCTGCTGGTGGCACCGCTCGCCGGACGGCAGCGCTCGCTGCCCGGCATCGCCGCGCTCCTCGCGCTCGGCCAGACCGTGCTGCACACGCTGTTCGGGCTGGGTCAGCACGGTACGACCGGCGCGATGTCGATGAGTCCGACGGAGGGGTCGCTGAGCAGCGCCGCGCTCGTCGAGCGGGCCGCCCGGCTCGTGTGCGGGTCCAGCCCCGCAGCGCTCACCCCCGGGCACGCCTACCGGCTCCTGCTCGACGCGCACCTCATCGACCCCTCGGGCCGGGCCGTGGGAGCCACGCCGGCCATGCACCACATGGCCGACGCCACCGGTTCCTCGGCGTCGCTGCTGCCCTCCCTGCCGATGCTTCTCGGCCACGTCCTTGCGGCCCTGGCCGCCGGATGGCTGCTGCGCCGAGGCGACCTGGCCGTGCTGCGGCTGATCGAGCTGTCGGCGCACGGAGTCACGGAGGGGGCGCTCGTACGATCCCTGCGCAGGGCGCTCGCGCTGGCGCACGCCCTGTGCGCCGGGCTGCTGCCCGCGGCCGAGCCCGGCCTGCGGGGCCGTCGTACCGACCGGGACGAGGAACCCGCCCCGCACACCACCGCACTCCACCACACGGTGATCCGGCGCGGCCCGCCCGCCGCCGCGTTCCTCCTCGCCGCCTGACGCGACGCGACCATCACTCCACCGGAGCCGGAAACGGAGAACCGGACAGGAGGGGCCGCCGTCGTGCGGCACGCGCGCGTGCGCACATCGGCATCCGGCACCACGAGTGGTACCGCCACGCGCACGCGTACTCCTGATCACCACCGGAACCCATTCGGAGTGGAGTGCTCCCCGCCATGAAGGCTTCTCGTATCGCCGCCGCCGCTGCCGTCGCCGGCACGGCCGTTCTCACGCTGTCCGCCCCCGCCTTCGCGCACGTCAGCGTGCAGCCCGAAGGCACCGCGGCCAAGGGCGGCTACGCGGTCGTCGACTTCAAGGTCCCCAACGAGCGGGACGACACCTCGACCACCAAGCTCGAGGTGACCTTCCCCGCCGACCACCCGCTGGCCTCCGTCATGCCCCAGCCCCTCGCCGGCTGGAACGTCAAGGTCACCAAGTCCAAGCTCGACAAGCCGCTGACCCTGCACGGCGAGAAGATCGACGAGGCCGTCACCAAGGTCACCTGGACCGCCGACGGCAAGGGCATCGAGCCCGGCTACTTCCAGAAGTTCCCGCTCTCCGTCGGCGCCCTGCCCGAGGACACCGACCAGCTCGTGTTCAAGGCGGTCCAGACGTACTCCGACAAGGAGGTCGTGCGCTGGATCGAGGTGCCGCAGGAGGGCCAGGCCGAGCCGGAGAACCCGGCCCCGGTGCTGGCGCTGTCCGCCGCCACCGGCGACCACCACGGCGCCTCGACCGCCGAGGACGCCTCCGACAAGTCCGAGGGCAAGGCCGACGGCAAGAACGAGACGACGGCCGCCGACGACGACGCGAAGGGCGGCAGCGACACCACTGCGCGCGTGCTCGGCGTGGTCGGCATCGTCATCGGTGTCGCGGGCGTGGCCTACGGCGTCCTCGCCGGCCGCCGCCGGACCGCCTGACCCACCGTTCCGCGGGCGCACCAAGGGGTCGTGCGAGGCTGTCGTACGACCCCGGTGCGCACCGGAGTTCTCACATCTGGGACATTTTTCTATGCGTAAGAAGACCTTCGCCGCGGCCGCGCTGCTCGCCGCCGCCACCCTGACCCTCTCCGCCTGCGGCAGCGGCGGCGACGGAAAGTCGCCCGTCGCCGTGGTCTCCGAGGAGACCGACTCGGGCAAGGCCGCGACCGTCCTCGACCAGCCGTTCGAGAAGCCCGACCTGGTCCTCACCGACACGCACGGCAAGAAGTACGACCTGCGTGCCGAGACCAAGGGCCACCCGACCCTGGTCTACTTCGGCTACACGCACTGCCCCGACATCTGCCCGACGACGATGAGCAACATCGCCGTCGCCAAGAAGGCGCTGCCCAAGGCCGAGCAGAACGACCTCAGGGTCGTCTTCGTCACCACCGACCCCGAGCGCGACACCCCCGCCGAACTGGGCAAGTGGCTCAAGGGCATCGACACCCAGTTCATCGGCCTGACCGGCGACTTCTCCACCATCCAGGCCGGCGCCCGCTCCCTCGGCATCTCCATCGAGCCGACGACGAAGGACAAGAAGGGCAAGGTCGTCTCGGTGCACGGCACCCAGGTCATCGCGTTCTCGCCGAAGACCGACGGCGGTTACGTCCTCTACGGCGAGGACGCCACGGTCGACGACTACACCAAGGACCTGCCGAAGCTCGTCGAGGGAGCCAAGCCGTGAGGCGTGCCGTCCTGACCGCGGCCGCGCTCGCGGGCGCCCTCGCACTCGTCGGCTGCGGCACCGGCTCCGACTCCGGCTCCGCCAAGGCCGAGCTGTCGGTGAGTGCGTCCTACATGCCCCAGCCGGTCTCCGCCGACATGGCCGCCGGGTTCCTGACGATCACCAACCAGGGTGGTACGAAGGACGAGCTGACCTCGGTCACCAGCAACGTCGCCGGCCAGGTAACCATGCACAGCACCGTCGGCGGGGCCATGGAGGAGAAGACCTCCTTCGCCGTCCCGGCGCATGGTCAACTCGTGTTCAAAAGCGGTGGCAACCACCTGATGTTCGAGAAGCTGAAGCGCAGGCCGGAGCAGGGTCAGAAGGTCTCCCTGAAGCTCACCTTCGCCAAGTCCGGGCCCCTCACCGTCGAGATGCCGGTGGAGTCCGCCACGTACAACCCGTCGACCGGCCACTGAGGGAGGGACCACCTTGACGCGGACCATCACCCCCCGCCTGCGGACCCTGGTGCTGCTGCTTCTCGCCGTCGCCGGCGCGCTGCTCGCGGGCGCCGCACCGGCCTCCGCGCATGCCGCGCTGACCGGCAGCGACCCCGCACAGGGGGTGGTGGTCGACAAGGCGCCCACCCAGGTGTCGCTCACCTTCTCCGAGAAGGTGGCGATGAACGACGACTCGCTGCAGGTACTCGACCCCAAGGGCAAGAACGCCGAGGTGGGTTCGCCCGCCAACGTGAGCGGGACGACGTACGCCGTGAAGCTGAAGAGCGGCCTGGCCAAGGGCACCTACACGGTCGCCTACCAGGTCGTCTCGGCCGACAGCCACCCCGTCTCCGGCGCCTTCACCTTCTCCATCGGGGCCCCCTCGCAGACCGTCGTCTCCGGGGTGGGAACCGCAGCGGGCGACACGGTCGTCGGCTGGCTCTACGCGTTCGGTCGGTACGTCTCGTACGCCGGCTTCATCGTGCTGGCGGGCGGCGCCGCCTTCGTGCTGGCCTGCTGGCAGCGCGGCTCGGGCGTACGGGCCCTGCAGCGACTCGTGGTCGGCGGCTGGCTCGCGCTCACCGCGGCCACCCTGTGGCTGCTGCTCCTGCGCGGCTCCTACACCTCCTCGGGGAAGTTCGGGGACGTCTTCGATCTCGACCTGCTCGGCCAGGTGCTGCAGACCAAGACCGGCGCCGCGCTGGTCTCCCGGCTGCTGCTGCTCGCCGCCGCCGCACTGTTCATCGCCGTCCTCTTCGGCGCCTACAACCGGCGAGAGGAGGGCGAGGAGAAGCGCGACCTGGCCTTCGGACTCGGCATCGGCGGAGTGGTCGTGGCCGCCGGGCTCGCGGCGAGCTGGGCCATGGCCGAGCACGCCTCCACCGGGCTCCAGCCGGGCATCGCCATGCCCGTCGACGTCCTCCACCTGATGGCCGTCGCCGCCTGGCTGGGCGGTCTGACCGCCCTCCTCGTCGCCCTGTACCGGGCACCCGCGGACACGCCGATCGAGACGGCCGCCGTCCACCGGTTCTCCCGCCTCGCGTTCGGCTCCGTCCTCGCCCTGGTCGCCACCGGCACCTACCAGTCCTGGCGCCAGCTCGGCTCCTGGTCCGCGTTCACCGAGACCCGGTACGGGCAGCTGCTGCTGGTCAAGATCGGGCTGGTGGCGCTGCTGGTGGGCATCGCGTGGATCTCGCGGCGCTGGACGGGACGCCTGGCGGACGTCACGGACGCGGTCGCTGCCGCCGTGAAGGCCCAGCAGCCCGAGAAGGAAAGCGAGACGGAACGCGACGAGGAGCGCGAGAAGGAGCACGTCTCCGCGTCGAAGGCCGCCGCCGGCAAGGGCAGCGAGAAGAACACCGGCAAGGGTGCCGTCTCCGGTGACGACAAGCGCGCCGCCCAGCTCGCCCGGCAGCGGGCCGCGGTGGACACCGCCCGCCAGAAGCGGCTCCGGGACGCCGACGCGAACCGCTTCGGTCTGCGCCGCTCGGCGCTCGCCGAGGCAGGCGTCGCGGTCGTGCTGCTCGCCGTCACCACCTGGCTCACCCAGACCGAGCCGGGCCGCACCGAGCTGGAGGCCCAGGCAGCCACGTCGTCCTCCTCGTCCTCGTCGTCCTCCTCCTCGTCGAATTCCTCCGGCACGCTGACCCTGGACATGCCCTTCGACACCGGCGGCACCGACGGCAAGGGCCTCGTGCGGGTCGACCTCGACCCCGCGCGCGTGGGCGGCAACGAGATGCACGTCTACGTCCAGCGGCCCAACGGGCGCGCCTTCGACGTCCCCGAGGTGAAGGTCGCCTTCACCCTCACGGCGAAGAAGATCGGGCCGCTTCCGGTGACCCCCGACCACATCACCACCGGCCACTGGTCGGCGAGCAGCGTGCAGATCCCCATGGCGGGCGACTGGAAGATCGCCGTGACCGTGCGGACCTCCGACATCGACCAGGTGACCGTCTCCAAGAATGCGCAGATCGGCTGAACCCCACCATGCCCGACCAGTCCCTTCCCCAGGCCCGTACGCCCGAGTCCGCGGTGCGGGAGCCCGCTGCCGACGGCGGCCGCGGCATCTCCCGGCGCGCGCTGATCGGTACCGCCGGGGCCACCGGGCTCGTGCTCGGCGCGGCCGGCGCAGCCGCGGGCTACGCGGCCGCGCCCGCCCAGGCCACGCCGCTGACCTCGGTGGGCTCCGACCGGGCGATGTTTCACGGGAAACATCAGCCCGGCATCACCGAGGGACTGCAGGCCCGCGGCCACCTCGTCGCCTTCGACCTGGCGGCGGGCGCGGGCCGCAAGGAGGCGGCGGCCCTGCTGCGCCGCTGGTCGGCGACGGCCGAGCGGCTCATGGCGGGCGAGGCGGCGCCGCACGACGACACCGATGTGGCCCGGGACGCGGGCCCGTCCGCGCTGACGATCACCTTCGGCTTCGGTCACAGCTTCTTCGGCAGGACCGGACTGGAGAAGCAGCGGCCGGGCGCCCTCGACCCGCTGCCCGACTTCTCCTCCGACCAGCTCGACAAGAGGCGCAGCGACGGCGACCTGTGGGTGCAGATCGGCGCCGACGACGCCCTGGTCGCCTTTCACGCACTGCGCGCGATCCAGAAGGACGCCGGCAGCGCGGCCCGGGTCCGCTGGCAGATGAACGGCTTCAACCGCACCCCCGGCGCCACGGCCCACCCCATGACGGCCCGCAACCTCATGGGCCAGCTCGACGGCACCCGCAACCCCAAGCCGACCGATGCCGACTTCGACAAGCGGATCTTCGTGCCCGCCTCGGGCGAGCCCGCGTGGATGGCGAACGGCTCCTACGCCGTCGTACGCCGTATCCGCATGCTCCTCGACGACTGGGAGAAGCTGTCGCAAACGGCCCAGGAGGCGGTCATAGGGCGCCGGAAGGCCGACGGGGCGCCGCTGTCCGGTGGCAGCGAGACGACCCCGATGGACCTGGAGAAGGCGGACGCCAAGGGCGAGTACGTCGTCCCGATCAACGCCCACGCCCGGATCACCCGGCCCGACCGGAACGGCGGCGCGGCCATGCTGCGGCGCCCGTTCTCCTACCACGACGGTATCGACACGGACGGGACGCCGGACGCCGGGCTGCTGTTCGTCTGCTGGCAGGCGGACCCGCTGCGCGGCTTCGTACCGGTGCAGCGCAAGCTCGACCGCGGGGACGCACTGTCCACGTACATCCGGCACGAGTCGAGCGGTCTGTTCGCGGTGCCCGGCGGTGCGGCCGAGGGAGAGTACGTGGGACAGCGGCTGCTGGAGGGGTGATTCCGGGTTTCAAACCACCCGGTCGAGTGGCGTCCGTGAGACACGAGGGCCGCGTTCGCCGGTGCCCATTAGGGTGAGGACATGCCAGCGAGCTATGCGTATCTCGGTCCCGAGGGCACCTTCACCGAAGTCGCCCTGCGCACGCTTCCGGAGGCGGCCACCCGCGAGCTGATCCCGTACGTGTCGGTGCAGTCCGCGCTGGACGCGGTGCGGGCCGGCGAGGCCGAGGCCGCGTTCGTGCCGATCGAGAACTCCGTCGAGGGCGGTATCACCACCACCCTGGACGAGCTGGTCGCGGGCGAGCCGCTGATGATCTACCGCGAGGTGCTGCTGTCGATCACCTTCGCGCTGCTGGTCCGCCCGGGCACCGAGCTGGCCGACATCAAGACGGTCTCCGCGCATCCGGCCGCCCAGCCGCAGGTCCGCAACTGGCTCAAGAAGAACCTCCCGGACGTGCACTGGGAGTCCGCGGCCTCGAACGCGGACGCCGCCCGGCTGGTCCAGGAGGGCCAGTACGACGCCGCCTTCGCGGGCGAGTTCGCCGCCGCCCGGTACGGCCTTGAGGCCCTGGAGACCGGGATCCACGACGCGGAGAACGCGCAGACCAGGTTTGTGCTGGTCGGCCGCCCGGCCCGGCCCGCCGCGCCGACCGGTGCCGACAAGACCTCGGTGGTGCTGTGGCAGCGGGACGACCACCCCGGCGCCCTGCGTGACCTGCTCGGCGAGTTCGCCACCCGCGGCATCAACCTCATGCTGCTGCAGTCCCGGCCGACCGGAGCCGGCATCGGCAACTACTGCTTCTGCATCGACGCCGAGGGCCATATCTCCGACCGGCGGGTGGCCGAGGCGCTGATGGGGCTGAAGCGGATCTGTCTGCAGGTTCGTTTCCTCGGTTCCTACCCACGTGCGGACATCAAGCCGGGCGAGGCCCGGGCCACCCTGCCGGGGACCTCGGACAAGGAGTTCGAGGCGGCCGGGGACTGGGTCGCGCGCTGCCAGGACGGCCGCTTCTAGCCAGTCGTACCTGCATATCTTCGTTATCCACAGAAGTTATCCACAGGTCCGCTTCTCGACCTGGGGACAAGTCGACACGACGGTGCCGTCCGGTCGACAAATCGCCCTGGAAGTCCCAGATGCGGCCACCGCCCGGCAGGTCACCCTTCGTCCACTCGTTTCCTTTGGTTCATCTTTTGGAGCGACCCCTTTCCACCCGAAAGTGGGTGTCACCCCTGTTTGAGCCGGGAATTCTTCAGTCCGGTCGGAACTTCCGGAGTGATCAATTCCGAAGTCCACAGACTTTCCGCACAGCCTGTGGATAACTCTTCCCGGCGTGTGGATTCCTGTGGACAACGGGCCCGCCAAGTCCCGCTCTCCACAAGGAAATCCCGGTCAACCGGGGGTCGGCCGACTGCCTCGTTCCAGGGAATGAGACGGCTTTTATTGACACGCCTCGACACTCTGCGCAATTGACCCATAACGGGACGTAAGGCGCGAGTCGCAATAGTGGGTCGTGGCCTGGGAGCTCGCACCGGTAGCCTTGGCCTCGTGATTGACCTTCGCCTGCTTCGTGAGGACCCCGACCGTGTGCGCGCGTCCCAGCGCGCCCGTGGAGAGGATGTCGCGCTCGTCGACTCCCTCCTGTCTGCCGACGAGCGGCGCAGGTCCTCCGGCGTCCGCTTCGACGAGCTGCGCGCCGAGCAGAGGCAGCTCGGCAAGCTGATCCCCAAGGCCGCCCCCGACGAGAAGGCCGAGCTGCTGGCGCGTGCCGAGCAGCTGAAGGCCGACGTCAAGGCCGCCGACGCCGAGCGCAACGCGGCCGACGCGGAGACCCAGCAGCTGCTGCTCCGGCTCGGCAACCTCGTCCACCCCGACGTGCCCGTCGGCGGCGAGGAGGACTTCGTCACGCTGGAGACGCACGGCACGATCCGCGACTTCGGTGCCGAGGGCTTCGAGCCCAAGGACCACCTGGAGCTGGGCCAGCTCCTTGGCGCGATCGACGTCGAGCGCGGCGCCAAGGTCTCCGGGTCCCGCTTCTACTTCCTCACCGGTGTCGGCGCCCTGCTGGAGCTGGCCCTGGTGAACGCGGCGATCGCGCAGGCCACCGAGGCCGGCTTCACGCCGATGCTCACCCCGGCGCTGGTGCGCCCGCAGTCCATGGCCGGCACCGGCTTCCTCGGCCAGGCGGCCCAGGACGTCTACCACCTCGACAAGGACGACCTGTACCTGGTCGGCACCTCCGAGGTCCCGCTGGCGGCGTACCACATGGACGAGATCATCGACGCCGACCGGCTGCCGATGCGCTACGCGGGCTTCTCCCCGTGCTTCCGCCGCGAGGCCGGCTCGCACGGCAAGGACACGCGAGGCATCTTCCGTGTGCACCAGTTCGACAAGGTCGAGATGTTCTCGTACGTCGCTCCTGAGGACTCGCAGGAGGAGCACAAGCGCCTGCTGGAGTGGGAGAAGCAGTGGCTGACCTCGCTGGAGCTGCCGTTCCGCGTCATCGACGTCGCCTCCGCCGACCTCGGCGCCTCGGCCTCCCGTAAGTACGACTGCGAGGCGTGGATCCCGACCCAGGGCAAGTACCGCGAGCTGACCTCGACCTCGGACTGCACCGAGTTCCAGTCCCGCCGGCTGCAGATCCGCGTCCGTGACGGCAAGCAGATCAAGCCACTGGCCACGCTCAACGGCACGCTGTGCGCCGTACCGCGCACGATCGTGGCGATCCTGGAGAACCACCAGCAGGCCGACGGCTCCGTGTACGTGCCCAAGGTGCTGCGTCCGTACCTCGGCGGCCGGGAGGTCCTGGAGCCGGTCGCCAAGTGAGCGCCGGATTCCCGTTCCGCCTCATCGCCACCGACCTCGACGGAACGCTCCTGCGCTCCGACCAGTCGGTTTCGCAGCGCACCCGTGAGGCGCTCGCCGCGGCCACCGCGGCGGGCGCGGCGCACATCGTCGTCACCGGCCGCGCGGTCCCCTGGACCCGGCACATCCTCGACGACCTCGGCTACGACGGCCTCGCCGTCTGCGGCCAGGGCGCGCAGGTGTACGACGCCGGGCAGCACCGCCTGCTGACGTCCGTGACCCTGGACCGGCAGCTGGCGGGCGTGGCCCTGGCGAAGATCGAGGCCGAGGTGGGCCCGCTGTACCTGGCGGCGAGCCGGGACGGCCTGGACGGCGAGGTGCTGGTGGGGCCGGGTTACGCGGTCACGGGCGCCCTTCCCGCCACCCCCTTCACGGACGCGTCCGACCTCTGGGCCGCCCCGCTGAACAAGATCTACATCCAGCATCCGACGCTGGGCGACGACGAGCTGGTGGAGGCGGCCCGCCGGGCGGCCGGCGGATTCGTCACGGTCGCCATGGCGGGCGAGGGCATCGTGGAACTGCTGCCCCTCGGCCTGTCCAAGGCCACGGGCCTGTCCCTGGCGGCCCGCCGCCTGGGCCTGAAGGCCGCCGACACCATCGCCTTCGGCGACATGCCCAACGACGTCCCGATGTTCGCCTGGTCGTCCCGGGGCGTGGCGATGGCCAACGCCCACGAGGAGCTGAGGGCAGTGGCGGACGAGGTCACGGCCTCCAACGAGGAGGACGGGATCGCGGTGGTGCTGGAGCGGTTGCTCGGCTGAGCCAGGGACGGACGGTGGCTGCGCAACCGCTGTGCCGGGTGCCTTTCTCACATACGCCCAGCCCTGAAAATTCGGCCAAGTCCCAGTGACAACGTCTCGCGGAGGATGCACGGATCGAACGTGCGCGGGGTCGCCCCCGACCACGGCTTAGCAAGCCGGTGCCTTACCACTCGGCCAATCCTCCGGGTGGGCGGCCCACGCGAGAGACACATCGCGTGCTCGAAGCGGCCGCCCCGGGCAGCTCCCATGAGCTCTACGGAGAGGTAGGGATCACTCCGGAGCCCGGCTCAGGCTGCCCTGAAGGGAGCTGGACGTACTGCCGTGCATGGACATCGCCCAACTCCTCTCCCAGAACGTGGCGCCGGGACACTCCCGGCGGATGGGGCACAACCACTGTGCCCCGCCACCGGGTTGGGCGCCACTGAATTAACCAGGGGCCGCCGCTACCGGGAGCCGCCGCTACCGGCGGCGCCACCTGCGCCAGCGCCCCCTGCTGAAGAACCAGCCCGCCGGCGGCTCGTCGGACCGCCACGGCTGCGGCTCCGGCTCCTCGGCGCGCCAGCGGGCGGCGAGCATCCGGGCCCGGGCGGACGGCTCGGAGGTCTCGGCGGCCCGCACGAAGTCCTCGTCCAGGACCAGCTCGTCCCGGACGTCACCGCCGGTCCGCCCTCGTCCCTCGTACCGCGGGATCTCCTCTGCCATCTGCGGCCTCCCAGCCGTACATCCGCTTCGCCCAGTGTGCCCGGACCGAGGTGAAGCCCCCGTCAGGACCGTGACCTGTCACTCCTCGCCGGCGAGCGTCAGCGAGCGCAACTTCTGGCCCGCGTACCAGGTGGCGAGCACGGTGACCACGACCAGCAGGACCGTCGCCGTGGGCAGTCCGACGTCCGAGGTCACCAGGTCCCCGCCGGCCACCTTGTGGGCGACGGCGAGCGACCACTGCTGGACGCTCAGGGTGCGGGCGCCGGACACCAGGGAGCCGAACAGGGCCTCCCAGACGAGGGCGTAGACGAGGCCGAACACCACCGCGTGCCGGGACACCGTGCCGAGCAGCAGGAACATCGCCGCGTAGGCGATCGACGCGACCAGGGCGGCCACGGTGTAGGCGACGGCGATCTGCTGGCTGTTGCCGTTGAGGATGAAGCCCGCGACGAGCGTCGGCAGGGCCGAGAACACCATCGTCACGGCGATCGCCACGATCAGCTTGGTGAAGATGATCGTCGGGCGCTTCACCGGCTTGGCCAGCAGGTAGACGACGGAGCCGTCGTCGATCTCCGGGCCGATCGCGCCCGTGCCCGCGATGACGCCGATGATCGGCACCATCGTGGCGAGCCCGAGCCCGCCCAGCAGGTTGGCGGCCGTCTGGTCGTCGGCGCCCGCGAGGCCGCGGACGACGACGGAGATCGCGATCAGCAGGAGCGGCAGGGCGCCCAGGATGAGGGCCCGGCGGCGGCCGAGCAGGGCCCGGTAGGTGAGCCGGGCGACTGTGGGGTCGTACATCTTCGGCCTCCTACGCCGCGACCAGGTACGAGAAGACGGACTCGAGGGACTCGTCGGACGGCGAGACCGTGAGCAGCCGGATGCCGTGGTCGCGGGCGACCTTGGGCAGCAGGGTGGTGAAGCGGCCGAAGTCGACGGCCTGGATGCGCAGGGCGCCCTCGGCGTGGTCGACCTCGATGCCGGACGTCGACGGGTCGGCGATCAGCGCGGCCGCGAGCGCGCGGTCGTCGCTGGAGCGCACCAGGTAGCAGTGCGGGCGGTCGGTCATCAGGCGGCGGATCTTGCGGAAGTCGCCGCTGGCCGCGTGCCGCCCGGCGACGACGACCTCGATGTGCCAGGCGAGCTGCTCGACCTCTTCGAGGATGTGGGACGAGAACAGCACCGTGCGGCCCTCGTCGCCCATGCGCCGCAGCAGCTCCATGAGCTGCATGCGCTGGCGCGGGTCCATGCCGTTGAAGGGCTCGTCCAGCAGGAGCAGCGACGGGTCGTGCACCAGGGCGCTCGCCATCTTCACGCGCTGGCGCATGCCCTTGGAGTACGTCGAGATCTTGCGGTCCTGCGCGTATTCCATCTGGACCGTGGCCAGCGCCCGCTGGGCGGCCTTGGCGCCCAGGCCGTGCAACTCGGCGTTGGCGACGACGAATTCGCGGCCGGTGAGGAAGTCGTACATCGCCTCGCGCTCGGGGACGATGCCGATGTGCTTGTAGATGGCCTCGTTGCGCCACACCGGCCGGCCGTCGAGGGTGACGGTGCCGGTGGAGGGGGCCAGGAAGCCGCCCATCATGTTGATCAGGGTGGACTTTCCGGCGCCGTTCGGGCCGAGCAGGCCGGTGACGCCGGGGCCGATGGTCATGGTGATGTCGTTGACGGCGACCACGTTGCCGAACCAGCGGGAGACGTGGTCGATGGAGAGTGTGGTCACAGTCCCACCTTCCGGTAGCGGCGCACGAGGAGGCCGTAGCTGGCGGCGATCAGGCCCAGGACGACGAGGACGTAGACCACGCCCTCCCCGTCGGTGGGTCCGACCGCTCCGGGGAACGACGAGCTCGCGCCGAGGAACGCGGACTGCACTCCGTCGATGAGCGTGACGGGCGAGAAGAGGCCGATCCAGGGGATGGCGCCCGTGCTGTTCTGCGCCTCGGCGATGGCCTGGAGCGTGGAGACCGCGCCGTAGGAGATCGTCATGACGGCGATGACGGCCGCGATGCCGAAGCCGCGCCGCGGGGTCACCGAGGCGATGACCAGGCCGATGCCGGCGAAGAGCAACGAGAGCAGTGCCACGGAGACGATTCCCTGAGCGAATCCCTTGGTCTGGTCGGCGAAGTCGAGCTTGGCCAGCAGCGCGCCGATGTAGAGCACGAGCAGCGGGGCCGCGGTGAGGACGAACAGCGCGGAGGCCAGCGCCGCGTACTTCGCGCGCACGTAGTCGGCGGTCTCGATCGGCCGTGAGAAGTACAGCGGCACGGTCTTGAAGCGCAGGTCGCGCGAGACGGACTGGGGCGCCTGCGAGGCGACGTACAGGCTGATGACGGCCTGCATGATGATCGCGTAGCGCGTGTAGTCGACGGGCAGGTCCTTCGCCTTCGTGGCGACCGCGACGGCGACCATGATGGCCGCGGGCACGCACATCACCACGAACAGCAGCATCGGCAGCACCTTGGACTTGACCGAGCGGCCGAGGCCGTACGCGCCGCGCAGGGACTGCGAGTAGAGCGAGCGGGTGGCGTAGGAGCGGCCGAGGCGTGGGCCGTCGTAGGTGCGGTAGCCGATGTTGTGGATGCGGGTCTGGTCACCCGACGGTGCGACGGATGTCGGCATGGGCTGCTCAACTGCCATGGACGGCCGCCTCCTTCCGCTGCTCTTCCTCGCTCGTGAAGACCTCCGAGATGTGGTGCCGACGCTGCTCCATGCGCACCAGCCCGAGGCCCAGGTCGGCGACGGTGTCGCGCACCAGGTCGTACGTCTCCTCACCCTGCGCGGTGAGCAGCAGGATGTGCCCGGCGCCGGGGAGGCCGCTGCTGTCGTCGGTGTCCACCCCGCGCGCGTGGAGCGCCTCACGGACCGCGCGGGTGCCGTCGGGGTGTTCGTCGCTGTCGGTGACCTCGATCGCGAGGGTCGTCGTGGTCTGGGTGAAGTCCGTGGTGGAGCTGGAGCGCAGCAGCTTGCCGCCGTCGATGACGACGACGTGGTCGCAGGTGCGCTCGAGCTCGCCCAGCAGGTGGGAGGTGACCAGGACCGAGATGCCGAAGTCGGTGTGGATGCGGCGGATCAGGCCGAGCATCTCGTCGCGACCGACCGGGTCGAGGCCGTTGGTCGGCTCGTCCAGGAAGACCAGCTGCGGGTCGTGCACCAGGGCCTGGGCGAGCTTCACGCGCTGCTTCATGCCGGTGGAGTAGCCGCCGATGGGGCGGTAGCGCTCCTCGTACAGGCCGACATGGCGCAGGGTGTCCGCGGTGCGCTCGCGCGCCGCGGTGGGCGGCAGGCCCGACATGCGGGCCATGTGGACGACGAACTCGGTGGCCGAGACGTCGGGCGGCAGGCAGTCGTGCTCCGGCATGTAGCCGACACGTTCGCGGATGGCGGCGCCCTTGGTGGCCACGTCGAGGCCGAGCACCTCGGCGCGGCCTTCCGTGGCGGGGGACAGACCCAGCAGGATCTTGATCAGGGTGGACTTGCCGGCGCCGTTGGCTCCGACGAGTCCGGTCACACCGGGTCCGATGTCCACGGACAGCCGGTCGAGCGCGGTCACCCGGGGGAACCGCTTGCTCAGGCTTTCGGTCGCGATCACAGTCACGTCATCGAAGGTAGTGATCCGGACCACGCCGGTCGTCAGACCTCAGAGCCGTCTTCGCGTCAGACTCGAGTATTACGGGCCCCTGAGGGATCCCCTGCCTGAGAGTTACCCGCAGCAGCTCACCGAGCGTTGTCCACAGCCTTGATCCCCGCCTATTGACGCCGCCTCTAACAACTGTCACATTCACCAGTGTCAAGTTACGGACGCGTACCGCAGTCGACGGGACGGGGCGGCATGGCGACGGCAGTGAACGGCGAACTCTCCGTGGAGTTGCAGGGGTTCAGGCGGGTGCAGCGCCTCGCCTACGAGTGCGCGGAGGCGGTCGCGGCACGCCTCGAACCGGGTGTGACCGAGCGCGAGGCGGCGCGGATGCAGCGCGAGTGGCTGCGCGAGCGGGGGGTGCGGGACTGGTTCCACCTGCCCTTCGCCTGGTTCGGCGACCGCACGGCGTTCGTGAACTTCCGCATCCCGCTGCAGTTCTTCCCGACCGACCGCGCCCTGGAACCCGGGATGCCGTTCATCCTGGACATGGCCCCGGTCCACGAGGGATACACGGCCGACATCGGCTACTCGGGCTCCCTCGGCGTCAACCCGGTGCAGGACCGGCTGATGGCCGACCTGGAGGCGCACCGCGAGCTGATCCTGCGCGAGGTGCGCGAGCGGCGGCCGCTGCGCGAGATCTACGAGGACGTGGACCGCCTCATGGTCCGCCAGGGCTACGCCAACCGGCACCGGGCGTACCCGTTCGGCGTGATCGCCCACAAGGTGGACCGGGTGAAGCAGCGCCGCTGGTCACCCCATCTGTTCGGGTTCGGCACGCAGTCCCTGAAGGGCCTGGCCGCCGACGCCCTGCACGGTCACCGCGAGGGCTGGTCGCCCCTGTGGTCGCCGTACCGCTTCTCCGACCACCCGCCGCAGCCGGGCCTGTGGGCGGTCGAACCCCACCTCGGCTTCCGGGGTACGGGCGCGAAGTTCGAGGAGATCCTGGTGGTCACCGACTCCCGGGACCCCGAGCAGAGCGCGTTCTGGCTGGACGACGATCTGCCGCACGTGCGGCGCTGGGCGGAGGCGAAGTGACGCTGAAGGGTGCGCGTGAGCGCCGGGTGCACACCGGCGGGGTCGAGCTGTGCGTGGCCGAGCTGGGTGACCCGGAGCAGCCGACGGTGGTGCTGGTGCACGGCTACCCGGACAGCAAGGAGGTCTGGTCCCAGGTCGCCGTCCGCCTCGCCGACCACTTCCACGTCGTCCTGTACGACGTCCGGGGCCACGGCCGCTCCACCGCACCGCAGCCCCTGCGCGGCGGCTTCACCCTGGCGAAGCTCACGGACGACTTCCTGGCGGTCGTGGACGCGGTGAGCCCGGACCGCCCGGTGCACCTCGTCGGGCACGACTGGGGCTCGGTCCAGTCCTGGGAGTTCGTCACCGTGGGCCGCACGGAGGGTCGTATCGCCTCCTTCACGTCGATGTCCGGTCCCTCCCTCGACCACTTCGGGCACTGGATCGACGCGCGCGTGAAGCGTCCCACGCCCCGCCGGGTGGGCCAGCTCCTCGGACAGGGCGCCAAGTCCTGGTACGTCTACATGCTGCACACCCCCGCCCTGCCGGAACTGGCCTGGCGCGGCCCGCTCGGCAAGCGCTGGCCGAAGATCCTCCAGCGGACCGAGAAGTTCCCCGCCGGCGACTACCCGACCCTCTCCCTCCCCTCCGACGCGGCGCACGGCGCCTGGCTGTACCGGGACAACGTCCGCGCCCGGCTGCTGCGGCCCCGCCCGGACGCGTTCGCGCACGCGCCCGTGCAGCTCATCACTCCCCAGGGGGACGCGTTCCTGTCGGAGCGCCTGTACGACGACCTGGAGCAGTGGGTGCCGCAGCTGACCCGGCGCACGCTCCCGGCGGGGCACTGGATCCCGCGCACGCGTCCCGACCAGGTGGCCGCCTGGATCGAGGAGTTCGTGACGAGCGTCGAGGGCGGCCGGCCGCAGCCCAGGGCCGCCGGCCGCCACGCGGACCGGTTCGGCGGGCAGTTGGTGCTGGTCACCGGAGCGGGCAGCGGTATCGGCCGGGCCACGGCGTTCGCCTTCGCGGAGGCGGGCGCGCGCGTGGTGGCCGTCGACCGCGACGCCGAGGCCGCCGCCCGCACCGCCGAGCTGTCCCGGCTGGTCGGCGCCCCCGAGGCGTGGGCGGAGACGGCGGACGTCTCCGACGAACAGGCCATGGAGAAGCTCGCCGAGAAGGTGCACCGCGAGTACGGCGTGCTGGACGTACTGGTCAACAACGCGGGGATCGGCCTGTCGGGCTCCTTCTTCACCACCACGACCGACGACTGGCGCAAGGTCCTGGACGTCAACCTCTGGGGCGTGATCCACGGCTGCCGCCTCTTCGGCGCGCGCATGGCCGAGCGCGGCCAGGGCGGCCACATCGTCAACATCGCGTCGGCGGCCGCCTACCAGCCTTCCCGCGCACTGCCCGCCTACAGCACCTCCAAGGCGGCGGTCCTGATGCTCTCCGAGTGCCTGCGCGCCGAACTGGCCGCACAGGACATCGGAGTCACGGCGATCTGCCCCGGCTTCGTCAACACCAACATCACCTCCACAGCCCGCTTCACCGGAGTCGACGAGGCCGAGCAACGCCGCCGCCAGAAGCACTCCGCCCGCCTCTACGGCCTGCGCAACTACCCACCGGAGAAGGTCGCCAAGGCCGTCCTGGACGCGGTGACCCACAACAAGGCGGTGGTACCGGTGACACCCGAGGCGCGGGGCGCGCATCTTCTGTCGCGGTTCATGCCCGGGGTGTTGAGGGGGATCGCACGGGTGGAGCCGAAGTTGTGAAGCCTCCGGTACCCCTCCGAGGAACCCCCACATGACCGACCCCCCGGCCCAGAAGACCTACCGCATCGAAGACCTCGCCCACCGCAGCCACACCACCGTCAGAACCATCCGCGCCTACCAGGACAAAGGCCTCCTCCCCCGCCCCGAGCGCCAGGGCCGCGCCAACCTCTACTCCGACATCCACCTCACCCGTCTCCACCAGATCACCCACCTCCTCGACCGCGGCTACACCCTCGCCTCGATCAAGGAACTCCTGGACGCCTGGGACACCGGCCGCGGCCTGGGCGGTGTCCTCGGCCTGGTCACCGAGGTGGAGGGCCCATGGACCGACGAGGAGGCGGCCCGCATCACCCGCGCCGAGCTGGACGCCCGCTTCGGCGGCGCCCCGGACGAGGACGCCGTGGCCGAAGCGGTCGAACTCGGCGTACTGGAACCAGTGGAAGGCGACCCCGACACCTTCCTGGTACCGAGCCCCCAAGAACTGTCCGTGGCAGCGGAGTTGCACGCCGCCGGAGTACCGCTCTCCGCGATCTCGGGCCACCTCAGGGAGTTGAGGGGCCAAGTGGAGCACATAGCCGCCCGTTTCCTGGAGTTCACCACCGAGTACGTCTTCGCCCGCTACCTCGACGACCCCACCCATCGCACGCACGCGCACGCGGCGGAAGCGGCCTCACTGGTACGCCGCCTCCGCCCTCTCGCCCAGCAGACCGTGGACGCCGAACTGGCCCGGGCCATGCGCCTGTTCGCGATCCAGCACCTGCGCACACGCCTCGGTGCCGAGGATCCGCCCGAGCAGCGTGGTCGGACGTGTTCCGTCGACCTGCCCACAGAGACGATCACCGCCGTGGAGCACCTCGTTGGCCGCGAGCACACGTCCACGTTCATCGCCCTGGCCGCCGAACGAGAGGTCAGGGCAAGGACCTTGGACAACCTGGCCTCACCGAAGCGCTCACACAGTGAACTTGGCGAAACACCCTAAAACACCTGCCAGTTGTCCACAATTTCTTCAATTACCCTGTGGATAACTCCACTTGCTTGTGGATCAAACCCGGGAGAGAAAACAACCTGCGTGATCCGCCTCTCTCCAGCACCCTGGAGGCATGGAAGAAAGACGCACCGTGAAGGTGTCGAAGTACCTCTCGAAACACCTCCGCCACCAGCCCGAGCGCATCGGCCTCACACTCGACCCGGGCGGCTGGGTCGAGATCGACACACTGATCGCCGCGGCCGCCGCGCACGGGTTCCGGTTCACCCGTGAGGAGCTCGACCACGTGGTGGCCGCCAACGACAAGCAGCGCTTCGCGATCGAGGGCACGAGAATCCGCGCCAGCCAGGGCCACAGCATCGAGATCGACCTCGGCCTGCCCCCGGCGACCCCGCCGCCGTACCTCTACCACGGCACCGTGGCCGGCAACCTGGACGCCATCCGCGCCGAGGGCCTGCGGCCCATGAACAGGCACGACGTCCACCTCTCGGCCGACCGCGAGACCGCGACCCGGGTCGGCGCCCGCCGCGGCCGCCCCGTCGTGCTGGCCGTGGACGCCGGCGCCATGCACCGCGACGGCCACGTCTTCCACGTCAGCGCGAACGGAGTGTGGCTCACCCAGGCGGTACCACCCCGCTACCTGCGGTTCTCTTGATCGATTTCGGCCCATGTCGGTGGGGCCCCGTACCCTCGGACGCATGAGTCTGCGTCTGAGCACCGTGATCCTGCCGTACCGCCGCTGGAGCGAGGGCGGTCGTTCGGCCTGGATGCGGGCCGAGCAGCTCGGCTTCCACACCGGGTACACCTACGACCACCTGTCCTGGCGCAGCTTCCGCGACGGCCCGTGGTTCGGCGCCGTACCGACGCTGACCGCCGCCGCGGCCGCCACCGACCGGCTCCGCCTCGGCACGCTGGTCACCTCGCCGAACTTCCGGCACCCGGTGACCCTCGCCAAGGAACTGATCTCCCTGGACGACATCTCCGGCGGCCGCATCACCCTCGGCATCGGCGCCGGCGGCACCGGCTTCGACGCGACGGCCCTGTCGAAGAGCAGTCAGGAGCCGTGGACGCCGCGCGAGCGCGCCGACCGGTTCGCCGAGTTCGTGCCGCTGCTCGACCGGCTGCTCACCGAGGACGCGGTGACGTACGAGGGCCGGTTCTACTCGGCGCACGAGGCGCGCAACATCCCCGGCTGTGTGCAGCGGCCCCGGCTGCCCTTCGCGGTGGCGGCCACCGGCCCGCGCGGACTCAGGCTCGCCGCACGGCACGGCCAGGCGTGGGTGACCACCGGCGACCCGAAGCTGTACGAGAACGGCACGCCGGAGCAGTCGGTCGAGGCGCTGCGCGGACAGCTGGAGAAGCTGTCCGAGACGTGCGCGTCGATCGGCCGGGACGTGACCGAGCTGGAGAAGGTCCTGCTCACCGGCTTCACCCCGGACCGCGGCCGGCCGCTCGAATCCCTGGACGCCTTCGTGGACTTCGCCGGCCGCCACCAGGAGCTGGGCTTCACCGAGATCGTGATCCACTGGCCCATCCCGGACTCGGACTTCGCCGCGGACGAGAAGGTCTTCGAGCGGATCGCCATGGAGGCACCCGCCCAGCTGGCGTGACCCAGTGACAGACGTCACCCGTCGGCCGTCTGCGATGTGTCTGTGGACTCATCTGTGCGGACTTCCGCACGGGCGTGCTGGCATATGCGCGAGAATGACCCGGTGACCTCAGCGACCAGACAGCCCGGGACCCCGGCCGCCGCTCTACCGCCGCGGCTGATCGCCACCGACCTCGACGGCACTCTCCTGCGCGACGACAAGTCGGTCTCCCCGAGGACGGTCGCCGCGTTGGCCGCCGCCGAGGCCGCGGGCATCGAGGTCTTCTTCGTCACCGGCCGCCCGGCCCGCTGGATGAACGTCGTCAGCGACCATGTCCACGGCCACGGCCTGGCGATCTGCGGCAACGGCGCCGCCGTGGTCGACCTGCACGGCGGCCCCGGCACCCACCGCTTCGTGAAGGTGCGCGAACTGGCCCGGGAGAACGCGCTGGACTCCGTAGGACTGCTGCGTGACGCGGTACCCGGCACGGTGTTCGCAGTCGAGCAGACGTACGGCTTCCACCAGGAACCGGCCTATCCCAAGCTGCACATGGAGATACCGGACAACCTCCTGCCCGCCGAGGACCTGCTCTCGGCCGACGGCCCGGACGCCGACCAGCCCGTGCTCAAGATCCTCGCCTACCACCCCGAACTCGATCCGGACGTCTTCCTCGGCCTCGCCCGTCTCGCGATCGGCGACCGCGCCAACGTCACCCGCTCCAGCCCCAGCGCGCTGCTGGAACTCAGCGGACCGGACGTCTCCAAGGCCAGCACGCTCGCCCTGTGCTGCGCCGAGCGCGGCATCACGCCCGAGGAGGTCGTCGCCTTCGGGGACATGCCCAACGACGTCGAGATGCTGACCTGGGCCGGCCAGTCGTACGCGATGGGCAACGCCCACCCGGACGTCATCGCCGCCGCCTCGGGCCGTACGGTCGCCAACAACGACGACGGCGTCGCGGTCGTGATCGAGCGGATGATCGCCGAGCGCGTCTGATGCCGCTACTCCGGCAGCCCGGTGGGGGTCTCCGGTAGGGGGACTCTCACCAGCGGCCCGTCACCGCGCCCCCACCAGCGACTCCGCCGCCGTCTCCCGCAGCACCATCTCCCGCAACGGCCCTTCCACAGCGGCCAGCTCCGCGTACCGCCCGCGCTGCACCACCCGGCCGGCGTCGAGCACGACCACCTCGTCGACCGCGTCGAGCCCGGCCAGCCGGTGAGTGATCAGCAGGGTCGTACGGCCCTCCGTGGCGGCGAGCAGATCCGCGGTGAGCGCGTCCGCCGTCGGCAGGTCCAGGTGCTCGGCAGGCTCGTCCAGGACGAGGACCGGGAAGTCGGCGAGGAGCGCGCGGGCCAGCGCGAGGCGCTGCCGCTGCCCGCCCGACAGCCGCGCTCCGTGCTCGCCGACGAGCGTGTCCAGCCCGTCCGGCAGCTCGTCCACCCAGTCCAGCAGCCGGGCCCGGGCCAACGCGTCGCGCAGGTCGGCCTCGGTGGCGTCCTTCCGGGCGAGCAGCAGGTTCTCGCGCACGCTGCTGTCGAAGAGGTGCGCGTCCTGGGCGCACAGTCCGACGAGCCGGCGCACGTCGTCGTCGGCCAGGGCGCAGGCGTCCACACCGGCGAGCGTGTACGAGCCCGCCTGCGGGTCGAGGAACCTGAGGAGCACCTGGGCGAGGGTCGTCTTGCCGGATCCGGAAGGACCGACCACGGCGATCCGGCGGCCCTGCTCCAGCGTGAGGTCGAGTCCGGCGAGTGCGTCCCGGTGCTGCCCCGCGTGCCGGGCGTCCAGGCCCCTGAGCACGACCGGGAAGGGCGAGGCGGGCGCCTGCCGGGGCCGCTCCGGCGCACGTACGGGCTCCGGGGCGTCCAGCACCTCGAACACGCGCTCCGCGCTCCGGCGCACCCGCTGCCGGTAGCGCACGGCGAGCGGCAGCCCCAGTACGGCCTCGAAGGAGGCCAGCGGGGTGAGGACCACCACGGCCATCGCCACGCCGCCGAGCCGGCCCGCGGCCACCGCCTGGGCGCCGAGCAGGGCGCCGACGGTGACGGTCAGGCCGGAGAGCAGCGCGGTGAGCCCGTCACCGAGCGCGGTGACGGCGGCGGAGCGCGACGCGATCCGGGTGAGCGTGCCGTCGGCCTGCCGGGCCGCGGCCGTACGGGCCGGCAGCGCGCCGGCGACGGTCAGCTCGGCGGTGCCGGTGAGCAGGTCGGTCACCCGGGTCGCGAGCTCTCCGCGAGCGGGCGCCAGCCGGCGCTCGGCCCGGCGGGCCGCGGCCGCGGTGACCAGGGGGACACCGACACCGGCCGCGAGGAGCCCGGCCGCGAGGGCGGCTCCGGCCTCGGGCAGCAGCCAGGCCGTGAAGGCGACGGAGGCGGTGGAGACGGCGACCGCGACGCCGGCGGGCAGCAGCCAGCGCAGCCAGTAGTCCTGGAGCGCGTCCACGTCGGCGACCAGCCGGGTGAGCAGATCGCCGCGGCGGGCCGTGCGCAGCCCTGCGGGCGCCAGCCGCTCCAGCCGCCGGTAGACGGCGACCCGGGTGTCGGCCAGCATCCGCAGCACGGCGTCGTGTGACACCAGCCGCTCGGCGTACCGGAAGACGGCGCGCCCGATCCCGAAGGCTCGCGTCGCCGTCACGGCCACCATCAGATACAGCACCGGCGGCTGCTGCGAGGCTCGCGAGATCAGCCAGCCGGAGGTGGCCATCAGCCCGACAGCACTGCCGAGCGCCAGACTCCCGAGCAGCAGCGCAAGGAGGAGCCGACCACGCCGGGGCCCGGCGAGCCCCCGAACCCGGGCGAGGGCACTCCGGAACCCTTGCAGGACCTGCGCTCCCGCCCCGGTCCTCAGCGGGCCGAGTCCAGCGCCGTCCGGTCCACCTTCCAACTGACCGAGTCGGGTGGCGGGTGGGCGAGGACGGGGGTCCAGGGGGCGGAGCCCCTTGGGCGGGCAACTGCCGGACCGGTGCGCCGACGACTCCGAGCCCTCAAGCCGCACCACCCGGTCCGCCGCTTCCAGCAGCGCCGGCCTATGCACGACGAGCAGCACCGTACGACCCGCCGCAAGCCTTCGTACCGCCGCCACGACGTCGGCCTCGGTCGCCCCGTCCAGCGCGGCCGTCGGCTCGTCCAGCAGCAGCACGGGCCGGTCCGCGAGGAAGGCCCGGGCGAGCGCGAGCCGCTGCCGCTGCCCCGCGGACAGCCCGGCCCCGTCCTCGCCGAGCACCGTGCCGGCCCCCTCGGGCAGCGCGTCCACGAACTCCAGCGCGCCCGCGTCCCGCAGCGCGCGGCGTACGGCGGTGTCGTCCGCGTCGGGCCGGGCCAGTCGGACGTTCTCCGCTATGGTCCCGGCGTACAGGTGCGGCCGCTGCGGCACCCACGCGATCCTCGACCGCCACTGCGTCAGGTCGACCTCCGCAAGATCGGCTCCCCCGACCCGGACCCTGCCCTCGGCGGGCTGTACGAACCCCATCAGCACGTTCAGCAGCGTCGACTTGCCCGCGCCGCTCGGCCCGACCAGCGCCACGGTCTCGCCCGGCTCGACGGTGAACGACACCTCGCTCACGGCGTCCGCCGACCGCCCCGGGTAGCGGACCGTCACCCCGTCGAAGGCCAGCGGGCCCTCGGGCACCACTGCGGTGCCGGACACCGGTGCCGGCGTCTCCAGTACGGCGAAGATCTCCTCCGCCGCGGCGAGCCCCTCCGCCGCCGCGTGGTACTGCGCGCCCACCTGGCGCAGTGGCAGATACGCCTCGGGCGCCAGCACCAGGATGACCAGGCCTGTGTACAGGTCCATGTCGCCGTGCACCAGACGCATGCCGATCGTCACGGCGACCAGCGCGACCGACAGGGTGGCCAGCAGCTCCAGGGCGAAGGAGGAGAGGAACGCGATCCGCAGGGTCCGCATGGTGGCCTGGCGGTACTCGCCGGTGATCCGGCGGATGGACTCGGCCTGCGCCTTGGCCCGGCCGAACACCTTCAGCGTGGGCAACCCGGCGGCCACGTCCAGGAAGTGGCCCGACAGCCGGGACAGCAGCCGCCACTGACGGTCCATCCGGGACTGGGTGGCCCAGCCGATCAACATCATGAACAGGGGGATCAGCGGCAGGGTGCCGACGATGATCGCCGCCGACACCCAGTCCTCGGTGACGATCCGTGCCAGCACGGCCACCGGGACGACGACCGCGAGGCCCAACTGCGGGAGATAGCGCGAGAAGTAGTCGTCGAGGGCATCGACTCCTCGGGTGGCCAGGGTGACCAGGGAGCCGGTCCGCTGTCCGCTCAACCACCCGGGGCCCAGTTGGGCCGCCCGCTCCAGCAGCCGCCCCCGAAGCTCCGACTTCACGGCCGCGCTCGCACGGTGTGCCGCGAGTTCGGTGAGCCACGCGACAATCGATCGCCCCACGGCGACGGCCGCCAACAGCACCAGGGGAGTGCGCAGTTCAGCGACCGACTGCCCGTGCTGGAAGGCGCCGACCACCACCTCGGCGATGAGCATGGCCTGGGCGATCACCAGCCCGGCCCCGAAGGCCCCCAGACCGACCACCGCCACCAGGAAGAGGCGGGTGGCGCGGGCGTAGTGCAGAAGGCGCGGATCGATTGGTTTCACGTGAAACATGCCCTTCGGTCCAGAGGGTGTGTTTCACGTGAAACACACCCTCGGCGGACTCAGTGTGCGACAGCGTCAGGAGCGATGTGCTGCGTGCCGATCCGCTTGCGGAACACCCAGTAGGTCCAGCTCTGGTAGAGCAGGACGAGCGGCGTGGCGATGGCCGCGCACCACGTCATGATCTTCAGGGTGTACGGGCTCGATGAGGCGTTGGTGACCGTCAGGCTCCAGTCCCCGTTGAGCGTGGACGGCATGACGTTCGGGAAGAGCGACAGGAAGAGCATCGCCACCGACGCCACGATGGTCACGCCGGACAGCGCGAACGACCATCCCTCGCGACCCATCTGATTGGCCACCAGAGCGGCCACCAGGGCGACGACCGCCACGATCAGGGCCACCAGGCTCTTGCCGTCACCGTTGTCGGCCTGCGTCCACAGCAGGAAGGCAAGCGCCAGGACGGCCGTCACGAGACCGACCCGCAGCGCCAGCTTCCGTGCCCGCAGCCGGATGTCCCCGACGGTCTTCAGCGCCGCGAAGACCGCCCCGTGGAAGGTGAACAGCGTGAGCGTCACCAGGCCGCCGAGCAGGGCGTAGGGGTTGAGCAGGTCCCCGACACCGCCGACGTACTCGAAGTGCTGGTCGATCTTCACCCCCCGCACGATGTTCCCGAAGGCCACGCCCCACAGGAACGCCGGGATGAGCGAGGTCCAGAAGATGGCCGTCTCCCAGTTGCGCTGCCAGTTCTCCTCGGGCCGCTTCGCCCGGTACTCGAAGGCCACACCCCGGACGATCAGACAGACCAGGATGACCAGCAGCGGCAGATAGAAGCCGGAGAAGAGGGTGGCGTACCACTCCGGGAAGGCGGCGAAGGTCGCGCCGCCCGCTGTGAGCAGCCACACCTCGTTGCCGTCCCAGACGGGCCCGATGGTGTTGATCAGCACCCGGCGCTCGGGCCGGTTCCGGGCGAGCAGCTTGGTGAGGATGCCGACCCCGAAGTCGAAGCCCTCGAGGAAGAAGTAGCCGGTCCACAGGACGGCGATGAGGACGAACCAGACGTCGTGAAGTTCCATGACTGTTCCCCCGGCCTAGTACGAGAAGGCCATCGGCTTGTCGGCGTCACGCGTGTCGCCGCCGATCTTCGTGGGCGGGTTGAGGTCGGCCGCGGTCAGCTCGGGCGGGCCGGCCTTGACGTACTTCACCAGCAGCTTGACCTCGACGACGGCGAGGATCGCGTAGAGCGCGGTGAAGACGATCATCGAGGTGAGGACCTCGCCCTGGGAGACACCGGGGGAGACCGCGTCCCGGGTCTGCAGGACGCCGTAGACGGCCCACGGCTGACGGCCCATCTCGGTGAAGATCCAGCCCCAGGAGTTGGCGATCAGCGGGAAGGCCAGGGTCCAGATCGCGATGCGCCAGTACCAGGTGGTCAGCTTCGGGCCGAGCGCCTTGTTCCGGAACAGCACCAGGTGCGGCACCTCGTCCTCGCCGACCCTCAGGTGTTGCGGCAGCATGAACTTCTTCCGGGTCAGCCACAGTCCGGCGAGGCCGATGGTGAAGGAGGCCATGCCGAAGCCGATCATCCAACGGAAGCCCCAGAAGGCCACCGGGATGTTGGGCCGGTAGTCGCCGGGCCCGAACTTCTGCTGCTCGGCCTTGTTGACGTCGTTGATGCCGGGGACGTTCGAGGTGAAGTCGTCGTTGGCGAGGAAGGACAGCAGGCCCGGGATCTCTATCGCGACGGTGTTGTGGCCTTTCTCGACGTCTCCGTAGGCGAAGATCGAGAACGGTGCCGGCTTCTGGCCGTCCCACAGCGCCTCGGCGGCGGCCATCTTCATGGGCTGCTGCTTGAACATGACCTTGCCGAGCACGTCACCGCTGACCGCGGTGAGCAGGCCCGCGATGACCACCGTGATCAGGCCGAGCCGCAGCGAGGTCTTCATCTCGCGGATGTGCCGCTTACGGGCCAGGTGGTAGGCGGAGATGCCGACCATGAAGGCGCCGCCGGTCAGGAAGGCCGCGGTGAGGGTGTGGAAGGCCTGGCTGAGCGCGGTGTTCTGGGTCAGGACATGCCAGAAGTCCGTGAGCTCGGCCCGGCCCTTGGCCTTGTTGATCCGGTAGCCGACGGGGTGCTGCATCCAGGAGTTGGCCGCCAGGATGAAGTACGCCGACAGGATCGTGCCGATCGAGACCATCCAGATGCAGGCCAGGTGGATCTTCTTGGGCAGCTTGTCCCAGCCGAAGATCCACAGCCCGATGAAGGTGGACTCGAAGAAGAACGCGATGAGGGCCTCGAAGGCGAGCGGGGCGCCGAAGATGTCACCGACGAAGCGCGAGTAGTCCGACCAGTTCATGCCGAACTGGAACTCCTGCACGATGCCGGTGACCACACCCATCGCGATGTTGATCAGGAAGAGCTTGCCCCAGAACTTCGTCGCCCTGAGGTACTTCTCCTTCTCCGTGCGCACCCAGGCCGTCTGGAGCCCGGCCGTGAGGGCGGCCAGGGAGATCGTCAGGGGGACGAACAGGAAGTGGTAGACGGTGGTGATGCCGAACTGCCAGCGCGCCAGTGTCTCCGGCGCCAAAGCCAGGTCCACGTCGTCACTCTCCTTACTACGCCGTGGTACTGCGGCGGTTTGCCCCTCTTGTCACGCACATAGAGGATCAAACGGGATGCGCTTGTGAACGCGTTCACATTCACAAGCCATTATGACCTACTGATTTTCGGCAACCAACGGGGGGTCCCCCCTCCGCCGTGCCGCCAAGGTCTTGGCAGCGACTTCAACATATTGTTGAATTGTGCGCCATGCAGATACGGATCTCCTGGCCCGCGGGCAACACCACCGCGACCCTCGACGACACGCCGACCACCCAGGCCCTCGGCAAGGCCCTGCCGCTCGCCTCCACCGCCCACACCTGGGGCGAGGAGGTGTATTTCGACACAGGTGTCTCCGTTTCACGTGAAACGGACGCCCGGCAGGTCGTGGAGCCGGGCACGGTGGCCTTCTGGACGGACGGCGACGCCCTCGCCCTCCCCTACGGGCCCACGCCCATCTCGCGAGGTGACGAGTGCCGGCTCGCGAGCCCGTGCAACGTCCTGGGCCGACTCGACGGGGACGCCTCAGTCCTGGCGACCGTGCGGGACGGCGACCCCGTACGCGTGGAACTGATCCACGCATAGGCGCTGACAGACGAGTAGGCCCCGCACAAGCGAGGCCCACCCGAACCGCTTCGGTGCTCCTGACGGAGCCCGCTCAGATCTCCTTGTGGAACGCTTCCGTCACCTTCAGGAAGATGTCGTTCGCCTCGGTCTCGCCGATCGTCACCCGCACACCCTCGCCCGGGAACGGCCGGACCACCACACCGTGCTCCTCACAGGCCGCCGCGAACGCGACCGTGCGCTCCCCCAGCCGCAGCCACACGAAGTTGGCCTGGGTCTCCGGGACCGTCCAGCCCTGGGCGCGCAGCGTGTCGACCACGCGCGTGCGCTCGCACACCAGCGAGCCGACCCGGCCCAGCAGCTCGTCCTCGGCCCGCAGTGAGGCGATCGCCGCCTCCTGCGCGAGCTGGCTGACACCGAAGGGCACCGCCGTCTTGCGCAGCGCCGCCGCCACCGGCTCGTGCGCGATCGCAAAACCGACGCGCAGCCCGGCGAGGCCGTAGGCCTTCGAGAACGTGCGCAGAACGCAGACGTTGGGCCGGTTCCGGTACAGCTCGACGCCGTCGGGCACCTCGGGGTCGCGGATGAACTCCCGGTAGGCCTCGTCCAGCACCACCAGCACATCGCCGGGCACTCGGTCGAGGAACCGCTCCAGCTCCGCGCGACGCACCACCGTGCCGGTCGGGTTGTTGGGGTTGCAGACGAAGATCAGACGCGTCCGGTCGGTGATCGCCTCCGCCATCGCGTCCAGGTCGTGCACATCGCCCGCAGTGAGCGGCACCTGCACCGACCGGGCGCCGCTGATCTGCGTGATGATCGGGTACGCCTCGAAGGACCGCCAGGCGTAGATCACCTCGTCGCCGGGGCCGCTGGTGGCCTGGATCAGCTGTTGGGCGACGCCCACCGAGCCGGTGCCGGTGGCCAGGTGGGAGAGCGGGACACCGAAGCGCTCCGACAGCTCGTTCATCAGGCCCGTGCAGGCCATGTCCGGGTAGCGGTTGAAGTTGGAGGCGGCCGCGGTCACGCTCTCCATCACACCGGGCAGCGGCGGATACGGGTTCTCGTTGGAGGACAGCTTGTAGGCGACCGGCCCGCCGGCCGCGGCGGGCTTGCCCGGCTTGTACGTGGGGATACCCGCCAGCTCGGCGCGCAGCTTCGGGCTCGTCTCGCTCACCGCAGTCCTCCTCGCGACCACCGGCGGCCCGTCGACGCCGCCGGCTTCCAATACTCCACACCTTATGAGGATTCGGCGCCCCTGCGAACAGCTGCGGGGCACCACAAGAGGCGAACCTCATCGATCCCACAGGCATCAGGGGCATCACCAGACGAAGGCGTACGTATCGGGGGGCGCGCCGCACATATATCTACGCGCCGGTGGCTCGCGCCGTGGCGCGCATCACCCGTGCAGGTGAGTTGAGACCTCTTCGAGACATCGAGCACTTGGCAGGCCCATGCGCGTCGACACGTCACGTCTTACCATGAGAGCACTCAACTTCCTTGCTTTCCAAGGAAGTTGAGCCGTAATGACCATGCAGAAACGTACCTGCCAATGGGTGCATATGCGTCCGCACTACCCCACCGCATGAGCCCTACTATCGGCTCGCCATGACAGCAGCAGGGAAGCACCAGGTGAGCCGCGCGGAAACCTCACGTCGAGGCAGTCGACCGGGCCGGGCGGGCATCAGAGACGTGGCCGCCGCCGCCGGGGTCTCCATCACAACCGTGTCCGACGCCCTCAACGGCAAGGGCCGGCTCCCGGATGCCACCCGGCGCCATGTCCGCGAGGTCGCCGACCGGCTGGGGTACCGCCCCTCGGCCGCCGCCCGCACCCTCCGTACCGGCAAGTCGGGACTGATCGGCCTGACCGTGACGACGTACGGGGATGAACCTTTCACCTTCACGGAGTTCGCGTACTTCGCCGAGATGGCCCGGGCCGCCACCTCGGCCGCGCTCGCCCGTGGCTACGCCCTGGTCATCCTGCCCGCGACCTCCCGCCACGACGTGTGGTCGAACGTGGCCCTGGACGGCACGGTCGTCATCGACCCCTCCGACCAGGACCCGGTGGTCAGCGAACTCGTCCGGCAGGGGCTGCCGGTCGTCTCCGACGGCCGCCCGGCCGGCTCGCTCCCGGTCACCGCCTGGGTCGACAACGACCACGAGGCCGCCGTCCTCGGCATCCTGGACCACCTCGCCGCCGCGGGCGCCCGCCGGATCGGCCTGCTCACGGGCACGACGACGGACACGTACACCCATCTGTCCACCACGGCCTACCTGCGCTGGTGCGAGCGCGTCGGCCAGGACCCGGTCTACGAGGCCTACCCGGCGCACGACCCGTGCGCGGGCGCCGTCGCCGCCGACCGGCTGCTCGCCCGCCCCGACCGCCCGGACGCCGTCTACGGTCTCTTCGACCCCAACGGCACCGACCTGCTCGCCGCCGCCCGCCGCTACGGCCTGCGCGTCCCGGACGACCTGCTGCTGGTGTGCTGCAGCGAATCCACGGTGTACGCCAACACCGAGCCGCCCATCACCACGCTCTCCCTGAAGCCGCGCCGGATCGGCACCGCGGTGGTCCAGCTCCTCATCGACGCCATCGAGGGCGTCGAGTCGGACCAGCCCGTCGAGCAGGTGATACCGACGGAGCTGATCGTGCGAACCTCGTCCCAGCGGCGTCCCCCGCGCACGACCGTCAGCCCACCGCGGACCCCGGAAAGGGGATAGCGGGGGGGGGGAGCGCAGGCGGGAGCCCGGCGGGTGGCGCGATCGGTTCACCCGCCGCGGCCGCGGCCGGGCGCGGGGGCCGAGGGGCCTCGGGGGGAGCCGAATCCGGCCACCACGGCTCTGCCGCCTCGCGGCACGCGGCTCCGCGGGCCCCAAACAGGTCGGTCGGCCGTCCAGCCGTGCGGCCGGCGCAGGACCGGCAGCCGGTCGAACCCCTGCCCAAACGGGGCGAAAGCCGCGGTGAACTGGAGTCTTGCTCTGATTCACCACCCCTGGGTCATCACACGGCGCGACGCGCATTCCTATGATGGGCCCACGACACCGCGGGCCGCTGCGACCAGGCAGTCCGAAGCGGTGCAGCTGCGGCGCGATGGTGGAGGGGTCTGATGACTCAGGGGGCCGGTCAGGGACCCGAGGTGGAGCGGACGGCGACGTTGCGCGACTTCCGGGTACCCGCGTACGTCCACGAGACCGGTCCGTACGTCCACGCCCAGTCCGGCGACGCCCTCCCGTCCGTGGACGGGGCCTACCCCGAGGGCTACACGCCCACCCAGCGCGACCTGCCCGTCATCAACCGCGGCGACACGCTCCAGGTCCCCGTCGAACCGGCCCCCGCAGCCCCCGCCGCAGAGCCCACGACCGGCCCCGGCGCGCTCTACGTCGTCGGTGACGTCCACGGCTACCTGGACGAGCTGGTGGCCGCCCTGCGGGAGAAGGGGCTGATCGACGCCTCCGGCCAGTGGTGCGCGGGCACCGCCCGGCTGTGGTTCCTCGGCGACTTCACCGACCGCGGCCCGGACGGCATCGGCGTGATCGACCTGGTGATGCGGCTGTCCGCCGAGGCGGCCGCGGCCGGCGGCTACTGCAAGGCCCTCATGGGCAACCACGAACTGCTGCTGCTCGGCGCCAAGCGGTTCGGCGACACCCCCGTCAACTCCGGCGCGGGCACCGCCACCTTCCAGGCGGCCTGGCTGCTCAACGGCGGCCAGAAGACCGACATGGACCGCCTCCAGGACCACCACCTGCAGTGGATGGCCCGCCTCGACGCCGTCGAGGAGGTCGACGGCTACCTGCTCGTGCACTCCGACACCACCGCCTACCTCGACTACGGCGACTCGATCGAGGCCGTCAACGACACGGTCCGCGAGACGCTCACGCGCAACGACGCGGACGAGTGCTGGGACCTGTTCCGGAAGTTCACCAAGCGCTTCTCCTTCCGCGACGAGGGCGGCGCCGACGCCGTACGGTCCCTGCTCGACACGTACGGCGGGACCCGCATCGTCCACGGCCACAGTCCCATTCCGTATCTCCTCGGCGAGGTCGGATCCGAGGACGACGAAGAGGGCAGCGGACCCGTCGTCGAGGGACCGCACGTCTATGCCGAGGGACTCGCCATCGCCATGGACGGCGGCGTGACCATGGCCGGAAAGCTGCTGGTCCAGCAACTTCCCCTGGATATCTGAGCGTTCGCGGGGCAGGTGCGCCCCATACCGGATGAACGCAGGTCGGCACGCAAATTCCGGCAACCCCCTGTCACCGCGTGCCGTCACGGCTCTACCATCGGCTTATCCGTAGCAGGCTCCCCTCCGTTTCTGCCCGACGGCTCGCCGGCGTGCGAGCCACCAGCCCTACGGAGCATCGGGGGATGCACATGAACAGCGTTCCGCAGCACCTGCTGAGCGAGGACCGCCAGGAATTCGAGCGGATCCTCGATGAGGCGCTGCGCTCCGCACCACACCGACCGGAACTGGCCGCTGTCGGACAGCGGCTGAACCCCGAACAACTGCGCACCATGGCCCTCGACGCCACCGCGCTGATCACGGCGGCCGCGGCAGCCGAGTACCAGAACTACGTGAAGGTCCGCGAGGAACTGCGCCACCCGGCGCCGTCCACCCCCTCGGCCGCCCGCGATTCCGGTTCCGCCGGACCGGGTGCGGACGCGATGGGACTCGCCACCGGCCTCGGCGAGGCCGCCGAGACGACCGGGGCGGGCGCCATCGCCGTGATCGCGGTGCTGGCCCCCGTCCTCGCCGGGACCGCCGCGGCGATCTTCCTGCTCGTCGGCTACATCCTGAGAATGCTGGCTCCCGGCCAGGCTTTCGCCCAGACCATGCTCACCGCGGGCTGGGTGTTCGGCGCCGTGGCCGCGGCCGCGATCCTCGTCGCCGCGGTCGGGCTGCTGCTCACCGCCCTGCGCAACAGCGCCGCGGCGGAAGCCGGGACCCACGACGCGGCGAGCGCGGAGGTGGCCAGGGCCAGAGAGGCCTGGCGGGAGGCCCTGCTGGAGCGCGGCATCCTGCCGTTCCTGCGGAACGCGCTCGCCCAGCCCGGCGCGGCCACCCTGCACCCCACAGCCCCGCCGGCTCCGACCGGCCGTATGCCGCGCCTGGGTTACGGCCGCCCCGGCTTCAGCAGCCCCGACGACGGCTCCGCCTCCGGCCGCCCGAGCTTCACCAGCCCGGACTACACGAGCCCCGACTTCGGCGGCCCGGAACACCAGCCGGAGTGAGGCTACAGCCGCCGGACGATCTGCGCCTCGACGCGTTCGACGGACGTGCGGCTGTAGGCGTGCACGAGAGCGAGGTGGAACAACGCGGGCGCCAGCGGCGCCCAGCGGTGGACACGGTCTTCCCGGAGCAGGTACTTGATGACGGGCGCCGGACGGAACGGCACATAGTCGATCGTCTGATGCTCCCAGCGGTCCGCCACACCCCTGCTCATCCGCGCCTGGAGGTCAGAACTTCTGAGTTCCTTGAGCCTGGCGAAGTAGTGGCCGCTCCAGTGGCGCTTGTCGACGTCCAGGACAAACGCCAGAAGGTCGAGTGTGTACTCGTGCGCCTCCAGGGCCAGTTCCTCACGCATTCCCCGACGGCACACCGCGTGCAGGTCCGGCGCGCTCCGTCCCGACGAGTCGATGTGCCGGGACAGCCCCTCGTTGACCGAGGAGTTCCACACGCCGGGCGCCATCCTGACCCGCTCGCTGCGACGGCTCACCACGAGCATGTCGTCGGCGGTGACCACGGCGACGTTGACGGCGAAGCTGCACTGGAGGAACGCGGGGGCGGCCAGGGGCTGCTCGGGATCCAGGTATCGCGACCGCGGGGTCGCACCGTCCGGCAGCCGACGGTCGAGCTGCTGAGCCGCCAGGAACGTGTAGTAGTCGGTCGGCCGCAGTCGCAGATGCACCTCCGGCGTCTCGTCCAGTGACGTGCGGGAGATGTCGAACGACTCGACCGCATAACGCGGCCCGTTCCACAGGGGGGTACGCCCCTCGGCGCGCAGGTGTTCGCTCTCGGCGGCTATCTCGTCCCGCCAAGGCTTCATGTCCGCCGGGAGCCGGACGTCTTCGTCGAGCACGTGTACGAAGATCGTCTCCGCCGGGATCGGAGTCTCCCCGTCTCCCTCCACGATCAGTGCCGAGGTCTGCAGGGGCCCGAGCGAGAACGTCCGCCACGCCGGTCCCGACTCCTCCCGGCCCCTCAGACCGCGCAGCGCACTCGCCGAGCGTCTGCGCATCCGGAACCACGCGTCCTGCAGGGGCTGTTGGAACAGCACCGCGAACACCATGCCGATGACCGCACCGACCACCCCGTTGGCAACATCGATCCCACCCACACGGAAGACCTTAGGGATCTTGTGAGCCCCGGGCGGCATCGTGTTCCTTCCGTTACGGTGCCTGTCCGTCGTCGGGATCCGGCAACTGGATCACCGCAATGCTTCCCGTCTGAGCAACCGCCAGGCGGGTGCCGTCGGGATGCAGCGCCGCGACCGGGGTCGGGACATGGGTGACCCCGTAGGCTCCTTCCCGGCGTGCCACATCCACCTCCGGCCATTCCGCCAGGACTGCGCCGGTGGTGATGTCGATCAGCCGGGGATGCCCGTGCAGTGAGACGACTCTGCTGCCCCCCCCCCCCCCCGCGAGCAGCGTGCCGACCTTGAAATCGACCTGGCTCCGGTGCATCCATCGACGCTCGGACAGGGACCAGACACCGAGCTCCCGAGGGCCCAGAGCAGGCACCTCTTCGTCATCGAGGAACTCCTCGCCGGTCGCAACCACCAGGCGATCACGGCCGAGCCAGCACGCTGACTCCACCTCGGCGTCGATGCCCGGCTCCATCGGCAGCACTCCGGGCCCGTCCAGTGCGGCCGGGTCCGTCAGCGCGGCCTGCAGATCGAAGACCTCGGCGATGCCGTACGGATGCCACACCCAGCCGGCCACGAGGAGATGCCTGCCGTCCTGACTCACCGACAGCCGGGAGTGGAAAACGTCCTTGTCTCCACGTGGGCCCGAAGTGAGGCGCTTGCCCGACTCCGCCTCCTCGATGTGGAGGACGTTGTACTCCTCCGGGCAGTGAACCAGGATCTCTCGCCCGTCCGGCAGAACTCCCAGCGCGACGGGGTAGTCGAAGTCGTCGGCGTGGTAAATGCTGCGCGTCAGCTCACGGACGACGCGCGATCCCCGGACCAGCAGAGCCCTGGTCCCGCGCTCGGCGTAGACGACGCTGTAGCGGCCGGAGGAGGAGACGACGCTTCGGTCGAACACCGGTCCGTATCCCGTGACCGTCCGATGCTCCACACCGGCGGCGCTCCAGGCACGGCCGCCCACCAGGTCGACCAGACTGTCGTCCTGCCAGACCAGCGACTGTGCCGGAGCCGTCGTCTCCAGCAACACCACGGGTCCCATCCCCAACCCCCTTCTCACCGACCGGCGCCGGCGCTGCTCTCCGGGCATCCGGCCCGAGGAGCAGCGCCCGCCCGCGTGGGTCAGTCCGCCAGCGGCAGGTACACGCGGTTGCCCGCGGCCGCGAACTCCTTCGACTTCTGGGCCATGCCCTCCTCGATCTCGGTCTTGGTACCGCCGTGTTCGCGGCGGATGTCCTGCGAGATCTTCATGCTGCAGAACTTCGGCCCGCACATGGAGCAGAAGTGGGCCGTCTTGGCGGGCTCGGCCGGCAGTGTCTCGTCGTGGAACTCCCGTGCCGTGTCCGGGTCCAGGGCGAGGTTGAACTGGTCCTCCCACCGGAACTCGAAGCGGGCGTCGGACAGCGCGTCGTCCCACTCCTGCGCACCGGGGTGTCCCTTGGCGAGGTCGGCCGCGTGGGCGGCGATCTTGTAAGTGATGACGCCGGTCTTGACGTCGTCACGGTTGGGCAGGCCCAGGTGCTCCTTGGGCGTGACGTAGCAGAGCATCGCCGTGCCCCACCAGGCGATCATCGCGGCACCGATGCCGGAGGTGATGTGGTCGTACGCGGGGGCGACGTCCGTGGTCAGCGGGCCGAGCGTATAGAACGGAGCCTCATCGCAGATCTCCTGCTGAAGGTCGATGTTCTCCTTGATCTTGTGCATCGGGACGTGTCCCGGGCCCTCGATCATGGTCTGTACGTTGAAACGCCTGGCGATCCGGTTGAGTTCCCCGAGCGTCCGCAGCTCCGCGAACTGTGCCTCGTCGTTGGCGTCCGCGATCGAGCCCGGCCGGAGGCCGTCGCCGAGCGAGTACGTGACGTCGTAGGCGGCGAGGATCTCGCAGAGTTCCTCGAAGTTCTCGTACAGGAACGACTCCTTGTGGTGCGCGAGGCACCACGCGGCCATGATCGAGCCGCCGCGCGAGACGATGCCGGTCTTGCGGTTGGCGGTGAGCGGCACATACGGCAGGCGCACGCCCGCGTGGACGGTCATGTAGTCCACGCCCTGCTCGGCCTGCTCGATGACCGTGTCCTTGTAGATTTCCCAGGTCAGTTCCTCGGCCCTGCCGTCGACCTTCTCCAGCGCCTGGTAGAGCGGCACCGTGCCGATGGGGACGGGGGAGTTGCGCAGCACCCACTCGCGGGTGGTGTGGATGTTGCGGCCGGTGGACAGGTCCATGACCGTGTCGGCGCCCCAACGGGTCGCCCAGGTCATCTTCTCGACCTCCTCCTCGATGGAGGAAGTGACCGCGGAGTTGCCGATGTTGGCGTTGACCTTCACCAGGAACCGCTTGCCGATGATCATCGGCTCGATCTCCGGGTGGTTGACGTTGGCCGGCAGCACCGCGCGGCCCGCCGCGATCTCCTCGCGGACCACCTCGGGATCAACGTTCTCGCGGAGGGCCACGAACTCCATCTCGGGCGTGATCTCGCCGCGGCGGGCGTACGCGAGCTGTGTGACCGCCGTGCCGTCACGGCCTCGGCGCGGCTGACGCGGACGTCCGGGGAAGACCGCGTCCAGGTTGCGCAGCCCGCCGCGCGGTGAGGTGTGCTTGATCCCGTCGTCCTCGGGGCGGACGGGACGGCCGGCGTACTCCTCGGTGTCGCCGCGGGCGATGATCCAGTTCTCCCGCAGCGGCGACAGACCCCTGCGGACGTCGGTGTCGACGAGTGGATCGGTGTACGGGCCTGATGTGTCGTACAGCGTGACCGACTGCCCGTTGGTGAGGTGCACCTGGCGGACCGGCACGCGCAGGTCGGGGCGGGTGCCCTCGACGTACGCCTTGTGCCAGCCGATGGACTTCCCGGCCTCCTGGGACTTCTCGTCCTGAACGGAGGCAGGCGTGCGTGCGTCCTTGTTGGTCATGAGACCTACTCCCTACGCCGGCATTACCCGGTAACAGGTTCGGCGGTCGACGCAGCGGTTTCCGTCTGCCGATGTTTCCCGTGAAACCACGTTCCACGTGAAACATCGCGAATACGGAGGTCAGCGTCCTCTCAGCCCGGTGCTCCGAGCTCCCGCGTGTGCAAAGGTGCCTCCACGCTAGCGTCAATTCGGGCGCGGTGAACAGAGGGCCCCTGGCGTTCTTGCGATGATCTGGCGGTGACCCCCATGGAGCAGTACCCGTACCCTTCCTCCGAACCGCCGCGCGGAGGCCGCTCCGGACAGGGCGGCGAACACGGCCATGACGGCCACGGGCACGGCCACGGGGATGGGGACAGGCACGGCCCGGGCACCGGACACGGCCACTCGCACGGGCACAGCCACAGCCATGGACCCGCCGCGCCCGTCTCCAAGCATCTGCGCAAGGTCATCGCGGCGATCCTGATCCCGTTCGCGGCCGCGGTCGTGGTCGGTCTGGTGGTGCTCTGGCCCGGGGGAGCCCCGCCGCACGAGCGCACGGGCGTCGGCTTCGACCGCCAGACACAGCAGGCCACGGTCACCAAGGTGGTCGAGGTGAGCTGCAAGTCGGTGAACGCCTCGGGGGGCACCGCGACCGGCGACACCTCCACCGCCGAGGGCAACTCGGCGCAGCAGCAGGCGAAAGGTACCTGCAGGAAGGCGACGATCCGCGTCGACACCGGCGACGACCAGGGCCGTACGTTCACCGAGATCGTGCAGCCGGACCAGACGCGGCAGTTGCAGGAGGGCGAGAAGGTCGTGGTCGCCTACGAGCCCTCGGCGCCGAAGAACCTGCAGTACTCCGTCACCGATGTGAACCGTAAGTTCCCGATGGCACTGCTCGCGGGGATCTTCGCGCTCGCCGTCGTGGTGGTGGGCCGGATGCGCGGTGTCATGGCGCTGGTCGCGCTGGCCGTGAGCTTCCTGGTGCTGACGCTCTTCATCCTGCCCGCGATCCTGCAGGGCTCGAATCCGCTGCTGGTGGCCGTCGTCGGGGCCAGCGCGATCATGCTCATCGCGCTCTACATGTGCCATGGACTGTCGGCCCGTACGTCGGTGGCGGTGCTCGGCACGCTGGCCTCCCTGCTGCTGATCGGCATCCTCGGCTCGGAGTTCATCGACTGGGCCGCGCTCACCGGCAACACGGACGACAACACCGGTCTGATCCACGGCCTGTACCCGTCGATCGACATGAGCGGTCTGCTGCTGGCCGGCGTCATCATCGGTTCGCTCGGTGTCCTGGACGATGTGACGGTGACCCAGACGTCGGCGGTCTGGGAACTGCACGAGGCCAATCCGGCGATGGGCTGGCGCGGGCTGTACCGGGCGGGCATCCGGATCGGCCGCGACCACATCGCCTCGGTGGTCAACACCCTCGTCCTCGCCTACGCCGGTGCCGCGCTGCCGCTGCTGCTGCTGTTCTCGATCGCCCAGAGCAGCGTGGGCACGGTCGCCAACAGCGAGCTGGTGGCCGAGGAGATCGTGCGCACGCTGGTGGGTTCGATCGGTCTGGTCGCCTCCGTCCCGGTCACCACCGCGCTGGCCGCCCTGGTGGTGTCGGCCGACCGGCCGGCACCGGACGCGGCGGCCCCCACCGGGGCACTGCCCGCTCCGGCACGCGGCGGCAGGGGCCGGCGCCGGAAGCGGTGAACGCTTCTTCAAGGGAGCCCGGCGGAGGCCGGAGCCCATTGAAGAAGCGTTCCTGCACAGCTGCACGCGGCATGGCGGAGCGCTGGGCGCCCCGTTGCCGCAACACCTCAGCCGGCGCTCTGTTCCTCGGCCAGGATGCGGTCCAGGGCCTCGTCGAGATGGGCGTCGAAGTCGGCCAGCGCGCCCTCCTGCCCGAGCGGTACGAGCTTGTCCGTGCGGTCGAGGAAGGCCACGAGCGGCGGAGCCGAGGAACGGAACAGGGCCTGGTCGCCGCCGACCTGAAGCCGGATCAGCACCTCGCCCAGCACCTCGGAGTCGACGGGTGCGATGTGCACGTCCCCCTCGCCGCACGGCCGTCCGACTCCGTCGATCAGCAGCTCGCGACCGAAGGCCCAGGTCACCGGGGCGTCACCCGGCAGATGGAAGGTCAGCCGCACGGCATAGGGATCACAGGTCTCGTAGCGCAACTCCACCGGAATGCGGAAGGAGAGCTCCTCCGACACGAGAAAGCTCATCATGACTTCTGCTTGTACGGATTCCCGCATCGCCTACCCCGTCACATGACATCGACTGGCCGGGATTGATCCCTCGACCGTAGTCAAATCTTGCTGAAAGTACACAACAGATCACAAGGAGTGAGTTTTCAGATACTGATAGAGGGCATCAGCGCGCCCAGATGGCGCCCGACCTCGGCCTGCAACCGCCGTGCGGCGGGCAGAAGACGGTCGGCCTGGTCAGCGGGGAGCGAGATGGCCATCGTGGCCGCCGTGGTTCCGACCGTGATCGGAATCGCCGCGCAGACCGTGCCCAGCGCGTACTCCTGACGCTCCACCACCGGGTCCATCCGCGGCATCCGGGCCAGCCGACGCAGCAGGGCGTCGTTGTCGCGCACGGTGTACGGGGTGATGGACTGCGCCGGATAGCGGCTCAGGTGGTCCCGGCGGGCCTCCTCGTCCAGCTGGGAGAGCAGGCACTGGCCGACCGCGTGCGCGTGCCCCGTCTCGCGGAAGTCGGCCCACTCCTCGACCGCCGGGGCCTCCCGCGAGTCGGCGACGCACATGACCTCGATCTCGCCGTCCCGGTACATCGCGTAGTACACCGGCACACCGATGGAATCGCGCCAGTGCGCCAGGGTGTCGGCCACCGTGCTGCGACGTTTCTGCTGCGCTCCGCTGCTGCTCAGCCGCTCGGCCGCGTCCCCGAGGAAGAACAGCCCCTTCTCGCGGCGCAGATAGCCCTCGTGCACCAGGGTGCGCAACAGGTGATAGGTCGTGGGCAGGGCGAGGCCGGTCTCGCGGGCGAGCTGCTTGGCGGGGGCGCCGTACTCGTGCGCTGCGACGGTCTCCAGCAGGCGCATCGCGCGCTGCACGGATCCGATGAGGGTCGCGGCGGACGGTTGAACCGGAACGTCCGGGGAGTGCGGGGGTCCGGGGAGGGACGCGGCGCGTGGCTGTCCCGGGACGCTCGCGGACGGTGGCCGCTGCATGGGGGGTGTGCAGGAGTGCGGTGGGGCGGGGGGTGCGTGGGGTTCTGCCGGTGCGGTGTCAACCGTGGCCAAGGGTCACTCCCGTAGCGCGAGGGTCGGGGCAGCCCGTGCGGAGGAAGCACGGGTGGTGGTGTACGCCGCCCGCGGGGCCCGGCCCCGCGTGGGGTTCCGGACTCTAACCGCCCGCCACCGCGTGCAGACGGCCTGCCGGGGAAACTTCCCTCGCCCGAGGGAACCGGTGATTTCCCGTTACCGGTCACCGGCTCCCGTGTCCCTCACCAGTCGCTGCGCGACGATGAGTTCGACGTGAACTTGCGCACGACGTAGATCAGTCCACCGACCAGGGCGACGAAGATCAGCGCCTTGAAAAGCAGGCCGATCACGAAGCCGACCACGGTCGCTATCAGGCTGCCGAAGACCACCAGGGCGATGACCGGCACCGCGACCCACTTCACCCACCACGGCAGCCCCGCGAAGATCTCTCGCATTGCCCTCGTCCTTTGCGTTCCGGTGCGTCCACGGCGTACTGCGCGCCGTCGTGGACGCAGTTCTCGATGTCTGCACTCGATGCTAGGGCCGCCAGAGGGTCCCGCGGGGGCCGCGCACCCCTTGTCCTCCCCTGACCCTTCCCCTAGGGAACCCCGAGGGCCGGGCTCAGGCCTCAGGTGGAGAGAAGACGACCAGAACCCGCAGATCCTCGCTGATGTGGTGGAACTTGTGGGCGACGCCGGCCGGCACGTACACCACGCTGCCCCGGGCCACCTGGGTGGTCTCCTCGCCGACCGTGATCGATGCGCGGCCGCTGACGACGAAGTAGACCTCGTCCTGGTTGTGCGGCCGCTGCGGGTCGTGTTCGCCCGCGTTGAGGGCGTACAGGCCGACCGACATGTGCCGTTCCCGCAGAAACTGCAGGTAGGCCCCTTCGTTGGCGGCGCGCTCCGCCTCCAGTTCGTCCAGCCGGAATGCCTTCATCGCCGTTTGCCGCCCTCGCCCCACTGCTCGCCGTCGATCTGGTCTGCCACGATCAGACACATGAAGAATTTCGTAGTCAAGACGATCGCGAACGCGGGCGCTCTGGCGGTCGCCGTGTGGCTGCTCGACAAGATCACCCTCACAGGTGACAGCACGGCCAAGAAGGCCGGCACCCTGATCGTGGTCGCGCTGATCTTCGGCCTGGTGAACTTCCTGGTCAAGCCGCTCGTGAAGGTGCTCACCTTCCCGCTGTTCCTCCTCACCCTCGGGCTGATCACCCTGGTCGTCAACGCGCTGATGCTGCTGCTGACCTCCTGGGTGTGCGGCAAGCTCGACCTGAGCTTCCACGTGGACGGGTTCTGGACGGCCGTACTCGGCGGCCTGATCATCTCCGTCGTCTCGTGGGCGCTGAACCTCGTCCTGCCCGACGAGGACTGAACCCGCCATGGCCTACCGCGTCTGTTTCGTGTGCACCGGCAACATCTGCCGCTCCCCGATGGCCGAGTCCGTCTTCCGCGCGCGCGTCGAAGAGGCCGGCCTCGCAGACCTGGTGGAGACCGACAGCGCCGGCACCGGCGGCTGGCACGAGGGGGATGCCGCCGACCCGCGCACCGTCTCGGTCCTCGACGAGCACGGCTACGGCACCGAGCACGTCGCACGGCAGTTCCAGCCCTCCTGGTTCGCCCGCCTCGACCTGGTGGTCGCCCTCGACACCGGCCATCTCAAGGCCCTGCGCCGCCTCGCACCCACCGAGGAGGACGCCCGCAAGGTGCGCCTGCTGCGCGCCTACGACCCCGCGGCCGGCGACGACCTCGACGTGCCGGACCCCTACTACGGGGGCCGGGACGGCTTCGAGGAGTGCCTGGCGATGGTGGAGGGGGCGAGCACCGGTCTGCTCGCCGCCGTACGGGAGCAGCTGGAGGGACGGGCCGCATGAGCGACACCGGCAAGGACGCGGACCGCGTCGGCGACGGCACGCGCGCGGTACGGGCCGGACTCCCCGAGCCCGTCAAGCACGAGCCGACGCTGCCCGGACCGGTGTTCGCCGCGCACTTCCACCTGCCGGGCGAGGTGACCGGACCGTACGCCTACGGCCGGGACGACAACCCCACCTGGACCCTGCTGGAGCGCGCCATCGGGGAGCTGGAGGCGCCGGAGCTGGGCGACGTCGAGACGCTGGTGTTCGCCTCCGGCATGGCCGCGATCTCCTCGGTGCTGTTCTCCCAGCTGCGCGCCGGGGACGCGGTCGTCCTGCCCTCCGACGGCTACCAGGCGCTGCCGCTGGTCCGCGCCCAGCTGGAGGCCTACGGCATCGAGGTGCGCACCGCGCCCACCGGCGGCGACGCCCAGCTCGACGTCATCGACGGCGCGCAGCTGCTGTGGATCGAGTCGCCGTCGAACCCGGGGCTCGACGTGTGCGACATCCGGCGGCTGGCCGGGGCGGCACACGCGCGGGGCGCCCTGGTGGCCGTCGACAACACCCTCGCCACCCCGCTCGGGCAGCGCCCGCTGGAGCTGGGCGCCGACTTCTCCGTGGCCAGCGGCACCAAGCAGCTGACCGGGCACGGTGACCTCCTGCTGGGCTACGTCACCGGTCGCGACGCCGAGGCGATGGCCGCCGTACGCCGCTGGCGCAAGATCGTCGGCGCGATCTCCGGACCCATGGAGGCCTGGCTCGCGCACCGCTCCATCGCCACGCTCCAGCTGCGCGTCGACCGGCAGACCGCGACGGCCCTCGCGGTCGCCGAGGCCCTGCGGCAGCGGCCCGAGGTCTCCGGGCTGCGCTATCCGGGGCTGCCCGACGACCCCGCGCACAAGGTCGCCGCCCAGCAGATGCGCCGCTACGGCTGCGTGGTCTCCTTCACGCTGCCCACGCGCGCGTGTGCCGAGCGTTTCCTCGATGCGCTGCACCTGGTCGAGGACGCGACGAGCTTCGGCGGTGTGCGCTCCACGGCCGAACGCCGCGGCCGCTGGGGCGGAGACCCCGTCCCGGAGGGCTTCATCCGCATGTCCGTCGGCGCCGAGGATCCCGAGGACCTGGTGGCGGATGTGCTGCGAGCCCTGGACGAGTCCGCCGAGTGACCGGATCAGGGGCCGTCCGACCCGTTCTGCGGCGGTCCGAGCCTCCCCCCTCGTGGCTCGGACCGCCTTCGGTTCCGCGCGCGAAGAACCGTGCGAACAAGGCTAGTTGACTCTCTGTCAGTGTCCAATCACGGTAGCGACAGAGACCTATCGACTTATTTATAGTTGGTGCCTGCCTCGGGGGCCGGAGGAGGGCAGGGAGAGGGAAGGGCGTGCCATGGATCTGGCCTTGCTGCGCACGTTCGTCACCGTGCACCGGGCCGGTTCCTTCACCCGCGCCGCCGCCCTGCTGGGCCTCTCCCAGCCAGCCGTCACCTCCCAGATCCGCACCCTTGAGCGGCAGTTGGGCCGCCCCCTGTTCCTGCGGCAGGCCCGCGGGGTGACGCCGACGACCATCGGCGACGAACTCGCCCACAAGGCCGCGCCGCACCTTGACGCCCTGGTGGAGATAGCGGAGATCGGCCTGGACGACGAGTCCTCGTTACGAACGCTGCATCTCGCCGGCCCGCCGGAGTTCACCGCCGAACGCGCGCTTCCCGTCCTGACGGAGATGACCGGCGACGACGGCCAGAGTTTCGCCCTGCGCGCCTCCTTCGGCACCGCGGAGGAAACCCTGGAGGGGCTGGCCGCCGGACACCATGACCTGGCCATCAGCACGGTCCGGCCGCGCGGCGCCCTGCTGACCGCCACCGCGCTCTGCGACGAGGAGCACATGCTGGTCGCCGCCCCGCGCTGGGCCGAGCGGATCGGCCCCGGAGCACTGCGCCTCAAGGGGGCGCCCGCCCTGGAGAACCTCCCGGTCGTCGAGGTCCACGAGTCGCTGCCGTTCGTCTCGCGCTACTGGGCCTCCGTCTTCGACTCGCGCCCGGCCGCCTCCGGCACGGTCATTGTCCCCGATCTGCGCGCGGTGCTCGCCTGTGCGACTGCGGGCGCCGGACTGGCGGTGCTGCCCCGCTATCTGTGCACCCCTGCTCTCGAGCGGGGGGAGATCGTGACGCTGCACGACCCCGCGGTGCCACCGCTGCGCACGTACTTCCTGGCGGTGCGCACGGGAACGCTCGCCATGCCGCATGTCGCGCGGGCGCACGAGTGGCTTCTGCGGGCGGCCGCGCGCTGGGGGTGAGCCTCTGCTCCGAGGTTTTACCCGGTGCGCTCGGGTGGTGGCGCTGCGGGATGTTTCACGTGGAACCAGCCGGGCCACATTTCTCCCATGACCGTCCGACCCGTGGTCAAGCGCACCGCCCGTGCCGTTCTTCTGGACGGTGACGACCTGATCCTGATCAAGCGCACCAAGCCCGGTGTCGATCCCTACTGGGTCACTCCCGGTGGCGGGGTCGAGGCCGCGGACCCGACCGTCGTCGACGCCCTGCACCGCGAGGTGTACGAGGAGCTCGGCGCCAAGATCACCGACGTCGTGCCCTGCTTCGTGGACACCGTGGAGCACATCGGCGAGGACGGCGGCGCGACCGGCGTGAAGGTCCAGCACTTCTTCGTGTGCCGGCTGGAGTCCATGGACCCGTCGCTGCGCCACGGCCCCGAAGTGGAGGAGCCGGCGGGTGAGTACGAGATCGTCCGTGTCCCGTTCACCCGGGTCGGCATCGCCTCCGTCCACCTCGTACCGCTGTCGCTGCGGCACTACCTGGACGGCAACATCGAGGGCGTCCGCGCGATGCACGCCCCCGACCTCGGATAGTCGGCCGGCGTCGGTCAGTTCCCGACGACGATCAGCTCCTCGACCGAGTCGTGCCGTATGCGGTTCGAGGGAATGCCGATGTCCCGCAGGGCGTGGACCCCGCTGCGGATCATGCCGGGCGGACCCGAGACATAGGCGTCGTACTCGTTCCAGGGGCCGTACTCCCGTATGGCGTCGGGCAGCTGGAGATGGGCCAGCTGGTCGATGATCGCCCGTACGGAGAGCCACGGGTGGCTCTGCTGGAGTCTGAGCATGGTGTCGATGTCGTACAGGTCGTGGTCGGTGCGGGCGCCGTAGAACACCTCGACCTGACGGCGCAGGCCGTGCTCGGCCACGTCCTCGACGAGGGCCTTGATGGGCGCTATGCCCGTGCCGCCGCCCAGGCAGAGCAGCCCGCTGTCGGTGGTGTGGTCGACGGTCATCGAGCCGGTCGGCGGGCCCAGGCGTATGACGTCTCCCGGCCGGGCGCGATGCACCAGTGCGTTGGAGACCCAGCCGGCCGGGACGGCCTTCACATGGAACGTGAGCAGGCCGTCCGAGCGGGGTGCCGAGGCGAAGGAGTAGTGCCGCCAGACCCGTGGCCACCAGGGCGTCTCCACGCTGGTGTACTGCCCGGCGAGGAAGGGGTAGGGCTGGTCCGGGCGGACGGTGACGACCGCGACATCGGGGGTCCGGAGGTCGTGCGAGACGATCTCGGCGTGCCACCAGGCCGGGGCGCGCAGTTCGTCCGCCGCCGCGGCGTCGATCATCACCTGAGAGATCGTGGTGTAGGCGCGCACCCAGGCGGCCTCGATCTCCGGGTTCCAGATATCGGACGCGTACTTGCTGAGTGCGCCGATGAGGCATTCGCCCACGGCCGGATAGTGCTCGGGGCGTGTGCCGTACTTCCGGTGTCCGCGGCCCAGGTTCTGCAGGTACTCGACGAGGACCGGCTTGTTGTCGATGTGCTCGGCCGCGGTGAGCAATGCTTTCAGCAGCCGGTCCCGCTGGGTGTCCATCGCCGGCGGGAACATCGGGCGCAGTTCGGGATGACGAACGAAGAGGAGCGCGTAGAAGTAGGAGGTGACCTTGTCGGCGACGGGGCCGATCTCGGCCATCGTGCCCCGGACGGCGAGGGCGTCCGGGGATGCCTCCTCGGCGATGGGCGGAGCGGAGCGCTGAGGAGGCACGCGCTCCGGCTCGGTCGACGCTGCGGTGGGGCGTGAAGGCTCGAAGGCCGCGGCGGGCTCGGGGATCGGTGGGCTGCTGGGCGGGGCCTGTGCGGGCTGCTCGACGGGAGCGGCAGGAGTGGGGCGGGTGGCAGGGGCGTCGGACGTGGGGCGGGCGGTGCCCTCCCGGGTCGGCCGGCCCACCGGGCGTACCACCGCGGGCCTGCGTCCCTCGGCCGTCTCCTGATCACCGCCCGGCGGCGGGGTCGGAGGCGCCTTGTGCGGCGTGAACCAGCCGCCTCCGCCCGCTATGCCGTTCTCCCCCGACGTGGTGGTCGGAGCGTCCATGGGTGCCCTCGCCTCGAACATCTCTCGGTCGGTCTGCGCACCTCCTCGGGAGGCGCATGCTTTCCCCCGGCGGGCGGCCAGCCGTAGCACTCTCCGCAGCATCCCATCCTGGCCGGATGCCATGGCTGTATACCCGGAAACACGGGTCTTCGATCTCTTCGTCCCGTTAGGCTGCCTGCCCTGCTCTCGGCCCGCACGGGATGCGCGTACTCCATCCCGGACGTGAACCGGAGTCGACCCTACCGGCCGTCGCCATGCACACAAGTCCCCCCTTGCTTCCCCATGGAACGAGCAAGGGGCGAACCATGAACTCCCTCAACTACCGGACGTGTACACCAATTCATAGGCTTCCCACAGATCACGGCCGGTGTAGGAGTATGTGGCGAGTCCGGCCAGGTGCCTGTCCGCATTGACCGCAACGGAAACCGGTACGACAGCAAATAGTTCCCTGTCCGACAGCGAATCGCCGTACGCGACGCAGTCTCCACGGGTCACACCGAATTCCTGGCAGAGCCGGTCCGCGATGGTCACCTTGGCCGCGGCGTTGAGCACTCCGTCCGGGTCGACGGGCTCGGTGAACGGCACGGCGGGAAAGCGCGATCCGTAGGTCGCGTGTGCACCCCAGCCCAGGAGACGTTCCACGAAGAAGGAAGGTGAGAGGGACACCACCGCGCAGTAGTCGCCCGCGGCCCTGATCTCCGCCCAGACCTCACGGATCCGGGCCAGCCAGGGAGCCGCTTCGAAGGCAGCACTCACCTGCGCCTCGGTCAGCTCCGCCCACAGGTCGTACACCCGGGTCGCATACTCCGGCGGACCTATCCGCCCCTCCGCAATCTCCCGGTCCAGCGCCACCGTCTCCGCTTCCCTGCCCAACTGGCGGGAAATCTCCACGGGGGCGGTGGTGCCATGCAGCAAAGTGCCATCGAGGTCGAAGAGGTGAAGTCTCGCCATGGGCTGAGGCTAATGGGAGGCGCCGCCGCGTCCCTTGATGTTTCACGTGAAACACGCACGCCCGTCGACGGCCTGTTCGAACGGCCACGACATGGCCAAAAGCACCTGCGTCTGCGTCGAAACAGGTGGACGTCGGGGGTGCCGGTCGGACAGCCTGACCTGCGTGCCGACTCCTTCCCCCGCTGCTCTGCCCATCCGCCGTCTGACGCTCCGCGATCTCACCGCCTGCGCCGACTTGTCCGAAGATCGGGGGTGGCCACGCGAGGAACACAAGTGGGGCTTCCTGCTCACGGCCGGCAAGGGCTACGGCATCGACGACCCCGACGGAGGGCTCGTCGCCGCCTGCGTCGTCACGGAGTACGGCTCTTGGGAGCGGTCGGACCTCGGCGCCATCGGCATGGTCCTGGTGTCCGAGCGCCACGCCCGCCGGGGTGTCGGGCGCCGCCTGATGCAGCATGTCGTCGCGGCCATGGGAACCACGCCGCTGACCCTGCACGCCACGCCCTACGGGCGCCCGCTCTACGAAGAACTGGGTTTCAAGGTCACGGGCCGGGCGGAGATGCTGAGGGGGCACTTCGTGCCCGGCGGCCCGGAACACGGGGTGGCGACCCGTGCTGCCACCGCGGAGGACCTGCCCTCGATCCTCCGTCTCGACGAGGAGGTGTTCGGCGTCGACCGCACTCCCCTCATCACCCGCCTGCCCGCCTTCGCCGATCAGCTGCGCGTGGCCGAGGACGGCGGCCGGATCATCGGCTACACGGCCGCGTGGCCCAACATGGACACGCATGTCGTCGGCCCGCTGATCGCCCGGGACACCGAGACGGCCAAGGCCCTCATCGCCTCGCTGGCGGCCCGTACGGACCGCCCGCTGCGCACCGACATCGACGTACGCCACGAGGAGCTGCTGGCCTGGGCCAGGGCGCGGGGGTTGGCGTCCGTGGCCTTCAACGCCGTCATGACCTATGGCATCACGGACCTGCCGGGGGACTGGACGCGCCGGTTCGCGCCGCTGACGGTGGCCGCGGGCTGAGCGGTCGCACGGCAGACGCCGGCCCTCACCGCTCCAGAGCAGTGAGGGCCGGCGTTGGCATGCCGCGAGGCGTGCGGTCAGGCGAGCGCCTGGACGGCCGCAGTGGCGAAGCCGTGGTCCTGGTCCGGGGCACCGCCGCCGACGCCGATCGCGCCGATCAGCCTGCCGTCCCGGTGGACGGGGAGACCGCCCGCGATGAAGAGCAGGGGCCGGTCGAGTGCCGTGGGGAGCGTGTGGAAGAGGCCGCCGGGCTGCACGGCGTCGACGAGGTCGGCGGTGGCCGCGTTCAGCTGGAGGGCGGTGTAGGCCTTGCGGGTGCTGGTCTCGCCGGAGATCAGCACGGCCCGGTCGTCCCGGCGGAAGGCGAGCAGGTGGCCGCCGGCGTCCAGGATGGTGACGCTGACGGTGACTCCCGCATCCTCGGCAGCGCGACGGGCCGTGGCGACGAGCAGCTCGGCGTCCTCGGTGGTGAGCGGGGCGACGGCGGTGGTGCGCATGGAGCTTTCTCCTTGGTGCGGTGTGTGCGTGAGGTGAGGGGATGCCGTACGGGCCGGGGGTGGCCTGCGTTCCAGCGGTCCGGGTGACGGTCAGGTACGGGTGGTGATGCCCTGCGGTCGGGGCGGGCTCAGTGGTGGACGGGGGTCCGCTGCCCGGCGGGGCTTCCGGAGGCCACCACGGCGCTTCGCTCGCTGTCCCGGCGCTCCAGGGCGGCCGAGAGGACGGCGAGGACCAGGGCGGCCGCGGCGAGGGCGGCGCCGACCCAGTTGGGGGCGGTGTAGCCGAAGCCGGCCGCGATCACCAAGCCGCCGAGCCAGGCGGAGAGGGCGTTGCCCAGGTTGAAGGCGCCGATGTTCACGGCCGAGGCGAGCGTCGGGGCGCCGTGGGCCTGGTCGAGGACGCGCTTCTGCAGCGGCGGGACGGTCGCGAAGCCGAGGGCGCCGATCAGGGCGATGGTCACGGCGGCAGCGATCTTGTTGTGCGCGGTGAGCGTGAACAGCGCGAGCACGGCGGCCAGGGCACCCAGGGAGACGTACAGCATCGGCATCAGCGCGCGGTCGGCGAACTTGCCGCCGATGAGGTTGCCGCCGACCATGCCGAGGCCGAACAGGACCAGCAGCCAGGTGACGGACCCGTCGGCGAAGCCGGCGATGTGGGTCATCATCGGCGCGATGTAGGTGATGGCCGCGAAGACACCGCCGAAGCCGAGCACGGTCATCGCCATGGCGAGCAGGACCTGGGCGTTCTTGAAGGCAGCCACTTCATGGCGCAGGTGCACGCCTTCGGGCCTGGGCATCTCGGGCACCAGCCTGGCGATGCCGGCCAGGCCGACGAGACCGAGGGCGGCGACGATGCCGAAGGTGACGCGCCATCCGACGTGCTGCCCGACGAGCGTGCCCAGCGGAACGCCGACGACGTTGGCGACGGTCAGGCCCGTGAACATCATCGCGATGGCGCCGGCCTTCTTGTCGGGCGCCACCAGCTCGGCCGCGACGACCGAGCCGATGCCGAAGAAGGCACCGTGGGCGAGCGAGGCGATCACCCGTCCGATCAGCATGATCGCGAAGGTGGGGGCCAGAGCGGAGACCAGGTTTCCGGCGATGAAGAGGCCCATCAGGAGCATCAGCATCCGCTTGCGCGAGACCTTGGTGCCGAGCACGGTCATCAGCGGGGCGCCGATCACCACGCCGAGGGCGTATCCGGTCACCAGCAGGCCCGCCGTGGGGATGGAAACCCCGAAGTCTCCGGCGACCTCGGGCAGCAGACCCATGATCACGAACTCGGTCGTTCCGATCCCGAAGGCCCCGATCGCGAGGGCCAGAAGCGCGAGAGGCATGGGGGTACACCTTCCCAGACGATTGCAGGAGCGCTTTGCGAGCGTCCACAATAGTTGCAGACGCGGGCTAAGTGCAACCGCCGACTATTGCGTGAGTGCTCTACTCTGGATCCAGCCGCTCCGGGACGGAGGAAAACGCCAATGACAGCGACGGACCCCGCGCTCACCGCCCTCGCCCAGGGCTGGTCCGCCCTCGCTCTCCTGCACGGGAGGATCGAGGCGCACATCGAGCGCGCCCTGCAGACCGGGCACGACCTGAGCGTGCGCGAGTACTCCCTGCTCGACGTGCTCAGCCGACAGCACGAGGGCGAGGGCGGCCATCTGCAGATGAAGCAGGTCGCCGACGCGGTCGTGCTCAGCCAGAGCGCCACCACGCGACTGGTGACCCGCCTGGAGGACCGCGGTCTGCTGGAGCGCTACCTGTGCCCCACCGACCGTCGCGGCATCTACACCAACGTCACCGAGGCGGGTCTGCGGCTGCTGGAGGAGGCGCGGCCCACCAATGACGCCGCCCTGCGCGAGGCCCTGGACGAGGCGGCCAGAAACCCCGAACTGGCCCCGCTGGTACGCGTCGTGGAGTCCCTGAACGTGCCCGCATAGAGTGCGGGTATGGGAGATCTTGAAATACGCCGTGCGACCGCGGACGATCTGCCGGCGATCGTCGCCATGCTCGCCGACGATGCACTGGGCGCCCAGCGCGAGTCACCCGACGACCTGACGCCCTACCTCACGGCGCTGGACCGGCTGAACACGGACCCGAACCAGCAGCTCGTCGTGGCGGTTCGGGAAGGCCGAGTCATCGGCACCCTCCAGCTGACACTCATCCATGGGCTCTCCCGCAAGGGAGCGACCCGGTCGATCATCGAGGCCGTCCGCATCCACGCCGACGAGCGCGGCAGCGGCCTGGGCACCCAGCTCATCGAGTGGGCTGTCGAGGAATCCCGGCGCCAGAACTGTCAGTTGGTGCAGCTGACCTCCGACAGGAGCCGCACGGACGCTCACCGCTTCTACGAACGCCTCGGCTTCGCCGCATCGCACGTGGGTTTCAAGCTCCAGCTCTGAATGAACGGCCGGGGGGTGGGTGTTTCACGTGAAACACCCACCCCCCGGCCGACGAGCCGCCTACTCCGCGATCCCGCGCCAGCCCTTCGGATCCACCCCACCGGGCACCTCAGCCCCCACCTCGTAGGGCTGCCGCGTGAACACGAACGACCCGAGGTCCAGATGGATCAGGGAACCGTCCGGGCGGCGTACGGGCCGGAGCAGCTCTCCGGCGTAGTAACCCTCCAGGCCCGTCCATGTCCCGTCTCCGTTCGAACGGAAGCGGGCGCGGCGGCCGCCACCGGTCAGCGGTGCCAGCGCAAGAAGCCCGTCGGCCATCACCCGCAGGGCGAAGGCGTGCGTCCCCCAGTACCACTGCCCCGCCAACTCCAGGACGTCCGGGTCGACTTCACGCATCGGACGCCACGGCTCGGGGATACGCGGCTCCGCCTCCGCAACGATACGGACGAGATCGGCGCCCACCGCTCCCAGCAGCGGGCCACTGGTGCAGTTGGCCAGCACCACCGCCGCCACGTCGTCCTCCACGCTGATGGTGAGGTTCGCGAGGAAGCCGGGGAGCGAGCCGGAGTGCCCGACGAGGAGCCTGCCGTCCCGCCGCTGGACCTGCATGCCGAGGCCATAGGTCGCCCCGTCCATCACGTCCGCGGCCTCGGCCGGCGCCGCGGGCGTCCGCATCTCGCGCACCGACTCCGCGCTCAGCACCTGGTCGTCTCCCCCGGCCAGAAAGGCAGCGAACCGCGCGAGGTCACCGGTGGTGGACCACAGCTGGCCGGCGGGAGCCATCCGGCCGAGATCCTCCAGCGGTTCGGGCAGCAGTGCGTCGGCCCAGGGATGCACCGCCCAACCGCCCGCATGCGGCGCCTGCGGCTGGGCGGTGGTGCGGTGGAGCCCGAGGGGTTCGAGCACCTCGCTGTGCAGCACCTCCTCCCAGGGGGCGCCCCGAAGCTCCTCCACCAGTGCGCCCAGCAGGGTGTAGCCGGGATTGGAGTAGTGGTGGCGCCGGCCGACGGGGTGCAGGAGGGGCTGCTCGCCGAGGACGTCGCTCAGCTCGGGGCGTAGTGAGCCCGGGGTCCGCTCCCACCAGGGCGCGGGTGACTCGGCGGCCAACCCGGCGGTGTGTGCGAGCAGTTCGGCGATCGTCGCCTCGCCGGCTCCGGTGCCCGGCAGATGCTTCTCCAGGGGATCACCGAGATCGAGCATGCCCTCGTCACGCAGTCGCAGCACCAGTACGGCGGTGAACGTCTTGGTGATCGACCCGATCCGGTACTGCACGTTCTCGTCCGGCCCGTGCCCGTCCACCGAAGTGCGCGACCCGTGCCAGACGGCCCGCCCGTCCCGTACGACAGCGGCGACCAGCGAGGGCGCCCGCCCTTCGGCCTGCGCGAGAGCGATCCGGTGCAGCAACGCCCGCCGGGTGCCGGGGAGCAGCTCTTCTTGCGATGTCGTCATGGGCCCAGTCCATCCGGTGCGGCGCCATGCGTCGAGTTCATTTCCCCGGCAGTCCGGCCGGGTCAGGTCTGGGCCATGTCCACGAAGCGGGAGTAGTGGCCCTGGAAGGCGACGGTGATCGTCGCCGTGGGGCCGTTACGGTGCTTGCCCACGATGATGTCCGCCTCGCCCGCTCGCGGTGACTCCTTCTCGTAGGCGTCCTCGCGGTGCAGCAGGATGACCATGTCGGCGTCCTGCTCGATGGAGCCGGACTCACGCAGGTCGGACACCATCGGTTTCTTGTCCGTGCGCTGCTCGGGACCACGGTTGAGCTGCGAGAGCGCGATCACCGGGACCTCCAGCTCCTTGGCCAGCAGCTTGAGGTTACGGGACATGTCCGACACCTCCTGCTGACGGCTCTCGGAGCGCTTGGAACCACCGGACTGCATCAGCTGCAGATAGTCGATGATCACGAGTTTGATGTCGTTGCGCTGCTTCAGCCGGCGGCACTTCGCGCGGATCTCCATCATCGACAGGTTCGGGGAGTCGTCGATGTAGAGCGGCGCGGAGGAGACCTCGGGCATACGGCGCGCCAGGCGGGTCCAGTCCTCGTCCGTCATGGTGCCCGAGCGCATGTGGTGCAGCGCCACGCGCGCCTCGGCCGAAAGCAGACGCATCGCGATCTCGTTGCGCCCCATTTCGAGGGAGAAGATGACGCTGGCCAGGTTGTGCTTGATCGACGCCGCGCGTGCGAAGTCCAGCGCGAGCGTGGACTTACCCATGGCGGGACGGGCCGCGATGACGATCATCTGGCCCGGGTGCAGGCCGTTGGTCAGCGAGTCCAGGTCCGTGAAGCCCGTGGGCACACCGGTCATCTCGCCGCTGCGCGAGCCGATCGCCTCGATCTCGTCGAGGGCGCCCTCCATGATGTCGCCGAGCGGCAGATAGTCCTCGCTGGTGCGCTGCTCGGTGACTGCGTAGATCTCGGCCTGGGCGCGGTTGACGATCTCGTCGACGTCGTCGTCGGCCGCGTATCCCATCTGCGTGATGCGGGTGCCTGCCTCGACCAGGCGGCGCAGGACCGCCCGCTCGTGGACGATCTCGGCGTAGTACTCGGCGTTCGCCGCCGTAGGCACCGTCTGGACGAGGGTGTGGAGGTACGACGCGCCGCCGACCTTGTTGATCTCGCCGCGCTTGGTGAGTTCGGCGGCGATGGTGATGGGGTCGGCCGGCTCGCCCTTGGCGTAGACGTCGAGGATCGCCTGGTAGATCGTCTCGTGCGCCGGCTTGTAGAAGTCGTGGCCCTTGAGGACCTCGACGACGTCGGCGATGGCGTCCTTGGACAGCAGCATGCCGCCCAGCACGGACTGCTCGGCGTCCAGGTCCTGCGGCGGCACCCGCTCGAAGGAGGTGCCGCCTTCCCAGTCGCCGTTCTCCCGGCCCCGGTCGTGCTGTTCGTCACGGCCCCGGCCGCCGTCGCTTCGGCGACGGGAGGCGGGCAGACGATCGCTGGGTCCGCTGTCGGCCCACGGATCGTCCAAGGGCTCGGAAATGCTCACCGAGCCACCTCCTCCCGTCCGCACGGCGGACCTCGCCGTGCCCTCTGTTGTACGGCACGACACTGACAGTTGAGAGGCCCAACTCCGCTTCTGGCGCGTCGGTTTTGTGACGTTTCCCCGGCCGAGGGAAGGAGCGGGCGCCGGACAACGGTAGGCCTGTCGGCACCGTCAGCCAATCTGGTTATCCACAGGCCATGTGGACGACGGCCCGGATGCTGTGGAGAACCTGCCGAAACCTGTGCACGACGCGGTGGACAGCCCTGTGAACAAGCCCTCGATCCCGCCGAGCGCAGCGCTTTGACCTGCACATTTACCGTCCACCGGCTGTGCAGAAGAAAAACTTCCCCAGTCGGATCAAGATCGCCTCGAACGGTGCGCTCATGTGCACGGTTCGAGACCGGAAGTAAGGGGCATTCAGTGATTGCATCTCTTACCTGTGGACGATTAGATTAGTGCTCATGACACAGGCTCCAACGATCTCCCAGGCCACCCGCCGCCGGCACGACCGAGAGATCGTCGCGCTGGCCGTCCCGGCCTTCGGCGCACTCGTCGCGGAGCCTCTGTTCGTCATGGCCGACAGCGCCATCGTCGGCCACCTCGGGACCGCTCAGCTCGCCGGTCTGGGCGTGGCCTCGGCCCTCCTCACCACCGCCGTGAGCGTCTTCGTCTTCCTCGCCTACGCCACCACGGCCGCCGTGGCCCGGCGCGTCGGCTCCGGTGATCTCCAGGCAGCCATCCGTCAGGGTATGGACGGCATCTGGCTCGCCCTGCTCCTCGGAGTGGCGGTCATCGCCCTCGTCCTCCCGTTGGCTCCGGGCATCGTGGACCTCTTCGGTGCCTCCGCCACCGCTGCCCCCTATGCCACGACGTATCTGCGTATCTCCGCACTCGGCATCCCGGCCATGCTGGTCCTCCTCGCCGCCACCGGTGTGCTGCGCGGCCTGCAGGACACCAGAACCCCGCTGTACGTCGCTGTCGCAGGCTTCGTCGCCAACGCCGCACTCAACGCGGGACTCGTCTACGGCGCCGGACTCGGCATCGCCGGATCCGCCTGGGGCACCGTCATCGCACAGTGCGGCATGGCGGCCGCCTATCTGGCCGTGGTCATGCGTGGGGCCCGCAAGCACGGGGCTTCCCTGCGCCCGGATGCCGCCGGCATCCGGGCCTCGGCTCAGGCCGGAGTTCCCCTGCTCGTCCGCACGCTGTCGCTGCGGGCGATTCTCATGATCGCCACGGCTGTCGCGGCCCGCCTCGGTGACGCCGACATCGCCGCCCACCAGATCATCCTGTCCCTGTGGAGCCTGCTGGCCTTCGCCCTGGACGCGATCGCGATCGCCGGGCAGGCCATCATCGGCCGCTACCTCGGCGCGAACGACGCCCACGGCACCCGCGCGGCCTGCCGCCGCATGGTCCAGTGGGGCATAGCCGCCGGTGTCGTACTGGGCCTCCTCGTGGTGGCCGCCCGGCCGCTGTTCCTCCCGCTGTTCACCAGCGACTCCGTGGTCAAGGACGCGGCACTTCCGGCACTGCTGATGGTGGCCCTCTCCCAGCCCGTCTGCGGAATCGTCTTCGTGCTGGACGGAGTCCTGATGGGCGCTGGGGACGGGCCGTATCTGGCCTGGGCGATGGTGGCGACCTTGGCGGTGTTCGCCCCGGTGGCGCTGCTCGTCCTGACGCTGGGCGGGGGCCTCACCGCGCTCTGGGCGGCCATGACACTCATGATGACGGTCAGGATGCTGACCCTCTGGCTCCGCGCCCGCTCGGGCCGCTGGATCGTGACGGGTGCGACCCGCTGACCGTTTCACGTGAAACACGCAGCGCCCGGCGCACAGCCACACTGAGACCGAACGCGAAGAGGGGCCGCCCCGTAGGAGGCGGCCCCTCTCAGCTGCTCAAGCCGAGCGCAGCGTCACGCCGCGACGACCTCGATGTTGACCTTGGCGGCAACCTCGGGGTGCAGACGCACGGACGTCTCGTGGGCGCCCAGGGTCTTGATCGGGGCGGACAGCTCGATGCGACGCTTGTCCACCTCGGGGCCACCGGAAGCCTTGATCGCGGAAGCGATGTCGGCCGGGGTGACGGAACCGAAGAGACGGCCGGCGTCGCCGGAGCGGACGGCCAGGCGGACCTTGACGCCCTCGAGCTGGGCCTTCACAGCGTTGGCCTGCTCGATGGTCTGGATCTCGTGGATCTTGCGGGCGCGGCGGATCTGCTCGACGTCCTTCTCGCCACCCTTGGTCCAGCGGATAGCGAACTTCCGCGGGATGAGGTAGTTGCGAGCGTAACCGTCCTTGACGTCGACGACGTCGCCAGCGGCACCGAGGCCGGAGACCTCGTGGGTGAGGATGATCTTCATTAGTCGGTCACCCTTCCCTTAGCGCGCGGTGGACGTGTAGGGCAGCAGCGCCATCTCACGGCTGTTCTTGACGGCCGTGGCGACGTCACGCTGGTGCTGCGTGCAGTTGCCGGTCACGCGGCGGGCACGGATCTTGCCGCGGTCGGAAATGAACTTCCGCAGCATGTTCGTGTCCTTGTAGTCCACGTACGTGACCTTGTCCTTGCAGAAAGCGCAGACCTTCTTCTTCGGCTTGCGCACAGGCGGCTTCGCCATGATGTTTCTCCTGTGTGATCAAGAAGTGGGGATGCGAGCCCTAGAAGGGGGGCTCGTCCGAGTAGCCGCCACCGCCGCCGGAGCCTCCGCCCCAGCCGCCGCCGCCCTGGTTGCCACCGGCGGGAGCGCCGGTCGCCCACGGGTCTTCGGCAGGAGCGCCGCCCTGCTGCTGACCGCCACCGGGGCCACCGCCCCAGCCGCCGCCCTGCTGGCCGCCACCGCCGCCGTAACCACCCTGGCCACCGCGAGCGCCACCGGCGGCGGTCTTGGTGACCTTGGCCGTGGCGTTGCGCAGGCTGGCGCCGACTTCCTCGACGTCCAGTTCGTAGACCGTGCGCTTGACGCCCTCACGGTCCTCGTAGGACCGCTGCTTCAGCCGGCCCTGCACGATGACGCGCATGCCTCGCTGGAGCGACTCGGCGACGTTCTCCGCCGCCTGACGCCAGACCGAGCACGTGAGGAAGAGGCTCTCGCCGTCCTTCCACTCGTTCGTCTGGCGGTCGAAGGTGCGGGGAGTGGACGCGACGCGGAACTTCGCGACCGCCGCACCGGACGGGGTGAAGCGCAGCTCGGGGTCATCGACAAGGTTGCCGACGACCGTGATGACGGTCTCGCCTGCCATGGGGGTACCTCTCGGCGGGTTTGCTGCTCTGGCTGCTTGTTACTGCTACTCGAATCCCGAGATCAGCTGAGCGGGAAAGCTCAGTGGGTCTCGGGGCGGAGGACCTTGGTCCGGAGGACCGACTCGTTCAGGTTCATCTGGCGGTCGAGCTCCTTCACGACCGCAGGCTCGGCCTGCAGGTCGATGACCGAGTAGATGCCCTCGGGCTTCTTCTTGATCTCGTACGCGAGACGACGACGGCCCCAGGTGTCGACCTTCTCCACCTTGCCGTTGCCCTCACGGACGACGGAGAGGAAGTTCTCGATCAGGGGGGCGACAGCGCGCTCCTCCAGATCGGGGTCGAGGATGACCATCACCTCGTAGTGACGCATGTGGAACCCACCTCCTTTGGACTCAGCGGCCACGGTCGTTCCGTGGCAGGAGGGTTGTGATGCGTACGCAACGGTATCCGCCACCACTGACAATCGGGGGCTCCTCGGGGGATCCCCGCAGCGGCCTGGGCAGACACCGGTGCAGCGGTACAGACTACCCGCACACGTGCTTCCGGTTGAAATCCGGCGGTGGGGGCCCTTCAATCTGTACACATCGGGTGTGTATGGCGCTACAGTGCGCCGCGATCCGCAGGAGGTGCCTCATGGCACAGCAGGCATTGCGACCCAACACCGCCGGATCCTTCTTCGCCACCGACGGCAGGCCTCATCCGCTCCAGGACACCCTGATGGTGGCGACGCTGGTCCTGGGCCTGATCGCCTTCATCACGTCCTTCTTCCACGGCCTTCACCTGCTCTCGTCCTGGGCCGGCCTGGTGGGGATCATCACCGGCCTGTACGGGCAGTGGGTCTCGGAGACCACGCGGGAGCGGACCGGGCTGATCCTGGGTCTCGGTGCCGCCGGAGTCGGCTTCATGCTCGGCATGTCGAACGGCGGACTGTTCGGCGGCCTCATCGGCTGACCCGTCCGGCCGTCGGTCCGGCACCTTCTCCGACACCGTGAAAACGCCTCGGCGGCCAGAAGCCGGGGCGAAGGTGCCGTACGCCCCAGTCGGGGTGCTCGCAAGGCGCAGTAGGCTTCGGCGCGAGAGCCGGAGCCCCTGAACCCATGGGGACACACCAGCCCGAGGAGCGCCCCGACATGAGCCTGACCCTGAGGACCATCAGCCGCGAGCAGCATCTGGCCTACATCCAGAGCCTGCCGGCGGCGAGCCACATGCAGGTCCCGGCCTGGGCCGATGTGAAGGCGGAGTGGCGCTCGGAGCACCTCGGCTGGTTCGACGAGCGCACCAGCGAGATGGTCGGCGCCGGCCTGGTCCTCTACCGTCAGCTGCCCAAGATCAAGCGCTACCTCGCCTATCTCCCCGAGGGCCCGGTCATCAACTGGTTCGCGCCGAATCTGGACGACTGGATCCAGCCGATGCTGGCGCACCTCAAGCAGCAGGGTGCCTTCTCCGTGAAGATGGGCCCGCCGGTGATCATCCGCCGCTGGGACGCGGAAACCATCAAGCGGGGCATCCAGAGCCCGGACGTGAAGCGCCTGCGCGACATGGAGGCCGACTTCATCGAGCCGCGCGCCTTCGAGGTGGCCGACAAGCTGCGCCGCATGGGCTGGCAGCAGGGCGAGGACGGCGGGGCCGGCTTCGGTGACGTGCAGCCCCGCTACGTCTTCCAGGTGCCGCTGGCGGGCCGCTCCCTGGAAGAGGTCCACAAGAACTTCAACCAGCTGTGGCGCCGCAACATCAAGAAGGCCGAGAAGGCCGGCGTCGAGGTCGTCCAGGGCGGCTACCAGGACCTCGCCGAATGGCAGCGGCTGTACGAGATCACGGCCGTGCGCGACCACTTCCGGCCCCGCCCGCTGTCGTACTTCCAGCGCATGTGGACGGCCCTCAACACCGAGGACCCCAACCGGATGCGGCTGTACTTCGCCCGCCACAACGGCGTGAACCTGTCCGCCGCGACCATGCTGATCGTCGGCGGCCACGTCTGGTACTCCTACGGCGCCTCCGACAACATCGGCCGTGAGGTCCGCCCCTCGAACGCGATGCAGTGGCGGATGCTGCGCGACGCCTACGCGCTCGGCGCCACCGTCTACGACCTGCGCGGTATCTCCGACTCGCTGGACGAGACGGATCACCTGTTCGGCCTGATCCAGTTCAAGGTCGGCACGGGCGGGCAGGCCGCCGAGTACCTGGGCGAATGGGACTTCCCGCTGAACAAGCTGCTCCACAAGGCGCTCGACATCTACATGTCGCGCCGCTGAGCCTCAGGCGTTTGATTCGATAGGCTTCACAGCTTTCGCACCTCTGATTCACCGCAGCCACGAGAAAGGTTCCGGGTCCGGCCATGGCGCTCACGCTCTACGTCGACACCGCGCGCTGGCGGGCGCACCACAAGCACGTGCAGGAGCAGTTCCCGGGCCTCGTCCCGGTCTGCAAGGGCAACGGCTACGGCTTCGGACACGAACGACTGGCCGAGGAGGCCAGGCGCCTGGGTGCGGACATCCTCGCCGTCGGCACCACGTACGAGGCCGCGCGCATCAAGGACTACTTCAGCGGTGACCTGCTGGTTCTGACGCCGTACCGGCGCGGTGAGGAGCCCGTCCCGCTGCCGGACCGGGTGGTCCGCTCGGTGTCGTCGATCGACGGCGTGTACGGCCTCGTGGGCGCCCGTGTCGTCATCGAGGTGATGTCCTCGATGAAGCGGCACGGCATCAGCGAGCAAGACCTGCCGCAGCTGCACTCCGCCATCGAGAACGTCCGGCTGGAGGGCTTCGCCATCCACCTGCCGCTGGACCGCACCGACGGCTCGGACGCCGTCGAGGAAGTCATCGGCTGGATGGACCGGCTGCGGGCGGCCCGACTGCCGCTGCACACCATGTTCGTCAGCCACCTCAAGGCCGAGGAACTCGCCCGGCTCCAGCAGCAGTTCCCGCAGACCCGGTTCCGCGCCCGCATCGGCACCCGGCTGTGGCTGGGGGACCACGAGGCCACCGAGTACCGCGGCGCCGTCCTGGACGTCACGCGCGTGGCCAAGGGCGACCGCTTCGGCTACCGGCAGCAGAAGGCGGCCTCTGACGGCTTCCTGGTGGTCGTGGCAGGCGGTACGTCGCACGGGGTGGGCCTGGAGGCCCCGAAGGCCCTGCACGGCGTCATGCCGCGCGCCAAGGGCGTCGCACGGGCCGGCCTCGCCACGGTGAACCGGAACCTTTCTCCGTTCGTCTGGGGCGGCAAGCAGCGCTGGTTCGCCGAGCCGCCGCACATGCAGGTGTCGATCCTCTTCGTCCCGTCGGACGCCCCCGAGCCGACGGTCGGGGACGAGCTGGTGGCCCATCTGCGGCACACCACCACACAGTTCGACCGGATCGTGGACCGCTAGTCCGGGCTGCCGAAGCGAAAGGCCGTACACGACGTTCGTGTACGGCCTTCTTCATGCGAGGGTGTTCGCTCAGAGCGAACGGTCCTGGTGCGGCGGCTCCGGCCTTCCCCAGTCCACCTGAGGAGCGTCGAAGTGGGCGGCGTGCCGCGGGGGATGGGCCGCCGCGCCGAGCACGAACACGTCCTCCGCGCCGTCGAGCACCCCGCCCGAGGGGTCGTCGTCGCCGGAGCGGCGCACCGCGTCCCGCTCGGGCATGAGGATGTCGCGTACGACGACGGCGCACAGGTACAGCGTGCCCAGCAGGTGCAACGCGATCGCCCAGTGGTAGCCCTGCGTCGGCAGACCCTTGTGGGCGTCTCCGCTGGTCGTGTAGGCGAGGTACATCCAGATGCCCAGGAAGTACGCGACCTCGCACGCCTGCCAGATCAGGAAGTCCCGCCACTTGGGCCGGGCGAGGACGGCCAGCGGCACCAGCCACAGGACGTACTGCGGGGAGTAGACCTTGTTGGTGAGGATGAAGGCCGCCACCATCAGGAACGCGAGCTGGGCGAAGCGCGGCCGGCGCGGAGCGGTGAGCGTGAGTGCCGCGATGCCGAGGAAGCACAGCACCACCAGCACGGTGGCGGAGGTGTTCACGAAGTCGGTGGTGGGCGGGTTGCTGGAGTTCTGCGCCCAGATCAGCCAGAAGGAGCCGAAGTCGACACCCCGGTCGTGGCTGAACGTGTAGAACTTCGACCAGCCCTGGAAGGCGAACAGCATCACCGGCAGGTTCACGACGAGCCAGGCGACGACGGCTCCGCCCACGGCCTGGAAGAACTCCCGCCACTTGCCGGCCCGCCAGCACAGCACCAGCAGCGGGCCGAGCAGGAAGACCGGATAGAGCTTGGCGGCCGTGGCGAGCCCCAGGAGGACTCCGAAGGCGACCGCGCGCCCCCGCGACCACATCAGCATCGCGGCGGCCGTCAGAGCCACCGCCAGCAGGTCCCAGTTGATGGTGGCGGTGAGGGCGAAGGCGGGCGCCAGAGCGACCAGCAGGCCGTCCCAGGGGCGCCGACGGTGGGTGCGGGCCACACAGACGGCGATGGCGGCCGCACAGGCCATCAGCATCCCGGCGTTGACGAACCAGTACCACTGCTCCTGGTGCTGGATGGTGCCGCTGCCGGGCGTGAGCCAGGCGGCCACCTCCATGAACACACCGGTCAGCACCGGGTATTCGAGGTAGTCCATGTCGCCCGGGAGCTTGTCGAAGTACGGCACCAGCCCGTCGGCGAAGCCGCGCCCCTGATAGAGGTGCGGGATGTCCGAGTAGCAGGCGTGCGTGTACTGCGAGCTGGCGCCGAAGAACCAGGCGCTGTGATAGCAGGGCGCCTTCTGGACGAGGCCGAGCGCGAACATGCCGATCGCGACGAGCGCGACGACCCGTACGGGGGTCCACCAGGTCGTCCCGAGCAGGGCGAGCCGCCCGATGGGGCCACCGATCAGCTCACTCCCGGCCGCGGCGACCTCGTCCTCCCTGGTCGGCCGCACCGGCTCCGCACCGGCAGGCCGCACGGGCTCGGGCTCGTGCACGCTTGCGGGCGTCATCTCTGCACTGGGCATGGGCCACATCCTGCCGTACCTGTCTAGGAATACGCCGAGGGCCGCCGCACCTCGTGGATGCCGCGGCCCTCGTTTCACGTGAAACACCCTTGGCGGTCCATATGGCCGCCAATCGGTCAGACTGCCTGGCTAGCCATTCTGACCTGCGAAGATGCCTCCGTTTCCGTTGCCTCTGGTGGTGCCTGTCGTATCCGTGGGAGTCGGACTGGAGGTGACACCCCCGTCCGTCGTACCGCCATCCGTGCCGGTGGGGACGCACTTCCAGTTGTTGCAGGGCTGGCTCACCGTGGGCGACGGCGAGGTGGTCGTCTCGCTGGGCGTGGGACTCGGCGTCTCGCTGGGAGTCTCACTCGGTGTGATGGTGACCGACGGAGTCGGCGAAGGCGCGCCCACCTCGTCCTGGACCTTGCCGATCTCGGTGGCTTCCGGGAAGCCCGGGTCGTTGCTCCCCTTCAGTGCAACCTTCATGTACTCGGTCCACACCGACGTCGGGATGTCACCACCATGGATCGACGGCACGCCGGCCGTGCCGTTCATGGAGAGCAGCTCGTGGTCCTTCGGGTTCTCACGGAACATCGCCACCGAGGTGGACAGCTGCTGGGTGTAGCCCACGAACCAGGCCGACTTGTTGCTGTCCGTGGTACCGGTCTTGCCCGCCGCCGTACGGCCCAGGGCCTTGGCGTTCTGACCCGTACCGTTCTGGATGACGTTCTGCAGGACGTCCGTGACGTTGTTGGCGATGTTCGAGTCCATCGGCTGCCTGACATTGGGCTTCTTGAAGCCGGGCAGGTCCACGCCGTCCTTCTTGAGGCGGGTCACCGAGTACGGATCCGCCTGCTTGCCGGACGCCGCGAAGGTCGCGTAGGCGTCGGCCATGCGGATCGCGCTGGGAGTGGACGTACCGATCGCGAACGACGGGTTGAGGTCCTTCGACATGCTCTGGTCGAGGATGCCGGCCGAGCGGGCCACGTCCCGGACCTTCGACATCCCCACGTCCATGCCGAGCTGGACGAACGGCGTGTTGATGGACTGCTCCATCGCCTTGCGCAGGGTGATGTAGCCCCAGCGGTGGTCACTCTCGTTGCGCTGGTAGAAGGGCGAGCCGTCCTTCTTCAGGACGGTGGAACCGTCCTGGTTCAGGACCTTGAGCTTGTCGTTGCCGTTGTACTTGCTCAGCGGCGAGAGGCCCTCGGGTTGGGTCTTGTACGTCCCGTACTCCATGGCCGCGGCCAGCACGAACGGCTTCCACGTCGAACCGACGGGGACACCCGAGGTATCCGCGTTGTTGGTGAAGTGACCGTTCTCGTAACCGTCACCGCCGTAGAGGGCAACGATCGCGCCGTCGTTGGGCACCACCGACGCCGCACCGAACTGGACGTACTTGTCCAGGTCACGGTGCTTCGGGTCGAGGCGCGACTTCTGGATCTTCTTCACGGCCGCGGTCAGGGCGGTGACCTTCTTCTTCTGGAAGGTCGTGTAGATCTGGTAACCGCCCCGGTCGAAATCCGCCTCCGAGATGTTGGAGTGGTTCAGGACGTACTTCTTCGCTGTGTCGGCCAGGTAGCTGATCTGGCCGGTCATGCCCTTGGTCGCCTTGCGGCCCTGGGGCGTGGGGTACTTCTTGAGGGCCTTCTGGTACTGGTAGTCGGTGAGGTGCTTGTCCTTGTGCATCTCGCCGAGGATCCAGCGCCAGCGATCCTCGGAGCGCTTGGTGTTGGCCTTCTGCGTCGCCGACTTGTCGAGGTCCGGGTTGCCCGCCGGGTCGTAGTACGTCGGGCCCTTCAGCAGCGCCGCGAGGACGGCGCACTGGCTCGGCGTGAGCTTTTCCGCGTCCACGCCGTAGTAGGTCTGGGCCGCGGCCTGGATGCCGTAGGCGCCGCGGCCGTAGTACGAGGTGTTCAGATAGCCCTGGAGGATCTGCGGCTTCGAGAGCTTGGCACCCACCTTTATGGAGATGAACATCTCGCGGAACTTGCGGGTGACGGTCTGGTCCTGGCTCAGGTAGGTGTTCTTGACGAACTGCTGGGTGATGGTCGAACCGCCCTGCGTCTGACCGCCTCGCGCCATGTTGGCCAGGGCTCGGGCGATACCCATGGGGTCGACACCCGAGTCCTTGTAGAAACTCTTGTTCTCGGCCGAGATCACCGCGTACTGCATGGCCCGGGGGATCTTGTCGATGGTGACGTTCTGGCGGTTGACGCCGGTGCCGGTGGCCACCATCTGACTCTTGTCGGCCCAGTAGTACACGTTGTTCTGCGACTGGGCGGCGATGTTCTCGCTGGGGATCTGCACCATCGCGAAGCCGATGCCGACCGCGGCGACGAGACTGCCGACGAAGCCGATGAACAGGCCCGAGACGAGCTTCCAGGACGGCACCCAGCGGTGCCAGCCGTACTTGCCCGCCCGCGGGTAGTCGATGAATCGCTTCTTGCCGGGCGGTGCCGCCGCACGGCCTCTGCCGCGTCCGGGCCCGGTCGGTCCGCCCGGACCGCCGCGCCGGCCGCCCGGACCTGCGTTGTCGGCGGTACGGCGCCTGCCGCCGCCTCTCTGCGCCGCCCGGCGGGCCTCGGCGCGGCTGCCGTAGGGGCGCTCCTCACCCCCCGAGCCGTAGGAGTCCGACCCATGGGAACTGGAACCATAGGAGTCGGCAGAAGACCCGGTGGCGCCTCGCGGTGCCGCACGGCGGCCGGAGGACGGGCCGGGCTGGCCGCGTCGGGCCGCGGCACGTCCGCCTCCCTGCGGCGGCGGCGGTTTGCGACGGTGCTCGCTCATCGAACGATTACTCCTCGGGCAGGCGCACCCGTGCGCGCCTGGAACGGCGGCTGGTTTCCGGTCCCCCCGAAGTACGGATGTGGTCGGTTCCGCATTCACCCGTACTACACCGGGGACCACGACGCCCCCCAGGCGTCACTTGGTTCCCGGTGGTCTGCATGCCGCACAGACTACGCACCGCCAAAACCTGCCGAGCCCCGAGGTTCACCCCAAAACAGACAACTCGCTTCCTACGAATCGGTGATGTGATCCCGTTCACCGTCCTCCCTCTTGTCGCATGCGGAAGGCCGTTCTATCGTCGGGATGTATCGAGTCGATACATCAGCGCGAGATAAAGACGCTGCGGACCGAGAGGAGGCGATCATGAGCCGGCGTTCCGGCATCCTTGAGTTCGCCGTACTCGGGCTGCTGCGCGAGTCCCCGATGCACGGCTACGAGCTGCGCAAACGACTCAACACGTCGCTGGGTGTGTTCCGGGCGTTCAGCTACGGGACCCTCTACCCCTGCCTCAAGACGCTGGTCGCCAACGGCTGGTTGATCGAGGAAGGCAGCGCCCATGACGACGCCCTCGCCGCTCCCCTCGCCGGACGCCGCGCGAAGATCGTGTACCGGTTGACGGCAGAAGGTAAGGAGCACTTCGAGGAGCTTCTTTCACAAACCGGTCCTGACGCGTACGAGGACGAGCACTTCGCCGCACGGTTCGCCTTCTTCGGGCAGACGTCGCGTGATGTGCGCATGCGCGTGCTGGAGGGCCGGCGCAGCCGCCTGGAGGAGCGCCTGGAGAAGATGCGCGCCTCCCTGGCGCGCACCCGGGAGCGCCTCGACGACTACACGCTTGAGCTCCAGCGCCACGGGATGGAGTCCGTGGAGCGCGAAGTGCGCTGGCTGAACGAGCTCATCGAGAGCGAGCGGGCCGGTCGGGACCTGAAGGGTTCCGCATCCGGGGGGTCCGCTCAGCAGGACACCACAACTGGAGCGACGGGCGGCCTGCCCCGTCCCGGGGAAACCCCCCGGACGGATACGCCCGGCGACACCGCCACGTGAGACCCACTCAGGGCCTCACTCGTACACACAGGGAGCAACCGGAATGGGTTCGGTTCGCGTAGCCATCGTCGGCGTGGGCAACTGCGCCGCGTCGCTGGTGCAGGGAGTCGAGTACTACAAGGACGCCGACCCGGCGTCGAAGGTCCCCGGCCTGATGCACGTGCAGTTCGGCGACTACCACGTCGGTGACGTCGAGTTCGTCGCCGCCTTCGACGTGGACGCCAAGAAGGTCGGCCTCGACCTCGCGGACGCGATCGGCGCCTCCGAGAACAACACCATCAAGATCGCCGACGTTCCGAACACCGGCGTCACGGTCCAGCGCGGCCACACCCTCGACGGCCTCGGCAAGTACTACCGCCTGACCATCGAGGAGTCCGCCGAGGAGCCGGTCGACGTCGTCCAGGTCCTCAAGGACAAGCAGGTCGATGTGCTCGTCTGCTACCTGCCCGTTGGATCCGAGGACGCGGCGAAGTTCTACGCCCAGTGCGCCATCGACGCCAAGGTCGCCTTCGTCAACGCCCTTCCGGTCTTCATCGCCGGCACCAAGGAGTGGGCGGACAAGTTCACCGAGGCGGGCGTCCCGATCGTCGGTGACGACATCAAGTCCCAGGTCGGCGCCACCATCACGCACCGCGTCATGGCGAAGCTGTTCGAGGACCGTGGTGTGCGCCTCGAGCGCACGATGCAGCTGAACGTCGGCGGCAACATGGACTTCAAGAACATGCTCGAGCGTGACCGCCTGGAGTCCAAGAAGATCTCCAAGACGCAGGCCGTCACCTCCCAGATCCCCGACCGGGACCTCGGCGAGAAGAACGTCCACATCGGCCCGTCCGACTACGTGGCCTGGCTGGACGACCGCAAGTGGGCGTACGTCCGCCTCGAGGGCCGCGCCTTCGGCGAGGTCCCGCTGAACCTGGAGTACAAGCTCGAGGTCTGGGACTCCCCGAACTCCGCCGGCATCATCATCGACGCCCTGCGCGCCGCGAAGATCGCCAAGGACCGCGGCATCGGCGGCCCGATCCTGTCGGCGTCGAGCTACTTCATGAAGTCCCCGCCGGTCCAGTACTTCGACGACGAGGCCCGCGAGAACGTCGAGAAGTTCATCCGCGGTGACGTCGAGCGCTAGTCGGCACCACGCGGTGCGCTAGCTCGACAGCCAGGCGCACCGCACAGAACGCTCCTGCCAGGGCTGTGAGGGTCCCCGGGTTTCCTGACCCGGGGACCCTCGGCATATGTGAGGCTTTGCTCCATGCCCGTCGTCCGTGACCTGCGCGTCCTGCTGCGTCTGCGGGACTTCCGACGCCTGCTGTCCGTACGCCTCCTCTCGCAGGGCGCCGACGGCGTCTATCAGGTCGCGCTCGCCGCGTACGTCGTCTTCTCCCCGGAGAAACAGACCTCGGCCATGGCGATCGCCTCGGCGATGGCGGTCCTGCTGCTCCCTTACTCGCTGGTCGGTCCCTTCGCGGGCGTCCTGCTGGACCGCTGGCGCCGCCGCCAGGTCCTCGTGTACGGCAACCTGCTGCGCGCGCTGCTGGCGGCGGCCACCGCCGTGCTGATGGTCAGCTCGGTGCCGGACTGGCTGTTCTATGTCTCCGCGCTGTGCGTCACGGCCGTCAACCGCTTCGTCCTCGCCGGGCTGTCGGCCGCCCTGCCGCGCGTGGTCGACGCCGAGCGCCTGGTGATCGCCAACTCCCTGTCCCCGACGGCCGGAACACTCGCCGCGACCGCGGGCGGCGGCCTCGCCTTCCTCGTACGGCTCGTGGCGTCGGGCTCCGATGCCGCGGTGATCCTGCTCGGCGCCTTCCTCTATCTCTGTGCCGCGCTGACCTCACTGAGGATGGCTCCCGCGCTGCTGGGCCCCGACCGGCTGCCGACGCAGCCCCGCCTGCCGACCGCGGTCGCCGACACCGCACGCGATCTGCTCGCGGCCGTGCGGCACCTGGCCGAGCCCCGGCGCCGGGAAGCGGCCTGGGCGCTGGCCTCGATGACGCTGATGCGCTTCTGCTACGGCGCGCTCTTCGTCCTGCTCCTCATGCTGTGCCGGTACACCCTCGCCGCGACCCCGGACGAAGGACTCCGGCTGCTCGGACTCGCCGTGGCGGTGTCCGGCGCGGGCTTCTTCACGGCCGCCGTGGTGACACCGTGGGCGGTGGGACGGCTCGGCCCCGGCCGCTGGATCGTGGTCTGCTCCGGTGTGGCCGCGGTTCTGGAGCCTGCGCTGGGTCTGCCGTTCGCCACCGGCCCCCTGATGGTCGCGACCTTCGTCCTGGGGTTGATCACTCAGGGAGCCAAGATCTCTACGGACACGATCGTCCAGTCCTCGGTCGAGGACGGTTTCCGGGGCCGGATCTTCTCCGTGTACGACGTCCTCTTCAACGTCGCCTTCGTGTGCGCTGCCGGAGTGGCCGCCCTGATGCTCCCGCCGGACGGCCGGTCAGCGGTGCTGGTGGTGTTCGTCGCCCTGATCTATGGCGGGGTCGCGGTGGGCATGGCCCGCTTCGAAGCGCGCCGAGACAGCAGTGGGGGCGATGTTTCACGTGAAACATCGCCCCCTCGCTAGGCCCCTCGGTCATGTTTCACGTGAAACATGACCCGTCCACGGCCTCAGCTCTGCTCGGCCCACCACTCCTTGAGGGCCGCCACCGCCGCATCGTGCTCCATCGGACCGTTCTCCAGGCGCAGCTCCAGCATGTGCTTGTACGCCTTGCCGATGACGGGGCCGGGACCGACGCCCAGGATCTCCATGATCTGGTTGCCGTCCAGGTCCGGGCGGATCGAGTCCAGCTCCTCCTTCTCCTGGAGCTGCCCGATGCGCTCCTCCAGGCCGTCGTAGGCCCGCGACAGCGCGGCCGCCTTCCGCTTGTTCCGCGTGGTGCAGTCGGAGCGGGTCAGCTTGTGCAGGCGGTCCAGGAGCGGGCCCGCGTCACGGACGTAGCGGCGCACCGCCGAATCCGTCCACTCACCGGTGCCGTAGCCGTGGAAGCGCAGGTGGAGTTCGACCAGACGCGAGACGTCCTTCACCAGGTCGTTGGAGTACTTCAGGGCCGTCATGCGCTTCTTGGTCATTTTCGCGCCCACCATCTCGTGGTGGTGGAACGAGACCCGGCCGTCCTTCTCGAAGCGGCGGGTGCGCGGCTTGCCGATGTCATGCAGCAGCGCGGCCAGGCGCAGCGTGAGGTCGGGGCCGTCCTCCTCCAGCGCCATCGCCTGCTCCAGCACGATCAGCGTGTGGTCGTAGACGTCCTTGTGCCGGTGGTGCTCGTCACGCTCCAGGTGCAGGGCCGGCAGCTCGGGCAGGACGTGGTCGGCGAGCCCGGTGTCGACCAGAAGACTCAGACCCTTGCGCGGGTTCGCGGAGAGGATCAGCTTGTTCAGCTCGTCCCGCACCCGCTCGGCCGAGACGATCTCGATCCGCCCGGCCATGTCCGTCATCGCCGTCACGACCTCGGAAGCCACTTGGAAGTCCAGCTGGGCGGCGAACCGGGCAGCCCGCATCATCCGCAGCGGATCGTCCGAGAACGACTCCTCGGGCGTACCAGGGGTGCGCAGCACCCGGGCCGCGAGGTCCTCCAGGCCGCCGTGCGGGTCGATGAACTCCTTCTCCGGCAGCGCCACGGCCATCGCGTTCACCGTGAAGTCCCGACGGACCAGATCCTGCTCGATGGAGTCGCCGTACGACACCTCGGGCTTGCGCGAGGTGCGGTCGTACGCCTCGGACCGGTAGGTGGTCACCTCGATCAGGTAGCCGTCCTTCTGCGCCCCGACCGTGCCGAAGGCGATCCCGACCTCCCAGACGGCGTCCGCCCAGGGCCGCACGATCTTCAGTACGTCCTCGGGGCGCGCGTCGGTGGTGAAATCCAGGTCGTTGCCGAGCCGGCCGAGCAACGCGTCGCGGACCGAGCCGCCCACCAGGGCGAGCGAGAACCCGGCCTCCTGGAAACGGCGGGCGAGATCGTCGGCCACGGGGGCCACCCGTAGCAGCTCGCTCACAGCGCGTTGCTGCGCCTGGCTCAGGGCAGAGGGATTGTCATCGATGGGGTTCGGCACAACAGAAGAGGGTACGTGGCCCCGGCGCCCCGGGGCGCCTCGATTGAACGGGCACGGATGCCTCCTGCCATAAGCGCACAAGGGCTGCGCTTACGGCGTACATCCGCTCTCCCCTCGATACTGGATATAGAGGACGGGTCGCTACTGCCCCACGATCTTGCGGAGCAGACCGCGGCACTTCACCTCAGCGCGCCTCGTTACCATGCGTGGACGCACATTCCGACGACCACTGACGACGACGAGGGACGGGCGAGCGCGTGGCCGAGGCGGCTGACTTCCAGGGGACCAGTGCCTCACCGGTGCGCCGGTGGCTGCGGCGCACCGGAGGACTGTTCGCCGGTGTGCCCCTGCTGGCCGGGCTCCTCCAGCTGCCCGCCGCAGGGCCGGCACAGGCCGCTTCCTCGGACGCCGTGTCCGTCTCGGTGGACTCACTCAGCCCCAGCGCCCCCACGGACGGCGACACGCTGACCGTGTCCGGCACGGTGACCAACAACGGCAAGCAGGCCGTCACCGGCGCCCACGTGGGCCTGCGGGTGAGTCGCATGCTGAACACGCGCTCGGCGATCGACGGGGTCGCCCAGCGCTCCGACGACCTCCAGAGCACCACCGGCACCGAGGTCGGTGGAAAGTACGAGGAGAAGTTCGCCAAGCTGGCCCCGGGCATCGCCGAGCACTTCAGCATCTCGGTCCCGGTGGACAAGCTGGAGCTCGGCGACGACGGCGTCTACGAGTTCGGCGTCGCCCTGTCCGGCCAGACCGCCGCGCAGCCCTGGGAGCAGGTGCTCGGCGTCCAGCAGACGTTCCTGCCGTGGCAGCCCTCCGAGGCCGACACGAAGACGAAGACGACGTTCCTGTGGCCGCTGATCTCCACGGTCCACATGACGGCCCGGACAGGTGCCGGCGAGCTGCAGACGCCGGTGTTCCTCAACGACGACCTGGCCAAGGAGCTCGCCCCGGGCGGCCGGCTGGCGCAGATGCTGGAGCTGGGCAAGGACCTCGACGTCACCTGGGTGATCGACCCGGACCTGCTGGCGTCGGTGGATGCGATGGCGGGCAACTACCGCGTCCAGGGCGAGGGCAACACCACCACGGCCGGCACCCACCAGGCGGTCGCCAAGCAGTGGCTGGCCGGCCTGCAGAAGGCCGTGGCGGGCAAGGAGGTCGTCGCCCTGCCCTTCGCCGACCCGGACCTGGCCTCCCTCGCGCACAACGGCACCAGCGTCACCGGCTCGCTCAGCCACCTCAAGGAAGCCACCGACGTCGCCGCCACCACCGTGCAGACCGTGCTTCATGTCACACCGACCACGGACTTCGCCTGGCCGGTGGAAGGCGCCGTGGACCCGTCGATCATGAAGGTCGCCACCTCGGCCGGTGCCGACCGGGTGATCGCCCGCAGCGACAGCCTCCAGGAGACCGCCGGGCTGTCGTACACGCCCTCCGCAGCCCGCCCCGTCGGCGGCGGTACGACGGCGGTGGTGGCCGACGCACGGCTGTCCACGGCCTTCGCGGGCGATCTGACCAAGGCGGACAGGGCCACGCTCGCCGTGCAGGAGTTCCTGGCGCAGAGCCTGGAGGTGAACGCGCAGACGGACGAGCAGCGCAGCATCGTCGTCGCTCCGCAGCGCATGCCGTCGGCGAGCCAGGCCCAGGCGATGGCGACGGCGCTGAAGGCGCTCCAGGACGGCACCTGGTCGCAGTCGCAGACCCTCACCGCGGCCGCCAAGGCCAAGCCCGACCCGGACGCCACCACACGCATCCCGTCCACGTCCGCCTACCCCTCCTCGCTGCGCAAGCAGGAGCTGCCCAGGACGGCCTTCGAGCAGATCGCGCGCACCCAGGAGAAGCTCGACAACTTCAAGGTGATCCTCAGCGACCAGTCCCGTGTGGTCACCCCGTTCGGCAGGGCCATAAACCGTGAGATGTCCACGTCGTGGCGAGGCCGCGGCACGCAGGCGGACTCCTTCCGGGGCGACGTGGAGAACTGGCTCGACGAACTGGCCAATCAGGTCAAGCTGATCGACAAGTCCGAGACCAAGCTCTCCGGGCGCAGCGCCACCATCCCGGTGACCGTCCAGAACAACCTGGTCCAGCCCGTGAACCACCTCGTGCTCCGGCTCACCTCGACGAACCCGACCCGCCTGAAGATCCGCGGCAGGGCCTACTACGAGCAGCGCGTCGAGGTCTCCGGCGGCCACAGCCAGTCCGTGAAGTTCACCACCTCGGCCAACGCCAACGGCCGGGTCTCGGTCTTCGCCCAGCTGTACACCGAGGACGGCCAGGCATACGGCGACCAAGTCCAGTTCGATGTGAAGGTCACCGAGGTCACGCCCACGGTCATGCTGGTCATCGGCGGCGGCGTGCTCCTCCTCGTCCTGGCCGGCTTCCGGATGTACACCCAGCGCAAGCGCGCGGCCGCCCGTCAGGCCGAGGACGACGGCCCCGACGCCACGGGGGAGGACACCGGTGAGAAGCCCGGGAACCCCGGGGCCCCCGGGGACCGTCTCCCGGAGGAGTCCGACGCCTCCTCCGGGGCAGACGACCCGGAGCAGCCGAGTGACCCTGCACCGGACACCGCACCGGAAAGCGCCGACCCGTCCGGGACGGGTGAGAGAGTGGACCGTTGAGCGATGTCGTGGCCGGTGTGGCCCGGGACGATGAGGTGGGGTAACCATGAACGCGCCGTACGACGGTGACCGCGCTCCGGGCGCAGCCGGCTCCGGCTACCCCGAGCCGACGCCCGAGCCCGGGCAGGTGCCGCCGCAGCACGCTGCGGACATGTACCTCCAGGACGCCTACGACCAGGACCCCTACCGAGACCACGATCTCGCCGCCCAGGACCCGGTCGCCGAAGCGCTCTACGACCGTGCCGCGCACCCCCCGCCGCCCCCGGGCACGTACGAGCAGCAGCAGCCGCTGTACGGCCGGCCGGCCCAGTCGCCGTACGCCCCCGACCCGCGCGTGTGGGCCCAGACCCCGGCGCCGGAGCCGGAGGGCGCGGCCCAGTACCTGCCGTACGGTGACGACCCGCGTACGACCCAGTTCGTGGGCGTGGACGACCTGGTGACGCACTCCGGCGAGGAGTACCACCAGCCCGACGCCTTCGCGCACCTCTTCCGGGACCAGCAGCAGGGCGGTACGCCCGCGCCGATGGATCCCCCGGCCGTTCCCGGCCCGGCTGCCGTGCCGGGTCCCGGGCAGGGCCCAGCGGCTCCGTACCCGGCGCCGCCGCAGGCCCAGAGCCCGCAGTACGCGAACCAGTACGCCGAGACGCCGTACCAGGGCGGTCCGCCCGCCCCCGGGCAGCCGGTCCAGCCGCCGGTGCCGGCCCCGGCCGCGGCTCCCGAGCCCGCCGGTCCGTCCGCTGCCGCGGAGGCCTCCGCACCCGCGGCTCCCGCCACGAAGAAGGGCGGGAAGGCCGCCGGGCTGCTCAAGTCCAGCGCGGTCATGGCGGCGGGCACCATGGTGTCCCGGCTCACCGGTTTCATCCGCTCCGCGCTGATCGCGGCCGCGCTGGGCCTCGGCTTCCTCGCCGACTCCTTCCAGGTGGCCTATCAGCTGCCGACGATGATCTACATCCTTACGGTCGGCGGCGGTCTCAACTCCGTCTTCGTGCCCCAGCTGGTGCGCTCGATGAAGGAGGACGAGGACGGTGGCGAGGCCTTCGCCAACCGGCTGCTGACCCTCGTGATGGTGGCGCTGGCCGCGCTGACCGCTCTCGCGATGCTCGCGGCGCCGCTGCTGGTGCGGGCACTGTCTCCCACCATCGCCGACAACCCTGCGGCCAACGACGTCGCGGTCACCTTCACCCGCTACTTCCTGCCCTCGATCTTCTTCATGGGCATCCACGTGGTGATGGGTCAGATCCTGAACGCGCGCGGGAAGTTCGGCGCGATGATGTGGACGCCGGTCCTGAACAACATCGTCATCATCCTCTCGCTCGGCGCGTTCATCTGGGTCTACGGCACCGCCGCCAACTCCCACCTGGCCGTCACCAACATTCCGCCGCAGGGTCAGCGACTGCTCGGTGTCGGTGTGCTGCTCGGCCTGGTCGTCCAGGCCCTCGCGATGATCCCCTACCTGCGCGAGACCGGATTCCGGATCCGGCTGCGCTTCGACTGGAAGGGCCACGGCCTGGGCAAGGCCGCGATGCTCGCCAAGTGGACGATCCTGTTCGTTCTCGCCAACCAGGTGGGCGCCATGGTCGTGACGCAGCTCTCCACCGCTGCCGGCGACGCCTCCGGTGTCAAGGGCACCGGCTTCGCCGCCTACGCCAACGCCCAGCTGATCTGGGGCCTGCCGCAGGCCATCATCACGGTGTCCCTCATGGCCGCGCTACTGCCGCGCATCTCCCGCTCGGCCTCCGAAGGTGACGGCGGCGCCGTCCGCGACGACATCTCCCAGGGCCTGCGCACCACCGCGGTCGCCATCGTGCCCATCGCCTTCGGTTTCCTCGCGCTCGGCATCCCGATGTGCACGCTGATCTTCGGCTCCGCGGGCACCAGCTCAGCCGTCAACATGGGTTACATGCTGATGGCCTTCGCCCTCGGCCTGATCCCGTACTCCGTGCAGTACGTGGTCCTGCGCGCCTTCTACGCCTACGAGGACACCCGGACGCCCTTCTACAACACCGTCATCGTGGCGGCGGTCAATGCGGGCGCCTCCGCGCTCTGCTACTTCCTGCTGCCGGCCCGCTGGGCGGTCGCGGGCATGGCCGCCGCGTACGGCCTCGCCTACGCGATCGGTGTGGGCGTCGCCTGGCGCAGGCTGCGCAAGCGGCTCGGCGGTGACCTGGATGGCGCACGGGTGCTGCGGACGTACGCGCGGCTCGGCATCGCCTCGGTACCGGCGGCCCTGCTCAGCGGTGCGGCCTGCTACGGCATCGGACACACCCTCGGTCAGGGCGTCATCGGATCCTTCGCGGCGCTGGTCGTCGGCGGTGCGGTCCTGCTCGGCGTCTTCTTCGTGGCCGCCCGCCGGATGCGGATCGACGAACTCAACTCGCTCGTGGGCATGGTGCGCGGGCGTCTGGGTCGCTGAGGCGGGGGTAGGCGCACAACCATCGTCCGCAGCTGTGTGTCGTGCATAGCGGCGGACTGTGGGCACAATTGGATTCGGCGTCGGACAGCGTGCAACGGATGGGGAGGCAGGGACGACGGTGGCGGAACGGAGTACGGCTGCCGTCGACGTGGCAGACAACAGCGGCGAGCAGCCGCTGACCGCCAAGGCGGACCAGTCCACGGCCGACGGGGTGGCCCAGAACCCGGAGCGGGACACGGACAGCGAGGGGCAGGGGAGCGGCGGGACGGACGGTCACGGAAAGAAGGCCTCACCGCCAGAACTGCACAGCGGTCACAAACTCGCCAGACGCTACCGTCTCGAGGAGTGCGTCACCCGTCTGGACGGATTCAGCAGCTGGCGTGCGGTCGACGAGAAACTCCGTCGCGCCGTCGGCGTCCACATCCTTCCCGCGGACCATGCGCGGGCCCGGTCGGTACTGGCCGCCGCCCGTTCCTCGGCGCTGCTCGGCGATCCACGCTTCGTCCAGGTCCTGGACGCCGTCGAAGAGAACGACCTCGTCTACGTCGTGCACGAGTGGCTGCCCGACGCCACCGAACTGACCGCGCTGCTGGCGGCCGGCCCGCTGGAGCCGCACGACGCCTACCAGATGGTCAGTCAGGTCGCCTCCGCCATGGCCGCCGCACACCGCGAGGGCCTCGCCCATCTGCGGCTGAACCCGAACGCCGTCCTGCGCGCCTCCACCGGTCAGTGGCGCATCCGCGGCCTCGCCGTGAACGCGGCGCTGCGCGGCATCAGTTCCGACACCCCGCAGCGCACCGACACCGAGTCGATCGGCGCCCTGCTGTACGCGGCGCTGACCCAGCGCTGGCCGTACGAGAACGACGCCTACGGCCTGTCCGGCCTGCCCAAGGACATCGGCCTGATCGCCCCGGACCAGGTGCGCGCCGGGGTCCACCGCGGCCTGTCCGAACTCGCCATGCGCGCCCTCGTCAACGACGGGGCCACCGCGTCCCGGCACGAGGCTCCATGCACGACGCCGGAGGAGCTGGTCAAGGCGATCGGTGAGATGCCCCGCATCCGCCCGCCGGAGCCGGCGTTCACGGCCCCGCCGGAGTACCAGCGCACGACGTACCAGCAGGGCACGTACGGCCGCCCCGCAGCGCGCCCCGGCACCACGCAGCCGATCGTGGCCCCGCCGCCCCCGCTGCAGAGCCGCACCGGCAAGGCCCTGAAGTGGGCTGTCTCGGCCCTCCTCATCGCCGCCTTGGGCCTGGGCAGCTGGCAGCTGGCAGACGCCCTGATGGGCCAGGGCGACAAGTCGGACGACACCAACAAGACGCAGGTTCAGGACGGCGGGGACAAGGGCCCGAAGAAGCCGACGTCCGGCACTCCCGTCCCCATCAAGGGCGGCCGCGACTTCGACCCGTTCAGCGACGACCGCTCTGAAAACCCTGATGACATAACGAAGGCCTTCGACAACAGTCCGTCCACCAACTGGGAGACGAGCTTCTACCTGAGCCCGGAGTTCGGCAATCTGAAGCCGGGCGTCGGGATGGTCCTCGACCTCGGCAAGGTCCAGCAGGTCGGAAAGGTGACGGTCACCTTCGTCGGGCAGACTTCGGTCGAGCTCCGTGCCGCCGGCGCGGACGCGGGGTCGGAACCGACATCGCTTGACGCCTATACCAAGGCTGCCAGCGGATCGGGCACGACGGTGGTACTCAAGCCTGGCAGGTCCCTCAAGACGCAGTACCTCCTGGTGTGGCTGACCAAGCTGCCCTCAGACGGGGGAGACCACTGGCGGGGCAGAGTGGCAGACATCAAGGTGACCAGCTGAGGTCTCCGCTCGGGAGGGGCAGATGGCAGAGGGCGCCGGATACGACGGAGTGAGCGACCAGGACCTGCTCGCCCGCCATGTGGAAGGCGACCCCGATGCCTTCGGTGAGATCGTGCGGCGGCATCGGGACCGGCTCTGGGCGGTGGCGCTGCGGACGCTGGGGGACCGGGAGGAGGCCGCCGACGCCGTCCAGGATGCGCTGGTGTCGGCCTACCGGGCCGCGCACACCTTCCGAGGGCAGTCGGCCGTCACGACCTGGCTGCATCGCATCACCGTGAACGCCTGCCTGGACCGGGCCCGCAAGGCCGCCTCCAGGAAGACCGCTCCGGTCGACGACACCGAGCGGCTGGAGCAACTGCTGGAGCCGCACGAGTCGGCCTCCGCTCCTGCCGAGCGGAACGATGTGCACCGCCAGCTCCTCGAAGCGCTCGGCACGCTTCCGTATGAGCAGCGTGCGGCTCTGGTCCTCGTGGACATGCAGGGCTACCCCGTGGCCGAGGCCGCCCGGATCCTTGATGTGCCGACGGGGACGGTGAAGAGCCGGTGCGCCCGGGGCCGGGCCAGACTTGTTCCGCTGCTCACCCATTTGCGGCCCGGAAGCACCGGTGACGAAAAAGATCCCGAGCCGGGACGGAACCGGGTGGAAGGGAAATCCGTCCCACCTGCGGCAGGTCCTCATGACAAGGGTCCGGGACGTACGGGTCCGAGCGATTCAACCGCAGTGAAGGGCGGAGGTGGGCGAGCGTGACTTCCTCGACAGACACGGCCGGGCACCCGGATGTCGCCGAGATCTCCGACCTCACCGAAGGCCTCCTCCCACCGGACCGGAGTGCGGAACTACGGCGCCACCTGGAAGGGTGCGAGCTGTGCGCGGACGTGCATGCCTCGCTGGAGGAGATCCGGGGGCTGCTTGGCACCATGCCGGGCCCGACGCGCATGCCCGCGGGCGTCGCCGGGCGTATCGATGCCGCCCTCGCCGCCGAAGCGCTGCTTGCCTCCACCGCACCTGAAGCTCTGGACGCACCCCTCCTCGTTTCCGGATCCGAAGAGCCGACGCGCACGGGCGGTCATGTTTCACGTGAAACATCGGTCCCGTCGGACCGCCCCCTCGGGCGCCCCAGCGGATCTACCGGCCCGGGACGGAAGGGACGCGAGCGCGGCCGGCGCCGCAGGACCGTCGCCCTGGGTGCCGTTCTCACCGCCGCCGTCCTGGGGGCCGGGTCCCTCGTCCTCCAGTCACTCGTCAGCGGTGGCTCCGACACAACGGCTCACGGTCGGCCGACACCGGCCGCCAGCGCGTTCTCCGGGGACAGCGTGCAGAGCCAGGTGAAGGACCTGCTCGCCACGAAGAAGGGCACGGAGCGGGGCTCCGAGAGCCAGCGGCCGCGCTCGGGCATCGACTCCCAGCAGAACAGCCCCGGGTCCACGCAGAGCGCGAACACCCTCATCCAGACCCAGCCCTCGGTTCCCGACTGCGTCCGGAAGGCGATCAACAGCAGCGACGACGCCCTCGGCGCCAAGACCGGTACCTATGCCGGCAGGAGTGCCTATCTCGTCGTGATGCCCGACGCCGGCGACAACACCCGGGTCACGGCCTATGTCGTCGACGCGGACTGCGTCCACCAGGACCCCTCGTCTGCCGGCAAGGTCCTGCTCAAGCAGTCCCTCCCTCGAACCTGAGTCCGGAGAGCATTCGTCTCCGTCTGTGCGGTCATCCGAACCGTGTGCGATCCCCGTGTGCCCGGACACACCGGGAATGCGCGCCCCTTAGGATCCGTTGGGTGGGGTGAGAGTTCCGAAAGGGGCTCTCACCGGTCGACTGACGCAGACCAGAGACGAGGAACCAAGCCGTGAGCGACGTCCGTAACGTGATCATCATCGGCTCCGGGCCGGCAGGCTACACGGCGGCGCTCTACACCGCGCGCGCTTCGCTGAAGCCTCTGGTGTTCGAGGGGGCCGTCACCGCCGGTGGCGCACTGATGAACACGACCGAAGTGGAGAACTTCCCGGGCTTCCGCGACGGCATCATGGGGCCTGAGCTGATGGACAACATGCGGGCGCAGGCCGAGCGCTTCGGCGCCGAGCTGATCCCGGACGACATCGTCTCCGTCGACCTGGCCGGTGAGATCAAGACCGTCACCGACACCGCGGGCACGGTCCACCGGGCGAAGGCTGTCATCGTCACCACCGGCTCCCAGCACCGCAAGCTCGGCCTCCCGAACGAGGACGCGCTCTCCGGCCGGGGTGTCTCCTGGTGCGCCACCTGTGACGGGTTCTTCTTCAAGGACCAGGACATCGCCGTGATCGGCGGAGGCGACACCGCGATGGAGGAGGCCACCTTCCTCTCGCGGTTCGCCAAGTCCGTGACCATCGTCCACCGCCGTGACAGCCTGCGCGCCTCCAAGGCGATGCAGGAGCGTGCCTTCGGCGACCCGAAGATCAAGTTCGTCTGGGACAGCGAGGTTGCCGAGGTTCAGGGCGACCAGAAGCTCTCCGGTCTGAAGCTGCGGAACGTCAAGACCGGCGAGCTCTCCGACCTGCCGGTGACGGGCCTGTTCATCGCGATCGGCCACGACCCGCGCACCGAGCTGTTCAAGGGCCAGCTGGACCTGGACGAAGAGGGCTACCTGAAGGTCGCCGCCCCGTCCACCCGCACCAACCTGACCGGTGTCTTCGCCGCCGGTGACGTGGTCGACCACACCTACCGGCAGGCGATCACCGCGGCCGGCACCGGCTGCTCCGCCGCCCTCGACGCCGAGCGCTTCCTCGCCGCGCTCGCGGACGAGGACAAGGCCGAGGCTGCCGCCACCGTCTGACCTTCCCCCTCCCTCGCCCCACCGCAGAAGATAAGGAGCCCACCGTGGCCCTGAAGAGCACGACCGACGCGTCCTTCGACGAGGACGTCCTCAAGAACGACAAGCCCGTCCTGGTGGACTTCTGGGCCGAGTGGTGCGGCCCGTGCCGCCAGATCGCTCCGTCCCTCGAGGCGATTGCCGCCGAGCACGGCGACAAGATCGAGATCGTCAAGCTGAACATCGACGAGAACCCGGGCACGGCCGCCAAGTACGGCGTCATGTCCATCCCGACCCTCAACGTCTACCAGGGCGGCGAGGTCGTCAAGACGATCGTCGGTGCCAAGCCGAAGGCTGCGCTCGTGCGCGACCTCGACGAGTTCATCGCCGAGTGACGTTTCACGTGAAACACGAATGGGCCAACCCCTCTGGGTTGGCCCATTTGCATGAGGCCCTCGGCTGACGCCGGCCTCTACAGCGGCCGCAGCGCCGGTTCCTTCTGTACGGCTCCCAGCAGCCGGTCGAGCGCCATCTCCACGTCTTCCTTCCAGGAGAGCGTCGAGCGCAGCTCCAGCCGCAGACGGGGGTGCGTGGGATGCTGCCGGACCGTCTTGAAGCCCACGGCCAGGAGATGGTCGGCGGGCAGCAGACAGGCGGGCTCTCTCCAGCGGGCGTCACCGAACGCCTCGATCGCCTTGAAGCCCCGGCGCAACAGGTCCTTGGCCACCGTCTGGACCATCACCCGGCCCAGCCCCTGCCCCTGGTAGCCGGGCATGATGAACGCCGTCATCAGCTGGACGGCATCCGGTGAGACCGGACTCGTCGGGAACGCCGTGGAGCGCGGGACGTAGGCCGGCGGCGCGTAGAGAACGAAGCCCACGGGAACGTCGTCGACGTAGACCACCCGGCCGCACGATCCCCAGTCCAGCAGGACGGCGGAGATCCAGGACTCCTTCTCCAGCGCGGAGGTACCCGCCTTTACCGCGGCTTCGCCGCTGACGGGGTCGAGCTCCCAGAAGACGCACGAGCGACAGCGCTTGGGAAGGTCCTGAAGGTTGTCCAGCGTGAGCGGTACGAGCCGACGCCCCATGAAGGCTGTTCCTCGCTTCCTTCGCCCGCTGCGTCGCGAGCGGCTGTCAGAGCGCTGCGTTCCCTGAGCAGGCTGCCGACGAATCCGCCGACGGCCCCAAGGCCCAAGGCAGCGCTCACCAGTCCGGTGCGGCTCATCGATCGCATGGCCCCTGTCTCCCCACTCAGAGATCCGCCAGGTGGATGCGCCATACCCATCCGCATCGTATCCACGAAGCGATTCCCCCGATACCTGCCTCAAAGCAAAGAGCGGACCGCGTTCCGGTAGACACCGGATGCGATCCGCTCTCCTGCACCCTCGGCGGGACCGCCGGAGGTTTCAGGCGTCCTGCTCCTCGGAGTCGCCGTCGTGGAGACCCTTCTGCAGAACCGGCCCCTCGCCCGGGGCGAGCGAGCCGAGGATCCGCTCAAGGTCCTCCATGGAGGCGAACTCGACGGTGATCTTGCCCTTCTTCTGCCCGAGGTCGACCTTCACCCGGGTCTCGAAGCGGTCGGACAGCCGGGTGGCCAGCTCGCTCAGCGCCGGGGAGACCCGGGCACCGGCCCGCGGGCCCTTGGAGCGCTGGGTCGTCTGGGGCCGCGAACCCATCAGGGTCACGATCTCCTCGACGGCCCGCACCGAGAGGCCCTCGGCCACGATGCGATGCGCCAGCCGGTCCTGCTCGTCCGAGTCCTCGACGGACAGCAGCGCCCGGGCGTGCCCGGCGGAGAGGACCCCGGCGGCGACCCTGCGCTGGACGGCCGGCGACAGCTTCAGCAGCCGCAGGGTGTTGGAGACCTGCGGACGGGAACGCCCGATGCGGTCCGCCAGCTGGTCGTGCGTGCAGTTGAAGTCCTTCAGCAGCTGGTCGTAGGCGGCCGCCTCTTCCAGCGGGTTCAGCTGCGCCCGGTGCAGGTTCTCCAGCAGCGCGTCCAGGAGGAGCTTCTCGTCATCGGTGGCCCGGACGATCGCAGGGATGGCCTCGAGGCCGGCCTCACGGCAGGCCCGCCAGCGGCGCTCGCCCATGATCAGCTCATAGCGGCCGGGACCCAGCTGTCGAACGACGACGGGCTGGAGGAGACCGACCTCCTGGATGGAGGTGACCAGCTCCTGCAGCGCGTCCTCATCGAAGACCTCACGCGGCTGGCGCGGGTTCGGCGTGATGGCGTCGAGGGACAGCTCGGCGAAGTGGGCGCCCACCGGAGGCGCCGGAGCCTCTGTGGCAGGGCTCACCGAGGGCTCCTCGGTTTCATGTGAAACAGGCGGCAGCATGGCCACCTTCGCCGCGGCCACCCCGCGGTCGGTCGTCAGCACCGGGACCGCTGCCGGGGACGTGGACGTCCCACTCCCCATCGCGGCAGGAGCCGGGTTCTTCTCGGTCGGGGCAGCAGGGATCAGCGCGCCGAGTCCACGGCCCAGCCCCCTCCGTCGCTCGCTCACTGGATCCCCTCCACCATGCTCTGGTCGTTCTGGGCGCCGATGTGGGCCTGGCTGGCGTCATAGCTGATGCCGATGCCCCTCAGCGCGATTTCTCGGGCCGCCTCAAGATAGGAGAGGGCACCGCTCGATCCAGGATCGTAAGTCAGCACCGTCTGCCCATAGCTCGGCGCCTCGGAGATACGGACCGAGCGGGGAATGCTCGTCCGCAGCACCTCGTCACCGAAGTGGGTGCGCACCTCTTCCGCGACCTGCGAGGCGAGACGCGTCCGGCCGTCGTACATGGTGAGCAGGATGGTCGACACATGCAGGGTGGGGTTGAGGTGCCCCCGCACCAGGTCGACGTTGCGGAGCAGCTGCCCCAGTCCCTCCAGCGCGTAGTACTCGCACTGGATGGGGATGAGGACCTCCTGGCCCGCGACGAGCGCGTTGACCGTCAACAGGCCCAGCGAGGGCGGGCAGTCGATGAGGATGTAGTCCAACGGCTGCTCGTACGCCTGGATCGCGCGCTGCAGCCGGCTCTCACGGGCCACCAGAGACACCAGCTCGATCTCCGCACCGGCGAGATCGATGGTGGCAGGGGCGCAGAAGAGGCCTTCGACATCGGGGACGGGCTGGACGACCTCGGCCAGCGGCCTGCTCTCCACCAACACGTCATAGATGGACGGCACTTCCGCGTGATGATCGATACCCAACGCCGTGGACGCATTGCCCTGCGGGTCGAGGTCGATCACCAGAACGCGGCCGCCGTGCAGAGCCAGCGAAGCGGCAAGGTTGACGGTCGTCGTGGTCTTGCCCACGCCGCCCTTCTGGTTGGCGACCACGATGACTCGGGTCTGCTCGGGACGCGGCAGGCCTTCGCCGGCGCGGCCCAGAGCCTCCACCGCCAGTTGGGCAGCGCGACCGATGGGAGTGTCGTCCATCGGAGGCGGTGTTTCACGTGAAACATCCGCCCCCATCGACTCGGTACGGGGACCGGGGACCGGATCGGTCATCGGTCCCGCGATGTTGGCGTCGGACCGCACGGATTCACTCTCCTCGACTTCAGGCTCGCAATGAACAGAGCCTCCCATGTCTTCGGGGTCGTGAACCAGTGAGGCCTGGTGTTCTGTGGAGAAATCCACCTCTGTGGACAACTCCGGTGCCTCTCCGAGTGAACCGAGAGGCCTCCGGTCGCGAGGTTCGGCCGCGGCGCGGCCGCGACTGATGATGCCGTGCAGCAGTGAGCGACGTTTCACGTGAAACACGATGCACAGCGGCGGCGGCCGGACCTTCGCGACACTCCGGCTTGCGTACGTTTGGCAGCTTGTGTGGAGTACGTCTCACGTATCAGCGACGTCGCCGCGCCCGCCCCGTCCGGGCCGCCTTGGCCCGCTTGGCCGCGAAACGCACACCGCCCGGGCTCTCTCCCACCTCGACCCGCACGACCGTGGACGGGGGATCCACCACGCCCTCGCCCACATGCAGGATGGAGGTCGACACCGCACCGAGCTTGCTGAGCGCGGTGGCCGCCGCCTTCAGCTCCTCCTCGGCGGTGTCCCCCTTGAGCGCGAGCATCTCGCCGTACGGGCGCAGCAGCGGGATGCCCCAGGTGGCCAGACGGTCCAGCGGGGCCACGGCGCGGGCCGTCACCACATGGACCGGCGGCAGCTTACCCATGACCTCCTCGGCCCGGCCGCGCATCACGGTGACGTGATCCAGGCCCAGCAGCTCGACGACCTCGGTGAGGAAGGTGGTGCGCCGCAGCAGGGGCTCCAGCAGGGTGATGTTCAGGTCGTCCCGGACCAGGGCCAGCGGAATGCCCGGCAGGCCGGCGCCCGAGCCGACGTCGCACACCGTCACCCCCTCGGGGACTGCTTCTGAGAGCACCGCGCAGTTCAGCAGGTGCCGCTCCCACAGGCGGGGCACTTCGCGTGGGCCGATCAGGCCACGCTGCACGCCCGCCTCGGCGAGCAGCTCCGCATAGCGGACCGCATCGGCGAAGCGATCACCAAACACTTCCCGCGCCTGCTCGGGCGCGGGGGGAAGCTCCGCTGCCTCCGTCACGGGGACCGTCCTTCCGTACAGCGCCGGCGCTTCGCGCACCGGCCACCAGAACTACCAGGCTGACAAAGTTCGGCCCCGTCTGCGGGCAGACGGGGCCGGTGAAACGTGAGGGACCGATCAGGCGGGCAGCACGACGACGAACCGCTGCGGTTCCTCGCCCTCCGACTCGCTGCGCAGCCCGGCGGCCTTGACCGCGTCGTGCACGACCTTGCGCTCGAACGGGGTCATCGGCTTGAGCTTCACGGGCTCGCCGGTGTTCTTGACATCGGCGGCGGCCTTGGCGCCCAGCTCGGACAGCTCGGTGCGCTTCTTGGCGCGGTAGCCCGCGATGTCCAGCATCAGACGGCTGCGGTCACCGGTCTCCCGGTGCACGGCCAGGCGCGTCAGCTCCTGCAGTGCCTCCAGCACCTCGCCGTCGCGGCCGACCAGCTTCTGCAGGTCGCGGCTGCCGGTGTCGCTGATGATCGACACGGAGGCGCGGTCGGCCTCGACGTCCATGTCGATGTCGCCGTCGAGGTCGGCGATGTCCAGCAGACCCTCCAGGTAGTCCGCCGCGATCTCGCCCTCCTGCTCCAGGCGGGTGAGGGTGTCTGCACCCTCGGCAGCAGCGGAGGTGGTGCCTTCCGTCACGGGATGGGCTCCTTCTTACTTCTTGGACGGGGACTTGGGCCGCTGCGGGCCACCCTTGCGCTGGCCGGACTGGGCCTTGCTGCGGGTGCCGGAGCCGGGCTTCTGAGGCTGCTTGGCAGCGGCGGGCTTGGCGTCCTGCGGCTCGTCGGCGTCGGACTTCTCCAGCGAGGTGGTCGACGTCTCGTCGCCCGCCTGCTTCCCGCCGGACTGGCGCTGGGCCTTGGTCTGACGCTTGGGCTGCTGGCGCCGGGCGGCGGCGGTGGTCACCGTCGTACCGTCCTCGGTCTGCGCCACGGCCTGGCTCTCGCTCTTCACCACGGTGCCGTCGGCCTGGGCCGCGAGGCCCGCCTTGCTCAGGCCATTGATGAACTTGCGCTCGAACTCGTTGCGGTCGCGGCCCTTGGCGACGATCGCCTTGACGATGGTCTTCTCGCTGCGGCGACGGATCTTGCCGTGGTGCGTGACGTGCTTGGTGAGGCGCTCCAGGTAGGCGGCCTGGGCCTTGGAACCCGGGGTCGGGTTGTTGTGGATGACGTACATCTGCTGGCCCATGGTCCACACGTTGGTGGTCAGCCAGTAGACCAGGACACCGACCGGGAAGTTGATACCGAAGACGGCGAACATGATGGGGAAGACGTACATCAGCATCTTCTGCTGCTGCATGAACGGCGTCTTCACCGTGGTGTCGACGTTCTTCGTCATCAGCTGGCGCTGCGTGTAGAACTGCGACGCCGACATCAGGACGATCATGAGCGCGGTGACGACCCGCACATCGGTGACCGTGGCGCCCAGGGCCTCGACGGTGGAGGCGCTGTCCTTGAACTTCGCGGCGAGCGGGGCCCCGAAGATGTGCGCCTTACGGGCGCTCTCCAGCAGCGACTGGTTGATGACGCCGATGGTCTCCCCGGACGCGATGCCGTTGAGCACGTGGTACAGGGCGAAGAAGAACGGAGACTGCGCCAGGATGGGAAGGCACGAGGAGAGCGGGTTGGTGCCCGACTCCTTGTACAGCTTCATCATCTCTTCGGACTGACGCTGCTTGTCGTTCTTGTAGCGCTCCTGGATCTTCTTCATCTCGGGCTGGAGCGTCTGCATGGCCCGGGTCGCCTTGATCTGCTTCACGAAGAGCGGGATCAGGCAGATACGGATCAGGATCACGAGGGACACGATCGACAGGCCCCAGGCCCACCCGGTGTCGGGGCCAAAGATGGCGCCGTACACCGTGTGGAACTGGACGATGACCCAGGAGACAGGTGTCGTGATGAAGCTGAAGAGGCTGGCAATCGTGTCCACTAATCATGCTCCTTGGGCATGGGACGAGGTCTCTGCGGCCGGGCTCGAGGGAAGCTCGGAGTGAGGCTTCTCCTCGGTGGCCGGTTCGGCGGCGGAGGTCCCGCCCTTGCGTGCGCGCCAAGCGTTGCGCAGCATTTCGTGCCACCGCGGGCGCTTGCGCGGCGGAACATGGTCCACACCGCCGAGCGACCACGGATTGCACCGGAGGATGCGCCAGGCGGTGAGTGCCGTTCCCTTGATCGCACCGTGCCGGTCGATGGCCGTGTAGCCGTAGTGGGAGCACGACGGGTAGTACTTGCACACCGGCCCCAGCAGGGGACTGATCGTCCACTGGTACAGCTTGATCAGAGCCAGTAGCGGGTACTTCATCGCGCGCCCCCTCCCAGCAGCCGCTCGAGGGCGGCATCCAGGTCTCGGGCCAGCTGTGCATGGTCTGCGTCGCCCGCTCCGGGCAGCGCTCGTACGACTACCAGGCTACCGGGGGCAAACAGGACGACTCGGTCACGCATCAGGTGGCGCAGTCTGCGCTTCACTTTGTTGCGCACGACCGCTCCACCCACAGCCTTGCTCACGACGAAACCCGCACGCGTCGGGGGAGCGCTCTCCCCTGGCGCGTGCGGGTCCGTGGCACCGCTACGAAGGTGGACGACAAGGGTCGGGCGGCCTGCCCGACGACCCCGTCGTACCGCGGTCGCGAAGTCCTCGCGCCGCCTCAGCCGGTTCTCGGTGGGCAGCACGACGTCATGACCTGATCGGGATCAGGCGGACAGGCTGGCGCGACCCTTGGCACGACGGTTCGCGAGAATCGCGCGGCCCGCACGGGTGCGCATCCGCAGGCGGAAGCCGTGGGTCTTCGCGCGACGACGGTTGTTCGGCTGGAAGGTGCGCTTGCTCACTCGGGGGCTCCAGAAATCAAATCGGTGGTGGCGGGTGCCGTCTTGGCTGTCACCGTGCGCCCACGAGTAGCTCGCTTCACGCCCGAGTGCACCGCTTCCCGATCACCTGACGTGACCTGTGCCCTTCGGAGGCAGGCGGCAGCAGCCATCGACAACTCGACCTGGTTACGGTACGCGGGGCTACGCCATCCGGTCAAACCGGGGGTCACCGAGAGACACTATCCACAGGCTGGGGACAACAACTTGAACCGTAGCCGCCGCGCTGACTACCGTGGCTGGACTCCGATTCGTTCCCTTATCCCAGCCCGAGCGGGATTGCCCCCGCCCACCCATCCCGGATTTCATCCCGACCCGTCCCACAACCACACGTTCGTGGGACCTGTGAGAGAGCGTGCCCTGTGGCTGACGTACCTGCCGATCTTGCCGCAGTGTGGCCACGAGTACTCGAGCAGCTCCTCGGTGAGGGCCGCGGACAGGGTGTCGAGGCGAAGGACGAGCACTGGATCCGGCGCTGCCAGCCGCTCGCGCTGGTCGCGGACACCGCTCTGCTCGCCGTACCGAACGAATTCGCGAAGAACGTACTGGAGGGGCGTCTCGCACCGATCGTCAGCGAGACGCTGAGCCGCGAGTGCGGCCGCCCCATCCGCATCGCGATCACCGTGGACGACTCCGCGGGCGAGCCGCCGGCCCCGCAGGCGCCCCCCGCCCAGCCGCAGCGGCAGCCGCGCTACGAGGAGCCGGAGCTGCCCTCCGGACCGTACGAGGGCTACGGCAGGCACCGTGCCGCCGAACCGCTCCCGGGCAGCGAGCCTGCCTCCCGCGGGGACCAGCTGCCGACCGCCCGGCCCGCGTATCCCTCCGAGTACCAGCGGCCCGAGCCCGGCGCCTGGCCGCGCACCGGACAGGACGAGTACGGCTGGCAGCAGCCGCGCCTCGGCTTCCCCGAGCGCGACCCGTACGCCTCGCCGCCGCAGGACTCCTACGGCTCCTCGGGGCAGGACACCTACGGCTCGCCGTCCCAGGACTACCGCCCGAAGGGCATGGAGCGCCCGTCGTACGACCAGCAGCGCGGCGACTACGACGCCCCGCGCCCGGAGTACGACCGTCCGGACTACGACCGCTCGGAGTACGAGCGCCCGGACTACGACTCCCGCCCGGACTACGACTCTCCGCGCGCGGAGTACGACCAGCGCGACCCCGTCCGCCGTGAGCTGCCCGACCAGTCGGCCGGCGCCGGCCCGGTGCACCGCGGCGGCCCCGGCCGCCCGGACCTGCCGCCGCCCGGCGGGAGCGGTGCGCCCGGTCCGCTGGCCGCGAAGCCCGCGCCGGCGAGCGGTCCCGGTGAGCCGACCGCGCGACTGAACCCGAAGTACCTCTTCGACACATTCGTCATCGGCGCCTCCAACCGGTTCGCTCACGCGGCCGCGGTGGCCGTCGCCGAGGCGCCCGCGAAGGCGTACAACCCCCTCTTCATCTATGGGGAGTCGGGGCTCGGCAAGACGCACCTGCTGCACGCGATCGGGCACTACGCGCGCAGCCTCTACCCGGGCACGCGCGTGCGGTACGTCAGCTCCGAGGAGTTCACCAACGAGTTCATCAACTCCATCCGCGACGGCAAGGGCGACAGCTTCCGCAAGCGCTACCGCGAGATGGACATCCTGCTCGTCGACGACATCCAGTTCCTCGCGGACAAGGAGTCGACGCAGGAGGAGTTCTTCCACACCTTCAACACGCTCCACAACGCGAACAAGCAGATCGTGCTCTCCAGCGACCGGCCGCCCAAGCAGCTGGTGACGCTGGAGGACCGGCTGCGGAACCGTTTCGAGTGGGGTCTGATCACCGACGTCCAGCCGCCCGAGCTGGAGACGCGCATCGCGATCCTGCGCAAGAAGGCGGTGCAGGAGCAGCTCAACGCCCCTCCGGAGGTACTGGAGTTCATCGCCTCCCGGATCTCGCGGAACATCCGTGAGCTGGAGGGCGCGCTGATCCGGGTGACGGCGTTCGCCTCGCTCAACCGGCAGCCGGTGGACCTGGGCCTCACCGAGATCGTCCTCAAGGACCTGATCCCCGGGGGCGAGGACTCGACTCCCGAGATCACCGCGTCGGCCATCATGGCGTCGACTGCCGACTACTTCGGCCTCACGGTCGACGACCTGTGCGGCACCTCGCGCGGCCGCCAGCTGGTCACGGCCCGTCAGATCGCCATGTACCTGTGCCGTGAGCTGACGGACCTGTCCCTGCCGAAGATCGGCGCGCACTTCGGCGGCCGCGACCACACGACCGTCATGCACGCGGACCGGAAGATCCGCGCGCTGATGGCCGAGCGGCGCTCGATCTACAACCAGGTGACCGAGCTGACGAACCGCATCAAGAACGGCTGACGGCAGCCACAGGCCGACACTGAGGGCGCCCTCGGGAGGACATCCCGGGGGCGCCTTTTCGCATCCGGGGCAGCCGATCTCGCATCCCCCGGTCGACCGATCTCACGCCCCCCGGCCGGCCGTTTTCGCGGCTCTGGCGGCCGCCCTTCGGGTCCTCTGGCAGCGGCCGGCACCCCTCATCGCGTCTCCGGCGGCTCACCTTCGCGACCCTCGCCGCCGACCTTCGCGCCCCTCACCGACGTCCTTCACATCCCCGGCCGCCGTTCGTCGCAACGACCCTGGCGGCCGTCCCCCGCTTCCCCCGGCCGCCGCCCTCCGCATCCCCTGGCGGCCGCTCTCCGCATCCCCAGCCGACCGTCCTCCGCGCCCCAGGCCGCCGCCGGCACCCCTCATCGCTTCCTGCCGACGGCTCGTCGCCGCGCCGTGGGCGTCCCTCCCCGGCCACCGGGTGTTCGATTAAGTGCCTGGTTACGGCCACTCTCCACAGATTCGGTGAGTTTCTTCCGTCCACATCCTGGGGACCGTGGAGTTGTCCCGAACTGCATCCACAGGGAGCCTGGGGAAGCGGCGTCCGCCCAGCTCAGCTGCCTGTGGAATCGTGGACGAACGATCTCCACAGACTGTGGACGAAGCGGAGATCCACAGACTGTGGACGAAGTTTTCCACGGGAAGCCCACAGGCTGAGGCCGGTTGTCCCCAGCGAATCCTGGCTTCTCCACATGGCTGTCCACTGTTCGGCAACGTGACGCACCCTCTCACCGCGTCGAGTGAAAGCCGTCACACGAAGCTGCCGGGTTGGGGTGTGGGAAACGTGGGTAAACCTGGGGACACAGCTGGGGAGAACTGCCCTCTAGCTGTGGGCGGTGTGTGCAGAACTTTCTGTTCTCCACAGAGACCCCGAGTTGTCCACCGCCTCCACCCACAGGGTCAGTGGACAAAATTCCCGCTCTGAGCTGGGCAAACGTGGTTATCCACGGTATCCACAGGCCCTACTACTACTCCCAACTAGAGAGAGCTAGGAATCCGTTTCGAAGCGGGGCCTGTGCACAACTCGCGCTCTCGAGCCCGGCTGCCCCTCGGAGCGACTTGACCCCGACAGGCACCTACTGTCAGTGCGGTGCGTCAGACTGGTCCCCGGTGTCCTTCCCTTCGCAGTGGGCGGCGACACCGAGTCGGAGGACTCAGTAGCAACAGCAGGAGGCGGCTTACGGTGAAGATCCGGGTGGAACGCGACGTACTCGCGGAGGCAGTGGCGTGGGCTGCACGCAGCCTCCCGGCCCGTCCGCCGGCGCCTGTCCTCGCCGGCCTCCTGCTGAAGGCCGAGGACGGCCAGCTGAGCCTTTCGAGCTTCGACTACGAGGTCTCCGCTCGGGTGAGCGTCGAGGCCGAGGTCGAGGAGGAGGGCACGGTCCTCGTCTCCGGCCGCCTGCTCGCCGACATCTCCCGCGCTCTCCCCAACCGCCCGGTGGAGATTTCCACAGACGGTGTACGGGCGACCGTGGTCTGCGGCTCCTCGCGGTTCACACTCCACACCCTGCCTGTGGAGGAGTACCCGGCGCTGCCGCAGATGCCGACCGCGACGGGCACCGTCCCCGGCGAGGTCTTCGCCGCCGCCGTGTCCCAGGTGGCCATCGCCGCCGGTCGTGACGACACGCTGCCCGTCCTCACCGGTGTGCGCATCGAGATCGAGGGCGACACGGTCACCCTGGCCTCCACCGACCGCTACCGCTTCGCGGTCCGCGAGTTCCTGTGGAAGCCGGAGAACCCGGACGCCTCCGCGGTCGCCCTGGTCCCGGCCAAGACGCTCCTGGACACCGCCAAGTCGCTCGGCGCGGGCGACAGCGTCACGCTGGCGCTGTCCGGCTCGGGCGCGGGCGAGGGCCTGATCGGTTTCGAGGGTGCGGGCCGTCGTACGACCACGCGTCTGCTCGAGGGCGATCTGCCGAAGTACCGCACGCTGTTCCCGACCGAGTTCAACTCCGTCGCCGTGATCGAGACCGCCCCCTTCGTGGAGGCCGTCAAGCGTGTGGCTCTGGTCGCCGAGCGGAACACCCCGGTGCGGCTGAGCTTCGAGCAGGGCGTGCTGATCCTGGAGGCCGGCTCCAGCGACGATGCACAGGCTGTGGAAAGGGTTGACGCGCAGCTGGAGGGCGACGACATCTCGATCGCCTTCAACCCGACGTTCCTGCTGGACGGTCTGAGCGCCATCGACTCCCCGGTGGCCCAGCTGTCGTTCACGACGTCCACCAAGCCCGCGCTGCTCAGCGGCAAGCCGGCGCTGGACGCCGAGGCGGACGAGGCCTACAAGTACCTGATCATGCCGGTGCGGCTCAGCGGCTGAGTCGTAGCCGCCGGTATCCGCAGGACAAAGCCCCAGGTGAGGGCATACGTATGAGCGCGTATGCCCACAGCTGTGCGGGAGGGTCCGGGACTAGGCTCGGACCCGGGTACGCAGGTGCCCGACACGCCACACAGCAACCTAAGGAACACAACTGATGGAGCTCGGTCTCGTCGGCCTCGGCAAGATGGGCGGCAACATGCGCGAGCGGATCCGCCGCGCGGGCCACACCGTCATCGGATACGACCGCAACGCCGACCTCGCGGACGTCCACAGCCTGGAAGAGCTTGTGGGCAAGCTCAGCGGGCCCCGCGTGGTCTGGGTGATGGTCCCGGCCGGCGAGGCCACGCAGTCCACGATCGACCAGCTCGGCGAGCTGCTGGAGCCCGGTGACGTGGTGGTGGACGGCGGCAACTCCCGCTGGACGGACGACGAGAGGCACGCCGAGGAGCTGGCGGCCAAGGGCATAGGCTTCGTCGACTGCGGTGTCTCCGGCGGCGTCTGGGGCCTGGAGAACGGGTACGCGCTGATGTACGGCGGCGACGCCGAGAACGTCGCCAAGGTGCAGCCGGTCTTCGACGCGCTCAAGCCGGAGGGTGACCTCGGCTCGGTGCACGCCGGCAAGGTCGGCGCGGGCCACTTCGCGAAGATGGTCCACAACGGCATCGAGTACGCGATGATGCAGGCTTACGCCGAGGGCTGGGAGCTGCTGGAGAAGGTCGACTCCGTGGAGAACGTCCGCGAGGTCTTCCGCTCGTGGCAGGAGGGCACGGTCATCCGTTCCTGGCTGCTGGACCTCGCGGTGAACGCGCTGGACGAGGACGAGCACCTCGGACAGCTGCGCGGTTATGCACAGGACTCCGGTGAGGGACGCTGGACTGTGGAAGCCGCCATCGACAACGCGGTGCCGCTTCCCGCGATCACCGCGTCGCTGTTCGCGCGGTTCGCCTCGCGGCAGGAGGACTCGCCGCAGATGAAGATGATCGCCGCGCTGCGCAACCAGTTCGGCGGCCACGCCGTAGAGAAGAAGTAATCCACAGGGTCGCCTCCGCGATCCACAACCCTGGGGGAGGTCGGCGGACGACCATGCACGTCACGCATCTTTCGCTGGCCGACTTCCGCTCGTACGCCCGGGTCGAGGTCCCGCTCGACCCGGGCGTCACCGCCTTCGTCGGCCCCAACGGGCAGGGCAAGACCAATCTGGTCGAGGCGGTCGGTTATCTCGCCACCCTCGGCAGTCACCGTGTCTCCTCCGACGCTCCCCTGGTCCGCATGGGCGCCGAGCGGGCCGTCATCCGGGCTCAGGTCCGACAGGGCGAGCGGCAGCAGCTGGTCGAGCTGGAGCTGAACCCCGGCCGGGCCAACCGTGCTCGCATCAACCGGTCCTCGCAGGTCAGGCCGAGGGACGTGCTGGGGATCGTACGGACCGTGCTGTTCGCTCCGGAGGACCTCGCGCTGGTCAAGGGTGATCCCGGTGAGCGGCGCCGGTTCCTGGACGAGTTGATCACCGCGCGCTCGCCGCGCATGGCGGGTGTGCGCTCGGACTACGAGCGGGTGCTCAAGCAGCGCAACACGCTCCTCAAGACCGCGGCGCTGGCGCGCAGGCACGGCGGCCGCTCGATGGACCTGTCCACGCTGGACGTGTGGGACCAGCATCTCGCGCGCGCGGGCGCCGAGCTGCTCGCCCAGCGGCTGGACCTGGTCGCCGCGTTGCAGCCGCTGGCCGACAAGGCGTACGAGCAGCTGGCCCCGGGCGGGGGTCCGGTCGCGCTGGAGTACAAGCCGTCCGCGCCCGGAGAGGCGCACAGCCGCGAGGATCTGTACGGCCAGCTGATGGCGGCGCTCACGGAGGCGCGCAAGCAGGAGATCGAGCGGGGCGTCACCCTTGTGGGCCCGCACCGGGACGATTTGATTCTCAAACTCGGTCAGCTGCCCGCGAAGGGCTATGCCTCCCACGGCGAGTCGTGGTCCTACGCTCTCGCCCTGCGCCTGGCCTCGTACGATCTGCTGCGCGCGGAGGGCAACGAGCCGGTGCTGATTCTCGACGACGTGTTCGCCGAGCTGGACGCCCGCCGTCGTGAGCGGCTGGCCGAGCTGGTCGCGCCCGGCGAGCAGGTGCTGGTCACCGCCGCTGTGGACGACGACGTACCGCATGCACTGGCCGGCGCCCGTTTTGCGGTGGCCGACGGGACGGTGGAGCGCGTATGAGCACCGAAGAACCCACCCCGAAGGACACCGGGAAGTCTGCGGAGCCCTCCGGTGTCGACCTCGCGCGCGTGGCATTGCGCGCCGCGAAGGAGCAGGCACGCGCGCGTGGCGACGCGGCGCGGCAGAAGAAGCAGGCGCGGCGCGGTGGCGGTCTGCGCTCGGGCGCGCGCGCCGACGGACGTGACCCGATGGCGCTCGGTGCCGCGATCAACCGGCTGCTCAACGAGCGCGGCTGGGAGACGCCGGCCGCGGTGGGCGGTGTCATGGGCCGCTGGCCGCAGATCGTCGGTGAGGATCTGGCGAAGCACTGTGTGCCGCAGCGGTACGACGAGGACGAGCGGGTGCTGTCCGTGCAGTGCGACTCGACGGCGTGGGCGACTCAGCTGCGGCTGCTCGCCCCGACCCTGGTCGCCCGGCTCAACGAGGACCTCGGCCACGGCACGGTCCGTCTGCTCAAGGTCAACGGTCCCGGCGGTCCCGCCCGGCGTTACGGCCCGCTGCGGGCTCCGGGGAGTACGGGCCCGGGCGATACCTACGGGTGACGTACCTCACGTCGCGCGGTCGGCGCGTGGCGCCGTCGTACCCCTTGTCGCGGCCCTGTGCGCAGGTCTGGATCGCGAGCTGACCCCCCAGTAGCCAAGGGTTGACGGCCCGAAGCGCTGAGTGGCGCTGTGAGCCCCTTGGAGCCCCCATCCGTATATCGGGACCCGGCGGAGACCGGTTGAGGGCGGCACATGAGGACTCAGGTACCGGCAAACCCCCATCACTGTCGGCGCTACCGGTAGACTGGAAGCCAATCCCGCCCCAATCGTGGGGACCGCCCGGGAAAAGCTGAGCAACGCTGATCAAGGCTTACCAACGCAACATGCCGCAGCCGCTCCGGCAACCCGCCGACGAGCCCGGCTCGTGCTGTGCCAGAAAGGGCGCTTCGTGGCCGATTCCGGCAACCCCAACGAGAACATCCCGTCCACCGACGCCGGCGTGACTGCCGAGGCCACCGCCTCTGCGTCCTACGACGCCAGCGCCATCACCGTGCTCGAAGGGCTGGACGCGGTCCGCAAGCGGCCCGGTATGTACATCGGCTCCACGGGCGAGCGCGGTCTGCACCACCTGGTGTACGAGGTCGTCGACAACTCGGTCGACGAGGCGCTGGCGGGCTACGCGGACACCATCGACGTGACGATCCTCGCCGACGGCGGCGTGCGTGTCGTCGACAACGGCCGTGGCATCCCGGTGGGCATCGTGCCCTCCGAGGGCAAGCCGGCCGTCGAGGTCGTGCTGACCGTGCTGCATGCGGGCGGCAAGTTCGGCGGCGGCGGTTACGCCGTCTCCGGCGGTCTGCACGGTGTGGGTGTGTCCGTCGTGAACGCGCTGTCCACGAAGGTCGCCGTCGAGATCAGGACGGACGGTCACCGCTGGACGCAGGACTACAAGCTCGGCGTCCCGACGGCCCCGCTCGACCAGCACGAGGCGACGGACGAGACCGGCACCTCGGTCACCTTCTGGGCCGACCCCGACATCTTCGAGACCACCGAGTACTCCTTCGAGACGCTGTCGCGGCGCTTCCAGGAGATGGCCTTCCTCAACAAGGGCCTGACCATCCGGCTCACCGACGAGCGTGAGTCGGCGAAGGCGACCAGTGGTGCGGACGAGGCTGGCGCGGACGAGAAGGCCGAGGTCAAGACCGTCACGTACCACTACGAGGGCGGCATCGTCGACTTCGTGAAGTACCTGAACTCCCGCAAGGGAGACGCGGTCCACCCCACCGTGATCGACCTGGAGGCCGAGGACAGGGACAAGAGCCTGTCCCTCGAGGTCGCCATGCAGTGGAACAGCGGCTACAGCGAGGGCGTGTACTCCTTCGCGAACATCATCCACACCCACGAGGGCGGTACGCACGAGGAGGGCTTCCGTGCGGCCCTCACGAGCCTGATCAACAAGTACGCGCGCGACAAGAAGCTGCTGCGCGAGAAGGACGACAACCTCACCGGTGACGACATCCGTGAGGGTCTGACCGCGATCATCTCGGTCAAGCTGAGCGAGCCGCAGTTCGAGGGCCAGACGAAGACCAAGCTGGGCAACACGGAGGCCAAGACCTTCGTGCAGAAGGCGGTCTACGAGCACCTCAACGACTGGCTGGACCGCAACCCGGTCGAGGCCGCGGACATCATCCGCAAGGGCATCCAGGCGGCCACCGCGCGCGTGGCGGCCCGCAAGGCCCGTGACCTGACCCGGCGCAAGGGCCTGCTGGAGTCGGCGTCCCTGCCGGGCAAGCTCTCCGACTGCCAGTCGAACGATCCCACCAAGTGCGAGATCTTCATCGTCGAGGGTGACTCCGCCGGCGGCTCGGCCAAGTCCGGCCGCAACCCGCAGTACCAGGCGATCCTCCCGATCCGCGGCAAGATCCTGAACGTGGAGAAGGCCAGGATCGACAAGATCCTGCAGAACCAGGAGATCCAGGCGCTGATCTCCGCGTTCGGCACGGGTGTGCACGAGGACTTCGACATCGAGAAGCTCCGCTATCACAAGATCATCCTGATGGCGGACGCCGACGTCGACGGCCAGCACATCAGCACCCTGCTGCTGACCTTCCTGTTCCGCTTCATGCGGCCGCTGGTCGAGGCCGGGCACGTGTATCTCTCCCGTCCGCCGCTCTACAAGCTCAAGTGGGGCCGGGACGACATCGAGTACGCGTACTCCGACCGCGAGCGCGACGCGCTGATCGAGATGGGCCGGCAGCGCGGCAAGCGCGTCCGCGAGGACTCGATCCAGCGCTTCAAGGGCCTCGGCGAGATGAACGCCGAGGAGCTGCGGGTGACCACCATGGACCAGGAGCACCGGGTCCTCGGACAGGTCACGCTCGACGACGCCGCCCAGGCCGACGACCTGTTCTCGGTCCTGATGGGCGAGGACGTCGAGGCCCGACGCGCGTTCATCCAGCGCAACGCCAAGGACGTCCGGTTCCTCGACATCTGAGTCGGTCTCAGCTGACCGCACCAGGAAGGATCTTCACCAGCAATGGCCGACGAGAACACCCCTGTCACCCCTGAAGAGGGCGGCGAACTCGCGATGCGTGTCGAGCCCGTCGGGCTCGAGACGGAGATGCAGCGCTCGTACCTGGACTACGCGATGTCCGTCATCGTGTCCCGTGCGCTGCCCGACGTCCGTGACGGTCTCAAGCCCGTCCACCGCCGTGTGCTGTACGCGATGTACGACGGCGGCTACCGCCCCGAGCGCGGCTTCTACAAGTGTGCCCGCGTCGTCGGCGACGTCATGGGCAACTACCACCCGCACGGCGACTCCTCGATCTACGACGCGCTGGTGCGCCTCGCCCAGCCGTGGTCGATGCGGATGCCGCTGGTGGACTCCAACGGCAACTTCGGCTCCCCGGGCAACGACCCGGCGGCGGCGATGCGGTACACCGAGTGCAAGCTCGCGCCGCTGTCGATGGAGATGGTCCGGGACATCGACGAGGAGACCGTCGACTTCACGGACAACTACGACGGCCGCTCCCAGGAGCCGACCGTCCTGCCGGCCCGCTTCCCGAACCTGCTGATCAACGGCTCGGCCGGTATCGCGGTCGGTATGGCGACCAACATCCCGCCGCACAACCTGCGCGAGGTCGCGGCCGGCGCCCAGTGGTACCTGGAGAACCCCGAGGCCTCGCACGAGGAGCTGCTGGACGCGCTCATGGAGCGCATCAAGGGCCCGGACTTCCCGACCGGCGCACTGGTCGTGGGCCGCAAGGGCATCGAGGAGGCGTACCGCACCGGCCGCGGCTCCATCACGATGCGCGCGGTGGTCGAGGTCGAGGAGATCCAGGGCCGCCAGTGCCTGGTCGTCACCGAGCTGCCGTACCAGGTCAACCCGGACAACCTGGCGCAGAAGATCGCCGACCTGGTGAAGGACGGCAAGATCGGCGGCATCGCCGACGTCCGCGACGAGACCTCGTCCCGTACGGGCCAGCGCCTGGTGATCGTCCTCAAGCGGGACGCGGTCGCCAAGGTCGTCCTGAACAACCTGTACAAGCACACCGACCTGCAGACGAACTTCGGCGCGAACATGCTGGCGCTGGTCGACGGCGTGCCGCGCACTCTCTCCCTGGACGCGTTCATCCGCCACTGGGTGACGCACCAGATCGAGGTCATCGTCCGCCGGACGCGCTTCAGGCTGCGCAAGGCCGAGGAGCGCGCCCACATCCTGCGCGGTCTGCTGAAGGCCCTGGACGCCATCGACGAGGTCATCGCGCTGATCCGGCGCAGTGAGACCGTCGACGTCGCGCGCACCGGCCTGATGGGCCTCCTGGAGATCGACGAGATCCAGGCCAACGCCATCCTCGAGATGCAGCTGCGCCGGCTGGCCGCCCTGGAGCGCCAGAAGATCGTCCAGGAGCACGACGAACTCCAGGCGAAGATCAACGAGTACAACGAGATCCTCGCCTCCCCGGTCCGTCAGCGCGGGATCGTCAGCGAGGAGCTGGCCGCGATCGTCGAGAAGTACGGCGACGACCGCGCGACCAAGCTGATCCCGTACGAGGGCGACATGTCCATCGAGGACCTGATCGCCGAGGAGGACATCGTCGTCACCGTCACGCGCGGTGGCTACGTCAAGCGCACGAAGACGGACGACTACCGGGCGCAGAAGCGCGGCGGCAAGGGTGTGCGGGGCACGAAGCTGAAGGAAGACGACATCGTCGACCACTTCTTCGTCTCCACCACGCACCACTGGCTGCTGTTCTTCACGAACAAGGGCCGGGTGTACCGGGCGAAGGCGTACGAGCTGCCCGAGGCCGGCCGGGACGCGCGCGGTCAGCACGTGGCGAACCTGCTCGCCTTCCAGCCGGACGAGGCGATCGCCGAGATCCTCGCGATCCGTGACTACGAGGCGGTGCCGTACCTGGTCCTGGCCACCAAGTCGGGCCTGGTCAAGAAGACGCCTCTGAAGGATTACGATTCACCCCGCTCCGGCGGTGTGATCGCGATCAACCTGCGCGAGCGCGAGGACGGCTCGGACGACGAGCTGATCGGTGCCGAGCTGGTCTCGGCCGACGACGATCTGCTTCTGATCAGCAAGAAGGCACAGTCGATCAGGTTCACCGCCTCGGACGACACCCTGCGCCCGATGGGCCGCGCCACCTCCGGCGTCAAGGGGATGAGTTTCCGTGAGGGCGATGAACTTCTGTCGATGAATGTTGTTCGACCCGGTACGTTCGTGTTCACTGCCACGGACGGCGGGTACGCGAAGCGGACCGCTGTCGACGAGTACCGCGTCCAGGGTCGCGGTGGCCTCGGCATCAAGGCCGCCAAGATCGTGGAGGACCGCGGTTCTCTCGTCGGCGCGCTGGTTGTCGAGGAGAACGACGAGATCCTCGCGATCACCCTGTCCGGCGGTGTGATTCGTACGCGAGTCAGCGGGGTCAGGGAGACGGGTCGTGACACCATGGGCGTCCAACTGATCAACCTGGGCAAGCGCGATGCCGTGGTCGGTATCGCACGTAACGCCGAGGCGGGGCGCGAGGCGGAGGAGGTCGACGGCGAGGATGCCGTCGACGAGACCGCCGAGGGTGTCGCGACCACCGGCACGGACGAGGGTGAGGCGCCCTCGGCCGAGTAGGCACGAGGAGTGAGTCATCGTGAGCGGAGCCACGGGCGCGGGATCGGCCGGTACCTCTGTGGGTACGGAAACGGGCGGCGGCCGTGGCTCCGCCGCGCGTGCGGGGGACCCGCACACGACCCAACTGCGCAAGATCGAGGCAGGCACGGCCGACTCGCCCTCGCCCGACACTCATGGATCCCAGGGGGGAACTGTGACGGACACCCGCGGCCCGCAGACCGAGCCCGGCCCCGCCGAGCGGCAGCAGGCGTCCCCGCTGCCCGGTGAGCGGCGCCCCGAGTCCGCTGAGCCCTACCACCCGCCGCAGGCCTATCCGGCGCAGGCTCCCGCCGGGGCCGTACGCCGGCCGCGCACCGGTGCGAAGACGGCGCCGCGCACCCGCAAGGCCCGGCTGCGGGTCGCCAAGGCCGACCCGTGGTCGGTGATGAAGGTCAGCTTCCTGCTCTCCATCGCGCTGGGCATCTGCACGATCGTCGCCTCGGCGGTGCTGTGGATGGTCATGGACGCGATGGGCGTGTTCTCCACGGTCGGCGGCACGATCTCGGAGGCCACCGGTTCCAACGAGGCGAACGGCTTCGACCTGCAGGCCTTCCTCTCGCTCCCGCACGTCCTGACGTTCACGTCGATCATCGCGGTGATCGACGTGGTCCTCGCGACGGCGCTGGCCACCCTCGGCGCGTTCATCTACAACCTCTCCGCGGGCTTCGTGGGCGGCATCGAACTGACGCTGGCCGAGGACGAGTGACCCCACCTGCCGGGCTCTCCTGACAGTCCCCCGACAACCGATTTTGGGACTGCCGCCCTCGTGCGCTAATCTTCAGGAGTCAGCGCGCGGGACACATACCGCAGAGCGCGGCGGGGCTATAGCTCAGTTGGTTAGAGCGCATCCCTGATAAGGATGAGGCCACAGGTTCAAATCCTGTTAGCCCCACAGAAAGAAGACCCCCGGTCCACTTGGGCCGGGGGTCTTCTGCATGTCCGGAACCCCCTCGCGGAACGCACGGCTTTCGCTTCACGGTACGAAAAAAGGCCCGACCGCTGGCGACGGGGGATGCACCAGCGATCGGGCTATGGCCAAGGGTAACAAGGTTGAGTCCCTTGCGGGAGATAACGGGCCTGTTGGTTGGGGTAGTTGGCTGATCTTGATCGGTCAGTCGGCGCACGGAGGGTCGTACGAGAGACGCGGGAGGTACTCGTGCCACCTCTGCGGGGTCAGAACGTCCCTGGTCACCGTGCAGATGTGTGCGATGGCCGCGTCGGCGTCCAGGCGCCACAGGCGGATCGTGTCGGCGCCGCTGGACACCCCGAGGACATGGCTGTCGGGGCTGAAGGACAGCCAGTTGCCCGTCTTGGCGTAGGGGCTCATCGACTGGCCGATGGGTGTGGCCGACGAAGGACGGGTGACGTTCCACAGCCGGACCGTGTTGTCGTCGCCGCCGCTCGCCAGGGTCCGGCCGTCCGCGCTGAACGTCAGCGAGGTGACCGCCTCGGTGTGGCCGGTGAGGGGGGAGCCGAGCGCGGTCGCCGCCCGGGGGTCGGTGACGTTCCACAGCCGTACGGTGTCGTCGTCGCTGCCGCTGACGAGGGTGCGACCGTCGGGGCTGTAGGCGAGAGCGTTGACGGGGCCGGAGTGCCCGGTGAGCGGATGCCCGATCTGGGTGACATGGCCGGGGTCGGTCACGTTCCACAGCCGGATGGTGAGGTCCGCGCTGCCGCTGGCGAGGGTGTGCCCGTCCTGGCTGAAGGCGAGGGCGTTGACGTAACCGCGGTGGCCGGTGAGCGGCTTGCCGAGCGGGACGGTACGGGAGGGGTCGGTGACGTTCCACAGCTGGATGGTGCGGTCCTGGTAGGCGGTGGCCAGGGTGTGGCCGTCCGGGCTGTATGCCACCGTGTGGAAGCCCGCGAAGCGGGTGCGCAGGGCGATGGGCTGCCCGGCGGGGACCGGACGGGCCGGGTCGGTGACGTTCCACAGGTACAGCGTCCCCGTCCCGTTCAGTACGGCGAGGGTGCGGCCGTCGGGGGAGAACATCATCGAACGGTGGCCGCCGTCCGCGCCCATGAACGGCTTGCCCAGCGCCACCGGCCGGTCGGGCGCCGCCACGTTCCACAGCCGGACCCTGCCGTCGCGCGCGGCCGTGGCCAGCACCTTGCCGTCCGGGCGGAACGCCCCGCTGCGGCCGGTCATGTCCCGTGTCGGTACCGACCACAGGCGGACCTTGCTGTCACCGCTGCCGGTGGCCAGGGTGCGCCCGTCGGGGCTGAACCCCAGCGCGAACATCTCGCCGCTGCTGCCCACGAGCGACGCGCCGACCTGCGAGGGGGAGGCCGGATCGCCGACGTTCCACAGGCTCGCCGTGCTGTCCGCGCTGGCCGCGGCGAGCCGGCCGCCGTCGGGGCTGAAGGCCACCGACCAGATGGGGCCGGTGTGCCCGGTGAGCGGTGAGCCGATCGGTGCCGCGTGCGCGGGGTCGGACACGTTCCACAGCCGGATGGTGTCGTCCGCGCTGCCACTGGCGAGGGTGCGCCCGTCGGGGCTGAAGGCCACCGAGTGGACGATGTCCGTGTGGCCGCTCAGCACCTTGGGCAGGGCCTTGGGGTGCCCCGGATCGGCGGTGTTCCACAGCCGGATCGTGTCGTCGTCGCCGCCCGCCGCGAGGGTGCGCCCGTCGGGGCTGAACGCCACGCAGCGCACCGCAGCCGTGTGGCCGCCCAGCGTGCGCAGTTGCCTGGGCCGGCTCGGGTCGGCCACGTTCCACAGGCGGACGGTGCGGTCCTCGCTCGCGGAGGCCAGCGTGTGTCCGTCGGGGCTGAAGGCGACCAGGTAGATCGTGCCCGTGTGGCCGGTCAGGGGCCGGCCCAGCGGTACCGGGTGGGCGGGGTCGCGCACGTCCCACAGCCGGATGGTGCCGTCGTCGCCGGCGCTGGCCAGGGTGTGTCCGTCCGGGCTGAAGACCGCGCTGCTCACCCAGCTGGTGTGTCCGGTGAGGGGCTTGCCGAGCGGCTTGGGGCGGCTGCGGTCGGCGACGTTCCACAGGCGGACGGTCCGGTCGTAGCTCGCCGTGGCCAGTGTCTTGCCGTCGGGGCTGAAGGAGGTGAGGTAGACGGCGCCGGTGTGGCCGAGCAGGGGGGTGGCCAGGGGCGCGTTCACGATCGAGATCAGGCGGCTGTACGTCCCCTCGTCGCCCGGCCGCAGGCGGTGGGCCACCAGGTCGAGCTGGGCGGCCAGCGAGGGGTCCGTGTGCTGGACCCGGTCCGCCTCTGCGAGCACCTGTTCGAACACGGCGTCGTCCCGCTGCTGCCACGCCACCACCGCCGAACCGGCGGCCAGCACGGCGAGGACGACCAGCGCCGCCACGGCCCCGCGGCTGATCAGGACCGTCCGCCTGCGCAGCCGGACCGAGGCGGCCAGGAACTGCACCGCGCTGCGGGTCAGATAGGTGTCCCCGGCGGACTTCGCCCAGCCGCGGGCCTGCTCCAGGCGTGAGCCGCGGTAGAGCAGCGAGCTGTCCCGGCCCGAGTCCTCCCAGGTGTGGCCGTCCTCCTCCAGCCGCTGGCGCACCAGATGGTCGCTGCGGTCCTCGTCGATCCAGTGGCGCAGCCGTGGCCAGGCGTGCAGCAGCGCCTCGTGGGTGATCTCCACGGTCTCCGCGTCGAGCGTCACCAGCCGGGCGCGGACCAGGGCTTCGAGCGACTCCTCGGTCTTGCCGGGGTCCGCCGCCTCCTGTGCCAGCTGGCGCCGTGTGCCGCGCCTGCGCGTGGCCTGGGTGTCCTCGCCCAGCCGGACGAGCCGCAGCAGGAGCAGCCGGGCGGCCGTGCGGGCGGCGGGGTCGAGGCCGGACCAGGCGCGCTCGGCGGTCGCCGCGACCGCGCCCTGGATGCCGCCGGCCGCGCGGTAGCCGGCCAGGGTCAGCCGCCCCGACTTGCGGCGCTGCCAGGTGGCGAGCAGGGCGTGGGAGAGGAGCGGGAGCACTCCGGCGTCGTGTGCGCCGCGCGGGCCGTCGGCGCTCACCTCCCGCACGATCAGCTCGGCCAGCCCCGGCTCCAGCTCCAGTCCCACGGCCTTGGCGGGTCCGGTCACCGCCTCACGCAGCTCGGCCGTGGTCAGCGGCCCGAGCACCATGTGCCGGTGCTGTAGCGCGTCGGCCAGCTCCGGATAGACCAGGCACTGCTCGTAGAAGTCGGCGCGGATACCGAGGACCACGACGACGGGCGCGGGGCCGGGCGAGTCCGCGGGCGGGGTGCAGGCCGCGTGCAGGAACTGGAGGAAGGTGCGGCGGTCGGGTTCGTCGGGGCAGAGGGTGAAGGTCTCTTCGAACTGGTCGACGATGATGACCGGGCGGGTGGCGGGGGGCGCGTCCCCAGGGGGCGTCGGGGAGGCGTCGCCGGACGTGGACTCGTCCGAGGCGACCGACGCGTTCGAGGCATCCGAGGTGACCGACGCTGTCTCCCGGTGCGCCCACGCCGTGACCGCCTCGCGTACCGCCTCGGCGAAGTGCGGGGCGTCGGATCCCGGTGCCGCCGGGTTCTTGGCGGCGTCCTCCTCGGCCTGCCGCGCCTTCGCGGCGAGGGGGGCGAGTTCCGGGATGCGGCGGGTCAGCTCGCCGAGCGGATCGGCGCCCGGCACGAACTGGAGCACGGCGCTCGGCCGGCCGCCGCCGTCCCCGAGCGCGCCGCTCTCCACCGCGGGCACCAGGCCGGCGTTCAGCAGAGACGACTTCCCGGCCCCCGAGGCGCCGACGAGCATGATCAGGCCGCCCGACCGCTCCGCGGCGCGCAGCTGGGCCACGAGGGCTTTTGTGCTCCGCTCCCGCCCGAAGAACCAGCGGGCGTCCTCCTGGCGGTAGGGGGCCAGTCCCCGGTAGGGGCACACACCGCCGGCGACGGGCGGGGCCTCGGCCGGTGCCTGCCGGTTCTCCTCCGGGGGCACCGCGGGGCGCTCGCCGGCCGGGTCGGCCAGCGCGCGCTCCCAGAGGCGCTGCCACTGCGCGAGGTCGTACAGGCCGCTGGAGACGGGAACGGGCCGGGCGCGCCGGGCCTCCGGGATCAGGATCTGCAGGACGGCCGCGAGGGCGGCGAACTGGGCCGGTACGTTCTTGGCCCGCCTCCAGTCGCTGATGCGCTGGGCGGACACCCGCACGGGGCGTCCGCGCTCGTCCACGCGCTGCAGTCGTACGACCGAATCGGACACGCTCTTGAGGGGAGGGTTGCCCGCCTCCTTGTAGAGCAGCGCGAGACGCTCGGCGAAGGCCACGCGTGCCCCTGAGTCGGAACCCAAGGTCCCACCCCTTACTCCCCCCGTGTCTGGACGTCCGGACCGGAAAACTCACCCTATACGGCTGACCTGCGGTTACGTCGGGGTCCGGAGACCGGAACCTCCTCGTCGTGGACGACAAATGGCAGGATCACGACGCGGTGTCCGCCGCATCACACACGGTCCGGACAGGCCACCGGCTCGGCGCTCGGAAAGACACCCGGGGCGCCGAACGTTCTCGGTCAACTTTCCCGAGAGCGCCGGCGATATCGATGACATCCAGTGGCGTCACGGACACGCACTTCGGTCCGCGCCGACGCGCCGACGCGGCACGGATCGACGACACCCGCTCCGTTCGGCACCGGCCTCCACGTGGGGAGGGGCCGGTGCCGGACGGGCCGGGTACCGCTACCTCCCGGACGATTGCCTGATCGCCTCCTAGACGATCCACCCCGCCGTGCGGGCGGCGGCGACGGCATGGTGTTCGGCCTCGTCGGCCGTGGCGTTCAGTGCCGCGTTCCGGCCGGGTGCCGGGCCGCCCGCGGCGGTTGCCGCCGCCTGGGAGGCGGTCAGGGCGGCGCGCAGGGCCGAGGCGGCGCCGGCGGTGTCGCGCGAGGCGGCCACCTGGGCCGCCAGGGCGGCCGCCGCGGCGGCGTTCCGGGCGCAGCGGGCGTCCGCCGCGGGATCGGGCGCACTCGCCGCCAGCGCGTCGAGCGATCCGGCCGACAGCCGCAGCGCGGCCGCGGCCCTGCCGACGGGGCTCGTCGGCACGAGCTGGGTGGCCTCCTGGGTGACGCCGGCGTGGCGGCAGGTGGCGACGGCACGGTCGTACGCGCTGCGGGCGCGGTCGGCGTGGATCTTTCTCAGCGCCGCCGACGCCGCGGTTGCGGGCACTGCCTCTTCGAGTCCGCTCATCTTCGGTCTCCCTCTGCCGAGACGGCTCCGTGTGCTGTCGGGGACGGGGCGCGGGCAGGGTGCCATGCCGGCCGTGAAGAGGCCAGAAGCGTGCCGCGGATCGCCCTGGAAACCTGACGGCCCGTCAGTTAAGGTCGGCCCGCCTGCCGTTCCCGAAGGGGTGAGTGTCATGGTGAATCGTCCTGACTGCCCGCAACCTCCCGGTATCCCGCGCTGGGTCGCGATGTTCTACCAGCCCTCCCAGGCCTCCTGGCGGCTGGGCGCGGAGTCCCCCGACCGAACCCCCGTGCTGTACGCCGTGGGAGACATGGCCCAGACCGTACGCGCGCGCGGAGACGACGTGACGGTCGCGGTGTGGGGCCCGCAGGACGGCGCCTGGCACCGGTTCGACACCCCGGCCGCCAGGCCGTCCGCGCCCGAGGCGACCCCGGCAGGCCCCGAGGAGCCGGCCAAGCTGGCCGAGCGCATGTCGGACCGCCGCCACCAGGTGCTCATGGCAGGCCTGAGCAAGGCGGGCCTGTACGACCTCTCCCCCGAGGACGCCGAGGCGGTGCGGGCGCTGGTCGACCGGCTCGACGAACCGACGGTCCGCCGGGTCGCCCACTGGCTCGCCGCCGCGGGCGCGCCGCAGCGTGGCTAGTGCCCCGGCAGGCAACGTTTGCCCGTCAAGGAGCGCCCGCCGCGGAGCGGCTGTGTCACCGCGGTGCGTGCTCTGGGGGTACCCCCTGCTCGAAGAGCTTGGGGGAGCGTGCCGGGCGTCGCGACGGGGCGAACGTTGCCTGTCGGGGCACTGGGCTCCACCGGTTCACCGGGCGGCCCACAGGGCAGTGACGTCCTGGAAGTCACTCGAGGCTGGAGGACGTATGAAGGTCTGCGTCGAGCGCTCCGTGTGCTACGGCTCCGCCGAGTGCTCGCACCGGGCCCCGTCCGTGTTCGCGTTCGAGGACGAGTACGGCGTGGTCCGGCCCGGCCGGGAAGAGTCCGGGGACGATCCACAGGTGCGCGAGGCGGCCGAGAAATGCCCCTCGCAGGCCAACGTGCTCACCGGACGAGACGGAGCGGGCCCCGGTCAGCCACCGGCGGGGTAGGTCCACCCGAAGTCCGCCAGCGCCCGCGCCCTGGCCTCCGCCACGGCCATGCGCGCCGCCCGCTCGGCCGGGTCGACATGCGAGGCCTGCCCGGTCGCCTGCCCCTCCCACTTCCGGTACAGCAGCCCCACCTCGGCCGAGAACCAGCCGCGGCTGACCGCGTTGAGTGCCAGCAGCAGGCCCGTGTCCTCGGAGGCGGGCAGGGCCATCCAGCCGCCCAGGGCCGTCAGCAGGTCCCGGCGGACGAAGAGCGTCGCCGGATGCACCTGGGCCCGGAACCCGTTCTCCTTCCAGAAGCGCAGGACGGCCCCGCGCTCGACCGGGCCGTCGTCCGGGTCGCCGGGGAAGCCGGCCGTGGTGCCGTCGGGCAGCAGGTCCAGGACCCGGGAGGTGGTCCAGCCGATCGTGCGGTCCGCGTCCAGCACGGCCAGGTCGCGGGCGAGGGCGCCGGGCGGGAGCTGGTCGTCGGCGTCCAGGACCTTCACGTACTCCCCGTCGGCGTGCGCCAGCGCGATCGTGCGGGCGACACCGGGCCCGCCCGGCCGGCCCTGACGGAAGCTCACCCGCTCGTCGTCCGGGACGTAGGGGCGGACCGCGTCCGTCGTGCCGTCCTCCTGGATCACCCAGTCCCACTCCCAGCCGTCCGGAAGCCACTGCTCGCACAGGGACTTGTAGGCCTCCGGCAGGAAGCGGGCGGACGGGGCGTGGACAGCGGTGACTACGGTGATGCGCCGGGGCACGGCGGCATTCACCACCTTTCCAGACGAGTAGTGAAGAGCAGTTCCGTACGGTCGCCGGGCAGCACGACGTCGGAGACGTCCACGACGCGGCCGCGGGTGTCGTACGAGGTCTTCCGGACCAGGATCACCGCCGTGCCGGCCGGCAGCTCCAGCTCCCGGGTCTCCTCCGGGGTCGGCGGACGCGCGGTGAAACGTTCCTCGATGCGGTCGATCTCCACGCCCACGGTGGCGAGTTGGTGGTGGGTGCCGCCGGGCCAGGGCTCCTTGGACACGTCCAGGAGGTCGGGGTTGGCCGCCGCCACGGCATGCAGGAGATAAGAGGTGACGAGGCTGAAGGGGGCCGTCTCCGCCGCGACCCGGGTGCGGTAGCTGCGTTCGAGGAGCGCCGTGCCCTCCGGCACGCCGAAGACCTCGGCCAGCGGGCCGGGTGCCTCGATCGTGCGGTAGCGCGCGAGGAAGACGAGATCGGCCGGCACCAGACCGGTGTCGTGCTCCGTGGCGCCGGTCGCGGCCCGGGTGGTCCGGGGCTGCCGGGCCCGGTCCTTCTCCCACTGGTGGCGGCTGCCGTCGCGCAGCATCCGGGTGCGAGGACGCCGTACGAACGTGTCGCGCCCGTGCGGCCCGTCGTCCGCGATCTCCTCGTAGGCCCTGGGCACGCGTCCAGGCTACGACTGCTGAAGAGGACCTGACGACTTGGCGGTCGTGGTCCCGTGAAACGCGCAAGACCCCCGGCCGGGCCCCGGCCGGGGGTCTGTCCGTGTCGACTGGTGGGTACGCAAGTCGCCGTCATGTCGAAACGTCTGCGGTCCTGCGTGCTGCCGTGCGGCTCAGGACGTGAGGGGTTGCGTGGACTGGGTCGCCGGGTCCGTCTGCGCTTCCGTCTCGTCGAGGGGGCGGTGCCGGCAGCCGGGGGCCTTTCCGTGGGCCTCGGCCCCGATCCGCTGCTTCATCGTGGGGGGCAGGGACTTGCCATGGGACCAGAACCAGTGGTGCATCGCCGGGATCGTCGGGACCGTCCGCCCCGCGGTGGTGGCCTGCGGGCTCTCGGTCCGGGGCGCGGCCGTCGCGGTGGTGGCGGTGGTGGTGGCGAGTCCGAGCGCCGTGCACAGCGCGAGGAAGGCGGTGACGATGGCGGTCCACAGCTTCATGACCTTGTTCTGGGTCATGGCCCCTCACTTTCAGGTTGGGCGATTTGCGTACTTTCCTCATGATGTGTATGAGGTTCGCGAAGTGGTGGACCTCCGCCCGTGGCGCGTCGATGTTCTGATGAACACCACTCGGATGGACGCAAGAGGGTCGGAAAACCGCCAAAACCAGGTGAGCGAGTGCGAAGGGGGAGCAAAAGTCACGGTCCGTGGGGGTGTGATCACCCTCCGATCGGAGCGGCGCCGACCTGGTCTATTGCGCTTCCGGGGGCGGGAGTTGGGGGTCGACGCAGGTCACCGATCGATATCGGTCGGTGTGTATAGTCGGGCGCCAGAGGTCCCCTACGTCAAGGAAAGACGAGGTCGCGCGGTGAAGAAGCTGCTCCTGGTCGCACTGGCCGCCATCGGCGGGCTCCTCGTGTACCGCCAGATCCAGGCGGATCGCGCCGAGCAGGATCTGTGGACGGAGGCGACTGACTCCGTGCCCACGGGTTCGTGAGTACCGATCCAGAATCTGATCAGACCCCGGCCGCCTGCGCGGTCGGGGTTTTGTGTTGTCCGGGCGGGTCCCCCGGCACGGCTCGTGTTGCGGGTCCTCGACGGGTGGTGTACGCGTTCCTGCGGGGCGCTCGGACACGGGGATGGACGGGGCGGGTGTTTCGGACGGCCGTACGGATTCCACGGATGGCGCAGGGGCGCCCGGGGAAGGATGGGCCACGGTCGGGTACGCGGCGACAGAGGGGTGGCACGTGCGGGGGCGAGGGCGTACGACGTGGTGGTGGGGCGGCCGGGCGGTCGTGACCGCTGTCCTGTGCGCCGTGGCCGCGCTGCCGGGCGGGATCGCGGCAGCCGGCGAGCCGGGGACGTACGCCTTCGCTCCGGATGCCCAGATGGTCACCGGCGCGGCGAGCCCCGCCGGCGCCCCACGGCTGGAGCCCGGCCGGACCTACCGCAGCTCCCTGCCCAGGAACGGCAGGCGCTTCTACCGCCTCGACCTCGCCACCGCGACCACCACCGCGTACGTCCCCGTCACCGCCGTACCCCCCGCCGACGCCACGGTCACGGCCACCGACGGCATCCGTGTCTCGGTCCAGGACGCCTCGGGCGGCTCCTGCGCCAACGCCTCCGCCCGCTTCGGCGCCGTACAGAGCCCCCGTCCGGTCACGGCCCTGGCCGAGCGCGAGCCCGGCCGGACGCTGTGCCCTGGCGCGGGGACGTACTACGTGCTCGTGGAACGCGTCGACTCCGGTACGGCGGACCAGGCGCAGCCGTGGGAGCTGGAGATCAAGCCGGTCACGGAACCCCGCCTGGCGAAGGCCGGGCCCACCACCGCGCCCCGGGCCTGGGACTCCGCCTCCCCCGAGCCCCTCGCCGGTGATCCCCGTGACCGGACCGGCGGCACCGGCTTCACCACCGCCCGCCTGCTGGGCGAAGGGGGCTGGCGGACCCGCCTCACCCCGGGGCGGACCCTCTTCTACAAGGTGCCGGTCGACTGGGGACGCCGGGTGCACGCCGTCGCCGAACTGGACGGCTCCACGAGCGGCCACGGCTATGTCGGCGGCGCCCTGAACCTGTCGCTCCACAACCCGGTCCGCGGGCTCGTCGACGACGCCTCCCTCGGCTACACCGGCACCCGCAAGCTCGTCGCCCTCGCACCGCTGCCGCCGGTCGAGTACGCCAACCGGTACGCCGTGCTCACCGGGGAGAACGCGATGCGCTTCGCCGGTGACTACTACCTGGTCGTGCACCTCAGCAAGCAGATGGCCGACACCTTCGGGCAGGGCCCGTTCGACGTGACGCTGCGGGTACGGCTCGACGGGCAGGCGCAGAGCGGGCCCCGGTACGCCGGGCGACCCGTGCCGGACGACGTCTTCACGCTCACGGCGCAGGACCGGGCGGCGGCGGCGACCGGGAGCACGGGCGGCGGTGACACCGCGATGCGGGCGCTCGCCGTCGGCGGGATCGGTACCGGGACCGCGCTGCTGCTGGGGCTGGGCGTGTGGACCGTCGTGGCCCGGCGGGCTCAGACGCGGGTCAGTGCCCAGAAGCCCACGGCGTAGCAGGCCAGCGCCAGAAGCAGGATCGGGATCGCCGCCTTGGCCGGGGGGCCGGGGCGGCGGGCGGCGCGGCGGGCCCGGCGGCCGTGCGCGCGGGGTGTTCCTGTCGGCTGCGCGCGAGGCGGAATCCGCGGGTCCTGCGCGGTGTACGCAGCGGTGGAGGTGTCGACGCGCGGCTGCGCCTGCGGGACCGGGGGCACAGGGGCTGCCGGGGCAGGTGGCAGGCCGGGCTGGGCGCCTCGGTGTGCCTGCTGGGCGTACGGCTGGGGGCTCGGGGTCGGCTGCGGGGGCGGGAGGTGGAAGCTGCCGGTGTCCGACATCGGGGGAAGCGCGGAGTGCTGCGAGTCGCTGTCGCTCAGGCGGGGGTCGGCTGCCGGTCTCTCGGTGCTGTCGGTGTCCGTGGCCGAATATGCTTCCCGTACCCGGACTCCGGACGCGCGCTTGAGCGGGCCGTCGGGGCCGAACCCGGAGGGCAGCGGCCCGAGTTGGTCGAATATCTCGATCAACTCGTCGTCGGGGCCGGGCTCCGGCAGGAGTTCGGCGGCGGAGGCGAGCGCCTTGCGTGCTCCCGTGGCGGTGCGGAAACGGGCCGTCGGATCGGGCTGGAGCAGGGTGGCGACGACCTGCCACAGCGGCTCGGGAACTCCCTTGGGCGGGCCGGGAGTTCCGTGCTCCATGAAGTACTGCACCAGCGCCTTGGCGTCGGGCTTGGCACCTTCGAGCAGATACAGGGCGACCAGGCCCACCGCGAACAGGTCGGCGGGGAAGTCCGGGTCGGCGCCCAGCATCTGCTCGGGCGCCAGGTAACCGGGCGTCCCCACCACGAGGTTGGTCTCCGTCAGCCGTGGTTCACCGAACCGCATGGCGATGCCGAAGTCAGACAGCCTGAGCCGCGGCCGGCCGGTGCCGGTGGCTTCGAGCAGCAGGTTGGCGGGCTTGATGTCCCGGTGGACGACCCCTTCCGCGTGCACCGCGGCGAGCCCCGACAGGAGCTGGTCGAGCAGGAGGCACACGTAGGCCGGCGGCAGTGGTCCGTAGTCGCCGACGAGGTGGACCAGCGAGCCGCCCCCGACCAGGTCCATGGTGAACAGGACCTTGTCGTCGTCGGCGGCCCAGCTGGCCGGGGCGAGGACATGGGGGTGGTCGATGCGCAGCGCCTGTTCCCGTACGAAGCGCAGCAGCGAGTGGGCGTCACGCTGCTGGAGCACCTTGGCGGCCACATAGCGCCGGCGCCGGTGGTCCCAGGCACGCCACACCGCGCCCGCGCCGCCACGCCCGATCGGGTCGGCCAGCTCGTACCGGCCGGCGAAGACCTCACCCATGACAGTCCGCCGCTCCTCCCCCTAGCCTCGCGTTCCCCGTCTACCCCCTTACCCCCTCTACCCCCTGTGCCCCCTGCATCCCCCCTCTTACGACCCTTGGGACCGGCCCCGGACCCCCTCCGAGGAACCGGGCCCGGGGTCAGTTCTGGTGGGACTGGTAGTGCGCGACCGCGTCCGAGGTGCGGCCGGCGCCGTAGACCCGGAGGAACTCTGCCAGTTCGGGGTGGCTCGGGGCGAGGGTGTCGGCGGCCTCGATGATGTCGCCGGCGGCGGCCACCGAGCGCAGCAGCGACTGGATCTCGCGCACCACGCGCTTGACCGTCGGCGCCCCCGAACCGCTCGTGGTGTGCGTGGTGTTGCTGAGCACGGATCCCCCCTGGGACTTCTTGATCTCGTCCATCCGGTCGGTCGCCTCGGCCGCGCTGACGCTGCCGTCCGCGGCCTGTGCCGCCAGCTCCTGCAGCAGCTGCACCCGCTGGACCACCGCGGGATTGCCGATCTTGGCGCGCTGGCCGCTCATCAGCTGCGACAGCATCGGGGCCGACAGGCCCAGAACCGCCGCGAGACGGGCCTGGTTGAGCCCGAGATCGTCGATGAGCTTACGGAAGAGCGCCCCCAACGGCTCCCCGTACCAGTTCCGCTGCAGCTCCCGCGCTCTCGCGGTCGCTTCCTGCTGTGCGGCGTCCATTGCGTCTCCCCATCGCTTCCCCAAAAAATCCGTGGTTCGCTGTAGCGAACCACGACGAGCATCTTACGGAGAGTGGTCATCCGCGGGGACCCCCCAATCTTTTTGCGGGATACGGGGGGTGACCCGGTACTCTGGTCTGCGGCGCCCGCCGGAACGCAAGATCCGGCTGACGCTTCCCTTCCCGGGGCCTTAGCTCAGTTGGTAGAGCGCCGTCTTTGCATGGCGGATGTCAGGGGTTCGACTCCCCTAGGCTCCACAACATATGACCCCTCTGACCTGCGGAAACGCGGTCAGGGGGGTTCTTTTGTGCCGCTTTTCCGTGCGTGCGTGTCCGGTCCGGTTCTCAGCCCGATACGGCCTCGCGCCGGGCCAGGATCGCGGCTCGACGCTCCTCGAACCGGGCGGCCTGTGTGTCCAGGCTCTCCAGACTGGAACGGCGTGGTCTGCGCGCACGAGCGGCGTCGCCCCGACCTCGCCGTCCTCCGCGTCCGCACGTCCGAGCCCTACCCCTACCGGGCCGGGCAGTACGCCGCCCTGGAGTCACCGCTGCTCTCGCAGACCTGGCGGCACTACTCCCTGGCCTGCGCGCCCCGGCCCGACACGGAGCTGGAGTTCCACGTGCGGTGCACCGCCCGGGGCGGGCTCAGCGAGGCGCTGGTGGAGCACACCCGCGGAGCGGCGGTGTCCTTGGCTGCGCGTGATCCCCGTGATCACCCGGGGCCCGGGGACCGGTCAGGACGCGACGGTGGCCGAGGCCGTGGCCCGCCACGGCGACTGGTCCCGGCACGTGGCGTGCCTGGCGGGCCCGCCCGCCATGGTCGGTGCCGTGGCAGACGTCCTGGCCGCCATGGGCATGCCCGCCGAGCACATCCGCCACGACCCCGTCACAGACCTCGTCGCGGACGCCGGCGCAGAGCGTGAAGGAGCGGACTCATGAACGGCACGGACACCGCGAGCGGCGCCCATGCCGTCGTCATCGGCGGCGGGATCGCGGGGACGGACATGGTCTCGGCGCTACGACGGCTGCTTCCCCTCCGACTGGGCCGCCTGCAGGTCGGCGAGCAGTTCCGCCTGGCCCGCCAGTACGCCCGACAGGATCGTGCGCGCCACCCGCAGCAGTTCCGCCACTTCCGGGCTGGTCAGCGAGTAGTACACGTTCGAGCCCTCCTTGCGGGTCCGCACCAGGTTGGCCCGCCGCAGCACGGCCAGCTGCTGGGACAGGTGCGCGGGCTCGATCCCCACCTCGGGCAGCATCTCCGCGACCGCGTGCTCGCGCCGGCTCAGCAGCTCCAGGACGCGAATGCGGGCCGGGTGGCCGAGCGTTTTGAAGAACTCGGCCTTCATCTGGTAGAGCGGCGTACTCACCGTGCCGTCCCCTCCCCGGCGCAGCACGGCCCCACCGGCCGGACCACTCGCCATCGCATCCACGCACTCGTCACGAACATGCGACCCATCCTCGCGCGCGGCAGCGGCAGAACCGAACCCGCGCCGAGGAGGCGGTCGCCACAGGCGCGGTGAGCCGGTTCAGACCTTCTTGACCACGCTGGACTTCAGCTGCATGGCGCCGAACCCGTCGACCTTGCAGTCGATGTCGTGGCCGTCCACGCCGTCGACGAGCCGGATGTTGCGCACCTTGGTGCCCGCCTTGATGCCGGTCGGGCTGCCCTTGACCTTGAGCGTCTTCACCACGGTCACGGTGTCGCCGTCGGCGAGCACGTTGCCGACCGCATCCTTGATCACCCGGTCACCGCCCGCGTCGGCCGGTCCCTCGGACGTCGACCGATAGGCATTCGGTGAGTCGATTGGGATGTCCGACCGGGATGTCCGGGCAGTCACCGGCCGGGACCAGGGACCCTTCGGCGGGGATGGCGGCCAGCTCCAGGCTCCGGCCGGCATCGGCGAGGCGGCGGGCGGCCTTGGTGATGGCCAGCTGGCCTTCGGCGGACCAGCTGCGCAGCTCGGTCAGGTCCAGGACGACCGGTCCGGTGCCGCGGGCGACGACCCAGCCGACGGCGCCGCCGAAACGGCGTACCGCCTCCGGGCCCAGGTCGCTTCTATCCGGCAGGCGTGCGGCGCAGGAAGCCGAGCCGAAGCGGGGTGCGGGCCGTCGCGGAGACCAGTGCTTTCCACTCCGGTTTCTTCTGCTCCCTTCTGCCTTCCTTCTGCTTCCGCTGCCGAAGTGGCAGCAAGCTGTCAGTCCGGCGACGGCACTTAACGCGGCCGTCGGCGACATGTTTGGCTACTGAAAGTTCCGTGGAGGCCGGCGTTTTCGGGAAGGCGCGCAATGGAGAAATACGGCGACGCCCTGTTCGCGCTCGACCGGGCGGAGGAAATTCGGCTGCGGTTGCTCGCCGAGGTGTTCGACCCTCTGTGCACGCGCACGCTGGAGATGCTCGGCGTGGCGCCCGACGCACGCTGCCTGGAGGTCGGGGCGGGCTCCGGTTCCGTCGCGCAGTGGCTGTGCGGGCAGGCCGGAGACGGCGAGGTGGTCGCCACCGACCTGGATCCGAGGCTGCTGGAGAGCGTGCCGGAGCCGCGGCTGCGCCGGCTGGTGCACGACGTCACCACCGACCCGTTCCCGGACGACTCCTTCGACGTCATCCACGCCCGGCTGTTGCTCAGCCATCTCCCGCAGCGCGACGAGGTCATGCGCCGCATGCTCCGGTGGCTGCGGCCGGGTGGATTCGTGCTGATCGAGTCGTTCTGCTGGTTCCCCGTAGACAGTTCACCCCATCCCACGTACCGCAAGGTCATGCAGCGCTGGAGCAAACTCATCTGCGGGACGCTCGGCACCGACAGCTGGTGGTCCCGCACCCAGCCGGGTTCGCTCCTCGACCACGGCTACCGCGACGTGGGCGCGCACACGGTCACCCAGAACCTGCGGGGCGGGACCCGGCTGGCCGACTTCTGGCGGCTGACCGTCGACATGTCGCGCGAGCAGCTCCTCGGGGGCGGATACGTGACCCCGTACGAACTCGATGAGTTCTACGCCCTGTTGTGTGACGACACCTTCTGGGACCTGGCGCCCGCGCTCGTGCAGTCCTGGGGATACAAGTAGCCGCCCATGCCGTCCACTGAACTCACCGAACTCTCCGAACTCGGCGAAACCCGTCGGGCCGGTGCCGCCGGGCGGCCGCCCCGGGTCGGTCTCCTGTCGTTCCTCAACTGCCGTCCGATCCTTTGGGGACTGCGACGTTCCGGTGTCCTGTCCGGCCACGACCTGGTGTCCCTCAACGACGCCCACCGAAGCGGCACCCCACCCGTCCTTCGGGCTGGGCACGCACTACTGCCTCGGCGCACCGCTCGGCCGGCTGGAGGCGGAGCTGGCGCTCACTCGCTTCGCCCAGCGGGTTGTCGGACCGGAGCGGGACGGGGAGCCGTCCCGCTACCGGCCGCACGTCGTCCTGCGCGGCCCGGTGTCCCTGCCGTTGCGGACCGCGGGCATCCTCGACCGCACCACCCCCTGGGACGCCGCCCCGGACCCTCCCGAAACCCTCGCCGCTCACGGAACGACCGGTCGTACAACGCCCGGTCGTATACGGAGACATGGATGAGTACGGCCACCTGCCTGCGTCGCCGGGGTCATCGGCGGCGCAGCGCCAGGACCGCGTTGTGGCCGCCGAAGCCGAACGAGTTGCTCAGGGCGAGGTCACCGCGGGCGGGCAGGGGGCGCGCGGAGCCCCTGACCAGGTCGAGCGGCACCGCGTCGTCGAGGTCGTCACAGGCGACCGTGGGCGGGATGATCCCGTGGTGCAGGGTCAGGGCCGTCGCCACGGCCTCCACGCCGCCGGCCGCTCCCTGGAGGTGCCCCAGGTGCCCCTTGAGCGCGGTGACCGGTGGGGCGACGGTCCCGTCCGCGTCCCCGAAGACGGTGCTCAGGGCGGCCGCCTCCGCACGGTCGCCCTCGACGGTCGCGGTGGCGTGCGCGTTGATGTGCAGCACGTCGCGGCTGTCGGCGCCGGCGTCCGCGATGGCGCGCCGCAGCGCGGCCGCGATGCCGCGGCCGGTCGGGTCCGGCGCGGCCATGTGGTGCGCGTCGGCCGACAGGCCCCACCCGGCGGCTTCGCAGTAGATGCGGGCGCCGCGCGCCAGCGCGTGCTCCTCCGACTCCAGCACCAGCAGTCCGGCCCCCTCGCTGTTCACGAAGCCGTCCCGGTCCTTGGCGAACGGGCGGGACGCGGCCTCGGGTTCGTCGTTGCGGGCGGACAGCGCACGCATCGCGGTGAACGCGGCCATGACCTCGGGCGTCACGGCGGCCTCCGCTCCGCCGGCGAGCACGACGTCCAGCCGGCCGTACCGTATGCGGTCGATGGCCTGCCCGACGGCCTCGGTGCCGGAGGCGCAGGCGCTGACGACGGTCCGGGCCTCCCCGGTGACGTGCAGAGCGAGTGAGATCTGCGAGGCCGCCTGGGAGGGCACCGTCATGGGCGCGGTGAGTGGCGGAACGGCCCGCATGCCCCGCTTGCGCAGCGTGCGGTCGCCGTCGACGAGTACGGGGGCACCGCCGATGATGGTGCCGATACTCACGCCGACCCGCTCCGGATCCAGACCGCTGTCGCGAGTGCCGCCCTCGGCGAACCCGGCGTCCTGCCACGCCTCGTGTGCCGCGAGCACCGCGAACCGGGCGGCCCGGTTCATGCGCCGTGCCTGCGGCCTGGGCAGCAGTTCGGCGGGATCGACGGGCACGGTGCCCGCGATGCGCACCGGAAGGTCGGCGAACTCGGGTGCGTTCAGCGGGCGGATGCCCGAGCGGCCGGCCAGCAGGCCTTCCCACAGTGTGCCGGTGCCCACGCCCAGCGGGGTGATCGCGCCGAGTCCGGTCACCACCACGCGCCGTGTTCCGGCTGTTGCCCGCCTGTTCGTCATGGCCCCCATGGCAAACGCTTTCCCTTCGGTTCCGTGAGATTTCCGTGTCTTCTTCTTGCGGTGGTTGAACACCGTTCGGAGGGCAAGGCTTCAGGGGCGGTCGCACCCGCGGGAGCCGATGACGCCTCCGGTTAGAGTTGCTCAGTCGATGTGCTGCAGTACGAACGGGGGCAGGCATGACGGAATCGAGCGAAGCAGGCATACCTGAGCCGAATGGCGCCGGACCGGGTGGAGCAGAATCCGGCCGATGGGAATCGGAGGAATCAGAACCGGCCGCCAACTGGAATTCGCCGATCTGCCGGCACTTCTGCGTGCCTGGCGTGCAGAGGCGGGTGAGAAACTCGGCCGCGACAAGGCGCTGCCCCAGAAGGAGGTCGCCCGTCGGATGGGCGTCAGTGAGCGCTGGTACCGCGCGCTGGAGAGCGGGGCCCAGGTCGCGCTCACCCTGGACACGCTGACCCGCCTCGCCGACGCGCTGGACCTCGGACCGGACGAACGTACGGCGCTGTACTGGTACCGGTTGAGTGAGGTCTCGGACGAGCGGCCGCCGCGCAGCGGCGACAGCAGGTTCGCCCGGCTCAGGGAGTTCGTCGACGCGCAGACAACGTTTCCCACCTACCTCATCGACCACGCGTGGAACGTCATCGCCTACAACGATCTGATGGCCCGGTGGTTTCCCTGGGTCCGGGCGTCGCAGGCCAATCTCATGCGCTGGGTCCTGGCGAACCCGGAGTCGCGGGTCTGGATAGTGGACTGGAAACGACAGGCATCCCTGTACCTCGCCCAGTTGAGATTCGCTCTGGTCCGGACGCCGGACGACCCGACGCTCACGGATTTACTGACGACCGTGCTGCGCGATCCTGTGTGCCGAGAGCTGTGGGATGCCGGACCACGCATCATCGCGTTTCGGCAGGGCGGATGTTTCCGCCTGTCACTTCCCCACGTTTCGCAGACCGAGTTGGCTGTCACCGCCCAGGTCCTCCTCCCCGCTTACCGTCCAGGCGTCCGTCTCGTGGCGCTGATGCCGACGTGATGACGCCCTCCCCGGATTCACTGTACACACATTCAAGCCGCTGCAAAGCGGCAAATATTTGCCGCTTGACAGGCTCTGGGGATGCCTGCAATCTCGGTCCAGCGGGCCTCGATGGCCCAGCGGTTGCGGTCGGTCGCTGTACTCGGTGACGGTGACCCACGCGGAGAGTTGACTCATACGATGCGCGGCGTCCGCGCTAAATCCGCGCACATTTTTCGCTGCGGAATGGTGACATGGAAAACGAATTACTCATCGGATGTGACACCGCCCGGACAGCACTCCAACCCCTGACCGACTCCGATTCCCTCGTGGCCCTGCTGGACACCCTGCGCCGGCGCACGGTGCGCGAGCTGCGCCTCGCTCTCCCCCGGCGCCCCTACGACCGCCGGGTGCGGGAGCGGGCCGCACTGCTGAGCGCCGAACTCGTGGGCCGCGGGGCGCAGGTGCGCGTCCTGCATCTGGCGGACGTGGCCCACGATCCCACCTATGCCCTCGACACCCGGCGGATCGCCGCGTCGGGCGCCCGGATGCGGGCCCTGCCGCACCTGCCGGTGTGGATGGCCGTCGCCGACCGGGACCTGGCGATCGTCCCGTCGGACCCCGCCCTGACCGACGCCCCGGCCGCAGTGCTGCGCGGGCGGGCCCTGGTGGGGGTCTATCAGGCGCTGTTCGACCACGTGTGGGGGCACACCGCCGCCTCCTTCGGCGCCGGGGAGACCGACACTCCGGACGAACGGGAGCGGGAGGCCCTGGCACTCCTCGCCGAGGGGCTGACCGACGAGGGCATCTCCCGCCGGACCGGGCTGTCCGTCCGCACGGTCCGGCGGACCATAGCGGGCGTGATGTCCAGGATGGGGACCCAGAGCCGCTTCCAGGCGGGGGCGGAAGCGGCCCGACGGCAGTGGATCTGAACGGCTTCGCGGCCCCGCCTTCCGGGGCGGGGCTCGGCTGTGGCGGGGCCTACAGCCCCGTGCGGGCCAGGTCCTGGTCGGCGTAGCGCTCGCCGGTGGGCGGGGTGAGGGTGTCGAGGCGGGAGAGCTGTTCGGGGGTGAGGGTGACGGTGTCGGCGGCGGCGTTCTCCTCGACGCGGGCCACGCGCCGGGTGCCGGGGATCGGGACGATGTCGTCGCTCCGGGCGAGCAGCCAGGCCAGGGCCACCTGGGCGGGCGTGGCGCCGGCGTCGGCGGCCACGGACTCCACCTCGTCGACGATCCTGAGGTTCCGCTCGAAGTTGCCCTCGGCGAACCGGGGCGTGGTCAGCCGGAAGTCGTCCGGGTCGAGCTGTCCCTTCGAGCGGATCGCGCCGGTCAGGAACCCCCGGCCGAGCGGCGAGTAGGCGACGAGCCCGATACCCAGCTCGCGAAGGAGCGGCAGCAGCGACTCGGCGGGCTGACGGGACCACAGCGAGTACTCGGTCTGCACCGCCGTCACGGGGTGCACCGCGTGCGCACGGCGGATGGTGTCCGCCCCGGCCTCCGACAGCCCGACGTGGCGGACCTTCCCCTCCCGCACCAGCTCGGCCAGCGCGCCCATCGTCTCCTCGATCGGGGTGCCGGGGTCGACGCGGTGCTGGTAGCAGAGGTCGATACGGTCCGTGCCCAGCCGCCTGAGCGAGCCCTCGACCGCCGTGCGTACGTTGGCCGGTGAGCTGTCGAGCACATTGGGGCCCGCGCCCGCGTGCGAGACCAGACCGAACTTGGTGGCGATCACGACGTCGTCGCGCCGGCCGGCGACGGCCCGCCCGACCAGCTCCTCGTTGGTGAACGGACCGTAGATCTCCGCGGTGTCGACGAGTTCGACGCCGAGGTCCAGCGCCCGCCGGACGGCACGGACGGCCTCCGCCTCGTCGCTGCCCGCCCCCGTGTAGTAGTCGGACATCGACATGGCGCCCAGTCCGATGCGTGAGACATCGAGCCCGCCGAGCGAAACGCGCTGCACTGAGACCGCGCTCCTTCCATTCCCAGGTTTCGGGCGGGTTACCGCCCATGAACAAGTCTCCCGGTAATCGGCGGAGGCATCACCGGTATGGCAGCAACAGGCCATGAACCTTTCAGGGGGCCCGGCTCCGTGTTTGACTCGCAATTGCCCGCCGACGCGGGCCGCGAAAAAAACGGGGGCGTTATGCCGAACATGATGCTGGGTCCCATACGGGTCGACAGCGCATACGAAGGCGAGCAACTCACCCGGCGCATGGGCATTGAAATCATCACCTGTGAGCCGGGACTTGTCGTGGGCAGCATGCCCGTCTCGGGCAATCGGCAGCCTGTGGGAATTCTGCACGGCGGTGCGAACGCCGTGTTCGCCGAAACGCTGGGTTCCGTCGCCGCTTTCCTGTACGCGGGGCCCGGCGGGAACGCCGTGGGCGTCGACCTGTCCTGCACGCACCATCGCTGGGTGTCCTCGGGGACCGTGACCGGCGTCTGCCGGCCCCTGGACGAGCGGCAGGCCATGGCCTCGTACGAGATCGTCATCACCGACGACTCCGGAAACCGGACCTGCACGGCGCGGCTCACCTGTGCCGTCCGGCGCGGCGGCGGCCGCAGACCGGGCCCGCGCACGGCAGCCTCCCGGCACACATCGCGGGACCTTCCCCGACGAACGGAGCACCGATGACCTCGACTTCAGCGCAGACCGTGTCGGCTTCCGTCGACGACCACCTCGGCCCGGCCGAGCAGCGGTTCTTCGGCCGCGGCTTCCGCAGGGTCGCCTACGACATCGGCGAGGTGTCCCTCGCCCGCACGGCGGACGGCTCGCCCCGGGCGCGTACCTCGGTGGGTGTGCACTACCCGTCCGACTGGTCGAAGAAGGCCGCGGGCACCGATCTGCGTCCGCACTTCAGCACCGTCGACGGGATCGTCGTCGCCGCCCAGCTGGCAGAGGCGTGCCTGCGCGGGCCCGGCACGGATCTGCGCGACGCCTGGCTGCGCTCGGTGCGGATGGCGGCCGGCAGCAGCCCGCAGGAGCAGCTCGACGCGCTGCCGGCGGAGGCGACGCTGCGCCGTACCGAACCGGTCGCGGGCGATTCCGCGCGCGTGGTGTCGGTGGTGGACTGTGCCGTGGGCACCATGCGGGTGCGGTGCGAGATCGAGCACGGGCGGGTGCCGGTCCGGTCCGGGCAGGAGGCTTCCGGGTACTCCGGTCTCGACGCGCTCCTCGGCCCGGACGGGGATCGTTACTTCGGCACCGGGTTCACCGCCCGGCGCCAGCTCGTCCGTGACGTGCGGGTGGACCACCGGGCGCTGCGGGCCGAGGCCGCGCTGGCCGTCGTCCAGGAGGACGGGGTGCCCGTGCCCACGGCCGGACTCGAAGGCGCCTACCAGCCGTCGGTGTCGGTGATCGACGCCTTCGTGACGGCCCTTCAGCTCGCCCAGATCATGCTGTACGACCTCGACGGCATCCGCCGTCAGGACAGCAACACCCTGTGGATGCGGCAGACCACGCTGACCACCTCGCGCCCGGACCGCCCCGCGGAGGCGATCCCGGTGACGACCCGGCTGGACGACCCCGGCCTGCTGCACCGGTCGGACGGCACCTGGCGCACGCTGACCGTGGTGGGCGAACTCGCCGGCGTCCATGTGCGCTCCGCGGTGACGCACCGGCTCCCGGAAGGGCGCGTGGCGGCATGACCCGAGCGGCAGTGATCGCCGGCGTGGGCGGCTACGTGCCTCCCCGGGTGGTGACCAACGACGAACTCGCCCAGCGCCTGGACACCTCCGACAGCTGGATCCGCACCCGCACCGGCATCGCCCGACGCCATGTCGTCGAGGCCGGCACGACCACCAGCGACCTCGCCGTCGAGGCCGGCCTGCGCGCGCTGAAGAACGCCGGTGCGGACGGCGCCGACCTGGTGATCGTCGCCACCACCACACCGGACCGTCCCTGTCCGGCCACGGCCCCGACCGTCGCCGCCCGGATGGGCCTGACCGACGTACCGGCGTACGACGTGGCGGCCGTGTGCTCCGGCTTCCTCTACGCCCTCCAGGCCGGCACGGCCTCCGTGACCTCCGGGTTCGCCGAACGGGTGCTGGTCGTCGGGGCCGAGTCGTTCAGCACCATCCTGGATCCCGCGGACCGCACCACCTCCGTCATCTTCGGAGACGGGGCCGGAGCCATCCTGCTGCGGGCGGGCACGCCCGGGGAGCCGGGTGCCGTCCTGGACGTGCACCTCGGCAGCGACGGCTCGATGGCCGACCTGATCACGGTCCGGGGCGGCGGCGCCGAGGAGCGCTCCCGGGGTGGGGAACCACGCCCGGAGGACCGGTACTTCCGCATGGACGGCAAGGCCGTCTTCTTCGCCGCGGTGCGCCGTATGGCCCAGTCCTCGCGCACGGTGCTGGAGCGCACCGGCTGGGAGGTCGCCGATGTCGACCGGCTCGTGGGCCACCAGGCCAACACGCGCATCATCCACGCCGTGGCCGAACAGCTCGGACTGCCGCCGGAGCGCGCCGTGCTGAACATCGACCGCGTCGGCAACACGTCCGCCGCCTCCATACCGCTCGCCCTCGCCGACGGCCTCGCCGACGGCACGCTGAGGGCCGGACACCGGGTGCTGCTGACGGCCTTCGGCGGCGGCGCCACCTGGGGCTCGGCCACCCTGACCTGGCCCGCGCTGCCGGTCGGCTGAGACCCGCACCGCTGCTCCGGTTCCCCTGCTCCGGTTCCCCTGCATCGACGACCGCAACAACGACCGTAATCACGACCAGTTGAGGTGACCATGACCGGCTCCGTGTCCACGATGATCATCGAGATTCTCACCGGCAAGTTCGACATACCCGCCGAGGACGTCTCCCGGACCACCGTCTTCGACGACCTGGCGGTGGACTCCCTGGCCCTGCTGGAGATGTCGCTGCTGCTGGAGAAGCGGCTCGGCGTGTCCATCGCGGAGGGCGTGCTGACCTCCCAGCAGAGCATCGACGAGGCCGCGCACGCGGTCGAGGCGCTCGGCGCGCCGGCGGCCGCCGGTCCGGCCGCGGCCTGAGCCCGTGCGCGTCGTCCTGCTCCGGCACGGGGAGACCGACCGCAACGCCGCCGACCGCTTCCAGGCCCAGGCCGACATCCCCCTGAGCGACGAGGGGACGCGGCAGGCGCAGCTGGCCGCGCGTTCGCTGCCGGCGACCGGCTGGGCCGCGGTGTACTCCTCGCCCCTGTCCCGGGCCGCCCAGACCGCCGCCTATGCCGCCGGCCGGCTCGACGTGCCCCACCACCGCGTCGAGGGCCTGCGCGAACGCCATCTCGGCACGCTCGACGGGCTGCACCGCGCCGAGTTCGCCCGGCGTCACCCGGACACGATGCGGCGGCTGCTGACCGACCCCGCCTACGCTCCGCCGGGCGGTGAGAGCGGCCATGCCGCCCTGGCCCGCTTCGGCACCGCGCTGCACGAGGTCGTCACCCCCGAGCCCGCGGCCGCGCTCGTGCTGGTGGTGGCGCACGGCGGCGTGCTGAACCTGCTGACCCGGGCCCTGGCCGCCGGCCGTGCCGACCTGCCCGACGTCCTGGTCGGCACCTGCCGCGCGGTCTGCCTGGACACCGAGTGGACCCCCGAGGGCCGCCCGCGCATCGCGCTGCGCCGGTGGGACGTCGCCCCGCAGGAGTGCGCCGAGCCGAGGCACACCCCCGACCCCCTGCCCTTCGTCGACCTCGACGACCTCACCGTCAAGGAAGTGACCCGTACATGAGCATCGAGATCACCGTCGTCTTCGACGTCGTGCCCGACCGCATGGAGCCGGTCGTGGCCGCCTTCGGGAAGCTGTGCGCCGCCACGCGGCAGGAGGAAGGCGCGCTGCGGTTCGACGCGTTCCGGTCCGAGGAGCACGCGAACACGGTCGTGCTGGTCGAGGAGTGGGCCGACCAGGAGGCCATCGACCTGCACATGAAGGAGGCGTACGTCGCCGGCTTCCTCGCCGAGGTCGACGGTGCCTTCGCCCGTCCCGCCCAGGTCCACCGCCTGCGTCCCCTCGGCGGCTGACCGGTGGCGAGCGACATGCAGCGACCACGCGTCCTGATCGTGGGTGCCGGTCCCGTCGGGATGGTGCTCGCCAGTGAGCTGCTGGCGTACGGGGTCCGGGCCGACGTCATCTCCAAGCTGCGCAGGCAGAGCCCGCACTCCCGCGCCACCATCCTGTGGCCCCGGGTCCTGGAGCTGCTGGACCGCGTGGGCGTGGGCCGCAAGCTGGTCGAGAGCGGTCACTACTTCGACCAGATGAACTACTACTCCAATAAGAAAATGATCGGCCTGGTCCGGTTCGACCGGCTGCGGGGGGTCGGTTATCCGTTCGCCATCACCATCCCGCAGTGGCGCACCGAGGCGATCCTCGAGGACCACCTGACCGAACTCGGCGGCACCATCGACTACGACACCACGTTCGTCGACGGTGACCAGGACGAGGACGGCGTCACCTGCCGGCTGCGGCTGCCCGACGGACAGACGCAGGAGCGCCGGTACGACTACGTCGTCGGCGTCGACGGATACGGCAGCACCGTCCGCGAGGTCTTCGGCTTCCGCTTCGCGGGCCGGACCCTGCGCACCCGGCTGGCCATCACCGATGCCGAGATCCTCGGCGAGACCACCAGCAGCGAGGCGGCGTACTACCTGACCCGGACCGGCAACATGGTGCTCGCGCCGCTGGGCGACGGGATCTTCCGGGTCGGCGCCAGCGTGCCCGACGACTACCGGGACGACGCCCCCGACCGCGCGTTCTTCGAGAAGCTGCTGGCCGAACGCGTCCCGGGCGCGCGTCGGCTCGGCGACATGCGGTTCAGCGGCATCTTCACCGCACACGTCCGCTCCGCGAGCACCTACAGCCGCGGACGTGTCTTCCTCGCCGGGGACTCGGCGCACGCGATGAGCCCCTCCGGAGCACAGGGTGTGAACACCGGCATCCAGGACGCGGTCAACCTCGGCTGGAAGCTCGCCGGGGTGGTACGCGGCGACTACCGGCCAAACCTGCTGGACAGTTACGACACCGAACGCCGGCCCGCGGTCGACGAAGTGGCGGGCCTGTCCACCCGGCTCGCCCGGATCGGTCTGTACAGCACCCGGCACCAGACCCTCGCCCGCGACGTCGTGTACCGGCTCGGCACGGCGACCGGGGCCCTCGGGAAGGTCCTGGCGCCGAAGCTCGCCCAGATCGACACCCACTACGGGCCACGCCCCCGCCGGCACACCCTGGTACCGGGCGAGCGGCTGCCGCTGGGCTGGCGCACGACCAGCACCGAGCCGGTCCTCGCCGTCGACCGCTACACGGTGCTGCTCTGGCCGGGCCTGGAGTACCGCTACGAGCGCTGGACGAGGACCGTGGACGCCCTGCGCGCCAAGGTGAGCGGCGCCGAACTCACCGACCTGGGCGGCCGCCCGCCCGGCCTGCTTCTCGCCAAGCTCGGCCCGTCCGCCCAGGCCCTGCTGGTCCGCCCCGACGGCCATCTCGACGCCGTCGAACCCCTCGACGACGACCCCGAGTCGGCCGTGCACACGGTGACCAGGGCACTCGCCCGCCACCTTCAGGACACGGCGCCCCGCACCGCCGTACCCGCCTGACCCACGAACCCCGCACAGCACAAGGAGATCCCCATGGCCCCCCGTGTCACCCTCACCGACGTCGCCGACATGACGCCCGAACAGCGCGCGGTGTACGAGAAGTTCCAGTCCAATTTGACCCGTGCGCTGCTGCTGACCAAGAACTCGGCCGCCGCCCACCTCGCGCTCGGCGCCACCTTCACCGTCGGGCTGCTGACCCTGCGGGACCGCGAGGTGATCGTGCTGCGCGTGGCCCGGCTGCGCGACAGCGAGTTCGAGCGCATGCTGCACTACCCGCTCGCCCGGCAGGCCGGCCTGGACGACACCGAGATCAAGGCGATCGAGGAGGGCCGCTACGACGAGATGCCCGCCGACCGCGCGGCGCTCGTCCGCTACGTCACCGACTGCATGGTCGACCACAAGGCGAGCGAGGAGGCGTTCCGTGCCCTCAGCGCCTTCTACTCGCAGAACGAGATCGCGGAGATCACCCACCTCGCCGGGCACAGCGCCATGACCGCCATGTACCTGGCCAGCCTGGACATCCCGCTCGACGAGGGCATCGCCTCCTGGGGCCGGCTGACCGAGGTGCAGGACCAGGTCGGCAGCTGAGGACACGCACGCGGAACGACCCGAGAGGAAGAACGTTGCAGTACGTGCGGCTGGGCTCGTCCGGCCTCAAGGTGTCCCGGCTGGCGCTGGGCTGCATGAGCTACGGCGAACCCGGGCTCGGCACCCACCCGTGGTCACTGCCCGAGGACGACAGCCTCCCCTTCGTCGCCCAGGCCCTCGACCTCGGCATCAACTTCTTCGACACCGCCAATGTCTACTCCCTCGGCACCAGCGAGGAGTTCCTGGGCCGCGCGGTGCGGAAGCTGACCCGGCGCGAGGACGTGGTCATCGCCACCAAGGTGTACGAGAAGCTCACCGACAACCCCCTGTCCGGAGGCCTGTCGCGGTCGGCGATCATGCGCGAGGCCGACGCGAGCCTGCGCCGGCTGGGCACCGACTACATCGATCTCTACATCGTCCACCGCTGGGACCACGACACCCCCGTCGAGGAGACGATGCAGGCCCTGCACGACCTGGTCCGCATGGGCAAGGTCCGCTACCTCGGCGCCTCCTCGATGCACACCTGGCAGTTCGTCAAGGCGCAGTACACCGCCGACCTGCACGGCTGGACCCGGTTCGTGAGCATGCAGAACCACTACAACCTCATCAACCGCGAGGAGGAACGGGAGATGCTCCCGTACTGCCGCGCGGAGGGTGTCGGCGTCACACCGTGGAGCCCGCTGGCCCGTGGCCGGCTGGCCCGCCCCTGGGACACGGAGTCGGCGCGCACCGCAGGCGACCCGGTCCAGGAGCGGTTCTACGGGCCGACCGAGCAGGCCGACCGGGCGGTCGCGCGGGTGGTCGCGGACATCGCGGCCGAACGTGGCATCCCCATGGCGCAGGTGGCCCTCGCCTGGCTGCTGCGGCAGCCGGCGGTCACCGCCCCCGTCGTCGGCGCGACCCGGCCGCACCACCTGAGGGACGCGGTCGCGGCCCTGGACGTGGCGCTCGACGACACCGAACTGACCCGGCTCGAGGCGCCCTATGTGCCGCACGCCGTCGTGGAATACGTCTGACCGGCAGGTGGAGGAACCATGGGAATAACCGACTACGCGCTGGCGATGCCGAGCGGGAAGCGGAGCGTCGACGAGGTCAGCCGGGAGTCCGGGTACGGCCTCGACAAGCTCGGCAAGATCCTGCCGTCGGGGAAGTTCTCGGTGCTGGCCGAGGGCGAGACCGTCTGGAGCCTGGGCCGGGACGCCGCCGCCCGGATCCTGGAGCGGAACGCGGTGCCGCTCGACGAGATCGGTCTCGTCCTCTACGCGGGCTCCAGTGAGTGGGGCACCCCCTTCTGGTCGCCCGCGGCCAAGATCGCCCATGAACTGGGCATCGCACAGGCGCACTGCTACGAGGTCTCCAACTTCTGCAACGCGGGCATGGTCGCCGTCAAACTGGCGGACGACCAGGTGCGGGCGGGCACGCACAAGTACGCGCTGGTGATCATCGCGGACCGGCTCAGCGAACTCGTCGAGTACGGCACCGGCTACATCGAGCTGTTCAACTTCGCGGACGGCGCCGCCGCCGTTCTGGTCTCCGCGGACGCCAAGTACGAGGTCCTCGGCGCGGCGCACCACACCGACCCGCAGTGGGTGGACTCGTACTACGGGGAGATCAAGGACGGCGAGATCAAGGTCGAGCGGGGCGACAAGCTCGACGGGCTCGGCGACGCGTTCCTCGACAACTTCACCACGCTGACGCACCGGGTCCTCGCCGACCTCGGGCGGGAGGTCGCCGATGTGGCGTACTTCCTGGTCACGCACGGCAACCAGGACACCCACCGCGCCTACTTGGCGGCACTCGGCGTGGACCCCTCCCGCAGTGTCTTCCAGTACCGGCTGGACGGCCACCTCGGAGGGGCCGACCCGCTGCTGGCCCTGGAGGAGCTGGAGCGGGAGGACCGGATCACCTCCGGCGACCTGGTGATCGTGGCCACGGCCGGGTCGGGCTTCACCTGGGGAGTGACCGCCGTCCAGCGGACGTGACGCGTCGCCTCAGCCGACGACACCCCAGTCCGTGAGGGCTGGGGTGCCGTCGTTTTCGCAGGTCAGTGATGGTGGACCGAGTCCAGGTCCACCATCAGCAGCTGCAGCGCCGCCTCGTGCGGGGAGTCCGGTTCCGCGTGGTAGAACTTCAGGATGTTGCCGTCCTGAAGATCCGCCGACTGGTACATCAACTCCAGCTCACCGACGACCGGATGGTCGAAGAGCTTGCTTCCCTCGATGCAGTTGGACACCCGCTGCCGGCACCACAGGGCGGCGAACTCCTCGCTCTGGATGGTCAGTTCACCGATCAGCTCGGCCAGCTGCGGATCGTGCCGGTGGTCTCCGGAGATGAACCGCAGATACGTGACGTTCGACTCCGACTCCGTGGCCCAGTCGGCGTACAGCGACCGGACGTTGTCGTCGAGGAAGTTCATCTTGATGACATTCGGCCGCTGTTCGGGGCGCTCCGGAGCGTCGAAACCGAGGTGCGGCGCGAACAGCCGGTGGTAGAGGGAGTTCCAGCCGAGGATGTCGCAGCGGTAGTTCAGCACGGCGGCCGCCACGTTGTCGAGCGATCCCAGCAGCATCCTCGTGGACGGGCTCACCTGGTCCTCGTGCGGCGCCGGCTGCTGGGGGTTCTGCACCGGCGTACCGATCTTGAGCAGGTAGTCCCGCTCGTCGGCGCTCAGTTGCAGGGCGCGGGCGATGGAGAGCAGGACCTGGGGTGAGGCGTGTGCCGTCTGCGCCTGTTCGAGCCGGGTGTAGTACGTCTGACTGACACCCGCCAGCGCGGCCACTTCCTCGCGGCGCAGCCCCGGCACCCGACGCGAGCCGCGGGCCTGCAGTCCCATCTGTTCGGGACGGACGCGCTCACGCATCTGCCGCAGATAGCTGCCGAGGTCCGTGTTCACGATCTCTTCCACCCTTCTCATTATGAAGTCCCCTGCGGGGGAGGCAATGCGGCCACGGCCGGGAGCGCGGGACGGGGGATGGGCCGCGCTCCCGGCCGTGAGTCTTGGGGGAAACCGGGTTTCCTCGTGCCGCGTTACCGCTGTGCGGCCTTGCGGCGCAGCACCAGCCACAGGAGCAGGCCGACGGCGATCTGACAGCCGGCGTCCACGCCGATCGCCGTGTGGATGCCGCTGAGTTCCTCGGCGGCACTCACCGTGCCGTGGCCGATGGTGGCGGCGAACACCGCGCTCACCAGCGGGATGCCGATCGCGATGCCGACCTGCTGGCTCTGGGTGGCCATGCCGGTGGCCATGCCCTGCATGTCGGAGTCGACGGAGGAGGTGGCGATGACCATGAAGGACAGCGCCGCCGTCATGGAGAAGAAGGCGTTCACGAACTGTGTGGCGATCAGCGGGATCAGCCAGTTCCGGTCCGAGGTGGCCCACAGCGCCGGGAGCATGAACGCGCCCTGGAGGGCCAGGGAGACACCGAGCATGGTGCGCGGCGAGACCCGCTGCAGGATCCGCGGACCGACCGTGCCGGCGATGATCTGCCCGACGCCGATACCGAGCAGCACCAGGCCGGCGACCATGGACGACAGACCGAGGACGCTCTGCACGTACAGGCCGGTGAAGAAGATCAGCGCGGTCTCGCCGCCGAAGATGAACAGGGCGGCCAGGTTGCCCAGGGCGATGTCGGGCTTCTTCAGCACCCGCACCGGGACCAGGGCGTCGGACGTACGGCTCTCCACGACCCAGAAGACACCCAGCAGGACGGCGGCGGCGACCAGCGCGGCCACGGCCGGGAGGTCGAGTCCGCTCTCGCCGGCGCGGGTGACGCCGTAGATCCCGGCGAACAGGCCGAGGGTGATCAGTGCGGCGCCGGGCAGATCGATACGGCTGCGCTGCTCGGCCCTGCTCTCGTCGACGACGAGCGGCACGACGAGGATCGCGGCCACGGCCACGGGGATGTTGATGAAGAACGCCCAGCGCCAGGAGAACACGTCCGTGAGAACACCGCCGAGGATCGCGCCGACGCTGAACCCGGAGCTCATCATCACGCTGTTCAGGCCGAGCGCCCGGGTGCGCAGGGAGGGCTCGGTGAAGGCGGTGGTGAGCAGCGCGAGCGCGGCCGGAGTGACGGCCGCGGTGGCCAGGCCCTGGAGCGTGCGGGCGATCAGCAGCATCGTCGGCGAGTCGGCGAGACCGCCCACGAGGGAGGAGACGGACAGGACGACCATTCCGGCGGTGAAGATGCGCCTGCGCCCCACGTAGTCGCCGACGCGGCCGAAGACCAGGGTGCAGCCGGCGGCGCACAGGGCGAACGTCGTGGTGATCCACTGCAGGCTTCCGGTGGCGAACCCGAGGGCCGTACCGACCTCGGGCAGCGCGACGTTCAGGACGGAGAAGTCGGCGGCCATCATGAACTGCGAGGCCAGGAGCACCACAAGGGCGGCGACCTGACGTCCGGTCATCCGGACCGGCGTCGACTGCGCGGCCGCAGTGGTCGTGGCGGTGTCAGCGGTTGTCATGCATCCCAGGCTCCGGTGTACGGCCGCGGCCAGCCAGATCCCCCTTGACGGCAGTCCTGCGGAGACTGTCACTGCCAGTGCCACCTTCGCGGTGCGTCAGCCTCCGGTGCGGGCCGTGAAGGGGCAGGTCCGAGTCTGCTCCGTCATACGGCCGCTGTAGTGGCGGGCCTCGTCGCGGTACGTCAGCAGGCTGGGGTTGGCCGTGCCGTACAGGGCGTCGTCGCGCTCCCTGATCTTCTTGCGCATCTTGAAGAAGGTGCGGCCCAGGGCGTTGAACTGCAGATGCGAGTCGAACACCAGGGCGGGCAGGGCGAAGCGGCGGCTGGGGCGGGAGGCGCCGGGGTGCCCTGCACGACGAGGACAGCCGCAGCGGCCGCAGGCCCACGCCGGACCAGGATCAGCCGAAGCGCACGTCACGGACGCCGCCTCACCCTTTCTTCAGGCGCAGAGCGGTGCGGACGACGAAATCGCTGACGGCCGCGGGCGCGAGACGCAGCAGCGGCGCCGCCACCGCCCCCGGACCCACGCGGTAACGGCGGTGCGGCTTCTGCGCGAGAAGAGCCCGGCGCACGGTACGGGCCACGGTCTCCGGGCCGGGCGGCGACCACGAGGCGACGAGCCGGCGGACAGCCATATAGCCGTTCGCATACCGCGAGTCGGCCGGAAAGTCCGCCAGCACCCTGGAGAGCATGGGCGTGTTGACGAAGCCGGGCTCGATCAGACAGGCGTGGACGCCACTGCCGGCGATCTCCATACGCAGGCTGTCGGTCAGAGCCTCCAGCGCGTACTTGCTCGCGCAGTACCAGCCGGTGAACGGGACGGAGACCAGCCCCCCGAGCGAACTCACCTGGACGATCCGCCCCTCCCCCCGGCGCCGCATACCCGGCAGCACCAGCCGGGTCATCCGGGCCGCGCCCAGCAGGTTGACCTCCAGGGCGTCCCGGGCGTCCTCCTCGGACACGTCCTCGAAGGCGCCGACCGGTGCGACCCCCGCGCTGTTGACCAGGGCCCAGGGTCCCCCCTCCGTCAGCTCGTCGATCTCCATGACGGCGTCCTGGCAGGAACGCGGGTCCGTCACGTCGAGGAGGACTGTGCGCACGGTGAGGCCGACTTCGGCCGCGGCGGCCGCGAGCTTCTCGGCCTTGTCGGGGGTGCGGGCGGTGCCGATGACGTGGAACCGACGGGCGGCCAGGTCGAGCGCGGTGGCCTTGCCGATGCCGCTGGTGGCTCCGGTGACGACGACGGTCTTCAAGGGGCGGTCCTTGTGAGGAGGGTGGGGCGGGCCGAGCCGCCTCTCCGGATTTGATCACTTTATGCACAACTATGTCGCATATCGACGTCAATATCCGGCAACCAGGACGAGCCGTGGGGTGGACGACCCACACGTCGTCCACCCCACGGCCCGGCCGGCACCCGAGCCGACACCCCGGAAGGTGCCGGCCAGCCTCAGTCCTTGTCGTCAGTCCTTGTCGTCGCGGTCGGCCGCGTCCTCCTCGGCCTGCTTCGCCTGGACCTCCGGGTCCAGCGACGAGGAGCCGGTGCCGTCCACCGAACTCAGCCGGCCCGACTCGGGCACCTCCGTCGCGGCAGGCGGCTCCACCAGCCAGTCCGGGTTGGCCTGCTTGTCCCACCACTTCCAGGCGACGAACGCACCCCCCGCCACCAGCCCGAACAGCGCCAGCACCTTCAGGGCACGGCCCCTGCGGGAGCGCCGCTCGTTCCTGCGAGCCAACTTCTGGATCTCCTGCGCCGAAACCTGACCGCGCAGCGCGACCAGCGCGGCGGCACCCCGCGCGGCGGCCTCGTCCGCCACCGGAGCGGCAGCGGCCATCGCATGCTCGATCTTCGGACGGGAGTACTCGGCCGCCTGCCGGGCGGCCTTCCGGGTCAGGTCAGCGGCCTCCTGCGCGGCCAGGTCCACCTTCGGCGGCACATGCGCGAGAGCCTGCTCCAGCCGCGGGGCGAGCCGGGCGTCGTACTGCACACGGGCCTGTTCGGCGGCCTGGGACACCACGGGCGCCAGCCGTACGCGTGCCTCCTGCGCGTAATACGCGGCACGCTCCTTGGCCGTGTCGGCGTAGGGCGCCACCACTTCCGCGGCGTGCAGCACGCTGTCCTTCGCCGAGCCGGTCGCGGCGCGCACGCTGTCGATGCGGGTCACGGGTTTCCTCCTCCTCGGTGGCGTACGGTAATTCGCCTTTCCACCCTTTTAAGGATCATGCCTGCCAACAGCCCGCGCGTCATGCGAGGGCGGGCATATGGGTGCAACAAGGGCTTCCTGTCGACCCTGCCACGAATCCCCGCCGGGCGCTCCCCACGCGGCGGAACTCACCGCGGCCGGGCGTCGCCGACCCCACACCGTGCGAGGATCGTGGAGTCACACGAGGACAACGGAAGGCATGCCGTGGCCGAGCAGCTCTACGCCACCCTGAAGACCAACCACGGCGACATCGTGGTCAAGCTGTTCCCGAACCACGCGCCCGCGACCGTCAGAAACTTCGTCGAGCTCGCTCAGGGCGAGCGGGAGTGGACACACCCGGGCACCGGCGCGGTGACCCACGACAAGCTCTACGACGGCACGATCTTCCACCGCATCATCGGCGGCTTCATGATCCAGGGCGGCGACCCGCTGGGCAACGGCATCGGCGGCCCCGGCTACGAGTTCGCCGACGAGTTCCACCCGGACCTGCGCTTCGACCGGCCCTACCTGCTCGCCATGGCCAACGCGGGCCCGGGCACCAACGGCTCCCAGTTCTTCATCACGGTCAGCCCCGCCGTGCACCTGAACCGCAAGCACACGATCTTCGGCGAGGTCGCCGACACGGCCGGCCAGAAGGTCGTGGACGCGATCGCCGCCGTACCGACCTCCCTCCCGAACAACCGGCCCGTCAACGACGTCGTCATCGAGACGGTCGTCGTGGAGAAGCGCCAGGGCTGAACCCGGGCGCACCCCGGCATCCGCCCCAGGGAAGCACAGGGAACCAAACGTCCCGCTCGTCCGTAGGGAAGAGCGGGGCGGGGTATGGGCCGGGGGACAAGCCACGACCAGCAAGGGGATCTCATGGAACAGGCCGAAGGCAGCACGCAGGACGCCCGGAGCCTGCCCGGGTGCTACCGGCACCCGGACCGCGAGACCGGCGTGCGCTGCACCCGCTGCGAGCGCCCCATCTGCCCCGAGTGCATGGTCAGCGCCTCGGTCGGCTTCCAGTGCCCCGAATGCGTCCGCAGCGGATCCGGCACGGGACACGCCCCGGCCGCGTCCCAGCCGCGCACGGTGGCGGGCGGCACGGTCACGGCCGACCCGCGACTGGTCACCAAGATCCTCATCGGGATCAACATCGCCGTGTTCATCGCGGTGCAGGCCAAGAGCTCGCTGCTGAACGACCTGGTCCTGATCGGCCAGTGGCCCCCGAAGCCCTACCAGCCGACCATGGGCGTCGTCGAGGGCGAGTGGTACCGCTTCGTGACGTCGATGTTCACGCACGAGGCGCCCTGGCACATCGGCTTCAACATGCTCAGCCTGTGGTGGATCGGCGGCCCGCTGGAAGCGGCCCTCGGCCGGGCCCGCTATCTGGCGCTGTACTTCGTCTCCGGGCTGGCCGGCGGCGCGCTGACCTATCTGCTCGCAGGCCCGTCCGAGGCCTCGCTCGGGGCTTCCGGAGCGATCTTCGGCCTGTTCGGCGCGACCGCGGTCCTGATGCGTCGGATGAACTACGACATGCGGCCGATCATCGCCCTGCTGGTGATCAACCTGATCTTCACCTTCAGCGTCCACAACATCGCCTGGCAGGCCCACATCGGCGGCCTGGTCGCAGGCGTCGTCACCGGCTACGCCATGGTCCACGCCCCGCGCGAGAAGCGGGCGCTGGTCCAGTACGGCACCTGTGCGCTCGTCCTGGCCGTGGTGGCGGGCATGGTGCTGCTCAGGACCGCTCAGCTCACCTGATACCGAACCGTTGTCCACAGTGCGTGCCGAATCTTGTGCACGCTGTGCGGGAACAGCTGTGCCCCCTGCCGCTCGGATGTGTTTCCGCAGGTCGGGCAGGGGGCGAACGGATGTATGGGGGCCAGTAGGGCAGTCACACCGGCGTCAACGTCCGATGGGTTATCCACAGATCGTAGTGTTTTCCCCAGGTGGGTGTGGACGACGCATCGAAGCTGTGGATAACTCAGTGAACAGCCCTGGGCAGAGCTAGCGCGGACCCGCTACTTCCACTGCGTGGAGACACCGAACCCGGCGGCGATGAAGCCGAAACCGACCACGATGTTCCAGTTGTCCAGGCTGTCGATCGGCAGCGAGCCGTTGCTCACATAAAAGACGACGATCCAGGCCAGGCCGATGAGGAACATGGCCAGCATGACCGGCGCGACCCAGGCGCGGTTGGTGAGCTTGATGGCCTGCGCCTGCTTCGCGGGCGGCGGCGTGTAATCGGCCTTCTTGCGGATACGTGACTTCGGCACGAGGGTCTCTCCTGTCGATGCGCTGCGTGGCCGCGCAGGTAACTGGGTCGGTCCGGGGCAGCGTACAAGGGGACACTTAGTGCTCCCCCGGGCGTCCGTTAGCGTAGTGCTTCCACGGCGCCGAAGGAGATAAGGGTACGTTGAGCAATTCTGCCGACTCCCCCGGGACGGGATCAACGGGTTCCGGCCCGTCTCGTGGACTTCGTTTCCGCCCGGTGCGGCTCCTCACCATCGCCGTCTTCGCGCTGGCCGGCCTCATCTTCTTCACCAGCTTCAACACGGCCAAGGGCACCGACATCCGCCAGGACGGCTCTCTGCTGAAGCTGTCCGACCTGATCCAGGAGCGCAGCCGCAAGAACAAGGGGCTGGACGAGTCCAACGCCACGCTGCGTGACAGTGTGGACGCGCTCGCCGAGAGCGACGACGGGAGCACCAAGGCCCAGGACGAGAAGCTCCGGGGCCTGGAGGACACCGCGGGCACCCAGAAGCTCACCGGCAAGGCGATCAGCGTCACCCTCAACGACGCTCCGCCGAACGCGACCGCCAAGCTTCCGGGCTACCCCGAGCCGCAGCCCGATTACCTGGTCATCCACCAGCAGGACCTCCAGGCCGTGGTCAACGCCCTGTGGCAGGGCGGGGCCAAAGGCATCAAGGTCATGGACCAGCGGCTGATCTCCACCAGCGCGGTGCGCTGCGTCGGAAACACCCTGATCCTCCAGGGTCGCGTCTACTCACCGCCGTACAAGATCACCGCTATCGGGGACCCCGGGAAGCTGCAGCAGGCGCTCGCCGCGAGCAAGGCGATCCAGACCTACATGGTGTACGTCAACGTCTACGGCCTCGGCTGGAAAGTCACCGAGGACGGGACGGTGACTCTGCCGGGCTACTCGGGCACAGTGGATCTGCACTACGCGAAGCCAGTGGAGTAGGTCCCCCCGTCAGGAGCCGCCGGTGCGCGTGATCGTCCGGACCGTCAGCGAACTGTGCATCACCGTCGGCACCCTGATCGTGCTCTTCGTCGTCTACGTGCTGTTCTGGACCGGCGTCCAGGCCGACGGCGTCATGAACGACCAGATCGACCAGCTGCACCAGCAGTGGTCGAAGGGGAGGGTCCAGCCCGCCGGGGGGAGCAGCGGGGCCGCATCGAGCGCGGCGGAGCCGGCGGCGTACCACTACGGCAGTCCGTTCGCGATCATGTACATTCCGCGGCTCGGTTCCACGTGGAACAAGCCGGTGCTGGAGGGCACGGGCGCCGACGTGCTGAAGAAGGGTCTCGCCCACTACACCGGGACCGCCCGGCTCGGTCAGGAGGGCAACTTCGCGGTCGCGGGCCACCGGCGTACCTACGGCGACCCCTTCAAGGACTTCCCGCGGCTGCGGCCGGGTGACGCGGTGGTGCTCACGGACGGAACCACCTGGTTCACGTATCGGATCGACAAAGGGCCCTACAAAACCGTGCCGGCGGACGTTGAGGTGATCGACCCTGTGCCACGTAAGTCGGGGTACACCCGTCCGGGCCGGTATCTGACGCTCACCACGTGCGATCCGGAATGGGGGCACAGCCACCGGCTGATCGTGTGGGCGCACCTTGACTCCACCCAGGCCGTGGAGTCAGGCGAACCGAAGGCGCTGCGCCGTTAGTCTGGTGCAGTACGGCGTGAGTCAGGTGCCGTGGTGGAACGGAAGGGACGGCATGTACGGCTGGATCTGGCGGCATCTGCCGGGGAACGCGTGGGTGAGGGCGCTGATCTCACTTGTACTGGTCCTGGCCGTGATCTATGTCCTGTTCCAGTACGTCTTTCCCTGGGCCGAACCGCTGCTGCCCTTCAACGATGTGACGGTGGACAACCAGTGAGTGCGCGGATTCTCGTCGTCGACAACTACGACAGCTTCGTCTTCAACCTGGTCCAGTACCTGTACCAGCTGGGTGCCGAGTGCGAGGTGCTGCGCAACGACGAGGTGTCGACGGCGCACGCCCAGGACGGCTTCGACGGTGTGCTGCTCTCGCCCGGGCCCGGTACGCCGGAGGAGGCGGGGGTGTGCGTGGACATGGTCCGCCACTGCGCCGCGACCGGTGTCCCCGTCTTCGGTGTCTGTCTCGGTATGCAGTCGATGCAGGTGGCGTACGGCGGTGTGGTGGACCGGGCGCCGGAGCTGCTGCACGGCAAGACCTCCTTGGTGGAGCACGGGGGCAAGGGCGTCTTCGCCGGGCTGCCCTCGCCCTTCACGGCGACCCGCTATCACTCGCTGGCCGCCGAGCCGGCCACCGTCCCGGCGGAGCTGGAGGTCACGGCCCGTACGCACGACGGCATCATCATGGGCCTGCGCCACCGCGAACTGCCGGTCGAGGGTGTGCAGTTCCACCCCGAGTCGGTGCTGACCGAGCACGGGCACCGGATGCTGGCCAACTGGCTGGTGGAGTGCGGCGACCAGGGTGCGGTGGCGAGGTCTGCGGGGCTCGCCCCGGTGGTGGGCAGGGCCACGGCGTGACCGCGCTGCGCCCGGAGCGCGAGGACTTGTACGGGGAGACACCGTACGAGTCCTACGGCTCTGCGCCGTACGCGGCCGCGGGCGACGCCCCTACGGCGCCGATGCCTCCGATGGCTTCGGCGCCTCAAGCACATCAGGTGCCTCAAGCACATCAGGGGCAGACATACAGGGCGCCCGGGATGCCTCCGACGGCTTCGGTGGACGAGCAGGCGACCACGCTGCTGCCGCCGCTCGACGACGAGACGGTGGCGCTGCGGATCCCCGGTCCGCCGCCGGGCCCGCAGAACGGGTCCCTGCGCGCCTCTGCAGCCTCCTCGGCCTCATCCACCACGGGAACCACACCGGGCGGCCGTGCGGCCCGCAGAAAGGCCGCCAAGCGGCGCGGTGGCCGCCACGGCGGGAGCCGAGGGCCGGCGGGCGGGCCGGACACCTCCTCGCAGTCCGCGTCGCAGCGGCCGCTCTCGCGTGTCGAGGCCCGGCGTCAGGCGCGGCTGCGCAAGCCGAGCCCGGCCGTCGTCGCGAGCCGGGCGATCGGCGAGGTGTTCATCACCACCGGCGTGCTGATGCTGCTGTTCGTCACCTACCAGCTGTGGTGGACGAACGTCCGCGCCCATGCGCAGGCGGGCAGCGAGGCACACCAGCTGCAGGACGACTGGGCCAGCGGCAAGCGGGCCCCCGGGGTGTTCGAGCCGGGGCAGGGCTTCGCCATCCTGGACATCCCGAAGCTGGACGTGGTGGCGCCGATCGCGGAGGGCGTCAGCAACAAGAAGGTGCTCGACAAGGGGATGGTCGGGCACTACGGCGAGGGCGCGCTGAAGACGGCGATGCCGGACGCGAAGACCGGCAACTTCGGACTGGCCGCGCATCGCAACACCCATGGTGAGCCGTTCCGGTACATCAACAGGCTCGTGGCCGGCGACGCGATCGTGGTCGAAACGCAGGACACGTACTTCGTGTACAAGGTGACGTCGACACTCCCGGTGACGCCGCCGTCCAACACCAGCGTGCTGAACCCGATCCCGCGGGGCTCCGGATTCACCGAGCCGGGCCGCTACATCACCCTCACCACCTGTACGCCGGAGTTCACCAGCAAGTACCGGTTGATCGTCTGGGGCAAGATGGTCGAGGAACGCCCGCGCAGCAAGGGCAAGCCGGACGCGCTCATCGAGTAAGGCAGAGGGAACAAGTGGCAGCGACCGCCGACGAGACCGAAGAGCACACCGACGCGTCCGACGAGGCCCCGGCCCCGCGCCGCCGCCCCGGCCGGATCGCGCTGGCGGTCAGCGTCTTCGGCGAACTCCTCATCACGGCGGGCTTGTTGCTGGGCCTGTTCGTCGTCTACTCGCTCTGGTGGACGAACGTGATAGCGGACCGCAAGGCGGACCGTGAGGCCGACAGGGTCCGTGACCACTGGGCCCACGCCACCGACTCGGGACCCGGCGCGCTGGACACCAAGGACGGCATCGGCTTCCTGCACGTGCCGGCGATGCGCAACGGCGAGGTCCTGGTCGAGAAGGGCACGGGCACGGACGTCCTCAACGACGGCGTGGCCGGCTACTACACGGACCCCGGCAAGGCCACGCTCCCCATGACCGGCAAGAAGGGCAACTTCACCCTCGCCGCGCACCGGGACGGCCACGGCGCGAAGTTCCACAACATCGACAAGGTGGAGAAGGGCGACCCGATCGTCTTCGAGACGAAGGACGACTGGTACGTCTACAAGGTGTACTCGATCCTCCCCGAGACCTCGAAGTACAACGTCAAGGTCCTCTCCCAGATCCCCAAGGAGTCCGGCAAGAAGAAGCCGGGCCACTACATCACCCTGACGACGTGCACCCCGGTCTACACGTCCGAGTACCGCTACGTGGTGTGGGGCGAGCTGGTCCGGGTGGAGAAGGTGGACAGCAAACGGACCCTGCCGGCGGAGCTGCGCGGTTGACAGAGGTTCTTTGAGTAACTCAGTCGTCTAGCATGACGAAGGCCCGAAGCCGCAACTTCCTCTTGCGGCTTCGGGCCTCTTTGCGTCAGGCCGTACCTACTCCAGGACCTTCAGCGGTTCGCCGGCGCTCCACTCCTCCAGCGCCCCACCGCTTCGAGCCGCTGCAGCCGGGCGTGGTGCTGGTGGAGCCGCCGCTCGATGCGCTGGACTCCCGCGCGAAGAGCGACCAGCTCCTTGCGGTGCTCTCCCGACGTTTCGATCAGGGCGTTGAACATCGGCACGACCGTCTTGCCGAGGATGTGGGTGATGCGTTGGTCGATGCGGTCGTCGAGGAAGGCGACCACGCTGTGGACGGAGTTATCCACAGGCTGCGTACGTGCCAGGTACTCCATGTCCAGGAGGTATACACGCACCTGACGTGCGACTTCGCTGTCCCGGAGCAGCATGGCGACGTTGAGGACGGCGCGGCGGGAGAAGAGAGCCAGGGACCCGGTGCGGGATGGAATGCGACTGAGTTGCTTGAAGTCACTCAGTTCTGTACCTGTCAGAACTCGGTAGCCGCTCGCTTCCAGCTCTGCTCGATGATCGTGTACGAGGGCTCGGATGGCTTCCACAGTGACGCCGAAGTACGCCGCCACCATCGCCGTCGTCACATGCATCCCGTCCGGCAGCAGCGACAGTGCCTTGACCCTGTCGAGCACGTCCGTGCGGTCCAGCACGCTGTCGCGCAGGGATTTCGACTCCAGCAGCGCCGATTCGTTGATCACGTTCTGCCCCTTCGGCTTGTGTCGTGGCCGTACGGCCAGGGCAGAGACTCGATTCCCCACCCCGCCCGGTCAACGAGTCATGACATATGAAGACACGAGCGGCGAAGGAACTGCCGTGCGATCGCAGTCCTTGCTGCACACATGGATGGGCCCCTGCCGGGAAGTCCCGGCAGGGGCCCATCCGTGTGTGCGGGGCGTCAGCCGTTGGTGCCGCCGAAGAGCGTCCCGCCCTGGTTGCCGTTGCCGCCCTGGTCCACCGTGAACAGGGTGACCGTGTCGCCCTGGTTGACCGTGGTGCCCGGGGCCGGGGTGGAGGTGACGACGACGGCGTTGTCGTCCTGGGAGCCCTGGACGGCGACCTGAAGACCCGCCTGCTCGAGCATCTTCCGGGCGTCCTTGAGCTTCTGGTTCTGGACCTGCGGGACCTGCGTCTGCTGCGGGCCCTGCACCTTGCCGACGTTGATCACCACGTTGGTGTTCTTGGAGACCTCCTCGCCCGCCTGCGGGTTGGTCGAGAGGACCTTGCCGTTGTCGTCGGGGTTGTCGGTCGGGGTGTCGTTGCAGGTCGGCACCAGGCCCAGGTTCTGCAGCTCGGTCTTGGCGTCGTCGCAGGACTTGCCGACGAGGTCGCTGGGGATCGTGATCTTCTCCTCGGCCTTGGCGACCGTGAGCGTGATCGTGGTGCCCTTCTCCTTCTTCGTGCCGCCCAGGGGGTCCTGCTTGGTGACGACACCCGGGGTCTGCGTGGAGACCTCGATCTTCTTGTCGACCGTGAAGCCCTTGGCCTTCAGCTGGGACTCGGCATCGTCGAACTGGATGCCGCGGACGTCCGGCACGGTGACCTTGGGGGCGCCCGTCGACACCACCAGCTTGATCGTGTCGCCCTTCTTGACGTCCGTACCCGGCTCGGGGTCCTGGTCGCAGACGTTGCCCTTCGGCTGGTCGTCGCAGGGCTTGTAGGTGGGCTTTGCCAGTTTCAGGTCGCGGTTGACGGCCATCTTCTGGGCGGTGGTGTAGCTGTTGCCGACGAAGTGCGGGGCTCCGAACGTCTCGTCCGTGTTCTTCTGGCTGAAGACATACTTCCCGATCAGGATCGCGCCGATCAGGACCAGCACGGCCGCGACCACGAGGAGGATCGTGGAGGTGTTGTTGTTCTTTTTCTGCTGGCGGCGGCGGTCGGGGCGGTCGTCGTAGCCGTAGCCGCCGTCGTCCGGGTTCATCGGGGGCAGCATCGACGTGGCGCCGGCCCCCGCATCCGGACGCAGTGCCGTCGTCGGCTGGTCGTCGGGGTAGCCGCCGTAGCCGACCGCGCCCATCGCGGCCGTCGCCGCGACCGGCTGGCCGTCGAGGCAGGCCTCGATGTCGGCGCGCATCTCGTCGGCCGACTGGTAGCGGTAGTTCGGGTCCTTGACCAGCGCCTTCAGGACGATGGCGTCCATCTCGGGGGTGATCTCGGGGTCGAAGACGCTCGGGGCCTGCGGTTCCTCGCGGACGTGCTGGTAGGCCACGGCCACCGGGGAGTCGCCCACGAAGGGCGGCCGTACCGTCAGCAGCTCGTAGAGGAGACAGCCGGTCGAGTAGAGGTCCGACCGGGCGTCGACCTGCTCGCCCTTGGCCTGCTCCGGGGAGAGGTACTGCGCCGTGCCGATGACCGCGGCGGTCTGGGTCATGGTCATGCCGGAGTCGCCCATGGCCCGGGCGATGCCGAAGTCCATCACCTTGACCTGGCCGTTGCGCGTCAGCATGACGTTCGCCGGCTTGATGTCACGGTGGACGATGCCGTTGCGGTGGGCGTACTCCAGGCCCTGGAGGATGCCGATGGTCATCTCCATCGCGCGCTCGGGCAGGAGCTTGCGGCCGGAGTGCAGCAGCTCACGGAGCGTCGAGCCGTCGACGTACTCCATCACGATGTACGGGATCGAGACCCCGTCGATGTAGTCCTCGCCCGTGTCGTAGACCGCCACGATCGCGGGATGGTTGAGCGAGGCGGCCGACTGGGCCTCCCGGCGGAAGCGGGCCTGGAAGGAAGGGTCGCGTGCCAGGTCGGCGCGCAGGGTCTTCACTGCCACGGTGCGGCCGAGCCGGGTGTCATGCGCGAGGTAGACCTCCGCCATGCCACCACGGCCGAGCACCTGGCCCAGCTCGTACCGGCCGCCGAGGCGACGCGGCTCTTCCATAGCTACCTACCAGCCCTCTCCGTCGGTCTCGGCCGCGCACGTCCGTGTGCGGCCGAAGGCTGCCGTCCGGGCCTACCGTACCCGGCTCGCGTTGTGTGACCTGGCCAAGCCCGTAACCCGATACAGGACCGGTATCGCAACGTGCAACGATGTGAAGGGGACGTGTGCAGGGTCACTTCTTGGTGCTGATGACCGCCTCCATGACGTTCTTCGCGATCGGGGCGGCCAGGCCGCCACCGGAGATGTCGTCGCGGTTGGCGTTCTCGTCCTCGACCACCACGGCCACGGCGACCGGCGAGCTGCCGTCGCTGAGCTTGGCGTACGAGATGAACCACGCGTACGGGTTGGCGCTGTTCGCCACACCGTGCTGGGCGGTACCCGTCTTGCCACCGACGGTGACGCCGCCGCCGATCTGCGCCTTCTGGCCCGTGCCGCTCTTGACGACGGTCTCCATCATCGACTGCAGGATCTGCGCGTTCGTCGGCGACAGCGGGCGGCTCAGCTCCTTCGGCTCGGTCTTGGCGACCGGGTCGACGTTGGAGGACTGCAGCTCGTCGACCATGTACGGCTTCATCAGCTTGCCGTCGTTGGCGACGGCCGAGGCGACCATGGCCATCTGCAGCGGGGTGGCCGCGGTGTTGTACTGGCCGATGGAGGACAGGGCGGTCTGCGACGAGTTCATGTGCTCGGAGAACACCGAGGCGTTCGCGCGGACCGGGGTGAACTGCTCGGAGTCGAAGCCGAACTTCTTCGCCTCGGCCAGCATCTTGTCGTTGCCGAGGTCGGCGCCGATCTTGCCGAAGACCGTGTTGCAGGACACGCGCAGCGCCTCACGCATGTTCGCGTTCTTGCAGGGGATGTTCCCCTCGTTCTTCAGCTCGGTGGTGGTGCCCTTCATGATGTAGGGCAGCGGGGAGTCGGTGTTCTCGTCCGCCGACTTGTACAGCTCGTTCTCCAGCGCGGCCGCGGCCGTGACCACCTTGAAGGTGGAGCCCGGCGGGTAGGTCTCGCGCAGCGCCCGGTTCAGCATCGGGTCGGCCGGGTTGTTCTTCTTCTGGAGCTTGGTCCAGTTCTTGGAGTCCACGTCGGTGGAGTTGCCCGCGAAGGACGAGGGGTCGTACGACGGGTACGAGGCCAGCGCGAGGATCTTGCCGGTGGACGGGTCGAGGGCGACCACGGCGCCCTTGCCGCCCCGGCTCTTGAGGCCCTCGTACGCCGCCTTCTGCGCGGCCGCGTTGAGCGTGGTGACGACGTTGCCGCCCTGCCTCTGCTTGCCCGTGATCATGTCGAGGGTGTTGCGGAAGAAGAGCCGGTCGTCGTTGCCGGTGAGGATGCCGTCGTTGATCTTCTCCAGCTGGCTGCTGTCGAAGGCCTGCGAGGAGTAGCCGGTGACCGGGGCCCACATGGGCCCGTTCTTGTACGTGCGCTTGTACTTGAAGTCGCCGCTCTTGGACTCGACGGATCCGGTTATGGGCTCGCCGTCCACGATGATGTCGCCCCGCGGGTTCGCGTACCGCTCGATGGCGACCCGGCGGTTGTCCTTGTCGGTGCGCAGTTGGTCGGACTTCACGTACTGGAGCCAGTTGTCGCGGATCAGCAGGGCCAGTACGAGGAGTCCGCAGAAGATCGCGATCCGGCGCAGGGGCTTGTTCATGACGGGCGGACCACCTGGGTCATCTCGGCGTCGGGGTTGGCTGCGGGCGTGGGCGCCGGCCGGCGGGCGGTGTCGCTGATGCGGATCAGGATGCCGATCAGGGCCCAGTTGGCGATCACGGAGGAGCCGCCGTAGGCGAGGAACGGCATCGTCATACCGGTCAGCGGGATGAGGCCCATCACACCGCCGGAGACGACGAAGACCTGGAGGGCGAAGGCGCCGGACAGGCCGATGGCGAGCAGCTTGCCGAACGGGTCGCGGGCGGCGAGGGCGGTGCGCACACCGCGCTCCACGATCAGGCCGTAGATCAGCAGGATCGCCATGAGGCCGGCCAGACCCAGCTCCTCGCCGAAGGTGGCGAGGATGAAGTCGGAGTTGGCGGCGAACCGGATCAGCTCGGAGTGGCCCTGGCCCCAGCCGGTGCCGAGGGTGCCGCCGGAGCCGAACGCCCACAGGGCCTGCTGCAGCTGGTCGGAGTGGACTCCCTGGACGCCCGGGGTGCGGCTGAGTACGTACTCGTGCATCGGGTCGAGCCACGCCTGGACACGCACCTGGATGTGCGGCTCGAAGCTCGCCACGCCGACGGCGCCGGCCGCGGACATCAGCAGACCGAAGACGATCCAGCTGGTCCGCTCGGTGGCGACGTACAGCATGATGACGAACATTCCGAAGAACAGCAGCGACGTGCCGAGGTCGGTCTCGAAGACCAGGATGAGGATCGAGATCGCCCAGACGACGAGGATCGGGCCGAGGTCGCGGCCGCGCGGCAGGTACAGGCCCATGAAGCGGCGGCTGGCCAGGGCCAGCGCGTCGCGCTTCACCATCAGGTAGCCGGCGAAGAAGACGGCCAGCACGATCTTGGCGAACTCGCCGGGCTGGATGGTGAAGCTGCCGACCTGGATCCAGATCTTGGCGCCGTAGACGTCGGCGCCGAGGCCCGGGACCAGCGGGAGCAGCAGCAGGAACAGCGAGGCCGCCATGGAGATGTACGTGTAGCGCTGCAGCGTGCGGTGGTCCTTGAGGAAGAACAGCACGGCGACGAAGAGCGCGATGCCCATCGCGGTGTAGATCAGCTGGTTGGTCGCCTTGCCGCCGGCCACGCCGATGCCCTGGAGCAGCTTGGACTGGTCGAGCCGCCAGATGGCGACCAGGCCGAGACCGTTGAGCAGGGTGGCCAGGGGCAGCAGCAGCGGGTCGGCGTACGGGGCGAACTTCCGTACGACGAAGTGGGCGATGCCGGCCAGCAGGCCGAGGCCCAGGCCGTAGGCCAGCAGGCCCGCGGGCACCTGGTCGTCGAGGGCCAGGCCCACGTTGGCGTAGGCGAACACCGGGATGGCCACGGCGAAGATCAGCAGGGCCAGCTCGGTGTTGCGGCGGCTCGGTGCGCCGATCGCGCCGATCGTGGACGTGTGGTGGGTCGATGAATTCGAAGTACTGCTCATCGTGTGACAGGGCCTCTCACGGCTTTACTGCTTGCCGCACTGATCGACGACCTTCTGCTCATCCTCGGAGAGGCTCGGGCCGGGGTTGGGCGTGGCGGTCGCGGTCGGGGTCGGGGACTTGGACGAGGGAGACGTCGTGGAGGCCGACGGGTTCGGCGTCGGTGATGCCTTGGACGTGAGGGAGGTACGGGTGGTTCCCGTGGTGCCTCCGGCCTCGCCCTGGCCCGTCTTGGCGTTCTTCTCGGTCTCCGCGGCCGTGCGTTCCGACTGCTTCTTGCAGGCGGAGGCCTGCAAGGCCAGTGCCTCGATCTTCGTCTGGGCCTGCTGCAGACCACCTGCGGCGATCGTGTTCTTGACCTGCTTCTGCTGGTAGGGCGGCAGGTACTTGAGTTCGATCTCGGGGTGGTCCTTCTCCACCTTCGAGAGCGACACCCAGGCCAGGTCCTGGCTGATGCCGCGGTACAGCGCCACGTGCTCGCCGCTGGTGCCGACGTAGTACTGCGTCTGCGTCCAGCGGTATCCGCTGTACAGGCCGCCGCCGATGACCGCGAGGGCCAGGCCGCCGTAGAGGGATCGCTTCAGCCACTTGCGGCCCTTGCGGGGCTTGATGAAGTCCTCGTCGGTGTAGTCGCCGAAGCTGCCGCTCGGGATGTAGCCGGTGTCGCCGGAGCCGGGCGGGCCGAACTCGCCGCCGCCCTGTCCGTGGCCCTGGCGGCCGAGGTGGGAGGCGCGGCCGGCCGGGGTCTGCATGATGCCGTTGTCGTGCAGGTGGTGCTGGTTCTCGGCGACGGCGCCGACCACGACCGGGGTGTCGGACAGCTGCCCGGCGAGGGTGTCACCGGTGTCCAGGTCGAGGACGTCGGCGACGATGACGGTGATGTTGTCGGGGCCGCCGCCGCGCAGCGCGAGCTGGATCAGCTCCTGCACGGTCTCCTGCGGGCCCTGGTAGCTGGCGAGGGTCTCCTCCATCGTCTGGTGGGAGACGACGCCGGACAGGCCGTCGGAGCAGATCAGGTAGCGGTCGCCGGCCCGGACCTCGCGGATGGACAGGTCGGGTTCGACGTGGTCGCCGCTGCCGAGGGCGCGCATCAGCAGGGAGCGCTGCGGGTGGGTGGTGGCCTCTTCCTCGGTGATCCGGCCCTCGTCGACGAGCCGCTGCACCCAGGTGTGGTCCTGGGTGATCTGGGTCAGCACCCCGTCGCGCAGCAGGTACGCCCGCGAGTCGCCCACGTGGACGAGGCCGAGCCGCTGCCCGGTCCACAGCAGGGCGGTGAGGGTGGTGCCCATGCCCTCGAGCTGGGGGTCCTCCTCGACCATGGCGCGCAGCTGGTCGTTGGCGCGCTGCACGGCGGTGCCGAGGGAGGTGAGGATGTCGGAGCCGGGCACGTCGTCGTCGAGCGTGACCAGGGTGGAGATGACCTCGGAGGAGGCGACCTCGCCGGCCGCCTGGCCGCCCATGCCGTCGGCGATGGCGAGCAGACGCGGACCGGCGTAACCGGAGTCCTCGTTGCCCTCCCGGATCATGCCCTTGTGCGATCCGGCGGCGAAACGCAGTGACAGACTCATGCGCACCTCGCCAGTCGGCTCCGGGTACAGCCGGTCGTGTCGAGCCACACTGCCCACCCTCCGGTCGGGAGCGCGCCGCAGACCGGGGTGCGGCCTGCCGCTGCGTGCTCGCTCCGCTCGCGCTCACTCATGACGTAGCACTACTTCCGCAGCTCGATGACGGTTTTGCCGATGCGGATCGGCGCGCCCAGCGGGATCGGTGTGGGGGTCGTCAGCCGGGACCGGTCCAGATAGGTGCCGTTGGTGGAGCCGAGGTCCTCGACGATCCACTGGCCGTCGCGGTCCGGGTAGATCCTGGCATGGCGGCTGGAGGCGTAGTCGTCGTCCAGCACGATCGTGGAGTCGTGTGCCCGGCCCAGGCTGATGGTCTGGCCCTGCAGCGCGACGGTGGTGCCGGTCAGTGTGCCTTCGGTCACCACCAGCTTGGTGGGGGCGTTGCGGCCGCGTCGGCCGCCGCCGCCCTGCTGGGCGCGCTGCTGCGGGGGCGCGGACTGCTGCCGGGCCGCCTGCTGCGGGCGTGCGGCCTCTCTGCGCGACCCGCGCTGGGTGACACGCGTACCGAACAGGTCGCTCCGGATGACCTGCACGGCCACGATCACGAACAGCCACAGTACGGCCAGGAAACCCAGCCGCATGACCGTGAGGGTCAGCTCTGACATTGCCCCCGCTTCACCCTTCGGCTTGCCGGTAAATGATGGTGGTGCTGCCCACGACGATCCGCGAGCCGTCGCGGAGCGTAGCGCGGGTGGTGTGCTGCCCGTCCACCACGATGCCGTTGGTGGAGCCGAGATCCTGGATCGTCGAGGGCGTTCCGGTCCGGATCTCGCAGTGCCGGCGGGAGACGCCGGGGTCGTCGATCCGCACGTCGGCGTCGGTGCTGCGGCCCAGCACCAGCGTCGCGCGGGAGATCTGGTGGCGGTTGCCGTTGATCTCGATCCAGTAGCGGGTGCGCCCGCCGCTCGCGGGGGCGGCCGAGGGCCGCTGCGCGGCGGGCTGGGGGTAGCCGTAGCCGCCGGGCCGTGCGCCGGGCGGCGGCGCGGACGGCATCGGGGGCGCTCCGGCGGGAGCGGCGGGCGGGTGGCCGTAGCCGCCCTGGCCGGGGCGGCCGGCCGGAGCCGAGGGGGCCGCGCCCTGCTGGCTGGCGGAGGAGGCGAGGGTGCGCGAGCGCACCCGGTACAGGCCGGTGTCGAGGTCGTTCGCCTTCTCCAGGTTGACCTTGATCGGGCCCATGAAGGTGTAGCGCTGCTGCTTGGCGTAGTCGCGCACCATGCCGGCCAGCTCGTCGCCGAGCTGCCCGGAGTAGGGGCTGAGGCGCTCGAAGTCCGGCGCGCTCAGCTCCACGATGAAGTCGTTGGGGACCACGGTGCGGTCCCGGTTCCAGATGGTGGCGTTGTTGTCGCACTCCCGCTGGAGCGCGCCGGCGATCTCCACCGGCTGGACCTCGGACTTGAAGACCTTGGCGAAGGTGCCGTTGACCAGACCTTCGAGACGCTGCTCGAACTTCTTCAGGACTCCCATGGGGCACCTCCTCCGTCGCTGACGCTGCTTCCTTGCCCTGCTCTGTGCCGCTGTCCTGCCCGGTACTGCTTACTGATCGTATCTACGCGTCCGGCAATCAGCCGGTTCCCCGAGCGGCTCCCCTTCGAACCCCTCCAGACAAGGATCGTAGAGGCGGACACTGACCAGTGTCCCGCACCCTGCTGTGGTCCCGGTCCGCCTCCTGGGGAGATGCCCTGGACCGGTACGAGGTTGATACGTGACCAGGGACTCCCTGAAACGTGGCCGGGTACGGGGTGGGGACCGGGGGCCGGGAAGGGATGTGAACCCACCCCGTACGGCGTGCTAATGTTCTGCATGTCGGAAGGGGCCAGCCCGAAAGGGACGGAGCCGGAAGACACACCCAATGCGCGGGTGGCGGAATAGGCAGACGCGCTGGATTCAGGTTCCAGTGCCCGCAAGGGCGTGGGGGTTCAACTCCCCCCTCGCGCACAGAGAGAACCGATGAAACGGGTCTCTGCCGGTGACGGAAGTCACGGCGGGGGCCCGTTTCTCGTTGTGTCCGGGTTTGTGAGGGATCGCACAGTCTGGAGATCGACGCAGTTGGCCCCGCCGGTGAGCTATTTCACGGGCGGGGCCAAGGTTTTTGCTGCGGGTGATGCCGTGTTGTTACCGGGGCAAGGCGATCAGGCCTGTCAGCCGGCCGGTGTGCCGAGCAGGAACGCGAGTGCAGTCAGGGTGACCGCGCCGACGGCGAACGCGGCGCCGAGGTCTCCAGGACCCGGCGGGAGCGGAGGCTGCGGCTGCGGGCAGAGCGCCTGCACTGAACGGCCGCCGCGGCACCCCATGCGCCGGCGCTGGTCCGCTCGGAGCGCCAGGCCGAGTCGCTGTTGGCCCATCAGGGGCGCTTGGCCGAGGACTTGGATGCGCTTCGCAAGGACGGCGCGTTCGACGACGTCGATGACGCTCTGTCAAAGATCGATGGAGTCCTGCACACGCAGGCCGAGACCATGCAGCGGCTGTCGGAACCTGATGACGACACACCGTCTCCGGCGCCGCCGAAGGAGGCCACGCAGCCGTCGTCGTCAACCGGCTTCATCGCGCGCGAGCCGAGCAGTACCTGCGAGCCTGCGACGCGGACGTGATCATCGGCACCCGGCCGGGCGTCAACGTGTACCTGGCCCGCTTCGCCCCGCCCCAGGCCCTGCGCATCGCCCAGGAGCACCTCACCCACGACACCCACACGAAGAAGCTGCGCGCCCAGCTCGCCCGCCACTACCGCGACCTGGACGCCCTGGTGACCCCACCGAGGGGGACGCCGCCGTCCACCGGGCGAAGATGCGCCTGCCAGGGGTCAGGATCATCGCCATTCCCAACGGTGTACCCGACCCCGGCCTGCCGCCCGCCGACGCCAAGGTCATTGCCGCAGCCGGGCGGCTGGCCCGCGGCAAACGGTTCGACCTGCTCATCGACGCCTTCGCCGAGGTCGCCGCCAAGCAACCCGACTGGACGCTGCGGATCTACGGCTCGGGCGCCGAGAAGGACCGCCTGCAGCAGCTGATCGACGAGCACGACCTGGGCGGTCGGGCGGTACGCATGGGCGTGGTCTCACCGATCGTGGCCGAGTTCGCCAAGGCGTCCATCGTTGCCTCCGCGTCCGAGGCCGAATCCTTCGGCATGACCCTCGTCGAGGCGATGCGCTGCGGAGTCCCGGTGGTTTCCACCGACTGCCCGCTCGGTCCCGCGGAGATCATCCACGACGGTGTCGACGGCCGGCTGGTGCCCATGGGCGACCGGCAGGCCCTGGCCGACGCGCTGCTCGGCCTCATCGCCGACGAGCCCGCCCGCCGCCGCATGGGCCACGCCGGCCGCCAGGCCGCGTCGGCGCCGCCCGCCTCTCCTTCTTCCTCGGCATCCCGGCCCTGACCGGCGCCGGCATCTACGAGCTGAAGGACGCCCTCGGCGCGGGCGTCGGCGCCACCCCGCTGGTCATCGGCACCGCGGTCTCCTTCGTCGTCGCCTACGCCTCCATCGCCTGGCTCCTGAAGTTCGTCGCCAAGCACTCCTTCAACGCCTTCGTCATCTACCGCACCATCGTCGGCGTGGCGCTGCTCGGCCTGCTCGCCACCGGAGTGCTCTCAGGCCGACCACCTGGGCGCTGGGCCGGACTGCCCGGCGGATGCCTGACGCCGGCGCCGATCTTGGCCGCCTGCTGGGTACGCCTCGTCCGGTGCCTGCTGAAAACGGCGGCAGGGCGGCACGGTCGTCGCCGAGGGCAGGTCCAACGCGGCGATCGCCCGCCGCCTGGTGGTCTGCGAGGCGGCCGTCGGCCGGCGGGTGCCGGCGGTGCTGGCGTTCCTGCGGGCTTGAGGGCGGACGCTGCCGGTCGTATGCGGGCGTGACGGCGGCCGCAGCGGGCGTAGGGCGCGCTGTGAGGGCGACGGCGGGTGCCGGGGTGCCGGAGGGTTGCGGGGTTCTCCACAGGCGCCCAGTTGTCCACAGGGTGTGACGCGTTTCGGCCACCGGTTGTACCGTCTGGACGAGTTGATGTTCGAGCTGATCCGCGTGCGGGCACGCGTGTGGTGTCTTCGGGGGAGGCGGTCGCGGTGACCGAGAGCGGTGTGGGAGCGGCGGAATCGGCCGGGCAGGCGGCGGCACCCCGGCTGCCCCGGATGCGCGGGTTCGCCGCATGGCCGCCCCAGGGCTCGCCCAAGGAGGAGGGCAAGGCACTGCGGGCGAGCGTGCCGCGCAGTGCACACCGCACCCTCGACCTGGACGGCGCCCGCCCGGACGCGGTCACCGCGGTCGAGGAGTCCAACGCCGGCCGCATCCCCGAGCTGACCCCGATACGGGTGGGCCGGATGGCGGCCACGCCGTTCGCCTTCCTGCGCGGCTCGGCCGGACTCATGGCCCACGACCTGGCGCGCGCCCCCATGACCAGGATCGGCGCCCAGATATGCGGCGACGCGCACGCGGCCAACTTCGGCCTGTACGGCGACGCCCGCGGCGGCCTGGTCATCGACCTTAACGACTTCGACGAGACCGTGCACGGCCCCTGGGAATGGGACCTGAAGCGGCTCGCCGCCTCGCTGGTGCTGGCCGGCCGCGAGGCGGGTGCCGACGAGGACACCTGCCGCAAGGCGGCAGGCGACGCGGCCGGCGCCTACCGGCGCACCATGCGGCTGCTGGCCAAGCTGTCGGTGCTGGACGCCTGGAACGCCATCGCGGACGAGGAACTGGTCTCCCACACCGACGCCCACGACCTGCTCGGCACCCTGGAGCGGGTTTCCGAGAAGGCACGGGCCAACACCAGCGGCCGGTTCGCGGCGAAGTCGACCGAGGAAGTGGCCGACGGCGGACGCCGCTTCGTCGACGCGCCCCCGGTGCTGCGCCGGATCCCGGACGCCGAGGCGGCCGCGGTGGCCGCGGCCCTGGAGCCGTACGTGGCGACGCTCTCCGAGGACCGGCTGCCCCTGCTGGCCCGGCACGCGGTGCACGACGTCGCCTTCCGGGTCGTCGGCACCGGCAGCGTGGGCACCCGGTCCTACGTGGTGCTCCTGCTGGACCACCGCGGGCAGCCGCTGGTGCTCCAGGTGAAGGAGGCCCGCCCGTCCGCGCTGGTCCCGCACCTGGCCACGGCAGGCTTCGCGGCGGCGCCGGTGGAGCACGAGGGACGCCGGGTGGTCCTCGGCCAGAAGAGGATGCAGGTGGTCAGCGACATCCTGCTCGGCTGGACGACGGTCGACGGGCGGCCCTACCAGGTGCGCCAGTTCCGCAACCGCAAGGGCAGTGTCGACCCGGCCGCGCTCGCCGCCGACCATGTCGACGACTACGGCCGGATGACCGGCGCCCTGCTGGCCCGCGCCCACGCCCACAGCGCCGACCCGCGCCTGATCGCCGGCTACTGCGGCAAGAACGAGGAACTGGACGAGGCGATGGCCGACTTCGCCGTCGCCTACGCCGACCGCACCGAGGCGGACCACGCCGAACTGGTGGCGGCGGTGCGGTCCGGGCGGATCGCGGCCGAGATGGGCGTGTGACGGCGGGGACGGGGAAGACGAGGGCCGAGGTGGTGGTGAGGTGAGGTACGTCGAGCTGACCGACGGCGAGGACGGGTACCCGGGGTTCATCGACCCCCGGCCCTACCTCGACCGGCTGCCCGCCCTCGCGGCCGAACTGCCGCCGGGCGCCCGCGCGTTCGCCATCGACCCCGGGCACTACGACTTCGGCGGCAAGCGCTGTGTGAAGGACCTCCGGCCCGAGCGGGTGCGCCGCAGCGGCGACGGGGACGTCGAGATCCGCTTCCGGCACAACTGCTTCAAGCACGACGAGGACCTCCTCGTCCGCTACCAAGGCGTCTCCCGCTTCCAGTCGGACGTCCTGGGCGTCTGCGACCCCGCCTCCCTCGGCGACGTGATCCTCGACGAGATCCTGCCGCACCCCGGCGGCTGCACCCACGAGCTGGCCTGCCGGCCCGGCACGCTCGTGGTCGCCTGCCGGGACCTGGAGGCCGAGTGGGTACCGGCCGACTGCCCGGACGCGCCACCGGCCGGCTGAGCCAGGGCGTCTTGGGCGACGGGTTTCGGCCGTGGCCTACGCTGGTCGGGTGACGACCCCGGAAGCTGAGCAGTCCCAGGCACCGCGGCCCGAGGAACGGCTGGAACAGGCCGTGCGGGCTGCCGAGCAGGCGTTGATCGAGTACGAGATCGCCGTGGAGACGTTCCGCGTCGAGGTCGAGAACTTCTCCCGGCTGCACGAACAGCGCCTCGGCCCGCTCTACACCCGCATCGAGGAACTGGACGCGCTGATCGCCGAGGCGAAGGCCGCCCGCACCGGCGACCCCGAGGACATCCGCCGGGCCGAGGAGGCCCGCGCACATGTGCTGCCCATCCCCGGCGTCGAGGAACTGCTGAACGGCTGGATGGACGGCAACGGCCTGTTCCCGGAGGCCGCCGCCATGCTCACCGATCAGGCGGTACGGCCCCCCGAGCGGGTACGGCCCAGCGAGGAGGCCCGCAAGCTCTACCGCGACCTCGCCCGCAAGGCCCACCCCGACCTCGCCCAGGAGGAGGCGGAGCGGCAGCGGCGCGAGGAGTTCATCACCCGCGTCAACGCCGCCTACGCCCGCGGCGACGAGACCCTCCTCGCCGAACTGGCCGCGGAGTGGGCGGCGGGCCCGGTACCGCCCGAGCGGCGCCCCAGCCCCGCCGAGGAGCTGTACGCCCGCCTGGAATGGCTCACCCAGCGCAAGGAACTGCTCACGCTGATCGCCCGCGAACTCGAGGACGGCGCGATCGCCGGCATGCTGCGCCTGGCCCCCGACGACCCCGACGCCCTCCTCGAAGAGATCGCCGCCCGCCTGCGCGCCGACATCGAACAGCGGGAGACCACGCTCGCGGGCTTGCAGGGGCAGGGATGAACACCGGCGTCGGTCGGGTAGCGTCGGGGACATGAGTTTCGGAGCTGTTGTGCCCACGGTCGAGGTCGCGGACCTCAAGGACGACGACTTCCTGCTGGACGTCCGCGAGGACGAGGAGTGGGAGGCGGGTCACGCCGCGGGGGCGCTGCACATCCCCATGAGCGAGTTCGTCGCCCGGTACGGCGAGCTGACCGAGGCCGCCCCGCAGGACGGCCGCGTCCACGTGATCTGCCGCTCCGGCGGCCGTTCCGCACAGGTCGCGATGTACCTGGGCCGGCAGGGCGTCGACGCTGTGAACGTGGCCGGCGGGATGCAGGTCTGGGAGGCCATGGGCCGCCCGGTGGTCACCGACGCCGGGGTACCCGGCGCGGTCGTCTGACCTTCTTGCCAGGCGGGGTCAGCTGAGCGGGTGGGCCGCCAGCAGGTCCCCGAGCGTCTCCTCGTACGCCGCCGCCGGGCCCAGCGCCAGCTCCAGCTGCTTGGCCCAGGCGTGGTACCGGTGCAGCGGGTAGTCGGTGTCCGCGCCGAACCCGCCGTGCAGGTGCTGCGCCGTCTGCACCACGCGGCGCACGCCCTCCGCCGCCCAGATCTTCGCCACGGCGACGTCTCCGGCGGCGGGCAGCGCCCCCGGTGCGCCCGAGGCGATCCGCCAGGCCGCCTGCCACAGGGTGGCCTCCATGGCACGCAGATCGATGTACCGGTCGGCGGCCTGGACGGCGACTGCCTGGAAGGTCGCGATCGGGTGGCCGAACTGTTCCCGCTTGCCGGTGTACTCCCCGGTCATCCTCAGCACGCGCTCGCCCAGACCGAGGGCCAGCGCACAGGTGCCGGTGGCCAGCAGCGCGTGCAGCCACTCCCAGGCACCGTCGGCCTCGATCACGTCGCCCGCCCCGATCCGCACGGACCGCAGCCGCAGCTCGGCCAGCCGCTCCCCGCTGGTGGAGAACTGCTCCGCGAGCACCAGCCCGTCCTGCGCGCACGGCACCACCGCGAGCACCGTCCGGTCGGCGTCGGTGTGCGCCGGCACGAGGACGAGGTCCGCGTCGTACGCCCACGGCACCGCCGTCTGCACCCCATCGAGCACCCAGGCCGGCCCGTCCCGCCGCGCGGTGACGGCGAGCCCCGCCGGGTCGTGTCCGGTACGGCCGTGCGCGGCGACGGTCAGCACCAGCTCACCGCGCCCCGCCCGGGTCAGCAGCCGCTCTCCCAGCTCCTTCGCGCCGTAGGCCTGTACGGCCGCGGCCGCCGCGCTGTGTTCCAGCAGCGGCACCCGGGCGAGCACCCCGGCGGACTCGCGCAGCACCAGGCACAGCGCGATCGCGTCGAGCCCTGCCCCGCCGTACCGCTCGTCCAGCAGCAGGCCGGTCAGGTCCGCGCCGGCCAGCCGGGACCACAGCGCCCGGTCGAAGCCCTCGGCCACGGCACCGGTGGTGAGCGCCGGACTGGGCACCGCGTCCGGCGCCACCCCGGCGAACACCCCCCGCGCTGCCTCGGCCGCCGCCAACTGCTCCTCACTGAAGGTGAAGTCCACGGCCTGTCCTCCCGGCGGGTCGGGTCATCTGACGGTTCGTCCGACGCATTCGGCATTCGCCTGACGGGCCGTCAAGATAGAACAGGTTCTAGAAGAAGGGAACGGGGAGGGAGCCGTCTTCGAGGCACGCCTCAGCGGTCGAAGTCCAGCTCCACCTTCTCCGTGAGCGGATGCGACTGGCAGGCCAGCACATAGCCGGCGTCCGTCTCCTCAGCCTCCAGCGCGAAGTTGCGGTCCATGCGCACCTCGCCCGAGACCAGGAAGGCCCGGCAGGTTCCGCACACGCCGCCCTTGCAGGCGTAGGGCGCGTCGGGGCGGTTGCGCAGCACCGTCTCCAGCAGGGACTCGCCGTCCTGGACCGGCCAGGTGCCGCCGCGTCCGTCGAGCCGGGCGGTGACGGTGCTGTGCGCCGGTACCGGCACGCCGGCCGCCGGGGTCGCGCCCGCGTCCACGTGGAAGATCTCCTGGTGGATGCGGGCCCGGTCCACGCCCAGCTCGCGCAGTGCCTTCTCCGCGCCCTCGACCAGCCCGTACGGCCCGCACAGGAACCATCCCGCCACCTGGTCCACCGGCAGCAGCGCCGGCAGCAGCCCCGTGAGCCGCTCCCGGTCGAGCCGGCCGGAGGGCAGGCCCGCCTGCTGCTCCTCGCGGGAGAGCACGGTCACCAGCTGCAGCCGCTCCGGGTAGCGGTCCTTCAGGTCGGCGGCCTCCTCCAGGAACATCGTCGACGCGGCCGTACGGTCGCTGCGTATCAGGCAGAACCGGGCCTCGGGCTCACGCGCCAGCAGTGTGGAGACGATCGACAGCACGGGGGTGATGCCACTGCCGCCGACGATCGCCGCGTACAGGCCCGGTGCCGGCTCGAGGGTGAAGCGGCCGGCCGGGGTCATGACCTCCAGCTCGTCGCCGACGTTCACCTCCTTCAGCGCGTACGAAGAGAACGCGCCGCCCTCGACCAGCCGCACCCCCACCCGCAGGGTGTCCGGGCCCTCGCCGGCGGGGTCGGGGGCCGGGGAGCAGATCGAGTACGTCCGCCGTAGCTCGACGCCGTCCTCGCGCCGCCGCAGGGCGAGGTGCTGGCCGGGTGCGTGCCGGTACTCCTCGCGCAGCTCGGGCGGGACGGTGAGGGTGAGCGCGACGGAGTCGTCGGTGAGCCGGTCGACCGCGGCCACCGGGAGCGGGTGGAAGCGTGCCATCACAGCTCCTTGAAGTGGTCGAACGGTTCACGGCAGGACAGGCAACGGCGCAGCGCCTTGCAAGCGGTGGAGGAGAACCGGCTCAGCAGCTCGGTCTCCGCGGATCCGCAGTGCGGGCAGCACACCGGGTCGGTGTCCTCGGTGAGGGTGCGGGTCGCGCCCAGGGTCAGCGCCACCGGTCCGGAGTCGTGGCGCACACGCGGGGGAGCGATGCCGAACTCCTGGAGTTTGCGGCGGCCTTCGGGCGTGATGTCGTCGGTCGACCAGGCGGGGGTGAGTACCGTGCGGACGTTGACCTTGAGCACGCCGTGGGCGTGCAGCACCCGCTCGATGTCCACGCTCATCGCCTCGACGGCGGGGCAGCCGGTGTAGGTCGGGGTCAGGTCGACCTCGACCGCGTCCGGTCCACTGATGTGCACCGCGCGCACCACGCCCAGCTCGTGGAGCGTGAGCACGGGCAGTTCGGGGTCGGGCACCGAGCCGGCCAGCTCCAGCAGCTCCGCCTCCAGGGCGGTGGCGATCACCATGACGCCCCCGGGTGGCTGCGGTGCAGGTGCTGCATCTCGGCGAGCATCCGCCCGAACGGCTCGGTGTGCAGGCCCTGGCGGCCGGCGCCCGCCGACCATGCGCCGGTGCGCGGCCCCTCGGGGACGGTCAGGGTGGCCCGGCCGAGGACGTCCGTCACGGACCGGAGCCACTGGGCCTCCATGCCCGCCCAGTCGGCGTCCAGGCCCTCCACCGGCTGGAACATCTCTCCGGTGAACCGCCACAGCGCCTCGCAGGCCCGCTGCATCCGCTCCCGGCTCGACTCGGTGCCGTCGCCGAGCCGCAGTGTCCACAGCTCGGCGTGGTCGCGGTGGTAGGCGACCTCCTTGACGGCCTTCGCGGCCAGCGGTGCGAAGGGGCCGTCGGCCCCGGCCAGTTCGGTGTAGAGCAGCTGCTGGTAGGTGGAGAAGTACAGCTGGCGGGCGATGGTGTGCGCGAAGTCGCCGCCCGGCTGCTCGACGAGCTGGAGGTTGCGGAAGGAACGCTCCTCGCGCAGGTAGGCCAGCTCGTCCTCGTCGCCGGCCATCGAGAGCAGTACGCGGGCCTGGCCGAGCAGGTCGAGGGCGATGTTGGCGAGGGCGACCTCCTCCTCCAGGACGGGGGCGTGCCCGGCCCACTCCCCCAGGCGGTGGGAGAGCACCAGGGCGTCGTCGCCGAGGGCGAGGGCGGCGGTCGTGGTGACGGTCGCGGTCACAGGTGCTTCACCCCTTCCGGGATCTCGTAGAAGGTCGGGTGCCGGTAGGGCTTGTCGGCGGCCGGCTCGAAGAACGGGTCCTTCTCGTCGGGCGAGGACGCGGTGATGGCGGCGGCCGGGACGACCCAGATCGAGACGCCCTCGCCGCGCCGGGTGTACAGGTCGCGGGCGTTGCGCAGGGCCAGCTCCGCGTCCGGTGCGTGCAGGCTGCCGGCGTGGGTGTGGGAGAGGCCGCGCCTGGAGCGCACGAAGACCTCCCACAGGGGCCAGTCGGTGTTGGTCATGCCTGCTTCGCTCCCGTCTCACCGGTGTGCTTGGCCGCGTAGGCCGCGGCTGCTTCCCTTACCCATGCGCCCTCGTCGTGGGCGTTTCTGCGCTGGGTGATCCGCTGCTCGTTGCAGGGGCCGTTGCCCTTGAGGACCTCCCAGAACTCCGTCCAGTCGATCGCGCCGAAGTCGTGGTGCCCCCGCTCCTCGTTCCACCGCAGGTCCGGGTCGGGGAGGGTCAGGCCCAGGGATTCGGCCTGGGGGACACAGATGTCGACGAAGCGCTGGCGCAGCTCGTCGTTCGAGTGGCGCTTGATCTTCCACTCCATGGACTGCGCGGAGTGCTGCGACTCGTCGTCGGGCGGGCCGAACATCATCAGCGAGGGCCACCACCAGCGGTCCACCGCGTCCTGCGCCATCGCGTGCTGCTCCTCGGTGCCCTTGCTCAGGGCCAGTAGCAGCTCGTACCCCTGGCGCTGGTGGAAGGACTCCTCCTTGCAGATCCGCACCATGGCGCGCGCGTACGGGCCGTAGGAGCAGCGGCACAGGGGGACCTGGTTGGTGATCGCGGCGCCGTCCACCAGCCAGCCGATCGCGCCGACGTCGGCCCAGGTCAGGGTGGGGTAGTTGAAGATCGAGGAGTACTTCTGGCGGCCGCTGTGCAGCTTGTCGAGCAGCTCCTCACGGCTGGTGCCGAGGGTCTCGGCCGCGCTGTACAGGTACAGGCCGTGGCCGGCCTCGTCCTGGACCTTGGCCATCAGGATCGCCTTGCGGCGCAGGCTGGGCGCGCGGGTGATCCAGTTGGCCTCCGGCTGCATGCCGATGATCTCGGAGTGCGCGTGCTGGGCGATCTGCCGGACCAGGGTCGCGCGGTAGGCCTCGGGCATCCAGTCGCGGGGCTCGATGCGTTCGTCGGCGGCCACGGCCGCGTCGAAGGCGCGCTCGTACTCCGCCGTGTCGCCGGCGGTGGTCCGTGCGCCGTCCGCGTCCGTGCGGTGCGCGGCTGCTGTGGCCATGCGTTCCCCCTGACCTCGGGCTTTCCTGGAACATGTCCCGACCGATCGTTCGGTCCGTGCGTAATCAATGGTGTGCCGGGCCGCTGCGGGTGTCAACCGCTGTGGAAAACCTCCCGCGCCACCTGTGGACAACGGTGGGCGGGCGGCACGGCGTGGCGAGAGCCACTGGAGCCGGCTCGTACCCGGGGCTGCGCCGAACGGCCGGTGCTGAGTACCGTTCCGTGCGAGTGCTACGGAGTGGCGCTCGGGAAGAGCCCGGCGCCTGTGTTGGTGCCGGGACGGCCGAACGGAAGCGGGGGACGGGGCGGAATGGACGCGTACGACGAGGACTCGCAGGCCCTGCGCGGGCCCGACGGGTCGACCGGGGCGCGTCGCCCACCGGACCCCGAACACCAGGAGGATCCCGCCCTGGAGGCTTCCGGCGACCCCGACGGCTCCCCGGCTCCCGGTTCTCTGCCCCCGGCACCCCGCACCGGCGTCGCCGCCCTCTCCCCCCGCTACCAGGTCGGCGCGGCGGTGGCGCTCGCGATCGTGGCCGTCGCCGCCTGTGTGCATCTGGGCATGGTGTTCCTGAGCCTCGCGCCGGCGAACACGGTGACCAAGCAGCACGGCAAGGCGATAGAGGAGTGGGTGTACCCGGAGTTCGAGCAGAACTGGAAGCTGTTCGCCCCGAACCCGCTGCAGCAGAACATCGCCGTCCAGGTGCGTGCCGAGGTGCGGATGAAGGACGGCAGCCTGCGCACCACCGGCTGGACCGACCTCTCCGCCCAGGACGGCGCCGCCATCGACGGCAGCCTGGTGCCCAGCCACACCGAGCAGAACGAGCTGCGCCGCGGCTGGGACTTCTTCGTCGCCACGCACGGCACCGACAACCAGCCCGTGGGCATGCGCGGCGCGCTCTCCCAGCAGTACGTGCGCCGGATCGTGGTCATGCGCATGCACCGGACCGACCCGATCAGCAGGGAGGGCGTCATCCAGCGCGTGCAGGTCCGCTCCAGCACCACCAATGTGCAGCCGCCGAAGTGGAGCCGCGAGAAGATCTCCGACAAGCCCGTGTACCGGCTGCTGCCCTGGTGGACGGTGCCCTCCGACGAGGCCGCCGGAGGTGTGCGGTGAACGGTCTGTCCCTGACGCTCTCGCGGTGCATCGCCCGCGTCACCGAGTCGGCGCTCGGCCCGTACCAGAGCGCCGTCATCCGCATCGGCTTCGCCGCGACCTGGCTGCTGTTCCTGCTGCGCGAGTTCCCCCACCGCCAGGAGCTGTACGGTCCCGACGGCCCCTGGGGCTGGGACCTCGCCCAGCAGCTGATCTCCGACAACCACGCCTTCACGGCCCTGATGTGGTCCGACGGACAGGCCTGGTTCGAGACCTTCTACCTGCTGACCATCCTCGCCAGTGCGGCCCTGCTGCTGGGCTGGCGCACCCGGACCGCCTCCGTGCTGTTCATGGTCGGTGTGCTGTCGCTGCAGAACCGCAGCGTCTTCGTCGGTGACGGCGGCGACAACGTCCTGCACCTGATGTCCATCTACCTGGTGTTCACGCGCTGCGGCCAGGTGTGGTCGCTGGACGCGCGCCGGGCGGCCCGCAACGAGGCGGCACGCGCCCGTGGGGAGCAGCCCCGCCCCGACCGCGTGGGAGCCGTGCTGTGGGCGGTCCTCGGGCTCGCGCTCGGCGGTGCGACGCTGGCCGGCCGGTTCGACAGCGGCTGGCTGGTGCCCGCGCTGCTGTGGACGGCCTGGGCGGGCCTCGGTCTGTGGTGGGCGACACAGCGCTGGGCGAGGTCGCAGGAGCCGCGGATCCTGCTGGACGTGATCGCCAACATCCTGCACAACGGTGCCCTGGTCGTGATCATGGCGGAGGCCTGCCTGATCTACGCCACCGCCGGCTGGTACAAGATCCAGGGCTCGCGCTGGCAGGACGGCACCGCCGTCTACTACCCGCTCCACCTGGACTACTTCTCGCCCTGGCCGGGTCTTGCCGACCTGATGTCCTCCAGCGGCACGATCATGATGATCGTGGCCTACGGGACGGTCATGGTGCAGGTCGCCTTCCCGTTCACGCTGTTCAACCGGCGGGTCAAGAACGTCCTGCTGGTGGCGATGATGACCGAGCACGCCGTGATCGCGGTCGTCCTCGGCCTGCCGTTCTTCTCGCTGGCGATGATCACCGCGGACGCGGTCTTCCTGCCGACCTCCTTCCTGCTGCTCCTCGGCGGCTGGGCGGCACGCGCATGGGGACGGCTGGGACGCCGCGGCGACGGCGGCGAGGGCGGTGAGCCTACGCTGCCGGCGCAGCGCACCTCGCAGGACGGCACGCCGGGACGCGTAGGGTTCACGGCATGACCGACCCGGTGACCCGGTGGCGCGAGCGCGCCGGCGGCGCCGTGCTGCTCGACGGCTTCCACGCTCTCAAGCACGCGCTGCGCTTCGGCGCGGAGGTGCCCGTCGCGGTCACCACCGACCGGCGGGCGGCGCTCGCTCTCGCCGGGGAACTGGCCGGGGACGTCAGGGACGCGCTGGACGCGCTCCTGACGGAGGTGCCCCAGGAGACGTACGCCTCGCTCGTGCCGCGGCCCCATCCGACGGGCGTGGCCGCCCTGGCCGTACGGCCGCCCCGCGAGGCCAATCTGCGGGCGCTCGCCCACATGCCCCGCACCGCGCCGATCGTGGTCCTCGACAACCCGCGCAACCTCGGCAACGCCGGGGCCGTGATCCGGCTGGCCGCCGGTTTCGGTGCGACCGGGGTGGTCACCACGGGCACCCTCGACCCCTGGCACCCCACCGTGGTGCGCGGTGGAGCGGGGCTGCACTTCGCGACCGCCGTGGAGCGGCTCGAGGTCGAGGAGCTGCCCGCGGGGCCGCTGTTCGCCCTCGACCCCGAGGGCGACGACATCCGGGGCACCAAGCTGCCGGACGACGCCGTGCTCGCCTTCGGGTCGGAGCGCAGCGGTTTGTCGGCCGAGCTGCGCGCGCGTGCCGACCACCTGCTGGCGCTGCCGATGCGCCCCCAGGTCTCCAGTTACAACCTGGCCACCAGCGTGGCCATGACGCTGTACCACTGGAGTGCCGCCGGGGGCGCACCCACGGCTTCCTAGGCCTCCCGCCGGACCTCCACCACCCGGAAGCGGTTGGCCACGAACGCGCCGTCGGTGAGGGCCGCGTTCGCCGCCGGGTTGCCGCCCGAGCCGTGGAAGTCGGAGAAGGCGGCCGTCTGGTTCACGTACACCCCGCCGATCAGGTTGAGGGACAGCTGGGCGGCCTCCTCCAGGCAGACCTCCTCGACGGCCTGCGTGACGTCCTGGTCGGTGGTGTAGGCGCCGACGGTCATGGCGCCCTTGTCGCGGACCGTGCGGCGCAGCAGCTCGACCGCGTCGGCCGCCGAGTCGACCGCGACGGCGAAGGAGACGGGGCCGAAGCACTCGCTCATGTAGGCGGCCTCGTCGTCCGGCTTGGCGCCGTCCAGCTTGACGATCACCGGGGTGCGGACGACGGCGCCCGGGAACTCCGGGTTGCTGATCTCGCGCGAGGCCAGGGCGACCTCACCGAGGCCGGCCGCCGCCTCCAGACGGGCCTTGACGTCCGGGTTGACGATCGCGCCCAGCAGGGCGTTCGCGCGGGCGTCGTCGCCGAGCAGGCCGTCGACCGCGCGGGCGAGGTCGCTGGTCACCTCGTCGAAGGTCTTGGGGCCCTCGTCGGTGCGGATGCCGTCGCGCGGGATGAGCAGGTTCTGCGGGGTGGTGCACATCTGGCCGCTGTACAGGGACAGCGAGAAGGCCAGGTTGGACAGCATGCCCTTGTAGTTGTCGGTCGACTCCACGACGACCGTGTTGACGCCGGCCTTCTCCGTGTAGACCTGCGCCTGGCGGGCGTTGTCCTCCAGCCAGTCGCCGAAGGACGTCGAGCCGGTGTAGTCGATGATCCGGATCTCGGGGCGGGTGGCCAGCGTCTTGGCGATGCCCTCGCCGGGGTGCTCGGCGGCGAGCGCGACCAGGTTCGGGTCGAAGCCCGCCTCGGTGAGCACCTGCCGGGCGACCTGCACGGTCAGCGCGAGCGGCAGCACCGCGCGCGGGTGGGGCTTGACCAGGACCGCGTTGCCGGTCGCCAGGGAGGCGAACAGGCCCGGGTAGCCGTTCCAGGTCGGGAAGGTGTTGCAGCCGATGACCAGGCCGATGCCGCGCGGGACCGGCGTGAACTGCTTGGTCAGCGCCAGCGGGTCGCGCTTGCCCTGCGGCTTGGTCCACTCGGCCGTCTCGGGCGTGCGGACCTGCTCCACGTACGCGTACGCCACCGCTTCCAGGCCGCGGTCCTGGGCGTGCGGGCCGCCCGCCTGGAACGCCATCATGAAGGCCTGTCCGCTGGTGTGCATGACCGCGTGCGCGAACTCGTGCGTCCGGTCGCTGATCCGCTTCAGGATCTCCAGACAGACCACCGCCCGGGTCTCCGCGCCCGCGTCCCGCCAGGCACGCTGTCCGGCCTTCATGGCGGGCAGGAGCACGTCGACGTCCACGTGCGGGTAGGTCACGCCCAGCTCGATGCCGTACGGGGAGATCTCGCCGCCCACCCAGTCGTCGATGCCGGGCTGGTCCGCGAGGTCGAGGCGGTTGCCCAGCAGGGCCTCGAAGGCGGCCTTGCCCGAGTCCGCGTCCAGGCTGCCGTTCTCGCCGTAAGCCTTCGGATGCTCGGGATGCGGGGACCAGTACGCGCGCGTGCGGATCGCTTCCAGGGCCTGGTCGAGAGTGGGCCGGTGCTTCACGATCAACTCGTGCGCGGTCAGTTCGGCGGCCATGCGGGACCAACTCCTCGTCTGGAGAACTCATCGTCGAGTTCATGACCTGGGGTGAAACAGAGGCGGGAAAAGGCGGTCAGAGCTAGAGTAACCGAACGATCGGTCGGTACAAGGGGGCCTGCCGCATCTGTGGACAACGTCGTGCGGGAGGATCGCGCACATGACAGCACTCGACCTCAGCAGGCCCGTGGCCGTCGTCGGCGCCGGCACCATGGGTCAGGGAATCGCCCAGGTCGCGCTGGCCGCCGGCCACCCGGTGAAGCTCTACGACGCCGTGCCCGGGCGGACCCAGGGGGCGGCCGAAGCGATCGGCGCCCGGCTCGACCGGCTCGTGGCGAAGGACCGGCTCACCGCCGCCGAGCGGGACGCGGCCCGCGCCCGGCTCACGCCCGCGGACAGCCTTGCCGAGCTGTCCGACTGCACACTGGTCGTCGAGGCCGTCCTGGAGCGGCTGAACATCAAGCAGAAGCTCCTGCGCGAGCTGGAGGACGTCGTCGCCGACGACTGTCTGCTCGCCACCAACACCTCGTCCCTGTCGGTGACGGCCATCGGCGGCGCGCTCGTCAACCCCGGCCGCTTCGTGGGCCTGCACTTCTTCAACCCGGCCCCGCTGCTGCCGCTGGTCGAGGTCGTCTCCGGGTTCGCCACCGACGTCACGTCGGCCACGCGCGCGTACGAGACCGCCCGCGCCTGGGGCAAGACCCCGGTGGCCTGCGCGGACACCCCCGGCTTCATCGTCAACCGGATCGCCCGGCCCTTCTACGCCGAGGCCTTCGCCGTGTACGAGGCCCAGGGCGCCGACCCGGCCACCATCGACGCGGTCCTGCGCGAGTCGGGCGGCTTCCGGATGGGCGCGTTCGAGCTGACCGACCTGATCGGGCAGGACGTCAACGAGTCCGTCACCCAGTCGGTGTGGCAGTCCTTCTTCCAGGACGTCCGCTTCACGCCCTCGCTGGCCCAGCGCCGGCTGGTCGAGTCCGGGCGGCTCGGCCGCAAGAGCGGGCACGGCTGGTACGACTACGCCGAGGACGCCGAGCGTCCCGAGCCGCACACGGCCGACAAGGAGCGGCCGCCCGCGTACGTCGTCGCCGAGGGCGGCCTGGGCCCGGCGGCCGAACTCCTCACGCTGGTCCGTGAGGCGGGCATCGAGGTCCGCGAGGAGGCCGAGGACAACGGCACCCGCCTGGTGCTGCCGAGCGGCGGCCAGCTGGCCCTCGCCGACGGCCAGACCTCCGTGGAGTTCCGCGACGTCGTCTACTTCGACCTCGCCCTCGACTACCGCAAGGCCACCCGCATCGCCCTGTCCTCCTCCCAGGACACCGCGCCGCAGACCCTCGCCGAGGCGATCGGCCTCTTCCAGGCGCTCGGCAAGGAGGTGAGCGTCATCGGCGACGTCCCCGGCATGATCGTCGCCCGCACCGTCGCCCGGATCGTGGACCTCGCGCACGACGCCGTCGCCAAGGGCGTCGCCACCGAGGAGGACATCGACACCGCGATGCGCCTCGGCGTCAACTACCCGCTCGGCCCCTTCGAGTGGAGCCGCCGGCTCGGCCGCGGCTGGGCCTACGACCTGCTGGACGACCTGCACCTGCGCGACCCCTCCGGCCGGTACGCGCCGTCCCTCGCGCTCTACCGACACGCGTACGCCACCGACAAGCGGGAGGGCAGCACCTCATGACCACCGCCAAGCGCGACACGTACACCCCCGAGACGCTGCTCTCCGTCGCCGTCCAGGTCTTCAACGAGCGCGGCTACGACGGCACCTCCATGGAGCACCTGTCCAAGGCGGCCGGTATCTCCAAGTCGTCCATCTACCACCACGTCAGCGGCAAGGAGGAGCTGCTGCGCCGGGCCGTCAGCCGGGCTCTGGAGGGCCTGTTCGGGATCCTCGAGGAGGAGCACGCGCGCGTGGGGCGCCCCGTGGAGCGTCTGGAGCACGTCGTGCGGCGCATGGTCGAGGTGCTGATATCCGAGCTGCCCTACGTCACGCTGCTGCTGCGCGTGCGCGGCAACACCGAGACCGAACGCTGGGCGCTGGAGCGGCGCCGCGACTTCGACCACCGGGTCGCCGAGCTGTTGAAGGCCGCCGCCGCCGACGGTGACGTACGCGGCGACGTGGAGGTGCGGCTGGCCACCCGGCTGGTCTTCGGAATGATCAACTCCGTCGTGGAGTGGTACCGGCCCGACACCCGCGACGCCAGCGGCCGCGAGGTGGCCGACGCGGTGGTCCTGCTGGTCTTCTCGGGCCTGCGGCAGAACTGATCTCAGGTCGGCTCCAGGTCCTCCTCCTCGAACACCAGCAGGGTGCGGGTGCTGAGCACCTCGGGGATCGCCTGGAGCCGGGTGAGCACCAGCTCGCGCAGCGCCCTGTTGTCGGGCGTGTGCACCAGGAGCAGGACGTCGAAGTCACCGCCCACCAGAGCGATGTGGGAGGCGCCGGGCAGCTGCCTGAGCTGCTCGCGGACCGTGCGCCAGGTGTTCTGGACGATCTTCAGCGTCACGTACGCCGATGTGCCGTGCCCTGCCCGCTCGTGGTCGACGCGGGCGCTGAACCCTCTGATCACGCCGTCCTCGACGAGACGGTTGATGCGCGCGTAGGCGTTGGCGCGGGAGACGTGTACACGCTCGGCGACGGACCGTATCGAGGCGCGGCCGTCCGACTGCAGGATCTTCAGGATGTCCTGGTCTATGGCGTCCAGCGGACGCGGTGACGGCAGGACGCCGTCCTGCGGTCCATCGGCCATTTGTTCAGCTGCCATGTCCCCCCGCTTCATCGCTGTGGACGTCCTGCATTCATTGCAGGTTGTGGAGAACCGTTTGTCCACAGCCTGACGGGGCCTGTAGCCAAAATGTGCCGTCGACCGAACAATCGGTAGGTGAGGCGGGTCACAGCCGACACGCCTCCCGTAGCCGCTCCCACGAGGAGGTGCCGTCATGACGGTCATGGAGCAGCGAGGCGCGTACCGGCCTTCGCCGCCGCCCGCCTGGCAGCCCCGTATGGACCCCGCGCCGCTGCTGCCCGACGCCGAGCCCTACCGCGTCCTCGGCACCGAGGCAGCGGCCAAGGCCGACCCGGACCTGCTGCGCCGGCTGTACGCACAGCTGGTGCGCGGCCGCCGGTACAACGCCCAGGCCACCGCGCTCACCAAGCAGGGCCGTCTCGCCGTCTATCCGTCCAGCACCGGCCAGGAGGCCTGCGAGGTCGCCGCCGCCCTGGCTCTCGAGGAGCGCGACTGGCTGTTTCCCAGCTACCGCGACACCCTCGCCGCCATCGCCCGCGGTGTGGACCCCGTAGAGGCCCTCACCCTGCTGCGCGGCGACTGGCACACCGGCTACGACCCGTACGCGCACCGTGTGGCGCCGCTCAGCACTCCGCTCGCCACCCAGCTCCCGCACGCCGTCGGCCTCGCCCACGCCGCCCGCCTCAAGGGCGACGACGTGGTCGCGCTCGCCATGGTCGGCGACGGCGGCACCAGCGAGGGCGACTTCCACGAGGCGCTGAACTTCGCCGCCGTCTGGCAGGCACCGGTGGTCTTCCTGGTGCAGAACAACGGCTTCGCTATCTCCGTCCCGCTCGCCAAGCAGACCGCCGCGCCCTCCATCGCCCACAAGGCCGTCGGCTACGGCATGCCGGGCCGGCTGGTCGACGGCAACGACGCGGCCGCCGTGCACGAGGTCCTCAGCGACGCCGTACGGCACGCCCGCGCGGGCGGCGGCCCGACCCTGGTCGAGGCGGTGACGTACCGCATCGAGGCCCACACCAACGCCGACGACGCCACCCGCTACCGCGGCGACTCCGAGGTCGAGGCCTGGCGCGCACACGACCCGATCCAGCTGCTGGAACACGAGCTGACCGAGCGCGGCCTGCTCGACGACGCCGGCCGCGAGGCCGCCCGGCAGGACGCCGAGGAGATGGCAGCGGACCTGCGTGAACGCATGAACCAGGACCCCGAACTCAACCCCATGGACCTCTTCGACCACGTCTACGCCGAGACCACCGCGCAACTGCGCGAGCAGCGCGCCCTGTTGCGCGCCGAGCTGGAGGCGGAGCAGAACGACCAGGAAGGCGACCACCGATGACCACCGTCGCCGTCAAGCCCGCCACCATGGCGCAGGCCCTCACGCGCGCGATGCGCGACGCGATGGCCGCCGACCCCACCGTGCACGTCATGGGCGAGGACGTCGGCACCCTCGGCGGTGTCTTCCGGGTCACCGACGGGCTCGCCAAGGAGTTCGGCGAGGACCGCTGCACCGACACCCCGCTCGCCGAGGCGGGCATCCTCGGCACCGCCGTCGGCATGGCCATGTACGGGCTGCGCCCGGTCGTGGAGATGCAGTTCGACGCCTTCGCCTACCCGGCGTTCGAGCAGCTGATCAGCCATGTCTCCCGGATGCGCAACCGCACCCGCGGCAGGATGCCCCTGCCGATCACCGTCCGCGTCCCCTACGGCGGCGGCATCGGCGGCGTCGAGCACCACAGCGACTCCTCCGAGGCCTACTACATGGCCACCCCGGGCCTGCACGTCGTCACGCCCGCGACCGTCGCCGACGCCTACGGGCTGCTGCGCCAGGCCATCGCCTCCGACGACCCGGTCGTCTTCCTGGAGCCCAAGCGGCTGTACTGGTCGAAGGACTCCTGGAACCCCGAGCACCCCACGGACGTCGAGCCCATCGGGCGCGCGGTGGTACGCCGCCCGGGCAGCAGCGCCACGCTCATCACCTACGGCCCGTCCGTGCCGGTCTGCCTGGAGGCTGCCGAGGCCGCCCAGGCGGAGGGCTGGGACCTGGAAGTGGTCGACCTGCGCTCCCTGGTGCCGTTCGACGACGAGACGGTCTGCGCGGCCGTCCGCCGCACCGGGCGCGCGGTGGTCGTGCACGAGTCGACCGGGTTCGGCGGCCCGGGCGGCGAGATCGCGGCCCGCATCACCGAGCGCTGCTTCCACCACCTGGAGGCGCCGGTGCTGCGCGTGGCCGGCTTCGACATCCCCTACCCGCCGCCGATGCTGGAGCGGCACCACCTGCCCGGCGTCGACCGCATCCTGGACGCCGTGGCGCGCCTGCAGTGGGAGGCCGAGGGCTGATGGCACAGGTGCTGGAGTTCAAGCTTCCCGACCTCGGCGAGGGCCTCACCGAGGCGGAGATCGTCCGCTGGCTGGTTCAGGTCGGTGACGTCGTCGCCGTCGACCAGCCGGTCGTGGAGGTCGAGACGGCCAAGGCGATGGTCGAGGTCCCCTGCCCCTACGGCGGCGTGGTCACCGCCCGCTTCGGCGAGGAGGGCACGGAACTGCCCGTCGGCGCCCCGCTGCTGACGGTGGCGGTCGGCCCCCAGACTTCCCAGGCCACCGGCGGGGACACCGAGGGATCGGGCAACGTCCTGGTCGGCTACGGCACCTCCGAGGCGCCGGCGCGGCGCCGGAGGGTACGAGCGACGTCGCCTGCCAACGGGACGGCGAAGGAGCCCGCCCTCGCACCCGCGGCGGCACCCGTGCACGCCGAGGGCCCCGTCCCCGTGATCTCCCCGCTGGTGCGCCGGCTCGCCCGGGACAACGACATCGACCTGCGGCAGCTGTCCGGCTCGGGCCCCGACGGGCTGATCCTGCGGGCCGACGTCGAGGGCGCCCTGCGGGCCAGGGCCACCCCCGCCCCCGCCTCCGCGGCGGCGGAACCGGCCGCCCCCCTGTCCCCCATCCGCAACGGCATCCGCATCCCCCTCAAGGGCGTCCGCGGTGCCGTCGCCGACAAGCTGTCCCGCAGCCGCCGGGAGATTCCCGACGCGACCTGCTGGGTCGACGCCGACGCGACGGAACTCATGCGCGCGCGGGCCGCGATGAACGCGGCCGGAGGACCGAAGATCTCCCTCCTCGCACTGCTCGCCCGCATCACCACCGCCGCCCTCGCCCGCTTCCCCGAGCTGAACTCCTACGTCGACACCGGCGCCCGCGAGGTCGTCCAGCTCGACCAGGTGCACCTCGGGTTCGCCGCGCAGACAGAGCGGGGGCTGGTCGTGCCGGTCGTCCGGGACGCCCACGCACGCGACGCCGAGTCGCTGACCGCGGAGTTCGCCCGGCTCACCGAGTCCGCCCGGGCCGGGAAACTGACCCCGGGGGAACTCACCGGCGGGACCTTCACGTTGAACAACTACGGGGTCTTCGGCGTCGACGGCTCCACCCCGATCATCAACCACCCCGAGGCCGCCATGCTCGGCGTCGGCCGCATCATCCCCAAGCCCTGGGTGCACGAGGGCGAGCTGGCAGTGCGCCAGGTCGTCCAGCTCTCGCTCACCTTCGACCACCGGGTGTGCGACGGCGGCACGGCAGGCGGTTTCCTGCGGTACGTGGCGGACTGCGTGGAACACCCGGCGGTGCTGCTGCGCACGCTGTGACGCAGGCGAAGGCCTGAAGGAGGAGGCAGGACATACTCGGGGGGTGACCGACAACGCTCCCGCCGCCCCCGGGACCGCCCCGCCGTACGACGCCGTCGTGCTGGCCGGCGGCGCCGCCCGGCGGCTCGGCGGGGCCGACAAGCCCGGACTGCGGGTCGGCGGGCGCGCCCTGCTCGACCGGGTGCTCGCGGCCTGCGCCGGCGCGGCCACGACCGTCGTCGTCGCCGCCCCCCGGCCCACCGCCCGCCCGGTGCGCTGGGCGCGCGAGGACCCGCCCGGCGCCGGACCGGTCGCCGCGCTGGAGGCCGGCCTGCGGCTCAGCACCGCCGAGCACGCCGTCGTCCTCTCCGCCGATCTGCCCTTCCTCGAAGCGGCCACGCTGGAGCGGCTGTTGACCGCCCTGCGGGACACGGGCGCCGACGGCGCGCTGCTCACCGACGCCGACGGCCGCGACCAGCCGCTCGTGGCCGCCTACCGCACCGTCGCCCTGCGCCGCGAACTGGACGCCCTCGCGGCCGGCCACGACGGCCTGACCGGCCTGCCCCTGCGCCGGCTGACCGGCGCCCTCGAACTCACCCGTGTCCCGGACCCGCTCGCGTCCTTCGACTGCGACACCTGGGACGACCTCGTCAACGCCAGGGCACGCATCAGGGAGCATGGGCACGTGTTGGATGAATGGATTTCCGCAGTCAAGGACGAGCTGGGCATCGACCTGGACGTCGACACCGGCGTCCTGCTCGACCTGGCCCGTGACGCCGCTCACGGTGTGGCCCGGCCCGCCGCGCCCCTGACCACCTTCCTCGTCGGCTATGCAGCCGCCCTGGGCGGCGGCGGCCCCGAAGCCGTCACCGAGGCCGCCCGCAAGGCCGTCGCCCTGGCGCTGCGCTGGGAGGAAGAGAACAGTGGGGGCGCGTCCGCCCCGGACGCCGGATGACCGCCCCCGGCATCCGGGCCCAAGCGCCCGCCGAGGACAGCGACGACCTCGACGTCGAGGAGGCACTGGCCCTCGTGAGGGAACCCAAGGACGACAGCAGCGGGCCCGCGCCCTCTTCCACCGGAGGCCGGCACCGGCACGAGCGGCACAAGGCCACCCCCTGGCCCCGCGCCCGCGAGATCGCCGCCCGCGCCGCCCGCTCGGGCGGCCGCCGCACCCCCGTCTCCGTCTCCCTCGCCGATGCCCTCGGCCTGGTCCTCGCCGCGCCCCTCGACGCGCTCACCGACCTGCCCTCGTTCGACACCTCGGCGATGGACGGCTGGGCGGTCGCCGGACCCGGCCCCTGGGAGATCCGGGACGAGGGCGTGCTCGCCGGGCACGCACAGCCCGAGCCGCTGACCGACGGCGAGGCGGTCCGCATCGCGACCGGCGCCCGTATCCCGGCCGACACCACCGCCGTCCTGCGCACCGAACACGGCCGCACCGACGCCCAGGGCCGCCTCCACGGCACCCGGGAGGTCAGCCACGGCCAGGACATCCGCCCGCGCGGCCAGGAGTGCCGCAGCGGTGACCAGTTGCTTCCCATCGGCACCCTCGTCACCCCGGCCGTGCTGGGCCTTGCGGCGGCCGCCGGGTACGACACCGTCACCGCCGTCCCCCGCCCTCGTGTCGAAGTTCTCGTCCTCGGCGACGAGTTGCTCACCGAAGGACTTCCGCAGGACGGGCTGATCCGGGACGCGCTCGGCCCCATGCTGCCGCCCTGGCTGCGTGCGATGGGCGCCGAGGTGACCGCCGTACGCCGGCTGGGCGATGACGCCAAGGTCCTCCACAAGGCGCTCACCGCCTCCGGCGCCGACCTGATCGTCACCACCGGCGGCACCGCGGCGGGACCCGTCGACCATGTCCACCCCAGCCTGGAACGCATCGGCGCCGAATTCCTCGTCGACGGCGTCAAGGTGCGCCCCGGCCACCCCATGCTGCTGGCCCGCACCAAGGAGAACCAGCACCTGGTCGGCCTGCCCGGCAACCCCCTCGCGGCCGTCTCCGGCCTGCTCACGCTCGCCGAGCCCCTGCTGCGCACTCTCGGCGCCCGCCCCGCCCCGGAGCCGTACACGCTGTCGCTCAGCGAGGCGGTGCAGGGACATCCGCACGACACCCGGCTCGTCCCCGTGGTGCTGCGCGGCGACCGTGCCGTACCGCTGCACTACAACGGCCCGGCCATGCTGCGCGGGATCGCCGCCGCAGACGCGCTGGCCGTCGTACCGCCGGGCGGGGCCCGGCAGGGCGAGGAGGCGGAGCTGCTGGACCTGCCGTGGGCGGCGGCCGGAATCGGGGTGTGTTTCACGTGAAACGTCCGGGCTGGCAAGCCCCCCGCCTACGGTCTCTCCGCGAGGTGGGGGGCATGTTCGTGACTCGGACGGTGACTCACATGGTCAGCGGCACCGCGTGGATCTCGTCGGGCTTGCTGGCGCCGCCGCGTTCGTGGGCGCGCTGGACCGCTTCGGCCGAGGGGCCCTCGGTGAGGCAGTAGACCGTGCCGGACTCGGGGTCCGCCCAGGCGTGCTCGACGTGCACCCCTTCTTCCTTCTCGACCGCCAGTGCGCCCTCGCGCAGCTGGTCGGCTGTGATGCCCTGCATCCCGTGGTGGACATCCATGAACCGCGTCATGTCCACCGCACCTCCTTCCGCTCCTCGGAGTGCCGCTCGCGGCTCTCCTTCCATGCTGCGCTCGCGAGGCCTCCGCGACCACAGATGACGCCGGCGGCGACTGAGCGGGCCTGCCCCGAAGAGGACACCGGCGGGGAGTAGCGTCGCGCGCATGCATGCGATCACGATTCCCGAACCTGGTGGTCCCGAGGCGCTGGTGTGGGACGAGGTGCCCGATCCGGTGCCTGGCGTGGGGGAGGTGCTGGTCGAGGTGGTGGCCAGCGCCGTCAACCGTGCCGACATCCTGCAGCGGCAGGGCTTCTACAACCCGCCGCCCGGCGCGTCCCTCTATCCCGGCCTGGAGTGCTCCGGCAGGATCGCCGCGCTCGGCCCCGGGGTCTCCGGCTGGGCTGTCGGCGACGAGGTGTGCGCGCTGCTCTCGGGCGGCGGCTACGCCGAGAAGGTCGTCGTCCCGGCCGGGCAGCTGCTGCCCGTGCCCCGCGGCGTGGACCTGAAGCGGGCGGCCGCGCTGCCCGAGGTGGCCTGCACCGTCTGGTCCAACGTCTTCATGATCGCCCATCTGCACCCGGGCGAGACCCTGCTGGTGCACGGCGGCTCCAGCGGTATCGGCACGATGGCGATCCAGCTGGCCAAGGCCGTCGGCGCCAAGGTCGCGGTGACCGCGGGGACGAAGGAGAAGCTGGAGCACTGCGCCGAGCTGGGCGCGGACGTGCTGATCAACTACCGCGAGCAGGACTTCGTCGCCGAGATCGGGCAGGCCACGGACGGTGCGGGCGCCGATGTCATCCTCGACAACATGGGCGCGAAGTACCTGGACCGCAACGTCCAGGCCCTCGCCGTCAACGGGCGGCTCGCGATCATCGGCATGCAGGGCGGGATCAAGGGTGAGCTGAACATCGCCGCCCTGCTGAACAAGCGGGCCGCCATCAGCGCGACTTCGCTGCGGGCCCGGCCGCTGAGCGAGAAGACCGCCATCGTGGCCGCCGTACGCGAGCATGTGTGGCCCCTGCTCGACGCGGGCCAGATCCGCCCGGTCGTCGACCGCGAGCTGCCGATGCCGGAGGCGGCCGAGGCACACCGGGTGGTGGAAGCGAGCGGGCACGTCGGCAAGGTGCTGCTGGTGGCGCCGTAGCCGGCCGTCCGGATCAGCCGCGCCGTACCCGCAGGCCCACGAACGCCAGGCCCAGGCCCAGGCCGATGAGGACCAGACCGGTGCCCAGCGGCAGGATCTGCAGGGTCGGTTCGGCGGAGGCCTGGCCCTGGTGGACGGCGTTCTGGGCCGCGGGCTGCTGTGGGGGCTGGGCGGGGTTCAGTCCGGCCTCCGCGGGCGATTCCGAGGCTGCCGGTGCCTGGTCCGGGGTGACCGCGGTCTCCGCCTCTTCCGGGTAGCCGTCCTCGGGATCGGTGTCGGGGGCCCCGGTGACCGTGCCGGTGTCGTCGTCGCCCTCTTCCTCGGCGGCCGGTCCGTCCGGCCGGCCCGGCCGCAGCCGGCCCTCACCGGCACGGCTCCCGGCCCGGGACGGCTCGGCGGGAGCGGAGGGCGAGGCGGAGTCGGAATCGGAGTCGGAATCTGAGTCGGAGTCGGGGTCGGTGAACCGTGCCGCCGGCGAGGCCGAGGCCCGCAGGGCGGGGGACGGGGACGCCGAGGGCGCGGGGGAGTCCGGTGGGGCGGCCTCCGCGCCGTACGCGGTGGCTGTGCCACACACTGGTGCGGCCGCCGCGAGGACGAGCAGCAGCCGCAGAAGGCGGAGCGTCAGTCGCAGCCATGGAGTCACGGCGGTGACCTCCCAGAGCCAAGTCGTCGGACTTCGACGAAAGCCAGCCTCACATTTCATGGCAGACAGGGCATTCCGGATTGGGCCGACAGGTCTAAACGGTGGATCAGCCCCATAAGGGGGCACCACGGTGATGAGGTGTAGGCGTGCGAGAGAATGGCGGCATGGAGATGCCGAGGAACGAACGGTCGCCGGAGAATCCCCAGATCCTGGTCGTGGGCCAGGACGGCTTGGCGATTGGCGGCGGCGCAGACGAGGACTCCCGCGAGACCCCGGTGACGGAGCAGGTCGAGCAGCCGGCCAAGGTCATGCGGATCGGCAGCATGATCAAGCAGCTCCTGGAGGAGGTGCGTGCGGCTCCCCTGGACGACGCGAGCCGGGCCCGGCTCAAGGAGATCCACCGCAGCTCGGTCAAGGAGCTGGAGGACGGGCTGGCGCCGGAGCTGGTCGAGGAGCTGGAGCGGCTCTCCCTGCCGTTCACCGACGACGGAACCCCGAGCGATGCGGAACTGCGTATCGCGCAGGCCCAGTTGGTCGGCTGGCTGGAGGGCCTGTTCCACGGGATCCAGACGACGCTGTTCGCCCAGCAGATGGCCGCGCGGGCCCAGCTGGAGCAGATGCGCCGCGCGCTGCCGCCGGGCATGGGCCACGACGGCGAGGATCACCACACGGGCGGCCGCTCGGGCGGACCGTACCTGTAACCCCCGGCTGAACCTGTAACCCCTGGCTGACCTCAGCTGACCTCAGCGCGAAGGGCCCGGCGCAAGTCCGCCGGGCCCTTCCTCATGTCTGCATGTCTGCCGTTCTACGGCCGTGCCGGCCGTGGTGCGGCCGCCGGCCGCTAGGGGTTGCCCGTTGACACGTTCAGCTGGATCTCGACGTGCTTGGGGTCGACGTCCGTGCCCTGCTTGGGGAACTGGTCGATGATCGCGCCCTCGCCGTACGTGTTCTCGTCGACCTCCTTGGTCGTGATGCGCCAGCCCGCGGCGGCCGCGCAGTCCTTGACCGACTTGATGTACTTGAACCGGAAGTCCGGCAGCGTGATCTTCTTCGGGTCGTTGTACGACTCCTGCGGCTCCGTGCAGTCGGTCTTCTCGACCGTCTTGGTCGTGTCCGGACCCCGGTAGCCGTCCGCGTGGGCCGACGCGGAGGGGCTGGCGCCGCCGCCTCCCTTGTCCTCCTCGCCGCCGCCGCTCAGCGTCAGCGCGACGACCAGGCCGACGACCGCGACGAGGGACACCACGATCGAGCCGATGATCACCGGCTTGTTGCTCTTGCCGCCGCCTGCGCCGGAGGACTGCACCGCGGTCTGGGGCGTGAGGTTGTACGGCGGAGGGGTAGCGGGGGCCTGCTGTCCGTACCCCACTGGCGGGGTCTGGTAGCCGGCCTGCTGCGGGTAGCCGTACGCCGGCGCGGGGGCCGGGGCCGGGGTCGGCGCCGGGGTGCCGTACGGGCCCGGAGCCGGGGTCGGCTGGTACGGCGTCTGGACCGGGCCGGTGGGCGCCGGGGTCGCCTGGTCGACCGGCGGGAACACCGCGGAACCGACACCCGCGCCGCTCTGCGTCGGGCCGGAGCCCGGCACGATGCTCGGCGCCGCGGCCTGGAGGGAGGCGGCGACGCGCAGGCACTCGTCGCGCATGGACTCGGCGGTCGGGAAGCGCTCGTTCGGGTTCTTCTTCAGCGCGCGGGCGATCAGCGCGTCCACCGCGGGCGGAAGGGAACGGTTGATCGAGGAGGCGGCGACCGGCTCCTCCTGGACGTGCGCGTACGCGATCGCCAGCGGGGAGTCCGCGTCGAACGGCAGCCGCCCGGTGACCAGCTGGAACAGCATGATGCCGACCGAGTACAGATCGGAGCGGGCGTCGACGCCGCGGCCCAGGGCCTGCTCCGGGGAGAGGTACTGCGGGGTGCCGACGACCATGCCGGTCTGGGTCATGGAGGTGACGCCGGACTGCATGGCGCGGGCGATGCCGAAGTCCATGACCTTGACGACGCCGCGCTTGGTCATCATCACGTTGCCCGGTTTGATGTCGCGGTGGACCAGCCCCATCTCGTGGCTGATCTCCAGCGCGGCCAGCACGTCCGCGGTGACCTTCAGGGCCTTGTCGGCGGGCATCGCGCCGTACTGCCGTACGTCGGCGTCGAGCACCGAGCCGAGCGGGCGGCCCTCGATGTACTCCATGACGATGTACGGCATCGTCGCGCCGTCAAGATCGTCCTCGCCGGTGTCGAAGACCGAGACGATGTTGGTGTGCGTGAGCTTGGCCACTGCCTGGGCCTCGCGGCGGAAGCGCTCGCGGAAGGCCTGCTCCCGGCCCAGCTCGGTGTGGAGCGTCTTGATCGCGACCTGGCGGTCCAGCACGGCGTCGTACGCCAGGTGAACCGAGGCCATGCCGCCTTCACCGAGCAAGTCACGCAGCTGGTAGCGACCGCCGGCCAGCGACCTTCCCGCGTACCGGCCCTGTGCGCCGTCCTGGCTCATCTCTCCGCGTCCCCCACTGGCCGTCCGGCGCCGTCATTGAGCGAACAAGCCTTGATCGAATGTGTCATTCCCGGCCAAGTCTGCCCGAGGGCACTGACACGTCAAGCTCGGTGCCCGTTCCGTGACCGTACGCGAAAGAAGCGTCGCGGAAGCGTTACAGCGGCCGTACGACCAGTACACAGAATTTGCACGAGAGCGCGTGCTAGAGGTTTCATGACCGGTCAGTCTCGGGCCGGTCCCGGCACCGGATCCGGACCGGCGGCCCCCACGAAGGCTGTAGCGTGGCCGACGGAGACCGTAACAACACCGCGCGCACCGCGGGCAGAAACGACGGCGAGGACCGATGGCACAGACGCACAGCGCCCAGGGCCCGTCCGACCCCGAGGCGACTGGCGGCGGCATGTCAGACACGCCGGAGATGTGGGGCAACGGCGGGCTCGTCGGCGACGGCCGGTACCGCCTGACCCACCGGCTGGGCCGGGGCGGCATGGCCGAGGTGTTCGCCGCCGAGGACGTCCGTCTGGGCCGCACGGTCGCGGTCAAGCTGCTCCGTGCCGACCTGGCCGAGGACCCGACGTCCAAGGCCCGCTTCACGCGCGAGGCCCAGTCGGTGGCCGGTCTCAACCACCACGCGATCGTCGCCGTGTACGACTCCGGCGAGGACTACGTGGGCGGCCAGTCCGTGCCGTACATCGTGATGGAGCTGGTCGAGGGCCGCACCATCCGCGACCTGTTGCTGAACGCCGAGGCGCCGGGCCCCGAGCAGGCCCTGATCATCGTCTCCGGCGTGCTGGAGGCGCTCGCCTACTCGCACCAGCACGGCATCGTGCACCGCGACATCAAGCCGGCCAACGTCATCATCACCAACAACGGTGCCGTCAAGGTGATGGACTTCGGCATCGCCCGCGCCCTGCACGGCGCTTCGACAACGATGACGCAGACCGGCATGGTCATGGGCACCCCGCAGTACCTGTCGCCCGAACAGGCGCTCGGCAAGGCCGTCGACTACCGCTCCGACCTCTACGCGACCGGCTGCCTGCTGTACGAACTTCTCGCGCTCAGGCCTCCGTTCACCGGTGAGACGCCGCTGTCGGTGGTCTACCAGCACGTACAGGACATCCCGACCCCGCCGTCCCAGTTCGCCGACGCCTGCCCGCCGGAGCTGGACGGCCTGGTGATGCGCTCGCTGGCCAAGGAGCCCGACGACCGGTTCCAGACGGCCGAAGAGATGCGCGGCATGGTCCAGTACGGCCTGCAGATGCTGTACGACCAGGGCGGCCACACCGGTACCTGGAACACGGGCCCGGTGATGACGCACGAGGGCCGGCACACCCCGGCGGGCGGCTTCGCGGGGACGACCGCGATGCAGCACCCCGGCGAGTTCGGCGCCGGCACCACGCAGATCCCGCAGCCGATCCTGCCCGGCGGGTACGGCAACGGCGACGACGGCGGCTTCGAGGGGCACGGCAACAAGGGCAGCGGACGCGGCAAGCTGTGGATCCTCGCGGTCCTCGCGGTGATCGCGATCGCGGCCGGTGTCGCGATCGCGCTGCAGAACACGGGAAGCGGCAAGGACGCGGGCACCGATCCGACGCCGAGCCACTCGCAGACCACCAAGGACGACAAGGCCTCCAAGACGCCGTCCGACGAGGACACCGAGCAGCCCACGGACACGTCCACGGACGACAGTTCGAACACGGACGGCGGCTCGGGCTGGACGCCGTCGTACACACCGTCGACGGCGCCGTCCGACACGGCCACCTCCGACCCGACCACCGAGCCGACCACGCCGGAGCCGACGGATCCGGCGACCACTCCGACGGACGGCGGTACGGACACGGGCACCACGGACGGTGGCACGGACACCGGTACCACGGACGGTGGCACGGACACCGGTACCACGGTCGGCGGCACGGACGCGGGCAGCACGGCCGGCGCCACGGTCGGCAACGGCACCACCACTTGAAGGCCGCCGACGCCGTCCGCCCCTCCGACGCCCTGAAGAAGCACGGCTAGTTCACTCGACGAAGGCGTCGCACACCGCGTCGTACTCCCGGGTCCACCACACCGCGAGCGCCGAGGCGGCCGGGAACTGGCAGTCCGCGCGTGTGTCGCCGCGTTCGTAGTGCCAGCGCAGCATCCAGAAGTCGTTCAGGCGCTCCCACCACACCCGGTGGACGGCCGCCGCCAGCTCCGAGGGAGTGGCGCCGGCCGCACGTCGGTACGCGCGCGCGTACGCCCGCACCTTGGGCAGGTCCAGCGTCCCCGCGGGCCGTACGAAGAAGATCGCGGCGGCGCGTACGGCCTCCTCGGCGCGGGGCTGCACGCCGAGCCGGTCCCAGTCGACGATGGCGGCCGGGGCGTCCCCTTTGTAGAGCAGGTTGAAGGGGTGGAAGTCGCCGTGCACCCAGCCCACCGAGCCGCCGCGCGGGGGGCGCCGGTCGACGTGCTGCTCCAGGAGGGCGCGGCGTTCCAGGAGGCGGTGGCGGGCCAGTTCGTCGAAGGCGTCCGCGGGGCGGTGGCGGCGGACGTGGGCGAGCAGGTCGTCGATGAGGGCGAAGGTGTCCGCCGGGTCGGCGCTCTCCACGGGATGCGGGCTCGTGGCCGGGCGCGTGCGCCCCTTGGGGGGCATCACACGCTCCAGGCAGGCGTGCACGGCGCCCAGGAGCGCCCCCAGGCGTGCGCTCTCTTCACGGGTCAGCTGGCCGCCGTGGCGGTGCCTGCCGTCGATCCAGGGGTGCAGGGCGTAGGCGTGGCCGCCGACGACGGCGACCGTACGGCCCTCGCGGTGCGCGAGTGGCTGGGCGACCGGGACGCCGAGGTCGGCCAGGCGCTGGGTGGCCCGGTGCCGGCGTTCGATGGCGGCCGGGTCGGCGGTGTCCGGGTCGAAGTGGTGCTTGAGGAAGTAGCGGCCGCGGGTGGTGCACAGCCGGTAGCCGCGGTTGAGCAGGCCCTGGTCGACGGGTTCGCAGGTGAGGGCGGTACCGGCGGCGTACAGGCGCAGCAGGGCGCCCAGAGGGGGCGCGTGGGGTACGGGGGGTGGTACACATGAGCGCGGCACGCGCCAGATGTTAGGGCACGAAAAGCGGCCGTGAGCTGGGGCTTATCACAGGCAGTCGCCGCTGGTCGCTTTCGGTCACGCTGTGCACCGTGACGAACGCGGACCCTTGAAAGGGCCGGTGAAAGGCCGCTTTTCGGGTAAAGGCCCGGCAAAATCTGACCGGTTCTCAATGGCTTCCGTGCTTTTCCGCCTGCATACGCGGAGTTCGGCAAGCACGCCGGAAACGTAGTTCTTGATCGTTTTGGCAGAGGCCTGCCCGGCGACCGGCCGAACACCGCGGCGTCGGGCCGGGTGGCCGGAATCCGCACCGGCGCGCCGGCCACCGTACCGGCCTCGCCGGCCATCTCCATGCCCCCTTCGACGGGGAGCGTTTCGGAGACGCGCGGCGCACGACCTCGTGGTCGCCGAGCGGGAATACCCGGATTTTTCAGTCTTCGCGTACGAGGGCAGTGTCACACATTGACTCTTCCCGTGCCCGGGGTGGCCGGGATAACGTGCCGTTGCTCCGGCCTCCTGCAAGGCTGTGACCAGCGGCCTTCCAGCCTCAGCGGATTTACTTGGAAATCCAAGCAAAAACGCAGGTCAGGAGGGGTTTCACAGAAATGTGGAGCACTGGGTAACGTGAAAGTTGCAGGGCGCTCGCCGGGGCACCTGTCACGCCTGTTCCCGGCCGAGTGGCACCCACCCCGTGCCCGGTGGTCGAGAACAGGTGAGCCGCACTGGCCTACCGGCAACCCCGGGGGCCGGACCGACGGAGGAGCACACGTGACCGTGGACAGCAGTGCCGCGCGCAAGCCGCGACGCAGCGCCGCAGGCAAGGCCGGCACCACCGGCAGCAGTACCGGGACCACCGGCACCAAGCGCACCACCCGCACCACCAAGAAGAGCACCGACCCGGAACTCGTGCAGCTCCTGACGCCCGAGGGCAAGCGGGTCAAGAACGCCGAGTACGACGCCTACGTCGCCGGGATCACCCCCGAAGAGCTGCGCGGCCTGTACCGCGACATGGTGCTCACCCGCCGGTTCGACGCCGAGGCCACCTCCCTGCAGCGCCAGGGCGAGCTGGGCCTGTGGGCCTCGCTGCTCGGCCAGGAGGCCGCCCAGATCGGCTCCGGCCGGGCCCTGCGCGACGACGACTACGTCTTCCCGACCTACCGTGAGCACGGCGTCGCCTGGTGCCGCGGGGTCGACCCGGCCAACCTGCTCGGGATGTTCCGCGGCGTGAACAACGGCGGCTGGGACCCGAACAGCAACAACTTCCACCTGTACACGATCGTCATCGGCTCCCAGACGCTGCACGCCACCGGCTACGCGATGGGCGTGGCCAAGGACGGCGCGGACTCGGCCGTCATCGCCTACTTCGGTGACGGCGCCTCCAGCCAGGGCGACGTGGCCGAGTCGTTCACCTTCTCCGCGGTCTACAACGCGCCGGTGGTCTTCTTCTGCCAGAACAACCAGTGGGCCATCTCCGAGCCCACCGAGAAGCAGACCCGTGTGCCGCTCTACCAGCGCGCCCAGGGCTTCGGCTTCCCGGGCGTGCGCGTGGACGGCAACGACGTGCTGGCCTGCCTCGCGGTCACCAAGTGGGCGCTGGAGCGCGCCCGCAACGGCGAGGGCCCGACCCTGGTCGAGGCGTACACCTACCGCATGGGTGCCCACACCACCTCCGACGACCCGACCCGCTACCGGGGCGACGAGGAGCGGCAGTCCTGGGAGGCGAAGGACCCGATCCTGCGCCTTCGCCGGTTCCTGGAGGCCTCAAACCACGCGGACGAGGGATTCTTCGCGGAACTCGAGGCCGAGTCCGAGGCGTTGGGCAGGCGAGTGCGCGAAGCGGTCCGCTCCATGCCGGACCCGGACCACTTCGCCATCTTCGAGAACGTGTACGCGGACGGGCACGCGCTCGTCGACGAGGAGCGAGCCCAGTTCGCCGCCTACCAGGCGTCGTTCGCGGACGTAGAGGCAGAGGGGGTCTGATCATGGCAGCCGAGACCAAGACCATGGCGCTGGCCAAGGCGATCAACGAGTCGCTGCGCCGCGCACTGGAGACGGACCCCAAGGTCCTCGTCATGGGCGAGGACGTCGGCAAGCTGGGCGGTGTCTTCCGGGTCACCGACGGCCTGCAGAAGGACTTCGGCGAGAGCCGCGTCATCGACACCCCGCTCGCCGAGTCGGGCATCGTCGGCACCGCGATCGGCCTGGCCCTGCGCGGCTACCGCCCGGTGGTGGAGATCCAGTTCGACGGCTTCGTCTTCCCGGCCTACGACCAGATCGTCACGCAGCTGGCGAAGATGCACGCCCGCGCGCTGGGCAAGGTCAAGATGCCGGTCGTCATCCGCATCCCCTACGGCGGTGGCATCGGCGCGGTCGAGCACCACTCAGAGTCCCCCGAGGCCCTGTTCGCGCACGTGGCGGGCCTGAAGGTGGTCAGCCCCTCCAACGCGTCCGACGCGTACTGGATGATGCAGCAGGCCATCCAGAGCGACGACCCGGTGATCTACTTCGAGCCCAAGCGCCGCTACTGGGACAAGGGCGAGGTCAGCACCGAGGCGATCCCCGGCCCCCTGCACAAGGCGCAGGTCGTCCGTGAGGGCACGGACCTGACCCTGGCCGCCTACGGGCCGATGGTGAAGCTGTGCCAGGAGGTCGCCGCCGCGGCCGCCGAGGAGGGCAAGTCCCTGGAGGTGCTGGACCTGCGCTCGGTCAGCCCCCTCGACTTCGACTCCATCCAGGCCTCGGTCGAGAAGACCCGCCGCCTCGTCGTCGTGCACGAGGCCCCGGTGTTCTTCGGCTCCGGTGCGGAGATCGCCGCCCGGATCACGGAGCGCTGCTTCTACCACCTGGAGGCCCCGGTGCTCCGGGTCGGTGGCTACCACGCCCCGTACCCGCCGGCGCGCCTGGAGGAGGAGTACCTGCCGGGTCTGGACCGGGTGCTCGACGCCGTCGACCGTGCCCTGGCGTACTGAGGAGAGGGTTCGTGACGACGATGACGGAAGCTTCCGTACGCGAGTTCAAGATGCCCGACGTGGGCGAGGGACTCACCGAGGCCGAGATCCTCAAGTGGTACGTCCAGCCGGGTGACACGGTCACCGACGGCCAGGCGGTGTGCGAGGTCGAGACCGCCAAGGCGGCCGTCGAACTCCCCATCCCCTACGACGGCGTGGTCCGCGCGCTGCACTTCCCCGAGGGCGCCACGGTGGACGTGGGCACGGCCATCATCGCGGTGGACGTGGCCGGCGGCGCACCGGCGGAGTCTCCCGCCGAGCAGCCGAAGGCGGAGCCCGAGGAGGCGCCCAAGGCGGAGGAGCCCAAGCCGGAGGGCCGCCAGCCGGTCCTGGTCGGCTACGGCGTGGCGACCACCTCCACCAAGCGCCGCCCGCGCAAGGGCCCGGAGGTCACGGTGCCGCCCGCGGCCCAGGCCATCCAGACCGAGCTGAACGGGCACGGCGCCGCCGTCCCCGCCCAGCCCCGCCCGCTGGCCAAGCCGCCGGTGCGCAAGCTGGCGAAGGACCTCGGCGTCGACCTCGCCACGATCACCCCGTCCGGCCCGGACGGCGTGATCACCCGCGAGGACGTCCACGCGGCGGCGATCCCCAAGGCCGCCGAGCCGGCCGTGGCAGCCACGGTCACCGCCCCTGCTGTGGCCGCTCCCGCCGTGACGGCTCCTGCCGTGACTGCTCCCGCAGCGGTGTACGACGGCGCCCGCGAGACCCGCATCCCGGTCAAGGGCGTCCGCAAGGCGACCGCGCAGGCGATGATCGGCTCCGCGTTCACGGCGCCGCACGTCACGGAGTTCGTGACGGTGGACGTGACGCGCACGATGAAGCTGGTCGAGGAGCTCAAGCAGGACAAGGAGTTCCAGGGTCTGCGGGTGAACCCGCTGCTCCTGATCGCCAAGGCCCTGCTGGTCGCCATCAAGCGCAACCCGGACATCAACGCGTCCTGGGACGAGCCCAACCAGGAGATCGTGCTCAAGCACTACGTGAACCTGGGCATCGCGGCGGCCACCCCCCGCGGTCTGATCGTCCCGAACATCAAGGACGCCCACGCCAAGACGCTCCCGCAGCTGGCCGAGTCCCTGGGCGAGCTGGTGGCCACGGCCCGCGAGGGCAAGACGTCCCCCGCGGCCATGCAGGGCGGCACGGTGACCATCACCAACGTCGGCGTCTTCGGCGTCGACACCGGCACACCGATCCTCAACCCCGGCGAGTCCGCGATCCTCGCGGTCGGCGCGATCAAGCTCCAGCCGTGGGTCCACAAGGGCAAGGTCAAGCCGCGCCAGGTCACCACCCTGGCCCTCAGCTTCGACCACCGCCTGGTCGACGGCGAACTCGGCTCCAGGGTGCTCGCCGACGTGGCGGCCATCCTGGAGCAGCCGAAGCGGTTGATCACCTGGGCCTGAGGATCCTCGGCCCTGTAGCCTCTGAGGCCTGAAGGGGGCGGCCGCAACTTCGTCTTGCGACCGCCCCCTCTCTCAGGGCTGGTTCAGCACATACACCGGCGCGCCGTCCTCAGCCGCGCCCCGCGAACGGATGCAGGCGTGCTTGCGCAGCAGGCGGAGGCATTCGTTGACGCGCCGCACCGACAGACCCGTACGGGCCGCGATCGATTCGAGCGGCTCGCGCAGCTCACCGTTCTCGACGAGAACAGGGGCGATCACCACAGCAACCGTCCACACGTCCTCCGTCACGGACAGCCGTTGCCGCCAGTTGGCCAGCACGGTCTCCGTGGTGGGGTGACCGGTGGGGGCGGCGCGGGGGAGGGTCAGGGCGTCGAACCGGTCCGCGATGCGTTCCATCGCCCGGACCATGGCCTGTTGCACGGCGAGTGTGGCCTTCTGCGTCGCCAGCGTCTCCCGCTGGATGGCCAGCATCTCCTTCTGCAGCTCGATCGATTCGCGCTGCCCGTTCGCAAGCTCCTCGTCCAGCTGAAGGTTGTGCGCCTCAAGCCGGACGATGGCCTCCGCCACCTGATCCGGCATGGCGTACGCGATGGGCGCGCCCGGGTCCGTGGGCTGCACCTCGGCCTCTTCGAGAGTGTAGGAACCCTCCCGCTGCACGGTCTCGATGACCTCGGCGACCCACTGCTTGAAAGGGGCGCAGGCGGGCTTCGTGCAGGACTGGACGAGGAGGATCAGGCCCTGGAGATCGATGAGATTCATGTCTCGACGCCACTCCCGACCTGCGGGAATGCTGAGACCGTAACCTCCAGTTACTGTCTCAAGAATCTCTCGGTGCTCTTCCGGGACATGGTCGGCGAGAGCCTTCCTCGAGTTGGTGTGTCCGAGTTCCCTACAGACATCCACAGCCGGAAACCAGTGCGTCCCGTCCGGCATGGTCAGCCGTCGTACCCGGGCTCCGGTGGCCGCGTACACGAAGTCGCTGATGTCGATCGCTTCGTGCCGGCCGGCGGGCTTCGCTTGCTTGCTGGGTTCGTTCATGTGAACCACCTCCGCTGCGGAAGGTAGAGCGGAGGAATTCGAATATGCCAACTGCAACCTGAATGTTCACTATTGAGAGCGAAGATCACCGATTCCACTGGCGCAGACCGCTGTTGAGCGTAAGTGAAGGACCCTGACAGGGCATCAGGGGCGGCTCCGGGTCGTGCCGGGGTTGTCACGGATGGTGGTCGCGTGGCGGTGGCGGCACGCTGGATGCATGACGAAATCCGCTGCTTCTCGCCCGACTTCCGCCGCTGCCCGCCGTGTTGCCGCTGTCGCGGGCGCCGCCGTCCTCGCCGGCACCGCAGCGGTGTGTGCGCCGGGTGTCGCCTACTCCGCGCCTCGTTCCGGCACCCCGTCCGCGACCGACTTCAGCGACTGTCCCCCTCTGCCCGATGGTGTCGACCCGGTCCGCTGGAGATGCGAAGTGCACACCGCCGCCCCGCGGTTGACCATCGGCAAGATCACGGTGAACCTCGCCCCGATCACCATGACGCACGCCGAGGGTCCCCTGCCGGACGGCAGCAAAGGGCAGGTGTGGGGAGCGATGCACAGCGCGCCGACCGCCGTGCCGGGTGGGCTGACCGGCACCCCCGCGGGTGATCACACGCCGGCCCTGGGGATGGCGATACAGCCGGAGTACGGTGGCCGGTCCGACTTCTACACCGGCCGGTTCAGCCTTCGCTTCCGGCTCATAGGCCCGCTGCTGCCGCACGACTGCACCATCGGCGCGAGCGCACCCGTCGATTTCCAGCTGAAGCGCTCGGGCCCGTCCAAGTGGGTCTCCCAGGATCCGCCGGTGATCGAGTTCTCGGCATACGACGACACCTTCACCGCTCCGGCAGCCGAGCACTGCGGGCCGCTCACCCCGCCCCTCAACCGACGGCTCGGTCTTCCGGCGGCCGACCACAACCTGATGTCCTACGACGCCTCCTACACCTTCAAGACCTACGACCAGCTCCCGTGAGAGAGCCCGAGAGACAGGAAAAGAAAGGAGGGAACCTTTCGTACCTGCCCCTACTCCTGACCCGGCGACGCGGACCCGACGGGGGACCGCACCGGCCCTAGAGGGGGCAATGGATGGCACCGCACACCGTGGTCGTGTCCGACCGGCCGATGCCGGAGGACATACGCGCCGAGCACCATCGGCTGGAGGTCCGGCGCACCCGGCTGCACCTCGCCGAGTACGGCGACACCGGCACTCCGCTGCTGATGCTGCACGGCTTCCCGCAGCACTGGTACGCCTGGCACAAGGTCGCCGCCCTGCTTCCGGACGGGTACCGGCTGATCTGCCCGGACCTGCGCGGCTTCGGCTGGTCCGAACCCACCCCGCGCGGCTATGACATGGACGCCCTGGCCGAGGACGCCCTCGCGCTGCTGGACGCGCTCGGGCTGGAGCGGGTCGGGCTGGTCGGTCACGACTGGGGCGCGCACCTGGGGTTCCGGCTGTGTCTGCGGGCGCCGGAGCGGTTCACCGGGTACCTGGCGCTGAACATGCCCCACCCCTGGCCCCGGCACCGGGCGATCCTGCCCAACCTGTGGCGGATGTGGTACACCGCGTTCGTCGAGTACCCGGTGCTCGGGCGGGCTGTCCTGCGGCACTGGCCCGGCTTCACCCGCTTCCTCCTGCGTCACCAGGCGGCCGACCCGGCGGTGTGGACGGACGCCGATCTCGCCGAGTACGCGGCCGCGACCTCCGTGAGCGCGCTCGCCGCGCAGTCCCTGTTCTGGCAGTACGTGCTGCACGACATCCCCGCGCTGGTCCGCGGCACCTGGCGCCGGCACCGGCTGACCGTGCCCACGCTGCTGCTGGGCGGGGAGCGGGACGTCGTGGTCCCGCCGTCGCTGCTCGCGGGGTCGGAGCCGTACGCCGACGAGTTGACCGTGCGGCTGGTGCCGGGGGCCGGGCACTTTCTGCCGCAGGAACGGCCGGAGGCGGTCGCCGAGGGGATCGGGGAACTGTTCGCCGAGTCGCGCTAGCGCAGTGCCGCCCGCTCGGTGAGCCGGTGGACGAACGCCCGCCCGCGCGGCTCGCCGAGCGTTTGGCCGTAGAGCCACTGGACCGGGCGCAGGGCGGTGGGGCGGGTGGCTCCGAGGACCGCGAAGCGTGTTCCGGAGCCCTCCGGTACGGCCGCCATGCCGCCCACGATCAGGCGGGACTGCATCAGGCACCAGCCGGGGGCGAGGCGTACCTCGAAGGCCTCGCGCAGGCCCGAGCGGCCCACGGCCAGCGCCGGCTTGCGGTCCGCGTCGCCCGGTGGGACGCGGAACTCTCGTAGGAAGGGGACCAGATGGGGCAGTTCGGCCGAGAGGTCGGAGGCGACCGCCCAGACCTGCTCGTACGGCAGCGGGAGGTGCTCCTCGGTGTACAGGCCGGCGTGCAGGCCGGCCGCCAGTACCCGCAGGCGTCGTACGGGATCGGGGTCGTTGCTCATCGCGACCATGCCTTCCGGAACGCGGAACGGGCCCGGTGCAGCCGGGACTTGACGGTGCCCGTGGGGACCCCGAGCAGTTCGGCCACGGCGGCCTCGTCCAGGCCCTCCAGCTCGCGCAGGACCAGGACCGCGCGGTGCCGTACCGGCAGCCGGGCGAGCACGTCCCGGACGTCGGCGGGCAGCTCGCCGTCGGTGCCGGTGCGCAGTCCGCCGAGCCGGGACAGGTCGACGGGGTCGGCCGGTTCCTCGACCGCGGTGCGCCGGGCGACCCGGACCGCCTCGCGGACGGAGACCGTGCGCACCCAGCCGTAGAAGGCGAGCGGGTCGCGCAGGCCGCGCAGGCCCTTGAAGACTGCGACCAGCGACTCCTGTACGGCGTCGGGTACGTGGTGAGGCGCGATCGGGCGGCACAGCCGGGTCACGTACGGCGTCACCAGCGTCAGCAGCTCGTCCATGGCCAGGGCGTCCCCGCCCTGCGCGGCCCGCACGAGCGCGGCGGCCGTCTCCCACGGCTCGGCGGTGTCCCCCTGTGTGTCCATGACGGGGGCACCCTACGCGACGGGCCCGCCGCGATCCGCGACGGGCCCGGTTGCCTCAAGCGGGCGTCAGCCGAGCTTGGCGAAGCCGTAGTTGAGGAGCTTCTTCGCGTCCGCCTCGCGCTGGGAGATGGAGGTGGAGGCGAGGACGGTGCCGATGACCGTCTTGCTGTTGCGGGTGGCGGCGAAGACCAGGCAGTACTTGGCCTCGGGGCCGGAGCCGGTCTTCACGCCGATGGTGCCGCTGTAGCTGCTGAGGAGCCCGTTGGTGTTGGTCCACGGGTTCATCGTGCGGGTGCTGCCGGTCTTGGTGATCGTCTTCGCCGTGTACGACTTCGTCTTGACGACCGTGCGGAACGTGGAGCTCTTCATCGCGCTGCTGGCGATCTTCGTCAGGTCGCGCGGAGTCGAGTAGTTGTTGCCGTTGCCGATGCCGTCGAACGAGTCGAAGTGCGTGTGCGTCAGGCCGAGGTTCTTGGCGGCGGTGTTCATCTTGCCGATGAAGTTCGACACGCGCTTGGCCATGGTGTCGCCGCTGCCGTACTTGTCGGCGAGCGCGTAGGCGGCGTCGCAGCCGGACGGCAGCATCAAGCCGTAGAGCAGCTGGCGGACGGTGACCCTGTCGCCGACGATCAGGTGCGCCTGGGAGGCGTTGTTCCTGACGACGTAGTCGCTGTACTCCTTCTTGATCGTCACCTTGGAGTCGAGGTTGAGGTTCGACTGGGCGAGCACGACCTTGGCGGTCATGATCTTCGTGGTGGAGCCGGTGGGGAGCTGCGTGTCCGCTGCCTTCTTGAACAACGTCGTGCTGTTCGCGTTGTTCATGAGGTAGCCGCCCTTGGCCACGATCGAGGGCGTCGTGAGGGCCTGCGCGGGCGCCGCGGTGAAGGCACCGGTGGCGAGCAGCGCGCCGGTGGTGACGGCGACAGCGGTTGCTCTGCGGATACGGCGGGTGCCCTTAATGCCGGTAATCAAAGTGATATACCCCGATTGTCTTGAATGCCCCTACTGTGCGGCCAAGTTGAGGTGGCAAGGGAGCAGGGCCGCACGTGTGTGACACGTAAGTAGCACAGAAGGTTGTGCAGTCGCCGGGCGAGATCTGTGTCACGTCCGCATGATGGACGGGCCTGCCCATGCGTACGTGTTGTATCTATCCTGTGGGCATGGCCACGCCCACGAAGCAACCACCCGCCGCCGACCGTGTCTACAGCCATGTGAAGCAGGGCGTCCTCGACCGCCGCTACGAGGGCGGGACGCTGCTCACCGAGGGGGAACTGGCCGAGGCCGTGGGGGTCTCGCGCACACCTGTTCGGGAGGCGCTGCTCAGGCTTGAGGTGGAGGGCCTGATCAGGCTGTATCCGAAGAAGGGCGCCCTGGTCCTGCCGGTCTCCGCGCAGGAGATCGCCGATGTGGTGGAGACCCGGCTGCTGGTGGAGGAGTACGCGGCCCGCAAGGCCGTACCCGCCCCGCCGGCGCTGCTGGAACGGCTGGCGGAGCTGCTGGAGCAGCAGAAGACGCAGGCCGCGGCCGGTGACCTGGCCGGCGCCGCGAAGACCGACCGCTGCTTCCACGCCGAGATCGTGCGCAGCGGCGGCAACGAGATCCTGTCCCGGCTCTACGACCAGCTGCGCGACCGGCAACTCAGGATGGGTGTCGCGGTCATGCACTCGCACCCCGACCGGATCGCCAAGACGCTCGCCGAGCACCAGGAGATCCTCGAAGCGCTGCGCTCCGGGGACGCGGAGGCGGCCGTCGGGGTCGTGCACCGGCATGTGAGCTGGTTCTCGCACCTCGCCCGGGGTGAGGTCCGATGAGCGACGCCACTCTGCCGGGTGACCCCCGGGGTGGCCGTCGCGCCGTCGCGGTGTGGTCCATCGGTGTCTCGGTCTACTTCGTCGCCGTCATCTTCCGTACGTCGCTGGGCGTGGCCGGGCTGGACGCGGCCGACCGCTTCCACGTGGGCGCCTCCGCCCTCTCGACCTTCTCGATCCTCCAGCTGCTGGTCTACGCCGGCATGCAGATACCGGTGGGCCTGCTCGTCGACCGGCTCGGCACCAAGAAGGTGCTCGGCATCGGCACGGTGCTGTTCACGGCGGGCCAGCTCGGCTTCGCCTTCTCGCCCTCCTACGGCACGGCGCTCGCCTCGCGCGCGCTGCTCGGGTGCGGTGATGCGATGACCTTCATCAGCGTGCTGCGGCTCGGCACCCGCTGGTTCCCGGCCCGGCGCGGGCCGCTGGTCGCGCAGCTCGCGGGCCTGGTCGGCATGGCGGGCAACCTGGTCTCGACGCTGGTCCTGGCCCGGCTGCTGCACGGCCTCGGCTGGACCCCGGCGTTCGCGGGCAGCGCGCTGGCCGGTGTGGTCGTGCTCGTCCTGACGCTGCTGTTCCTGAAGGACCACCCCGAGGGGCACGAGCCGGAGCCGGTCCCGCACCAGGGTGTGGCCTACGTCCGTCGGCAGATCGCGGCGGCCTGGAGGGAGCCCGGGACCCGGCTGGGTCTGTGGGTCCACTTCACGACCCAGTTCCCGGCGATGGTGTTCCTGCTGCTGTGGGGGCTGCCGTTCCTGGTCCAGGCGCAGGGGCTGTCCCGGGCCACGGCCGGTGAGCTGCTGACGCTCGTCGTCCTGTGCAACATGGCGATCGGGCTGGTCTACGGCCAGATCGTCGCCCGGCACCATGCGGCTCGGCTGCCGCTGGCGCTGGGCACGGTCGGGGCGACGGCGGTGCTGTGGGCGCTGACCATTCTCTGGCCGGGTGAGCGTGCGCCCATGTGGCTCTTGGTGGTGCTCTGTGCGGTGCTCGGTGCGTGTGGGCCGGCGTCGATGCTGGGGTTCGACTTCGCGCGGCCGGCCAACCCGCCCGAACGGCAGGGGACGGCGTCGGGGATCACCAACATGGGTGGGTTCGTCGCCTCCATGACGACGTTGTTCGCGGTCGGGGTGCTGTTGGACGCGACCGGGGACGACTACTCGGTGGCCTTCTCCGTGGTGTTCGTGCTGCAGGCGGTGGGAGTGAGTCAGATTCTGCGGCTGCGGGGGCGGGCTGCTCGGCGGGAGCGGGAGCGGTTGGTGGCGAGCCGGGTGGAGACGGTGCACGTGCCCGCGTGAGTTTTTTCTCCCACCCGCGCACCACCCGTTTCCAGTCGGCAGAGAGGCTGAGCAACCTGTGGGGGTGCTCGCCGTCGGCGGCCTTCCGTCGTGCGGTCGGTCGGGAAACCTTCGCCGCCGGCGGACTCCGTGCGGTCCGGTAAGCCCCGAGCAGTCCGAGAGGCCTGGCGCCGTCCGATGGGCCCCGCACGGTCCGATGGGCCCCGCGCTGTCGGACGGCCCCGCGCGGTCCGAGAGGCTTTGCGCGGTCCGAGAGGCCTGGCGCCGTCCGATGGGCCCCGCGCTGTCGGACGGGCCCCGTGCCATCCGACGGGCCCCGCACGGCCCGATGGGCCCCGCGCTGTCGGACGGGCCCAGCGCCGTTCGAGGGCCCCGCGCCATCCGGCGGGCCCCGCGCGGTCCGAGAGGCCCTGGGCTGTGGAGTTTCGCCGGCCCCTCCCTACGTGCTCGGTGTCGGTGGTGAGGTCGAGTCGGCGGGTGGCCGGTGCGGCTCGGAGTAGGTGGAGTGTCAGCCCGCCCCGGCCGCGGCAGCCGGTCGCCGGTAGGCCTACGGCGTCACCGTGAAGTTGCGCAGGATCGCCGCCGTCAGGTCCGGGTCGCCCTCCGTCTTCAACCGGTCCGCTACCGCCTCCGGGGTCACGCGGCCGCAGGCCAGGCGGACGTACGTCTCCCAGTCGAGGCTGAGCGTCGCGGCGGGGCCCAGGGCGGGGGCGGTCTCCAGGGTGCCGCGGCCCTGGATGTCCACCCGGATGGTGCGCAGGAACTCGATCGGGCCGTGCACGTCGAAGACGATGGCCGAACTGCGCGGAGCGTCAGCGTCCTTGGCGACCACCTTGGGAAGCGCGGACAGCAGGACGTCGCGGGTGATGTGCGCGCCCGGCGAGTCGAGGTTGCCGGGGCGGCCGAGGGCCGTGCGCAGGTCCTGCTCGTGCACCCACACGTCGAAGGCGCGGGTGCGCATCGCCTGTTCGAGGGTGACCTCGGTGCCCAGCGGGCCGCGCACCTTGGTGCCGGGTTCGCGGTTCTCGTTGCGCAGCTGGCGGTTGCGGCGGATGACCGTGTACTCCAGCTCGGCCGTCATCTCCGGCGACGTGTGGTGGCGGCGGACGTCGACCTGCATCTCCATGTAGCGCTGGTGCTCGTTGGTGACGTGGTAGATGTCACGGGGGAGGGTGTGGATGGGACGCGGGTCGCCGAGCATCTCGCAGTCCAGACCGATGACGTGCGAGACCACGTCACGGACCGACCAGCCCGGGCAGGGCGTCCGCCGGTTCCACTCGCCCTCCGGGAGCGTGCCGACCAACTCGGATATCGCGTCGATGGAGTGGGTCCAGGCGTCGGCGTAGGGCTGGAGGGTGGGATGCAGACTCACGGAACGGGACCCCTCGGCGGTTGGTACACGGGCGGTTGTGGCGGCGTTGCCAGTGGGAGGTGGCTGCACTCGGCGGGTGTCTTGAGACGCTAAGTTACGCTGCTACGAGGCACCCCGGCAGTGCTTTCGTGTGACGATCGTAGGCCCGTGTGGACGACTCGAATGCCAGGGCGGTGGTAGTGTGCGCGCCTCGCTGATCCAGATTGCCGTAGAAGAGGGCGAATCGGTTGCCGATCGGCGGCAGCGGGTGGCCTCGCTCGTCCGGGAACAGGCCGGGGCCGACCTGGTCGTTCTGCCCGAGTTGTGGACCACCGGCGCCTTCGCCTACGCGGAGTTCGGCCTGGAGGCCGAGCCGCTCGAAGGGCCGACGTACGAGGTGATGGCCAAGGCGGCGAGCGACGCGGGCGTGTGGCTGCACGCGGGCTCCATCCCCGAGCGAGACCCGGACGGTCCCCTCTACAACACCTCTCTCGTCTTCTCCCCCTCCGGCGAGCTGGCCGCGGCCTACCGAAAGATCCATCGCTTCGGTTTCGACAAGGGCGAGGCCGTACTGATGAGCGCCGGGCGGGACCTGGTGACGGTCCGGCTGCCCGGGACCACCCTCGGCATGGCCACCTGCTACGACCTCCGTTTCCCCGAACTCTTCCGCTCCCTCGTCGACGCCGGCGCCGAGACGCTGGTGATCCCGGCGGGCTGGCCCGAGCGGCGACGCGCGCACTGGACGCTGCTGGCCCAGGCGCGGGCGGTGGAGAACCAGGCGTTCGTGCTCGCGTGTGGAACGGCCGGGACGCATGCCGGAGTTCCCCAGGCCGGTCACTCGATCGTGGTGGATCCCTGGGGCGAGGTGCTCGCCGAGGCAGGCGCCGGCGAGGAGATCCTCACGGTCGACTTCGACCCGGCGAAGGTGACGGCGACCCGCGAACAGTTCCCGGCCCTGAAGGACCGGATGCTGGGCCTGGAACCGCCGCGCCGCTGAACACCCGGGGCGGCCCTAGTCGTCCTCCCGCTCCCGCTGTGCCAGATGGATCACGCACACCGCCACCGCGATCAGCAGCGCCGGGTCCGCGTCGTCGCGCACGATGTCGACGCCGTACGTGTCCCTGAGGTGCAGCCGGCGGCGGGAGATCACCGCGAGGAGTTCGCCGTCGTACTCGATGGCGAACTCGTGGTCGAGGATCTTGCCGCTGACGTCCAGCTCGGTGCCGTCCGCGAGCGCGACCCGGTAGTGGTTGCGCAGCAGGGACAGCCGTTTGCGCTTGATGGTGGCCAGGCCTTCGCCGTCCCGTTCGATCACCATGGTGTCGCGCAGGGCGAACATCTTCTGGTGGATGTCGATCAGGACGCGCCCGTGGGCGTCCTTCAGCTCGAAGGTGTCCCGCAGCCGCATGGCCTTGCCGTCGACGAGGAAGACCTTCCGGCCGTGCTCGTCCTCGATCCAGTAGTCGTCACCGATGCCGAGGAGCCGGTCGCGTACGAGGAGTCTCATGCGGGTACCGTTCCCCGGCCCGGCGGGATCATCACCGAGCCGGGCGCAGGGGCGGGCTCCGGTCCGAACCGCCTGCGGTAGTCCGACGGGCTCAGCCCCGTCTCGCGGCGCAGCCGCGCCCGCAGGTTGGCCGCCGTGCCCAGGCCGCTGCGGGCCGCCACGACGTCCAGGCGCTCCTCACCCCGCTCGATCAGCCGGCAGGCGAGCGCCACCCGCTCCCCGGTGAGCCAGGCCAGCGGGGTCGTACCCAACTGGGCGCGGAAGCGGCGGTGCAGGGTGGCGGGGGAGACGGCCGCGCGGGCGGCCAGGTCCGCCACCGTCAGCGGCTCGCCCAGCCGTTCCTGCGCCCAGGCCAGCAGCGGGCCGAGCGACTCGTCGGGGACCGGGGGCAGCGGGCGTTCCACGAACTGCCGTTGGCCGCCGTCCCGGTGGGCGGCGAAGACCAGGCGGCGGGAGACCGTGTTGGCGATCTCCGCGCCGTGGTCCCGGCGCCAGATGTGCAGCCCCAGGTCGAGCGCGGCGGCGCTGCCGGCGGAGGTCAGGATGTCGCCCTCGTCCACGAACAGCACGTCCGGCTCCAGCCGAACCCTCGGGTGCAGCTTCCGGAAGGTGTCGGCCCACAGCCAATGGGTGGTGGCCCGTCTGCCGTCGAGCAGCCCCGCCTCGGCGAGCGCGAAGCTGCCGGTGCAGAAGCTCACGACCCGGGCGCCACGCGCGTGCGTGCGCCGGATCGCGTCCAGGACGTCGGGCCCGCGCGGTACGACGTTGTCCGGGCGGCCGGGCACGACCAGGGTGTCCGCCTCGTCCACCGCCTCCAGGCCGGGCACCGCGGCCAGCGTGAAGAAGCCGTGGTTCATCCGCACCTCGGGCGTGGGCGTGCACAGCGTCACCGCGTACAGGGGTCGGGGCAGGCCCAGTTCGGGGCGCGGCAGCCCGAACAGTTCGGTCGCGACACCGACTTCGAACGGGTTCGTGCCCCCGTCGACGATCACGGCGACCCGGTGGGGCCGCACCGGCTGAGAGGATTCTTGCGGCATGTGCGATTTCTAGCACTCGTCCGCCGTCCCTGTGCCCCGGACGATGAACGCATGGAACCGATCTCCCTGGAGGCGGCCCTCGCCTCCTTCTCCGAGCAGTGGAGCCCGCGCATCGTCACCGCGGTCAACGACTACGACGTCCGCGTCGCCAAGGTCGAGGGTGAGCACGTCTGGCACGTGCACGACGACACCGACGAGTTCTTCCTGGTCCTCGACGGCGAGTTGCACATCTCCCTCAGGGAGCCGGCAGGCGAGCGCACGGCCGTCCTCCCCAAGGGCTCGGTGTTCACCGTCCCGCGCGGCACCTGGCACAAGCCGTACGCGCCCGTGCCCAGCGAGATACTGGTCTTCGAGCCCACCGGCACCTTCACGGTGGGCGACCGGCACGACGAGGTGCCGGACCACGTGGACGCGACCACCGGCCACGCGCTCACCTGACCCGGCACCGGAATCCGGCGGGACGAGAGGTGTCGCGCAGGTGAACTTCCAGTTCGCGTAAGGAAGTTGCCCAACCAAGCGGATGGGCGCCGAGTCGGACGTTGCACAAGTCGCACAGGCTCCGCACGTTCCTTCCGGAGGTCCGCCCATGTCCTCTCGTCCCGCCCGTCGCCGGGTCGTACGAGCCGTCACCCTGGCCCTCGGCACGGCCCTGGCCGTACCGCTCACCCTGGCCGGTACCGCCGGTGCTGCCACGCAGCCGGCCACCGCCTCGGTCAACCAGTACGACTGGCAGCTCACCTATGAGGCCGCCGCCGGCCAGACCAACAAGGCCACCGTCACCGCGTCGCTCACCGCGGACCGCACGGGCATCACCTACGTGATAGACGACGTCGTCCCGATCAGGGCGGGCCACGACTGCGCCTACCCCGACAGCGCGGACCGTACGAAGGTCTCCTGCACGGTCACCAACGTGGACAGTCAGGACCCGTACGCCGCCCTGATCATGAACTTCGGCGACCGCAACGACACGGTCGCCTACGACAACACCACCGACCAGATCTACTACTACGCCGAGATCTCCCTCGGCGCCGGCAACGACAAGCTGACCGACAGCGGCCGCCTCGACGGCGCCTACGCCTCGGGCGACGCAGGCGACGACACCCTCACGGTGGGCGCGGAGGGTCTGGCCTGGGGCGGCGACGGCAACGACACGATCTACGCGAGCGGCGGCGACAACATAGTGCAGGGCGGCAAGGGCGACGACGTGCTGCACGGCGGCGTCGGGAGCCAGTACCTGTCCGGCGACGACGGCAACGACCGGATCTACGGCGGTTCCGCGGCTGACACGCTGTACGGCGGCAAGGGCAACGACGTCCTGTACGGCAACAGCGGCAACGACAAGCTGTACGGCAACAGCGGGAACGACAAGCTGTACGGCGGCCCCGGCCGCGACACGCTCTCCGGCGGCCCCGGCAGGGACGTGATCCGCCAGGACTGAGGGTCTGCGGGCCCGCGGGCAGGCGGCAAAGGCCGTTGTCGGTGCCGGGTGGCACCCTTGGGATCATGACCGACTCCGCACCCCGCCGCCGCGCCCGCGTCCGCGCCCCCGAGCTGATCGGCAAGGGTGGCTGGCTGAACACGGGGGACCACCAGTACACCCTGGCCGACCTGCGCGGACGCATCGTCGTCCTGGACTTCTGGACCTTCTGCTGCATCAACTGCCTGCACGTCCTGGACGAGCTGCGCGCGCTGGAGGAGAAGCACCGGGACACGGTGGTGGTCATCGGCGTGCACTCGCCGAAGTTCGTGCACGAGGCCGAGCACGGTGCGGTCGTGGACGCGGTGGAGCGGTACGGCGTGGAGCACCCGGTGCTGGACGACCCCGAGCTGGCCACCTGGAAGCAGTACGCGGTCCGGGCCTGGCCGACCCTCGTCGTCATCGACCCCGAGGGCTACGTGGTCGCCCAGCACGCCGGTGAGGGCCATGTGCACGCCATCGAGCGGCTGGTCGGGGAGCTGGAGGCCGAGCACGAGGCGAAGGGCACCCTGCGCCGTGGCGATGGGCCGTACGTGCCGCCGGAGCCCGAGCCGACGGTGCTGCGCTTCCCCGGCAAGGCGCTGCTGCTGCCCGGCGGGACGTTCCTGGTCAGCGACACCACCCGGCACCAGCTGGTGGAGCTGGCCGAGGACGCCGAGACCGTCGTACGGCGGATCGGCAGCGGCACGCGCGGGTTCGCCGACGGCGGCCCCCGGGAGGCCTCCTTCAACGAGCCGCAGGGCCTCGCACTGCTCGACGACGGCGCGTCCGTGATCGTCGCGGACACCGTCAACCACGCCCTGCGCCGCCTGGACCTCGCCACCGGCGAGGTGACCACCCTGGCCGGCACCGGCCGCCAGTGGTGGCAGGGGTCCCCGACCTCAGGACCGGCCTGCGAGATCGACCTCTCCTCCCCCTGGGACGTGGCGGTCTTCGGCGAGAAGGTGTGGATCGCCATGGCCGGCGTCCACCAGCTGTGGACGTACGACCCGGCCACGCGGACCGTCGCCGTGGGGGCCGGCACCACCAACGAGGGCCTGGTCGACGGCCCCGGCGCCGAAGCCTGGTTCGCACAGCCCTCCGGCCTCGCGGCCACCGCCGACCGGCTCTGGCTCGCCGACTCCGAGACCTCCGCGCTGCGCTGGGTGGACCCGGACGGACACGTCCACACCGCCGTCGGCGAGGGCCTGTTCGACTTCGGCCACCGCGACGGCGCCGCCGACCAGGCCCTGCTCCAGCACCCGTTGGGCGTCACCGCCCTCCCGGACGGCTCGGTGGCGGTCGCCGACACCTACAACCACGCCCTGCGCCGCTACGACCCCGCGACCGGCGAGGTCAGCACCCTCGCCACCGATCTGCGCGAGCCCAGCGACGCCGTCGTCGTCGGCGCGGACATCGTGGTCGTGGAGTCGGCCCGGCACCGCCTGACCCGGCTGCGGCTGCCGGAGGAGGCGGTCCGCGTGGAGGCGGTCGCCCATCGCACCCAGCGAGCGGCCACCGAAATAGCCCCCGGCCGACTCCAGTTGGACGTCATCTTCCAGGCCCCCGCAGGTCAGAAGCTCGACACGCGCTACGGCCCCTCGACCCGTCTCCTGGTCTCCTCGACCCCGCCCGAACTGCTGCTCAAGGGCGAGGGAGCGGACACGGACCTCATACGCGAGCTGGAGCTGAACCCGGCCGTCAGGGAAGGCGTCCTGCACGTCTCCGCGATAGCCGCCTCCTGCGACGACGATCCGTCCGTCGAGTACCCGGCCTGCCACGTCCACCAGCAGGACTGGGGCGTGCCGGTCCGCCTCACCGAGGGCGGGGCGGACCGGCTGCCGCTCGTCCTGGCCGGGATGGACGAGCAGTAGCCGAGCGGTGGCCGGGGAACCTCAGACGCCGTACCCGTCGCTGTAGCCGTCACCGCGCTGATGGTGGCGGTGGGGTTCCTCCTCGACCACCGGCGTCGGCGGCACCACGATCCGTCGGCGTCGTGCGATGCCGCTGAACGTGGCGGTGCCGATGAGCCCGACGGCCATCAGGATGACGCCGACGATGTCGAGGTTGACTCCTTGCATGTGCCAGTCGGTCGCGAACGTGAGGATGGCTCCCACGGCGATGAGGATGATGCATCCGCCGAGGCCCATGAGTCGTCGCCTCCCCTTCCGGTCCCGGAATCTGCGGAGCAGTCCGGGTACCCGGCGCCGCCCGGGGCATGCCTCGGGCGGCTGTTGACGGGTGCTCGGACTCAGATCACGTCCACGTAGTCCTCGCGCCCGGAGCTCACCAGGTGTGTGCTGTTCGGGTACAGCAGCACCGCGACCCACGTGCCGTCCTTCGACGCCGTGGAGCCCCTGCTGAACGTGCCGTCGGAGCGGGTGGTGGCGTTGCCCATGTCGTACCAGCTGGAGGAGCCCTTGGGGCGGAAGAGGATCTTCACCTTCTGGCCGCCGTAGGCCTTCCAGGCGCCGGAGCTGTAGTACTGCAGCTTGCCCTTGTAGGTGAGGGTGCGGCCCTTGTGGACCGGCTCGGGCGAGGCGTTGCCGCCGGTGATCCGGGTCGGGGTGCGCTCGGCGTACACGACCGCGCTGTACGACTCCTGCCAGTTGCGGCTGCCCTTGAAGTGCGCCCGGTAGTAGCCCTTGTAGGGCGCGTCGAAGGTGCCCTTGAACGGTGTGCCGGACTCGGGGTCGGAGTTGCCGGGGACGACGGTCTTCATCGTCTTCCAGCCGGCCTTCCCGTCGGCCGAGCGGGCAGAGCAGCAGGCCGGCAGCGACGGAGGCGCAGGCCGGCGCCAGGGATCTCTTTCGCACGTGTAGTCCCCCCACGAGACCGGATACGCAGATCGTTGAAGAGTGAAGCGCATCGTACGTTGCGGCAACCATGTTTGAACGGGTTCAAAAATAACGGTTTCGCAGGGGGAACGGGCGGTGGGACTCAGTCCTCCAGGAACGCCGTCAGCGCGTTCGCCAGCAGGAACGGGTCGTCGGCGCCGCACAGTTCGCGCACGCTGTGCATCGACAGGATCGCCACGCCGATGTCGACGGTGCGGATGCCGTGCCGGGCCGCGGTGATCGGGCCGATCGTGGTGCCGCAGGGCATCGAGTTGTTGGAGACGAAGGTCTGCAGCGGCACGCCCGCCTTCTCGCAGGCCACGGCGAACACCGCCCGGCCCGAACCGTCCGTGGCGTAGCGGTTGTTGACGTTGACCTTGAGGATCGGGCCGCCGTTGACCCGGGGGTGGTGCGTCGGGTCGTGCCGCTCCGCGTAGTTGGGGTGGACGGCGTGGCCCGTGTCGGAGGACAGACAGACCGTGCCGGCGAAGGAGCGGGCCCGGTCCTCGTACGAGCCGCCGCGCGCGAACACCGAGCGCTCCAGCACGGTGCCGAGCAGCGGGCCGTCCGCGCCGGTGTCCGACTGCGAGCCGTTCTCCTCGTGGTCGAAGGCGGCCAGCACGGGGATGTGGGTGAGCGGGGCGCCGGAGGTCGCGGCGGAGGTCAGGGCGGCCGCGCCCGCGTGCACCGACAGCAGGTTGTCCATCCGGGGACCGGCGACCAGCTCGCGGTCCCGGCCGAGGTAGGCGGGAGGCTCCACCGAGTGCGTCATCAGGTCCCAGCCGGCCACCGAGCCCGCCGTGAGACCCGCCTCCGCCTCCAGGAAGGCGATCAGCTCGCCGTCGCGCAGGTCGTCGCCGAGCCCCCACACCGGCTGCAGATGGCGCTGCTTGTCCAGCTTGAGGCCCTCCGAGGACACCGAACGGTCCAGGTGGATGGCGAGTTGGGGCACCCGCAGCAGCGGCCGGTCCACGTTGACCAGGACCGTGCTGCCGTCGCGCAGGGTCAGCCGCCCGGCCAGGCCCAGGTCACGGTCGAGCCAGGAGTTCAGCAGCGGGCCGCCGTAGATCTCCACCGCGACCTGGCGCCAGCCGTGCGCCCCGGTGTCCGGCTGCGGCTTGACCCTGAGGTTGGGCGAGTCGGTGTGCGCGCCGATGATCCGGAACGGCGTGTGCGGCTGGGCACCCTCGGGGACGTACCAGGCGACGATCGCCCCGCCGCGCAGCACGTACCTGCCGCCGCTCGACCCGTCCCAGGCGTCCGTCTCGGCGACCTGCCTGAAGCCCGCCTTCTCCAGCCGCTCGGCGGTGTTCGCCACGGCGTGGTACGGCGATGGGCTCGCCGCCAGGAAGGACATCAGGTCGTCGGTGTGGCCGCGGTCGAAGCGGGCTGGTGCGCTCATGGGCTTACCTTAACGACGTGCGTGGGCCCGCCCCCGGTACGGGAGCGGGCCCACGCAGGCGATCAGTGGGTGCGGAGCGGGTGCTTCGCCAGGTTAGAACGCGTCCTCGTCCAGCTCCATCAGGTCCAGGTCGACCTTCTCCGAGATCTTGCGGGCCAGGGTGACGCCCGGCAGGACGTTGGCCGCGAAGAACTTCGCCGCCGCGATCTTGCCCGTGTAGAACGCCTTGTCCTTCGAGGAGGCCGTCTGGAGCTTCTCGGCGGCGATCGCGGCGCCCTTGAGCAGCAGGTAGCCGACGATCACGTCACCGGAGGCCAGCAGCAGGCGGGTGGTGTTCAGGCCCACCTTGTAGATGTTCTTGACGTCCTGCTCGGTGGCCGCGAGGTCGGTCAGCATCAGGCCGACGATCGCCTCCAGCTCCACGGCCGCCTTCGCGAGGTGCTCGCGGGCGCCCGCCAGCTCCTCGCCGCCGGTGCCGAGCGCCAGGAACTTCTTGATGTCCTCGGCGAGCGAGTTCAGGGCCGCGCCCTGGTTGCGGACGATCTTCCGGAAGAAGAAGTCCTGGCCCTGGATCGCCGTGGTGCCCTCGTACAGGGTGTCGATCTTGGCGTCGCGGATGTACTGCTCGATCGGGTACTCCTGCAGGAAGCCGGAGCCGCCGAAGGTCTGCAGCGACTGGGCGAGCTGCTCGTAGCCCTTCTCGGAGCCGTAGCCCTTCACGATCGGCAGGAGCAGGTCGTTGAGCGCGTGCTCGGACTTCGCGTCCTCGCCGTTCGCCTCCTTGATCGCGATCGTGTCCTGGACCGAGGCGGTGTAGAGGACGAGGGCGCGCATGCCCTCCGCGTACGCCTTCTGCGTCATCAGCGAGCGGCGCACGTCCGGGTGGTGCGTGATGGTGACCTTGGGCGCGGCCTTGTCCATGAACTGCGCGAGGTCGGGACCCTGGACGCGCTCCTTGGCGTACTCCAGCGCGTTCAGGTAGCCCGTGGACAGCGTGGAGATCGCCTTCGTGCCGACCATCATGCGGGCGAACTCGATGATGCGGAACATCTGGCGGATGCCGTCGTGCTTGTCGCCGATCAGCCAGCCCTTGGCGGGGTGCTGGTCGCCGAAGGTCATCTCGCAGGTGTTGGAGGCCTTCAGGCCCATCTTGTGCTCGACGTTGGTGGCGTAGACGCCGTTGCGCTCGCCCAGCTCGCCGGTCTCGAAGTCGAAGAGGTACTTCGGGACGAGGAAGAGGGACAGGCCCTTGGTGCCCGGGCCGGCGCCCTCGGGACGCGCCAGCACGTAGTGGAGGATGTTCTCCTCCATGTCGTGCTCACCGGAGGTGATGAAGCGCTTCACGCCCTCGATGTGCCAGGAGCCGTCCTCCTGCTGGATCGCCTTGGTACGGCCGGCGCCGACGTCCGAGCCCGCGTCGGGCTCGGTGAGCACCATGGTGGAGCCCCAGGTCCGCTCGACGGCGATCTGGGCGATCTTCTTCTGGACCTCGTTGCCCTCGTCGAAGAGGATGCCGGCGAACGCCGGGCCGGAGGAGTACATCCACACGGCCGGGTTCGAGCCGAGGATCAGCTCCGCGTAGGCCCAGATCAGGGACGGGGGAGCCGTCGTGCCGCCGATCCCCTCGGGCAGGCCCAGACGCCAGTACTCGGAGTCCATGAAGGCCTTGTAGCTCTTCTTGAAGGACGCCGGGACCGGCGCGGTGTTCGTCTCGGGGTCGAAGACCGGCGGGTTGCGGTCGGCGTCCGCGAAGGACTCGGCCAGCTCGTTCTCGGCGAGGCGGGTCAGCTCCTCGAGCACGCTCTTGGCGGTCTCGGTGTCCATCTCCTCGAAGGGACCGGTGCCGTACAGCTTGTCGCGGCCGAGTACTTCGAAGAGGTTGAACTCGATGTCGCGGAGATTGGACTTGTAGTGCCCCATGGTGACGGCTCCGTATAGGACTCGGCGAGGCACTGACTCCTCGCATCGTTCACGTACCAACAAGTAGCTACGATGATGCTACCCGTCGGTAATAAGAAGCAACCCCGAACCGGTCATCTGTGACTCAGTACGCTTTGGCCTATGTACGGCTACGACCAGAACCTGGGTGCCCAGCAGGGGTACGCCCAGCCGCAGCAGCAGATGCCGGGCGGTGTCGGCGGCTACGGCCAGCAGCCGCCGCTGTACCCCGAGCCTTCCCCGCCCTCGCTCGCGGACGCGGTGCGCGCGTTCACCACCGGGCAGGTGTCCGCAGAGGACTTCCAGCAGGTCTTCGCCACGTCGAAGGTGTACTGCCCGCGCGGTGACACCCCCGGCTTCCTGGCCCTGCACAACACCCAGCAGCCGGTGATCCCGATGTTCACCTCGCTCAAGGAGCTGCGCCGGTACGCGGGCAAGGAGTCCAAGTACTTCGTGATCACGGGCGCCGAGGTGATCGACCTGCTGCCGACCGGGTACGGCTTCGTCCTGGACATGGAGGGCGAGCACCGGATGGTGTTCGACGCCAAGGCCGTGGAGCAGATGGTCGACTTCGCGATGCGGCGCATGTACGGCTAGAGGCCACTGCTTCGCAGGCGGCTGACCGCCGGTCCGGCGGTCCGGCGGTCCGGCGGAAATACGCTCCCTCGTTTGTCACAGTCATGCCATAGGGTGCCCTCAGGCAGCCGCGCCCCGCGCGCAACCGCTCTCCGCGGTCGCGTCCGGGCGTCGCGCGGCGCTCTCGTCTCCCGGTGATCCCGGGTTCTTTCGTGGGGGTTCATCACTGTGCGCATGCGCAGCACTTCGGCCGCGACGGCGCTCGCGGTCCTCTTCGGCTCGGTCGCGCTGAGCGTTGCCGCGGCGGGCTCCGCCTCGGCCCAGTCGGCAGTCGTCACCCAGCCCGTCGGGCTCGTCACGGACGGCGCGCTCCAGCGTGTCTTCGTCGCCGACCAGGACAACGGACGGATCCTGGCCACCGACTACAGCGGAACCCTGGTCGGCGTGAACGTCGGCTTCGGCCGCCCCAGTGACCTCGCGCTCTCCGGCGACGGCCTCACCCTGTACGCGGCCCTGCCCACCAGCCACGAGATCGTGGCCCTCGACGCGGCCACCCTGCAGGTCAGGACCCGCTATGACATCGGCGCCGGCGCCGATGTGCGCGAGGTCGCCTTCGCGGGCGGACGGCTCTGGTTCTCGTACCGGACGACGGACGAGCACGGCTCCTTCCACGGCAACCTGGGTTCCATCGACCCCGCCGCCACCGACGCGGCCGCCGCGGTGGCTCTCGGACAGCTCCCGGACACGGTCGCCCCGTACTACAACGCGGGGATCCTCGACGCCGACCCGTCCGTGCCCGGTCTGCTGTCCTTCGCCGACAGCGGCGACAGCCCGGGCGCGCTGAACGTGCTCGACGTCTCCGGAGCCACCCCGCAGCTGGTCGCCAAGAACGACGGCGGGAACTACTCCGCCGACGTCGACCTCGTACCCGGCGGCTCCCAGGTGCTGTTCAACGGCTCGCAGAAGCTTTCGTACGCCAACGGGACCTTCACGGAGGCCGGGCGCCTGACGGAGATGGGCTGGTCCGCCGACGTCTCGCCGAGCGGTCTGGTCGCCCAGGCCTTCGACCGTCATGTGAATGTCTACAAGCAGGGTGCCGACACGCCTGTGCGTCGCTTCGACACGGGGACGTCCACCATCGGCGAGGTGGCGTGGGCCCCCGACTCCTCGCGGCTGTTCGCCCTGTCCGGCACGAACGGCACCTACACCCTCAAGGCGTTCACCGGCCCGACGCTCAGCGTGCCGGCCCTCACGGTCGACGCGCCCGCCTCCGCGACCCGAGCCAAGCAGCTCACGGTCAAGGGCAGGATCACGGCGAACGTGCCGCTCCCGACGGGCGCGAAGCTCGCGGTCACCCGCACCGACCTGGACAGCCCGAGCGGCAAGGCGCTGCCCGCCGTCACGGTGAAGGCGGACGGCACCTACTCCTTCACGGACACCCCGCCGGCCGGCGGCACGGTCACCTACAAGGTCACGTACGCGGGCGACGCCGAGCACACGTCGGCCACCGCCTCCGACAAGGTCGCGGTCTCCCGCGCCGCGACGACGCTGACCTTGAACAACAACGGCAAGCTGTACAACTACGGCACCGACGTCAAGTTCACGGCGCACCTCGGGACGACCTACAAGAACCGTACGGTCGAGATCTGGGCGGACCCCTTCGGCGGCGACAAGCCGAAGAAGCTGATCACGAAGGGGGCGGTCAACTCCAGCGGCAACATCAGTGCGACGGTGCACATGACCCGCGACACCACCGTCACCGCGGTCTTCTCGGGCGACTCCCGCTACAAGCCGAAGACCGCGAAGGTCACGGCGTACGCCCGGGTCAAGATCTCCACCGCCGTCTCCAGGCACTACAAGACGGCCAAGATCGGCTCGACGAAGTACTACTGGTTCCACAAGAGCACCGACCCCCTGCTCACCACGACGATGAGCTACTACCCGGGCCGCAACCAGCGCTTCGACCTCCAGGTCTACTACCAGGGCGCGTGGCACCCGGGGGACTCGCAGTACTTCCCGCTCGGTACGAACGGGAAGTCGGCCGTCCAGCTCGGGGCGCCCGGCCAGTCGGGCATCCGGGCCCGGATGCGCTCGGTGTACGTCAACGGCTCGTCCGGTGACTCCGTGAACTCCACGACGTACGGCTCGTGGAAGTACCTGTACTTCAGCAACTAGCCCCCTGGGGGCGATGCGAAGGCCCGGAGGGAATGCCCTCCGGGCCTTCGCTGTTGTGGGTGGCAGAAAGTTCAACGCTCAACTAAAGTGGGCGCACAAGGAGGTACCGACATGCCTGCAGTAACCGTCGAGAACCCGCTGACGCTGCCCCGCGTGAGCGCGCCGGCCGACGCCGTGGCACGCCCCGTGCTGGCCGTCACGACCGCGCCGAGCGGGTTCGAGGGCGAGGGTTTCCCGGTGCGCCGGGCGTTCGCCGGGATCAACTACCGCCACCTCGACCCGTTCATCATGATGGACCAGATGGGCGAGGTGGAGTACGCGCCGGGCGAGCCCAAGGGAACCCCGTGGCACCCCCACCGCGGCTTCGAAACCGTCACCTACATCATCGACGGGGTCTTCGACCACCAGGACTCCAACGGCGGTGGCGGCACGATCACCAACGGCGACACGCAGTGGATGACCGCGGGCTCGGGCCTCCTGCACATCGAGGCCCCGCCGGAGTCGCTGGTCATGTCCGGCGGTCTCTTCCACGGTCTGCAGCTGTGGGTGAACCTCCCGGCCAAGGACAAGATGATGGCCCCGCGCTACCAGGACATCCGCGGCGGCAACGTCCAGCTGCTGACGTCCCCCGACGGCGGCGCGCTGCTGCGCGTCATCGCGGGCGAGCTGGACGGCCACCAGGGCCCCGGCATCACCCACACCCCGATCACGATGATCCACGCGACCCTCGCCCCGGGCGCCGAGATCACCCTGCCCTGGCGCGAGGACTTCAACGGCCTCGCGTACGTCATGGCGGGCCGTGGCTCGGTCGGCGCCGACCGCCGCCCGGTCCACCTGGGCCAGACCGCGGTGTTCGGCACCGGCTCCTCGCTGACCGTCCGCGCGGACGAGAAGCAGGACTCGCACACCCCGGACCTCGAGGTCGTCCTCCTCGGCGGCCGGCCGATCCGTGAGCCCATGGCTCACTACGGTCCGTTCGTCATGAACACCAAGGACGAGCTGATGCAGGCCTTCGAGGACTTCCAGAAGGGCCGCCTGGGCACGATCCCGGCCGTCCACGGCATGTCGGAGACCGGCCCGCAGGGCTGACCCGCCAGGGGCCATGCCCCGGGGGTCCAGGAGGCTCAGGCCCCTGGACCCCCGGCCCATGTCTGCCGCGGCTCTCCCGGCCGGCCTCACCCGCCCGGAGTCCCGCGGCAGGACAGCAATGGCCGCCCATGATCCGCTGGATGCGTGTCGTTGCTGCCCGAGCCCGTTCGCCGGCTCGCCGCCTGGTGCGTCGTGCTGCTGCTCGTCGCCGGCGTCGGGTGGGTCGGGGTGCGGCTGTGCGGGGAGTTCAGGACCGCGGTGACCCCGGTGCTGCTCGCCCTGCTCGGGTCCGCCCTGCTCGGGCCTCTGCACCGCAGACTCGTGGCCGCGGGGGTGCAGCGGTCGCTCGCGGCCGGGGTGACCTGCGTGGCCGTCGTGGCCGTCGTCGGTGGCGCCGTCTACATCGTCGTCGCCGCGCTCATCGACACCGGCGACCAGATCATCGCCTCCCTCCGCCAGGCCGCCAGGTCCGTGGCGCAGCACTTCGGAGCCGCGGGGACCGGGCTCGACGACCTCGCCACCAACTCGCGCAAGCTGCTCAGCAAGTTCGGCGGGACGGCGGCCTCCAACGTCATCAGTGGGGTCAGCGTCGTCGGCGAGAGCCTCGCCATGGCCGTTCTCGCGCTGCTGCTCGTCTTCTTCTTCCTGCGCGACTCCCACCGTGTCGTCGACAACCTGCGGGCGGTCGCGCCCGGGAACACCGCCGACACCCTGGAGGCCATGGCGCGCCGGGCCTACGAGGCCGTCGAGGGGTTCATGCGCGGCACCACCGTCATCGCCCTCATCGACGCGACCCTCATCGGTATCGGCCTGCTGATCCTGCGCGTGCCCGGCGCGGTCGGCCTCGCCGCTCTCGTCTTCGTCACCGCCTACATCCCCTACCTGGGCGCCTTCCTCTCGGGTGCCATCTCCGTGCTGGTCGCCCTCGCCGACCGCGGCTTCGTCATCGCGCTGTGGGCGCTCGGAGTCGTGGTCGCGGTGCAGGTGCTGGAGGGGCATGTGCTCCAGCCGGTGATCCAGAGCCGGACCGTGCAGATGCATCCCGCGGTGGTGATGCTGGCGATCACCGCCGGCGCGTCCGTCGCGGGCATCCTCGGCATGCTCCTCGCGGTGCCTCTGACCGCCGCCGCCTTCGCCGTCGTCCACGAACTGCGCACGCGTTACGGAGCGCCCGCGCCGTCGGACTCGTAGAGCTCGAACCAGATGCTCTTGCCCTCCCCCCGAGGGTCCACTCCCCACGCGTGGGCGAGCAGTTCGATCAGGAGCAGGCCGCGGCCGGAGGAGGCCAGCTCGCCCGGGTGGCGCCGGTGCGGGAGGTCGTCGCCGGCGTCCGTGACCTCCACCCGCAGCCGGCGCCCGCCCGGCTCCCCGGTGACCTCGGCGAGCAGCAGCGAGTCGGCGTCGGTGTGGACGAGGACGTTGGTGACCATCTCGGAGACCAGCAGCACCGCGGAGTCCACCTGCTCGCCCGAGGCCCAGTCGTGCACGCTGCTGTCAGTGGCGCAGTGGTGTGGTGCGAGGACGGCCCGTGCACGCCCTGCACCAGCGCGTCGGCCAGCGACTCCATGTCGCCGCGGTGGTCCTCCAGGATCGCGCGGATGCGCCGCCAGCCGCTGTCCATGTCGTGCCCGCCGGTCTCGATCAGCCCGTCGGTGCAGATCATCATGGTCTCGCCGGGCTGCAGCGTGAACCGGGTCGTCGGGTAGTGCCACTGTAGGAAGATCCGATGGGGCAGCGGCGCTGTTGGAGGTGTCGCCGAGGGCCTGGAGTCGATGCCGGGCCTGCGCGGGAAATGGTGGGGAGCCGATCTTGGCCTGGCCGGTACCCTTGATGGGTCCGGGCCCCGTGTCCGGCTACCGCCGGAGCGGCAGCCCCGGCACTCATCACCCCACCACGAAGGACGATGAACGACGATGCATCGGTACAGGTCCCACACCTGCGGCCAGCTCCGCGCCTCTGACGTCGGCACCGACGTCCGGCTGAGTGGCTGGCTGCACAATCGGCGCGACCTGGGCGGCATCCTCTTCATCGATCTGCGCGACCACCACGGCATCACGCAGCTGGTGGCCCGTCCCGGCACGCCCGCCTACGAGGCGCTGGACAAGCTCTCCAAGGAGACGGTCGTCCGCGTCGACGGTGCCGTTGTTTCACGTGGAACCGAGAACGTGAACTCCGACCTGCCCACCGGCGAGATCGAGGTCGAGGTCACCGAGGTCGAGGTCCTGGGCGCGGCCGCCCCGCTGCCCTTCACGATCAACGCCGAGGACGGGGTCAACGAGGAGCGGCGCCTGGAGTACCGCTTCCTGGACCTGCGGCGCGAGCGCATGCACCGCAACATCATGCTGCGTACGGCCGTCATCTCCGCGATGCGGCACAAGATGGCCGCGATGGGCTTCAACGAGATGGCGACGCCGATCCTGTCCGCCACCTCCCCCGAGGGCGCCCGCGACTACGTGGTCCCCTCCCGTGTGCACCCGGGCAGGTTCTACGCGCTGCCGCAGGCCCCGCAGCAGTTCAAGCAGCTGCTGATGATCTCCGGCTTCGACCGCTACTTCCAGATCGCGCCCTGCTTCCGCGACGAGGACGCCCGCGCCGACCGCTCGCCGGGCGAGTTCTACCAGCTCGACATCGAGATGTCCTTCGTCGAGCAGGAGGACATCTTCCAGCCGGTCGAGAAGCTGATGACGGAACTCTTCGAGGAGTTCGGAGGCGGCCGTCACGTCACCTCTCCCTTCCCGCGCATCCCGTTCCGCGAGGCGATGCTGAAGTACGGCTCCGACAAGCCGGACCTGCGCGCCAAGCTGGAACTGGTGGACATCACCGACGTCTTCGAGGGCTCGGAGTTCAAGGCGTTCGCGGGCAAGCACGTGCGTGCGCTGCCGGTGCCGGACGTCTCCGCCCAGCCCCGCAAGTTCTTCGACCAGCTCGGTGAGTACGCGGTCGAGCAGGGCGCCAAGGGTCTGGCCTGGGTGCGTGTGGCCGAGGACGGCTCGCTGTCCGGCCCGATCGCGAAGTTCCTGACCGAGGGCAACGTCGCGGAGCTGACCAAGCGTCTGTCGCTGGCCCCCGGCCACGCGGTCTTCTTCGGCGCGGGCGAGTTCGACGAGGTCTCCAAGATCATGGGCGCGGTCCGCGTCGAGGCGGCCCGGCGCGCCGGCCACTTCGAGGAGGGCGTCTTCCGCTTCTGCTGGATCGTCGACTTCCCGATGTACGAGAAGGACGACGAGACCGGCGGGATCGACTTCTCCCACAACCCCTTCTCGATGCCGCAGGGTGGCCTGGAGGCCCTGGAGACCCAGGACCCGCTGGACATCCTGGGCTGGCAGTACGACATCGTCTGCAACGGCGTCGAGCTGTCCTCCGGCGCGATCCGGAACCACGAGCCGGAGATCATGCTCAAGGCCTTCGAGATCGCGGGCTACGACCGGGACACCGTCGAGGAGAAGTTCGCGGGCATGCTCCGCGCCTTCCGCTTCGGCGCCCCGCCGCACGGTGGCATCGCGCCGGGCGTCGACCGCATTGTGATGTTGTTGGCCGACGAGCCCAACATTCGCGAGACGATCGCCTTCCCGCTCAACGGCAACGCCCAGGACCTGATGATGGGCGCCCCGACCGAGCTGGACGAGACCCGCCTGCGGGAGCTGCACCTGAACATCAGGAAGCCGCAGCCGAAGTAAGGCACAAGCAGGGCGGAAAGGGCTCGAGACCGGCATCGGTTTCGAGCCCTTTCCCCTGCGCACCTCGATTCACAGCTCTCTCCGATGTTCCCGCGCGGCCCCCGGCTTCTACGGTCCTGGCCATGACGGAGACTCAGGAATCCCAGGACAAACGACAGTTGACGCGCCGTGCGGTGCTGGCGGCCGGCGGCGTGGCCGTGACGGCGGTGGGGGTCGGCGGCGCCTTCGCCGCGGGCGCCTCCGCGCAGGAGGAGGCCGCGGAGGACACGTGCTACACGCTGACCTCCGAGCTGGTCGAGGGCCCGTACTACATCGACGCCGACAAGATCCGGCAGGACGTCACCGAGGACGAGGAGGGCATCCCCCTCGCGCTCACGCTCAAGGTGATCGACGCGGAGACCTGCAAGCCGCTGCGGGACGCGGCGGTCGACATCTGGCACTGCAACGCCCTGGGCATCTACTCCGGGTACGAGGCGATGGGCAGCGGTGGCGGGGGCGGCGGCCCGGCGCCGACGGGCACCCCGACCGGTACGCCTACGGGTGCGCCTCCCTCGGGCGGTCCCGGGGGCGGCGGACACCAGGAGCCCACCGACGACGAGCGCTACCTGCGCGGCACCTGGCGCACGGACAAGCACGGCCACGTCACCTTCCGGACGGTCTTCCCCGGCTGGTACCAGGGCCGCTGCGTGCACATCCACGTCAAGGTGCACGTCGACGGGACGTGGACCGACGCCGGCTACGAGGGCGGCCGCACCTGCCACACCGGCCAGCTGTTCTTCGCCGAGAAGGCGGTGCTGCTGACGGAGGACGTGGAGCCGTACTCCACCAACACCACGACCCGCACCACCCTCGACGACGACACGATCTACCCGGGCAACGGCCACGCGGGCGGCCTGCTGTATCTGAAGTACGACAAGAAGCACATCGCGCGGGGCGTGCGCGGCCAGCTCACCCTGGGTGTGGCGCCGGACGGGACGAACAACGGCAGCTGACGCCCACGTCAGCCGTCACCGCCCTGCTCATCCTCCATGCCGTTCTCCGTGTCGGGTGAGGCGCCGTCCTCCAGCAGCCGCTCGGCGATGTCGTCCGACCAGTGCTGGGCCCAGGCGCGCAGGGCGGTGACGGCCCCTTCGTCCAAGCCGTACCTCATGAAGTCAGCGGTGGAGTAGAAGTCCGTGCCGGTGAGGCGGGACTGGAGGGTGGGCAGGTCGAAGGGGTCGAGGGCGTGCCGGCGGCCCAGTTCCTCCAGGTCGGGGAGGGAGAAGCGGGTCGCCGCGGCCTGCGCGTCGATCAGGTCGACGGCCGCACCCCGGTCGTACAGGGCACGGATCTTCGTACCGACGGCGTCCTCCAGGGAGAGGGCCGGGCCGTACTCGGTCAGCTCAGGGGGCTGCCAGCAGACCTCCTTGTGCAGCACGAGCACGCACGGCTCACCGGTCGGCGGGTCCGTGACGGTCAGCTGCGCGGTGAGCGCGGTGGCGGCCCCGGCCCGCACCTGCCGCCCCCGCGCCTCCAGCGCCGCGCCGACGGCACCGGCGATCCGGTCCATGGCCTCGGCGCTCTCGGTGGCGAAGTCGAGGTTGGCATGCGGCCGCTCCAGCAGTCCGTGCGCCTGAAGGGCGTAACCGCCGGCGAGCACGAGAACGTGGGGGCTGCCGACGGAGACGACGTCCGCGAGGAGCCGGTGGTGGGGTTCGGGAATGTTCACGGGAAGATTTTTCTGGCTTCCTGTCACACACGCGCGACGACGCGGGTCAGAGGGGTGTCCATCACTCAGTGATCGCTCGTTGGGAGCCTCTCATGCGTACCGCCCACATCGTCGTCACCCTGCTCGCCGCGCTGATGGCCGGGTTCTCCGGGACCGTGCTGCTCCTGCGGGCGCCGTGGATCGTGCAGGCGCTCACCGACTACCGGGTGCCGCGGGGGTGGTGGACCCTGCTGGGGGTGGCCAAGGCCGCCGGCGCCGTGGGACTGGTGGTGGGGCTGTTCGTGCCGTTCGTCGGGGTGCTGGCCGGGATCGGGCTGGTGGTGTACTTCCTCGGCGCCGCCCTGACCGTGGCCCGGGCCGTTGGAAGTTCACACGAGAGCGGGGAGCGCCCGGTGGTCGGCATGCCAGTCGGGCAGGGGTGGCATCGTGTCCCGGCGTGCTGAAGGCCCCGCCGGAGCGGGGCCTCGCTACGCGGTTGGGCGCGGCGACCGAGACGCTGGTTGAGGGCGCCCAGGAGACTTAGTTCACGTCTACATAGTCACCAGAGGAGTTGCTGGCGCCGGTCGTGGTGTTGCCGCTGTAGCGCCAGCGCCATGTGCCGTCCTGGGAAGCGGTCACCGTGGTCTTCAGATAGCCGGTACTACTGGCGGTTACCGACTTGACCGTGGTGTAGGTGCTGGAACCGGCGGGCTTGAACTGCAGCTTCACCAGTCGGCCGCCGTAGTTGTCGTAGCGGTGCAGACTCCAGTTGGCCCGCTGCACGGTGCCGGTGACGGTGATCGGCTTGCCCTTGGTGACGGGCTTCGGGGAGGCGTTCATGTTCCGGATGCGCGAGGCACGCTGGAGGCGGACCGTGGCGGAGAGCAGGTCGGTGTCGTAACCGCCGCCCTTCTTGATGGCCGTGCCGAGGGAATTCCAGTCGGTGGCGTCACTGTTGACGAGTTTGTTGCCATTGCCGCCCGGCATGTTGTCGGGGTCGATGGTCATCGTCTCGTCGCAGTCGCGGAAGGTGTAGCCGCCCGCGGAGGATTGGCCACAGCTCCACCGGGTCGTGGAGTTGTCAAGCATGTACCTGGTGGTCCCGTTGGTGCGGTACGCCTCAACCCACCAGCTGTCGAGCGACACGTTGCTCTTCACCGTGTACGTCAACGGAGCCTCGACCTCATCGCTGATGCCGACGACGATGGGCTTGCCGTTGTTGAATACAACGTTCGAGAACGAGATGTCACTGTCGGCCGCGTGCGCTGTCGGCGCCATGAGTGCAACGCCCACCAGGCTCATGGCCCCAGCCGCCGCCGCGGCGGCCGTGCGCCGCGCAGCCGAGTGTCTGTGCCGCTGCGGAGCAGCTGCTGGTATTGAAGTGATCAATCCCCACCCCTGAGTCATGTGTCTGCGCGAGGTCAACTGCCCGCCGCAGGAACTGTAGATCATCCGGGGTGGCGCCTGGCGCCACTAGGCACCCGTCGATCGCGCACGGTGCCCGAGCGCCCTTCTCGCTGACGGCCGTGCTCGCCGTGCCAGCGGTGCCGGCGGGCGAGCACGTCCTCTGCCGCGGTGGTGCAGGCGTGGCCGGGATCAGGCCTCCTGACCGCCGAAGCGCTCCTTGTACGTCTCCAGGTCCTCGTCCGTCAGCTTGGCGAACAGGACCGGCGGGACCGTGAAGGGGGTGCCGGCCGGGACGGAGGTGAGGGACTTCGCCGACTCCGGGGTGACCCAGGCCACGGTGTCGTCCGCCAGGGAGAACGCCTCGCGCATGGTCTTCGCCGTCGCCGGGATGAAGGGCTCGGAGACCACCGAGTAGAGGTGGATGAGGTTCATCGCCGTGCGCAGGGTGAGGGCCGCGCCGTCCTTGTCGGTCTTGATCTCCAGCCAGGGGGCCTTCTCCTCCAGGTAGGAGTTGCCGGCCGACCACAGGGCGCGCAGCGCGGCGGCCGCCTTGCGGAACTGGAGGGCCTCCATGTGCTCCTCGTACTCCGCGAGCAGGCGCGCGATCTCCTCGCCGAGCCGCGTCTCCGCCTCGCCCGGCTCGCCGCCCGCGGGGACGTCGTCGCCGAAGCGCTTGCGGGAGAAGGACAGGACGCGGTTGACGAAGTTGCCGAGGGTGTCGGCCAGGTCCTTGTTCACCGTGGCCGTGAAGTGCTCCCAGGTGAAGGACGAGTCGTCGGACTCGGGCGCGTTGGCGATCAGGAAGTAGCGCCAGTAGTCGGCGGGGAGGATCTCCAGGGCCTGGTCGGTGAAGACGCCCCGCTTCTGCGAGGTGGAGAACTTGCCGCCGTAGTACGTCAGCCAGTTGAAGGCCTTGACGAAGTCGACCTTCTTCCAGGGCTCGCGCACGCCCAGCTCGGTGGCCGGGAACATCACCGTGTGGAACGGGACGTTGTCCTTGGCCATGAACTGCGTGTAGCGGACGTCGGTGTCGACGTCGTACCACCAGGACTTCCAGTCGCGGTTCTCCGGGTCCTGGTCGGCCCACTCCTTGGTCGCGCCCAGGTACTCGATCGGGGCGTCGAACCAGACGTAGAAGACCTTGCCCTCGGCCGCCAGCTCCGGCCAGGTGTCCGCCGGGACCGGGACGCCCCAGTCCAGGTCACGGGTGATCGCGCGGTCGTGCAGGCCCTCGGTCAGCCACTTGTGGGCGATGGAGGAGGCCAGCTGCGGCCAGTCCTTGTCGTGCCGGGCGACCCACTCGCGGACCTCGTTCTCCAGCTTGGACTGGAGGAGGAAGAGGTGCTTGGTCTCGCGGACCTCCAGGTCCGTGGAGCCCGAGATCGCCGAGCGCGGGTTGATCAGGTCCGTCGGGTCCAGGACGCGGGTGCAGTTCTCGCACTGGTCGCCGCGGGCCTTGTCGTAGCCGCAGTGGGGGCAGGTGCCCTCGACGTAGCGGTCCGGGAGGAAGCGGCCGTCGGTGGGCGAGTACACCTGGCGGATCGCGCGCTCTTCGATGAAGCCGTTCTCGTTCAGCTTGCGGGCGAAGTGCTGCGTGATGTCGCGGTTCTCGGCGCTGGAGCTGCGGCCGAAGTAGTCGAAGGCCAGCGCGAAGCCGTCGTAGACCGCCTTCTGCGCGTCGTGCGCCTGGGCGCAGAACGCGTCGACCGGGAGGCCCTGCTCCTTGGCGGCCAGCTCGGCGGGGGTGCCGTGCTCGTCGGTCGCGCAGATGTACAGGACGTCGTGGCCGCGCTGGCGGAGGTACCGGGAGTACACGTCCGCCGGGAGCATGGACCCCACCATGTTGCCCAGGTGCTTGATCCCGTTGATGTAGGGAAGGGCGCTGGTGATGAGGTGTCGAGCCATCGTGGCTGCTCCCAGGTCGCTGTCGCTGCTGTTTCTGCGGGTTCGAACCTTGAAATCGTAGCCGACGTGTGTATGCCGCCCGCTTCCCGTTTTACGGGGTGAGAAGCGGGCGGCATGGGGGTGCGGAGAGTTATGGGTTGTTACGGCCTGTTATGACCTGTTGTGGGTGGCTACGGGCGCCAGTTCGCCAGTACGCCCTCGTACAGCTCCGTGTCCGTCAGCTCGCGCGGGGTCGGGCCCGCGTGGAAGAAGGACGTGTTGTCGGTCTTCAGTTTGCGGAGGTAGTCGAAGGCCTTGTTGTCGTGCTCGCCGAAGGCGACGAAGGAGAAGAACACGGAGGGGTGGTTCTTCGCGGCCTCGGTGAGGGACTGAGTGGCGGGGGTCTTCGCGTCAGGGGCGCCGTCCGTCTGGAAGATCACCAAGGCGGGGGTGGTGTCCGCGGACTTCTCGTGGTGGGTGAGTACGGCTTCCACGGCGGCGTGGTAGCTGGTACGGCCCATGCGGCCGAGGGTGGCGTGGACGTCGTCGATCTTGGTCTCGTGGTCCGGGGTGAGGGTGAGGTCGGTGGTGCCGTCGACCTCCGTGGAGAAGAAGACGACGTGGACCGTGGCCTCGGGGTCGAGGTGGGCCGCGAGGGCGAGGGTCTGGTCGGCGAGGGCCTGGGCGGAGCCGTCCTTGTAGTACGGGCGCATGCTCGCGGAGCGGTCGAGCACGAGGTAGAGCTTCGCTCGGGTGCCGGTGAGGCCGGTCTTCTCGAGGGTGGTGCTGGCTGCCTTGTAGGCGGTGGTGAGGGAGGGGGTGCTGGACTTGACTCGGGTGAGGGTTGCCTCCGGCTGGGGCTGCGGTTCCGCCTCGGCTTCGCCTTCGGCGGTCTCGTTCCCACCCGCACCACCCGTGCGGGTTTCGTTGTCGACTGCGGGTGGCCCCTGCGGGGTGTCCTCGCCGTCGGCGGCCTGCGGTTCGTCGTTCGCGGCCTTCGCCTCGGCTTCGCCTTCGGCTGCCAGCGGCTCCGGCTCCGGAGAGACCTCTGCCACCGGCTCGGGCTCCGCAACCGGCGCGGGCTCGGCCTCGGCGACGGGCTCCGCTGCCGGCTCGGGCTCGGCGACAGGTTCCGTCACTGGCTCGGCCTCGGCCACCGGCTCAGCCGCCGACTCGGTCTCGATCTCAGCCGCCGGCTCGGGCTCCGTCACCGGTTCTGCCTCTGCGACCGGCTCCACCACAGGCTCGACGTCGGCCACCGGCTCCACCACAGGCTCGGCCTCGGCGGCGGGCTCCGTCACCGGCTCGGTCCCGACCTCGGCGGCCGGCTCTGCCTCGGCTACCGGCTCCGCAACCGTCTCGACCTCGGCGACCGGCTCAGCCACAGCCTCGGCCTCGGGCTCCGGCTCCGGCTCCGGAGAGACCTCTGCCACCGGCTCGGGCTCCGCAACCGGCGCGGGCTCGGCCTCGGCGACGGGCTCCGCTACCAGCTCGGGCTCGACGTCGGCCACCGGCTCCACCACCGGCTCAGCCTCGGCGACCGGCTCAGTCGCAGGCTCGGTCTCGATCTCGGCCACCGGTTCCGTCACCGGCTCGGCCTCGGCCACCGGCTCAGCCACCGGCTCCGACGGCTGGGGGACCGATACGTGGTCGAAGGCTGCCGATACCAGGTCGTGCTCGTCCGGTGAGGCGGAGCGGGGCTCGGGGATCTCGGGGGTCGGGGTGGGGGTCGGCTCGGTTGCCGGGGACGGGATTGGTGCCGGCTCCTGGTGCTGTTCCTGCGAAGGAACCTGTTCCGCACCACCCTCTGCTTCGGCGGCACGCGCTTTGCGTGACCGGCCGAATGCGTTCCGCAGGAGAGTGAGAATGCCCATGTGCGCAACCCTTCGCGTGAGTTGATGCCCGTCAATCCCTGGCCAGGACGGACACGTAAGGTTAGCGGCCTGGGATTGCAATCTTGGGGAGGGGCGAGTCTCAGCCGAGTCTCGACCACGTGTCAGTGTGGCGACGCGATCGCCCTCGCCGCAGCCACTTCCTGACGGAGGGGTTCCAGGACGCTCCCCGGCGGGCCCGTGAGGTCCGTGCGGACGGCCACCAGGGTTTCCGCTTCTCGTACTCCGTCGGACAATTCCCTCAGCTGTAGGACAACTTGGGAGATCTCCCCCGTGGATGGCGGTCGCGCTCCGTGTTTTACCCGGACTCGGGCCGCTGTCGTCGCGTCGACGATGCGTTCGACCGCGACCACCAAGGGCCACCAGGCGGCCGCGCGGCGGCCGGTCGGCGGGGGTTCCGTCAGGGCCCGCTGGAACTCCGTGCGGATGGTCGAGAGGTCGCGGTAGAGGCGGCGGCGCATGCGGGCGCGGGCGGCAGGGTCGGTCTCCGCGCCGAACGCCGCGTCGACGTAGACCGCCGTGTTCGCGACGGCGTCCGCCAGGCGGTCGCCGACCCGGGTGTGCCAGCTCTCCGGCCACAGGAGGTACCCGGCGATCAGGGCGATCGCGCAGCCCATGAGGGAGTCCAGGAGGCGGGGGAGCAGGAGGGCCGTGCCCTTGTGGTTCAGGATGTTCGAGAGGAGGAGGATGACCGGGGTGATTACTGCTGTTTGGTAGCCGTAGCCGCGGGGGGTGAGGGCGGGGATGAGAGGGGCGAGGACGAGCATGACGGGGACGTCCCACCAGCCGGGGGGTACCTCCGCCAGTACCGCCGCCGCGATCACCAGGCCCGCCACCGTGCCCAGCGCCCGCAGCAGGGCCCGTGAGAACACCGAGCCGAAGTCGGGCTTGAGGACGAAGGTGATCGTCAGGGCCACCCAGTAGGAGCGCGGGACGGGGATGAGGGAGACCAGGGCCTGCGCGATGCCGATGCACAGCGCGAGGCGCAGGCCGTAGCGCCAGGAGTTCGCGGAGAGGACCACGTTGCGGGCCGCGCGGGCCGTGCGGATGCTCAGGGTGGCGGGGCGGCCCAGGCGGTCGTCGATTCCCCGGGGGTCCACGTCGGGGGTCGTGACGACCTCGGCCGTGTGCCGCAGGGCGTGGTCGACGGCCCGGGCCGTCTCCGTGGTGGGGGTGGGGAGGTGCGGCAGGGCTATCGGGCCGGTGTAGCCGGTCTCGATGGCCTCGGCCAGGTGACGGACCGCCTCCGGGACCTCCGGCGGGAGCGGGCGGCCGGCCAGGTGGACGGCGGGGGCCGCCTCGACCACGGGCGTGATCGCGTTCAACTGGGCCAGGAGGCGGGTGAGTTCGCGGCCGCGGCCGTGGTGGCGGGCGCGGTGGGCGAGGATGAGGTCGTAGGCCTGGTTGAGGGACTGGGTGACCTCGACGCGGATGGTGGTGTAGCGGTCCGGGTCGGCGCAGGCTGCCAGCAGGTCGGCCACCTTGCGGTACGCGGCCCCCACCGACTCGCGCTCCGGCACTCCGGCCCGCAGTGGCCAGGCGAGCAGCGCCAGGGCGAGGACGAGCAGGCCGCCGCCGGCCATCAGGGCCGCGGGCAGCCACCAGGGGCCCGGGAGCGGAAGTCCGGCGCCGATCACGGTGTTCAGGAGCAGCAGCAGTCCCGACACGGAGGACACCGCGCCGATCGTCGAGATCATTCCGGACAGCAGGGCGATGCCGGTGACGGCGGCCACCGCGTACCACCCGTGGCCGTACACCAGGGAGCCCACGGTGACGCCCACCGCGCCGAAGAGCTGGGGGACCGCGATGTTGAGGATGCGCATGCGGTAGGCGTCGGCGGTGTCGCTGATGACGCCGGACAGGGCGCCCATGGAGGCGAGCGCGCCGTACGTCGGCTGTCCGGCCGCGAGTCCGATCGCCAGGGGGAGTGACATCGCGAGTGCGGCCCGGGCCATCGCGGACCGGTTGAGGGGTGCCGGGTGGGGTTGGAGGTTCCGGACCAGCCAGTCGGGAGGGGTGAGGCCGATGGGGAACTCGCGGGACATGCGCCCATTATGACCGCTTCAATCCGGCCCGTCCGGGGTCATCTGCGCTGGTGGAGCGTGATGTCGACGACGAGTGCGCGGTGGTCGGTGCCGGTCAGGCGCAGGAAGCGGGCGTCGGTCGCGGAGAAGTCCGGGGTGGACAGCAGGACGTGGTCGATCTGGGCGCCGATGACGGAGGACGTGCGGGCGGGCCAGCTGGGGGTGCGGTCGTGGCCGGCGAGGCGGGCGGCGTCGGTCAGGCCGGCGTCCAGGACGCGACGGAAGGCCGCGTGGTCCTGGGAGGCGTTGAAGTCGCCCGCGAGGATCGTGGGCGTGTGCGGGTCGGCGGCCGCGAAGGCGCGCAGCCGGCCCAGTTCCCGCTGCCAGAGGCCCACCTGGCGGGCGAGCGGGGGCATGGGGTGGGCGAGCTGCACGCGGACGGCGTGGCCGCGTACGTCGGCCACGGCGCCGGGCATGCCCATCGTGCCGCGGACGCCGGCCGTGCCCTTCAGCGGGAAGCGGCTGAGGATGAGCGAGCCGTGCGAGCCGCCCGCGGCCACGGCTTGCCGGTGCGGGTAGGCGCGGGCGAAGTCCCGTTCCAGCGTGGCCTGGCAGGTGTACTCGCACTCCTCGACGAAGACCAGGTCGGGGCGGAGGCGGCGGATCTGCGGGACCAGGGCGGGGGTGGCGCGCCCGAACTCGACGTTCGAGGTCAGCACGCGCAGGGCGGCGAGGGGCGGGCCGGCGGGTTGCGTGGTCTTCCCGTACGGCTCCAGGTACCAGGCCAGCAGCCCCAGTACGACGACTCCCCACACCAGCCCCGGCCACCAGCGGGCGAGCAGCGCACACAGCAGGGCGACGCCGGTCGGCACGAGCAGCCAGGGCAGGAAGGCGAGCAGCTGCGGCACGGGCGTGATGCCGTCGGTGCCGGCCACGCGACAGCCGACGACCACGCTGACCCCGGCGAGGAGCAGCCCGGCCGACCAGGAACCGAGTCCGCGCCCAGAACCTTGTGTCACTCCCCGAGACTACGAGCGCGAGTCGACCTCGGTCAGGAATTTCTCCAACACCTCGTTGAACTCCTCGGCCCGTTCCAGGTTCGGCATGTGGGCCGCGCCCGCGACGACGTGCAGTACGGAGTCGGGCAGTGCCGTGTGCATCGCCTCCGCGTCCGCCACCGGGGTGTACGTGTCGTCGGCGCCCACGACGACCAGCGCGGGCACGGTCACCCTGGTCAACAGGGGCCGGTAGTCGGGGCGTTCGGCGCGGCCGCGCAGGGAGGCGGCGGCGCCCTCGGGGGCGGTGGCCGTCATCATGCGGTGGACGTGGGCCTTGACCTCGGGGGCGGCGTACGGGGCGACCATCTTCTCCAGGACCTCGTCGGCGTAGCCGCCCATGCCCTCGGCGAGCAGCCGGTCGGCCATGGCTCTGCGGCCCCGCCTGCCCTCGGGCGTCTCGGGGTCGGGGAAGGTGTCGGCGAGGACCAGGCCCCGGACGCGGTCGCCGAGGCGGTCGTAGCACTCCATGGCGATCTGGCCGCCCATGGACAGCCCGGCGAGCACGAAGGAGTCCACTCCCAGGAAGTCCAGCAGTTCCTCGATGTCCTGGGCGTGGCGGGCGAGCGGGACGGTGCCGGGGGGCACGGGGGAGGAGCCGTAGCCGCGCAGGTCGGGGGCGATCACCCGGCGGCCGGCGGAGAACGCGGCCAGCTGCGGGGTCCACATGGTGCGGTCGAAGGGGTGGCCGTGGACGAGGACGAGGGGGACCCGGGAGGAGACTCCGGGGTTTTTGTCCTCGTATGAGAGGAAGGGTGGCATGTGATCGACCCTAGGTCCCCCCAACTCCTCGGTGCAATAAAATCTTTGCCCTCGGTGCAATGTGATGTGCCGGTGCGGCAAGGGGACTTGTGGCGGCGGGGGGCCCATGACGGCAGGGGGGGGACTTGTGGACGACTACCGGCGTATTGCCGACCGGATCGCGGGCGACATCGGCGGCGGCCGGCTCCGGCCGGGGCAGCGGCTGCCGCCGCAGCGGGCGTTCGCCCGGCGGCACGGGATCGCCGCGTCGACGGCCGGGCGGGTGTACGCCGAGCTGGTCCGCCGTGGGCTGGTGGTGGGCGAGGTCGGGCGCGGTACGTTCGTCCGGGCCACGGCGCCGGACGCGCAGCCGGGGCGCGCGCTGACCGAGGCGGCGGGGGGCGCGCCCGTGAACCTGGAGCTCAACTACCCCTCCGCGCCCGGCCAGGCGGAGTTGCTGGCCCCCGCGCTCGCGTCCCTGTTGCGGCCGGACGCGCTGGCCGAGGCGATGCGGCCCGCCCCGGCCGCCGGTACCGCGGCGGCGCGGGAGGCGGTGGCGGGGTTGCTGGCCGGTGGTGGTCTACGGCCCGACCCCGACGGGATCCTCTTCACCGGCAACGCCCGGCAGGCCATCGCCGCGACACTCGCCTCGCTGGTGCGGCCGGGTGGGCGGGTCGGTGTCGAACCGTTGACGTATCCGCTGGTCAAGGAGATCGCGGGGCGGCTCGGTGTCACTCTGGTCCCGCTTGCGGCGGATGCGGAGGGGCTGCTGGCGGAGTCCGTCGCGGCGGTTCATCGCGCCGCGCCGCTGTCCGCGCTCTACCTTCAGCCGACGTTGCACAATCCGACCTCGCTGACCCTGAGTGCGGAGCGGCGGGTGCGGCTGGCCGAGGTCGTCCACAGCCTGGGGATACCGGTCGTGGAGGACCGGATCTGGTCCTTTCTGCACCCTGGCGGCGAACCCGCGCTCGCGGATCTTGCGCCGGGGCTCGTGCACGTCGTCGACGGGCTGTCCAAGCGGGTGGCGCCGGGGCTCACGGTCGGGTTCGTCGTCGTACCGGGCGGGCGGGTGGAGGCGGTGGCGCGGGCCGTTCGGTCCGGGGGGTGGAGTGCGGGGTGCTTCGCGCTGGAGGCGGCTGTGCGGTGGATCGGGGACGGAAGTGTGGCGCGGTTGGTCGAGGCGAAGCGGGGGGATGCGGGGCGGCGGCAGCGGGTGGTTGCGGAGGAGTTGTCGGGGTTTGCCGTGCGGGCTGATCCGGCGGGGTACTTCGCGTGGTGGGAGTTGCCCGGGGGGTGGCGGGCGGACACGTTCACGGCGGCTGCGCGGGCGCGGGGGATCGCGGTGACTCCGGGTACGGCGTTCTCCGTGGATCCGAGTCGTACGCCGGACGCTGTGCGGATCGGGCTGGCGTCGGTGCCGGAGGGGGAGCTGGTGTGGGCGTTGCGGGTGCTTGCGGGGGTTGCGCGGGGGTAGCCGCGGTTGCCTCCGGCTGGAGCTGCGGTTCCGCCTCGGCTTCGCCTTCGGCGGGGATTGGGTTCCCACCCGCACCGCCCCTGCTGGTTTCGTTGTCGGGTGCGGGTGGCCCCCGTAGGGCTTCCTCGCCGTCGGCGGCTTGCGGTGGGCTCAGGCTCTGGCTCGGGTTGGGGTCGGGGGCTGGGTCGGGGTGGGGGGTGTGGGGTCCTCGTGGGGGTGGTGGGAGGGGCGGGGGAGGTGTAGGCGGCGGGTCAGCCAGGCGGTGAGGGCCACTGTGAGGCCCAGGATCAGTAGGAGCCAGGACGTGGTGCGCAGGGTGGCGGTCAGGGCGTCGTAGATCGCGGCCGCTGCGGGGTGGGGGACGTCGGCGGGGAGGCCGGCGAGGGTGAGGGTGCGGCCGATGGTGAGGGCGAGGATGAGGAGGGCGCCGCCCAGGGCCGTGCCCAGCGCCGTCGCCGCGACGGCGCGGCGGCGGTGGACGGCCAGGGCGATCCCGGCGACGGCGAAGACGACGGCCGCGACAGGGAGCCAGAAACCGGCGACTTCGAGCACGTGGAATCCCTTCCTGAGCCGGCCCACCTCGCCCGCCTGGAGCACGGGGACCGCGGTGTGCTCCACGGGGATGCGGGCGGCGAGCGGAATGTGGTCGTCGGTGAGCTGCTGCTTGACCTGGGCGGTGACGGGGGCGAGGTCCACGGTGACCGGGCGCTCGCCCGCCTCCTCGGCCGGGTCCTCCGCGCGCAGGGCGCGCAGGATCGCGTCGTGCGTGACCCGGTTGCCGGTGTCCCAGGCCAGCCGGAAGGCGCGGGTCTGGGTGAAGGATCGCACCGCGTCGTGTACGAACGGGGCGACCGAGCCGCGCACCCCGCGCACGTCCATCCGCTGGTCCACCTCGCGCAGGATCCCGTCCCCGACCGTCTTGGCCACGGCTTCCCGCACGTCCGGGTCGGCGGCGAGCGGGGCCATCGTGGAGACGTACCGGCCCGTGTCGGCGAGCCCGTACGACGCCCAGGCCGCCAGCGCGCCGAACGGCACGAGGAGGCAGGACAGGGCGATCAGTACGGCCGACAGGGCACTCCTGAGGCGTGGCGGCACGCTTCCAGGCAAGGCCCGCGGGGCCCGGCGGGCGAGCGGTACGACTGCATTCGGGGGAAATGTCAAGCCCAACAGCCGCGCCACCTGGCGGAGCAGGGCACTCCGCCCTCCATTCCGCTCTCCGGTGGAGGGTTCCTCCGAACGGGTGTTTCCTGGTGCTGGTGAGGAGGGAGTTACAGGGGAGTGCGTGGGCCCCGGCCGGTCTCCGGCCGGGGCCCACGCGCGTCCCGTGTACTCGGCTGCGTACTCGGCTGCTCAGCGGATGCGGTTTCCCTCCGCGTCCTCGTGCGTGTAGTAGCGGTAGAACAGCACGCCGCCCACGACCACGGCGAACGCCAGGCCCAGGCCCGCCGACGACAGGACGGAGTGACCGCGGCCGCTCAGGCTGTACAGGAAGCCGACCGCGATGCCGGTGAAGGCGCCCCACAGCGTCGCATGCAGCTCGCGCGGCAGCCGCGGGGTCAGGGCCGCAAGGCCCATCCAGACGGCCGCGAACACGATCGCCGTCACGAAGCCGAACAGCAGGTTCCAGCCGGTGATGGGCCCGCCGTAGCGGGTGTTGGCCGCGGCCCAGTACCCGTAGATGAGCCCGAGCACGACGGGCACGGCGACCTTCGCCACCGCGTGCGTGCGCTCGCTGAAGATGTCGGGAGTACGACCGCCCCGGATCACGCCGGGTGCCGGTGCCGCTTGAGCCATGAGAGCACTCCTCTCTCTCCTCGCCCCCGCCTACCAGAGCACACCTGGGGGGACGCCCTGGCAAGTCGGCCGACAGGGTGAACAGTGCCCGGATGCGGCGCCCATGTTCCCGTGTTTCGCTGAGTTCCTCCGAGGACATGAAGGGCTGCCCGGCCGTGACGGACATGGAGTACCGGCTCCGGCGGCAGTTGCTGCGGATCCGTGGCCGGAGCATCGCCTGGGTACCGCCCCTGCTGCTGCTCGTCGGCATCGTGCTGCTGGACATCAACACCAGCGAGCAGTTCCGGATCGTCTCCTGGATCGTCCTGGTCCCCGGCATCGCCGCCGCGCTCTGCGGGCCGTGGGGGACGGCCGCCTTCGCCGTGCTGTCGCTGGTGACGTACTTCGTCGTGGACAACTCCTGGCCGGACGCGTACCGCGCCGGAGCCGGCGACTTCGTCCTGGTCGCCCTCGGCGGTGCCCTCGGTGTGCTGGCCTCCGCCGTGCGGATGCGCAGGGAACAGCAGATGCTGCACATCCGGGACATCGCCGAGACCACCCGGCGTACCGTGCTGCGCCCGCTGCCGCCCATCTGGGCGGGCCTGGAGCAGGCGGGCGTCTACCTGGCCGCCGACGTCGAGGCCCAGGTCGGCGGGGACTTCTACGACATCCAGCCGGGCCCGCACGGCACCCGCGTCCTCGTCGGGGACGTGCAGGGCAAGGGCCTGGGCGCGGTGGAGACGGCGGCCGCGCTGCTCGGCACCTTCCGGGAGGCCGGCTACCACGAGGCGGACCTGGCGACCGTCGCCGAGCGGCTGGAGGTGCGCATGGTCCGGCACCGACGGCACACCACCGCCCTCGGCCGGGACGACGGCGACCGCTTCGCCACCGCCGTCCTGCTCTGCTTCCCCGCAGGCTCCCGGGACACGATCGAGCTGATCAACTTCGGGCACGAGCCCCCGCTCGCCGTCGGACCGCACGGGGTGCGCATCCTGCCCGGCGGCGACGGCCTGCCGCTCGGGTTCGGCGACCTCGGGCTCGGGCGCCCGCCGCTGCACCGGATGCCGTTCGAGCCCGAGGAGACCCTGCTCATCGTGACCGACGGGGTCACCGAGGCGCGGGACGCTACCGGGGAGTTCTACCCGCTGGCCCGGGAAGTGGCCCGGGCGGTCGAGGCCGACCCGGGGCGGGCCGAGCCACGGCGCCTGGTCCGCCGGGTCCGTGACGGCGTGCTGCTGCACAGCGGCGGCCGCCTGGAGGACGACACCACGGTCTTCGCCGTGCGACGGGCGGGCGAAGACCCCGTACGGGGACGTTTGCAGTCCTGAGAAGCGCCTTGCAGCAACAGCAGTTACGGTGCTGGCAGTAGGGCGATCAACAGGGGAGGGACGATGCCCGGAACCGTGCTGCTGCTCGCGGCCTCGCCGCTGGGCCGGGGGCGCCTGGTGGACGCGGCCGGAGTGCTGCCCGTGCTGGCCGCGGTCGCCCCTGCCGTGCTGTCCGGCACCGACACCGCCAACGTGGTCGAACTCGCCGACCCGCTGGAGCCGCAGGCCGTCCTCACCCGGCTGCGCGCCGCCGCGGCCGCGCCCGGACCGCTCACCGTGTACATCGCCGGACAACTCCACCTGGACCGCCGCCAGCACCAGCCCCACCTGGCGCTGGCCCGCACCACCCCGGCCACCGTCCGCTACACGGCACTGCCGTGGCACTGGATCAGGGAGGAACTGCGGCTGCGCTCCGCGGGGTCCACGGCGCTCTTCGTCGACCTGCACGCCGACACCGAGACCTGGCAGCACCTCGGCCGGCGGCCGCTCGACTCGGGCCGCACCAGCGCGGTGTACGGCCGCATCGCACCCCCCTCCGGGCGGCGGGGCATGGCCGAGCCGTCGTACATGAAAGCGGTGGCGACGCTGTTGCGCAGTGGACACCGCCCGCCGTTGGACCAGTTGCACCAACAGGCCCTGGCGCGGATCGCCGACGAGGCACCGACGAACATCCTGCTCACCGCTCGGCCCCGGCCGGCCGGTGATCCCCACGCCGCCATCAGCGCCGCCGTCCAGGCCGGGCGGCACGCCGACGCCGACGCGCTCGCCGCTCAGCACGAGCAGGGCGCCGTGCGCGCCTGTGGGCTCGCCTCCGACGAGGCGCTGCACTGGGCCGAAGTCCGGGCCGATCTGGCGATGTTCGCGGGCGACTCGGTGCGCAGTTGCCGGGCCTGGCTGCGGGTGGCCGGGGTGCGGCTCGCCGCCGGGCAGGCGGTGGACGCGCCCGCCGTGGAGGCGGCCGCGGACCGGGCCCACCATCAGTGGGGGAGCATCAAGGACGCGGCGCGGGCCCGTGAACTCGGACCCGCGCTCGCGGAGTTGAGGCTCCGGGTGCCAGGCCGCCGGCAGGGCGCGCTGGAGAACGTCCAGCGGCACCTGCGGCAGCTCCAGTCAGCCGGGTAGCGGCCTCAGTTGGTGAAGGTGAGGTACTTCCAGGCGCCGTGCGTCGTGGAGTTCACGTTGTCACCGGAGGTGACGTTGTAGTACGAGGAGCGCAGCCGGAAGCGCCAGCCGACGTCCTGGCTGTGGTCACCGGTCATCCGCACCTTGGACACGCCGTCGGAGCCCAGCGGGAAGTACATCGGGTCGCCGTCGTACCACCTGCCCTGGTAGTACACCTGGAACTCCAGGCGCTGCTGGCGGCCCGGGTAGTACGTCATCTTCGTCGTGGTCAGCGGGTCCTTGGACTTGTGGAAGAAGGCGTACGTGTGACCCCACGTGTACACCGACTTGTAGTTGTTGCTGAGCGACGTCGACACGCTCACCCGGGCACCGACGGTGCTGGAGGCCGACCGGGGCTGGTAGCGGGCGTCGCCCGAGAACTTCGCGGTGACCTTGGTGTCCCGCTTCAGGTCCAGCCAGACCGACAGGTTGCCGTCCGAGTTGACCCTGCCGGACTTCACCAGCTTCTTCGGCTTGTCGGAGCCGAACGGGTCGGCCCAGATCTCCACCGTGCGGTTCTTGTAGGTGGTCCCCAGGTGGGCCGTGAACTTCACGTCCTTGCCGTAGGAGTACACCTTGCCGTTGTTGTTGATCGTCAGCGTGGGCTTGGCGCGGGAGACGCCCACGGTGTCGGAGGCCTTCGCGGAGGTGTGCTGGGCGTCGCCCGCGTACGTCACCGTGTACGTGACCTTGCCACCGGCCGGCGGGGTGTCGGTGAAGGAGAACTTGCCGCCGGTGCCGAGGGACTTGGTGCCGAGCGACTTGCCGTTCGGCGACTCCAGATCGGTGCGGGTGACCTGCAGGGGGGTGCCGGCAGGCAGCGGCAGCGTCGCGGTGAGCGTGCCCTTGACGGTGAGCGACTTGGCGCGGGTTGCGGTGGCGGGGGCGTCGACCGTCAGGACGGGCTTGGACTTGGTGGAGTCCGTCAGGACGCGGAGCGTGTACACGCTGTTGTAGTTGTGGGTCAGCGCGAAAAGCCGGCCCGCGCCCGTGCCGGGCTCCCAGGCCAGGTTGGCGTTCCCCAGCTCGTCGTATCCGCTGATGTTGTCGGTGTCGGGCCAGGTGTACTCGCGGACCGGGGTCGTGGTGCCCGGGTTGAACATGTACAGCGACGGGTCGTACGGGGCGTCGGTGCCCGCGGCGACCGTGCCGTCGTCGGCGATCGCGACGGAGCTCGGGTGGTACTCGGTGGTGTAGCCGCTCAGTGGAGTGAGGTCCGAGGTCTTCCACACGTGGTGCTGGTTGCCGGGGTTGGCCGTGATCAGACGGCTTCCGTCGGGCGTGAGGGCGAGGTCGGACGTGGAGCCGAGGCCGCCGGTGGAGCCGCCGTAGCGGGCGGTGCGGGTGGCGGTACCCGTGGCGACGTCGTACACGCCGAGCCAGGAGTTGTAGTACTCCGGAGCCGCGGCGGCCAGGGTGTTCGGGGCACCGGGCGTGGCGGCGAGCAGCGGGGCGCCGGGGTAGTCGGTGTCGGGGTCCTGGTCCAGGGTCACCACCGGGTCGGTGCCCGACAGGTCCAGCGAACCGATGTGGCCGTGCTCGGCGGTGCCGTAGCCGAACCACAGCTTGCCGCCGGCCAGGGCGAGGTGGGCCGGGTCCGTGCCGTCGCCGGTCGCGTACCGGGTGGACTCCGTCACCGTCGTCGTGTCGATGGCCACGATCGCGTCCGCGCCCGGCGAGGCCGCGTACACCGTGCCCGAGTCGGCGGACAGCTGCAGGCCGGTGACGCCCGGCAGGGAGGTCACCGAGCCGACGACGGAGCCGCTGTAGTCCGTGGCGACGACCTTGCCCTGGTACGGGTCACTGACGAAGACCCGCTGGTGGACGCCGTCCACCACGATGTCACCCGCCGACTTGACCGGCAGGATCTTGGCGGAGTCGGCGGCTGCCGGAGTGGCGGCCAGGGCCGCCGAGCTGAAGAGGACGGCCAGGGTGGTGGCAGTCGTGAGGGTGCGCATACGCACGCTGATTCGAACCCCCCGGAACGAATGAGTGAGGTGAGCGCCACGCGGCACGGCTGATGTGTAAGCCCCCTGTGTGCCGTGCGTGGCGGATGAGTGAAGGCTAGGTCGCGAAGACTAAGTCATGCCACTGACAAAAATGCGAGCGCCCCCGAGACCAGGGTCCGCACACCCGGGACGATCGTGGACAGATCGGGCGCGAAGCGGGGGCTGTGGTTGCTCGGCACCGCCGAGAACTTCTCCGGGAACGTCGCGCCCGGGGCCTTCTCCCACACCTCGGCCGGAGTGGTCGTCACGAACCAGTACGAGTACGGGATCGAGCCCTGCGCCAGCTCCGGGAAGTCCTCGCTGCCCATCGCCGGGCCCGGGTCGAACACCGTGCCCTCGCCGAAGACCTCGCGGTGCACGGCGGCCACCGCGGTGTCGGTGCCGACGTCGTTGACCGTCTCCGGGAAGCTGTTGCCGAAGGTGATCTCGGGCTCGCGCGGGCAGCCGGCGGCCAGGCACTCGCCCTGCGCGATCCGGCGGATCGCGGCCAGCATCCGCTCCCGCACCTCCTCCGACTGGGTGCGCAGGTTCAGCTCGATGCGCGCCTCGGACGGGATGATGTTGTGCCGGGTGCCCGCCTCGATCCGGCCCACGGTCAGCACCGCGGCCTCGCGCGCGGCCAGTTCCCGGGAGACGACCGTCTGCAGCCGGGTGACCAGGTAGGCGGCGGTCACCACCGGGTCCACGGTCGACTCGGGCCGCGAACCGTGGCCGCCCCGGCCGTGCACCACGATGTCCACGTCCGTCGACGCCGACATGATCAGGCCCGGCGCGTGCGGGTACAGGCCCGTCGGGCCCGGGACCGCGTGCTGCCCGAGCAGCACGTCCGGGCGCCCGAAGCGCTCGTACAGCCCGTCCGCGACCATCCGGGCCGCGCCCTGCCCGGTCTCCTCGGCGGGCTGGCCCACGACCAGCAGGGTGCCGTTCCAGGTCTCCCGCCCGGCCGCCAGCGCCTCGGCCGCGCCCGCCAGCCAGGTGACGTGCAGGTCATGCCCGCAGGCGTGCATCACCCCGTCCGTCCGTGAGGCGTACGGCAGCCCGGTCTCCTCCTGCACCGGCAGCGCGTCCAGGTCGGCGCGCAGCAGCACCGTCGGCCCGTCGCCGCTGCGCAGCACCCCCGCGACCCCGGTGCCGCCGATCCCCTCCGCCGTCTCGAACCCGGCCTCCTTGAGCCGCCCGGCGAGCTTCCCGGCGGTGCGGTGCTCGCTCAGCGACAGCTCGGGGTGACGGTGCAGGTCGCGGTAGAAGTCCTCCAGGTCCGGGACCGGGAGTCCGGCGGTGAGATCCAGAGCGGTGCGCGCCGCGGGAGAGGTCACGGGGAGAAGGGTAGGCCCCCGGCGGGACACGCGGGGAGAGCCCTGCTCACCAGGTGAAGCCCTTCTGCACCTCCATGCACGCGTCCTCCTTGTCGCCGGGCAGCACGGCCGCCGTCGAGGGCGCCTTGTCCGCGCTCTTGCTCTTCGGGTAGGCGTCGCCGGTGCGCCAGTCCGCGCCCACGACCAGGGTGACGCCCGAGACGTCGGTCGACCGGTGCACCTGGCCCAGCGGGACGCCGAGCGCCTTGGCCACGGCCTGGGCGTCGCCCTCCAGGTCGGCACTGGGGTACAGGAGAACGGTCTTGGCCTCGGCGGCCGCGGTGACGTCCGCCTCGGCCCGGGTGAACCCCTTGCCCCGCAGGACCTGGGTGACCGCGCTCGCCCGCTGGAGCGTCGGGGCCTCGGTGGTCGTCCCGGTGCCGTTGCGGACCTGGACCGCGAGGGTGCCGACAGGGGTCGAGGGAGCCTTCACCTTCTGCTCCGCCTTGTGCTTGGCGCCGCGGCCGTCCAGCGGGCGGTCGTCGCGGACCATGGAGAGGAGCTGGTCGGCGTCCTCGGGGTCCGGCACCAGACGGTTGTGGTTCTGCGACCACTGCACGGTCGGCAGCGTCGTCATCGTGATCCGCTTGGTGGGGACCTTCTGCAGTTCCCCGGCCAGGTCGTACAGCTTCTTGACCGTGCCGAGGCCCTCGTCGACCGTGAGCGCCTTCGTCGCGGCCTCCGCGAGCCTGCGCATCTCGGTGGGGTTGCCCAGCGTCGCGTTCGCGCGCAACTGACGGACCATCGAGTTCATGTACATGTGCTGGGCGTGGGTGCGGCCGATGTCGGTGCCGTCCTCGAAGCCGTAGCGGGTACGCAGCCACTGCAGGGCCTGTTCGCCCTTGACCGGGTGGGTGCCCGCCTCCAGTTTCAGCCCCGAGCCATGGCCGTCGGAGGTGTGCGAGTAGACGTTCTGCTTGACGCACACCGGGACGCCGCCGATGGCGTCCGCCATGTCCACCACGCCGGAGAAGTCGACCATCATGAAGTGGTCGATGTGGATGCGGGTGAGCTTCTGCCAGGTGGCGACCGTGCAGCCCGGGCCGCCGCGGCCCAGCGACTCGTTCGCCATGGCCAGCGAGAGAGCCTCGTACTTCTTGTCGGCGGTGGTGCACCTGGGGATCGGGATCATCGTGTCGCGCGGGAGGCTCACCACGGACATGTTGCTGCGGTCGGCCGAGACGTGCAGCAGCATCTGCACGTCGGCGAGCGGCGGGCGCCCCACGTCGGCCTTGGACCCACCGAGCTTCAGGTCCTTCGCGGTGTTCCGGCTGTCCGAGCCGATCATCAGGATGTTCAGCGGCGTCTGGCCGGCGGCGTTCGGGGTGGCCTCCGGTACGTCGGAGTCGCCCAGGTTCCGCTCGGCCTTCTTGATGTTGGCGTTGAGGTGCTCGTAGTAGAGGTAACCCGCGCCCGCGGTGCCGAGTATGAGGACGGCCAGGGTGGCCGCCGACCAGCGCAGTATCCGGCGCTTGGGGCGCGGGGCGTCGGGTTCGGTGCCGCCGCCTCCGCGGCCTCCGCCACCGCCGTGCCGCCCCCGGTCCTTCGGCCGCGCCTGCGCTTCCAGCGTCATTCCCCTGCCCTTCCCGCCCTGACGAAGCGCACGTCGACCTCGTCGCGGCTGCACCGGATCGCACACACTAACGGCGAGTCAGCTATGCGGGGGCGCGTGGTGAGATATGCCACTCGTGTACAACCTTCTCCGGGGTTGACGAACTGCCGTGATGCCGACTCGCAATCCTCGATTCGCCCCACCTGAGCGGAGTCGGTTGATTACGCTCAGCGCATGGCGAACATTCGCGAACTCGACCCCGCCGCTTCCCCATTGGACTACTTCGGCTCCGAACTGCGGAGAAAGCGGGAAGCGGCGGGGCTGACCCAGAAGGAACTGGGCGCGATCGTCTTCTGCACGGGCTCACTGATCGGCCAGGTCGAGACCACGCTGAAGGTGCCGACGCGGGAGTTTGCCGAGCGGGTGGATGCGGCGCTGATGACGGACGGGTTCTTCTCGCGGCTGTTGGGGCTGGTGTTGCGGAGCCAGTTGCCGAGTTGGTTTCAGCCGTATGCGGAGATGGAGGCGAAGGCGGCGTACATCTCGACGTATCAGGCGCAGGTCGTGTACGGGCTGCTGCAGACGGAGAAGTACGCGCGCGCGGTTCTCGGCGCGCCGGAGCCCAGGAACCTCGACGAGCTGGTCGCGGCTCGGCTGGAGCGGCAGCGTCTCCTTCGGAAGGAGCAACCGCCGTTGGTGTGGGTGGTCCTGGACGAGGCGGTGCTGTACCGGCCGATGGGGAGTCGGGAGGTGATGCGGGAACAACTCGCGCACCTGTTGAGCTTCCGTGATCAACGCCTGGTCAAGATCCAAGTCTTGCCGTACTCGGCGGGTGAACACCCGGGGCTGCCGGGCGCCTTCAATCTCCTGCGCTTCAACGACCATCCGGACATCGTCTACACGGAGGACTTCATCCAGGGCCATATGACGGCCAATCCGGACGGGGTCAGCAACGGCTGGCTCTATTACGATCAGCTACAGGCTGCCGCACTCTCGGTGCGAGATTCGGCAGAGCTGATCGCCCACGTGATGGAGGAGCGCTATGGAGACCAGCCGACAGCTGAAAAGCGCGACGTGGCGTAAGTCCAGCTACAGCAGCAGCAGCGGCGGCGACTGCGTCGAGTGCGCCCCGCTCGGCGCTACCGAGTGGCGTAAGTCCTCGTACAGCGGCAACACCGGAGGTGATTGCGTCGAGGTCGCCGACCTCCCCGCCCTCATCGCCGTCCGTGACTCCAAGAACCCCGAAGCGGCGCACCTCGCTGTAGCCCCCCACACGTGGGCTGCCTTCGTCCACGCCCTCTAGCGGGACAGCGGCGTGCCCGACTACGCCAAGGCCCCCAAGTACAAGCTCGGCCAGACCGTCCCTCTCCCCGCTCCCCTCGGTTTCGACCTGGACACGTCCGAGTTCTGAGCGTCCGCCCCCCGGGCGGTCTGTGATGCCCTAACCCCGATGCGCGTGATGGGTCGCGTGGGACGCCGGTCTCTCCTCGGCCGCTCGGGCCGGGACCGCGTTCGCCGCCGTGATCAGTGCCGCGATCGCTAGTGCGGCCGCTGCCACGCCCCGGGCGGCCGGGGTGCGCCTGCTCGGGCGGAGCCGGGAGATGGGCAGTGTGGTGGGGAGTCCGTAGGGTGCGGATGTACGTCCGTGCACGGCGACCTCGCAACAACAGCGGCCTGTTAAACATGCTTAATTCGCCGTTTAACCTAGGGGCGCGGAACCCGAACGGCAAGAGGTGCCAGGAGAGTTGGGGGAGCAGGAAATGCGGGAGCGGGACGATCCTGAGGTCGTCGGCCGGCGCGTGCAGCAACTGCGCACCGAACAGGGCCTGACCCAACGCCAGTTGGCGGAACCGGCGTACACCCCCGCCTACATCTCCACCCTGGAGGCGGGCCGGGTCCGCGCCTCCGACGAGGCGCTCAGGCACATCGCGGACCGCCTCGGCGTCGCCTTCGAGGAGCTGGCCGTCGGCCGGCCCGCCCACCTCGCCACCGCCCTCCGGCTGCGGCTCACCGAGGCCCAGCGCACCCTCGCCGACGGCAAGGCGGAGGAGGCGGCCGGCCAGTACACCGCGCTGCTCGCCGAGGCGGACACGCACGGCCTGGTCGCCGAGCAGGCCACCGCGCTCCTGGGGCTGGGCGAATGCGCCCTGGAGACGGGCGAACTGTCCCGGGCCCGCGACCACTTCGAGCGGGCCGAGCACCGCCTCGCGCAGGAGACCCTCCCCAGCCGCGTCCCGGCCGTCCGCGGCCGCGCGATCGCCCACTACCTCGCCGGCGAACTCCGCTACGCCGTCTACCTCCTGGAATCCACCCTCGACGAACTCAACCGGGGCGGCCTGCACGACCCCGACGCCCTGCTGCTCCTCTACGCCAGCGCCATCGGCCCCTACATGGACATGGGCGCCCACGCCCGCGCCGCCAAGGCCGCCGAGTTCGCCCTGGCCCTGGCCCCGCAGGCCGCCGACCCGGCACTCATCGCCCGTATGCACCGCTCGGTCGCCCGCACCCTGCTCGCCGAGGGCCGGGTCGCCGAGGCCGACGCCTCCCTCGCCAAGGCGGCCGAGCTGTACCGCCAGCTCCAGCTGCGCACCGAACTCGCCAACTGCCACTGGATGCGCGGCTACGTCTGCGCCCAGAACGGCGACCTGGACCGGGCCGAGGCCGAGCTGCGCCAGGCCCTCACCATGCTCGCCCAGACCCGGGCCGCCCTCTACCGCAGCCAGGCTGCCGTGGAACTCGCCGACGTCCTGCACCGGCGCGGCAAGTCGGCCGAGGCCGCCGAACTCCTCAACGGCGTCCTCGGCGACCTCTCCTCCGAACGCGGCGCCGTGCACGCCGCCGCCGCGCACCGCCTCCTCGGCATCATCGCCGAGGACTCCCGCGACACCGAGGCCGCCGAGGAGCACTACGTCCGCGCCCTCAGCCTCCTGGAACGGGCCGGCGCGGCCGGCGACCTGGCCGACCTGTGCCGCCTCCTCGGCGACCTGCTGCGCCGTACCGGCCGCGTCGAGGCGGCCCTGGACGCCTACCGCACGGGCCTCGGCCACCGCACGGCGCCGGGCACCACGACCCTGGGGCCGGCGCCGGCGCAGCCGCCGCTGTAGATCGCGATCTTCGTAGTGCGCGGCAGGCCGGGCCGTCTCTCGTCCCGGGTTGGTCCGACTGGTCGGATCTGACGGTGGGTCGCGCCGGGACGTTCCGGGCGGCGGCAGGGCCGAGGTTATGAATGCGGCACCTGACCATCCATGAACATCGACCTCAGGAGCCACACGATGCGCCCCATCAGGGCAGCCTGTCTCGGCACGGCCACTGCGCTGGTCACCCTTCTCGCCTGCGCCCCTGTCGCGGCCGCCGCGACGGACGACGAGTTCGCCGACGCCAAGGGCACAGACCGAGTCATCACACTCATCGGCCATCTCGCGCAGCAGACGCGCTTCCCCGTCAACCCCGGCGGCAGCCCCGCCGCCCAGGGCGATCGGACGGTCTTCCGCTCGGTCCTGTTCGACCTGTACGGCAACGAGGTCGGCGACACCGGCGGCACCTGCACCACCACCCGGGTCGACAACGGCGGAGCGGAGGAGTGCGTCGTGAACTACAACCTCCCGGGCGGTCAACTCACCGTGCAGGGGATGGTCTTCGGCAATCTCAACCCGGGCCCTCCCCCTTCGTTCGACAACGCGGTCACCGGCGGCACCGGGGCGTTCGACCGGGCTCGTGGCTCGGTCCACGCCGACACGATCGGTACGGGCACGAGGCGCTTCACGATCGACCTCGACCGCTGACCGACCCTGCCCCCGCGGGCGTCACCGCCTTGGACGTGAACACGTCCGACTGGACCCCGGTGGCCAGCTCCCCGGCCGAGGACGGGAGGTGGGCCGGTCGCGCCGGGTGCCCCTTCGTGGCCGGATGCTCGGCGAACAGGGCGGTCGTGAGGGCGAGCCGGGGGGTGTACGCCGACTGCCACAGCGTCCGGGTGCCGGGGCCCGTGCCCGCGCCGCCGCTGTACGTCGGCAGCTCGCCCGTGTCCGCGTACTTCGCCGCCGCCGCGGCCATGACGGAGCCCATGACCCGGTGCCGGTCCGGGTGGGCCTTGTACACGGTGTCGCCGCCCCGGGTGATCCGCTCCACCATGTACGGCGTCGCGTAGGTGCCGTCCGCCGCCGCGGTCGCGTACGCCGAGGCCACCGTCAGCGGGGTCGGTGCCGAGGTGCTCGCCAGCTTGGACAGCGGCGCGCCGAGCGGCAGGCCACTGAAGGGGCGCAGTGCCGTACCGGCCTCCACCGCGCCCGACAGGGCGTCGTTGAAGGGCTGGTGGGCGTAGTCCGTACCGCCGTACAGGACACGGACCGCGCCGTTGCCGGGGACCATGGCGATCACCGCCGCGTGCAGCTTCGTGCCCTTGGGCAGGCCCGCGGACTGCTGCCGCACGCGCTCCGACACCGCGTACTGCGTGCTCAGGTCGAAGGTCGTACGGACCGTGTAGCCGCCGCGCGCCAGCTGGTCCTGTGTGATGCCGAGACGGCGGGCGGCCTCGGCAGCGGCCGCGTCGATCAGGTACTGGCGCTGGCCGTCCGTGTCGCCGGGCGGATAGAACCGGAAGGCCGGGAAGGCGGCCGAGGAGCGCTGCCCGGCCGTGATGCTGCCCGAGGAGCGCATCGCGTCCAGCACCCAGCGCCAGCGCTTCTGCAGCGTCGCGGTGACCTTCGCGTCCGAGCCCGCCCGCTCGTAGAACGTCGGCCGGTTGATGATGGCCGCGAGCGCCGCCCCCTGCGACACCGTGAGGTCCTTCGCGTCCACGCCGAAGTAGTTCCGCGCCGCCGACTCGATGCCCGCCGCGCCCCGGCCGAAGTACACGGTGTTGAGGTAGCCCTCCAGGATCGAGTCCTTGGAGCGGGTGCGGTCCAGCTTGACGGCGATCAGCGCCTCACGGGCCTTGCGGGTCAGGGACTGCTCGGGGCTCAGCAGGGCGTTCTTCACATACTGCTGGGTGATCGTCGAACCGCCCTGGCGCTCCCCGCCGGACAGCGTGGCCACGGCCGCGCGCACGATCGCGCTGGGCGAGACGCCCGAGTCCGTGCGGAAGGAACGGTTCTCGGCGGCGATCACCGCGTCCTGGACGTGCCGCGGCACCTGCGCCAGGGACACGTCCTGCCGGTCCACAGGACCGCGCCGGCCCAGGTACTCCCCCTCTGCGTCCAGGAAGACCGTGCTCTGGCTGACCGTCTCCGGATGCGGGTCCGGGACGGCTGTGAGCAGGTACGCCACCCACACCGTCCCGACCAGCGCGAGGCACAGCGCGAGCAGCGTCCCGAGGATGCGCCGGACCCAGCGGGCCCGGCGGCGGCGCAGATGCTTGAGGAGACGCTTCACCGGCCCACCCCGCCCCGCGCCAGGACCTTGCCGCCGGCGTCGTAGACCGTGACCCGGGTGTGCATCAACTCCTGCTTGTCCGCCGGGAGTCGGAGGGTTGCGTACCAGACGTCCCAGCCCGGGTTCCCTGCGAGGGTGAGCACGGTTCCGGTGGTCCTGCCCGAGGGCAGCTGCACCTCGACGCGGGCGGCCGGTCCGCCGCCGCGGTGGACGCCGGACAGCAGCAGCCCGCCCCGGCCGGTCACCTCCAGTCGGAGCGTGACGGTCGGGGGCTCCGCGGAGAGCCCCGAGACCGGCAGGGACTCGCCCCCGCCCTGGGGCGACGACCAGTGCGCGCCGTCCTTCGTCAGCCACAACTCCTCGCCGGACAGCGGCCGTACGTGCTCACCGGCCGCCACCACGCGCACGGTCCCGGCGGCCACCGACCGTCCGGGCGTCACGGGCCCGCCCCCGGACACGCCCGCCAGCCGCCAGACCGCGTAGCCGAGCGGGCCCAGCACCAGCAGGCAGCAGGTCAGCAGCACGGTGATCCGACGCCGCCGGCGCCGCGCCCGGCCCTCCCGCTCGATGGCGGCGAGCGGGACGGGCGTGCGGGGCGCCTCGTCGCGGGCGGCGGCGAAGACCTCGCCCAACTCGCCGCTCAGGGAATTCAGTTGCTTGTGCCTCATGTCGCCCCCAGGGCCTTCAGCCCCCGTCGTTCGTACGACTTCACCGCGCCCACCGACCAGCCGAGCATCTCGGCGACCTCCAGCCGCCCCAGGTCCTCGCCCAGCCGCAGGACCAGCACCACCCGCTGACGCGCGGGCAGGGCGGCGAGGGCACGGGCGAGCGGGGCTTGCGGGGCCTGCGGGGCCTGCGGGGCCTGCGGCGCGGGTCCCGTGCGGCGCGGCCGGCGGCCGTGGTGAGGGCCGATGTGGCGGCCGAGATGACGGCTGAGGCGGCGGCCGAGAAGACGGCCGAGGTGGCTGCCGAGGTGGCTGCCGAGGTGGTGGCGCACCAGCAGCCGTCGTACGTAGAAGTCGGTGTCGTCGCCCGGGATGCGCCGCCAGTGGGCGTACGCGTCGGACAGGGCGGTGCGCGTCAGGGCGTCGGCCTCGGCCGGGTCGCCGGTCAGCAGATGGGCCGTGTGCAGCAGACGCGGCCAGGCCACGGCGGCGTAGCCGCCGAACTCGGTCCGGCGGCCGGAGCGACCGGCGCGATGACGGGTTCGGCGGTCGGCTCTGGTCGTCATCGGGTTCCCCCTGCGATGTGTTTCGATGTGCGGCGTACGGGACCTGTACGCACCGCGACGCGGTCCGGGTTGCACGGCGGTACGGGGAAGTTGGGGCACGAGTGGCAGGGGAGGCATGACCGAGGACGAGTTCGACGCGTTCTACGCCGCCGCGTTCCCCCGGCTGACCGGCCAGCTCTACGCCTTCACCGGGGATCACGGCGAGGCGCAGGACGTCGTGCAGGAGGCGTTCGTACGGGCCTGGGACCGACGGCGCGACTTCCTCGCGGACGGGGCGCCCGAGGCATGGGTCAGGACCGTCGCGATGCGGCTCGCCGTCAGCCGGTGGCGGCGCGCCCGGCGCTGGCTGGAACTGGTGCGGCGCACCCCGCCGCCGGAGTCCGTACCCGGGCCCGACCCCGAGCACGCCGCGCTCGTCTCCGCGCTGCGCACCCTGCCCGAGGCCCAGCGGATGGCCGTCGTCCTGCACCATCTGTGCGACCTGAGCGTGGAGCAAGTAGCCTCGGAAACCGGTGCCCCGGTGGGGACGGTCAAGGCCCGTCTGTCCCGTGGCCGCGCGGCACTGGCCCGGGTGCTGGCCCCGGGCGAGGGGGAGAGGGAGGGCGACCGTGTCCGATGACCGCGACTACGACGCCGACCTCCACCCCGACCTTCACCGCGACCTTCACCCCGAACTCCACCCTGAACTCTCCGGCGCGCTGCGGACGTTGGCCGAGGGTCACCAGTCCCCGCCGCCTGTCGCCGGTGCCGAGGTCCGCCGTCTGGCCGTACGGCGTGGCCGTCGCCGTCGTACGACCGTCGTGGTCGGCGGGGTGGCCGCCGCCGCGGCCCTCGCCGTCACGATGACCGTCGGCCTCACCCACGGCCACGACTCCGACTCCGGCCGCCGCACCACTCCGGCCGCCAGTCCCCGGCTGCGGACCAGCCCGGCGCCCACCCCGACTCCGGCCGCCGCCGACGCCGTCGTCGACCTCACCAAGATGACGATGACCGTCGACGGGCGGATGATGCCCATCTCCTCCGGCGTTGCCGAACTGCCCACGCCCACCGGCCGGTTCACCGTCGTCGCCAAGTCCCCGAAGGCGGAGATGGAGTTCGGGAGCGGCGGTGGCAGTGGCAGCGGCGCGTCCATGCCGAGCGTTCCGTGGGTGATCGAACTGCGCTCCGCGGACCGGAAGAGGAGCACCGCCGTCGTCGCCCTCACCTACAACCTGAAGGCCCCTGGCAACTACGCGTCCACCGGCGGCTGGATCGGCCTGCCCGAGGCCGACGCGAAGTGGGTGTACACGCGGCTGGACAAGGGCGCGGTGGTGCTGGTGACGGGGAGAACGCCGTCGCTGCGGCCCTCCGCGACGCCGTCCTAGCGGAAAGGCGCAGGTCAGACCTGGGCCCGGCCCTGCTTGCGTACGTCCGCCAGGCGGAGTGCGCCGAGCTGGACGGCCAGCTGTGTCGCGTCGTTCGGTACGTCGCCCAGGCCGGCGTTGGTGAGGGCGAAGGCGTCCTCGCCGACGCGGACGGCGGCCAGGTCCATCGTCAGGAAGACATCCTGGTCGTCGGAGGTCGTGGTGGCGACGGTGACGTGCAGACCCTGGCGCACGTCCCCGACCTCCGGCAGCGGGGCGTCCTGGACCTGGACGTCCTCGACCAGGCCGTTCTCCGAGGTGGCCGTGAAGCGGGCGCACTGGACCGGCATGGTCTGCAGCCACTCCAGCGCGGCGTCGACGTCCGACGGGCGGCGGGCGGCGATCTGGTAGCGGATCTGGGCTTCGGTGTCGTCGTCGTCGAGGCCCACGGCGACCCGGGCGGGGGCGCCGAGGAGTTCGTCGGAGTAGAGCGCGTCGAGCAGGCGCTGGCACTCCCCGGCCGTGGTGGTCGCCTTCAGCAGGGCGTCCCGCCAGGTGGCCGCCCCGCGCGTCGCGGTCCAGGGGGCGCCGAGGTCGGTCTCCGTGATGAGCGCGGCCCGGGCCTGGTCGTCGGTGAGCGTGGATCCGTCGGCCCGGGCCGAGGGCTTCGCCGAGGGGGAGGGCTTGTCGACGGTGGGCAGGGGCTGCTGCGCGGACGGCGGGCGTTCCAGGCCGAGGGCCGCGCAGCCGGTGAGGGTGAGGAGGCCGGTGGCGAGGGCGGCGAGAGGGAGGGCGCGGGGGCGTATGGCGGCGGTCATCTGGGGTGCCTCCCTGGCGGGGCAGGTGGGGGTGGAGGTGCCTCCTCTCACGGCACCACCGCCGCGACCCGCCCACCAGCGCTCCGGGCCGTCCGGGTGAGGGCGGGAAAACCCGTCCGGGTGAGCGGTGGGGGAGGCGTCCGGGTGAGCGGCGGGGAAGGCCCGGGGAAAACCGATGGCGCTACGACAGGGGCCGCCGTTACGGTCGCCTCATGAAGCGCGCCCAGCCGTGTCCGCAGAGCACGACGACGCCGGAGACCGTCCCGGCGCGCTGACTCCTGACCCAGTCCGAAGCCCCGGGGCGCACGCCCCGGGGTTTCGTCATGCACCGGGGTGTTCGCCTCCCGCACCGAGGAGACCCCGATGACCGACCCGATCAGCGACGTCAGCGCCATCAGTGACGTCAGCGCCATCAGCGACCGCGTCCCCGACCACCGCCGCCTCGGCCGTGAACTCGGCCTGTTCGACACCGACCCGCTGATGGGCGCGGGCCTGCCCTACTGGCTCCCGGACGGGGCCGTCGTACGGCACACCCTGGAGGAGTACATCCGGGAGGCGGAACGCGCCGCCGGCTACCGGCACGTGTACTCGCCCGCGCTCGGCAAGCGCGAGCTGTACGAGACCTCCGGACACTGGGACCACTACAGCGAGGACATGTACCCGCCGATGAACCTGGGCGCGGAGGAGGTCGTCCTGCGCCCGAGCCTGTGCCCCCACCACGCCCTGATCTACCGCTCCCGCTCCCACAGCTACCGCGAACTGCCGTTGCGTATCGCCGAGCTGGGCACCATGTACCGCGCCGAACGCTCCGGCGTCCTCGGCGGCCTGACCCGGGTGCGCGCCATCCAGCTCAACGACGCCCACATCTTCTGCACCCTGGAGCAGGCCGTCGACGAGGCCCGCGCCGCGCTGGAGCTGATCGCCCGCGCCTACGCCGACCTCGGCATCGAGGCCGTACGCCACCGTCTCTCACTGCCCGGCGAGGGCGGCAAGTACGTCGCCGACCCGGAGCTGTGGCAGCGGGCCACCGCGCTGCTGAAGGAGGTGCTGGCCGAGTCCGGCGTGGCGTACGAGGAGGCGGAGGGCGAGGCCGCCTTCTACGGCCCCAAGATCGACGTACAGATCGCGGACCCGGCCGGCCGCGAGTCCACCCTGTCCACCGTGCAGATCGACTTCCACCAGCCGGCCCGCTTCGACCTGCACTACATCGGCGCCGACGGCGCCAAGCACCGCCCGGTGATGGTGCACCGCAGCATCATCGGCAGCGTGGAGCGGGCCGTCGCCCACCTCATCGAGGCGCACGGCGGAGCATTCCCGGCCTGGCTCGCTCCCGTACAGCTGGCCGTGCTGCCGGTCGCGGACGAGCAGGTGGAGCGGGCGGCCGCCGTGGTCCGGGAAGCGTCCGCGCTGGGCCTGCGCGCCGAACTCGCCGCCCCGGAGCAGGGCACCCTCGGCGCCCGCATCCGCGCGGCCCGCCTGGTCCCGTACCAGGCGGTGATCGGCGACCGGGAGGCCGGCGCGGGCCTCGCGGCCCTGCGCCTGCGGGACGGCCGCCGCCCCGGCGCGCTCCCCGTGCCCGAGCTGCTGCGACGCGTCGCCGACCGCGTGGCGGCGAAGGGCACCGCACTGTGGTCCTGAGGGCACTGATCTAGTGTCGGTACGACGGAAGGAGTCCGACGTGACCGGTCAGCCCATCCCCGTGATCATCGACTGCGACACCGGCGTCGACGACGCCCTGGCCCTGCTGTTCGCCGTACGCCACCCGGGCCTGGACCTCCGGGCGGTGACCTGTGTGGCCGGGAACACCGATGTCGACGGGGTGGTCCGCAACACCCTGACCGTGCTGGAGGAGGCGGGCGCCCCCGACGTCCCGGTGGCGCGCGGCGCCGAGCGCCCGCTGATCGAGCCGGCCCGCTCGGCCCGGCACGTGCACGGCGCGGACGGCATGGGCGACCTCGGCCTGCCCGCGCCCAGACGCGGCCGCGCCGCCGTGGACGCCGTGACCCTCCTGTACCGCGAGATCCTGGGCTCCCCGACCCCGGTCACCCTGATCCCGACCGCACCGCTCACCAACATCGCGCTCCTGCTGCGCACCCACCCGGAGGTGACCCGGAACATCGAGCGGATCGTGTTCATGGGCGGCGCCGTCGCCACCGGGAACGCCACGCCGGTCGCCGAGTTCAACGTCTGGCACGACCCGGAGGCGGCGGCGATCCTGCTCACCGCCGGGGTGCCGATCACCATGTACGGGCTCGACGTGTTCACCCAGGTCGTCGTACCGGGCTTGGACGTACGGCGGCTGCGGGAGAGCAGGGAACCGGGCGCCCGGCTGGCCGGCGAGCTGCTGGCCCACCGCCCGTCCGCACCCGAACCCGACGGCGACGACCCGGCCGGCGGCCTCGGTGACGCGGGCGCGGTGTGCGCGGTCGCGGACCCGGCCGGCATCACCACCCGCCCGCTGCCCGTCGAGGTCGCCCTGGCCCCCGGCCCGACCCGCGGCCAGACGATCGTCGACCGCCGCCCTCGCCCCGGCGAGTCCGAGATCCACGGCGGCACCCGCGAACAGGCCCTGGTGGACGTGGCGTTGGCGGTGGACGTGGAGCGCTACGTGAAGCTGTACCTGGAGACGGTGGAACGCCGCTAGGGCAGGTCCTGGTGCAGGTCCGGCGGGGCGGACGTCGGACCGGCCGACGGGACGTCCGGCGGCGGCGCCCACCGGGGGTTCCGTTCCCTGGCAAGGTGGACAGAGTCCGGGTATGCCAGACCTCTCCTCCAGGAATCCCGACTGGTGGCGCCAGGCCGTCATCTACCAGGTCTATCCGCGCAGTTTCGCCGACGCCGACGGTGACGGCCTCGGCGATCTCAGGGGCGTCACCGAGCGCCTGAACCACCTCGCCACGCTCGGCGTGGACGCCCTGTGGCTCAGCCCCTTCTACCCCTCCGAACTCGCCGACGGCGGCTACGACGTCGCCGACCACCGGGACGTCGACCCGCGCCTCGGCACCCTGGACGACTTCGACGCGCTGGCCGCCGAGGCCCACCGGCTCGGTCTGAAGGTCGTCGTGGACATCGTCCCGAACCACACCTCGCACCTGCACCCCTGGTTCCAGGAGGCCCTGCGGGCCGGACCCGGATCCGCGGCCCGGGAACGCTACGTCTTCCGCCCCGGCCGCGGTGCCGACGGCGAACTCCCGCCCACCGACTGGCAGTCGGTGTTCGGCGGCAGCGCCTGGCGGCGTGTGGCCGACGGCGACTGGTACCTGCACCTGTTCGCGCCCGAACAGCCCGACCTGAACTGGGAGAACGAGGAGGTCCGCGCCGACTTCCGCACCACCCTGCGCTTCTGGTCCGACCGGGGCGTCGACGGCTTCCGCATCGACGTCGCCCACGGCCTGGCCAAGGACCTGGCCGACCCGCTGCGGGACGTGGGCGGCCTGGGCGCCACGGGCGAGGAGGCCCTGCAGCGGGTGGAGCCCGGCACCCACCCCTACTGGGACCGTGACGAGGTCCATGAGATCTACCGCGACTGGCGCAAGATCCTCGACGCCTACAGCCCGCCCCGCACCGCGGTCGCCGAGGCCTGGGTCCCGGACGCCCGCCGCGCGCTGTACGCCCGCCCGGACGAACTCGGCCAGGCCTTCAACTTCGAGTATCTGCAGGCAGGGTGGGACGCGGAGGAACTCCGCCAGGTCATCGCCGGCTCGCTCGGCGCGGCCCGTGCCGCCGGAGCCTCCGCCACCTGGGTGCTCTCCAACCACGACGTCGTCCGCCACGCCTCGCGCCTCGTGCTCCCGCGCGGCACCGACGAGAACGCCTGGCTGCTGTCAGGCGGCACGGCCCCGCCGACCGACCGGAAGGCGGGCCTGCGCCGGGCCCGGGCCGCGACCCTGCTGATGCTGGCGCTGCCCGGATCGTCGTACGTCTACCAGGGCGAGGAACTCGGCCTGCCCGAGGTCGCCGACCTGCCCGCCGAGGTGCTGCGGGATCCGATCTGGGAGCAGACGGGCCATGCCCGCAAGGGCCGCGACGGCTGCCGGGTGCCGCTGCCGTGGACGACCACCGGACCGTCGTACGGCTTCGGGCCCGGGGCCGCCTGGCTGCCGCAGCCGGCGTCCTTCGCGTCGTACGCCGTCGAGGCCCAGGCGGGTGCCGAGGGCTCCACCCTGGAGCTGTACCGCACCGCGCTCAGGCTGCGCCGCAAGCTGCTGGAGGGCGAGAGGCTGACCTGGACGCCCGGCGCCCCGGCCGGGGTGCTGGACTTCGCCCGCACCGAGACCTGGCGCTGCGTCACCAACCTCACCGCGGAGCCGGTACGACTGCCCCCGGGCGAGGTGCTGCTCGCCAGCACCCCGCTCCCGGAGCCGGACGTCCTCCCGCCGGACACCACGGTCTGGCTGGGCTAGCCCACGGTCGGGCTCGGGCTGGCGGCGGCGGGCGAGGCGCCGCCGGCGCCGCCGCCGGTGAGGCCGTTGATGTCCACCGGTGTGGACGTGGCGTTCGGCGGCGGCGTGAGTACCACCTGCGGCTGGCCCGCCGGCGGGGGCGGCGGGGTCAGGTCGGAGTCGGGCAGCTTCGGCGGGGTGGTCTGCTGGAAGAGGGTCTGGTCGAAGTCGACCAGACCGGTCTTCTCCATCACCGTGATGTGGTCCAGCACGGTGTCGTTGGCCTGGTCGGCCAGGGCCCGCACCAGCGAGTTCTTGGTCGTGGACCGGATCTTCGCCACCGTGTTGAAGATCGAGCCGTGCGTCATCCGCAGGATATTGGCGAAGTCGGTGTCGAACTTCTTGCCGCTCTCGGACTTCAGCGTGTTGACGAAGCCCACCTGCTGGGGGCTCGCCACGTTGGGCAGCGTGATGTTCAGCATCGGCGCGATCTTGCGGCACGTGGTGTCCAGCGCGGAATGCCCGTCGACCAGGTGCTTGCTGGCCTCGATGACCCCCTTGCTGGTGCCCTTCTGCAGCCCGATCTGCCCCACCGGGTACTCCCACAGGCCGGCCGCCCGCACCTTCACCACGAAGTCCCGGTCGGCCTCGGTGAGCGGACCCCACTGGGTGTTGGCGATGACTCGGTCCGGGGCGCTCGAGACGGTGCTCACACCGAGCATGCTCGGGTAGGCGAGCGCGCCGAGGGTCAGGGCCATTGCACCGCCCACGAAGAGAGTTCCCGTCGCGTTCCGCGAAAAGCGCACCGTGCCTCCTGCCCGGCCGTGGATCCGCCCATAGGCGGTTCGGACGCACAGCAGTACGGATGCGGAGGTCATTTGTGTCGGTGGTTTCGGGTAAAGATTCGTCCCGGTCCCGCGGGAGGGGCCGAGGACCGCAGTTGGTCAAAAATTGACCTTCCCGCAGGAGAGTTGACTCTTTCTCGGGAGAAGCGAGGGGAAACGCAGGCCTAGATTCGCCGCATGCCCCCACAGCCACCCCCCAGGGTGCCCGCTGCGCTGCCCGTCCTGCCCTACCGCAAGCCCACCAAGGGCCGCGACTACTGGGTCCTGGACGACGTCCTGCCGGACGTCGACGCCGTACGCGAGCGGTGTCTGGCCAAGGACGACTGGGTCAAGGGCTACCCGTACACCTCGGAGACCTGGCCCGGACTGCGCGCGATGCCCGGCCTGGAGCCCGGTGAACTCGCCCGCATCGAGCGGCTGGTGAAGCAGGCGACCGGGGCCAAGGAGCTGTGGGTGCAGCAGGCGCCCGGCGGCGGCACCCTCAACCACAACTGCGTGCAGGTGGTCGGCGAGGGCGAGAGCGAACCGCGCCCGCACACCGACTCGCGCGCGCTGTGCCGGTACGCGGCCGTGCTGTACCTCAACCCGCACGTGCCCAAGGACTGCGGCACCAGCTTCTTCCGCCAGTCCCTGCCCGGCGGCCGGCTCGGCGGCAACGTCGTGCAGGCCCCGCACAACAACCTCGTCGAGGCCCTCGGCACCCGCTTCGTCGCCCCGGACGCCTTCGAGGAGGACGTCCGGGTCCCGCACCGGTACAACCGCCTCCTGCTCTACAACGCCAACCTGGTGCACAGCGCGACCGGTTACTTCGGCAAGGAGCTGACGGAGAAGCGGATGACCGCCGTCTTCTTCTGGATGGCCTGAGCCGTTCCGCCCTGGCCCGCCGGCTCACCCGTACGGAGCAACCCCCGTGGTCTCCCGGCCGGGTGGGCCGGATCGTCGTACGTACGACCGACTCGGGACGACGACGGCGGAGGTACGGCCATGACGCAGCAGACCCGACCGGCACGGGCGGGGGCCACCGACTGGGCCGAGGGAGGGCTCGTCTTCGCGGGGGTGATGCTCCTGGTGGAGGGTGTTCTCGCCGTCCTCCAGGGCATATCCGCGCTCGCGGCCGACGACGTGTACACCCGTATCGGCGCCTACGTGTACAAGATCAACCTCACCGGCTGGGGCTGGATCCTGCTCATCCTGGGTGTCGTGGCCGCCGTCACCGGCGCGTTCATCCTCAGACGCGCCGAGTGGGCCCGGGCGGTCGGCATCGGTCTCGCCTCCCTGAGCGTGATCGCCCAGTTCCTGTTCCTGCCGTACTCGCCGGTCTGGGCGCTCATCATGATCGCCATCGACTTCTTCGTGATCTGGGCGCTCGCCACCTACCAGCCGGGGCACCCCGCCGACTGACTTATTTGTGTGGCGCAGGTCACATAAGCGGCCTGTCACGCCCGGCGGGGCTCGCCAGTCCCATGGTCGTCACCGGCACCGGACGAGGCCGATGTGCCCGGTGACCCGACCCCGGGAGTGGACATGTCGAAGCAGCCGAAGACCGGACGACCGGCGCAGGACGGCCACCGGGTCGTGGTGCTGGGTGCCGGCTACACCGGCATGCTGGCCGCGATCCGTCTCGCCCACCGCACGCGCCGCACCGGCGTCCAGGTGACCCTGGTCAACCCCTCCGCCCGCTTCACCGAGCGCCTGCGCATGCACCAGGCGGCGACGGGCCAGGAACTCGCCGAGCACCCCATCCCCGACCTGCTGGCGGGCACGGGCGTCACGTTCGTCCAGGGGTACGCGACCGCCCTGGACCCGGGGGCGCGCACGGTATCGGTGGACGCGGGTGACGCGGGTGACGCGTGCTCCTCGGCTCCGGGGACGGTCGTGCTGCCGTACGACTCCTTGGTCTACGCCCTGGGGAGCCGGGCCGACACCGGCACGGTGCCCGGAGCCGAGGAGCACGCGTACACCCTGGACGGGCACGGACCGGCGGGCCGGCTCGCGGCGCGGCTGGCCGAGGCGGCGCAGACGGCGGGCACGGTGACGGTGTGCGGCGGCGGGCTGACCGGTGTGGAGGCCGCGGCGGAGATCGCGGAGTCGTACCCGGACCTGTCGGTGACCCTGCTCTGCACGCAGGAGCCGGGCGCGATGATGGGCAAGAAGACGCGGTCGTACCTGCGCGCCGCCCTGACCCGCCTGGGCGTCACCGTCCGCACCGGCGCACGGGTGGCCAAGGTGCTGCCGGACGCGGTGGAGCTGGCGTCGGGCGAGGTGCTCCGGTCGGCGGTGTGCGTGTGGACGACGGGCGTACGGGTCTCGCCGCTGGCGGCGCGGGCGGGCGTGGCGGTGGACGAGCGTGGCCTGCTGCTCGTGGACGAGACCCTGCGCTCGGTCTCCCACCCCGAGATCCACGCGATCGGGGACGCGGCGGCGATCCGGATGCCCTGGGGCACGCTGCACGGCACCTGCCAGAGCGGGATGCCGACGGCGGCGTACACGGCGGACACGATCTCCCGCCTGCTGCGCGGCCGCCCGGTCCGCCCCTTCCGCTTCGGCTACTTCCACCAGCCGGTGAGCCTCGGCCGCAGGGACGCGGTCATCCAGTTCACGCACCCGGACGACACCCCGCGGCGGGCATACCTGACGGGCCGGGCGGCGGTCCGGTACAAGGAGCTGGTGAGCGGGAGCCCGCTGCCGTTCTACCGGCTGAGCAGGCACATGAACATGAGCGCGGCGATCTCGAAGGCGGGCCGGGCGAGGAAGCAGGTCGCCGCCGGCGACACGAGCAGGGTCGTTCTGGCAGGTTGATCCCATGGAGATCATGCAGGCGCAGCCTGGTGGGGGCCCGGACCCGTACCTCGAACACAGGCGGCTGCTGTTCGCGACGGCGTACCGGATGCTCGGCAGTGTGGCGGACGCCGAGGACGTCCTCCAGGACGCCTGGCTCAACTGGAACGCGGCGGACCGCTCGGCGGTCCGCAACCCGCGCGCCTACCTGGTCCGCACGGTCACGAACCTCACCCTGACCCGCCTGACCTCGGCCCGCGCGGTCCGCGAGCAGTACGTGGGCCCCTGGCTCCCCGAGCCCCTGCTCACCTCTCCCGATGCCGCCGAGGAAACGGAGCTGGCGGACAGTGTGTCGACGGCCATGCTGGTGATCCTGGAGACGCTGACCCCGGTGGAGCGGGCGGTGTTCGTCCTGCGCGAGGTCTTCGGCTACTCCCATGCGGAGATCGCCGACATCCTGGACCGCCCGGAACCCACCGTCCGCCAGATCGCCCACCGGGCCCGCAACCACGTCCAGTCCCGCCGCCCCCGCTACGACACGGACCCGGACCGGCGGGCCCGGATCACCACCCAGTTCATCGAGGCGTGCGGGGGCGGCGACCTGAACGCGGTGATGGAACTTCTGGCGCCGGATGTGACCTGCTGGTCGGACGGCGGCGGCAAGGTCACCGCGGCCCGCCGCCCGCTGTACGGCCCCGACCATGTGGCGCGCTGGATCCTCGGCGTCCTGGCGAAGCCGCAGTCGGCCGGCATCACCCTCCGACAGGCCGTCGTCAACGGCGAGTTGGGCATCCTGTTCACCCTGGGCGAGATGCCGGTGGCGGCTCTCACCTACGACCTCTCCGAGGACGGCATCAGGAATCTGCGGCTGCAGGTGAACCCGGAGAAGCTGACGGGGCTGCGTCCTTCGCGCGAGTGACTCCGGCGTCCTCCGCTCGGGAGGCGCCGGGCAGGCACTTGCCCACTGTGATGAAGAAGAGCACCAGACCCACCGTCAGCAGGACATGGCCCAGACCGGCGATCCCGGCGATCGCCTCCGAGCCGGAGTGGCCGAGGACCGTCAGCGTTCCGTGCAGGGTCATCATGCCGACGGTCACCGCCAGACCGGCGTTGTAGGTCCAGAAGAACCAGTTGAACAGCCGGTGGGAGGTCAGCGCGAACTGCTTCTCCAGCGGCAGGACGACAAGGAAGAACAGCATGCCGAGCGCCAGTACATGGGTGTGCACGACGGAGAGCTGGGTGTCGCCCTCGAAGTCCTTGGCCTTGGTCAGCTCGCGGTAGTACAGGCCGCTGACGAGCCCGATGATCATGTAGATGTGAGCGGTGTTGAGGATCTTCCTCATCTGCGTCTTCCCCCGTGAATCCGCGTCGGTGTCGGCCCCCACCTTGCGCCGGGCCCGTTCGGGCATCAACGATGAACCTGATAACGAGTCATAATCGTCGGCTAATGAGTCCGAAGGGGCGCGAGTGGAGCTCCGCGACATCGAGATCTTCCTGACCCTCGCCGAGGAACTGCACTTCAGCCGCACGGCACACCGCCTGCACGTCACCCAGGCCCGGGTCAGCCAGTCGATCAAGAAGCAGGAGCGGCAGATCGGCGGCCTCCTGTTCGAACGCACCAGCCGCGCGGTACGGCTCACTCCGCTCGGCGAGCAGCTGCAACGCGAACTCGGCGCCGGTTACCGGCAGATCATGGACGGTGTCGCCGCGGCCAAGGCCGCCGCCCGCGGGACGGACACCCTGACGGTCGGCACCGTCGGCCCCCACTCCTGGATGCTGTCCGACGCCGTGGCCCTCCTGGAGACCCGCTCCCCGGAGGTCCAGGTGCGCTTCCGCGAGATCCAGCCCTCCGCCCCGCTGGACCTGCTCCGCTCCGGGGACGTCGACATCGCCGTGCTCTGGCTGCCGGTCGAGGAACCCGACCTCACCGTGGGCCCGGTCATCTACGCCTCACCGACCCTGCTCATGACCGGAGCCTCCCACCCGTACGCCCGCCGCGACGCCATCCGCCTGGAGGACCTCGCCGACTGCGCGTTCGTGGCCGGCCGCTCCCTGCCGGCCTACATGGAAGAGGCCCTGCACCCCTTCCACACCCCCTCCGGGCGCCCCATCCCGCGCGGTCCGCAGGTCTCGACGTGGCAGGAGGCCCTCACCGCCGTGGCCACCGGTCAGGCCGTCGCCTCGGTGTCGGGCGACATCGCGGACTTCTATCCGTGGCCCAACCTGGCCTTCATCCCCATCCTCGACGCCCCGCCGTCCCGTTGGGCCCCGGTCTGGCGCAGGGCCGCGGAGAGCCCGCTCATCCGCTCCTTCACCGAGGCGCTGTCCGACGCGCCGCCGACGGTGGGCGAGGACTGCTGGTGCGCGTTGCCGGCGCAGAACACGGAGGCGTGAGGCCTTAGGCCTGAGGTCTGAGGCCTCAGGCCTGCAGACCGGAAGACCCCCCTCCGGTCACGGCCTCGTCATGCACGCGAGTTATTGTCCGGCTGGTTATTTCCGGCTGGCTTGTTTTCACCTCTTCCCAGGAGCTTCATGCGCCTCAAGCAGGTCTCCCTCACGACGGCGATATCGGTCGTCGCCGGGCTGACCACCGCCACCGTCGGCCTCACCGGCTCCGCCGCCTGGGCCGACAGCACGGCGGCGCTGCCGCTGTCGCACTACTCCCACATGCTGGTCGACACCGCTCACCAGCACATCTTCTTCAGCCAGGGCACCGGCTCGACCGGCATCGTGGTGACCGACCTGTCCGGCACCCCCGTCACCACCCTCGCGGACGAGCAGGGCGCCACCGGCCTGGCCCTGTCCCCCGACGGCGGCACGCTCTACGCGGCCCTGACGGACGGCGACGCGGTCGCGGCCGTCGACACGGCGACGCTGACCGAGTCCGCCCGCTGGTCGACGGGGACGGGCAGTGCCCCGGTCTCCGTCGCGGCGGCGGGCGGGAAGGTCTGGTACGGCTACACGTCCGACGGCAAGGGCGCCATAGGCTCCGTCGGCTCCGTCGACCCCTCCGGTTCCGCGGCGACGCCCGAGCCCTCGATGTCGCACTGGTCGGTCGCCCCGCTGCTGGCGACGGGCGGCGGTGTGCTCGCGGCCGAGGAGCCGCAGCAGAACCTGAGCCACGTGGCCACGTTCGACGTCTCCTCCGGGACGCCGACGGCCAAGGCGGACACCTTGGTCTACGGCGGCACGGCGAGCGGGCTCCAGGTCACCGGTGACGGCACGAAGGTGCTGCTCACGGCACCGCAGCAGCCCGCCGTCGAGGCCTACCGCACCTCGGACCTCGCCTTCGCCAGCCCGTCCGGCTACTACGTCGGCGGCATGAACTCCGGCCCGAACTCGCTGGCGATCGACGCCGACGGGACGATCGCGGCCGGCAGCACGTCGGGCGCGAACGCGGGTGCCTACCTCTACGCAGGCTCCAACCTGGCCGAGAACCATGTGACCTTCCCGAACGGGACGCTGGCCCCGGACGGCCTGGCCTGGGGCTCGGACAATGCGACCCTGTACGCGGTCACCAAGGACTCCGCAGGCGACGCCTACACCCTCAACGTGCTGAGCACCGCGAAGCTCAGTGACACCCAACTCGCCCTGGACCCCCCGCAGTACGCGGTCCCCACCCAACCCTTCACGCTGACCGGGTCCCTGAGCACAAAGGGCTTCGTACCCGCCGGTGCGAGCCTGAAGGTCACCCGCGACGGCACCGAACTGCCCGACGCCCCGGTGGTCGCCAAGGACGGCTCGTTCTCCATCAGCGACACCCGCCAGGCCGAGGGCCCGTACACCTACGAGGTGACGTACGCCGGTGACGCGACGCACCGCCCCGCGACGGCCCGGCTGACCGTCCACGTTGCACGCCTGTCGACCACGATCCCCTACCCGGAGATCACCTCGGCGAAGCCGCACGCGGTGACCTTCACCGGCTCGCTCTCGACCCAGCTGAACCTGGGCAGCCTCCCGCAGGGCACGACGGTCGAGGTCTCGAGGACGAACGAGGACACCCAGCAGACGACACAGCTCCCGGCGGTCGCCGTAGACCCGGCCACGACCGAATTCACGGTGAAGGACGCCCCCGACAGCGCAGCCACGTTCACCTACCACCTCTCCTACGCGGGCGACGCCACCCACCAGCCGACGGCCTCCGACGCATTGCTGCAGGTCTCCCCGTACACCCCGGCCCTGACCCTGAAGGCCCCAGGTACGGCCACCCGCGCCACGGCCCTCTCCTTCACCGGCACCCTGACCGACGTCCCCTACACCGGCGGCGAGACGGCCACCGTGTCCCGCACGGACGCGGCGCACACGACGACGCCGGTGAAGTGGACGGCGCCGGTGGGAACGGACGGCACGATCCAGATCAAGGACACGCCGACGATCGGCGGAGCCAACACCTACACGGTCGACTACCCGGGCGACGCCTCCCACCAGCCGGCGAAGGCGTCATCAATCGTCCAGGTGTCCCGTGTCGCAACCACCCTCTCCCTCACCACCAACGCGTCCACGTACGCGTACGGCGCCACGGCCACCGCCACAGCCCACCTCGGCACGACCTACAACGGCCGCACGGTCTCGCTCTACGCCCAGCCGGCCGACGGCAAGAAGACGCTGCTGAATACCGGCACGGTGGACAGCAAGGGCAACCTGTCGGCCACGTACAAGCTCGCCCACAACACGACCTTCACGGCGTCCTTCGCGGGCGACTACCGCTACGCCCCGAAGACGGCGACCCGCACGGTCAACGCCTACGTGAAGATCGCGCAGTCGCTGGGCGGTTACTTCACGACCACGACGTACAGCGGCACCACGTACCGCGTCTACCACCGCACCACGAAGCCTCAGGTGGCAGCCACGGTCACGCCCAACAAATCCGGCCAGTGCCAGCGCTTCCAGGCCCAGCAGTACTACAGCGGCGCCTGGCACACCCTCACCACGTCGGACTGCTTCTCCCTGGACCCCAACAGCACCGCCGTGACCCACCTGGCCCTCACCAACGCCCTGAACCAGCGCTTCCGCGTCCGCTCGGAGTACGTCCACAGCAAGACGGACAACACCAACCTGAGCACGTGGGGCGGCTGGCTGTATCTGACGGTCAGGACCTGAGCAGCCTCGATGCCTCGGCGTCGCGCGCTCAGGCGGTCTGCAGTGCGTCACGCCACGCGGGGCTGTCGAGGTAGTGGTTGTCGTAGCGCTCCGAGGAGTCGCGGATGTCCTGCATCGTGGCCTCGCCCTTGGCGACTCGTTCCAGCAGCCGGTAGTAGTCGAATCTGGCCAGGCCCGGAGTGAACAGCACCAGGACGTCGGCGTCCCGTCCCGAGGCGGGCGCAAAGGCGTGCGGCAGGCGCGGCGGGACCAGGAGGAAGTCACCCGCGCCCAGGGTGTGCACCTGTTCTCCGGCCAGGGCCCGCAGCGAGCCGCCGAGTACGAACAGCAGTTCGCTGGCGCGGGTGTGGAAGTGGGCGGGAGTTCCCGGTGAACCCGACCGGAGCGTCGCGCGGTTCGCGGTCAGCGCGCCGCGCGTGGCGTCGGCGTCGGCCAGGAGGGTGATCAGGCTCGTGGGCCCGTCGGCGACGGTCTCGGCCTCTGTGGCACGGACCAGCAGGGCCGAAGGAGCGTGAGAGGACATGTCGGTTCTCCTCGATCGAGGGGTCGGATGGCTGGCGGTGTGGTGTCGCGCGCGTCTGCGCTTGTCCGTCAGCCCTGGTCAGGGCTCCACGCGCGGGTGCACAGGACGAGGCGATAGCCGTCGGGGTCCGTGACGGTGACGCCGTACTCGTCCCAGTAGGGGTTGTGCGCTGCCACCCGGGCGCCCCCGGCGGTGAGCAGGCGGTCCACCAGACCGTCCACGTCGGGCGTGTCCAGGTAGAGGACGAAGAGGTCGTCGACGGTGGGGGTCGGGTCGAGGGGTCGCAGCGGGTCGTGGGTGAACTCGAAGTGCCAGGTGGCGCGGGCCGGGCCGACCATGAGCAGGTCGTGTTCGCCGGGAACGTGCCCGGCGGTACGCCACAGCACCTTCAGGCCGAGCCCCTGCACGTAGAAGCGCTCGACGTCGGCGAGGCCGCGGGACGGCCGGGCGATGCGGATGCGGGTCTCCGCACCGACTGCGGGGAGGGCTCTCAGCGTCATGTCCGGCTCTCATCCTTCGAAGACGGCGGCGGGGCCGCCGGTGTACCACGCGTTGTCGATGCGGACGCGGCGCATGACCCAGCGTCGGCCGTCACGCACCAGGTCCACGTCGTAGAGGTTCTTCAGCAGGGCGTGAGTGCCGTGGCCGGCGGTGAGAAGGTGCTGGGCCTCCACCAGCGCGGTGAGGCGGGCGGCGTCGCCGTCGACGGCGATGCGGGCGTTCGTGACCTGATGGGTTGTGTCGACCCGCTCGGTGAACAGGTCGAGGATCGTGGTGACGATCGCGTCCCTGCCGGTCATCAGGGGCGGTACGGCACCCCACTTGGCGGCCGCAGGCCGGAAGTCCAGTTCGGCGTCGGGCGCGAAGGACGAGGCGAACAGCTCCTTGTCCTTCAGGTCCTGGCCGAGGGCGAACCGGTGGAGCGCGTCGGCGATCTCGACTCGGTCGCGCAGCTCTTGGATCACGGTGTCGGTGTCGGCGGCCGGTGCGGCAAGGGCGTGGTCCTGCGTGACGTACATGCGGTTCCTCCCGTGCGGTGGGGGGGCTGGTGCTCTCCACCCTCCTGTGGACCACGGGGCCGATCAACGCGGACGTGTGCAACGATCGTGAAGCCAGACTCAATGATCAGGGGGCGTCATGCTGGAGCGGCACGAGTTGGAGACGTTCCTGACGCTCGCGGAGGAGCTGCACTTCGGCCGCACCGGCGAGCGGATGCGCGTATCGACCTCCCGGGTCAGCCAGACGATCGCGAAACTCGAGCGGCGTGTCGGTGCGCCGCTGTTCCGGCGCACGAGTCGCCGGGTGGAGCTGACCGCCATCGGGCGTCGGCTGTACGACGACGTCCGCCCCGCTTGGGACCGGATCGGGGTCGCCTTCCAACGGGCGGTCGACTCCGGGCGCGGCGTCACCGGCACGCTGTGCGCCGGTTTCGTGAACGCGGCCGGCAGCCAACTCCTGGCAGAAACAGCAGAGTTGTTTCAGCGTCGGCATCCCGAATGCGAGGTCCGTATCCGCGAGGTGCCGCCGGTCGACGGCGTGCCGTGGCTGCGCGGTGGGGAGGTGGAGACACTGCTGGCCGCCCTTCCGGTACAGGAGCCTGACCTGGTCACGGGGCCCGCCCTGGTGAGCGAGCGTCAGATGCTCGCCGTCCCGGCCGGCCACCGACTGGCACGCCGGGATTCCGTGGCCGTGGAGGACCTCGCCGGGGCTCCCTTGGTCCGGCTGCCGGGCACCATTGCCGGACCCCCGCCGGCCGTCGACGTACGCGGCTCATCGGTCGCCACGTTCCACGAGGCCCTGGCGCTCGTGGGCGCCGGGCGGGCCGTGCTCCTCTTCGGTGCCCACGCCAGGCGCTACCACCCGCGCCCCGACGTCGTGTATCTCCCTGTCGAGAACGCCCCGGTCGTGACCTGGGGACTGGTCTGGCGCGCCGACGGCGCCACCGCACGCGTCCGCGCCTTTGTCCAGGCCGCTCACGACTTGGTCCGCACCACCGCCTGACGGCAGCGGTCATCACGCGGTCGAGCGCCTCGCCGCCCTTCTCGGGCAGTACGGCAAGTGCGGCCCCTCAGGGCGAGAGCGCTTCCCTTTACAGTGTGCTGATCAATTCCTTGGCGGAAGAGCCGGGAGTGGTTCCCAAGGGGAAGGGAATGGGGGGCAATCGGTGACCGATTTCTGGGGCGGGCTTGAGCGAAGATCCGCCGGAGCGGGGCTGTGCGGGGTGGTGCTGGCCGCCTCTGTGCTGCTCGCGCCCGTCGCGACCGCGTCGGACGGTGGGCCGGCGACCGTAGGCACGGTTTCCACCGCGAAGGGCGCGGAGCACCGTGCCGCGTCGAGTGCCGAGCTGGCAGACGGCAGTCGGGTCGAGCTCGTCAACGGTCGCGACGTCCGCATCGGGCGGGCCGGCGCAGGCTCCGGGAGGAACGCAGCCCGGTATGGCTTCGACGCTGTGACGGGGATTCTGTCCATTCGGCCGGTCGCACAGTCCACGACCACGCCGGCCGCGAAGCTTCCGCTTGCGGCAGGCACCCGGGCTGTGAAGAGTGCTGCCGCGCCCTTGAGCGCCGCCGCGTCGACGTACGCCGTGAAACTGAGCATCACCCACGCCGACGTCCGGTCCAAGCTCTTCTACGTGTGGGACCGCACGACCTGGGCCTACTACGCCGTCAACAGCGACGGCTCCGGCGGCTCGGCGACCGTGAAGCTGCCACCGGGTGACTACTTCTCGGTGGCGCTGCACAGCGACTGGGGAGAGCCGAGCTACCTCATGGGCCGCACCTTCAAGGTCGGTTCGGCCTCCACCACCGTCACTTTCGACCAGAGCGCGGCCAAGGAGACCGCGATCCGGACCGACGACACCACCGCCACCCGGAACTCCTCCGCCGTGTGGATCAACACCCCCGGCGGTCTCGCCGGCTACGCCGGTTCGGGCGCGGACAAGGTGTACGTCACCCCGTTCTCGGTGAAGGGCGTCACGCTGCGCGTCCATGAGGTGCTCGGGAAGAAGGGCGCCTCGGCGAGCGCGCCGAGCCCCTACCGGTACGACCTGACGCACAGCTTCTCGAACACCGTGCCCACCTCACCCGTCGTGACCGTCCCCACGTCCACGCTGGCGAAAACCGTCACGCACGTCCGTGCGCCGGGCACCCGGACGACCGCGTCGCTGCAGAGCGCCCCCGTTCTCCCTGACGAGTCGGGCGTCCTCATCGGCTCCGCGGCACCGGCGGGCGGGTCCGTCACCGAGTACGTCACGCCCGGTATCACCTACAGCAGACAGCTGAACTACGGCACCGGCGACTACACGCTGAACCTGCCCGACCGCACCCTGCCCGCCGGAGCCAGCACCGGCCAGACCCTCGGCGCGGCCCCACTGCAGCCAGTCCGCCGGGAATCGGGCGGCTCGGAACGCTCGGCAGGCAAGATGTGGCTGTACGAACCCCACGCCTTCGGCGACAGCGCCGGGTACGCGGGTATCGACGGCCGCGCGACGACGTCGTACAAGCTCGCTTCCGAGGGCGTCACCTATGCCCAGGCCACGGGCCTCGACCCGTACCAACCCCTGGTCTCGTCGAGCCTGCCGTCGGCCACGCGGACGTACACCCTGGACCAGACCGTCACCCGCCGGGTCCCGTACTCCCGGTTGTCCACCGAGGTGCGCAACGAGTGGACGTTCCGCTCGGCCTACGCAGGGAGGGAGGAACTCCCGCTGATCGACGCCCGCGTGAAGGTCTCCGGCCTCGACGCGTCCAACCGCGCCGGCGCCGGAGCGGTCCGGATCGACGCGACCGCCACCACGCGCAACACGGAGGCTGCACAGGCGAACACCAGGGTCACCTCTCTCGCGTACTCCACGGACGACGGGGCCTCCTGGACCGACCTGCCCGTCACGGACGGCGCGGCGACGCTCGACGTGCCCGCCACCGCGTCCTTCGTCTCGCTGCGTGTCACCGCCGTCGACGACCAGGGCGGCAGCCTCCGCCGAACCCTTGAGCGGGCGTTCGCGGGTCCGGCCGCGCAGGATGACGAGACGGTGGGCGCCACCCGCATCTCCAACATCGTGGTGAACGGCGGCAAGCCGGTCGAGCTGACCGACGCACCGCTGCAGGAATTCAAGGCGAAGTTCACCGCCACCGACCCGTCGGGGATCGCGAGCGGCGACATGTACCTCTACCGCGGCTCGTACGACGCCCCGGACGCCGTGCTCTACGACAGCTTCCCGGCGACCTGCACCAAGGTGAACGCGACCACATCCACTTGCAAGGCGACATTCGCCTACATCGAGCCGCGCTGGACCCTGGGACGCAACTCCCTTGCCGGCACGTGGAAGGTGGCCGCCTGGGCCGAGGCCGCGAACGGCGCGGGACACACCGATCTGCATGCCGCCAAGTCGGCCGCTGTGCTGCGTGACGCCTCCGTGACGGTCAACGCGTCTCCCGAGCCGGTCACCAAGGGCAAAACGCTCACCGTCACCGGAAAGCTCTCTCGCGCCGACTGGGAGACGCTCGGCGGCTATCACGGGTACGCCGGTCAGAAGGTGCTGCTCCAGTTCCGCAAGAAGGGGGCATCTGCGTACGCGACCGTGAAGACGGTGACAACGGACGGTTCCGGCAACCTGAAGACCACCGTGAAGGCATCCGTGGACGGCGACTGGCGCTACAGGTTCGCGGGCACGCCGACCACCGCGTCCGCCGTCGCGGGCGGCGACTTCGTCGACGTCCGCTGACCTCGCGCCCGCCACGGCCATGCCGTGATTGCGGGCCGGAAGTCTCCCGAACTCTCGGAGGAAGGTCGCGAAGGCTCGTGTGCCGCGGTCCAGTCGCGTCGGCGTCAGCCGAGGCGTCCGAAGATCGCGGCCAAGAGCACACCAGAGGCAAGGAAGACGACGGTCAGTGTCGCCATGGCGGCCTTCTGCTCTCGGGTCACCTCGGTTTGCGGCATGGCCATTCCGGTACCGGCCGAGGTTGTCGCCGCCGTCGCCATGTGGACCGCTTCGCCGCCCTCTCCCAGTACCCGTACCGTCCCCATTCCGTGTTTCAAGTGGTTGGCCACCAGCCAGACGTTCACGGGATAGGCGAAAGCGAGACCGGCCAGGACGGCGAGGGAGAACGTGGCCCAGAAGCGGACACCGGCAGCGTCGTCGGTGCCCGGCACGTGACTCCGGATGATGACGAGCACGGCCACCATGGCGCCCATCACGCAGTTCATCGACAGCCACTCCGCGAACACCGTGGAACGCACGGCTCGGAGGTAGTTTCCGCCGAGCATGTCGCGCATGAACAAGGCCTGGAAAACGAGCAGCCCGAAGCCGAAACCCACGACGTATTCGATCAGGCTGTCGCCCCAGGGCGGAAGACCGATCACCGACGCGATCACCGCCGCGATCATGATCCCGGTGGCATCACCGGCCACACAGTGGATGGTGGATCCGACAGCCTGCTTCCACAGCGGTGCCACGAACCGCTCGTGGGCTCCCGGCCGGGGTTCCTTGCACGAGAGCACATAGATCGCGGCGCCGACGGGGCCGAGATAGAGGGTCACCAGGACCCAGCCCCACTTCATCACGGTGAGTTCGGGGTTCTTCGTGAACGCGTCGAACGCGACGTACACAACGGACAGGGCGACCAGGAAGAACCAGAAGTACATCAGTGCGTCAGCCGTGGTCCCGCTGATGCCGCTGTCGGCCGCATACATGTACGCTCCGTACCTTGACTATCCGCTCCATGGCCGAGATGTCGTGTCTCGCAGGGAGTCATGGTGCTCCAGGGGCACTTCTCGGGGCGGCCCGACGCACCTCGCCGCTGCTTCTGGGAGGTCGCTCTCACTCCAGCGGCCCCGTAGGTTCATCGGCGTCGCCGTACAAGTCCCTGTGCAGGCGTTCCTTGGCCGCCGGCTACAAAGGCGGACACCGTACCCATCGGGTTCGTACCGGTACTGCCGATCTGCGCTGTTTCATCCGCACGGGATGTGGAAGGGCGTGTCCTCGTGGCCCTCTCTGCGAGGCTGCAGGCAGCCGGCGGAAAGGGTGTGTCGATGGAGTGGAAGACCTTTGGGGAGCGGCGGATCTACTCGAATCCGTGGGTGAATCTGTGCCTGGTGGACGTGCAGCAGCCTGATGGGCTGCGGTGGGAGTACCACGTGGTGCGGCTGCGGCACCTGGCGGTGGGGGCCGTCGTCAACGAGCGGCGCGAGATCCTCATGATGTGGCGGCACCGGTTCATCACGGACTCGTGGGCCTGGGAACTCCCCATGGGTCTGATCGAGGAGGGGGAGACGCCGGAGGAGACGGCGGCGCGTGAGGTGCTGGAGGAGACCGGCTGGCGTCCCGGGCCGCTGAAGCCTCTCCTCTACGCCGAGCCGGCGAATGGGATCACCGACTCTCGGCATCATGTGTTTCGTGCGGAGGGGGCTTCGTACGTCGGGCCGCCCGTCGAGAAGAACGAGTCGGATCGGATCGAGTGGGTTCCGCTCGGTGAGGTGCGGGCGATGATCGACCGGCGGGAGATCGTGAGCAGTGGGTCGCTCGTCGGGCTGCTCTACGTGCTCATGGACGAGGGCATTCGCTGATCGTCCGCGCGGCTGGCGTGTCCCTGGCAAGTCTGTGTCGGCGTGGGTCAGGATGATGCGGTGAACGAACAGATAGTGGAGCCTGCCGAGCGCTCCCGCTCCCTCGGCCTGAGGCCCATCAAGGTGTCCGGGCAACTGACGGCCGGGGCCTTGCTGCTCGCGGGGCTCGCGTGGGTCGTGCGGGCCGTGTGGGAAGTGCGGCTGGCCATGGCCGGGGAGCCTGCCTCGGGGCCGCCGGACCAGGGGAACGGGGTGCACCGGGCGCTCAACGGGCTGGAGGACTCCTACCACCTCGTCACCAGCCTCGGGGGCGGCGCCGCCTTCCTCTGCGCGCTCCTCTTCCTCTCCTGGATGTGGCGGGTGCGGGACAACGCGCGTGCCCTCACGGGGCAGGCGCCGAAGTACGCCGGGATCTGGGTCTACTTGGGGTGGATCGTGCCCGTCGTCAATCTGTGGTTCCCGCGTGGGATCGTCGCCGACGCCTTTCGGACCACCGCTCCGGGGCGGAAGCTGCCCGTCTCCGTGAATGTGTGGTGGGGGCTCTGGCTGGTCGGGATGCTCGGCGGGGCGGGCATCGTCTACCGCGATTCCACCGACGAGATCATCGCGCGGGCTTACAGCGAGGTGTGGCCGCTGCTCGTGTCCGACGCCGCCGTCATCGGGGCCGCCGTGGCCGGTGCGTTCGCCGTGCGGGCCGTCACCGCCGTGCAGGTGGAGCGGGTCCGGCAGGGGCAGCAGCAGGGCGGGGTGGTGGAGTCCGCCGCCGCTGGTACCGCCGAGGGCTGAGGCGACCGGGTCACCGGCCTCCTGCCCGGGCGCGGGTGGTGGTGTGCCGTCGTAAGGGCAAGGATTTGCCCATGAGCACCATTGCCATCGTCGGCGCCGGACCCGGGCTGGGCGCCGCCGTCGCGCGTCGGTTCGGGCGGGAGGGGTACGACGTCGCCCTGGTCGCACGGGACCGGGAGCGGCTGCAGGTCTTGGTGGGCGAGCTTGCCGACGAGGGTGTCGCCGCGCGTGGGTTCCCTGCCGATGTGCGCCGGCCGGAGCAGTTGGTGGCGGCCCTGAAGGACGCCGCCGCTGTGCTCGGGACCGTCGAGGTGTTGCAGTACAGCCCGGTCCCGCACCGGGACTTCATGCGGCCCGTGCTGGAGACCCGGCACCGGGATCTGCTCGGGCCGATCGAGTTCTCGGTGTACGGGCCGGTCGCCGCCGTGCAGCAGGTGCTGCCGGGTATGCGGGCGCTCGGGCGGGGGACCATCCTGTTCGTGAACGGGGGGACGGCCGCCGTGCCGCATCCCGAGCGGGCGGGCACGTCGATCGCGTTCGCCGCGGAGAGCGCGTACGGGCATCTGCTGCACGACCGGCTCGCCCCTGAGGGGATCCATGTCGCCCAGCTGGTGATCCCCGGGGCCATCACGCCCGGGCATGTGCGCAAGGATCCGGCCGTGCTCGCGGAGACCCTCTGGACCATGCATCGGGAGCGGCACGGGTTCCGGCACTACGCCGACGATCTCGACAGCTGACCCCGCGGCCCGGAGATCGCGTCGCCCTGCGTGAAGAGCATTTGTGGGCCAATATGGTCGTGTCGGGCCGTATCGCTCTCTTCGAGGGGGCCTCAATGGCTGTCGAAATCCCCCCGCTCATCAAGACCTCCCGGCTCAGTCGCCGGGGTGGCCTGCTGGGCGAGTGCATGGCGGAATTCCTCGGGACCTTCGTCCTCATCTCCTTCGGCTGCGGCGTGGTCGCGATGGCGGTGGCCGCACTGCCCGGTTCGGGCCGTGCGGCGACCCCCACGACGATCTTCCTCGCGGCCGGCGACTGGCTGCTGATCACGTTCGGCTGGGCGTTCGCCGTTGTCTTCGGTGTCTACGTCGCCGGAGGTGTCAGCGGTGCCCACCTGAACCCGGCGGTGACGCTGGCGATGGCCGTGCGCCGCGGGTTCTCCTGGGCCAAGGTCCTGCCGTTCTGGTTCTCGCAGCTGACCGGCGCGTTCGCGGGGGCGGCGCTGGTGTACCTCGTCTACCACAACGCGATCACCGCCTTCGACAACGCCGTCACGGATCCGAAGGTGGAGAAGATCGACGGGCATACCAACATCACGTTCTCCATCTTCGCGACCTTCCCGGCGGCGTACTTCCACGGCGGCATCTGGGGGCCGTTGATCGACCAGATCGTCGGTACGGCCTTCCTGCTCATGCTGATCGCCGCCATCGTCGACCTGCGCAATCAGGCCGTGAAGGCCAACCTCGGGCCGCTGATCGTGGGCTTCGTCGTCGCCGCCATCGGCATGTCCTTCGGCGCCAACGCGGGGTACGCCATCAACCCGGCCCGTGACTTCGGACCGCGGCTGCTCACCTATGCGGCGGGGTGGCAGAGCTTCGCCTTCCCGGGCAGCGTGACCGGCGCGTACAGCGACTACTGGTGGATCCCGATCGTCGGGCCGCTGATCGGCGGGACCATCGGCATCCTGATCTACGACCTCTTCATCGGCGACGTCCTGCTCGTGCGTTCCGAACTGCACGAGCTGCCCGAGCCGGGCCGGACCCGGGGGACGGAGGAGGTCGACGAGGAGTAGGAGGAGGGGCAGGAGGCCGACGAGGAGTAGGAGGAGGCCGACGAGGAGTACTAGTCCTCTTCGGGCTCCGACCGGTCCCCCTCGGACCCCGCTCCCGCCCTGCGGGCCGCCGACGCGATCTCCTCGAGCGCCGTCAGGTGGCCCGCCAGCGCGCGCCGGCCGGTGAACGTGAGGGCGGCCCAGGTGCGCGGGCGCTTGCCCAGGTAGCCCTTGCGGATGCTGACGTAGCCCGTCTTCTCCAGGGCGGAGAGCGTTTTGCTCAGCGTCGAGTCGGACACCTGGCAGTAGTCCCGCAGCACGGCGAACTCCGCCTCCCCGCACGCGGAGAGGTAGGCGGCGAGGGCCAGCCGGGTGGGGTGGTGGAGTTCCCGGTCAAGGGCGGGGGGCTGAGAAGCGCCCGTCATGCCGTACCCACCCCGGAGGCCCGCAGCAGGTGTTCCAGGCCGCCCGCGAGACCGAAGGCCACCAGCGAGCCCGTCGTGCCGTACGGGATGGCGGCCAGCAGGCTTACGGCGATGGCGGCGAGGGGAAGCAGCAAGGTCCGCCAGGCGGGCCGTCCGGGCTCGCGGCGCCGGTCGAACCAGCGCGTGACTCCGCCGTGGTGCGCGCCGAGCCACACCAGGACGAAGAACGCGGCCAGGCTCACCAGCCCGCCGGCCAGCAGCCACGCCGCCCACCCCGACCGGCCGGCGGAGAGGCCCAGTGCCGTGAAGCCGGCCGCGAACGTCAGGGCCTGGCCGACGGCGTAACCGCGGGGCCTGGTCCGCCGGTCACTGGCGGTGCGTGCGGCGGCCTGGGCGGCGCGAGCGCTGTCGAGTGCGGCCTCCGCCTGTCGTGCGTCCATGGGGTCCCCCGTCGTGTCCATGTGTGTTCCTCTGCTGTCGGAAGGGGTGGCTGGTCGGGCCGCCTCTGACTGTTATCAGCATGGACAGTACTTTCCATCAATGCAAGTACTTTCCGGACGGGTCATCGGCCGTCCGCCGGCAGACTCACCAACCCGTCAGCAGCAGGTGGTTGAGGAGCAGCGCGAGCACCACCTGTGCGGTGAGCCAGGCCCGGGGGTGGGGGAGGTACGCGCACGCCGGCAGCAGCCACATCGCGAACGGCAGCCAGATGCGTTCGGTCTCGGCCTTGCTCATCCCGGACAGGTCGGCGACGAGGAGGGCGAGGAAGGCGGTGGAGACGAGGAGCGCCAGGCGGACGGCGGCGGGGTCGGTGCGGTGGGTGAGGGTCGTGGCCGTGCGGCGCAGGCCCGCCGCCGTCGCCAGGCCCGTGATCAAGGCCGTGCAGGCCAGGTTGGCCCACACCCAGTAGCCGTAGGGGCGCTTGCCGCCGACGCCCTGGTAGTAGCGGGTCACCAACAGGTGGTACGCGGTCCACCAGTTGAAGCCCGCGAGTGTGAACGCCAGCGGTACGACGGCGAGTCCGGCGAGGAGGGCCAGGAGGAGCGCCGGGCGCTCGCGCACCCCGTTCCGGCCCAGCAGCAGGGCCGCCGCCGCGACGAGGGCGAAGAGCGTGAGGCCGTACGACAGGTAGCAGGTCAGGCCGAGGAGCAGGCCGGAGGCCGCAGCCCAGGGCAGGGAGCGGTGCGTGACCGCGAGGGCGAGCAGGGCCACGGACCAGGCGGCGACCGCCGCGAAGTAGGCGTCGGCGGAGGTGCCCAGCCAGACCGCCGCCGGGGCCAGGACCAGGAAGGGGGCCGCCCGTCGGGCCAGGGTCTCGTCCGCCAGGGCGCGCACGGCGACCAGGACCGCCACGCAGGCCGTCGAGCCGAGGGTCACGCACCACATCCCGGCCCAGCCGCCGCCCCGCAGCCCGATCCGGTCGAGGAGGACGAAGGTGAGCGTCGCGCCCGGCGGGTGACCGGCGACATGGGCCGGCCAGGGGGCGGGGGTGCCGCTGACGATGTGGTGGGTGAAGTCCCGCAGGGTGGCCGGGATGTCGTGGAAGCGGCCGATGACCCGGAGGTACTCCTCGCGGGTGGTGAGGCGGACCGCGATGCCCTGGTGCCAGCCGTCGACCAGGGCGAGGGAGACGATCCAGGCCATGGCCGACCCCCAGGCCGTCACCAGCAGGGCACGCCACGGCAGACGGGCGGCCAGGGACGGGCCGTAGGCCACGCCGGCCGCGGCGAGGAGGACGGCGGCCGGGGTGCCGGGGCCCACGTGCGGGTCCCACTCGGCCAGTACGGGCGGCCAGTGCACGAACAGGATGCGGTAGGTGTCCTGGAGGTGGCGGCCGACCAGGACGGCCGCCGTCACGAGCAGGGCGGCGGCCCCGGCGGCGTACAGATCACGGCGGAGGGAGCGGCGCGCGTCGGGACGGGAGCAGGGCGCACCGGAACGGGAACGCGGCACGTCGGGGCGGGAGCGGGTCACGTCGGCACGTTAGGCCGCACGGCCCTGCACGGGTCGTCGTACGGGCCGGACGTCAGCGTTTCGTCATGGGTCGCGCCCCCTTTCCCGGGCGTTTCGCGGCTTACGGTCGGGGCATGCGCGACCTTCCCCGACTTCCCACTGCCCCCGGTTTCTGGCGCAGCCCGCTGCGCGGCCGCTGGTTCACCTCGGTGCTCGGTCTCGTGCTGCTCGTCGGCATCACCGTGCTGTTCGTGACCGGCCTGGTGTCGTACGCGGCCTACAACCCGGACCTGCACCCGGTGAACGACACGACCCCGGACAAGGGGATCCTCGGCTTCTACCTCTTCGCATGGCCGACCGGCCCGGTGTGGCTGTACCGGTTCACCCAGGGCCTCCACGTCACCCTCGGCATCACCCTGATCCCGGTCCTGCTGGCCAAGCTGTGGTCGGTGGTGCCGAAGCTGTTCACGCTGCCGCCGGCCCGCTCCGTGGCACACGCGCTGGAGCGGATCTCGCTGCTCCTGCTGGTCGGCGGCGGGCTGTTCGAGTTCACGACCGGTATGTTCAACGTCCAGCTGAACTACGTCTTCCCCGGCTCCTTCTATCCGCTGCACTTCTACGGGGCGTGGGTGTTCTTCGCCGCGTTCGTCGCGCACGCGGTGCTGAAGATGCCGGCCGCGGTGCGGACCGTGCGGGGGCGGCTGCACGGGGAACTGCGGGGAGAGCCGCGGGAGGGGGACGAGAAGGACACGGACGACCTGGTCGCGCCGGACCCCGACCCGCCCACCGTGTCCCGGCGCGGGGCGCTGTGGCTGGTCGGCGGTGGCTCGCTGCTGCTGTTCCTGACCACGGTCGGGCAGAGCCTGGGCGGACCCTTCCGGCGTACGGCCCTGCTCGCGCCGCACGGCGGGGCCGACCCGGCCGGCGGCCCGAACGGCTTCCAGATCAACAAGACGGCCGCGTACGCCGGGATCGACGCGACGGAGACCAGCGAGGAGGCGTGGCGGCTCGTCGTCACCGGCCGCACCGGAACCGTGCGCCTCAGCCGCGCCCAGCTGCTCCAACTGCCCCTGCACAGCTCGTCGTTGCCGATCGCCTGTGTGGAGGGCTGGTCCACCGCCGACCAGTGGTGGCGCGGGGTGCGGCTGCGGGACCTCGCGGCGCTCGTCGGGTACGAGGGCGACCCGCCGGACGTGTTCGTGGAGTCCCTGCAGCGGCACGGCGCCTTCCGCCGCGCGGCCCTGCGCGCCAACCAGGTGGCCGACCCACGCTCCCTGCTCGCCCTGTACGTCAACGGCGAGGAACTGTCCCCCGACCACGGCCACCCGGCGCGTGTCATCGTGCCCGCCGCACCAGGCGTGCTCAACACCAAGTGGGTGGCCCGGCTGACCTTCGGAGACCTGTGATGCGCCGCCTGTCCGTGATGCGCCGCCTGCCTGTGATGCGCCCCCTGCCCGTGGGCAGTCCGCTGCAGATCCTGCTGCTCTGCTGCTCGTTCGCGCTTGCCGCGTACGCCGGTGTACGGCTGCTCGCCGGTGACTGGTTCGGAGTGGCGCTGTGGGTCGTGGGGGCTGCCCTGCTGCACGACCTCGTGCTGGTGCCGCTGTACTCGATGGCGGACCGGGCGGTCGTGCACGGTCTCGACGCGGTCGGGCGGCGGGGGTGGGTGATGTATGTGCGGGTGCCGGCCGCGCTGTCGGGGTTGCTGCTGCTCGTGTGGTTCCCGCTGATCTTCAACCTGGTGGACCGGCGTTACCGCCTGGCCACCGGTCAGTCCGCGGACGTCTTCCTCGGCCGCTGGCTGCTGATCACCGCTCTGCTCTTCGGCGGCTCGGCGCTGCTGCTCGCAGTGCGGGTGCGCAGGGCGACGAAGCGGCGGTCGCCGGCCGTCCACTGAGCCTCCGGGCGCCACTCGGCGGCTCGGTCGGCGAGTTGGAGCAGGGCCGGGGTGCCGATCCGCGCCCACGGGAACGGGTCGCCCATGAGTGCCCGCCCCTGGGCGACGTCGACGACCTGCACCCGGGCGCGCTCGTCCAGGTCCAGTTGCGCCGTCTCTGCGATCAACAGGCCTCCGGGGGCGAGGAGTTGGCTCATCCGGTGCAGCAGGGCGCGCGGGTCGCCGCCGATGCCGATGTTGCCGTCCATGAGCAGGACGGTGCCCCAGCGGCCCTCGCCGGGCAGCGGATCGAACACCGAGCGGCGCAGGGCCTGGCCTCCGACCGTGATGGTGCGGGTGACGGCCGCCTCGCTGACGTCGACGCCGAGGACGGTACGGCCCCGGGCTGCCAACTCGGCCACCAGCCGGCCCGGGCCGCAGCCGACGTCCAGGACGGCGCCCTCGCAGCGGTCCAGCACCGCAGAGTCCACCGTGTCCGCGTCGGCGCACCAGCGCTCCACCTCCAGCGGCAGGAGCCAGCCGTCTGTACGGCGCAGGTACAGCGGGCCTCGGCCGGTGCGGAGGGCTGTGGTGTACGGGTCCGAGGCCGCCCATACCGCCTCGGCTGCGCCGTCGGCGGTGATTTCGTTCCCACCCGCACCACCCGTGCGGCTTTCGTCGTCGGGTGCGGGTGGCCCCAGTGGGGCGCGTTCGCCGTCGGCGGCTGCGGGGCGCCGTGCGTACATGGCCGGCATCGGGCCGGATGCGGGGGTCATCGGGCACCGGCCGCCGTGCAGTCCGCCAGCCGGGCGGCGAAGGTGCCGTGCGGGGCGAGGGCGGCGACGGCGCGGGCGTCGGCGGCGGTGTCGACGTCCCGCAGCCGGGGCAGGTCCCGTACCCGCAGCCCGGCGGCGACCAGCCGCTCCCGCTGCACGGCCCCGGTCTCCGGCGTGGACATCGGCACGCCCCGCAGCAGCGCGGGCTCCGGGCGGGCCAGGCCCAGCGCCCAGAACCCGCCGTCCTCGGCCGGGCCGAAGTACGCGTCGCAGCCCGCGAAGTCCACGGTGAGCAGCTCCGGGGTGACCTGCGGGGTGTCCATGCCGATCAGCAGGGCGGGGCCGGCGCAGTGGGCGAAGGCGTCGGCGAGGCGGGCGTCGAGTCCGCCGGTGCACTGGGGGACGACGTCGAAGCCTGGGGGCAGCCACGGGCCTGGCCGGCCGTCGAGCACGAGCACTCTGCGCGTGGCCGGGGTTTCGGCCACGGCCCGCAGGGTGTCGGAGAGCGAGGCTTCGGCGAGGATGGCGGCCTGCTCGGGGGAGAAGGGGGGAGTGAGCCGCGTCTTGACCCGGCCGGGCAGCGGCTCCTTGGCGATGACGAGGAGGGTGATCATGTGGGCCTTCCTTGGCTGCTGACCGGGGTGGGGGCTGGGCGGGGGTGGGACGCGCGGCCCGGCGCTGGCGGGGTGCCGCTGCGCCCACCCGTGCCGCCCCAAGCGGCACGACTGCCCGCAGCTACGGACAACGAGCGTCTAGGCGCGGACAACGGGCGGCTCGTTCAGGACCTTGCTCATGTCCCGTACCGCCTGCCACGTCCCCCGCCAGGTCCCCGTGACCTTCGAGGCGCCGGTGCGCGGGAGGTACGGGACGTCGTGTTCGGTGATGTGCCAGCCCGCGTCGGCCGCGCGGACCACCATCTGCAGGGGATAGCCGCTGCGGCGGTCGGTCAGGGCCAAGGCGAGAAGCTGGTCGCGGCGGGCCGCGCGCAGGGGCCCGAGGTCGTGCAGGCGCAGGCCCGTGCGGCGGCGCAGGAGGTGAGCCACCGCGAGGTTGCCCACGCGGGCGTGGGCCGGCCAGGCACCCCGGGTCTGCGGGCGGCGCCGGCCGAGCACCAGATCGGCCTCGCCGGCCCGGACCTCGCGGACGAACGGGACCAGCTGCGCGGGGTCGAGGGAGGCGTCGCAGTCGCAGAAGCACACCACGTCGGCGGTGGCGGCCAGCAGTCCGGCGTGGCAGGCGGCGCCGAAGCCGCGCCGCTCCTCGCGCACGACGGTCGCGCCGAGGCCACGGGCCAGGTCCGCGGAGCCGTCGGTGGAGCCGTTGTCGACGACGAGGGCGCGCCAGCCGGCCGGGACGCGGGCGAGGACCCACGGCAGTGCCTCGGCCTCGTTCAGGCAGGGCAGCACGACATCCACGTCGTAAGGGGGAGGCTCGTACGGGGGGTCGTGAGGGGGAGGGTAGGTGCTCGTCACGGCGTTCACCCTACGAAGCCGAACCGGGGCAAAGGGGGCATCACCTCCTTACGAAACGCGGACGTCGGAGCCGCGGCCGAGCCTCCCGGGCGGCTCGGTGCCAGGGTGGAGACATGCAGCAGCCGTACGCATCACCGGACGCCGGGCCGCGACCCGGTTCCCTGGGTCGGATCCTCGTCGTGGACGACGACCCGACAGTCGCCGAAGTCGTCGCCGGATACCTGGACCGGGCCGGATACGCCGTCGACCGAGCCGCCGACGGCCCGGCCGCCCTAGCCCGGGCCGCCGCGCACCGGCCGGACCTCGTGGTGCTGGACCTGATGCTGCCCGGGATGGACGGCCTGGAGGTGTGCCGGCGGCTGCGCGAGCACGGTCCGGTGCCGGTCGTCATGCTCACCGCACGCGGCGACGAGGACGACCGCATCCTCGGCCTGGAGGTCGGCGCCGACGACTACGTGACCAAGCCGTTCAGCCCGCGCGAGCTGGTGCTGCGGGTGGAGTCGGTGCTGCGCCGCGCCCGGCCCGCCGTGCCGCGCGGCCCGCTGGGCGCGGCCGGTCTGACCGTGGACCCGGCCGCCCGCCGCGCCACCAAGAACGGCACCGATCTGGCCCTCACCCTCCGGGAATTCGATCTGCTCGCCTTCTTCCTGCGGCATCCGGGGCGGGCGTTCGGCCGGGAGGAGCTGATGCGGGAGGTGTGGGGCTGGGACTTCGGTGACCTGTCGACCGTCACGGTCCATGTCCGCCGGCTGCGCGGCAAGGTCGAGGACGACCCCGCCCGCCCCCGCCTCATCCAGACGGTGTGGGGCGTGGGGTACCGCTTCGACCCCACCGGAGCCGGAACCGGACCCGGAGCCGGAACGGAGGGCGAGTGACATGCGTGACGCCCTGCTCATCGCCCTCTACGCCTTCCTCGGCGCCGCCGCCACCGGCCTCGTCGGAGCGGCCGTGCTGCGGCTGATCCGCCGGCGTTCCCTCACCACCTCGCTCGCCGTGGTGGCCGCCGTCGGGGTGGTCGCCATGCTCGCCGGGACGATGGCGGTGGCCCAGGCGATGTTCCTGTCCTCGCACGACCTGCGGGTCGTCACCACGGTCGTGGCCATGGCGGCCGTGGTCTCCCTGGTCACCGCACTGCTGCTGGGCCGCTGGGTCGTCGCCCGCAGCCGCGAACTCGCCGACGCCGCACGGAACTTCGGTGACGGCGGCGCCTTCGCCGCGCCCGAGGTCCCGGCCACCGCCGAACTGGACGCGCTCAGCCGCGAGTTGGCCGCCACCAGCGCCCGGCTCGCCGCGTCCCGGGAACGCGAGCGGGCCCTGGAGACCTCCCGGCGGGAACTCGTCGCGTGGATCTCGCACGATCTGCGCACCCCGCTCGCCGGGCTGCGCGCCATGTCGGAGGCCCTGGAGGACGGGGTGGCCGCCGACCCCGACCGCTATCTCAAGCAGATCCGCACCGAGGTGGAACGCCTCAACGACATGGTCGGCGACCTCTTCGAACTCTCCCGCATCCACGCCGGCACGCTGCCCCTGAGCCCGGCCCGGATCTCGCTGTACGACCTGGTCGGCGACGCCCTCGCGGGGGTCGGCCCGCTCGCCCGCGAGTACGGCGTACGGCTCGTGGGCGACGGGGTGGAGCCGCTGCCGGTGGAGGTGGACGGCAAGGAGATGAGCCGGGTCCTCGCCAACCTGCTGGTGAACGCCATCCGCCGCACCCCTGCCGACGGCACGGTCGCGATCGCCGCCGAGCGTGCCCCCGACGGCGTGGTGCTGTCGGTGACGGACGGCTGCGGCGGCATCCCCGAGGAGGACCTGCCCCGCGTCTTCGACACCGGCTGGCGCGGCACGGACGCGCGCACACCGCCGGCGGGAGCGGGGCTCGGCCTGGCGATCGTCCGGGGCATCGTCGAGGCGCACCAGGGGCGCACGACCGTCCGCAACATCCCGGGCGGCTGCCGCTTCGAGGTGACGTTGCCGGCGGCGAAGGCGTAGACGACACCTAGCCTGCGAAGTCGGCCCCGAAGTCGGTGTACGTGCGGGCCGGCATGTCCAGCGCGGTCGGACCGAAGGTCGTGGACGCGGTCGTCGAGTAGAGCGTGGACGAGGCACCGGGCAGGAACCAGACCGCGCCCTCGGGGTCGTTCTCGCCGACGGCGGCGGCCGTCAGGTCGGCGTGGCCGTCACGGTTCACGTCGGAGGCGAGGAGGGTGTCGCCGAAGTTGTCGCCCGCCTCCAGCGTGCCCGGCACACCGGGGCTGTCCTGCGTGAGGAACACCGGGCGGGTCGTGCTGAGGCCGGAGGCCGAGCCCCGGAGCAGGGTGATCGCTCCGGCGGAGGAGCGGTAGTCGGAGTCGTCCCCGAAGGTCTCGCCCGGCGCGCCGACCGCCAGGTCCCCGTAGCCGTCCTTGTCGAAGTCGCCGATCGCCAGCGCCTGGCCGAAGCGGTCGACCTCTTCCGAGGAGTCCGGGACGCCCGAGGTGTTCTGCGTGAGCGAGACCCGGCGGGTGGCGCTCGGGCCGGACGAGGTGCCGTAGATGACGTGGATCTTGCCGCCGGTGGAGGCCGAGGGGTCGGTGGCCGGGTCCTCCGGGTTGCCGAGGACGATGTCGCCGAAGCCGTCCTTGTTCAGGTCGCCGATCGCGGCCGTCTCGGCGGTGCGCAGGCTCGCCGCCTTGCTGATGCCGTCGGCGGTGCCCTTGTAGTAGACGGCCGTGGCGAGGTGGTCGCCGTTCGGCTTCTGCCCGGTGACGACCAGGTCGGCCTTGGTGTCGCCGCTCACCCGGCCGGCGGTGAGGGCCGGCCTGTCGATGCCAGGGGAGTAGGAGGAGACCCGGCCCGCCGAGCCGGACTTGGTGAACGGGCCCCGGATCAGCCGGACCCGCCAGCTGCTGGGGTTCTGGGTGTCGCTCTGCGCGGAGATCGCCAGGTCGGGCTTGCCGTCGCCGGTGAAGTCGGCCGCCGCGATGCTCAGCCCGAAGTAACTGCCGTACAGAGTCTGCGGGTTCTTCACCGTCGTACCGCCGGACAGGCCGCTCCTGGAGCCCCAGACGATGACGACCGTGCCCGCTTCCTGGGCGCTGCCGGCATTCTCGTGCTGTGCCCCGACGACGAGGTCGCTGTAGCCATCGCGGTTGAGGTCGGCGGTGGCGATCTGGTCGCCGAACTGGTCGTACTTCTCCGCGTCGCCGGGAATGCCGGCGGTGTTCTGGCTGATCAGCTGGTGCTTGGCCGGGTTCAGCCCGCTCGCCGTGCCGTAGACCACGGCGACCTGGCCGGCCTGGGCCTTGCCGCCGACGGCGGCGAACGGGGCGGCGACGGCCGTGTCCCGGTAGCCGTCCCCGTTGAAGTCGCCCTGGAGCCCGGAGGGGGCGGCCGAGGCGGGGGCGGCCAGGGCCACCGGGGTCAGGCCGGAGGCGAGCAGGGTGGCGGTCAGCAGGCAGGTGCGCTTGCGCAAGGTGTTGTCTCCCACGGTCGGGGCGGATCCCGGGCGCCCGGCGGCGCGATGGGGAGACCGTCAGCGAAAGGCCAGGGTTGTACGGGAGTTCGGTTAATTCTTGGGGTTGTTGGGGCGGTTGACTCACTTGCTGCCGACCGGGTGGTGACCCGGGCTCCCCGTCCACAGGCTGTGGACGTCGACGGGAGTCACCCCGGTCGGCGGCCGATCGCCAGCAGATGCGAACTCGCCGCGAGCAGTTCGGGGTAGGGCTCGGCCATGCGTGCCGCGGTCAGTGCCGACTCGAACAAGGGTGAGCCGATGAGTGACTCGCCGGTGTGCCGTTCGGTCGCGGCCAGGAGCGACCAGGCCGGGCTCTCCGACGTGTTCAACCTTGTTGTACGGCCCAATCCGGTGCTCGCTCCGCGGGACATCTACAAGAGCAAGTCGGCCCGCTGGCGGCAGCAGTGGCCTGAGCTGACCGTTCTGGACTGGCCGACCGTGCCGTGACGGCTCACCGCGCCCGCGCGAACTCCCGCATCCCCTCCTCGAAGGTCACCTCCGGCTTCCAGCCCAGTTCCGCTCGCAGGCGGGACGAGTCCGCCGTGATGTGGCGTACGTCGCCCAGCCGGTACTCGCCGGTGATCAGGGGGTCGGGGCCGGCGCAGGCGGTGGACAGGGCGTGGGCCAGGTCGCCGACCGTGTGGGGGGCGCCGCTGCCGGTGTTGTACGCGGTGAGTGTTCCGGGGCGCGGCTCGGACTCCAGTGCGGTGACGTTGGCGGCGGCCACGTCCCGGACGTGCACGAAGTCCCGGCGCTGGCGGCCGTCCTCGAACACGCGCGGGGGCTCGCCGCGTTCCAGGGCCGAGCGGAAGAAGGAGGCGACCCCGGCGTACGGGGTGTTCCGGGGCATGCGGGGGCCGTAGACGTTGTGGTAGCGGAGGGAGATCGCCGTGCCGTCCGTGCAGCGGGCCCAGGCGGCGGACAGGTGTTCCTGGGCGAGCTTGGTGGCCGCGTACACGTTGCGCGGGTCGGGTGGGGCGTCCTCGGTGACCAGGCCGGGGGACAGCTGCGCGCCGCAGTGGGGGCAGGGCGGGTCGAAGCGGCCCGCGGTCAGGTCGGCGGCGGTGCGGGGGCCGGGGCGTACGACACCGTGCACGGGGCAGTCGTAGCGGCCCTCGCCGTAGACCACCATCGACCCGGCCAGGACGAGTCGACGTACGCCCGCCTCGGCCATCGCGGCGAGCAGGACGGCGGTGCCCAGGTCGTTGCGGGAGACGTACTCGGCCGCGTCCGCGACGCCGTTGCCGAGGCCCACCATGGCCGCCTGGTGGCAGACCGCGTCCACGCCGGACAGGGCGCGGGCGACGGCCGCAGGGTTGCGCACGTCGGCGGCCGGATCGTCCCGGACGTCGTAGACGACCGGCTCGTGCCCGCGCGCCCGCAGCGCGTCGACGACATGGGACCCGATGAACCCGGCACCGCCGGTGACCAGTACACGCATACGGTCACGCTAGGTCCGCGACCCGCCCGCGACCGGGTGCGACGGGCGGTACGTCACTCCTTCGTAAGGACTGCTCTGCAAGGACTGCTCAGAGCGGCTTCGCGGGCCAGTCCAGCAGGCGGGCGCCGATCACCGCCGTCTGCAGCGGGTAGCGGTGGGCCGGGTCGGCCGGGTCGGTGCCGGTCAGCTTGTGGATGCGCTCCAGGCGGTAGGTCAGGGCGCGCACGCTGAGCGACAGCCGGCGGGCGGCCTCGGCGGCCACGCAGCCGGAGTCGAAGTACGCGGTGAGTGTGTCCAGCAGGGGCTGTGGCCCGCCGCGGGCCGCCGTGAGCGGACCGAGGGTGTGCGAGACCAGGTCGGCCATCGCCTGCCGGTCGCGGGCGAGCACCGGGTACACCAGCAGGTCGGCGGCGCGCAGCAGCGGTTCGTTCAGGTCGAGCCGCCCGGCCATCTCCAGTGTGGCGAGGGCCTCTTCGTACGACTGCACGACCCCGCCGGGACCGTGCTGCGCGCGGCCGACCGCGACCCGGCAGCCCTCGGCCGCCGCGTACACCTGCTTGGCGAAGTGGGTGAGGACGTCGTCCTCGTCGCCGGGCGCGACGCACAGCAGCCGGCCGTTCTTGGTGGTGAGCAGGATGCTGCGGGCGTCGAAGCGGGTCAGGACCGCCCGTTCCACCTGCCGGGTCACCGGATCGCCCTCGGCGTACGGCACCGGGCCCTCGGCGACGGCGACCGCGTGGGCGCGGGACATCCGCAGGCCGAACCGTTCGGCGCGCTCGGCGAGGCGGCCCAGGTCGCTGCGGCCGTAGAGCAGGTCGTCGATGAACTCCCGGCGCGCGGCCTCCTCGCGGCGCACGGCGAGCCGCTGGGCGCGTTCGTAGCCCTCGGCGAAGGCGTCGACCGCCTGCTGCACGGCGGCCAGCGTGCTGTCGGCCGAGCCGGGCGTGCGGGGCCAGGCGGCGCGGGCGGCGGCCAGGTGGGCGACGACCAGGGCGCGCAGCCCGTGGCCGGACTCGGCGGCCTGCTCGCCCAGGGCGCGGCGCGCGGCCAGTTCCTCCCGGGTCAGCCGGCGGCCGGTGGCCGCGACCTCGGCCAGCGTGCCGGCGTAGCCGTCCAGATAGTGCTCGGGTATCGAATGCTGCTCCGTCACGCCGTCCCGTCCCCCGTTGTCTTGACGTGCCGGTGACGGTTCCTTAGCGCCTCTCCGGCATCGAGACATTATGGAACGCTGCCGGGAACCGGCAATGCGCGGGCGCGCGCCCCTCGTGCACCATCACGGCACGGGGGAGCACTATGGATGGTTCGGTGCCGGACACCGGCAGGTGTCCGGCACCGAACCAGGGGCTCGTCCGTCTTTCATCGTCTGACGCACAAGGACGTAGCCGTGGAAGCCCTCGGCTCGCTCGGCACGGCGGACGTGCAGAACCTGACGGTGTCGGCGCTGCTGATGAAGCGGATGAAGTCCGGTGGGCCGGAGGCGGGACAGTTCCGGCAACTGCTCGACCGGGTCGGTGAGCTGGGCCTCGCGGACACCCCGCTGACGGCGCTGAACGGCGCCGCCCGGAACTGAAGACCGGTGGCCGGGCCGCCGTACGGGGGTCTGCGGCCCGGCCGCCTCCCGCTTCCTCGCACTACTGCCCCGCCGGGGTGGCTCGGAGGGGCCGAGGGCTGCGAAGTGGCGGGTGCGGGCTGGGCCCGGGGTGTGCCGGTGAGCCGGTCGCCTAGGGTCGACAAGAGGGCGTACGTCTTTCGCGGCGCCGTGACCGTCGCATCCGTTCGCCTCTGGCTGTGCACATGACCGGCCCGCCAGAACTCAGCCCCTCTTCTGTTTGTACAGTTCGAGGTCCCTGTTCACGAACAGATGCACATAGCCGCAGTTCCAGCAGATCAGGCCGGTTGCCGACTCGTTCGCCCAACCCAAGCTCATGAATTCCATTCCGGAGCTGTTGAGCTTTACCTCACGGTCCCTGAACAGGTCACCCTGACAGAAATTGCACTTGATCCACACGCCCCCGAGAGCCGCGCGAACAGGTTTGGCCATGCCTCCGCCTTTCCTATGAGCCGCTTGAGTGGTGCACCCGTCTCGCACACGAACTGCACGGCGGGCATGCGTAATCAGGCCACCGAACGGGGCCTTTCTTGGAATCAGGCGATGCCTGGCCGGTGCTGGGCATCGCGGCGGCCGACGAGGAACCAGAGCAGACACCCGAGGAAGGGGGTCATCAGGGCGAAGACGACCCAGACCAGCTTCATCCCACCGGTGAGGTCGGACCTGACGATGCTGAGCAGAGCGCCGAAGTACAGCGCGAGAACGCCGACGACCGCGGCAGCTCCTGCGCAGCCGATCACGATGGTGCCCGTGGGGGCAAGGGCTATCTGGTGTGCGAGCTGTGCCTGCATCGTCTGTTCCTCTTGCTGGTGGGGGGATTCCTCGAGCGCCCGGTCGGGCGGCCTCGGTTGATGGCGGTCCGGCTGTTTCAGGATGCCGACTGCGTCATCGGCGAGCGCCTGTCATGTCGGGCGCTGTGCGGACCGCAGCAGGTGGACGCCGGCGGCAGCCGGGAGGGCCAGGACGGCCAGGGTGAACGGGACGAACAACGCTCCGAGGCCGAGGCCCAGCGCGCCCGCGGGAATCACCCACTGCGCCACCAGGAACAGCAGCGGCACGAGGGCGGCCGCCGTCCCGATCGCCTTGTCGTGGTTACGCCACTGAGGCGTGGTCCACAGCCACCAGATCGCACCGATCAAGGCGATGCCCAGCGGGGGTGCGAAGGCCGTCAGGGGGCCGGTCACCGCCAGCAGTCCAACGACGGCGAGGCTACGCCCCTGGCTCGCCTGCGGAGCGGGGAGCTCCTCTCCGAGCGCGGTCGCCGCGATCGTGCGCGGGTCGCCGAGGCGCGCGAGCACGGCGCGGATCTCGTCGTCACCGGTCGCGGGCTCTTCCGCGAGCGCCACGGCGATGTGCTCCTCCAGGTCGGCCAGCAGTTCGTTTTGGCGTTCCGGGCTGAGCCCGGCCGTCTCCCGCCCCACGGCGGACAGGTAGCTGCGCACCAGCGGATGCCTGGTGATCGTCATGGTGGTCTCCCCGTCAGTCGGTGATGAAGTGGTCGACCGCGTCACGGAAGTGCGGCCAGATGGCGGTGAACTCCTTCAGCGCCGTTTGCCCCGATGGCGTCAGCTCGTAATAGCGCCGGGGCGGCCCGCTGGGGGACTCCTGCCATCGGGTCTCCACCAGTCCCTCACGGCGCAGCCGGGACAGCAGGGGGTAGATGGTCCCCTGGCTGGTGACCATGACGTTCACCGCGCCGAGGGATTCGAGCAGCTCCACGCCGTAACGCGGGCGGTCCCGCAGGAGAGCCAGCACGCAGTACTCCAGCACCCCCTTGCGGAGCTGGCTCTCCGCCTTGCCCGCGGTGGGCTTACCTGCGACGTCAGGTTCCATGCATTGCACAGTACCTGGTTGTCTCTACAAGTCCAAAGGCGATGTCGGTGCACCTCAGTTGGCGAATTCCCCAACTGAAGCGTCCAATCCGTCGGGCACCGGGGGAGGTTGGGCCTGCCTCAGCCGAGCCCGACCAACTCGGCGATCGTCCCGCCGAGCACCCGGTCGCGTACCTCTCCAGGGCTGGTGACCCGCTCCACCATCGCCCGAGTGAGGACCGGGTCGCCGTACGGCGCGTCCGATCCGAACAGGGTCCGGTCCGGAATCTCCTTGATGGCCAGCCGGACCGCGAAGACGATGTTGGCCGTGGACAGCTCCAGGTACATGCTCGGGGTGTCCCTCACCAACTCGACGGCCTGCATCCAGTTCAGCCCGCCGAGCTGGCTGACCACCAACGGAACCGTCGGATACCTGACGGCTAGCGCCGACATCTTCGTCAGGTCGTCCGCCGTGGTCGGAGCGAATCCGTGTACGACCACGGGCAGTCCCCCGTGATCGGCCGCCGCTCGGAGCACCGGTTCGATCACCTCTGCCCGTCCCGGCGGCGGTGTCAGCTCGCCGATTCCGCGCAGCCCACGCCCGACGACCTCGCGTTCCACGATCGCGGCGGTCTGCTCCGGCTCCAGGTCCAGCGGCACGGACAGGAAACCGATGAACCGCTGCGGGTGTGCGGCGAGCGCGGCGTCCAGCTCCGCCCACGCTCCGCGGTACCCCTCGACGGTGCCGGAGCGACCCCCGATGGCCTCGTCCAGGATCGCCATCTCCCGGCGCAGCGAGGCGAGGTCATCGGCCCGCTCGGGGTGTGGGCGGGTGGCGAAGAGTACGGCGCGGTCCACGCCGGCCTCGTCCAGCAGTCCGACGTGTGCCTCGACGGGGTCGTGGACGTGGCTGTGCGCATCGATGATCAATGACTTACTCCCTCCTTGGTGATCGGCCCGGAATGTGGCCGACCAGCGCACTGTTGCTCCCTGACACTGTGGGAAGGTCAAGTCGGAGGGAACCGACCGGTGTTGATCGGGGAGCTGTCGCGTCGTGCCGGAGTCAGTGAGCGCCGGCTGCGCTACTACGAGCGCATGGAGCTGATCAGCTCGGAGCGCCGCGCCAACGGCTATCGCGAGTACGACGAACGGACGGTGGAGACAGTGCGGCGCATTCGCGCGCTGCTGGCCGTCGGCTTGCCCACCCGCATCATCCGCCAGGTCCTGCCCTGCACCTTCGACGACGCGACCCTGCGCCCCTGTCCCGGCGTCCTCACCACCCTCCGCACCCAGCTGGACGTCCTCGACCAGCGCGCCGCCGATCTGGACACCGCGCGACGCCTTCTGCGCCGGACGATCGCCGCCACCGAGAACGCGGCAGGCCAAGACGTGGTGTCGGGAGCCGAAGTCCCGTACTCGGGTGGGGAAAGCCGGCTCAGAAGTCGAAGCTCGCCTTCTGGAAGCTGACGCACAGCCAGTCGACGGTGGCGGCCCATGTCACCAGGGTGCCGAGGAGGGTGCCGGTCGCTGCCCAGACGCCGGACCGGCGGCCGAGGAGCGCTCCCGCGAAGCCGGTGAGGGCGGCGGCCCCGCCCAAGGGGGCGCCGAAGGGGACCAGGGCCGCGTTCACGAGCGCCACTTTCTCGTCGTGGTTCCCGAGGCAGCCCGTCGGGCTCGTGCACTCCATGACGTCGTGGCCCAGCCAGTACAGCCGTGTACCAGGGTGCCAGGCGGAGATCGCCGACTCGCCCAGCAGGCGAGCAGGGGCCGCTGTGATGTTTGGACCTGTATGTGCGCCTGGTGTACCAGGGGTCCAGGGGTCCAGGGGTCCAGGAGGTATCCGTGGGACGGCTGTGACCCCTGTGTGTTCTGGCAGCAGGAGAGCTTCCCGTACCCGATCAAGTTCGTCACCCGTTCCTGACGTTCCGACAGGTGAGGAACGGTGGGCCGGGCGCAATCTCCCGAGCGGTGTCAGCCGTATAGACGGCAGAGGGATCAATCTGACGAAACACTGCGAAATGAACAGCTGGAGTCATGATGACCTCCAATGCCACCGAAGTCACTCTGAGGGGGCTGGGAGCGTGTTGTGCTGTCGGAAACGCGGTGCTGCACACTCTGCTCATTCCTGATCACCTTGAGGAAATGTTCTACATAGGCGTCCTCTTCGCCGTGGGCAGCGCCGTCATGCTGGTCGTGGCGGTCGCGCTCGTCACGGTGCGGCGCCCCGTGGTCGCCTGGGTGACCGGGGCGCTCGTCAGCTTCGGCATGATCGTCGGTTTCCTGTTGTCGCGCACCGTCGGCCTGCCGAACGGCTACTACGAAGCCGGTTGGGAGGCCCCCTACGGCCCGCTCTCTCTGCTCGTCGAGGGAGTCTTCTTCCTCGCCTTCCTCACCTGGCTGGGAGTCCGGACAGAAGAGGGTGCGGAGCCCGAGCCGCCGTACCGGGCGGCCCGCGAACGGATCGCACCGGGCAGAAGCGCGTCGAAAGGCTGGTGAGAACTCAGTTCTGGCGAGGGTTCGGCTTCAGTACGGCGAACACGGCCTGGTCCGGGTCCGCGAGCCAGGCGATGCGCCCGACGTCCGGCACGTCAGCAGCCGGCATGAGCACCGCCCCGCCGTTCCCCTGCACGGCCGTGACGACGACATCCGCGTCGGCCACGGCGAAGTACGGCATCCAGCGCGCCGTCTCCTGCTCCCCCTGGAGCGGAGCCACGCCGCCGAAGGATCCCTCCTGTTGGTCGCCTTCCGCGATGCTCAGGACCCGGTAGGTCATGCCGGGCGCCCGCATCTCCTGGGAGCGCCAGCCGAACAGCCCCTGGTAGAAGCGGATGGCCGCTTCCGGGTCGGGGACGTGCAGCTCCACCCACACCAGTGTGTTGTCACCCGACGTCCGTTCCAGGCCCATCGCTGACTCCAGGACGGCGAACCGCGCGCCCTGCGGGTCGGTGAACTGGGCCAGCCGGCCCTCGCCCACGTTGATGGGCGGAACGCGCACACCGCCGCCGCCGGCGGTCACGGCACCGGCGGTGGTCTTGATGTCGTCGCTGCGGAAGTACGTCGTCCAGGCCGACGGGGTGCCCTCCTCGGTCAGCGGCCCGAGAGCGGCGACCGTTCTGCCGTCCTGCTGGAAGAACCCGTACCCGCCCGCCTCGGGCCCCAGCGACAGGTGCTGCCAGCCGAAGACGGCGCCGTAGAAGGCGGCGGCCGCGTCCGTGTCGGGGCTGCCGAGATCGATCCAGACGGGCGACCCGGCGCGGAAGTCGGTGCCGAGCATGCGGGTCCTCCTGCGGGTCCGGAACTGAGAGGAACTGAGAGGAACTGAGACGCCGTCACTATGCCGCCCACGAGGACGGCACCGAGCCCGGCGGCCCGGAACTCCCGGCCGTTTCACCCGGGCTGGGGAACCCGGTGGGCCCGCTCTGTGCCCGTTCGTCAGCCGTTGCCCGTTCGCCGGCCGTTGCTCGCTCGCTAGGCGTTCTCCGTGCAGGGCGGAGCATCCGGCAGGTGCTTCATGGCCCACGCGCCGAGTTCCCTGAGCGCGGGTTCCAGTGCGGCGCCCGCCTCGGTCAGCCGGTAGGAGACTCGCAGCGGGGGTCCCTCGTCGACCTCGCGGATCACGAGGCCCGCCCCGCCGAGTTCGGCGAGCCGGTCGGAGAGCATGCGCTCGCTGATGCCGGGGATGGCCCGGCGCAGGTCGGCGAAGTGCGTCTGCCGCCCTTGCAGGACGGACAGGATCGGGCCGTTCCAGCGCTTTCCGAGCACCTGGAAGACGCGGGTGATGCCGTCGTCCACCCGCCTGCACTGTGCCGCGCCATGCGTCTGCTCCGCCGCCATGGGGCCAGGGTACTACCCGACCGTTTGGGGATGAAAAAAAGTAAGTACCTGTGTTAGACATAGCTGCGTATGAAACCTCAGGCCCGCTTGCCGCGGGCTCGTCCCCTTTGGAGACCCCATGGCCACGCTGCTTCACATCGACTCCTCCCTCTTCCCGGGCGAGGCATCCGCCTCCCGTGCCGTGACCGACGCCTTCCGCAGGACCTGGGAGGAGCAGCACCCGGGCGGCACGGTGGTCTACCGGGACCTGGCCGTGAACCCCGTCCCGCACATCGACGCCCACGCCCACACCGCCGGCTTCGTCGACGCCGCCGCCCACACCCCCGAGCAGGCGGCCGCCTTCGCCGACCGCGTGAAGCTGATCGAGGAGCTGGAGCAGGCGGACGCGGTGCTGATCGGCGCGCCGATGTACAACTACTCGATCCCCTCGACCCTCAAGGCCTGGCTGGACAACGTGATCCTGTTCGGCCGCACCGCGGGCGAGGCTCCCTCCGCCAAGGGCACGCCCGTCACCGTCGTGGCCAGCCGCGGCGGCTCCTACGCGCCGGGCACCCCGCGCGAGCCGTACGAGTACGTCCAGAACTACCTGACGGCGGTCCTCGGCGACGCGCTCGGGCTGGAGCTCGACTTCATCGTCCCTGAGCTGACCATGGCCCCGCAGAACCCGGCGATGTCCGAGCTGATCCCGCTCTTCGAGGCCTCCCGTGACCGCGCCCTCCAGGACGCGGCCGTCAAGGCGAAGGCCCTCGCGGAGCGCTTCGCCGCGTAGGCGGGCGCCGGCCTCCCTGCCCCTGCCCGCCGGGGAAGGGGCAGGCTCCTCGGACCGGATCTCCCGCCCGGATCTCCCGCCCTGATCTCCCGCTCATCCGTTCGGACCGTCGCGGTCGCCGCCCGGAGCGGCTCCTCCCAGAGTGGGTGGCGTGGCCCGGCCGGAAGGGGTGTGGGCGGACAGGAATGAGGAGTGAGCCGCGTATGAGTCCCAGGAAGACAGCAGCGAAGACGGCGACCAAGGGGTTCCCCACCGCCGAGGACGCCCTGGAGATCGCCTCGGAGTGGGCGCCCGCCCAGCTCATCGACAGCGAGGAGATCGGCCTGCGGCTGAACCGGATGATGGCGGACGGGCACGCCCAGCCGGGCATGGCGGCGCCCGGCCCGGTCGCGGCCGCCTCCGCCGCTCACCTCGCCGGGGCCGGTCTCGGCGAAGCCGCGTGGCACATGCCCACCGGGACCGCCGCGCCGATGACCGCACCGATGGAGGCGGAGCAGCTGCGCTCCCTGGTGACCAGACTCGTACGGGCCTCGCAGCGGGTGCGCAAGGACCACCGGCAGCTGAGCACCGCCGAGCGGGACCGGTACAACGAGGTGCTGCGTCAGCTCGCGACCACGCCGGCGTACAAGCAGCTCGTGGCCGACCACCAGGACATGAGCCACCGGCACCACACCATGCAGGGGATGGGACCGGAGGCCACCCAGCGCTTCCTGCCCTGGCACCGCGCGTACTGCCTCAAGTTCGAGGAGCTGCTCCGCACGGTCGATCCCGCGCTCACGATCCCCTACTGGGACTACACCAACGACCACGCCCGCCCCGACTGGGTGTGGAAGCCCAGCGGTGTCACCCGGCCGACTCCCGCCACGAGCGGTCTGCCGACCCAGGCGACCATCGACGGGCTGCTGACCCGCCCCACGTTCACGGCCTTCACGTTCGGCAGGGTGATGACGGGCGTCCAGCCCAACGGCCTGGAAGTGGCCGCCCACAACAACGTGCACAACTGGTGCCGCGGCACGCTCAGTCAGCCCATGACCGCGTCGAACGACCCGATCTTCTTCCTGCTGCACGCCAACGTGGACCGCATCTGGGACCAGTGGCAGCTGACGCACACCGGCGGCCCCAACGTGACCGGCGCGGACGCGGGCCTTGACCCCTGGTGGACCCAGGCCGCCGGCGGCCTCACCACCGACTCCGTCAAGGACATCACGGTGCTCGGTTACTCCTACCAGTAGCAACCCGCTGCTGCCGGGATCCCGACCTGCTCGCGCTCTTCCTCACGACTCCGCCGCGCCTTCCAACTCCCCATGAAAAACTGGGGGTTGGAAGGCGCACCGGTGGAGCAGCGTATGGGGATGGAATGGATCAGCCTCGCGAGTACGGCACTGGGTGCGCTGGTCGGTCTGGCGGCGACGTTCGTCCTGGACCGGGAGCGCTGGAGACGGGAGAGCGACCAGCGCAGGAGAGGCGACCGACGCGCGGTGTACACGTCGTTTCTCGCCGCCACCGCGGAAGCGAGCGAGACCCTCATCAACATCGCGCGCGGCCATGACACCGATGCGTCGGCGTCGACCCGCGCAGGGACCGTCCTGCGGGACAGCAGGGTGCTGTCCCGGCGGCTGGAACTCTCCCTCATCGCGGAACCGGCCGTCATGGAACAGGCGAACGTCCTCGTGGACCGCCTGCGCGACTACCACCACGCCGTCGGTCAGGGCCTGGCCGACCACACGCAGGCCGTGGACCAGGCGCGCCTCGCCTTCAACGAGCAGCGGGACCAGCTCATCGAGGTGATGCGCAAGACGCTGACCTGAAGCCCGCCCGGAGCACGCCTTCTCCCTTGGGGCACCCTCGCCCTTTCCTTTGCCAGGCCTTTGCTACGATCCGGCCACTTGTGCGAGTTGTTCGTGCCTCAACGACTTGTCGGCCCCTGCCGTATCGGTCCGTCGCCCGACGTTCCTCGCTCCCCGTCTCCTGTGGAGGAACCGAGTGGGCAGACGTGCCCTCATACGTGGCGGCATCGCCGCCGCCACCTCGCTCGCGCTGGCCATGGGTCTTGGGCCGCTGGCCTTCGACGCGCACGCGACCGACGCCGCGGAGGTGGTCGTACCGGCCGAGACGTCCCTGCTGCCCAGGACCGCCCTGCTGAGCGCGGGCACGTCGGGGTTCCTGCGGTACGAACCCGGACGCGGCCATCTGTGGACCACCTACACCGGTGAGGACACGGTGGTGGACGCCTCGGCCACCGAGGTGTGGGGAATGCCGGACTTCGGCGCCGGTTCGGACGTCGTCGCCCGCTACGACGACGGCACGCGGACCGTGTCACTGCGGGACATGGGGGCCGGCGGGACGACCGTGCCGCTCCCGTTGCCGACGGGTCACACCTACGTGGGGACGCTCGGGCGGACCGTCGTGACGACCGCCTGGTCGGGCGACGACCTGGGGTGGCACCTCCTCGACGTGCAGGACGACGGCACGGTGCGCGACCGCACCGTGGCGGGAGTCCCGGCCGGCATCACCCTGCTGAACGGCGGTAATTCGCCCGTCGCCGATGCCCACGGCATGCTGGTCCATTACCGGGACAGCACGACGGTCACGCGAGCCTGGCTCGACGCCGACGAGGGCCGGCTGGTCGAAATGCCGTTCAACCCGAACGTCAGCAGCAACGCTCAGGTGGTCCTCACCGCCACCCACCTGCTGTCGTGGGACGGCTCCGACACCGTTTCCGTGTACTCCCGGGACGACCTGACCACCGTCGTCCGCACCGTGCGCCTGGTCAACGACCCGAGCACGCACCTGCTGGGCATGGTCGGCGACAAGCTCCTGGTCTCACGCTACGACTCCTCCCTGGGCGCCATGGACGGCAGCCTGCCCGTCTGGCGGGTCGACGCGGTCGCCTTCGACGGCTCAACGACGGGGACCGTGCTGGCCCGGTCGGAGAGCCTGGAACTCGCCGTCCCCACCCCCGACGGCGGGATCCTGGTACCCGGCAGCGGGCCCGACACCGCCGACTGGGGAGTGAACCTGGTCCGGGCGGGCGCCGACGGCACCCCCGTGGTCCAGCGGGTCGCCGCCGCGGAACTGAAGCCCACGACCGACCCCGTGCAGGACCTCACCCTCATGGGCGGCCGGCTGACCATGCTGCAGAAGGACCTGGAGCAGGGCCGTACGTACCTGTACAGCCGACCGGTCGACGCGACCGGTGACGGCCTCACGCTCGGCTCCCGCACCTCCCACGGCGCCGTCACCGGCACCGTCGACCCCAACCTGGTGAGCACCGGGGACGGCCGTACGGTGGTCTGGAACCTGTGGTCCTCGGGCGGCGACACCGTTCCCCGGGTCGTGCAGCCGACGGGCTCGCTGCCCGGCACGCCCGTCGACGCGAAGCACAACTACGTCCGCGTGTTCGACGCCAAGGGCCGCCACGTCGTCATGCCCACCGAGTCCACCGACGAAGCCGCGTCGGAGACGCGGGTGGTCGACCTCGACACGGGCGGCACGGTGCTGATCGCGGGCGGCAGAACGATGTGGGGCACCACCCTGTGGGTGCGCGACGGCAACGACGGCGTCGTGCCGGTCGACGTCCGCACCGGCGAGCGGGGCGACCCGGTGTGGTTCGGATCCGGCTGCCTGCTGGAGAACCTGCAGGCCGTGGGGCGCTGGCTGCTGTGGTCGTGCGTGGGCAGGGCCGAGGGACAGGGCGTCTACGACACCGTCACGAAGACCAAGTTGACCCTCACCCAGGGAGAGTGGGGGAAGGCGGAACTCGGTGACGGATTCGTCGTCACCAACACGGACGGCACCCTGAAGGTGACCGACGTCCGCACCGGCACCGCCGTCTCGCACACGGTGGGGTCCGCCGAGTCCTGGAAGCCCTGGGACGTGGACCCGTACACCGGCCTGATCGCCTACGTCGACGCCAAGGGCGACACCCACGTCGTGTCCAGCGGCGTTCCCGTCTCCTCGCTCACCCAGCTCGACTCGGCCGTCGCCGGGTCGGCCGACGTGAAGGGCGGCGCCGCGCCGTGGAGCCCCAGGTGGTGGCTCTCGAAGCCGGCCGCCTGGCAGCTCGTGATCAGGAACAAGGCCACCGGCACGACCGCGCGCACCCTGTCCGGCGGTACGGCCCGGGGCCTGGTCCAGGCGTCGTGGAACGGCAAGGACGCGGCCGGCAAGCTCGTCCCCAACGGCGCCTACACCTGGACCCTGACGGCCACCCCGGCCGACGGCCAGGGCCCGGCGCTGACGAAGACCGGCACGGTCAAGGTCACCGGCGCCGCCGCGGTCCGGCGGGACTTCGTCGGCTCGGACGGCTTCGGCGAACTGCTGACGCTGGGCGGCTCGGGCGGGCTGACGTACCAGTACGGCTCCGGCACCGGCACCTTCACCGGCAAGCGGACCGGTTCCGGGTGGCCGACGACGGTGAAGGCGGTGCCCTTCGGCGACCTGAACGGAGACCGGTGCAACGACGTGCTCGTGCGCCTCAGCAGCGGCACGCTGCGCGCCTACCGGCCCGCCTGCGGCTCGGCCCCGACCCCGTCGACCGCGTACACGTCGCTGGGCACGGACTGGAACCAGTACGACGTGCTGACCTCACCGGGAGACATCAGCGGTGACGGCCGCGCGGACCTCGTCGCCCGCCAGTCCTCCACCGGGAACGTCTACCTCTTCAAGGCGACGAGCACGGGCAAGCTCTCGGCGCGGGTGAAGATCGCGTCCGCGTGGACGGGCTACAAGAAGATCGTGGGCGCCGGCGACCTGAACGGCGACGGCCACGGCGATCTGCTGGCGCAGGACAAGTCGAACGAACTGTGGCGCTACGACGGCACCGGCACGGGCGCGTTCAAGAGCCGCGTGAAGGTCTTCAACGACTGGGGCTCGTCGTACAACGCCCTCGTGGGCGTGGGCGACATCACCGGTGACGGCAGGGCCGACCTCGTGGCCCGCGACAGCTCCGGCACCGTGTGGCGCAGCAACGGCAACGGCAAGGGCTCCTTCGGCAGCCGCACGAAGATCGCGACCGGCTGGCAGAGCTACAAGGGCCTGTTCTGACGCGGACCTCGGCATCACCCGGCGGGCCCGGACGACTTGTTCGTCCGGGCCCGTTCGCCGCTACTTGTGCTTCCCGCCGCCCGTGCTGCCGGTGCCGCCCGTGCTGCCGGTGCCGCCGGGGGTGCTGCCGGACGTGCCGTTGCCGGAAGCGTCGGTCTTACCTGCCGTGCCGTTGCCGTTGCCGTTGCCGTTGCCGGTGTCCGCGGTGCCCGCGGTGCCCGCGCCTGGTTTGCCCCTGCCCGCCGGTTTGCTCGGCGTGGCCGACGCCCGCGCCAGCTGCTCGGAGCAGTACGCGGTGACCTTGTCCTTCCCGCCGGCGGCCGCGACGAGCCGCTGCCAGGACCGCGCGTCGAGCGCCTTGCCGTGGTCCTTGACCTGCTCGTAGGCCTTGCAGTGGGCTTCGGTGTCCTGGCCTCGGCCCTCTGCCGGCCGGTGCCTGCCGGAGGGGGAGCCCGACGAGGTCTCCCCGCCCGGCCGGTCCGGGGCGTCCGCCGACGGGTGCACGGTCCCTCGGCCGGCGCCGGCTCCGTCAGCGGACGAGCCGGCCGAACCGATGGCCGCGACCGCGACACCACCCAGGGTGAGACTGGCGAACACCACGCCGAACGTCACCTTCACAGAGCGCCTGGCACGCCGCTCCGCGGCCGGCCGCCAGTCGTCCCGGCGCCGGGTGCGCGCCCGGTGCGCGGCCGTGCCGTGGGCGGCCCGGAAGGCGGCCACGGCCCGCTGCTCGGCCTCGGGGTCGAGATCGCCCGCGCACAGGGCGGCGGCCAGCATCGTCTCCAGCGCGGCGGAGTCACGCACGTCCTGCGGACCCGACGCGGCGCCGCCAGGGTGCACATGCCGACGGCCCGGAACCGCGCCGCCGCTCATCCGTTCACCCATGTCTGCTTCCGTTCCTGTCCGACGGGTTCGATTCGTTCTCGCCGCCGACGCCCAACTGGCAGGCGAGGCGTTTCAGGCCCCGGTGGGCGGCGGTCCGCACCGCTCCCGGCCGCTTGCCCAGGACGCGTGCGGCGGCGGGGCCGTCCAGGCCGACCACGACCCGCAGGAGCACGGCCTCGGCCTGGTCGCCCGGCAGCGAGCGGACCAGTTCCAGGGCCCGCTCGGTGGAGAGGGACTCCAGGGCCAGGTCGGGGGTGCTGTGCGGGGCGGGCAGGTCCAGTACGTCCTGTTCGGTCCCGCCCGCCCGGGGCCGTACGCGCAGGCGGCGCAGATGGTCCAGTGCCCGGTGCCGGGCGATGGTCGCCGTCCAGCCGCGGAACCCGGCCCCGTCCCCCTTGAAACGCCCGAGGTCACGGGTGATCTCCAGCCAGGCGTCGGACGCCACGTCCTCCGCGTCGTCGCCGACGAGCCCGCGCAGATAGCCGAGGAGGCTCGGCTGCACGATCCGGTAGACGACCGCGAAAGCGGTTTCGTCACCGTCCTGGGCCCGCGCGACTGCCGCTCCCAGTTCCGCGTCGTACGTCTGCACGCGCCGGGGGTGCCGTACCTGGCCCAAAACTGTCCTCGTTCGCACGGGGTTCATGGCATTCGTCATCCGCCGTGCTCCGGTCGCGTCGACGGTCCCCCATAGAGACCAGCGTCAGCTCTCACAGAAGTGTCACAGGGCCCCAGGCGCGTCTTCACGTCGCCACCGTCCCGGCCGGGTGACGTTTCGCGTCGTGCCTGCGCTGCATGGCGTGGGTACCGGGTCCGCGCGAGCGGCCCGGGGCGATCGCCCGGCCGGAAGCCGGCACTCGATCCGCCAGTCCCCGGACGCCTCTGCGTGGCGCTGCTGACTCCCCCCGGTCGCGGCACGCAGAGGACGGGGCGGCCGGAACCTCACCCACTGCACGGGGTTCCGGCCGCCCCCACCTGCCTCCGTGACGAGGCGGCTGCCGGCCCAGGTGTAACACTTCCGGCCGAGTCCGCTCTGTCCATGTGGACGACCTCGTCGGTCGGCCAGGACAGGGGACACGACTCGTGCAGTGGACGAACGACAGCGGCGGAGGGTACGGCCAGGATCCGTACGGCGGCGTCGGGTACACGTATGCCCACGGCCACGTATATCCCCACGGTCACGTGTACGGCGGCAGCGCCACTCCTCATGGTGACGTCCTCACCGTGCCGTCTCCTCAGTCGGTGCGCTCCGAGTCGGTGCCCCCCGAGCCGGCGCGGCCCGTCTTCGTCGATTCCTCGGGGCGCCGCCAACGCCTCGTGCTCCGCGCCGCCCGGCTGCTGGTGATCCCCGCCGGCGGCTACGTCGCCCTGCTGATCAGCACGATGCTGGGCGGCCCGAGCATCAGCTCCCCGTTCGTGCCGCAGTCGGACGCCTCGCATCCGGCCGTGCCCCGCGCGACCGCACCCGACTCCCCGCCCGGCACGGGCCGTACCGCGGGGAGCGGGGGCTCCGCCGCGGCGCGGCAGAAGTCCGGCCCCGCGGCGCAGAAGACCTCCAGTCCCACCGACCGGCCGACAGCGGCGACCGCTCCAGCGGCCACGGCCCGGTCCACCACGATCACGTCGCCGACCACCACCCCCGCTCCCGCCCACACCTCCAAGGGCCGCGCCAACGGCTCGTCCCACAACCCCGTGAAGTGATCCAAGGCCCGCCCCGACGTGACCGATCGCCGACGCCGCGAGGCTCCTCCCCGCGGCCACACCCCTACCCGCGAGGTCGCACCCCGCACCCACTGGCTGCTGCTGAGCGTGCTGGCGGTGACCCTGTCGACGGCCCTCCTGCTGCAGGGCTACACCCACCACATGTTCGGCATCACGTCGGACGCCGTGACCGGCGCCCGGGGCCGCAGCGACACGGTGCCCGCCCAGGTGGTGCACGGTGGCCCCGTGATCGCGAACGCCGCCACCTCCGCGCACACCGCCAAGGCGCAGGCCCGCACCGTCGCGCTCACCTTCGACGACGGCCCCGACCCCGTTTGGACCCCGCGCATCCTGGACGTGCTGCGCCGCAACCATGTGCACGCGACGTTCTTCGTCGTCGGAACCCAGGTCGTGGCCCACCCGGAGCTGCTCCGCCGGATCGTCGCCGACGGTCACCAGATCGGCATCCACACCTTCACCCATCCCGACCTGGCCCGCCTCGCCCCATGGCAGCGCTCCCTGGAACTGCGGGAGACGCAGCTGGCGGTGGCCGGCGCCGCCGGGGTCACCACCGCACTGCTGAGGCCGCCGTACTCCTCGAAGAACGACGCGCTGGACGACGCCGAGTGGTCCGTCCTCCGGCAGGCCGACGCTGCGGGCTATGTCACGGTGCTCTCCACCCAGGACGCGGAGGACTGGCAGCGTCCCGGTGCGGACCGCATCCTCGCGAACGCGACACCGCACGGCCACGCCGGGCAGATCCTGCTGATGCACGACGGCGGCGGTGACCGGTCCCAGACCGTCGCCGCGCTCGGCTCCCTGATCCCACGGCTCAAGGCACACGGTTTCCGGTTCGCCACGGTCGGCGCCGCGGTCGGCATGGCCGGACCCGTCCAGCCCGCCGGGCTCGGCGACCGTCTGCAGGGGATGGCCTTCATCAAGGTGCTGCAGGGCGGCGACCTGGCCGTGTGGCTGCTGGGCGTGCTGATGAGCGCGGCCGGAGCGATCAGCGTGCTGCGCGCGGCGGTCGTGCTGGTCGCGGCCCGCCGGCACCGGCGTTTGCGCTCCCGGGGCCGGTCCTGGGGGCCTCCGGTGACCGAGCCGGTCAGCGTCATCGTCCCCGCGTACAACGAGAGCGCCGGGATCGAGGCGGCCGTGCGCTCACTGCTCGCCTCGGACCATCCGGGCGAGATCATCGTGGTGGACGACGGCTCGACCGACGGCACCGCCGACCTGGTGGAGTCGCTGCGCCTGCCGGTACGGGTGATCCGCCAGCAGAACGCGGGCAAGCCCGCCGCGCTCAACACCGGACTCGCCGCCGCCACCTACGACCTGGTGGTCATGGTCGACGGCGACACGGTCTTCGAACCCGACACCGTCCGCACGCTCGTGCAGCCCTTCGCCGACCCCCGCGTGGGCGCCGTCTCGGGCAACGCCAAGGTCGCCAACCGTGGTGGTCTGCTGGGCCGCTGGCAGCACATCGAGTACGTGGTCGGCTTCAACCTCGACCGCCGGCTGTTCGACCTCGCCGAGTGCATGCCGACGGTGCCCGGAGCGGTCGGCGCGTTCCGCCGCCGTGCACTGCTCGAACTCGGCGGGGTCAGCGACGTCACCCTCGCCGAGGACACCGACCTCACCATGGCGCTGTGCCGCGCCGGCTGGCGCGTGGTGTACGAGGAGGGCGCGCGGGCCTGGACCGAGGCCCCCGCGTCGCTGAACGCCCTGTGGCGTCAGCGCTACCGCTGGTGCTACGGCACCCTGCAGGCGATGTGGAAGCACCGCGGCGCGCTCGTGCAACGTGGCGCGGCCGGAAAACTCGGCCGCCGGGGCCTGGTCCATCTGCTGCTCTTCCAGGTGCTGCTGCCGCTGCTCGCGCCCGCCGTGGACATCTTCGCCGTGTACGGCCTGCTCTTCCTCGATCCGGTCCGGATCGTCGGGCTGTGGCTGGCCTTCCTCCTGCTGCAGCTCTTGATGGGCCTGTACGCGTTCCGTCTGGACGGAGAGCGACCGGGCCCGCTGTGGAGCCTGCCGTTGCAGCAGTTCGTCTACCGGCAGCTGATGTACCTGGTGGTGATCCAGTCCGTCTTCACCGCCGTGTCGGGCTCCCGGCTGAGATGGCAGCGCATGGAGCGCTACGGCAGCCTGCAGACCCCGGCGGGGGCGCAGGCGCCCGGCGACACCGTCCCTCCGCAGGGCCCCGTCGGTCCGCAGCGGCCGCCGTATCACAGCGGTCCGCAGCCGGCGCCGTACGCCCCTGTCCAGCAGCGGCCGCCGTACGCCCCCGTTCAGCAGCCTGCGCCGTATGCCCCCGTCCAGCAGCCGATGCCGTACGCCCCGGTCCAGCAGCCTGCGCCGTATGCCCCCGTTCAGCAGCCTCCGCCGTACGGCGGACTTCCCCAGCCCCCGCCGCACCCGGGTTTCCGGCAGCCCGGACCGTACGAGACACAGCAGTTCTACTGAGGGAAAGAGTGAGCAGAGCCCATGAGCGGACACCGGCGCCGGCCGCCGCAGCGCTTCAACAGCGGCACGCGTGGCGGGGGTGACCGCGGCACGGGCCGCCGGGCCGCGCGTCGTGACCAGGCCCCGCGAGAGGCACTGCCGGGCCGCGCCAGGAGAAGGGCGCCGCAGCAGAAACGTTGGATCGACTACCCGCGCCGGGGCCGGACGGGCCTGCGCCGCTGGCTGCCGTCAGTGCTCCAGGTGCTGTCGCTCTTCCTGTGCGTCCTCGGCGGCACGGCAGCGGTCGTCGGCTACGCCTACGCCACGGTCACCATCCCCGGCCCCAATCCCAGGACCCTGCTGCAGAACAACGTCTACTACTGGTCGGACGGCACCGTCCTGGCCACCGACGGCAGCGTCAACCGGCAGAACGTCACCCTCGAGCAGGTGCCGGAGGACGTGCGGTGGGACTTCATCGCGGCGGAGAACTCGTCCTTCTACACCGACCCGGGCATCGACCCGCAGGGCATCGCCCGCGCCGTCCTGCACATGGCCGAGGGCGACTCCGTGCAGTCCGGATCGACGATCACCCAGCAGTTCGTCAAGAACACGTACCTGGACCAGTCGCAGACGCTCTCGCGCAAGTTCAAGGAACTGCTGATCTCGTCCAAGATCGGCGCCAGCATGTCGAAGCAGCAGATCCTCCAGGGATACCTGAACACCTGCTACTTCGGCCGCCAGGCCAACGGCATCCAGGCCGCCGCCCGCATGTACTACAACCTCCCGGTGGAGAAGCTCGACGCGAGCCAGGGAGCCTTTCTCGCCGCGGCGGTCAACGAGCCGAGCCTCTTCCAGTACGCGGACTCCGACCGCACGGCCAGGGCGAAGGCCGAGGCCCGCTGGTCCTGGGTGCTCGACCGGATGGTGGAGACCGGCAGGCTGACGTCGCAGCAGCGGGCCCGGTACGCCGCCGAGGGTTTCCCGACGCCCAGGAAGTGGGCCCCCGGTTCGGGATTCACCGGCCAGACCGGCTACCTGGTCCAACTGGCCCGCTCGTACGTCCAGGCGCACGACCCGGCCGTCACCGACAACAGCCTGAGCCGGGGCGGCTACCAGATCCACACCACCTTCGCCAGGAAGAAGACGGCGGAGCTGTCCCGGGCCGTCGCGAACGTGCGCAAGGAACGTCTCGACCCCGCCCACCGGTCGGTCGACCGGGACGTGCAGGTCGGAGCCGCCTCGGTGGACCCCGGAACCGGCAGGATCCTGGCCGTCTACGGCGGCGCCGGCTTCGACCGGGCCCACTACTCGGACAACGCCGACACCTCCGGCGTCCCGGTGGGATCGACCTTCAAACCCATCGTCCTCGCCTCCGCGCTCCAGCACGGAGCCGTCCTGCGACCCGGCAAGCCTGCCGAGTCGATCACCCCGGCCAGCAAGTTCAACGGTGACGACGGCATCAAGATCAAGGACCAGGAGGGCAACTACGTCACCGACGACAAGGACCCCACCGGCCTCCTCCACCAGCGCAACGACACCACGCACCGCTGGGGCTACATCTCGCTGCGCACGGCCATGGAGCAGTCGGTCAACACGCCGTACGTGCAACTGGGAGAGGACGTCGGCTACGACAACGTCGCGAAGACGGCCGAGGCCCTCGGCCTGCGCTCCGGCAGCCTCGCCGATTCCAGCGCCGGCTTCTACATCGGCACCTCGACACCGAGCGCCATCCGGATGGCGGGCGCCTACGCGACCTTCGCCGCCTCCGGAACGCAGGCCACCCCGTACTCGGTGACCAAGGTGACCCACGACGGCACGGCGCTGCCCGGCTTCACCGCCCCCGTCCCCGTACGGGCCCTGCCGTCGGCCGTCGCCGACCACGTGACCGACGTGCTCCGGGGCGTCATAGCCCGGGGCACCGGAACCAAGGCCCAGGCCCTCGGCAGGACGGCCGCGGGCAAGACGGGAACCACCGACGACTACCGCTCGGCCTGGTTCGTCGGCTACACCCGCCAACTCGCCACCTCCGTGGTCCTCTTCAGAGAGGACCCGAAACACCCCGAGCTGCAGTCCCTGGCAGGCGTCGGCGGCCTCCAGAAGGTGTTCGGCGGCGACATCCCCACCGAGATCTGGACCCAGTACATGCGCGGCGCCCTCACCGGCCTCCCCGACGTCCCCTTCCCCACCCCCACGCCCCTGGGGCACGGCGCCGACGAACCGGGCGCCTCTCCCTCGCCCTCCGAACACCGGGACAAGCGGGACGGCAAGGACGGCAGGAAGACGTCCCCCACCGCCGCTCCCACGCCGGGCGGCGCGGGACCACGCCACAAATGCCATGGGCCCAGGTGCCGTTGAGCGCAGTTCGACGACTGCCCGCCCAACGCGGGCCTCTGAGACGAACGACTCGCCCGACGCTCTGCGCCAGAGATGCCTGAGGGAACATCAACTCATCGGCAGGTCTTGCCGGTTCATGCCCGAGCCTCTAGGTTAAGCGCGCCCTTAAGTCTGTTTAACTGCGTACTTAAGCGAGGTCTCCGTGTCGCACCGCGCAAGACCACGTACGTGCCGGACCGTTGCCGCCGCAGCCGCCCTGACCGCCGCGGTGGCGTTGGTCGTCGGAGCGCACCCGGCACCGGCCGAGGCGGCCGGCGCCGACCCCGCTCGCACCCAGCGCGTCGAGTACTTCCCCGGTCCCGGCGCAGAGCCCCGCGAGGTGACCGTCCCGGCGGACACCCCCGCCCGGACGGCCCGCCGCACGCCCGCCCCGGTGGACGCCGCCGCGACGGTCAGGGCACTCCAGCGGACCGGACCTGTGGCCGGGCGGCTCGACCTGGTGGTGATGGGCGACGGCTACACCGCGGACGAACAGGGCGAGTTCGCCACGGACGCCGAGGAGAAGCTGGACGAGATCTTCGACATCGAGCCGTACCGGAGCTACCGCGGCCTGTTCAACATCTGGCTGGTCGGCGCCGTCTCCCACGACTCCGGAGTCTCCGGCGACCCGACGGCCGACGTCGCCAAGGACACCGCGCTGGGCGCCCACTTCTTCTGCGACGACCTCGAACGCCTGCTGTGCGTCGACACGGACAAGGTCGCGGACCACGCCGCTCTGGCCCCGGACGCCGACATCGTCTTCGTCATCGCCAACTCCGCCAAGTACGGCGGCGCGGGCTACTCCGCCGTCGACCTGCCGGCGGGCTCGCCCTTCCACGGGGTGGCGACGATGTCGTCCGACAACGACCGGTCGTACCTCATAGGCGCCCATGAACTGGGCCACTCCATAGGCCACTTGGCCGACGAGTACCAGTACGCGGGCTACGGCCCCTACCCGTACCCCGACGAACCGGCCGAGGCCAACCTCACGCTCAGCCGCGACCCGGGCGGGTCGAAGTGGTACCGCTGGCTCGGGGCCGACGACCCGACAGGTTCGGTCGTGGGCACGTACGAGGGCGGCGGGTACTACGAGACGGGCATCTACCGGCCGACCGAGACGTCCCTCATGCGCTCCCTGGCCTCGACCGAGTTCAACGTCGTCGGCCGCGAGGCGATGATCGCCGGCTTCTACGCCGACGCGGACGCGCTGACCTCCTCCGTCCCCACGTCCCGGCCGGTCGGGAAGGGGCGGCGGATCACCGTGCGCCTCGCCCCCCTGACCGGCCTCGCCGACCTCGAACTGACCTGGTCCGTCGACGGCAGACAGGTCCCGTGGGCCACGGGCGACCTGTCGGTGACCCCGCACAAACTGGGCGTCCACGGCCGCGGCCACGAGATCACGGCGACCGTGACCGACCGCACGACGGCCGTACGGGACCCCGCGGTCCGGGCACAGACGTCCGACTCGCTGACCTGGACGGTGCGGTGACGCGGTAGCCGCCGCGGCTCACTCGGTACCGGTGGGCCGACGGGCGTCGTCGTCCGGGAAGAGGGCCGCGGCCACGTGCCTGGTGTCGGCGTACTCCACGACGGAGGCGATCTGGCCGTCGCGGACCGTGTAGATGCCGATGCAGCGGTTGTCGTAGGTGCCGCCGTAGACGGTGGTGGCCTTGGAGGTCCACTCGGCCACCACGCGGTCGCCCTCGGCGATCGTGCTGACCAGTTCGATCTCCACGGTGCCGGGGACGAAGACCGTTCCCATATTGCCGAGGAACTCGCCGACGATCTCGTCGCGTCCTCGCCACACCTTGGAGACGGGCAGGTCGCCCGGGTAGTGCCAGGTCGCGTCCTCGCGGAAGCTGTCGTGGATGACAGCGGCGTCGCCGTCGCGGACGGCCTCGACGTAGCGGATGACGACGGCCCTGGGGTCGTTGGTGGTCATGGGCGTGCTCCTTCGGTGGTTCCCGCGTCCGGTCGTCCGGGCGCCGGTCAGGACAGCAGGGTCAGGACAGGGTGAGGACGGCCTTGCCGCGGATGCGGCGGTCGCGCAGGTCGGTCAGGGTGGTCGCGGTGTCGGCCCAGTCCGTGACGCGGCCGATCTCGGGGTGCAGGCGGCCTTCGGCGGTCAGCCGGACCAGCGTCGCCAGGTCGTCGTCGAGGCGGGTGTCCGCGTCGAGGTAGTGGAAGTGGCGGATGACAGCCGATTCGGGGCCGGCGAAGAAGTCGAAGAAGTCGAGCGTCGCCGGGGTGCGGCTCGCCTGCCCGAACCAGATCAGCGTCCCGCGCCTGGCGAGCCGCGCGAGCGCGAGGGGGAGGGCCTGTCCGCCGGTCGACTCCAGCACGATGTCGTAAGGGCCACGGGCGTCGGCGACGTCGTGGACGATCTCGGCGGCGCCGAGTTCGGCGAGCCGGGCGCCGCGGTCGGCGTCCCTGGTCACGGCGGTGACCTGGGCCCCGGCGGCGGCCGCGAGTTCGGTGACGAAGTGGCCCACGCCTCCGGAGGCCCCGGTCAGCAGGACGCGTCGTCCCAGCACCGGTCCGGCGGCGCGCAGCAGCCGCAGCGCGGTGAGCCCGGCCAGCGGCAGCGTCGCGCCCTGGAGCGCCGAGACGTCGTCCGGCAGCTCGGCGAGCGCGTCGGTCGGCACCGCCACGTACTCCGCCCAGCCGCCCTCCATGGGGTGGCCGACGACCCGCGTGATCCCGGACGGTCCGCTGCCGTCGGCGGCCGGCTGCACCACCAGCCCCGCGACGTCCTTGCCGGGGCGGTCGCCGGGGCCGGGCTTCTCCAGCCGGAAGGTCTCACCCCGGTTGACCGAGAACGCCTCGACCTTCACCAGCGCCTCGTCGGGGCGTGGCGCCGGCTCCGCGACGTCGGCGAGCACGACCGGCTCGGCGGGGTCTCCGGTCGGTACGAAGGCTTTCATCGTGGTCGTCCCTTCGGTGGCCGCCCGGGGCCATCTCTCGGTGCTGTCTGTTGGCACCATCCGACCGGGTGCGGCGGCGGCTCGGCCAACAACGAAGCGCCCGGACCGACAACGCGGGGTTGTCGCATAGGGTCAGGGGCATGGACCTCGACCTCGCCCTGGTCCGCGCTTTCGTCGCGACGGCCCGGACACTGCACTTCGGGCGGGCCGCGGAGGAGCTGAACACCAGCCAGCAGGCGCTGTCCAAGCGCATCGCGCGGCTGGAGGAGCTGCTGGCCGTGCGGCTGTTCGAGCGTCAGGGCGGGGTCCGGCTGAGCGAGGCGGGGGAGCGGTTCCTGCCGGCCGCGCGTGAGGCGCTGGTGGCGGGCGAGCGGGCGGTCGCGGCGGTGACGGGCGCCGGACCGGTCGTACGGATCGACACGTGGGGTCATCTGTACGCGCCGATGCGCACGGTCGCCGACGCGGTGGAGGCGCTCGGTCCGGTGCGGTGCGAGCCGGGTCCGGGACGTGACTGGCCGTCGGTCGCGCAGGCGTTGCTGCGCGGCGACACGGACCTGGGATTCGGCCGGGTGCACCCGCTGCCCGACGGCCGGGACGCGGGACTCACCCAGCGGCTGGTGCGGCTGGAACCCGTCGACGCCGTGGTCAGCCCGTCCCACCCGCTGGCCGACGCCCCCGCCCTGCGCCCGGCCGACCTGCGCGACAGCGTCCTGTGGTCCCCGGCCGAACTGAGCCGCCTGGACTTCCTGCGCCGCTTCGCCGACGCGTTCCACATCACGCGCCGGCACGACGGTCCCAACCTGGGCCTGGACCACCTCGCACAGCACATCCGCACCGAGCCCGAGGGCTTCACCCTCTTCCCCGCCGACGCGCCACTGCCGGACCACATGGGCCTGCGCTGCATCCCGCTCGTCGAGCCGACGCCGTTGTACGCGTGGTCGCTGGCCTGGCGCGAGTCCTCCCGTCATCCCCTGCTCGACACCTTGCTGCGCGGCTTCACCGAAGTCGGCCGTGCCCGGCGCTGGTTGGAGTACTCACCGCAGCGTGACTGGCTCCCCGACACCGACCACTCGAAACTCGCAGGTCACAGCACGCCGACCGGGTAGCGGATCGGCGCGTGCCGTCAACCTCACTGCTCAGGCGGGCTGTTCGAAGGTGAAGGAGCGGATGAAGCAGTCCCGCGGCTGGGACACGGCGAACAGCACACACTCCACGAGCGAGTGCGCGGTCAGCGGGTCGCCGGTCCCGCGCGGAGTCTTCTCCCAGTCCTCGGACAGCGGGTCGGGGTTCACGAAGTCCGGCGGGTACAGGGACAACGGACGCCTGGAGAACCCGCTTCCCCTGCCCACCCGCACCCTGCCGGAGCTGTTCGCACATGGCCGGGCGCTGGTGGAGAGCGGAAAGGGGCCTTCGCCATGACGGCCGGGCGGCCGGCTCAGCCGGCCTGCGACGGGGGCTGCTTCATGGCGTCGACGATGGCCCGGTTCATGATGGCGCTGGTGTAGAGCACCGTGCCGGGGGTGATCAGGTGGTCCGTTCCGCCGTTCCCGTACACCTGGACGGTGCGCTTGCCGAGGAAGACGTGGGTCTTCTTGTCGAAGATCCATTCCTCGCGCTCACCGCTGGGCTTGTCGAGCCGGGCCACCGCCACCCCGTGCCGGCCCGCCGCGTCCACCGCGTCCTCGACCACGACGACACCGGGGATCTTCGCGGCGGCCTTGAACAGCGCCGAGTAGAGCTCCGCCGGGGGGTAGCTCTCGCCGAGCAGGTCCCCGATGGTGGTGAACGCCTCCTGGTCGGGGGAGTTGCCCTGGCCCTTGGTCTCCCTGTAGATCTTGGCCAGCAGTTCGTCGGGGTCGGTCGTGAGCTTGGCCAGGTAGTCGTACGACGGACCGTTCAGGTTCGCCTTCGGGGTGTTGCCCTGCTCGTCGGGCAGGCTCAGGGTCTCGCCCTCGGGACTGTCGTCGACCGCGGGGTCGATGAGCCAGCCCTTGGTGCCGTCCGGGGACATCCACACCTGACGCCGGTGCAGCGCGTGGCTGGCGAGGCTGGATTTGTCGCCGACGGTCTTCACGAACGTGTCGGCCGCCTTGGACTCGATGTAGATGTACTGCCCCGGCTTGACGTCCGGGTGGGAGGTGTCGGCCGCCGCCAGCGAGAGCTGGTCGAGCAACTGGGGCACGCCCTTGCTGGTCGCCGCGCCGATCTGCGTGGTCAGCGCCGGTCCGGTGGCGACGCCTGCGTCCTTGACCCCGCCACCGCCGGACATCGACACTCCGGCGACGACAGCTGCCGCCACGGCGGCCGCCAGGGCGGGCAGCGCGATCGCCGGACGCGGGAGTCGCGAACGCCGCGTCTTCACCGGGACCACCGTCGCCGTGCGCTCTTCCTGCTGCATGTCGTGGATCTGGGCCATCAGACGCTCCTTGTGGAACTGGTGGCGGCCCGTCGGCAGGTCACGCGCCGTCCGGGAGAAGAGCTGTGCGCTCTCGTCCCACTCGGCCGGGTTCTGCCGGGACGTGTTCGCGTTCATCGGTTTCCTTCCTGTGCGGGCCGGATCACGTTCGTGCGATCACCTCTTGTCTGTCGGGCGGGACGGCCGACTTCCCGATTTCCGCGGACTTTCTCGGACGGTGCCCCGGCCGCGAGGCGGACCGGTTCGTCCTGGGCGTAGGCGCGCAGCTTCTTGCGGGCCCGGGAGAGCCGGGAGGCGACGGTTCCGACGGGAATCCCGAGGGCCCCCGCCGCGGCCTCGTAGTCCAGGCCCTCTCCCAGGCAGAGCGTGACGACCTCACGCTCCGGCCGGCGCAGCCTGGCGAGGGCGGTGAGGGCCGTGGTGAGGCGGCGCCGGTCGTCGACCCGCTCGGCCACCTCGTCCGCGTGGTCGGGCACCGACAGCTCGGCTGCCGCGGCGGCGCTCGCGGCAGCCCGGTAGCGCCGGTTGCTCCGGTACTGGTTGCGCGCCGTGTTGGTGGCGATGCCCAGCAACCAGGGCCGCAGGGAGCCGCCTTCGGGATCGACCCTGTCGCGCAGCCGCCACGCCTCCAGGAACGTCGCGGCCATCACGTCCTCGGCCACCGCCCAGTCGGCGGTCAGCCGGAAGGCATGGTTGTAGACCGCGCGGGCGTAGCTGTCGAAGAGCTCCGCGAACGCGCTCGATTCCCCGGCCCGTACCCGGGTTCGCATATCAGTGCTCACCTCAATGAGCTGTCCGGCACCCTGCGCCCACTTCCCGTGACCTGTGTCACATGTGCTGGGGTCATGGGCGGCGTCCCGCCGTCATGTCGGGGGCGCCGTGCTCGGCACCACGGTCGGTCTGACGACGGCCGCCTCTTACGACCGGCCCCTCACCCGGCCTCGTCGCGAAGGGCCTTGTCGATGTCGCCCAGTGCGCTGGTCAGCCGTGCGTAGTCGTCGGCTGCCAGCGGCCTGACGAAGTACTCCTCCACCACGCGGGCGTGAACGGCCGCGGCGCGCAGGAACGCCGCGCGTCCCTCGGCGGTCGGCTCCACCAGGGCCACCCTGCGGTCCTCGGGGGAGGGGGTGCGGCGGACCAGGCCGGCCTCCTCCATGCGGTCGATCAGGCGAGTGGTGCCGCTGCTGGTGAGGGCGAGGTCGTCGGCCAGCTGCCGCTGGGAGACCTCCTCGCCGGGGCGGCGGCAGAGCCGTATCAGCACCTCCAGCATGGTGTGGCTGATCCCGCACTCCCGTCGTAGCGCGCTGTCGATGCGCTGTTCCAGGCGGGTGGCGGACTTGATCAGCAGACCGAAGTCCCGGACGAGCCCGCTGTTGGCGGCGCGGGCGACGGCTTCGTCGTCGTGCTGGGGAGTGGCGTTCATCGCCGCCGAGTTTACTGTCGACTCATCTACTGCTACCTCAGTCACTGCTGTCTCAATTATTGAGTAGTCAATTGCTGATCAGTCAATGAATGAAGCACCTGCACAGCCGGGTCGAGAGACTGGCCCAGGCCGGCTGACCCGATGACGTCCCCTGCGTCAGGGCTCATCGGGCGGCAGAACACCGTGCTGCTGACCGAAGCCGTCGACATGGAGGCCCGGCCCGTGTCGATGTGTCCGGTGGGTGCTCTGCGCGTGGCACAGCGCGATGAGCGCGGCGTCGTCGTCGAGGCATCCGCCGACGTGGTCGAGCAGATCACGGCGGATGTGGTGCAGCAGCTCCTCGGGGCTGCTGCCGGCCCACTGGGCGGCCCGGTCCGCCAGTGGGTAGAAGGCGCGGCCGGCGTCCCGGGCCTCGATGACGCCGTCGGTGTAGAGCAGAAGGGTGTCCCCGGGCTCGAAGGCGAACACGTCTACGGTGTAGTCGCCGGCCGTCGGCCCGTGGATCCCCAGCGGGGGTGCGGGGTGCACGGGGACCGTGACAGCGCTGCCGGGACCGAGCAGCAGGGGCGGGGGGTGGCCGCAGCTCAGTACCCGCGTGACGTGACCCTCGTCGGGGATCTCCACCAGCATCACGGTGGCGAACCGCTCGCCCACGTGTTCGTCGGGCCCGAGGTCCGGCAGGTTGCGGGCCACGCTCTTTTCCAGGGAGGTGGCCAGCTCGGGCAGGGAGGTGTGGTGGTGGGCGGCTTCGCGGAACGCCCCGATGAGGAGCGCGGCCTCGCCGATGGCGGACAGCCCCTTCCCGCGAACGTCGCCGATCATGACCCGTACGCCGTTGTCGGTGGGCGTCGCAGCGTACAGATCACCTCCGATCTGGGCTTCGGCCTCGGCCGCCATGTACAGACAGGCGATCCTCATCGAGCCGATCTGCTCCGGCAGCGGCCACAGCAGAACGTGCTGCGCCGCCTCGGCGACCATGCGCACCTGGGCCAGCTGGCGAACGCGGCGGTCGCGCATCACGCAGAAGAACACGGTCATGGCCGACAGCACGGTCAGGGCGAGGATCTGCACCAGCACGTTCCGGCTGAACAGCACGCCGAAGTGCCAGCCGATGTACGCCTGCGCTCCCACGGCCAGGAAACCGATCAACCCGGTCAGCCAGGCATCGGCGAACGAGGCGGTGATCGCGGGGGCGATGACCAGCAGCGGACCGAGATGGACGTCGGCCGGGACCAGCTGGTCCACCACCGTGATCACCACGATGAGCACGATCGGGATCACCAGCAGCGCATGGCTCGACTGCCACGGCTGCCGCACACCGGCCGTGTATCGCCGGATGTCCACGTCTCCACAGTGCACCATCCAGCTGGTGCGGACACTCCGGGCCGAACCTAGACTGGCGACGGCGTAGAAAGTCCCGGATGAGGGAGATATGCATCATGGCCAAGCGAGGGAACAAGAAGCGCGCTCGCAAGAAGAAGAAGGCCAATCACGGCAAGCGTCCCAACGCCTGAGCCAGCGGACACCCCCGGGTCCACGACCTGGGGGTTTCCTGCTTCCCGTACGACGTACCGAGAGCGTGTAACTTCGCGCCATGTCCATTGCTTACGGTGTCCTCGGCGCTCTTGCGGCTCTGCTGGCTGTGATCAACGGTTTTCAGGTCTTCCTCGGCCGTCAGCTCGTCAGGCCTTCGGCGAGCAGGCGTTCGGGCCGACAGCTTCGGGCCGAGTCGGCCGCTGCCGCCGCAGCCATGCTCGGTGCGTCCCTGGCAGCTTTCGGCGTTCTGGCAGGTGGCCAGTGGCCTGCGGTCGGCGGGCTCGTGATGCTGGCCGGATGGACCACCCTCATAGTCGTGCGCAGGCGGTTCGCCGCCCGGGCCTGATCGAAGAGCCGGTCCGGTGCCCTTCACACGGCCCGCTCGGGCTCCGACGGTCCCCTCCCGATCCCGCTGGTAGCTTGCTGCTTCTGCCAGTTCACTCCATGGGGGACCCGAATGAGCCAGCCGCCGTTCTCATCGCCACCGCCGCCTTCACAGCCACCGCAGGGCCCTTACAACCCGTACAACCAGCCCGCCCCGCCCCCGCAGCCACAGGGGTTCGCGCCGATGCACCCGGCACCGCCGTTCCAGGCTCCGCCCTTCGGACAGCGGCCGAACGCGGCCGGCAACCCGGTCGGCGCGGTCTTCCTCGGGTTCGTCGTCTCGGTCGTCGTCTCACTGCTCTACAGCGGCATCATCCTGGCCACGTACAAGGAGCAGTCGCTCACCACGGCCAACATCCTCTACCTGGCCCACGCGCTGATCAACGGAGCGCTGGTCGGCTCCTTGGTCGGTCTGGTGGGCCACCGCAGCAACGGCGCACACATCGCTGCGGCCGTCATCGCCGCGCTCGGTGCCTTCTTCGGCTTCACCAACTCCCTCCCGCTCATCATCGCCGAAAGCGAAACGCCCCGGGCTGCCGGGGACTTGCTGCAGCACGATCCCTTCTGGCCGGCCAAGGCATGGTGGAACAGCGAAACCGGCGGCGGAGTCGACTGGTTCTCCCCGCTCGGCCTCGTGATCGCCGCGGCCGCGGCTTGGGGTCTCGCCCGTGTCATCGGCAATAGGTCCGGAGGCGGCGACCGTTCCTAGCCGTTCGCCCCATGAGGACGCGGCGAGGGGGTGCCCGAAACCAGGCACCCCCTCGGCCGGTCCGGGCCGGTCAGGCGGGGAGCCGGGCCGGTTCGCGGTTTCGCGGTGGGCCGTCGCAGCGGCGGACCTGCACCTGCCCCGAATCGCTGAGCGGCATCCGCTCCGCCCAGCGCAGTGCCTCCTCCTCGGAGGGGACATCGATGATCCAGAGCCCGCCGACCTCCAGGACCCCTTCGCCGGCGCGCTCCTCCTGTTCGGCGGCGACCGGGCGGGCGAGCCGTGCTCCGTAGACGATCCGGACGCCGGCCTCGGTCATCGCGCGGCCGTACGCGCGGTTGGCGGTGAAGCGCTCCTCGCGCTCCTGCGGGGTCATCCGGTCCCAGTCCGTCTCCTGCCCGAAGACCAGCAGCGCGAATTCCATGGTCGTCCCCTCTCCCGACGGTTCACCGGTTTTCCGGCGGCTTTTCGGTCGGCGCCGTCTCGACGGCTCCATCTGGCGGCTACATCCGACGGCTACATCTGACGGCTCGCCAGGCGGGCGAAGAGCCCGTCGCGGTCGGCGAGCAGTTCCTCGTATCGGCCCTGCTGGACGACTCGGCCCTGGTCCATGACGATGATCCGGTCGGCTTCGGCGACCGTGGAGAGCCGGTGCGCGATCACCACCCGGGTGGCGTTCAGGCGCCGGGTGCTCTCGGTGACCAGGCGCTGTGTCGGGTTGTCCAGTGCGCTGGTGGCCTCGTCGAAGAAGACGATGCGGGGCCGGGAGACCAGCGCGCGGGCGATCATGAGGCGTTGGCGCTGGCCGCCGCTGAGCGTGCTGGTGCCCTCGGAGAGCACGGTGTTCATGCCCATCGGCAGGGCCGCGATGTCCTTGTCGATTCCGGCCATCTCGGCCGCCGCCCAGGCGTCGTCCAGGGTGTGGTTGGTGCTGCCGACGATGTTGGCCTTGATGTCCCCGGCCAGCAGCGCCCCGTGCTGCAGCACCACGCCGCACTGCCGGCGTACCGCCGAGACCTCCAGCTCGCCCAGGTCCTGTCCGTCGTAGAGCACCGTCCCGCTCTCCGGCCGCTCGAAGCCGAGCAGCAGCCGCAGCACCGTCGACTTGCCGCTGCCGGACGGTCCGACGATCGCCACGAACTCCCCGGGCTCGATGGCCAGCGTGACGTCCTGCAGGGCGGCCGGGCCGTCCTGGCCGTAGCGGAAGGTGACATGGCTCAGGCCCAGCCGGCCGGACAGGTCTCCCGGGTCCGCCTTGGTGTCGTCCACCTCCGGCTTGCTTTCCAGGATCGGCCGCAACCGCTCCAGCATCGGCACCACGCCCAGGGCGGTGACCGCCGCCGAGGTGAACTGCAGGCTCGACGCGATCAGCAGATTGAACGCGGTGAAGAAGGAGAGGAAGACCGGGACCGGGACGTCGTCGTGCAGCGGGCCGGCGATCACTCCGAAGACGACCACCGAACACACCAGGGGGAAACCGGCGTTGAAGGTGGTGACGGCATTCTGGATCCGGCGTGCGGAGGCGGCCAGACCGCGCCCCTTGCCGAACTCCGCCGCCCACACCCCGAACACCCGGTCCTCGGCGGCGGCCACCCGCAACTTCGGTACGGCGGTGAGCAGTTGGAAGACGCGCGCGGACATCGCCTGCTCGTGCGTGTAGAGCCGCCGCTGCCAGCGGACCTCCAGCCGTCCGGCGAGAAGCCCGAAGCCGATGCCGAACAGCACCAGCGCGGTCGCCAGGCCCGCCAGCCGCAGATCGTAGAAGTAGACCAGTACCAGGTTGGCCAGGCCGGTGAGCAACCCGAGGGTCGCCGTGGTCATCATCCCCGACAGCGTCTCCTGTGCCGCGCTGACACCCAGCACGGTCGTCCCCAGCTCCCCGGTGGAGTAGCCGGAGAAGAACGACGCGGGCAGCGAGAGCAGCCGGGTCCAGACTCCCACCTGCATGGCGGCGGTCGAACGGCTCTCGATGCGCAGCACGGCGATGTTCTGCACTACCGAGAGCGCGGCGACGGCCATCGCGGAACCGATCACCACCACCGCTCCCTCGGTGATCAGGCTGCGCTGGGCGTGTGCCACGAAGGTGCCGAGCACCGCACCCGTCATCACCGGGACCAGCAGCCCGATCACCGCGACCATCGTGGCCATCCCCGCGAACATCCACAGATCGCGCCGGTTGTTGCGCATCCCGAAGCGCAGCAGCCCGCCGACCGTGCGGACGGTGAGCGGCAGCGGCCGGTAGAGCACCGTCGCCTTGTTCTGCAGCTCGCCGGCGAGTTCGGGGGTGAGCGGGGTGACCGTGCCGTTCTCGGCCAGGACATAGCGGCCGCTCACCGGGAGCAGCGCGACCGCGTCGCCGCCGACCTTGCGGTAGCCGACCATGGGGCCGAGGTCCCCCCGCCACCAGCGGCCGTCCAGCCGGACGGTACGGGTGCGTACGCCCGAGGCGAGGGCGATGGACTGCAGCCGGTCCAGATTCCGGTCGTGGCCGTTGCCCGCCACCGGCGCCTTGACCGTGAAGCCCTGGTGACCGGCGACCAGCCGGGCCGCCGCGAGGGTCGGCGGGTCGCCGGCGGCGTCACCGATCCGGACCCGTGAAGACGTGTCGTGCAGGATGGACTCGAAGCCGCGTGCGGAGTGCGCCAGGGTGCCGCCGTCGCGCTCCCGCCGGGCGGCGAGCAGGTCGGTCTCGGCCGCGCGCCGGGTCTCGACCCGTCGGTCCACGGTGTAGAGCAGCCGACCGCAGTGCGTCTCCAGCCGCTCGAACAGCTCGCCCCCGTCGAGCAGTTCAGGAAGCGAACGGGCGCGGACGGTGGCGGCGCTGCTCGCGACGAGCCAGTCCCGCTCGGTGAGGCACACGTCCGCTCCCGCGGTCAGCTCGCCGTCCGCCCCCTCGGGCAGCTCGACGGTGCCGTCCTCGATCCGCACCCACTGCACCCCGTCCACGGAGCGGAGCGCCTGTCCCTTCTTGAGCGCGGTGGGCTCGGTGGTGGACAGCGGAGTGAAATCGCGCGGCGGCAGGGTGTCGCGCAGGGCACCGGCGAGCGCCGTGATGCCCTGGGCGAGTCCGCCCAGGAACTGGTCCACGGCCTGCTGCCGTTCGGCTGCGGGCAGGGCCCGGACGGCGGACCCGGCCTCCGTGTCGCACGCGCGTCCCAGTGCCGCGAGTCCCTCGGTCCAGGCGGTGGCCAGGAAGGAGACCTCGGCGCCGAGCACCGGGCGGGCCACGATGCCGTGCAGCGGGCCGGCGGGTGCGCCGGGCAGCAGGGTGCCGGCCTCGACCCGGCACAGGAAGTGCCAACGGCCACCGGGTTCCCGGTCGCAGAGCCGGACCGCGAACAGATCGACGGCTCCGGTCAGCACGAGCAGCATCCGGCTCGGGTCGTCCAGGACCAGGTAGCGGTCCGCCTGCTGGTCCACCGGGTCGGCCGCCTCGGTGAAGAACGCGGCGAAGGCGCTGCCGGTGGCGGGGGCTGTGCCGGTGACCGTGGCCTTGACGGTGACCTGGGCCTTGTCCGTGACGGCGGTACTCACAGCTCGTCCTCCTCCTCGCGCCGCGAGGACTCGATGAGGGCGGTGTAGTGGCCGCCCAGCGCCAGCAGCTCTTCGTGGGTGCCTCGTTCGACGATCCGGCCCTGCTGCAGTACGACGATCTCGTCGGCGTCGCGGACCGTGGAGAGCCGATGGGCGATGATCAGGCAGGCGCAGCCTCGTCGGCGCAGGTTGTCCATGATGGTGCGCTCGGTCTCCGGGTCGAGCGCGCTGGTCGCCTCGTCCAGCACCAGCAAGGTGGGCTCCGCGGCGAGTGCCCTGGCCAGCTCCAGGCGCTGGCGCTGCCCGCCGCTGAAGTTGCGGCCGCTCTCCAGGACCGGGCTGTGGACTCCGCCGGGCCGGGTCATCACGGTGTCGAAGACGGCCGCGTCGCGCAGCGCGGCGGTGACCGCCTCGTCGGGCACGTCGTCGTTCCACAGCGTCAGGTTGTCGCGGACGGTGCCCTCGAAGAGCGAGATGTCCTGGTCGACATAGGCGAGCGAGGCGGCCAGCACGGTGCGCGAGATCTCCTCGCGGGGTCTGCCGTCGAGCAGGATCCGTCCCTCGCCGGGAGTGTAGAGCCCGGTCAGCAACCGGCCCAGGGTGGACTTTCCGCTGCCCGAGCCGCCGACCACGGCGACCCGGCGGCCCGGCACCACCGTCAGGCTCAGGTCTTTGATCACCGGTTCCGACAGCGGGCTGTAGCTGAAACTGACGTTCTCGAATTCCAGCGTGCCGTCGAGTTTGGCGGTGGCCGGGGGGTCCGCGGTGGCGAAGCAGGCGGCCACCGGGTAGCGCTCGACGTCGTAGAGCCGCTTGATGTCGGCCGTGACGTCCTGCAACCGGGCTCCCAGATTTGTCAGTTGGGTGACCGGGCGGCTGAGCGCCGACAGCAGTGTCTGGAACGAGACCAGCAGGCCCACGCTCATCGCTCCGTCCACCACCCGCTGCCCGCCCACCAGCAGGATGAGACCGCTGTTGAGGGCGGCCAGCATCGGGGGCACCACGGTGAGCACCGCGCTGGGGATGCCGAGCTTCTGCTTGGCGGAGACCACCTTGGCCAGGAAGCCGGCCCAGCGGCTGAAGGCCTCCGGCTCGGCGCCGGTCGCCTTGACCGTCTCGATCAGCGACAGGGTGGTGAAGCTGGTCGCCGTCAGGTTGCCGCGGTCCGTGCGCAGGGCGGCCACCGCGTCCGTCCGGGCGCGTGACACGGCGTGCAGCACGACGACGTTGAGCAGCGCCATGCCCACCCCGATCACCCCGAGCAGGACGTCGTATTGGATCAGGATCGCCGCGTAGAAGAGCACCAGAGCCAGGTTGATCACGGTCAGCACGAGGTCCCGGGAGAGGATCTCGGCGACCGTGTCGTTGCCGGCCACCCGCTTGGCCACCTCGGCGGGGCGCCGTTGCAGGAAGAAGTCCACGGGCAGCCGCAGCAGATGGCGGAAGAACCGGGCCGAACTCACCAGTCCCATCCGGATCTCCAGCCGCAGCAGGTAGTGCCGCTGCACGGAGGTGAGGATGAAGACCGCTACCGAGGTCAGGGTCATGGCGGCCAGCAGCGGGAAGAGATAACCGCCCCCGCTGCCGGCCAGCACCCGGTCGATGAAGACCCGGGTGTACGCGGGGATCGCGATGCCCGGGACGACCAGCAGCAGACTGGCCATCAGCACCAGCGGCATCGCCCGGCCGGTCGGCAGCCGCCGCTCCAGCAGGGCGCGCCCGACTCCGCCCTTGCTGCCTCCGGGCCTGAAGTCCGGGCCCTTCTCGAAGGACAGCACGATCCCGGTGAAGCCGGAGTCGAACTCGTCCCACTCCATCAGCCGCGGCCCGCTCGCCGGATCGTTGACCGCGACGACGGTCCGGCCGTACCGGGTACGGATCCCCTCGACCACCATGAAGTGCTGGAAGGCCCAGAAGATGATCACCGGGCCGGTCAGGTCCCGCAGCTGGTCGGCCTCCGTCTGGTAGCCGCGGGCCGTCAGGCCGAAGGTGCGGGCGGCGGAGAGCAGCGTGGAGGCGCGGGCGCCGTCCCGGGACACCCCGCAGACGCCGCGCAGATCCTCCAGCGGAACATGGCGGCCGTGGTAGGCGAGGATCATGGCGAGGCTGGCCGCGCCGCACTCCACCGATTCCATCTGCAGGACGGTGGGAACGGCGTGCCGCCAGCGACGGGGCCGCCGTGCCCAGCGGTTCTTGGACCGGCGCCCGCCGCGCCCGCGGGTGTCTCCGGGGCCCGTACCCGGCGCGTCCCGCCGGGTCTCAGGCATCGTGGATGTCATCGCAGCGCCCCCTCAGCGGCCGAGAATCAGATCGAACGGCGTCTGCCGGCCCACGTTGATCGTCGCTGTGACCGAGACCTGGGTGTTCAGCGGCATCGGCGGACCGCTCTGTGACGTCCAGGCGAAGCCGGTCCGGGTCGACGCGTCGGGAATCAGATCCACCACCACCAGCCGCGGCGGTGTCCCGTTCAGATAGGGCCGGGCCGCCAGGTCCCCGCCGACCAGGCCGGACACGGCCTCCTTGGTCAGCCCGTACGGGCTGACAGAGCTGACCCTTCCGCGCAGCAGGCCGAAGGCGCCGGCCGGCGCGGTGGACACCGAGAGGTCCACGGAATCGCCCCGGCTGAGTCCGGCCGCGCGGGTGGCCGGGACGAAGACCATCGCGACCATCCGGTCCCGCGCGTGGTCGGTGCGCTCGACGGAGACGACCGGCGAACCCGGTGCGACGACCTGCCCGTCGGTGACGGACAGCCCGACCACCCGCCCGCCGAAGGGGCTCGTGATCGCCTGCAGACGGCCCCGGGCGTCCTCCACCTTGATCACCGTCTGTCCCGGCCGGACACTGTCGGCAGGCCGGGTCAGAACGCTGCGCACCATCCCGCCGTACGGGCTCTGGATCAACGCGGTGCCGCTGGGACGGGTGAGCAGGCCGGGCGCGTCCACGGTGATCGGGATCCGGCCGGCGAAGGTCCACAGCAGCGCCGCGCTCATGGTGATCAGCACGACGAACAGCGCGATCCAGCCGCGTGGTGCGGCCAGCAGGGTCGGCGAGTCGAGCTCGTCCGGCTCCCGCATCCGCTGCAGAGCCTTGAAACGGAACTTCATCGCCGGACGCCTCCTCGGAATGTCATCTCTTGGGCTCTCTTCGTGGCACGCCGACATCCTGACGGAGCGTCATGGGCCTGCTCCCGACGACCAGTTCCCCGACCGTGCCCTCGGTGAAGAAGTCCAGACCGCTGGCCGCGGCGAAGTCGGCCGCATCGCCTCCGCCGAGGCCGCAGACCGCGAGGTCCATCGCGGTGCCGACCAGATAGAAGGTCTGGTAGAGCACGCCGACGTGCTTGAGGATCAGCGGATAGGCGACCGTCTCGTACTTCCACATCACCCGGCCGAAACGGGCGGTGACCAGCAGCACCACCTGGGGATCGGTCGTCATCAGGGCGGACTCGCGGGCACTGGAGACCAGCGCCGCGGTGGCCGGACCCGGCTCGGCGACCAACTCCAGTTCATGCCGGTCGGTCGCGTAGTGCCACAGCCCCGGCTTCAGGCCCGCGCACTGCGTCACCAGCGGATAGACCTCCAGCTCGTGCACCGCGCCGCCGCTCGGGTAGGGACGGTCGGCATGCTCCTGGCGGTCGCCGCCGGTGAAGGTCTGCCGCCGGCGCATGGTGCGGTAGAGCAGCTCACCGAGCCGGTCCACGGTCAGCGGCGACTGCTCGTCGTGGTCGCGGACCGAACGGCGCTGTTCCAGCACCTCGGTGAGCGGCTTGTCCGTACGGGCGAGCGCGGCGAGATCCGGAACGGCCAGCGCGACCTTCTCACCGGCAAAAGGCGGGGGAGAAGCGGGCTCGGGCGCGAAACGGTCGCCGAACCGATACGTGCCGCCGTACCCGGCCACCGTCGAAGGCCGCCTGGTGCGGGAGTGGAACATCAGGTCGAGAGCCGACCACTGGGCGAACCGCCGCTCGGTCGCCTCCGGTTCCTCCCCGGCCGAGCCGTACGCCAGCAGCCCGGCCACGTCGAACAGCCGGAGGATCTGGCGGACGGCGTCGAGGGTGAGCCCGCTCGGCAGCTGCGCGAGCGCGGCGGGGCTGGTCCACCCGGCGAGCGCGGGAAGCAGCCCCGCAGCCCTGGTGCCCAGCTCCACGGCCAGCGCACTGCCCGGCGCGCGGACCACCAGCGCGCCGTCCTCGGCCCCGGCGGTGGCGAAGCGGGAGAGCTTCACCTGACGGGTGGGGTCGGGGACGGGGCCCGGCAGGGCGGCGCCCCGGCCGATCGGACGCAGCCGGGCCAGTGGCTCGTCGGCGGCTCCAGCCACCGCATGGACGGAACTCTCCAGCATTCCGGCCATACCGAGCCGGCGGAGGGTCAGCTGCCAGCGCAGCAGTCCCGTCTCGCCGTCCCGGGCGGCCACCAGGGCGCCGAGGTCGTCCTCGGTGTGTTCTCCGAAGGCCAGCGCGGCCACCGCCTCGCGGGCTCCTGCGGACAGGTCCGGCAGGTTCAACGAGCCGACGGGGGCGGTGAGCCGGACCGCGCGGCCGGCGGCCGGCGCCGGCTCGCAGACGGCGTCGCGGCGCAGCCGGACACGGCGGACCACCCGGGCGGTGCCGGTCCCGGCCGCCGCGGGGGCGGGGAGGCCGGCGGTCATCGATGCGGCGGTCGTCTGCACACCGGTCCGGACAACGGCCGACTGCGCGTCGGTCGTCGGCGCGTCGGTCCCGGCAGCAGCCGCCTGCGCGTCGGTCCGGTCGGTGGCCGTTTGTGCGCCGGTCCTGGCGGCAGCCGTCTGTGCCGCAGTTCGCGCGGCTGTTGTCTCTGCTGTCGTCTCTGCGGTCATCTCTGGGTTTCCCGGCCCGTTCTAGAAGAAGACGTTCTTCGGGTTGAGCTGCTCCTCGGCGTGCGCCGTGGGCAGCCAGCCCTGGTCGACCGGCACGTCGTAGAGCCGCCCGGGAGCCAGTCGGCGCCAGAAGTGCCGCATGCCGGGGGCGATCACCTTGACCACGCTGAGGTCGAGGTCGGGCCGGCTCTGGTCGAGCACGATGATCTCGATGCCGCGTGCCCGCGCCCGCTCCACGCAGTCCCGCACATGGTCGGCCAGGTCGTCGCCGGCGGGCGGAGCGAAGTCGGTGACGACGGTGGGCGTCAGTTCCCGGGCCGGGAGCAGCCAGGGCTCCTGGGCGACGGTGGCCGTCCGGCACCATTCCAGGGTCTCCAGGTCGTCCGTCCGGTACAGGGTGGCGCCGTTCTCGTCGCGGCGGTCCACGAACGGAAGGAACTGGTTGACCTCGGTGAGTGCGCGGATCGCGGCGATCCTCGGGTCCGGGTGCGCTCCGAAACCGACCATGATGTCCTCGACCTCGTGCCTGCGCCGGGAGATGGCCGCGAAGGTGGGCACGCCCAGGTCGGAGGTGATGTCCAGGACCCACAGCTCACGGTCGACCGAGGCGTAGAAGTCGCGCATGGTCTGCACGTACGGGTCGTTCAGCGAGTCCAGGTCGAACTCGGGCCGCGGCAGCCGGTTGTACCACCACAGCGCCACCGCGTCCCGCTCGACGACCTCGCAGAACCCCTGAAGGATCGCCTCCTCCAAGGTGTTGCCGCTGGCGCAGCCGTTGGAGTCGCCGACGCAGTAGAAGTGCCGTGCCAGGTCGGGGTGGCCGTACCAGGCGTAGCCGGAGGGGATCAGCCGCTCGGCGTCGTGGGTGAGCGACCAGGCGCGCGACCAGTCGAGTTCGGCCTCGGTCGGGAAGGGGTCGGGCACCAGGTGCAGCCGGTGGGTCGGCTGCGCGTTCCATTCGGCGCGGCCGTCGAACTGGGCCTGGGAGAACAGCAGCAGGCGGTCCATGTGGACGGCGGTGTCCGGGTCGAGATCCCGGTAGGCGGCGCGCACCACGGGCTCCTCGCCGCGCCAGACCGCCGAGTAGCGCTCGATCGCCTCGCAGACGGCGCTGACCTTGGCCTGGATCTCCGAACGGCCCTTGCCCCCGCTCTGACCGCGCATGTTGCGGCGCAGCAGGTCCATGTTGTCGTTGACCATCGCGAAGTTGTGGCCGGCCGTGAAGCTGTAGGTGATGCCGTTGCCGGTGTCGTCATGCGCGCCGAGGCGGGTGATGGCACCCAGGTGCGGGCTGATGTGGTGCTTCAGCCGGTCGTAGGTGAACTGGGGCGCCTGTACGCGGTATCCGCCGTCGGTCGTGTGCCCGGCCGGGCTCGGCGACAGCACCACCTTGGGACTGCGCTCGGCGATCAGGCCGGGGTCGCCGCAGCTCGGGCACTGCGGCTGGCGGACCAGGGTGTGCTCGGTGGTCTGCAGGGTGGCCAGGTCCCAGGTGACCATCTGCCCTTCCAGCGCGGCGGAGGAGCCGCTCGCCAGGAACTTCGCCGTCTCCGCGGCCAGCAGCTGCCCGAGCATGGCCGGACCGGCCGGGATGGCCGCGCGGGTCGGGTGGGCCGGGACGGCCTCGCCGCGCTTGCCGGCCAGGTAGCGCTCGACCTGTCGGTTGCCGCTGATCCGCTGCGCGATGCACGTCCAGCAGCCGGTGACGCCCGGGCGCAGCAGCGGGCCGAGCCAGACGCTGGTACCGGTCGGCTTGGCGAGCAGCCAGGGGCGGTCATCGGCCAGCCGGGCGGTGTTGAGCCGTTCCAGCGCCGGGTCGAGGTAGTCGTCGGCCAGCGCGATGACCAGGGTGTCCGCACCGGCGGCCAGTGCCCCGGGCTCGTCCACCGCGCGGGCCCGCAGACCGGTCGAGTGCAGCGCCTCGACCACCGGCGTGGCCGAGGTGTCCCCGAGGGCCAGGACCAGCAGCTCGGTGCGGTCCATGGCGGTCTGTACGGCAGCCGGGTCGACGCCCTGGGCGTCCCAGAAGGCCAGCACTTCCTCGGGCAGGTCGGGGCGGCCTTCGGCGAGGTGCCCGGCGGCCTCGTATCGCCGCAGCGCGGTCAGCACCTGGCCGAGCGGCACACTGCCGCCGAGCTCCTGCAGGATCTCGGCGACGGTGCGCCGGCCGTCCAGATACGGCAGGAGGCGCACGGCGGCGGCTCCCGGGACCAGATAGTCCTGCCCCTCCCCGAGCAGGAAGACCTTTCCGTCCACCACTTCGCTCAGGAAATGGGCCTTGAGCCGCGGCCGTTCCATGCGTCATCCCCCTGTGTTCTCGAGTACGGCTGTATCCGCCGTTTGAGAGGTGAAAAGCTCTCGGGGCATTCGAACACGTGTCAAAACCTGTGTACATACTGCAAATTCGGCGCGCGGCAATGCCTACGTATCGACGTTCATTACGTATTCGGCGACGCCAATACGTAGGCGAATACGTATCCTGGTGCGCGTTGACAGTGCGGTCGTGTGCGCGATACTGGTGTGCCGGCGGGCCTTTGACGGCCCAGGCGCGGACGGGGCCGCGACCGCGCCGACGCGCCAACGGGGGGTCGCATTGCCGGCAGGCAGTTTGTTGCATCGTGAGCGGGAACTCGATGAGTTGGCCCGCGCACTCGACGAGGCCGGAGCCGGACGGCCCGCCGTGGTTCTGATCCAGGGCCCGCGGGGAATCGGGAAGACGGCGCTGCTGCGCGCCGCGTTGGGCCGGACACCCGGCAACGCGGTGGTGCTGCGGGCACGGTGCCACGACAACGAACGTGACTTTCCTTACGGCGTCGTCCGTCAGCTTTTCGACCCCTTCATGAACGGGCCCGGCCGGCCGAACCGGTCGGACCGGTCGCAGCAGTCGGAATTTCCCGAGGAATCGCCCGGTGGTTACCTCGCTCAGGCGCTCCCGGGCGTCGAACCGACCGCCTCCGGCGCGGAGGCCGGAAACGGCCGTCATCAGGTGCTGAACAACCTCTTCCACGCCGCCCGTTCGCTCACCACCAGCACCCCGGTGGTGATGGCGATCGACGATCTGCACCTGGCGGACGACGCGTCCCGGCAGTGGTTCTCCTACCTCGCCCGCCGGCTCGACGGCCTTCCGGTGGCGCTCCTCGCCACCACCGCCGACGAGGCCGCCGACCCGCTCACCGCCGACCTCGGCGCACTCGGTCACACCCGCACCATCACCCCGGGGCCGCTCTGCGACAGCTGCGTGACCGAGCGGGTCAGCTCGACGTTCGGTGCGCCGGTCGACCCGGACCTGGCCTCCGTCTGCCACGACCTGTCGCGGGGGAACCCACTGGTCCTCCAGGAGCTGACGGACCGGCTGCTGGCCGCTCGTACGTCGCCCGGCGCGCCCGATCTGGACGCGGTGCTGCGGATCGGCGCCGCGACCCTCGCCGACACCACGCTCAGCTGGCTGCGGCGCAGCCATCCACGGGCGATGGAGCTGCTCACGTCCCTCGCCGTGCTCGGCCCCGGCGCGGATCTGGCCACCGCGGCGCTGCTGGCCGGCCAGGGAGACCTGCTGGCCGACGAGGCCCGCGAGGCGCTGCGGCGCACCGACCTGATCGACCCCGGCCCGCCCGAGACCTTCCGCCATGAGCTGGTCCGTACGGCCGTGCTGGCCCGCACCGATCCGGGCGTCCTGGTCGCGCTGCACGAGCGGGCCGCAGCCCTGCTGGTCCGGCTCGGCGCACCCGCGGGCCGGGTCGCCGAGCATCTGATGTCGTCCGGCACCACCGGCCTGGACTGGGCGCTGCCGGTGCTGCGGGCGGCCGCCAGGGAAGCGGCCGCCGACGGCCGCCCGGACGACGCGGCCTGCTACCTGCAGCGCGCGCTCGCCGAGGCGACGGACCCCGCGCTGATCCAGTCGCTCACCGTGCAGCTCGGCACCGTAGAGCTGCACCGCGACCCGGCCGCCTGCGCCCGGTACGCCGCCGGTCTCGCGACGGCCGCCGACCCGGTCGAACGGGCCGGGCTGCTGGTGCCCTTCGCCCATCCGGTGCTGGCGCTCACCGCCGCCGGAGCCGCGGTGCCGTTCGCCGAGGCGGCGGGCGCACTGGCCGCCACCGAGGACCCGGCGGGTGAGTTGCTGCTGCCGCTCGCCGCACAGGCGGTCCTCGCCGGACAGCGCACCGCCGTCCGGCGCGCGGTCGCGTCGCTGCGTGCGACCGAGGACGAGTCCGCCGTTTCGGGCTTCCTGGGCGCGCTGGCCGCCATGGCCGCGGCCGGCGGGCGCTCACCCCGGCGGGCGGTCCGGCTGGCGGCCCGGTGTGTGAGCGGTGCTTCACCCGCCGAGGCGGGTATCGGGGTGCTCGGCGCGGCGATGGCCTTCGCCTGGAGCGGCCGACTGGACGAGGCAGCCGCCTGGGCCGGCCGGGTGGTCCGCTCCGCCCAGCGCCTGAACCACCCGGGCGAGCTGGCGCTGGCGCTGCTGGCCCGCTCCGACATCGCCTACCGGCAGGGGCACCTGGACACCGCGCTGTCCGACGCCGACCGGGCGGCCCGGCTGGCCGCACAGATTCATGCCGATGAGCTGGTCACGGCGGCGACCGCACTGCGGATCCGGGTCCTGCTGCGGCGCGGCCAGGTCCCGGACGAGTCGCCGCTCACCCGGGCCGCGCTGCCCGCCGACACCCATCCGCTGATCCGGGCGGTGGTGCTGGAGGCCCGCGGGCTGGTCGCAGCGGCGCGCGGCGACCACAAGGAAGCGCTCCGGCTCTTCCTGGAGTGCGGCCACCAGCTGGCCGTGCGGGGCATCGCCAACCCCGCCTGCGTCCCGTGGCGCACCCACGCCGCCCAGGCGTACCAGACGCTGGGCGAGTTCGCCGCGGCCCGGACCATCACCGCCGACCCGCTGCCCGGTGCGGACACCCGTCCCCGCCCGGCACCGGATCGCGGCCCGGTGATCGGTACGCGCGACGCGGGCCCGGTCCGGCTCACCCCGAGCGAGCGCAGGGTCACCGAGCTCGTCCTGCAGGGGCTGAGCAATCTGGAGGTGGCCGAGCGGCTCTGCCTGAGCAAACGTACGGTCGACACCCACCTGGGCCGGATCTACCGCAAGCTCGCCATCAAGGGGCGTTCCGAACTCGGCGCGGCCGTCAAGGCGTTGTGACGGCGGTCAACCCGAACTCGGCACCCCACGGGTCACGCAGCACGGTGGGCTCTCCCGGGCCGGAGCGGACCACCGTCGCCCCCAGAGCGAGCGCCCGGCGCACGCCGTCCGCCGGGTCGGCCGCGCCGAAGTACGGCAGCCACAGGGGCCGGCCCTGGTCGCTCTCGACCACGCGGGCCTCGGCGGACCCGTTCAAGTCCAGCTCCAGTCGCTCGTCCTGCGATACGAGCCGGTAGCCGAAGAGTTCGCCGTAGAAGCGGGCGGCCCGTACGGCGTCCGGCACCCGCAGCTCGTGCCCGGACACCGCCCCGGGCTCGTCCGCGAGCACCACTCCCTCGTCGTGGTGGCCCTCCCAGAAGCCGACGACCACGCCCGAGGGGTCGACCGCGAGGAAGAGCCGCCCGTCGTCACCTGCCGGCACCGGGTCCATCACCACCCGTCCACCCAGCGTCCCGACCTGCCCGCAGGTGTGGTCGGCGTCCTTGGTGGCCAGATACACGTTCCAGGTGGCGTTCGGTGGCAGTCCGGCCGGGCTGCCACCGAAACCGGCGACGATCCGCCCGCCGAGCGTGGCCAGGTGGTAGCCGGCCCTCTCCGAGGTGAACTCCCAGCCCAGAAGCGCCGCGTAGAACGCCTGGCTCGCGGTCAGATCCGGAGTGATGCAGTCAACCCAGCACGGTGTGCCGGCAGCGTATCGGGTACGTAAAGGCATGATTCGCTCTCCTCGTGAGGCACTTTCTGGTCGATCAACCCGGCCGCCTCCTCCGCCCCGCTGACGCCGGGCAGTTCCAGACGGTAGGTGGGCATTTCGTCGAACAGCCCGGCAGAACCGTCCGGCCATGCCTGCACGGTGTACTCGCAAGGCGTCAACCGGACGCGTTCGTCGGCACTTCGGCACAGCTGGATCAGCGTAGGCCGACCCAGCCTCGCCCGGACGGGTGCCACCGGACCGAGACACTCCGGCCGCACCAGCAGCACCTCGGCGCCGGCCGGCGAGGTGACCGCGCGGCACAGCTCGTTCGGCAGCCCCGCGCCCCGCAGCCAGGCGGCGGCCCGGCCGCGCACCTGCAGGGGAACGAGATACGGCAGAACGTCGCCGGTGCCGCGGTCCAGCACCAGCAGCCGACCGGAGACGAACTCCCAGGAACGGTGTGCCAGCGCCGTCCCGATGTTCGCCTGCTCCGCGTACGGTCCGCCGATCAGTGCGACCGTGGCGCCTTCCTTGGCGAGCACGACGGCCGGCACCAGGCAGAACCGGTCCTGCAACGCGGCGAAGGGCGGCAGGGCCCCAGGCACGTTCCCCCAGCCCCTGAAGGCCCGGCGCAGCAGGGGCGTGCCGTCACCGCGCCGCACCAGGAACTCGCCCGGAGCGGAACCGGTCGACGGGGAGAATTCCACGCGCAGTTGATCGGGACATCCGGAGTTCTTCACCATGTGCGGACCGAAGTGGAACGCCACTTCGTCCCGGTCGGCCGCGATGACACCGACTTCGATGCCGAAGAAGTTCAGCACGATCGGATCCATTGCCGTCACAGCGTCTCCTGACGGGTCATTGCACAATCCTTGAGCTTTGCCCGGGGTGAACACGCCCTAGCGCGGGCCCGGACGCAGGCGCCAGCCGTCGAGCTGAGTGGCCGCCCACAGCGCCCGGCGGCACAGATCCGCGCCGGCCGCTTCCGCCGCGCAGGGGCTGGCGCCGGTGTAGAAGAGCACCACGTCGGTCCGCCCCGGACGGGCGGCCACGGTGACGTGCTCAAGGCCGCTGCGCTCCTCGGCCACGGCCCACAGCAGCGAGCCCAGCAAAGTCCCGTCCAGGACGTGGTCGGCGGTCGGTCCGACCAGCGTCGCGGTGGCCATGTGCACGGTTGTTCAGCCCTTTTGGATCAGCGGTGCGGATGGGGCCCGGCCTCAGTCCCAGTGGATGTCGTCGTCAGCGACGAGCTGCCCTTCGTGGACGGCGGTCTGCACGGCGACGGAGACGGCGGCGGTCGTGGCCGTCGGCAGAGTGCCGTCCTCCGCCGCGTGCGCCGACCCGGCCAGAGCGCCCAGCGAAACGCACAGCGCGAGCAGAGCGGGCACAGAGAGCTTGGCACAAGAAAGCATGATTCCCCCAGGAAATTGTTTACTCCTATACCGTCGCAGGTCAATTCCAGATGTCCGGCCATCACCGGGTGACGGCGAATCATCATCGGCGGACGGTTCGGAACGGCAAGGCCCCCGTGGCCTTCCGACAGGGAAGAGTCTGCTGGAGCCATCCACGCATCGGAAGACTTTCAGTGCGGCATGAAAAGCGCTTTGGCACTTTGGTGCCACGCGAATGCCGTGGCGGTGGAGGGCTGCGGCCGGGATCACCTCGTGGTCGGTTGTCGGCCCACTCGACGGCGTGGGATGATCAGCCGGTGGTACGCCCGGACGGGGACCGGGGGACAAGTGGCGTGCGTGCAGGGGGTGATACGCCGGCCATGCAAGGAATCGACAGCGCGACGCAGGCGGTTTACCGTCTGATGTTGACTGATCATCAGCTGGGGGTCGAGGAGCTCTCCTGCCGGCTGGGCATGAGCGAGTCCGAGGTACGGGCTGCGCTCGACCAGCTCGCCGACCTCCGGCTGCTCCGGCCCTCCGACGAGGTGCCCGGCGAGGCCCCCGGCGGACTGCTGCCCGTCGATCCGCGGGTCGGACTGGCGGCCCTGCTGCAGCACAACGAGTCGCAACGGCAGCGCCGCGAGCAGGAGTTCGAAGAGAGCCAGGCCGCGATCACCCGGCTGCTGGCCGAGTACCGCGACGAGTCGGCGAGCGAGCACAACCACCGGATCGAGCGGTTGATCGGGATGGCGACCGTGCAGGCCCGGCTGGAGGAGCTGACCCGTTCGATCTCCACCGAGTGCCTCGCGTTCAGCCCCGGCGGCGCCCGCTCCGCCGCCTCCTTGGAGGCGAGCCGTCCGCTCAACATGGACGCCCTCACCCGGGGCGTCCGCATGCGCACCGTCTTCCTGGACAGTGTCCGCAAGGACCGTGCGACCGCCAAGCACGCCGAGTGGCTGACCGAACTGGGCGGCCAGGTACGGACGGTACCGGCGCTGCCCCTGCGGATGGTCATCTTCGACCGGGAGGTCGCCCTGGTCCCCATCGACCCGGCCGACACCCGCAAGGGAGCGGTCCAGATCACCTCGGTGGGCGTGATCACCGCCCTGGTCTCGCTCTTCGAGCAGGTCTGGGCCGACGCGACACCGCTCGGCACCCCGCAGGAACGCGATGAGCAGGGACTGACGGGCCAGGAGCGGGAGTTGCTCCGGCTGCTCGGCCAGGGCTACACCGACGAGGCCGCCGGCAAGCACCTCGGACTGTCGCTGCGTACCGTCCGCCGGATGATGGCGGACCTGATGGAACGGCTCGGTGCGCGCAGCCGTTTCGAGGCCGGACTCCACGCGGGTCGCCGCGGCTGGCTCTGACCTCACGAGGGCCGTCCGGCGCGAGCACACCCGGAATGCGGAATTCGGTTACTGCGCATACGTACACCGGAAATAGGGCTCATACGTACCTCGGGTTTTCGGTATGTACGGGCTCCGGTGGCCGTGTTTGAATGACCGCGTTGTCGCCGAAGCCGGGGAAGGCGGCTGGTCTTTGGCGGGGATGACTTCCCCTCGCGGTGGACCGGAAATACCTCGTCCTGGCAGCGAGAGGAAAGAGGAATCGTGACCGAGTATTTCCTGTCCGCCTATCTCACTCCGCCCGGACCGGGCGCGGTGTTCTCCGTGCGTCATGACCAGAACGTCGCCCTCTGGCGGAGTGCCGGATCGGAACTGACCCTGGTCCGCGTCTGGGAGCTGGAACGGGTCAGCGGGCAGAAGCACCACTTCTGGCCCCTCTACACCGAGCCGCGCGCCACCGAGTTCCTGGAGGGTCTGCTGGCCGAGGAGGGCCTGACCCTCGCCGACATCAGCGCCTGCTGGGGCACTCCGGGTCTGCCGAACGACCGGCCCGTGCCGAAGCCGGCGGGTGCCGAGGACTTCCCCGTCCACAGCCTGGCCCACCTCTTCAGCGGTGTCATGCGCGACACCAGGCTCTTCCGCGAGGAACAGATCATCGGTCTGGCCATTGACGCGCTCCCCGACTACGCGCAGGAGAACCAGCCCAATCGCTACTGGTACGCGGGCTGCGTGTCCAAGGCCGGGCAGCTCACGTTCGCGCCGGTCGAGTCACCCGGACCTCTCTACACGGCGGCCGAGACCGTCTTCGGCCTGGAACCGGGCTCACTGATGGCGCTGGCCTCGGCTTCAGAGACCAGCATCGAATTCGACACCGATGCCGCGATCGCGGATGTGACGTTCTTCGGCGGATCGGCGACGCAGCCTTGGAAGCAGGCACATGATCTGGTGCGCGACATCGTCGCCGAGGCCGAACGTCAGCTGGAGGGAATGACGCTCGACCCCGCGCTCAGCCCCGAGGACAACCTGCGCAGCGCCGTGATGAAGGTCGTCCAGCGCTGCTGCGAGTCGATCGCTGTCCGCAATGTCGAGCGACTGCTCACGACGGGCGGAATCCGGGCCGAGGACACCTATCTGTCGACCAGCGGTGGCTACGCGCTCAACTGCCCCACCAACACCCTGCTGATGGACCGATTCGGCTTCAAGGGGCTGATCACCCCGCCGTGCGCCAACGACTCCGGCCAGGGCATCGGCCTGGGTCTGCTCGGCCTGTACGGCGCGGGCGCGCTGGAGACGGCCGATCTCCGCATCGACTCCGCCTACTTCGGCCGTGACGTCACGGACACCGAGGAGGCCCTCGCCGAGTTCGCCCCATGGATCGCCTCGGTCTCCGACTTCTCGGCGGACCGGTTCGTCGCCGATGTCAGCGACGGCGTCATCGCCTGGGTCGACGGCCGGGCGGAGCTGGGGCCGCGCGCGCTGGGCCACCGCAGCCTGCTCGGCGACCCGCGGTCGGCCAAGGTCAAGGACATGCTGAACGACATCAAGCGCCGCCAGTGGTGGAGGCCGGTCGCGCCCGTCGTGATGGCGCAGTACGCACCGCAGTGGTTCGCCTCGGACCGCGAGTCGCCGTACATGCTGGAAGCGGTCCAGGTGCGGCCCGAAGTGCGCGATCTGGTGCCCGCGATCGTTCATCTGGACGGTTCGGCCCGGCATCAGACCGTCACCGAGCGGACCAACCCGGCACTGCACAGGGCGCTGGACGCCTTCCGGGCCGCGACCGGCGTGCCGATCCTGTGCAACACCTCGCTCAACGACAAGGGCGAGGCCATCGTGGACACGGCGGCGGAGGCGCTCAACCTCTGCGTCCGCAAGGGCATCGGCGTGCTGTACCTGTGCGGTCGGCGGGTGGAGCTGCGCACGGACCCCGTGCCGACGGCCCCGGCGCCCGAGGGCCCGCGCCCGCGCGCCCTGGAGTACTTCGCCGGCCAGGAGGCGGACCGCGACGCGCTGTGGCAGGGCTGGCTGGACCGCGGCTACACGGTCGAGGGCATGTACCACCTGTCCCGCAGCCATGAGCTGCGCGCGGAGCAGGAGATCTCGACTCCGGAGCGGGTCAACATGCTCGCCGCCTACCGTGCCAAGGTCGACCCGTCCTTCGCCGGACTCGTCGAGAACTTCCGGCGCACCCACGGTCCCGGTGGCTCCTTCGTCGACCCCTCGACGCTGACCGGCGCCTTCGGTGTCATCAACCCGCTGCGGCGGAGCCGCTGACCCGACGGCCGCACAGGCCGATGGGGGGCAGGGCGCGATGCCCTGCCCCCCATTCGTATGCCGGTTCAGTTCAGATGCGAGGCGATCAGTGAGGCCACCGCTCCGGGACGCTCCAGGAGCGGCAGATGCCCGGAGTCGAGCAGGGTCAGCAGTCGGCAGTCCGGGACCGTGGCCTGCAGCAGTTCGCCGTTGCGGACGAACGCGGGCATGTCGTCGTCGCCGACGATCACCAGGGTGCGCGCGGTGATGGCGCGCAGATCGTCCTCGGTGTGACGGCAGGCGGTCAGGCCGTCCATCGCGCGGTTGCCCAGCTCCGCCCAGCTGTGCCGGGCGACCACGGCCCGCAGCGCGGCCCGTACCTCCGGGTGCCGCTCGGTGCCCTTGAAGATGTCGGGCGGTGACTGCATCCACAGGTCGGCCAGCTGCTCCCCGGGGCCGGTCATCCGGTACAGCAACGCCAGCTGGCGGTAACGCACCTTCGCCGCCGCATCGTTCGGCGTACCGGCCAGGGTGGGTGCCGCCACGACCAGGCGCTCGACCAGCTGCGGCTGCTGTACGGCGAGTTGTACCGCGGCCATCGATCCGAAGGACAGCGCGACGACCCGGCGGGCCCCGGTGTCCTCGGCGATCTCGGCGAGCTGCTCCGCCAGTTCGGTGAGCGTCAACCCGGCCGGGATCGGGGCGGAACCGCCGTGGCCGGGCAGGTCCACGCCGATGTGGGTCCAGCCGGGCAGCCGGTCCCACATCGGTCGCCACACGGTGGAATCCATGGTGTAGCCATGCAGCCAGAGCACGGCCGGTCCGCTGCCGGAGCGGTACAGATGCAGCTCGCTCATCGTTCCGGCCCCGTCTCGCCCGCCTCGTCCGTCAGGTCACCGAAGTCGGCGCAGAACGCGCGGAAGGCACGCACCGGCGCATCGCGCGCGTCGTACTCGACGGGCGCACGGGGGTCCAGATGCTCCCAGACCACCTTGTCCTCACCGAGCGCCTTCTCACTGCCTTCGATCAGTGCCGGCAGCGCGGCCCGCTGATCGCTGCGCACACCGATCGCGACCCGTGCGACGCAACCACCCTCCGCCGTCGGCACTGAGCCGGTGACGATGACATGAACCTCGTCCGGCGGCCCGAATTCGGTGACCACCACGGACGGGCTGAACGCGCGGGCCAGGAAACGGGGCTTGTAGTCCCACCGCACTGTCCCGGTGCGTAGAGCCTCCCAGCGCACTTCCTCCAGCCGGCGGGCGTCCTGCCAGGGCGAGGTCTGCATCAGGAACTCGCCCTCGATCACGAGTTCCCCGCTGCCGCCCGTCCGTGTCGCCATCCCGCGAGTGCCGGGCACTCCGTGGACGGCCTTGAAGTGGTCGGGGTCGAAGGCGTTCTCCACGACGTACTCGGACGCCACTGCGACCGGCAGGGTGATGGCCTTGACCAGCGGGTACGTGGTCTCCCACGCCTTCACGGCCTGCTCGAAGCCGCGGTCGCCGGCCGGGTCGCCGGTGAGCCGGACGAAGAGCGCCTCGCCCCAGGCGAGCACCGGGTGTTCGGCCACCGACCAGCGCTTGGCGGCGTCCCCGAGGGCGATCCGCTTCCCGTGGAAGGGGCAGACCACGCAGTCACCCTGGCGCTTGCCGCCGTACCCGAGATGGGCGCCGCGATGCGGGCATGCGGCATCGAACACCCGGATCCGGTCGTCCTCCCGCACGGCGATCAGGTGGCTGCGTCCGACCGCCAGCGGGGTGATCTCCTCGGTCAGTTCGGATCGGAAGGCCAGCAGATACCAGCCGTTGTGCACAGTCGTGGATTCCATGATCATCGATTCGCCAATACCTTGAGCAGTTCCTCTGCCGCCCGCTCGCCGCTCGCCAGGGCTCCTTGCACCCAGGGCAGCCGGCTGCCGGTGACGGTCGCCTCGCCGGCGAAGAAGAGGGTGTCGTCCACCGGCGCGGCCCATTGCCGTACCGCGTCCTCGTAGCCGGTGCGCGGGGCCGTGAACGCGCCGGCGGTCCACGGATCCCGTCCCCAGTCCGCGGCGGTGACGTCGGCCACCCGGGCACCCGCGGTCCAGGGCATGACGGTCTCCAGCAGTGCCGACAGCGCCGGTGCGCTGCGCACGGTGGCGCGCAGGGCGTCGGCCGCCTTGGCCTTCGCCACGAACAGCACCTCCGGCCGGCCCGCGGAGCAGCGGACGAAGCCGCCCCTGCCGTCGACGTCGAAGGTGACGGCGGTGTCGGGCGCTCGGCGGGTCAGGGTCACCACCGCGCAGTATCCGTCGCCGAGCGGCATCCGGCCGGCGGCCGCGATCTTCGCGTCGAGTACGGCGGGATCGGGCCCGGCGAGGCGCAGCCGGCCCTGCGCCACCACGGGGGGCGGCACGGTGATCACGGCGGCACAGGCGCTGGTCGTACCCCGTACGGTGGTTGCCTCGACCCGTCCGGGGAGGCAGCGGATCTCCTGTACGGGATCGCCGAGGCTGATCCGCAGGTCCTGTGCGAGCAGCAGCGGAAGCCGGTCGAATCCGCCCCGCACGGTGAACTCGCCCTCGCCGACGCCGGTGTCGCCCCGGTGGGCGCGCGACACACCCCGGGCGCTCAGCTCGTCCGGTTCGGCGGCCCAGTTCTGCCGGAACCACTCCTGCGCCGCCCGGCCTTCCGGATGCGCGCTGCCGCGGGCGCGTAGCCAGGCACCGACCGACCGGTCCTCCTGGCCCGGGTCCCGGTGCAGCCCGGTTTCCAGCAGCCAGGGGGGACGACGGCCATGGCTCAGGACGCCCATGTCCTGATGGGCGCCGTCCTCGACGACGCGGGCGGTGAAGCGGCGCGACATGGTGATCATCCGGTCGGCGCCGACCAGCGCGTGCACCGGATTGTGCGCGCCGTGCACCACCTGGGCGCCGAGCTCCAGCGGAGGTCCGCCGTCGGTGGGGTGGAAGGTGTGGATCCGGCCGCCCACCCGGTCCCGGGCCTCGTGGACGACCACGGTCAGCCCCTCCCGGTTCAGGCGCCGGGCACAGGCCAGGCCGGAGGCACCGGCGCCCACCACGATGACATCGGCCCGCATCAGCCGTGGTCCTCCTCAGCCGTGCCGGGGTCCTCGGAGTCCGGGCCCGAGGCGCCCAGATCCACGGGGAAGACGCGCAGGCGTCGCGGCACCAGGCACCGGTCCCAGTCGGGCATGCCGTGCGGGCCCCGCATCTCGGGGAACCGTCGCAGCAGCGCCGGCAGCAGCAGGCCGCCCGCCTGCCGGACCAGCTGGGCGGCCAGACAGAAGTGCGGTCCCCCGCCGAAGGCGAGGTGTGGGTTGGGGTGCCGGTCGATGCGCAGCTGGTCGGGGTCGGCGAAGACGGCCGGGTCGCGGTTGGCGGCGGAGATCACCGCAAGGACGCGGGCGCCGGGCGGGAGGGTGCCGCCGGCCAGTTCCACCGTGTCGGTGGTGACCCGGGCGGTGAAGGGGATGGGCGCCTCCAGACGGAGCAGCTCGTCCACGGCGCGGCGGGCCGCTTCTCCGCCCGCGTCGCCCGCTTCCGCGTCCGTGTCGTCCCCGGCGGCGAGCCGACGCACCGCGGCGCGGTCGGGCAGGAGGGAGCAGAGCGCGTTGCCGACCAGCTCGGCGAGCGGCTGCCAGCCGCCCACCACCGCCAGGTTGAGGACGCCGAGCATCTCCGACCTGGTGAGCCGGTCATCGGCCGCGAACGCGGCGAGCGGCGCGGCGCAGCCGTCCGGCGCCAAGGCGGCGCTGTGCGCGTCCAGATAGCGGGTGAGCGCGGCAGCCGCGGTCCGGCCGAGGGCGGCACGGGCCGGCGGGACCATCGGGTCGAGATTGATCGAGGCGGCCCGGGCCAAGGTCTCGAAGCGGGCGTACTCGGCTGTCGCGAGCCCGAAGAGACGCCCGAAGACGGCGGTGGCCAGCGGCCGTCCGATGTCGGCGACCGCGTCCGGGCGTTCGGCCGCCGGGCGGCGGCCGAGCCGGTCGAGCAGCTCGTCGACGTCGCGGGCCAGATCACCGGCGATGGACCGGACGGCGGACGGCCCCAGGAGCAGCGCCCCTGGGGCCCGCAGCCGGTGATGGTCCGGCGGGTCCGTGGTGAGCATCGACGGCGGCAGCGCGTCGTCACGGGCACGCTCCCGCTGCCCCTTGGCCGCCGAGAACCGCGGGTCCCGGAGCACCGTCTGGCAGTCGGCGTGACCGGTGACCAGCCAGAGCCGGGAGGCGGCGTCGTAGTGCACCGGATCGTTCGTCCGCAGCCACCGGTACGCCGGATGGGGGTTGATCCGCCCCGCGGGGGAGAAGGGGTGGTCGAGGTGCTCCGGCAGGCGCACCGGCGCCGTGGTCATGGTCCTGCTCCTGGGATCGTCGGCGGACCGGTGGTCGGTAGACGCGTGGCCCTTGGTCGGCGGTGGCCCTTGGTTTCGGAGGATCGTCGAGCGTCCGTCAGCGGACCCGCGGCCCGCGCCAGCGGAAGGTCAGGGCGGTGGTCACCAGGCCGCCCAGCGCCCACAGCGCGAGCACCAGCGCGATGCGTCCCAGCTCCCAGCTGTGGGCCGGCTCCGCGACGGTGAAGGAGTCCGGCAGGAAGACCGAACGGAAGCCCTGCGCCATCCACTTGACGGGGAAGAACGCGGCAACCGTCTGCATCCAGTGCGGCAGCTGGCCGAAGGGGAAGAAGACGCCCGAGATGAACTGCAGCACCATGAAGACCGGCGTCACGATCGCCGCCGCGGAACGGCTGTTGGGGATCAGCGCCGAATACGCCGCACCGGCCATGGCGCACGCGATGGTCCCGAGAGCGAGGTCCCAGCCCAGGGTCATCCAGCGTTCGCCCGTGCTCGGCAGCGGAAGGCCGAACAGCGTCAGCGCGATGCCCAGCAGCAGTGCCGTCTCCAGCGCGGTGGTGACGATCACGCGCACCAGTTTGCCGATGAAGTAGGCGGACTTCGGCATCGGCGTCATGGCGAGCCGGCGCACCGTACCGGTGTCCCGTTCGATCGCGATGCTGATCGCGAGCCCGGAGAAGGCGGTGCTCATCACGCCGGCCGCGACGATGCCCGCCATGAAGACCTGCTTGAGATCGGTCTGGGTGCCCGCGACCTTGCCGGAGAAGATCGAGCCGAAGACGACCAGCAGGATCACCGGGAACATCAGGGTGAAGACCAGTGACTGCTTGTTGCGGAAGAAGGCCCTGAGCTCGACCTTGGAACGGGCCGCGGAGGCTCGCCAGACGCCGGGCATTCGAGGGGAGTCGGCCATCGCACGCTCCGCTGTCGGCACGGTCCGGTCGGTGCGGCCCGTAGAGGGTTCGGTGAGGGTCATCGGATGCCCGCCTCGCTGGTGCGGTCGCCGGTAAGGTCGTCGGAGCCGTCGTCGAGACCGAGGGCGCCGGTGCCGCGGTCGGTGCCGCTGACGTTCTCCCTGATCAGATCGAGGTAGATGTCCTCGAGCGTGGGGCGGTGCACGCGCAGCTCGGGGAGTTCCGCGACGCCTGCCTCGTGCGCCCAGGGGGCCAGTACGGACAGCAGCGCGGTGGGAGTGTGTGTGGCGATGCGCAGCACGCCGTCCTTGGCGTCCGCGAGCGTCTGCGCCCCCGGCGGCAGAACAGGCAGCGCGCGTTCCGCGAGTTCCGGCGGAATCCGGAAGGAGACGGTGGTCGGAGTGTCCGCGTGAGCGCCGAACTCGGCCAGGGTTCCGGACCGGACGACCTTGCCGGCGACGATCACCGCGGCGCGCTGTGCGAGCGCCTCGGCCTCGTCGAGGTAGTGGGTGGTGAGCACGGTGGTGGTACCGCGCTCGGAGAAGTAGCGGACCAGGTCCCAGGCCTCCCGGCGGGCCACCGGGTCAAGACCGGTGGTGGGCTCGTCGAGGAAGAGCAGGTCCGGGTCGCCGACGATGCCCACCGCGACGTCGAGGCGCCGGGCCTGTCCTCCGGACAGGTCCGTGCTCTGCTTCTTCTCGTGCTTGCCCAGGCCGACCATGTCGATGACCTGGCCGACCGGGAGCGGCGCCGGATAGAACGCCGCGAAATGCTCGACGACCTCGCGTACGGTCAGGTCCGCGTAGGCGCCGGAGTTCTGGGGCACCACGCCGATGCGTGCGCGCCACCCGCGCCGGTCCTCGGCTGGGTCACAGCCGAGGACCCGCACGTCACCGCCGGTTCGCTGGCGGACGCCTTCCAGGATCTCGATGGTCGTCGACTTTCCCGCGCCATTGGGCCCGAGAAGCGCGAAGACTTCTCCCGGATGGATGTCCAAATCCAGTCCCCGCACCGCGTGCCAGTCGCCATAGCTCTTGCGAAGACCACGGACCGAGACGGGGTTCTCCCCGACGGCAGTTGCCACTTGGATCGCTCCTGGGTGGATATCAGATTGATCGGGTGGATCAGGTGCAGCAGCAGCACGGGCAGCAGCAGGAGTTGCCGCCGGCCGCGATGTCCGACAGGTCGCCCTCGCTCAGCTCGGCGGTGTCGATCTGCGGCGTCTGAGGGATGTGGAACTCGTAACGGCCGGTCGCCAGACCGATCTCGTACAGCTCCACCTGCACCTCGAGGTTGCCCTCCTGCTCGCCCTGGGCGGCGGTGGAGACGATGACGATCTCCGCGTCGGCCGGGAGCTCCAGGCCGGCCTCGGCGAGCGCGGCACGCGCGTCCGACTGGAGCCGGGCCGCGTACTCCTCGCTCGACCAGGCGCTGATCAGAGCGCGGGTGTAGCCGTTGACGAACTCGGCCCGCTTCCGCTGGTCCAAAGCCATAAGACTTTTCCTTTTCTCGGTTCCGGTTTGCCGGCGGCGCCTTCTTGTCGCTGCCGGCGAATGAAGAATTGCACGCCGTCTGGAAGGCTGCCAAGACGTCAGTTCCGGCCCCACGGGTAAGTATTGAGCACGTTCGGCGGGTGCGGTAGATTCCGAGTCGGATGAAGCCGTGAATACGTATTGGATTACGCATCGGAATACGTATCCGAATGCGTATCGCCGATGGAGGCGTACGTATTCGGGAATTCCGAGTACGTATGGTCCGCGGAATACGTACGGCGCACATGACATGAGAGGAATCACGGAGGTGGTCCGCACCGTGCCTACGCACACGACGACGCCGCGCGTCCCGCGGTCAGGCCCCCGGGGCGAGGCCCTTCCACCGGGCCCGCCGGGGGACATCGACATGGCGGTGATGCGGGAGTCGCCGCTCGCCTTCATCACCGAACTGGCCCGCACCTACGGCGACATCACCCGTCACCGGGCCGACGGCGAGACCGTCTACCTGCTCAACACCCCTGAATACGCCCGCCATGTACTCAAGGACAACGGCGCCAACTACACCAAGGAAGGCACCCCGGACGACGCGATGCTGCGTCCGCTGCTCGGGAACGGGCTGCTGACCAGCAACGGCGACGACTGGGCCCGCCAGCGCCAGCTGACCGCCCCGGCCTTCCGGCCCAGCTCGGTCAGGACCTTCGACGGCATCGTCACCGAAGCCACCTCGGGCATGCTGGAGCGCTGGCGCCCGGCGATCGAGACCGGCACCCCGCTCGCGGTGGACGATCACCTCACCGCGCTCACTCTGGGCATCCTCACCCGAGCCATCCTCGGCGCCGACCTCGACGGCATCGGTGAGGGCTTCGGGCGTGCGGTGGACGCGGTCAACCGGTGCATCGGCCACTACGTGCCCGACCCGGACCCCGACCCGGCGGACACCGCACGCCGGTTCGCGGGCTTCAGCCACGCGCGGGCCTTCCTGGACATGGTGACCCGCACGCTGATCGCCTCACGGCGTGCGGCGGGACCGTCCGCGCCCGGCTCGGGTCCCGGTTCCGGCCGTGCCGGCAACCTGCTGGACACCATGATGTCCGCCGACCATCTGGTCTCCGACGAGGATCTGCGCGATCAGGTGCTGACCATCGTCATGGCCGGGCATGAGACCACCGCCAAGTCCCTGACCTGGACGCTCCATCTGCTGGACCGGAACCCGCACGAGGCGGCCAAGGTCCGCGAGGAGGTCGACCGGGTGCTCGGCGGCCGTCCTCCCACCGCCGGGGACCTCGCCGACCTGCCGGTGTGCCAACGGGCCATCAAGGAGGCGATGCGGCTCTACCCGCCCGTGTGGCTGATCTCCCGGCGGGCGGTGGGCGCCGACGTCATCGGCGGACACCACGTCGAGCCCGGCACGCTCGTCTGCGTCAGCCAGTGGGTGCTGCACCGGCACCCCGCGTACTGGGACGCCCCCGACGCGTATCGCCCGGACCGCTTCGACGGTGCCTCGCTGCCCAGCCACCTCTACCTGCCGTTCGGCGGTGGTGACCGGATCTGCGTCGGTCAGCACTTCGCCATGCTCGAGGCGGTGCTGGTGCTCGCCACTCTCGCCCAGTCCGTGCGGCTGGAGACCGTCGAGGGGTTCGAGGTGGAGCCCGAGGCCCTGGTCACTCTGCGCCCGAAGCACGGCATGACCATGATCGCGAGGCCCCGATGAGCGTGTCCGTCCCCGGAACGGTCCGCCCGCTGGGCGGCTCGTACGACCCGGCCCGCACCACCGGCGGCGGCCTGTCGGCGGAGCTGGCCCGCCTGGAGTCCCAGGCCGAACTCTCCTTCGCGGAGGAACTGCGCATCCTCCGCGAGCTCGGCATCTGCTCCACCGCCGGCAGCCCCCGCCCCACCGTTCTCGAAGTCGGCGCGGGATCGGGTGCGGTGACCCGCCGGCTCCGCCCCGCGCTGCCGGCCGGTACCACGCTCGTCGCCGCCGACATCGACGCCGAACTGCTGGCCCATGCCGCCGGTCCCGGCGTCACCCTGCTGGTCACCGATGCGGGGGCCATGCCACTGGAGGACGGCAGCGTCGACTTCGTTCTGCTGCGCTATGTGCTCCAGCACGTTCCCGACCCGGCCGCCGTACTGGCCGAGGTACGCCGGGTGCTGCGGCCGGGCGGCCGGATCGCCTGCACGGAGGTCGACTCCTCCTGCTGGGGCGCTGCCGACCCGGCCTACCCGGAACTGGGCGGTGTGCACGCCAAGATGGCCGCCGCGCAACGCGCCGCGGGCGGGGACCGCACGATCGGCCGCCGCCTGCCCCGGCTGCTGAGGGCGGCGGGCTTCGAGGACGTCGTCCTGCGACCGTTCGCCACCACCAACGACGATCACCCCACGGACGCCTTCGCCCCGCAACTGGGTCCGCAGCGCCTGGAGCCCCTGGTGGCCCAGGGCGTCCTCTCCCTGGCCGAACTCGCCCTCGCCTCGGACCGCTGGAACCGCTTCCGGGCGGACCCCGATGCCTGGGTGATGCTGCTCGGCCTCACAGTCGCCGCGACCGCTCCCGCATGTCGTGGTCCACAGGAAAACCCCTGAGAACACCCCCGAGAAAACCCCTCGCACCACCGAACGAAAGGCACCCAAGTGAACCCCAACGTGAAGATCTTCATCACGATCTTCTGCTACATCAGCGCGGTGGCCGGTCTCCTCACCGCCGTCATGGACGCCAGCCACAAGCCGGCCGACACCACCTCGGCCATCGTCGCCGGGGTGCTCGGCGTCGCCTTCCTGCTCGGCGGCATCGCCCTGAGCCGTAAGCCCCGCTACTGAGCAGGGTGATGGCGCGGCCGGGGCGAACCCGCCCCGGCCGCCCCACTCGCAATAGCATTTTCAATGGCACACTGGGGGTATGGCTGATGACGACGTGGACTTCCTCCCCGGTGACGGCCCCACCAGCGGCATCTCCGTCACCCTGACCGCAGGCACGCTCCAGGCGATCCGTGAGCGGGTCGGCAAGCGGGGCGTCTCGGCCTACCTGGAGAAGGCGGCGCAGCGGCAGATCGAGCGGGACAACCTGGACGAGCTGATCGCCGACTTCGACACAGTGCACGGCCCGGCCGACCCGGAGGCCGTGGCGGCCAAGCGCGCCAGGCTCACCGGCGGTACGTCGGACGCCGGGGCGGCAGCGTGAGCGGTGTCCTGGTCCTGGACAGCGAGGGCCTGGCGAAGGCGGTGCAGCGCGACCGCGAGCTCCACGAGTGGCTGACGGCCGCCCGCGACGCTGATCTGCCGGTCATCACCTCCGCAGCCGTCCTCGTCGAAGTCATCCACCCGAAGATCAACGACGCCGCCTTGAAGCGCACCCTTTCCCGCCTCCGGGTCGAGCCGGTCACACAGGGCGTGGCGCAGTCAGCCGCAGCCCTGCTGCGAGCAGCGGGGCTGCACGGTCACAAGTACGCCATCGACGCCATGCTGTGCGCGACCGCGCTCCAGCACCCCGGCCGGGTGACCATCCTGACCTCCGACGTCGAGGACATCGGCCTGCTCACCGCCGGGAATCCTCGCGTGCTGGCCGAGAAGGTGTGAGTGTTGAGCGGCGTCACCCGTCGTTCCGGATCCACCGATCTACGGTCATGACATCTGCTTCAGACCCCGAACGATCGGCGACAGCGCCTCATCCAGGAGACATGGAGCGGGTGACGTCGTGACGTTTGAGCATGCAGATGCGCTGGATACTGCGAGCAGTCTGTGTGACGACTGTGCCCAAAGGATCAGCCGTTCCGGCACCTTCGGCACCACGGGGACGCTCACGTCGGACGGCCGGGTACCCCAGGAGAGCTTCTCGTACACGATCAAGTCCGTCACCAGTGCCTGACCGGCTTCGGCTGGCTGGCCGCTCCCGCTCGGCGGGTTCCCACTCTTCCCTCTCTGAAGGAGATACATGCGCAAGCGCGCCGTCTTTGCTCTGCTCAGTGCCGTCGCCGCGGCCGCGCTGGCCGGCTTCGCCATCCCCAGTGCCTACGGGACCGAGACCCAGACCGACGTCCAGATCAGCAACGTCTCCTTCGACGGTCACAAGAACATCGTGGTCGGTCTCTACGCCGAGACGATCACGGTTTCAGGGACCTTCACCCACCCGTCGGGCATCCAGGACGCGGACTTCGTCCTGTGGCGTGGACCGGATGGTGCGAACCCCTACGAGACCTACGACGACCGCATCGTGTCGAACCAGTACCACTCCCACGCGGACTGCGTCGCCGAGAGTCCCACTACCTCCACCTGCTCGCAGACGTTCTCCCTCGAACCGGACTGGAGGTACAGCGGCACCGCGCTCACCAACGCCCACGCCGGCACCTGGAAGGTCAGTGTGCAGGGGGTGGCCAATGACGACAGCTGGACCCACACGGCGAACTACACCACGACCCGTCTGCAGCGGCTCTCCAAACTCACCGTGAACGCGGGCCCGGAACCGATAGCCAACGGCAAGACCCTCACCGTCACCGGCAAGCTCACCCGGGCCGACTGGAACAATCTCGACTACTTCGGCTACACCAACCAGCCGGTCAAGCTCCAGTTCCGCAAGGCCGGTACCACGATCTACACCACCATCAAGACCGTGTACACCTCCAGCACCGGCAACCTGACGACCACGGTGCCCGCGTCCGAAGACGGCTACTGGCGCTGGAACTTCGCAGGCACCTCCACCACCCCGGCCGTCAAGGCGACCGGCGACTTCGTGGACGTGCAATAAGGCACTCTGACACGACGTGTGACGGGCGGTCAGTACAGGGCCTTGTAGCCCTGCCACTCGGCGGCGATCCCGGTGCGAGGACCGAAGGAGCCCTTGCCGTCGCCGTTGTTGCGCCACAACTTGCCGGAGGTGTCGCGGGAGACGATGTCCGCCCTCCCGTCCCCGGTGATGTCACCGGCGCCCACCACGACGTTGTAGGAGGCACCCCAGTTGTCGGCCACCTTGACCCGCGCCCTGAAGCCGCCGGTCGCCGTGCCCACGTACCGCCACAGCCTGTTCGACGTGTCCTGCGCCAGCAGGTCTCCGTACCCGTCACCGTTGAGGTCGCCGACGCCGACGATCTTCTTGTAACCGGACCACTTGGAGAAGATCTTCACCCGTGCCGAGGGCTTTCCGCTGCTTGTGGCCTTGTACAGGTAGATGTCACCGGTGGACGCCTGGCGGGCGATCAGGTCCGCCCGGCCGTCACCGGTGATGTCGCCCGGTGAGGTCAGCACGTTGTACTGGTTCCAGCCCGACGTTCCCAGCGTGGTGTACGGCGTCGTTGTCGTCAGGGCTTTGCCGCACCCCGGGCGGTACGCCCGCAGCGCACCGCTGCTGAACCGTACGAGCACGTCATTGCAGCGGTCACCGTTCAGGTCTCCGAACGGCACCACCGTGATCGAGGCCGGCCATCCCGAAGCCGACGTCTTCGTCGAGAACTTCCCGGCGCCGTCGCCCCGATGGAAGGAGAGCGCACCCTTGGAGGTGAGCGTGAGCAGGTCACCGACGCCGTCGGATCCGACATGGTCGCGTCTCACCGCGGCACCACCGGTCAGCTTCAGCGTGCCGGACGACGTCGCCGACGCACCATGCCCGTCGCCCGGGGCCACCGTCAGCGTCCAGCCGTACGTGCCGTTCGGCACATACGCGCCCGTCGACGTCCTGCCGTTCCAGGACGCATGGACCGCGTCGTGCGCGGCGCCACCGGACAGTGTGCGCACGGTGGCCCCGGTCGCCTTGTTCCTGAGCACCAGCGTCCACGAGGCGGCCGGCTTCGACAGCCACCACGTGCCGTCCCACGAGGACGACGGGTCCACCAGGCCGACCGAGGGTTCCGTCCTCGCTCCCAGGACCGCGATGTCCGTGGCGGGGACGCCACTGCGCAGGACGTGGATGTCCTGGGAGGCCGGGTCCACGTAGCCGACCAGGCCGGTGTACGGATCGACGTCCCACTTTCCGGCCTTGGCCGCCAGGGTCCGGCTCACCGCGGAGCCGCTCGTGACGTCCGTGAGGGTCAGCGCTCCGGATGTGTAGTCACGCGTGACCAGGAAGCCGTCGCCCAGGTGCGTCTCCCGGCCGGCGGGCACGGCGATGAGCGTCTTCCTGCGGGTGTCGTACACGAAGGTCTTCTGCACGCTGCCCTGGGGAGAATCGCACGAGCCGGACCAGTAGACCCAGCGTCCCACCGCACGGACGCTGCCCAGACCGCAGCCACTGCCGCCGGCGACCACCCGGAACGACGTGATCGTGTTGCCCGAACGCACCTCCGTGGCCGTGACAGTGCCGTCCGCGGCCGCCGCCCACAGCGTTTCCCCCCACAGGGCGGAAGGGACCGCACCGGCCGCGCCCGTACGGGTGAGCACGACCTTCCGTGTGTCCAGATCCGCCACCACCAGGCCGTCTCCCGCGAGCCTGGGCCCGCGCCAGGCCGCGTACCGGCCCGCGACGTCCACGAGGCCGCCGTCCTCCTCGAGACCGGAGGTCAGCACGGTGGCGGGAAGGAGCTGACCCCGGTCCAGGACGGAGACCTCCCCAGCCGTGTTCCGGATGACCGCCCGGCCGTCACCCGTACCCATCAGGTCGGGACAGTCCCCGAAGTCCCCGGCCATGACCCCGCACCGCTGGGTCGCTCCCCGGTCCGTGCGCGTGCCCGCCGTCAGAGTCCCCGCCGTGGTCAGCGAGCGGCTGTACAGGTGCGTCGCCCCGTCGCCGGACTCGTAGGTCATCAGCTCACCGCCGCTCAGATCGAGCGACTCGATCCCCATGGGCACGGCCGGAAGGCCCACGATCCGGCGGACCTCGGGCAGACCGTCGGCCCCCGCCTGGACCTTGGCGATGCCGTAGTCCAGAGCGGACTCCCCGCCGGCGAGGACCAGGCCTCCGTCGGGGGCGATGACGGCAGCGGGATCCGCCCGCTTGAACAGGGGCAGTTCCGCGGAGCCGTCGAAGGGCAGCGCTGACACACTCCAGACGGAGGAGCCGCTGCGCCGCGCGACGACGAGCGCGTCACCGACGACGCCGAGGATCCTGTTGTCGGAGGTGTGGGGGAACGCGACCTCGTGAGTGGGCGCGTCGTAGGCACCCTGGGCGTACACCCGCACCCGGGACGTGCCGTACCAGCTGACCAGGTAGTCGGACCCCACCACGGTGTCCTGGTTCGCCACCAGTGGAGGCAGGCTCGTGGCGGCACCGGTCTCCGCATCCACCCAGGCGTACTGGGTGACCCGGTCCGGGCCGTAGTAGTTGACGAGGATGCCGGAGGCGGAGCCCCTGGGGTAGACGGGGAAGACCGTCCCGTCCGGGAGTCCGGTCACGGGCTTCTGCACCGTGCTGCCGTTCTCGTTGTGCAGCAGGAACAGCCGAGTTCGTTCTCCACCTGTGGACGTGCTGGTCAGGACAGTACGTCCGTACGTCTGCAGATAGCTCTGGCCCGCCGGGATGACCACGGTCTCCGTCGTACCCGTTCCCATGTCCCGGAGCAGGACCTGCCCACCGCTGCTCTGGGACGGGCGAAGGGCGACGACGTCCGAACCGGTGCCGTACGCACCCGCAGTGCGCGGCTCGAGTCCCTCGCCGCCTTCCACCGGCTTTCGGCTGCCGTCGTAGCCGGTCCACCAGAGGCCGGAACCCTCGGCGGCGGAGCGGTATTCGAGGAAGCCGGAAGCCCCCGCGCTCTGCAGATACGCCTTGCGCGGAACCGTGCGCATGGTGGCCGGAACGATGGTCTCCGTTGCGGTGTCCGCGTGCGCGGGCGCCGCCGGCGGCACGGCGGACGCAGAGAGCGCCAACCCGATGAGCGTGACAAGGGAGCCACGCATGAAGGTACGACGAGTCACTTGCTTCCCCTCCCCCGACGGAGGGCCCCATCCCCCCGAACAAGCGGGCGGATACTAGCACTTGCCCAAGACGGATGACCTTGCCGAGCCGGTCGGCCCGTGTGCGGACGGCGCGGGCGCCCGCGCGTGCAAGCCGCGGAAGATCCCCACGCACGGCGCACTCGTTCTGGACGTGACCGCTATGACGTCGGTCACAGCGTTCCGCCAACCAACCGGCGCACTTAGTAGATGCGACGGGCAGACATGTGGGGATTTGTCCTTCTTGGCCCGGATGTGGATCCCGACGCGCGTCCTGGAATCCCGCCCGGCCGGCCCGCACGCCCGCTGTCACGTGATGCAAGGCTTCTGACGCCGCGACAGCTTTCCCTCCCGCCGCACTATGCGGACCGGAGACCCGCGCACTGCCCTGGCGAGGTCCTGGAAGCTACGAGGCGACCTAGTGGCGGGACCCTTTGCGCTCCCTGCCGAGCCGTTCTAAGAATGACGCCCCACAGGACGTCGCCGCAGTTCGGAACCGGTGTTCACGCAGAGTCGACCGTGCACCGGGCGCTCGGCGTCACCGAGTGAGTAGGAGCCCCCACATGAAGTCGTCCCGAACGTCCCCGAGACTCCTCGCTCTCGCTCTCGCTCTCGGCCTGGGTCTGGCCTCCGGCGCGCTGGGCGCGGCGGTGCCGGCGAGCGCCCAGACGGCCGCCACCCCGTCTGCTTCCGCCGGTACCTCCGTGGCGCGGTACGACGGGTCGGTCGAGGAGGCCGCGAACAACAAGGCGTTCTTCGGGGCCGTGCTCAAGTCCGTCGCCCAGAAGCGCGCCGCCCAGCCCAACGCTCAGGCGGTGACCGTCTACTACAACGCCTCCAGGGCACCGAGCTTCCGTTCGCAGATATCGAGCGCGGCCTCGATCTGGAACAGCTCCGAGTCCAACGTCAAGCTCCAAGAGGCGTCGAGCGGTGCCGACTTCTCCTACATTGAGGGCAACGACCCGCGCGGGTCCTACACCTCCACCGACGGCCACGGAAGTGGCTACGTCTTCATCGACTACACCCAGAGCCGGCAGTACGACTCGGTCCGCGTCGTCACCCACGAGACCGGGCACGTGCTGGGCCTGCCGGACGACTACGGCGGGCCGTGCAGTGAGCTGATGTCGGGTGGCACCGCCGGCCCGTCCTGCACCAACCGCTACCCGAACGCCACCGAGCGCTCGCGTGTCGACCAGCTGTGGGCCACCGGACCCGCGCAGGCCCCGGGCACGGTGAACCCGCCCTCTGACCAGCTGAGCACTGCACCGCCGGTACCGACCGTGGCGCCGGGCCACGGTCCGTGGCGTCCGCTCCACAGCACGCCCTGGAGTTGATTGCGTTCCTCTCAGCTTGGGAAGCGACGGCGCTTGGCGCGGCGCACCACGTCTCACCTGCCGTCGCGCTGGAAGACGTCACCAATCGAGCGCACGCTCGTCGGCTTGCGCGTCCCAGTCCGGCGTGACCGGGCGCGCGTCGTGGCAGGCGAAGCCGAGGCGGGTCAGTGCCCGGTGCATCTCGACCGAGGTGAAGTCGCGGCGGTTCTGCCTGGTGATCACTTCCCCGACCTGCATCACGGGGTAGACGCGGCGGTCGATGGTCACACACACGCCCGTGGCGGGTTCGGGCGTGATGCCACTCATCGACTGCTCGACCTCGAACTTGGTCAGGTCGAAAGGGAATCGGGCGATGACACAGCGCATGGATGCCTCCACAGGGCGGTCAGGGGGTGATGGCTCAGGACGTGAGGGCGAGGATGCCCAAGGCGTAGCCGTGTTCGTCGACGACGGGGGACACGTCCAGGGTCCGGTCCCGCATGGCGGCCTCCGCCTCGCCGAGTGCGGCGACGGACGAGGTGAACGGTCCGCGGTCGAGCGGGATGTCCAGCAGCCGGGTCCGGTCGCTGTACCACGAGCCGCCGCGGTGCGCGGCGAGCTGGGCCCGGGTGACCAGTCCCGCGCACCGCCCGTCCTCGTCCCGGAGGAGCAGGTGCGGGACGCGGGCACCGATGAGCACGGACAGGGCCACGTCGACCGTCATGTGGTCGTCGACCTGGGGCCCGGGAGCATGCATGGCGTCGCGGGCGGTCAGACCGATGCCGTCGGCGCTGCCGGCCTGCTGTGTTCGGGACGGATACTGCGTCAAGGGCTTCTCCTCTTCGTCGGGGCGGGCGGGACGGGCGACGGATCTGCCTGACTGCTGGGAGTGCATCCCCCGTACGGGGGCTACGGGGTGTTCCTCGGGGCGGAGCGACGGGCGTGGGCGGCGGCCCGGTCGCTCCCGCCGTGGCCGGCGGCCCGGCCCCTGCGATTCCGGCCGGCGGATCCCTTGCCCTCGCGTCTGCCCTCGCTTCGTCCGTCGACCGGGGCGGTGAGGGTGACGGGCATGCCGGAGGGGGTCCGGGCGCCGGTGATGCGCTGCAGTTCGGCCTCGCCGGGACGGACCCGGGCGGTGCCCGGAGTGATGCCGGCTTCGACCATCAGACGGTCCACGGCGCGCCGCTGGTGCGGCAGGACGAGGGTGACGACGGTGCCGGACTCGCCGGCGCGTGCCGTACGGCCGCCGCGGTGCAGGTAGTCCTTGTGGTCGCCGGGAGGGTCGACGTTCACGACGAGGTCGAGGCCCGCGACGTGGATGCCGCGGGCGGCGACGTTGGTGGCCACCAGGGCCGTGACGTGGCCGTCCTTGAACTGGGCGAGTGTCCGGTTGCGCTGCTGCTGGGACTTGCCGCCGTGCAGGGCCGAGGCGCGCACCCCGACGGACAGCAGGTGCATGGCGAGCCGGTCCACCGCGTGCTTGGTGTCCAGGAACATGATCACGCGTCCGTCGCGGGCGGCGATCTCGGTCGCGGCGGCGTCCTTGTCGGCGTCGCGCACGTGCAGCAGATGGTGCTCCATGGTGGTGACGGCTCCCGCGGACGGGTCGACCGAGTGCACGACGGGGTCGTGGAGGTAGCGGCGCACCAGGAGGTCGATGTTGCGGTCCAGGGTGGCCGAGAACAGCAACCGCTGGCCGCGGGCGGGGACTTGGCCGAGCAGCGCGGTCACCTGCGGCATGAAGCCCATGTCGGCCATCTGGTCGGCCTCGTCCAGGACGGTGACGGCGACCTGGTCCAGCCGGCAGGTTCCTCGCTCGATGAGGTCCTTGAGACGGCCGGGCGTGGCGACGACGACCTCGGCGCCGCCGCGCAGCGCACTCGCCTGCCGGCCGATCGACATGCCGCCCACCACGGTGGCGAGCCGCAGGCGCAGGGCGCGGGCGTACGGGGTGAGCGCGTCGGTGACCTGCTGGGCGAGTTCCCGGGTGGGGACGAGGACGAGGGCGAGCGGCTGTTTGGGCTGGGCCCGCTGCCCGTCGAGGCGGGCCAGTACCGGCAGGCCGAAGGCGAGCGTCTTGCCCGAGCCTGTCCGACCCCGGCCCAGGACGTCCCGGCCCGCCAGCGCGTTCGGCAGGGTGGCCGCCTGGATCGGGAAGGGAACGGTCACGCCCTCGGCGCGGAGCGCGGCCAGCAGCCGTGCGGGCATGTCCAGTTCGGCGAACGTCTCGACCGGGGGCAGCGGCTCGGTGAGGGTGACCGGCAGGGCGAACTCCTGTCGGCGTGCGGTGGGGCGTGCTCGTTGACCGCTCTTGGGCCGGGGGCCCGGACCGGAATTTCGACGGTGCGGTTCCTGCGCCCGGAAGCGGCTGGAACTACTGGAGCCGCTGGAACGAGCGGAACGAGCGGAACGAGTGGAACGGGTGCGGTCCACGATGGGGCCTTCCTCGATGCGGCACGTATCGAGGAATTCCTTGAGGGGGAATCACAGGACTGAGCCGAGTGAAATCCGAAGACCTTGGGTTGACGTTCCTTACGTTCCTCACGGCCTTGCGGGAGCAGAAAAAAAATGGGCTGGGGCCCGCACCCCGAGAGCGCGGGCCCCAGCCACATGATGCGCGAACCAGTGGCTCGCGACGGTTCGCGTCAGCGTCAGGCGGGAACGATGTTCTCGGCCTGCGGGCCCTTCTGGCCCTGCGTGACGTCGAAGCTAACCTTCTGGCCTTCCTGAAGCTCGCGGAAGCCACCGTTGCTGATGATGTTCGAGTAGTGGGCGAACACGTCAGCGCCGCCACCCTCCTGCTCGATGAAGCCGAAGCCCTTTTCCGCGTTGAACCACTTCACGGTGCCAGATGCCATATTGAATCTCCCTTGAGGGGCAGTGCCGGACTCCGCACTTTACGGAGCCGAGTCGCCGCGATGATCACCCCTCCGGAAAGATCCCGGAAAGCTCTGCAAAGAAAAAATCTCTGGCAACCAAAACCGCAACAGCTATCACGTTAACACAGGGCGAGTGGCAGCGGCTATGTGTTTTCGGACTCGTCCGGTAATTGTCATCCCGCTGGAGTGTGCATTTCTATATCGGCGAGACTAGGTATCCGCACCGGGCTCGTTCAGCTTCCGGCGCATTTCCCGGTTCAGCCGGAGGGCGTCGTCGAGCTGGTCCTCCAGGGTGATGATGCGGCACGCGGCCTCGACGGGGGTGCCCTGGTCGACCAGTTCCCGGGCGCGGGCGGCGATGCGCAACTGGCGGCGGGAGTACCGGCGGTGGCCGCCTTCCGAACGCAGCGGGGTGATCAGCCCGGCTTCGCCGACGGCCCGGAGGAAGGCGGGGGTGGTGCCGAGAACATCGGCGGCCCGCCCCATGGTGAAGGCGGGATAGTCGTCGTCATCGAGGTTGCCGGCGACAGGGGTGTTCTCAGCGGGCATGGCACCTTCGTTTCGGGGGCGCGGCGAGGCCCGGGCGTGCGTGGCACCCGTGCTGCGAAGGATTCGGCGCCATTCCGCTTCGGCGCCATCTGCCTCGTGCGACAACCCTAACTCCGGCGGGCACGGACATGTGGTCTCGCCGTGGCAGATATCCCCTCTCCGGCTGGCGTGCTCAGCTCGCGAAGTCGCCCTGCTCCGGTGTCAGCCCGGCTGCGGACATGAGCGAGACGGCGGCCCGTTCGGTGGCCTCCGGCGGGACGACCAGCAGGTCCCTGCGCCCATGGCCGGGTGCCATCAGGACGACGGTGCTCGGCGCGTGCGCCGTGGTGGCCCTGCGCAACCGGACGACCTGGTCGCGGACGAGCATGCGGCCCGGCGCCCCGGTCCCCACCGCGCCGTTGACCAGGACGCTGACGATCTGGCCCCAGGCATGGGGCAGACCGGAGAGCAGCTGCGGGAGTTCTGCCGGGAGATCGACGGTGCGCGGCCACCAGGCCCCGTCGATACGGCGTGGCACGGTGCTCTCGGGTGCGAGGTACAGGCGCAGGAGAGGCGGGGCGGGCGGCGGGGGCCGTAGGCGGTCGCTCGTCATGAGGTGTCCTGTCGAGTGGTTCGGCGCGGTACGTCGTTCCCGGCCGGACGGCGTGCTTCGGCCGCCGGGAGAGCGCAAGCGGAGGACGCCGTGGCTCGGATCGCCGCGGTCAGCTGTGCCGTCCTGGTGCCTCCGGCGCGCCGGAGCCGGCCGTTCGTCCCTCCCAGGCGTCCTGTGCGCTCGCGTAGGCGGGGAAGTGGCCGAGGAGGCCGGCGTGACGGAAGGCCAGGTCGGTCGTGTGGTTGTCGTAGACGATGCGCATCCAGCCGCCCCGGGCGCGGCAGTCGGACCACGCCTCGCACAGTGGCGTCAGGATGCCGCAGTCGGTGAAGGTCACCTCGCTCAGGTCCACGATGAGGAGGAGCCGTCCGGGCCGGTCCGCGCGGGCCTCGGCCAGGGCGCGGACCAGTGGCGCCACGGTCTGCGCGTCCAGTTCGCCGTGTGCGCGGACGATACGGCACTCCTCGAAGGGCGTGGGCGCTTCGTCCTGGGTGGTCAACGGCTCGCGCAAAGACGGTAGTTGAGGTCGGTCGGCCGTCCCTGCCGCGGGCTCCCAAGGAGCCGCGTGCCTCATTCCGTCTCCCCGGTCGTGTCCACCGGTCGACCCGTTTCGGCGAGCGCCAGCATCCGCGCGGCGGTCAGCAGGTTTTCGGGGTCGGCAGCGGCGGCCAGCAGCCGGGCGGCTGTTCCGGCGGGCTCCTCGGGCGGGACGACCAGGAGCACCCAGCGTCCCACGGTGCCGCAGTCCAGGGTGATGACGTGCGACTCGCTTCCGGGTTCGGTCGGCTCCACGGCGATCGCCCCGCCGGGCGCCATGACCGTGTGCGGGGCGTCGCGCCATTCGGCGGGGTCCACGGTGACCCGTACCGCGGCGCCCGGGTCCGGCTCCAACGAGCCGACGAGCGAAGGCAGTTCGAGTTCCAGCGCGTCGCAGCGCGGCCACCAGGCCCCGTCCAGCGGGCCATGGCTCACGTCCGGGGTGAGGGTCAGGCGAGGCAGGGGCATGCGGTACGTCTGCGCGTCGGCCGCGGGTACGCCTTCAGCCGGCGTTCTGCTGCGTTCCATCGTGCGGTCCCGTCCCGGGAGCCGTGGGACGACTGCCCGTTTCGTCACTCGCCGGGAACGGCACCGCCGGTCGCGCTGCGCGAAAAGCTCTCGGTACGGTCAGGCTACTCCCGGCCGAGGAGAAGCGGGCGGGTCAGTCGTCCGACGGTGTCTTCTCCGTCCTGTCCCGATCGTCCTGTTCCTCCTCCTCTTCCTCTTCTTCTTCCTCCTCCTCTTGTTCCTCCATCAGGCGGATACCCTCGTGCGTCAGCGAGACGGCGGCAGGGGTCCGGTGCGAGGTCCAGTCCACGCTGATCAGGCCCTCGTCAGCCAGATAGGCGCAGGCGGCGGAGAGGTCCTCGTCGGGAATGCCCAGCTCGGCGCGGAGCGCCGATCCGCTGACCTCGGGGCGATTGAGTTCGACGGCCCCGTACAGGGATCGCAGGACCGCCGCCCGGTTGTTCTTGCGTTCGCGGAGTTTCGTCATGGCTGTCGTTCTCCGAGGTGACGGCCGCGCGGGGACGGACGCGACGGCGGATCCTCGTGGCTTCACGGACCCGGGTCACACCTCATCTGCGTGTGTCCGGTCCTGATCTGTCGATTCGCTGGTCGCCAGCCAGGACCGTGCGGGTTCCGCGGCGTGCGCGGTGTCGAGGGTGAGATGGAGCCGGGTCCCTCCTCCGTGGCCGGCGGGGTAGCTGCGCTGCTCGGTCGAGGCGAAGCAGTGGCGGAGCACTGCGGCGACGCGCCGGGCGACCTCTGGTGTCGCGGCGACGATGCGGACCTCGGCGTGACCCTCGGAGGGCAAGGGCTCTTGCTCCATACGAACCTCCTGGCAGGCGACGGTTACGAACCACGAATCCGGTCGCTGCCCGACACGCCGGGCGACGGTGCGGGGGGTGCGACGCGTTTCCACGGCGGCCCTCCTCTGAAGGGTATGCCGGGTGAGGCCGGCCGTGCGTGCCATGGCCGTCCGGCCGCTTGCCGGTCGCCCGGGCCCGGTGGCCGCGCGAGCCGGCTCGGCCCGGAAGGCAGCGACAGCTCCCGGAAGATCGGTGCCGTTGTCGGCGCCGACCGCCGCAGTCGTCGTCGGCCGCCGGGCCGCCGAGGCGGGCCCGGCCGGGAGTACGGTGGAGACACCGAGGGCACGCCGCGCACCGCCTCCGACACCGGTGCCGTTCTCGGGGATCGGCGACGCCGGGTCGGCCTTCGTCCGTGCCCGGGGCAGGGTTGGCCATGACCGCGCACGTGTTCCTCCCGACGACCTTGGCCCTTCCCGCGCTCCGGCCCGCACGGGGCAGGCCGCGGACCCGCGTGCCGGGCCCGCCGAAGGCGGAGCGCAGGTCCTCGCCCCAGGTGGCAGAACGTGTCCGCCCGCTGACGCGTGGTCAGGTCGAGGACCGCCTGCAGGAGTTGGGCGACCTGTACGCGGAGGTTTCCGGTGGCGACCCATGGGCGTGGAACCAGGCGCGGGCCGCCTTTCTGCGCCACCTCGCGGCCGACGCACGACGCCCGGGGTTCTCGCTGCTGATCGCGGAGACCACCGCCCTGACCGGATGCGCCTACGGCTTTCCCGCGGACGGCGCCGGTCCGTGGTGGGAGGAGGGCTTCGACGGACATCTTCCGGGGAAGCTGCTCCGCCGCGCCGCCTCCGGGCGGCTCTTCGTCGTCTCCGGAATCGTCGTCCCGCCTCGCGTACGCCGGGAGTACCGGGACCATGTCTGGAACCTCGCCCGGCGCCTGCAGCGGCGACTGCTCGCCGACCACGGCGCCGCGCTCGGCGTCACCCTGGTGGACGCCTGGGACGACGGGACCATTGAGACACTGCGGTCCTGGGGCTGGCAGTACGCCGGAGACGACGCCCTTACGGCCTTGCCGCCCGGCCCGTTCCGCGTTCTGGTGCTGGCTCCGGGGACATGAGTACCCCTGTCGTCGATCGTGCCTCGGACCCGGTCAGGGCATGGGCAGGCGCAGGGCGAGGAGGGCGATGTCGTCGGTGCTGCCGGGGGGCATCCGGGAAGACAGCTGGTCGCACAGCGTGTCCAGCGGTTCGTGGGCGAGGGTGAGGACATGGCGGCGCAGTCGGCCGAGCCCGGTGTCCAGGTCGCTGCCGGGAACCTCGATCAGGCCGTCGGTGTAGAGCAGGAGCGTGGATCCCGGCGGCAGCGCGTGGGCGGCGCTCGGCCGATGACCGCCGGCGGCCAGGTCGGCTCCGAGGAGCAGTCCCTGCCCGGCTTCGAGGTACTGCGCGTTCCCGTCGGGCGTCAGCAGCAGGGGTGGCGGGTGCCCGGCACTGGTCCAGCGCAGCGTCCAGGGGCCGGTGTCCGGGCCTTCCACCCGGGCGAGGACGAGGGTGGCCGTCGGCACGGTCGTGATGGCGTGCATGGCGTCGTCGAGACGGTCCACGACGGCACCGGTCGGCTCGGTGTGGTCCCAGACGAGCGAGCGGAGGATGCCGTGCAACTGCGCCATGCCGGCCGCGGCGGTCAGATCGTGGCCCTCGACGTCGCCGATGACCAGGGCGAGCGTGCCATCCCTCAGTGTGAACGCGTCGTACCAGTCGCCACCGACCTGCGAGCCGGCCGGAGCGGGCTGGTACCGGGCGGCCAGCTGGATCCGGCCGGGCTGGGGCAGCGGGGGGAGGAGGTTGCGCTGCATGGCCTCGGCGATGGCGCGCTGGCGGCCGAACCGGCGGGCGTTGTCGATGACGAGGCCGACCCGGCGGCCGATGTCGCTCACCACGTCCACATCGCCGGTGCCGAAGGGGCGTGCCGGGTCGGTGCGCACCAGTGTCAGGGCACCGGTGACCTGCCGTCTGGCGCCCAGTGGCACCGTGATGACGGATGCCGCGCCGGTTGCTTCGAGGAAGGCACTGTGGACGGCGGCCAGGGGGGAGTCGGGCGGTGCGTCCATGTCCGCCCGGTCCTGCAGGACGGGACCGCCTCCGTTCAGCACCTGGACCAGGGGCGAGTGGGCCGTCTCCCCGGCCGACGGAAGACGACCACGCCAGTCCTCCTGTCCGGCGTCACGGCCCTCGGGGCCGGTCACCGCCACCCGGTGTACCTGATGGGAGCCGACCCGTAGATCCACCACCGCCCAGTCGGCCAGGCGGGGAACCAGAAGCCGGCTCAGCCGAGCGAGGGCCTCGTCCACCTCCAGGGTCTGGCCGAGCACGTCGGTGATCTCCGCGACGAGTGTCAACCGCTCGGTGAGACTCTCCAGAGCGCTCGTATGGGCGGCTCGTTCCACCCGTTCCGCCTGTTCCGCCCGCTCTGCCTGCTCCGCCCGTTCCGCGCGTTCCCTACGGGCACGGCGGTCCTCCGCGGTCTCGACGACCAGCACGACCATGCCCTGGGAGACGCCGTCGTCCGTCAGAGGCGTGGCCGACCAGGAGATCGGGATCAGCCGTCCGTCACCCCGCAGGCACCTGTCGTCGTCCCCGCGCGCCGAACGCCCCTCGACCAGTGCCCGCAGCAGCGGGCAGCGCTCTCGGGGGATCCGGGTGCCTCCCGGGTCCCGGTGGCACAGGTCATGCAGATCCTGCCCGTACATCGCCGCTGCCGCCCGCCCCAGCAGCCGCTCGGCGGCCGGGTTGACCGTGACGATCAGCCCCGCCGGGTCCATCACGACCACGGCCGTACCCAGCTGCTCGACCACGTGCTGCCACAGACCCGGCTCCGCTGCCGACAGCCGCCACTCCCGCTCTCCGTCGGGCCTCACGCCGTCCACCACGCCGCCGCCTTTCCCTGCACAGACCACACCGCCGCCGGGGCCTCCGGCCCAAGGGCCACGGAGACATCGGTGCCCCGATGGTCCCTTTGCGAGTACCCGGCCGCGCGGGCGACACGACGGCGCCTGCGCGACACCGCTGTACTGGCTCTGACCAGTCGCTCCAGAGTGAGGAAAATCGCTGGTCATACGCACATTTTCGGGCTCGGAAGCGGAGTAGGCTGAAGGCACCGGGAGTCTTTCGCGCACCGGCTCCTACGCGGGTGTCGTTCCCGGTGATCAACAACGCCGGGCTGTCGCAGACGAGCCCGGGGGCAGGTCCGCGCCATGAACGTGACCATCAACCGTACGACACCGAGTGAGCGCGCACCTTCGCCGCCGGCCCGCTTCTCGCTGACACGGGCGCGCCCGGTTCCGGGCAGGTTGGAAGGCGCCGGCGGCCGGGAAGAGGCAGACAGCGTCGATGCCCGAAGCCGGGAAGAAGCGTGGGAGACCGATGGCGGGGCATCTCGGGCGTCGGCCCTGCCGCGGCACACGGCTTGCCAGGGCGGCCGTCCGCCCTCCGGCCAAGGGATGTGAGAGAGCCGTGACGCTCATCGCCGCGGCTGTGTTGCTTGTCGTGATCGCCATCGGAGTCGTTCTGATCCACCGGCTCAATGCTCAGCACGCCGCACGGATCGCCGCTTTCCACTACGGCGATGCCCTGCCGGGGATCGGCCGTTGGCCCCGGAGGCACCGCCGGGCGGCGGTGGACGCGATTGCTCCGACCCGCCCCACCGCGACGGCGACCGCGGAAGACATCGACTTCGGCACGACTGAGGACGGCGAAGGACGGCACGTCATGACAACACTGCGCGAGCGGAAGACGTATCGCGAGAAGATCATGCGGGCTGTGTACGAAGCCGCCGAGGGCAATCGGCTCCTGGGCGTCGATGGGGTGAAGCTCCGCAACGACCTTGGTATTCCCGAGCAGGATCTGGCCGCTGCCTGTACGTATCTGGCGGGCGAAGGCTGGGTCGTCGTCGATTGGGCAAGGGGCAACACGCCCGCGATGATCACGCTGACGCACCAGGGGATCCGGCAGATGGAGACACGGGAGGAGGAACGTGGCTGAGCCGCGTCCACCGAGGCAGTGCGGCCGCCGCGGGGCGTGCGACCGGCATGCGAAGGACGGGCGGACGCCATGACCGACTCCGACACGTCCGGCACTCCCAGGTTCCTGCCGGACGCCGTCCACGAGTCGGTGAGACCCGGGACGGCCCTGCTGAGGCTGGAGACGACACATGCACGCGAGGGAATCCTGGACGGTGCCTGGTGGCCGCGGTCCCGGGACATCGGTGCCGAGCTTCCCGCGCTGATCACCGCGTTGACCGAGCATCTCGGACCTGTCACCCGCGTCGGACTCGACGCCGGCACCTGGGACGAACTGCCGACACGGCTGACGGTCGACGGCCGGGTCGTGCACATCGACTCCTTCCCGGTCGGTGACGACACCGTCCTCATCACCCGAGGAGACCGGGACCATTTCTCCCTGCTGGTGGTCCCACCGGACACGGCGCCTGACGCGGCACGCGCCGCGATGGCCAGGGCCGTCCGGGCCGACAACGTCACCGAGGCCGAGCAGATCCTCATCGACATCGACGCCGGCAGCGACCTGCCGTCTCCGCCGACCTGACACCCCCGCGCCGCAGACGCGATCCCCGCGAGCCAGGACGCTAGATGCGGGCGAACTCCTCCGTCTGCTGGGCGAATTCCTGGGCCATGGCGGCGCTGACCGTGGGCTTGGTGTCGCGGATCGTGTCCAGGTAGTCGTCGGTGGTGGGGGCGGTCCGGGTTCCGGTGTCGAAGGTGCGCTCGAACTGGGCCTGGGAGACGGTTCGCGCCACGTGGGCGATGTCGGCCGGGGTGAACCCCTCGCTGGCGGACGCCAGTGCCGCGCTGTCGGCCTCGGCGCCCGCTCGGGCCAGGTAGCTCTTCCACAGTGCGGTCCTGGCGGTGTGGTCGGGAGGGCCGATGGGCAGCACGTAGTCGAAGCGGCCGTGCCGCAGGAAGGCCGGGTCGAGCGTGGTCACGTTGTTCGTGGCACAGACGAGCAGTCGCCCCTCCTGGCTCCGGAACCGCACGATCGCCTTGAGCAGCTCGTTGACGACGCCGACCGCGGTCGCGTCCGCACCGCTGCGCGTCCCGGCGACCTCCTCGACCTCGTCGATGAAGACGAGTACGTGGTCGAGCTGGGCGATCTCATCGAAGCGACGGCTCAGGCCGCTCGCCAGGCCGTACTCGGCGGCCAGACGCGCGGGGAACAGCTCGAGGAAGGGCCACCCCAGGCGGCTGGCGATCGCGTGCGCGAACGTGCTCTTGCCGGTCCCGGGCGGACCGAACAGCATCACCGCCCGTGGCAGTTCCACTCCGTGCCGGGCGGCCAGTTCGGGATGGGCCAAGGGCAGGACGAGGCGGCGTTCGATGAGCTGTTTCTCCCTGTGCATGCCTGCGACCTTCTGCCACAGTCCGCCGACCGTCAGCTCCGCTCCGAGCGAGGACAGCACCCCGGCCGACTGCGAGGTCACCGGTCCGCGCTTCGTGAAGAGGACCAGGCCGGAGCGGGCACCGAAGCCGCAGTTGTGCAGAGCGGCGGCACCTGTCTCGCCCTCGGGCAGGCCCGCGTACACCGTTCGGACGCCGTCTGCGAAGAGCCGTTGCTCAAGGGCTGTGATCAGGGCACTGCCCAGCCCCCGTTGCCGCCAGGCAGGTGCCATGCAGATGCGCAGGATCCATGCACGGTCGCCCTCCACTCTGCTCACTGCGACGCCGACCACCACGTCGTCCGCCGTGGCCACCACCGCCGGGTGGAGGGCCTGGAGGGCCGCCACGGCGTCCGAGAGCGGGAAGAGAGGCGGCTCCCCGGTCGTTCCGCTCTCCGCATCGACACGGACCACCGCCTCGAGATCGTCCTGGGAGTAGTCCCTGACACGCCAACCCGTCATGATCAGCTCCGCGGGTTCGGCCGTACTCCCATCATCAGCCGGTGCACGGACGACGCGCGCGACAGGCGCCGTCCGCGCGTCCGATCAGCCGGAGCCGCGCCACTCGATCAGCAGGAGTGTCGCGTCGTCCGTCGTGATCCCGCCTCGCGCCCGCTTGAGCGTGTGGGAAAGGGAGGGGGCAACCGCCCGGACCTCTTGCGCCGTACGGTCCTGCGGTCCACCCAGCCGATGAGCTGTTACGCACGGAGTTCCTCACCGCCGGCCTGGTGTTCCTCGATCAGTCCGTCGGTGAAGCACATGATGCCGTCTCCGCGGCCGAGGCCCGGTTCACTGATCAGGGGCTCGGGGCCGCCTGTGCGACGAGCTGACCGAGGAGATGGGGTGGCACCTCGTGGCCGTCGTGCCTCCTCCGCCTTCTCCGCGCCCGGGGTTCGTCGACGCGTAGGTCGACTGAGCGCAGCCGTCGCGATTGCATGGATGGACATGATCAAGGAGGACTGCATCTACGGCGGCCGGGCGCTACTGCACCTTGCGCGCTATCGTGGCCCTCCCCGTCGAGGGCCCGGGCCGGGGCGAGTCCCGCGCCGACGGCCTGACCGTGGCCGTGACCAACTACGAGCGCGCGACCAGCCGTTACATCGACTTCCTCGCCGGCCTGCCGGAGGTCGACGCCGAGCGGGTCGAACGGTCCCTGAACGGCGCCCTCCAGGAGCCCGGCCGAACCAGCCTGGACAACAAACAAACCCCAGGCCACTGACCTGGGGTTTCTTCTGGAGCGGGTGACGAGAATCGAACTCGCGCTCTCAGCTTGGGAAGCGACGGCGCTTGCACGGTCGGATGGCGGCTGACCTGCGCGGTTTCGTCGCGCCGGCACCGTTGCGCGGGTCTGACACGCCGCTGTTGACCGTGGCTGTCCGCTCTTACGGGCACGCTACGGGCACGGGCACCATCAGCGGCCGGGTAATACGTGCGCGCAGCGCTTCCCGTCGACCGGCCGGCATCGTCTGCCGCGCTGATCCGGAGTGTCCGTTGCGACTGCAGATTGACGCTCAGGCGTGGCCTCGTAGATGTTGGTGACGTATTCTTCTATGTACATCACCAACATCGCGTGGGAGGTGCGCATGTCTGTGACGCAGATCGACATCGATGACGACGCCCTGGAGCGCGCCATGGCTCTGGCCAAGGTCAGGACCAAGAAGGAGGCGGTCAATCTCGCTCTGCACTTCTACGCCGAGCAACAGGAGCGTGCGGCGCGCATCAGCCGTCACTTCGAGCGTGCGCGTGAGTGGGGTGCCGTCGAGGACGCCGAGCGCCTGCACAGGGCGGAGAAGCGTAGCCGGTGATCTACTTGCTCGACACGTCCGGCCTGGTGCGGCTGCTCCGGGATCCAAAACTGCAATCGGTCTGGTACGACGCGATCGACGCCGGAGCCATCGCATCCTGCTACGTGCAACGCACCGAGTTTCTCCACAGTGCCCGGAACGGACGCGAGTACGACGAGATCGCGGAGATGTTCACAGATCTCTACCCCGACGTGTCGGTACCGAAGAACGCGGGGCGCTGGATCGGTGCGGTGCAACACCGTATGGCCCAGGCGGGGGAGCATCGCAGCGCCTCGGCGGTGGACCTCGTCATCGCCGCCACCGCTGCTCACCACGGTCTGGCTGTACTCCACGACGATGCCGACTACCGGGCCATTGCCCGGCACGCGTCCGGCCTGAGTGAGCACAACATCCACGACATCGCTTGAGGCGCGCCTTGCCGCCCGACAGGTACAGCGTGTCGCGGGCCGGGGCTCGCCCCCGCCTTCTCCTGTGCGGCGCCGATCTCTGCTTGAGGATTTTGTCAGGATGTCTGGTCCTCGTCCGCCTACTCCTGAGCAGCTTGTCTGTTGAAGTCGTACGTGTCCGCCCAGGCGGCCAGCTTGCGGTCGCTCCGGTCGAGTCTCCGCCGCAGCTCCGCGATCTGTGCGTCGTCCCAGCCGTCCCTTTCGACGAGGCTGCGTCCGCCTTCATCGACGGGGACGACTGCCATGGCTTCCACGGCTTTCGTCAACTCTTCGACCTTCGCTCGCACGTCCGCCCAGTGGCGACTCGCCGCTGTGAAGCCGGCGGCTGGGGGAAAGTCCGTGGTCGACTCGCCGTTGTAGGCGTGGCGTATCAGGGCGTCGGTCAGTTCGCGCGGCTCACCCCCGGACGAGAAGACCCGTGCCCCCTTTTCGTCGACCTCGTAAAGCCTTTCACCGCGTCGGCCGGCCCGTACGACCTCGTACGCCTGATGAACGCCGCGGCTACGGGACAACATGGCGCGCAGGACGGTCGCCGGGCTGCGATCGTCCTCGTAGCGGTGGGCGGCCCGTCCGGGAAAGCCCCAGGGCGGGCCGCCAGTGTGACAGCGGCAGGGCCGACGGCCCTCAGCTCACCGCGTACGCGTTGTACACCGTCGTCGTCGAGCTGTCGCCGTGGGTGTCGGTGACCGTCGAGCGCAGGCCGACGCGGCCGGGGCCGGAGGTCGGGTTGTGGACGGCGATGGTCCACTTGCCGCCGGACAGCTTCGCGGTGGTGGCGTTCCAGTGGGCGCCGTTGTCGGTGGTGTACCAGGCACGCACGGACTTCACGCCGTCCGACAACCGGCCGATCGTGCTGTCATCCGTGCCGAGCCGCTGCATACCCAGGTCGACGGTCGTGGTCGACCCGGCGGCCGCCTGGTTCCTGGAGTTCAACGCCTCGGGCCAGAACCGGGTGATGTAGTCCCGGATCTGCTGGTTCTTGCCGGCGTCGGCGTAGAAGTGCAGGGAGAGGCTGGAGGAGGTCGACAACGAGCCGGACGGCAGGCCGGTTCGGTGGGCGGTCTCGGTGAGCGTGTACCAACCCGACCCGGGGATCCGTGGATGCGGATCGAGCTGCGTCGAGGGGGTGAAGTCGTGCTTGTAGAGCGTCTTCCCCGCGTGGGTCAGCTTCAGGGTGCCGGAGGCCAGGACACCGCCTCCCGTGAAGTCGGGGTCGGCGAACGGGTTGTCGTTCCCGAAGTACAGCTGGTGGTACCAGGTGTACGGCAGTTTCCCTCCGGGCCCCCACACCGCGTGGCCGAGGGACAGCGAGGTGGTCTTGCCGGCCGCATACTTGTGGAAACCGTCGTAGATGAGGTCGTGACTGTCCTGCATCACCTGCCACTGGCCCGCCGGGACGTGCACGCTGAAGGAGTTGGGCAGGTCGCGCTGGAAGTCGAGGGTGTTCGTGGCGGACGAGCAGTCGCCGCCGCTCGTCGACTCGCCGTCGAACGAGAACCGCGCCTGTCCGCTGTCGGGGCCGGAACGGGCGGACACCTTGAGGTTGGTCAGTCCGGACCTCTTCAGCACCGCGGACACCCCGGACGGCACACCGCGGCTGTGCGTGGCGGACGCCAGCCAGAAGTCTCCGCCGGTCGTCGACCGCGGTTCGTACGTGGTGCCGTAGGACATCTCGTACGCCGTGCTGGTGTTCGGGATGGCGTAGAGGTCACCCGCATCGGCCGAAATGCTCATGGTGGCGGGGCTGTTGTCGCTGGCGCAGACCGCCGCGGTGACCGTGTGGTCGTACCCGCTGCCGGGGTCGGGACTGAGGGACACCTTGACGGCACGCCCCTTGCGCCCGTCGAAGGTGGTCGTCGTCGCCCCGGAGACCTTCACGCTGTGACCGCCGACGACGGCGTCCTCGCTGTTGCCGCCGACGAAGGACGTGGCGAGCTCGTAACTCCCGTTGGGCAGAGAGGTCTTCTTGTTCCCCTCGATGTAGCGGAAGTCGTACGTCTTGGTGTTGTAGACCGCCACCTGCGCGTAGACCGCCTTGCCGCTGCGGTCCAACGTCCTGACGGTGAGCGACCCCGTGGCCGCGGCCGACGCCGTGGAAGCGCCGGCCAGGAGAAGCGGTACGAGCACGGTGACGGCACTCGCGACCGCTGCGGTTCGCCGCATCAGTCCCCCCATAGGTGTACACGACAAAAGCGAGCCACCGTAGCGCACAGGAGGTGTGTCGCCGTCCCCGGCCCCCCTCAGGCGATCGCCGGGGCCTGGTGGGAGAGGGCACACCGCCCTCAAATTGGCCTAGACAATAAGCAAACCCCAGGTCGCTGACCTGGGGTTTCTCTCTGGAGCGGGTGACGAGAATCGAACTCGCGCTCTCAGCTCGGGAAGCGACGGCGCTTGGATGGCGGTTCTCCATTGCAGATGCACACTCCTGTGACAGCGTATGCGGTCCGAGGGCAGCGGTGGCCCAGCGGGCGGCCGCGTTCGGCCGAGCAGAGCAGCCGGGTCAGTGCAGAGGCGTCGAAGATCCTCTGCGCTGCCCTCATCCAATGCCTCGACAGAGTTCGACACCCGCTTTGGGAGTGGGATCGAATCCTTGCCGGGTGCGCTCGTCGGTGCTATCTGATGTTGTTTTCCCTGGTCAACAACATGCGGGCCGTGCACTCAATCCCGCGCATGACGCTCCGTGCCGGCCAGTCCGCTCACGCATCGCGCGCGCACGAAGCCAGCGTCCTGGAGGGCAAAGGAGCAGCTGGCGGCCAGGCGGTTCCCACTCGGGCGGGTTACGACGCGGACGCCTCGGCAGCAAGGGGCAACCCTCAACACGCTGTCCAAAAGTTCGTCTGGGGGTTCGGGACTGATCAGGAGTGCCCTGCTGGCGGCCACTCATCGAGTCTCACTCACGACCCGATAAGCCCCATGAGGCTGCTGGGAGGCGGCGACGTGGCGGCGCGCGAGCAGGTCGCGGTGCCACCGCAGCACCGTGTCCGGACGCATCAGCAACCGCAGCCTGGGCAGCACATCCTTCGGGAGCTGGTGCAGCGGCGCCGCCACGAACGCCCCGATCACCCGGGTGGAACCGCACCCTCTTCTTGCCGAGTCGGCGGTCCAGGACGGTGATCTGATGGCGCAGGACGAGGATCTCGACGTCCTTGTCCCTGTCGCTCATCGCCAGGAGACGCAGCATGGCGAACGCGTTCGTGACGCCGAAATAGGCCAGTCGCAGCAGCACGGCCGATCACCATGTCGCCGCGCCGCAACCGTAGGCGCGGACTGGTCACGGGCATTCCCTTGGCGCTGCTGGTCGTCGGGTGCTGGCGTGCCGTCCCCCCGGGAGCGGGACCGGTGTCAGGATCACCGACATCTACGGGGAGCGGCTGACCGTCGACGGCACCGCCGTGCAGCCGACGGGCGTCCAGTTCGCCCGGCATTGACCAGCCCGCCGGACAGCCTTCACCGGTCCGCAACCGAGCACGACCGCCGTTCGAATCCCGGGCCGGGCACTGTTAGGCTGCGGCCCCCGTTGTTAAACATGCAACTAACGCGCACATCATCGCCAGGAGAGGGCGACGGAGGGATGCTCCTCGACGACGCGTCCGCGGAGTTCCACGAATTCTTCGAACGCCACTATGCCGAACTCGCCCGTCTGGCATACCTCCTGACCGGCGAGACCGACGCGGCGGACGACCTCGCGGCGGATGCCCTGGTCGCCCTGTGGCAGCGCTGGGACCGGTTGCGGCAGGCCGACCACCCGCTCGCCTACGCCCGCGGTGTGGTGGCCAACCTGTCGCGAGGACGCATCCGCAGCGCGGTGCGCGAGCGACTCCGGATCACGCTGTTCTGGTCCCGCAGCCCCGAGAAGGTGGAGGGGCCGGACATGGCGGCCGTGCTGGACGTCCGCGCGGCGCTCGCCCGGCTGCCCTTCCGCAAGCGCGCCTGCGTGGTGCTGCGGCACGCCTTCGACCTGTCGGAGAAGGACACGGCGGCAGCGCTGGGCATATCGGTCGGCACGGTGAAGAGCCAGACCTCGAAGGGAATGGCCGAGCTGGAAAGGATACTGGGGGCACGAGGGGCCGGGGACCTGGTGACAGGGAGGAGGAACCGGTGAACGACGAGATCGCCCGTCAGCTGCGCGAGGCCGCCGAGGCCCACCGGCCCGACCGCGCGCGGATGCTGGCCCGGGTGCAACGCGGCATGGCCGGCCCCGCCGTCCGTCACCGCGCGCGGCCGTTCGCGAGGTCTGGGGCCAGGCTCGCGCTCGCCGGGCTCGCCGCCACCGGCATCCTGGCGACCGGCGGCCTCGCCGTCGCCGCCATCGTCGCGCACTCGTCGCCGTCGGCCACCGTGACCACGCCTGCCACCCCGTCCCCGACCGTCAGCTCCCCGCCCCCGACATCGACCCGCCCCACCCCTGTCGCGCCGGCCCCGGCCACCACCCCGGGCAGCGCGCGCCCGACTCCGTCGGCCACCAGTCCATCGCCGGCCGCCGGCGAGAGCCAGAACGGGCCGCTGTGGTCGGCCGGCTCGGTGGACCCGCACAGCACCGTCTACTGGACGCAGAGCAACCTCGCCCTCAAGACGACCCGGCCGCTCACCTCGCTCACGATCGAGATGCGGATCGTGCAGACCGGCGGGGTGAAGAACACCGGCACCTGGCAGACCCTGCCGAGTGCTGACTTCACCGTCACCGCTCAGGAGGCCGACGGCACGCTGGTCTACCGCTGGGTCCTCAAGCCGGGCCGCACCGTGCCGGCCGGGAGCTATGAGTTTGCCGCCCAGTTCAACAACGGCACCGGCGTGCGCAGTGCCGCGGGCGACGGCTACCGCGTCGACGCGCAGGGTCCGGGCGGCTCCGCGTCGGTCCGGGGAGGGTTCGTCCCGACCCGGTGAACGCCGCTGTGCGGCAAGGGGACGAGTCCCCTTGCCGCACAGCTCGATGGGAGAACAAGTACCCGCACTGCTGGGACGGGGTCCAGTCGGCCGGGCCGACGTTGGTCCCGTCGGCGTACGTGGCCTCCATGGTGGCCAGCGGGTCGCCGTGGAACTGGGTAGGGACGGTGACAGCGGCCGTGAAAACTCTTCCCTCGATCGCGGCAACCTTTGTGTGCGTGGCGGCAACTGGCAGGTAACCGGGTCCGGATCAAGGCCCGCTGTGCCAGAAGGACATGCCGTTGTCAGATCAGAACCGCTCTCATCGCCGCCGTCCGGCCACCCGCCGCGTGCTCGCCGCCGCCGTGGTCCTCGCCGCCGCGGGTGCCGCCGTACCGCTGGTCGCGCTGGCCGCACGCACGCCGGAGGCCCGCACACCGACCCTGGCCGCCGCGGCGGCCGGCAGCGGCCGCTACTTCGGCACGGCAGTGTCCTCGGGCAGGCTCGGCGACTCGACGTACTCCACCATTCTCGACCGGGAGTTCAACATGATCACCCCGGAGAACGAGATGAAGTGGGACACCGTCGAACCCTCCCGCGGGAACTTCAACTTCAGCCCGGCCGACTCGATCGTGGGCCACGCCGCCGCGCACGGCCAGCGCATGCGCGGCCACACCCTGGTGTGGCACTCCCAGCTGCCCGGCTGGGTCAAGTCCATCACCGACGCCAACACCCTGCGCAGTGTGATGGACAACCACATCACCACCGAGATGACCCACTACAAGGGCAAGATCTACGCCTGGGACGTGGTCAACGAGGCGTTCGCCGACGGTGGCAGCGGTCAGCACCGCAGCTCGGTCTTCCAGGACGTGCTGGGCAACGGCTTCATCGAGGAAGCCTTCCGCACGGCCCGGAACGCCGACCCCTCCGCCAAGCTCTGCTACAACGACTACAACATCGAGAACTGGACCGACGCCAAGACGCAGGGCGTCTACGCGATGGTCAAGGACTTCAAGTCCCGCGGTGTGCCCATCGACTGCGTCGGCTTCCAGAGCCACTTCGGCGCCGGCGGCCCGCCGGCCAGCTTCCAGACCACGCTGTCCAAGTTCGCCGCGCTCGGCGTGGACGTACAGATCACCGAACTCGACATCGCCCAGGCGTCCGCCACCGCGTACGCCAACACCGTGCAGGACTGCCTCAACGTCGCTCGCTGCACGGGCATCACGGTGTGGGGCATCCGCGACAGCGACTCCTGGCGCACCGGGGAGAACCCGCTGCTGTTCGACAACAGCGGGAACAAGAAGCCCGCCTACGGCGCGGTGCTCACCGCCCTGGGCGGCAGCAGCGGCGCCACGCCGGGCGGGGGCATCACCTCCGGGACCGTCTACACGCTCTCCGAGGTGGCCGCCGGACGCGTTCTCGAGGAGCCCGCGGGACACAACGGCAACGGCACCCCGCTCCAGGTGTGGGACGCCAGCGGTGCCTCCAACCAGCAGTGGCGTGCCGGCCGGAACAGCGACGGCTCCTACACGCTGACCAACGTCGCCAGCGGCCGGGTACTGGACGAGCCGGGCGACCAGACGGGCAACGGGACCAGGATGGAGGTCTGGGACTCCAACGGCGGCGCCAACCAGCGCTGGAAGGCGGCCCGGAACAGCGACGGCTCCTACACCCTCACCAACGTCGCCAGCGGCCGAGCCCTGGAGACCCCCGGCGGCAAGACCGCCAACGGCACCCCCGTCCAGATCTGGGACTCCAACGGCGGCGGCGCCAACCAGCACTGGAACTTCAGGACGTCGACGTCGGCCCCGACAATGCCCACGCGGACGGGCGCCACGTGTGCTCTTCCGTCGAATTACCGGTGGAGCTCGACGGGTGCGTTGGCGCAGCCGGCGAACGGGTGGGACGCGGTGAAGGACTTCACCACCGTGACGTACAACGGCAAGCACCTGGTCTACGCGTCGAGCGTGTCGGGATCGTCGTACGGCTCGATGATGTTCAAGCCCTTCACGAACTGGGCGGACATGGTGTCGGCCGGCCAGACCGGCATGAGCCAGAAAGCGGTGGCACCCACACTGTTCTACTTCGCGCCCAAGAACATCTGGGTGCTGGCGTCCCAGTGGGGCGCGTCGCCCTTCGTCTACCGCACGTCGAGCGACCCCACCGACCCCAACGGCTGGTCCGCGCCGCAGCCGCTGTTCACCGGCAGCATCCCCCGCACCGAATCCGCCACCGGCCCGATCGACCAGACCCTGATCGCTGATGGCCAGAACATGTACCTGTTCTTCGCCGGCGACAACGGCAAGATCTACCGGACGAGCATGCCGATCGGGAACTTCCCGGGCAACTTCGGCTCGTCGTACACGACGGTCATGAGCGATTCGACGAAGAACCTGTTCGAGGCGCCGCAGGTCTACAAGGTTCAGGGCCAGAACCAGTACCTCATGATCGTTGAGGCTCGGGGTGCGAATGAGCAGCGCTACTTCCGCTCGTTCACCGCCACCAGCCTGAGTGGTTCCTGGACCCCGCAGGCCGCCGGCGAGAGCAACCCGTTCGCGGGCAAGGCCAACAGCGGTGCCACCTGGACCAACGACATCAGCCACGGTGACCTGGTCCGCAACAACCCCGACCAGACCATGACCATCGACCCCTGCCACCTGCAGTTCCTCTACCAGGGCAAGTCCCCCACCGCGACCGGCCCCTACGACCGACTGCCGTGGCGGCCGGGCGTCCTCACCCTGCAGCGCTGACCCGCCTGATCCACGGTGATGGCGATCGGGCGCGGTGCACCGGCGCGTAGACGAGCGGTCTACGGCGTGGGCACCTCCACCTGCTGACCGCTACTCACCGCCTCGAGGAACCCCAGCCGTGCGCCGGCTGGGGTTCCAATCGTTTGGACCAGGCGGAGGCTCGGCGAGGCTTGTCGGGCTGATGGGTGGGCTCTTGGTCGTGCGCGGTGTGGGCGCCGGCGTCCCGGGCCGCATTCACCTTCCGCCACATCGGCGCATTCATCGACCGGGACGGCCCGCACTGTCCCGGCCTCGCGGTCGAACTCGGCTTCCCCGCCGTCACCTGTCAGCACGATCGATGACGAAATGCGCCCCATCGAAGAGATGGGGGCGCATTTCGTCAGCTTCGCCTACTTGAGTGCTGTACCCCCCGAGTTGTGATAGGCGATCGTCTTGTTGATCAGGTTTCCGCCGTCGGACTCGACCGTGGTCTGTTCCTGCTGCCCTGGACCGAAGAACAGGCCGGCGACATGGGCGTTTGCCACCTGGTCCATGTGTGTGAAGAACCAGTCCACCTTGTCGTCCTTGTAGTGGTTGAGGGTGTTGTTCTGCGCCATGTTGCCCACGGGGATCTGCCACAGGACCACCGGCTTGCCCACGGACTCGGCCATCGTCTTGTAGAACTGCAGCGCGGCGGCGGCCTTCTGGTCGGTCCAGAAGTGGTCACTGCCGCCGTGGGCCGGCTGTGCGTACCAGCCTGCGTCGCGGTCCGACACATCGGTGACCAGGAAGTCGGCGTTCTGTGCCCCGAGGTTCGCGTAGTCCTTGACGCATGCCTGTGTGTTGGTCTGCCAGTCGAAGCAGGAAAGGTGCAGCCCCACGGCGGTGTTCGGCGCGTACTTGTGCGCCATCGAGATCAGGCAGCGGGAGAGTCCGGCGGCGCTGTTCTCCTGCGATCCGCAATCCGTCGGATTTGCGCCCGAGACCTGTGCGGGAACCTGGTGCGGATTGCCGAGCGACCGGACGTAGCCCCAGAAGTCGGGCTCAAGGTCGATCGCGTCGTGCGACGTGCCGATCTTCTGGAGGAAGAAACGGTAGTCGTTCAGGTACCGGGTGAGCAGGTCAAGCCGGTTGATGGCCTTGACCTCGCCCGGGCCGTCGCCCTGGCCTGCCGCATCCCCGAGGTCGCGCAACGAGTACCAGGTCCAGAGCATCTTCTGCGGACGCGGGCTGCCCTTGTACGTCGCCTGGGCCGCCACGGTGTCCCGCCAGGTCACGTAAGTGCCGGGCGCCGTGGTGCTGCCGTTCCAGCAGCCCCACCAGCCCGACCACGCGTCGTGGCAGCGCGCTGCCGAGTAGTAGTCCGACGAGGGCGCGGGCTGGCTGTGCACATAGGCGTACCGCACGTCGAACGGCGCGGCGGCCGCCGAGGCGTCGGACATCGAGCCGCCGATGAGCACCGTGCTGCTGCCCATGAAGCGTGTCGTCGAGCCGGCGTGACCGGGTGTGGGAGACGACGGCTGCGTGCCGACACTCCCGGCCGGGACGAGTTGCCATTGCTGATCGGCGCCGCCCCGGTCGCGGTTCTGGACGACGTCGCCCCCGTCGGCCTTGGCGGCGTTGTGGACATCGACAGCCATGCTGCTGAAGCGATTGATCAAACGCACGTAGCCGTCCGGCGACTTGGCCAGTTTGAACTGCTGGTTGGTGCCGTTCAGGTCTTTCCACTGGACGATGGCGGAGCCGGCGGTCTTCGACCAGCCGAGGTCGTCCAGCACCTTGCCGGAGTTCCGGTTCTGCAGCCGGTAGTACCCGTCACCCGCGTCGATGAACCGCCACTGCTGGTTGGCGCCGCCGTGACGGCTCCACTGCACCACCGCCGCGCCGTCCTTCGTGGCGGAGGCGCGGTCGTCCAGCACCTTGCCGCTGTTGCGGTTGACCAGCACGTACCACTTCTTCAGATCCAGGGGCTGCTGCGCCGAGGCCTGGCTGACCACGACAGCCGAGCCGGCCATGACCACCATGGCGAGACCCGCCCAGAGACCCCGACGCGCGAGCAACCGACGGCCACGATGCTTCGGGCGACCACCGCGCGCGCCGCCGTCGGCACGGTGGCCGCCGGCGCGGGACGCCACCGATGACGTGGGTGGGCGGGGGACATGTCTGTGCTCTCGTTCCAGGGACATGCCTGTGCTCTCTTTCAGCCGTTGCATCTGACCGGACCACTTGGCCGGACAACGCTGAGTGGTCCGAGAGGCCGAAAAGGTTGCCGCGAAGATCCACAGATTTTTTCGCCTTGACCGCTTCCCGTTCGCTGCGGAGCACGGCACGCCTAACGCCGGCGGTGGCGAACGCCTGATGGCTGGTCGGGGAAGGTGCGGGAGATGGGCGTGCTGGTCGGCTCGTACGAGCCTCACTCACCGGCCCAAGGCCGGCGGTGGTGCTGATCGATACCGCTGGGAGGCACTGGTCTTTGTGGACCGCCTGGAAACGCGACCGCTGATCACCCCACACAGCAAAAAGGCCCGGGTCTCTGACCTGGGCCTTCATCGTGGAGCGGGTGACGAGAATCGAACTCGCGCTCTCAGCTTGGGAAGCGACGGCGCTCGTCGGACGACATCTCCGCTGACCTGCGTGGATCTTGTGGGCAGGCGAGTTTGCGCGGCCCGGTTTGGACCGTTGTTGACCGCGAGTGTCCGCCCTTACGGGCACGGATTGGGCACGGCGGCGTCGAATGGCGCGGCGGCTCGTGGACGCGGCAGTGTTGCGCCGAGTCTGAAGCTTGCCGGTGATCGGCCCAGGGGCGCCGTTGCGAGCGCACACGTTGTGGGCAGAGGGTCCGCTGTGCCACGACGCACCGCCGCGCACTCCGGGCATCACGGTCGGCACCGTACAGCTCGCCCGGTACCGGCCGTGGAGGCCGTCCCGGAGTTACCCAGCGACCTGCTTTGCGGGAGGAGGCCGACAGGCAGCCGAGGGCCGGTCAGGCTTGGGTCCGCTCGGCGGCCGCGAGGATGGTGGAGCGTGCCTGATGACGACGCTCGTAGTCCAGCACCCGCGGGGTGAGGCTCGCTTCGGCGTTACCGAGCCGCTTGACGATCTCGTCCGCGTTCATGCTGTCGTAGCCGGGCCAGGGCACGGGCCCGAGCAGGTCCGCGATCCTGCTCAGGAGCGCGGGGCGGCCCGCGTGGGAACGCTCATAGGCGCCGACCGTGGCCAGATCCGTCTGGGCCAGGTGCGGGAGCCGGTCGATGATCATCTTGGTGCTGAGCCTGCGGTAGTCGGGGATCGGCAGGTCGTCCTCCGTGATGAGGGCTCCCTCCGGTACGCCCTGCAGACGGTCGGCGCCGGGCATGCGTTCGGCCGTCTCCCGCAACCAGTTGCTCCAGGCGCGGATGGCCTGGGCGGCACCGCCCGCGCCCAGGCCCTCAGTTGCCTCGGCGGCCACCACCGCTGCCTCGGCGTGCTGATCGAGGCTGTTGCCGAGCTCTTCCAGCGCTTCCTCTCCGTCGCGGCGGATTGAGCTGAGCAGATCAGAACTGGCGGCGTCCTCGGCTTCCTGGGCGATGCGCTCGGCGGCCCGGCAGATGGCCACGGCGGACGCGGTAACCGCGTACTCGTCCTCGACATTCTTCAGTAGTTGCTGCTCCGACGCGGTCCTCTGGCTCCGCGACACGGCGCCCGGGACAGCCCTTGCCGCGTCGAAGGGCAGCCGGGCAGCTTGTTCGGTGAGGTGCCAGACACCCCGAGAACAGTCAGCACCGGCCTGCGGGGCTGCAACGTACCCAGACGTTCGTCGATGCGGTGCATGTGGCCCCGGGCGTCGCCGGCGCGGCGCTCCAAGACCTCCCGGTACTCCCCGGCGGGCGTGACTGCAAGGTGGGCTTTGAAGCGGTTGGCGAGCGCGGCTTGGGCCTCGCGGACGTCGCGCAGCGCCGGAACGAGCATGTCTGTTGCCATGGCCATAACATTTCCTTTGGCTAGTCCGATGCTCGGCGAGAATGTGTCAGCCGGACCCCGCCCCCTTCCCACGGTGCCCGGAAGCGGCCGCTCCCGCATCTTCCCGCTGGGCGCGCTTGTGGGAGGTGGGTGAGCTGACCCCGGCCCTCGGCTCGGCACCGAGCCGCGCCTGAGACCGTGGCCCGTTTGACAGGCATGATCGTGGCGGGCTCATAACGGGGCGCGGGAGTCGTCGGCGACTTGAGGATCCGGAACTGCCGCGTGACCAGCGTCATCGCTGATACGTCCGTCGCCTGGGGCGGGAGGCCGACCTCGGCATGGTCGGCGACATCCGGCGCTGGATGAGGCGGGGCCGCGTCGTCATACCGAAGATCACCGAGAATCACCTGGGTGCCGCCCAGTTCGTCCGGGTCCTTCCCCCAAGCTCTCGGGTGCGCCCCTCGGACCGACACAGTGCATTCCGGGTCCTGCCCGACGACCTATCGCTCTGACACGGGCTTCCGGTACCGAAGTCCAAGCCGCCGGGAGGGACTTCGGCAACCATCGCTTCTGCGGCGCACGGAAACCCATTCAACCTTGCTGAAGCGATCGCGCTTCGACGCCGATGGCACATCTTGGGTACGAGCCCGTACAGAGATTCCTTGCGGCCGTTGACCGCGATCCCTGGGTTCGGGGGCGTCGCCTCACCCCTGGGGATTGCAGTCGTAGAGGGTGAAGCTGCCGTCGGTGCGGACGCCGTAGGCGGTGGGCCGGATGCGGGTGCAGTGGGACTTCGCCCAGGTGGTGGCGGGAGTGGTGGGGCGCTGGGTGGTGAGCAGCGCATAGCGCAACTGGTGGGCGGTGACGAGGCTGCCGAGCTGCTGGGCGGTCGGGAAGGGAGTGCTGCCGGTGAAGCCGCCCATGACGAGGACGGGCTCGGACTTCGCGCGCAGTAGGGGCTCGGCGGTGTAGGCGGCCTGGGTGGCAAGCAGGTACTTCTCGCCGTGGCGGTGCGTGGTGAGGTAGTCGAGCAGGGCGGTGTCGCGGGTGCTGGGCCGGTCAAGCCCTCCCCTCCGCGGAGCGTGACGGTGATGCTCGTGGTACGACTTGCCGACCGGACCGGCCATCGGCGAGGTGGCGGCGCCCGCGTAGAGCGGGTTGAGGCTGGAGACGGCCCAGCCGGCCGGTACGACCAGAGTGGCCGCGATCCCGGCGGCGAGGGCGGCGTGGATCTTGCGCGGGGAGGTGCGCGGCCCGCGGCTCCACAGGCCCACCACGCCGCACAGCGCGAGCATCACAGCGACCGGCAGCAGCCAGGAGACGAATCGGGTCGGCCAGTCGAGCACCAGCGCCCACGCCGCCGTCAGCGCGATCGCCGCCGGCAGCGCCAGGTGTCGTCGGCTGGCCGCCTCGTACTCCGCCGCCGGCTCCGGCCCGTACTTCGCCTCGTACTCCCAGCGGAAGAGCGCGAGGCCGCCGCCGGCCAGAGCGGCGAGCGCCGGGGCGATGACGGCCGTGTAGTAGGCGTGGTTGCCGTTGGAGACGCTGAACACCAGCGCGTGCACGGCCAGCCAGCCACCCCACAGCAGAAATCCCGCGCGCGGCAGGTCGGTTCGCGGTCGGCCGGCGCGCCGGCGGACGCCCAGGACCGCGGCGAGCACGGCGAGCGGCAGCAACCAGGCGACCTGCGGGCCGACCGTGTCGTTGATCAGCATGTCCCAGCCGGTGTTGCCGGTGGTGCGACTGGCGGCGGTGCCCGCGACGGCGCCGAACGCGGTGGGATCGCTGCTGAAGCGGCTCAGGCCGTTGTAACCGAAGACCAGGGCGAACGGATTGTTGTCGGACGTTCCGTCGAGGTACGGGCGGTCGGCGGCCGGTGTCGCCCAGGCGATGAACATCCAGGAGCAGGAGACCGCCAGCGCGACCGCCCCGCCCACCAGGACGCGCACAGCCCGGTGCAACGGCCTGCCGGGTGCGACGAGTTGGTACACGGCGGCGAAGACCGGCAGCACCAGCCACGCCTGCAGCATCTTCGCCTGGAAGGCGAGCCCGACCCAGATCCCGCAGGTGATCAGCGGCAGCAGCCGCTCGGTGCGCACCGCCTTCTGCAGTGCTCCGGCGGCCGCCACCAGGAGCAGAGTGAGCGCGGTGTCCGGGATCGTGGCACGGTTGAGCGCCACGGTGACCGGGGTGAGGGTGAGCGCCAGCGCGGCGATCAGCGCGGCGAACGGACCGGCCCAGGCCCGTACGATCCGGTGCAACAGCCATACGGTGAGCACGCCCTCGACGACCTGTGGAAGCGCGGCCGCCCAGGTGTGCGGGCCAAAAAGCCAGACGGAGACGGCGTCGGGCCAGAAGGCGCCGGGCAGCTTGTCGATGCTGATCGAACCGGCGGCGTCGAGCCCGCCGAAGAAGAACGCACGCCAGCTGCCGGCCATCGAGCGTATCGCCGCACCGTAGAAGGGGTGGAGCGCGGCCTGCCCGATGCCCCAGGAGTACAGCACCGTGGCGACGGCCAGCACCGCGGCGAGCGCCGGGCGCTCCCAGCGCGGGGCGTCCTCCGGCCGGCCGGAGCGGCGGTTCGCCGCCCGACGGCCTTGCTGCGCTCCGGTGGGCTGGGCGGCGGGGATGGCGGTCATGGCAGTGGTCCTCGGATCAGCAGGTCAGGTGAAGCGGCGGTGCACACGCGGCGGAGTCACAGGCGGCGGGCCGCCCGGAAGCCGCGGGCGTAGAAGTCGGTGCCGTCCAGCAGCGCGTGGCCCGACAGGTCGCCCATGGTCGGGCCGTTGGCGGCGGAGCGGCTGGAGTAGAAGCGGTGGCGGCCCTGGTCGTCGAGGCCCATGTAGATGCCGACGTGGTCGATGAAGTCCGGCCGGTCCTTGATGATGGCGAAGAAGACCAGATCGCCGGGTTGCAGGGCGTCCAGGTCCGTGGCCTGCTGCTTGCCGGTGTGAGGGATCACCATGCGGCCGGGACCGTATGCGGCGATGGCGAAGGCGCGGCGCGGCAGACCGGTGCCCGCGGTGTTGGTGTTGTGCATGGGGATGCCCATGCGGTAGCCCCACACCAGACGCTGGAAGCCGGAGCAGTCGACGTCGCCGTAGCGGGCCTTCTCCGGCTGCACGCGGGTGCCGTCCGGGAAGTCCCAGGGAACACCCAGATAGTCGTAGAAGTCGGACTGCTCGTCGTAGTAAGCGAAGTCCAGCGGGTTTTTGACCGCGGCGTTCCGCGGGCCGAAGTGCGCGGTGCCCGCGTAGCGCACGCCGTCGGCGTTGTGCTTGTCGGACGCCCCGGCGCTGCTGTACTGGAACGCCACGGCGAAGACGTCCGGGCTGCTGTCGTCGAGCGCCTTGCGGAACCAGCTCTTGAACCAGGCGGACTTCTCCATGCCCCGCTGCCACGCGTGCGGCAGCACCCGCACCCAGGCGTCCGTGGTCACCTTGGCCTCGGTGGTCCGCGGCTCGCTGAAGCTGCGGGTGGGTCCGGTGAGTACGGCCGTGCGGGCGCCGTCGGTGAAAGTGGCGAGCGTGCCGCCGTCGCCGGCACGGACCACGGTGCGGTCGGGGGCGGACAGCCGCTCGAAGGTGTGGGCCCCGGTGGACCGGGCGCTCGCGCCGGAGCCCGTGCCGCCGGCGGCCGTACCGCCGCCGTCGTCGCTGCCGTGTCCGAGGCGGTCCCAGGCGTACCCGCCCGCCACCCCGGCGGCCGCCACGCCCGCGATCGTCCGGAACACGGCGCGGCGAGTCGGGCGGCTTCGCCTGCCGACGGGTTCGGAGTGCATGGCCGGTCCTCCTGGAACTGTGAGGTGAGAGGGTGGTGAGCTGGGTCAGCTGGTCAGCCGGTGGGCAGGGCCCCGGTCAACAGGCCGGCGACCAGCACCACGTACGTGGCCAGGGTCACCGCCGTGGTCGAGATGACCGTGGCCGCCAGCGGCTGGCGGGCCATCTGGTAGGAGACCAGGCCGGGGACGATGAAGCCAAGGGTCTGTGACGTGTACAGCAGCGGAAACTCGTGGCTGAGGGCGAGCATCACGGTGGTCTGCATCAGCACCGCGCACAGCACGACAGCGGCGAACAGCCGCTTGCCGTAGAGGATCACCGTGCGCTGCACCAGCTTCATCATGAAGTACGTGCCCGCCGCTACGGCGACCATCAGCCCGGCCATCCGCACGTCGGTGACGAGCGTGAGGGCGATCCAGCCCGGGGTGATCATCCCCCCGGGGGAGAGGTTGGTGGTCAGATAGCAGACCAGCGAGAAGACCAGCCCGAGGGCGATCCCGAGCGCGGCGGTCTGTGCGTTGAGATTGGCGGGGATCACGGGTTCCTCGTGAACTGGTGCGGATCGTAGGAGTGTTGCGGGTCGTCCGCGGGGCTCTGGTCATCGGGCGGGCGCTGGCGGTCGGCGAACCGGCGGGCGAGTTCGCGCTGCTCCGGGATGCGGAAGGCGTACGTCGGTGTCTCCAGCGGTGCCACCCAGCTGTACGGCTCCGGCTCGGGCGGCCGGGCCACCGAGACCCGCGGCCGGGGTATGGCGATCTGCATCGTCTCCTGGTCCAGGCCGTCGCCGTCGGGAACGGCGTCGAACGGGTCCTCGGAGTCGTCCAGCGGCAGCTCGGCGAGGCACTCCAGGAACAGCTCGCCCTGGCCGTGGATGTTGCCGATCGCCACCAGCGAGGAGTCCGGGCCGAGTTCCGCGAGGATCGCCGCGGTCACTTCCTCGGGGTCCCGGCGGTCGCCGCCGAGATCCACCACCCGGCCGGTGAAGCCGTCCGGAATCGCGTCGCGGGCGCTCTTGGTCGGGTGGCCGATCAGGAACACCGTCTCGGCGGCGAGGTCGGGGACGATCGTGCCCATCTGGCCGTTGCGCTCCACCCGGTCCGGGCGGCAGTTGATGACCACGCCGATCGGCCGTCTGATCGCGCCCAGGTCCTCCAGCTGCTTGACGTTCATCAGCGTCGACTCGGGGTCGTTGGCCGCGAAGACGTTGGCGAACCGCAGCCGCTTGCCCTCAGGGGTGACATAGCGCTCCACGGACAGCACGCCCGGGTCGGGCGGCGCGTCCCACATGCCCTGCATCGCGGTCTGCCGCTCCACGCCGAGCAGTTCGGCGACGGCGAGCGCGATCGCCACGTTCTCCTTGAAGGTGAACCAGCTGAAGCCGCGCAGTTCGGCGTCGGTCACCGACTCCGGATCGACCGCGATCAGCTGACAGTTCCGCTTGTCGGCCTCCTCCTGGAGGATGTGCAGCCGGTCCTTCTCCGCCGTCACACACACCCCGCCCACCGGCATGGAGCGGGAGAGCGAGCGGGCGACGTCGTCCAGCGTCGGCCCCATCTCCTCCAGATGGTCCTCGCGGACGTTGCACAGCACGCCGATCGTGGAGCGGATCAGCTTCTCCTGATTGATCTCCTGCAGCGCGGGCATCACCGCCATGCACTCGATCACCAGCGCGTCCGGCCGGTAGGTTGCCGCCCGCCGTACGATGCCGATCTGTTCGACGATGTTGGAGATGCCGAACTTGCGGTACACCGGCTCCTCGGTGGCGTCCGGATGGATGAACCGGGCCGCGGTGCCGGTGGTCTTGGACACCGTGACCAGGCCGCCGCCGCGCAGCGCGCCCGCGCACAGCCGGGTGATCGAACTCTTGCCGCGGATGCCGTTGACCAGCACCCGCGTCGGTATCTGCTCCAGCGAGGCGAAGTGCCGCCGCTGCTCCAGGATTCCGGCGATCCACAGAGCGGCGCAGCACAGCAGGACGATGACATAGAGGAAGAGCACGCCGATTCCGTCCTTCTACCGCTGGAGGGTGTTCTCACGCAGGGACCGCGAGGGTCCGGCGGCGTGGCCGGATCTGGCCGCCCGGTCGCGTTCCGCCAGGGCCTGGCGCACCAGCTCCAGGCTGCGGGTGACCGAGCCGATCTCGTCGTGGTTGACCGGATGCAGCACGGTGCGGCGGTCTCCGCCGGCGAGCCGTTCGACGAGCACGGCGACCGCGCGCAGCGGCCGGATCACCACGACATGCAGCCACCCCAGGCAGGCCGCGCCCACGGCGAGGCCCAGGATGCCGGCGAGCATGGTGTACTGCTCGGCCTGCACCGCGGGGATCTGGAGCGCTGCCGCGGGCTCCGCGGTCACCACGTGCCAGCCGAGACGGGCCGTCGGGCCGCTCTGCGCCAGCGGCGCAGCGGAGTCGACCGATGGACCGGAGGACGTGTTGTGCACCGCCGAGGTCGCGGTGCCCGTGGTCCCCGGGGCGCCCTGGGTGGCGCGGGCGAGACGGGTCAGGCCGGAGTCGGGCAGCGACTGGAAGGCGCGGTAGCCCACGCTCGCCGCCAGCACCCTGTCGTCGCGGTCCGTCACCCAGACGCTGCCCAGCTTCGGCCTGGGCAGAATGGAGTTGAGCGCCTGCACGTCGATCTCGCCGAACAGGACCATCCCGGCCGCCGGGGCCTTGCCCTTGCCGGCCCGGACCTGCGCGTAGGCGGCGATCGCCGGTATCCGGCCCGAGGTGTTGACGGTGGTGATCCCGCCGTCGTGGGGCACGTGGACGAGGGTCCGAAGCGGTGTGCCGCCCACCCTCAGCGTGATGGCTCCCGAGCGGTCCAGAAGATACAGCGACCGGTACTGCTTGTGGTCGGCGAGGGACTTCCGCAGAACCTCGGTCTGGGCGGCCCGGCTCCTGCCCGGCAGACTCGCGGCCGCCTCGCTCAGGTCGGTGTACGACCGGCCGAGGGACTGCCGGACTCGGTTCGTCGCGATCTCGGTGCGCGCCTGCTGGTCGGCGAGGACCGGAGCCGGAACCGCGGTCGCGATGTCCGCCCGGTTCAGCACGAAGATCATCGGCATCGACCAGCAGGCCACCACCACCACGCCGACCACGGCCAGCGCCCGGTAGCCCGGTCCGCGCCGGGCCGGGAACTCCTGCGGGCCGCTCTCGCCGAGCAGTTGCCCGCGCAGTGAGTCCAAGGCCCGCCCGATCCGGGCCAGTTCCCCGAAGCCATGTACCGGAACCGGCCGGGACAGCTCCGCCGACGCGGCCGTCCCGTCCCCGGTCGCGCCCCGGGCCAGACGGCCGGCGGACAGGTACAGCCGCAGCAGCGGCTGCTGCACGGAGAAGTACAGCGCCATCCCGAGCAGCAGCGCGACCACGGCCAGCGCTCCGGCCGCCTCGAGCGCGAAGCCCGAGTAGTCGGCGGCGGTGTTCGTGGCGGGCACCGCGCGGGAGGTGAGCACCACCAGACCGAGGTCGTCGGTTTCGCCCGGACCGGTCGCCGAGGCGACCTGGGCCCAGCCGGCCACGGTGCGCCGGCTGCCGGTGGCGGCGCCCAGCAGGCTTCCCGAGGCGTCGGTGTCACTCCCCGACCCGTGCGCCGCGCGGGCCGCCGCCGCGGACAGACCGCTGCCGGCGGCGGCCGGCGACGCCGTGCCGTGGACTGTGGTGGCGAGCACCGTGCCGCTCGCGTCCAGCAGTTCGGCGGTGCGCCCGTCGCCGTACGTCGTGAGGGCGGGGAGCGCCTCGGAGACCACCAGCAGCCACTGCCGCTCGGTCCGGCTCGGGGCCTGGTACTGGTCCTGGTTGGCGTCCTGCTGTGCGGGCAGCGTGACCTTGGCGAAGTACAGCAGTTGCCGCGTGCCGCCCGAGGTCATCAGCCGGGGCGGGATCGCGCCGTGCCCGGACGTCAGCCTGGCGGCGTCCACTCCGGCCAGGGGCACCGGCCTGCCCCCGGCCGCCAGCAGTTTGCCGGTGTGCGCGTCGAGCAGCACACGGCCGAGGACCGGCTTCCTGGCAGAGGTGAGCGCCTTGAGCGCGGTCGCGGGGGTCGATGTGCTCGTCGCCGGGTACGCGGCGGCCGTACGGCGTATCGTGCTTGCCTCGACGTCGATCGGGGTGCGCACCGACAGCGCGGTGTCCGCGGCGATCTGCTGCTCACCGTTCAGCACAGCCTGCGGCACCCGCTCGGCGTGGATGCCGTCGAGACCGATCACGGTCAGGGCGGCGACCACCAGCAGGAGTACGACGAGTGAGGCGATCGGCGGGCGCACCCCGCCAAGCATCGGCATATCGGCGCGGCGGCGGATGCGGTGTCGGCGCGGCGCCCGGGGTGCGGTGGGCAGGGCAGCAGTTCCTCTCTCAACTGGCGCCGAGCGCCCGAACGTTCCATCAGTCGAACACTTTAGCTAGGCGTATGCGGGGCCGCCCTCGGCACGCCGAAGAACGGTCCCCGCAAACAGGTCCCGGCCTCCAGATGTCCGGTCAGCTGTCCGGTCAGCGGACGAAGGAGATTTCCGGGTAGTTCCTGTCGGGCCCGTCGAGCAGGGTGCGGTGCCGGTGGCGCAGCTCCTGGTCGAAGAAGGCGGCGAGGTAGACGCGCTGGACCTGGATCGCGCGGTTCGGATCGATCGTGCCGAACTGCTGCTGGAGCTGGGCCTGGGAGAGCCCGAGCAGGCCCGCCTCCTGCGGCACCATCCACTCGTTGTCGCTGAACGACAGGTGCGCCGCGCCATGGAGCTGGATGTCGACCCGGTATCCCTTCAGGTGCGACCACAGCGTCCGCCACGACCGGTCGTTGTTGCGGTTGTGGGTGCCGGAGCTGAAGAGCATGAAGGGGCGGTCCAGGTCCTTGCTCGGCGCCGTCCCGAAGAACTGGCCGTCCAGGTCGGCACCGGCGGCGATACGGTGGTCGAGCTGCATGGCGGTGTCGACCGCCCCGCCGCCCAGCGACCAGCCGAACATCCCGATGCGGGACATGTCCACGGACTTCGACAGCCCGGTGGGGAGCGTGGGGTGGCCGGGGTCCGGGTTGCCACCTCTGCTGATCGTGCCGAGCTGGTTGATGACGAAGCGGATGTCGGCCGCGCGCACCTTGAGGGTGTCGGAGGAGTGGGTGCCCGGCGCCATGGTGTTGACCTCGAGCCGGTTCCTGGGGAACTGCACCTCGTTGGCGTCGTGGGTGTGGTCGACGGTGACGACGAGGTAGCCGCGGCTGGCGAGATCCTGGGCGAGCGCCGTGCCCATCGCGCGGTCCGAGTGCAGCCCGGTCGAGTACAGCAGGACGGGCAGCTTGCCGAGCCTGGTGTCCACCGGGGCGAGGACATGGCCCGCGGTCCTCGGCAGGGTCACCTGCTGCGGCGTCAGTCCGCGCGAGGCGAGGAAGTGGGCGCCGGAGATCGACGGCATCCACGGCGCCTGATAGTGCCCGGACGTGTCGGTGGCCGGGTACCAGAGCGACACCATCACCTCGCGCGGCTTGTCGCCGGGCACGTACGGGTCGGTACGGGACTTGTCGACGAGGTGCAGACCGACCATGCCCACGGAGTGGCGCCCGGTCGGTGCGGGCATGTTGAGCTGGAGACCGGACGGAGCCGTGCGGCCGGACGTGAGGGCGTCGGGATGTACGGCCGTGTGGTGCAGCGGCGCCTCGTCGTTCTCGGGCGCCCAGGGCGTGTTGTGGTCGGGCTGGTCGGGCGAGAACCCGGTGGCCGCAGGCTTGTTGGACATCTTCCCGGCGGCCATCGCCGGCGTCATCCCCGCACCCAGAGCGACGGCCAGCGCACCCGCCGTACCGACCGCTCTGGCGATCACTCTGCGACGGTGGCGCGGGCGGCGGTGTTTCATGGAACCCCCTTGTTGGTCAGCGATCGCGGAACAGGCGATCGAATGCCGCACACCGTACCGCTGCGGCGGCCGATGGGCTGCGCGGAGATCCATGCCGCCGGCAGCGCCTCCCAGCCGTTTTGCGAACGCGACTTCACAAGCGCCCCAGCGAACAGTGGTGCACTGACACATACGCGTCTCGCCGAGTTTCTGCTCAGTGAGGAGCAGTTGCTCTCCCAGTGCAACGGCTGGCTGGTCCATACCGGACACTCATGTCCTCCGCGTGCCCGGTCATTCGAGCGCGGCCGGGCGAATGGCATCGGAAGAGCTGGGGGTCTTGCGGACCCGCCCCGGACGGCGCTCGACCTGTCCATCCGCCGCTCGACCTTCGGGCGGAAGTGGCGCAAGGCGCGCGCCAAGGTCGGCATGCCGCAGAACTTCCGTTTCTACGATCTCCGGCACACCGGCAACACCCTCGCCGCCGACACCGGCGCCAAGCTGAAGGACCTCATGGTCCGCGCGGGCCAGTCCTCCGAGCGGGCCCAGCTGATCTACCAGCACTCGACGACGAAGCACCAGCGCAAGCTGGCCCAGGGCATCGACGCCGATGTGCGGCAACAGCTTCGCGATTCAGCCGCCGAGCAGGGAGCCATGGAGGCGTGAGGCAACGAGCCGCTTCGGCTTGACCCGCACATCCTCGATCTTCGCCGGAACCACCTCCGCCCTGAACAAGGCAGTTATCCCACGTGAGTTCAGCATTTCTCCGTCGGTGGTGCGGCGCTCGGCCGACAGGCCCATGACCTGCTGATGCTCCGGCGCCAGCACCCCGGCCGACGGCCTCTTCCGTCCGAGACCCGCTACCGGCCGACCTCTCCGAGTTCCGCACTGCGGTCGAGGCTGCTGACCAGCGCGGCGACCTGGGCTCGGGAACAGACCCCGAGCTTGTTGAACATCCTGGCCAGGTGGGACTCGATCGTCTTGGGGCTGAGGCACAGGCAACGGGCGATCTGCTGGTTGGTACGCCCCGCGTTCACCAGTTCGGCGATCTGCCGTTCGCGGACGGTGAGCAGGGTGAATGGCGTGTGCTCGGCCATCGGCACAACGGGCTGCCGGGCGACGGGCTGCTGCGCCGACTCGGGCCGAGGGGTGGTACATCGATCCCCTTCCCCCACCTGGGGAAGCATCCGCTCACGAGCATCCCGCGGCACAGCGGCCGGAGCCCTGCGGAAGGCAGCCGGGCTGTTTATGTCCCGTAGTGCGGCGAGCGTCCGCTGCGGAGAGGACATCTGCCCGGACCGGCCGACCGCCAGACCCTGCTCGTTCAACTTGAGCAGGATCGTCGCCAAGGCGCGCTGCCCCGACCCGCGCACGGCTGCGCGTGACCGGAAGTCCAGCAGCAGCCCGGGATCCAGGTCGGGATCGTCCCAGCGTCGCCCCAAGGCGTAGGTCCACGACAACCGGTCCGCGACGGCGACTGCCGCTTGCGGGTCGGTCAGGCTTTCCCTCACTTGGAATATCGATATCAAAGCCAGCGAGCCGAGGGTCCACCGCTGTGACGCCTGCATGCCGAGCAGCGCCAGTTCGTCGGCTGAAAGTACGACCTGGAGCCGGTCCCGGACTAGCACCGGAAACGGTTTTAGTTTACGTTTGTACTTAACCTGAACAATGCGGGCCACCTCCGTCGATGGACATGGCCATTGCATCACCAAAGACACTCCATCTCCCCCGTTCCGCGACCGTGACGGAGTAGCTGGCCGCGCATCTCGGCATCCTTGCAGACGCAAGTTCCCCCTTCAACCCAATGGCCGCTCCACTCGACGACTAACCAGTCGCCACCCGGCCTGTCAACCCCCCATCCCTGGGGGGTTTTCCCGTATCGCGCGGCTGGACGGCCGCGGGTTAACGTTCCCGGCATGCCAGGCCGGCAGAAACACCCGTACCAGGCGCCGGCGAACTGGGGGAGTCTCCTTGGAGGGGAAATGAGCAAAGCTTCGGTCGAACTTCTCGAAAGCGTCGGAGCCGGGGACATCAAGCATCCTGGGGGAACCCTTCTTTCCCATCTGCTGCGGGTTGAAGGAAAACTCGCGGAATGGGGCGCCCGAGAAGACGTCCGTGAAGCGGGTCTGACGCACGCGCTCTTCGCTCCGGACGGTTCCCCCGATCCCATGTATTCCATGCTCGACTTGTCCGAGCGGCCCCGAGTCGCGAAGGTCATCGGCGAAGCCGCCGAAGGGCTCGTGTACCTCTACGGCGCGATGGACCGTAAGTACACCTACCCGCACCTGACCGACGAGAAGGACCACTGGCGCGACCGGTTCACCGGTGAGCTGCGGACACTGACCGAGCAGGAAATCCGGGACCTGATGGAAATCAGCGTGGCGAACGAATGCGATATCGCCAGCCACAACCCGGTGTTCCACGCGAAGTACGGGCCAGAGTTCCTCGAACTCTTCACCCGTATGCGTGCGACCCTCAGCGAGGACGCCTGGGGCGAGGTCCAGCGCGTCCTGGGATGATCCCCCGGGCAGCGAGGCCGCCCCGTGGACTGCCACGGGGCGACCTCGCTGTCTGTCCGGGTTCAGGACAGCCGGAGGCGGTGCTCCCGCATCCAGGCGTCCGTCTCAAGCAGTGGAATCAGCAGATGCCCGGTGCCCGCGTGCGTCATGGTGCGGCCCCCGTGCCCAGTCATCTCCAACACCCTGCCTCGGTCGAGGAGTTCGGTGAGCGGCGACGAGGGATCGTCCAGCAGCGCCGTCACCGCTGCGCGCGTGCGGGCCTCCCATGCCCGGCCGTGCACCGCCGGGTAGGCGGACTTGGGGCGGGACAGCACCGCCTCCGGCAGCAGATCCGCCGCCGCCATCCGCAGCAGACTCTTCTCCCGGCCGTCGGCGGTCTTCATCGCCCAGGGCGTGTTCCACACGTACTCGACGAGCCGATGGTCGCAGAAAGGCACCCGGACCTCGAGCCCCACCGCCATGCTCATGCGGTCCTTGCGGTCGAGGAGCATCGCGAGCGGCCCCTGCAGACTGAGGAAGAGCACTTCCCGCATACGCGCCTCGAGGCCGTCCTCTCCCGCCAGCCGGGGAACCGCGGCGCGCAGCGTGGCGTAGCGATCGGCCTCCAGTTCGGCGGGCCGGATTTCCTTGCGTATCGCGGGAGTCAGGCAGTCCGAAAGGCGTGGGGCGTCACCCAGCCACGGAAAAGTGTCGCGCCACACTGTGCCCGTGTCGTGGAACCAGGGATAGCCGCCGAAGACCTCGTCGGCCGCTTCTCCTGAGAGGGCGACCGTGGAATGTTCGCGCATCGCCGCGAACATCGTGTACATCGAGGTGTCGAACGGCCCGAGCCCCGGTAGGTCCCGCGCCCTGCGCGTGGGCAGCAGAGCCGATTCCAACTGGGCGGCCTCCAGGACGACTTCGTGGTGCTCGGCACCGATGTGCGCCGCCGCGAGGGCCGCGTACGGGGCATCGCGCTCGGGCCGCAGCAGCGTCGGCCGGAAGTCCTCCTCCTCTCCCGCGAACCGGACGGAGTAGGTGGCGAGCGTCCCCTCGCCGGTCCGGTCCAGACCGCGTGCGGCCAGTGCCGCCAGGGCGCTGGAGTCGAGTCCGCCGGAGAGCATGGCCGCCCGGGGCACGTCGGCGACCAGCTGCCGCTCGACGACATCCTCCAGTAACTCGCGCACGTGCCCCACCGTGGCGCCGAGGCCATGGGGGTGCTCCCGGCTCACGAGACGCCAGTACGGGTACGCGTGACAGCCACGCCGGTCGACGCGTACGACGTGTCCGGGCTTGACCTCGTGCAGGCCGCGCAACGGGGTCTCGCCCGGCAGCGCCAGTCGCGGATTGAACAGGATCGGCAGCGCCTCGACGGAGAGGGTCGCCGCGAAGTCGGGATGGGCCAGCACACCCTTCGGCTCGGAGGCGAACAGCACTCCGTGGGGACGGGGGGCGAAGTAGAGCGGCTTGACACCCAGCCGGTCCCTGGCGAGCACCAGCTCCTCCCGCGCCGCGTCCCACACAGCGAACGCGAACATGCCGTTCAGCCGCTCGACGCAGCCGGCCCCCCATTCCTGATAGGCGCGCAGCAGCACCTCGGTGTCGGACCGGGTCGTGAACGCGTGGCCGAGACCGGAGAGCTGGAAGCGCAGCTCACGGAAGTTGTAGATCTCCCCCGCGTAGACCAGGACCACGGGCGGCCCGCCGGGCCCGGCCGGGCCGGCCATCGGCTGCGCGCCGCCCGCGACGTCGATCACCGCGAGCCGGCGGTGCCCCAGGGCCGCGTACGGGCCCAGCCAGGTGCCGCGGGAGTCGGGGCCGCGGTCGGCCATGGTGTCGGTCATGGCATCGAGCACGCGCTGGGCGTCGAACGCGTCGCGCCGGTGTCCGGCGAAGTCCAGCCATCCCACGAAACCGCACATCCGGGTCTCCTCACTGTTCGATAGGGCTCAGGTGACGGCCCACGTGCAGGACGGCTCGCTCGAAGGCGGCGAGATCTCCCGCGAAGACGCCGTCGGCACGCGGTCGGGCCAGGACGACGTCGGTGAAGCCGAGTTCCGCACATCGCCCGACGAGGTCGGCCAGCCGCTCGGCCGAGGCGTACGGATCGGGCACGATCCGGCTCAGGTTGACCACTCGGCGCGGCGGCCCGGAAACCGCGCCGGTCTCTCCGCCCGCCGCACGGCCGAGGTCCTCGGCAGCCTCCCGCAGGCGACGGATCTGGCGCCGCAGCGTCGTGAACGCCTCGTCCTCCGGCTGCGTTCCGGGGCGCCTCGTGTCACCGATGGTCACCCACAGGTCCGCGACGCGCGCCGCGAGGCGCATCCCCCGCGGTCCGGTCGCGGCCAGGGCCAGCGGGAGACGGGGCTGGCGGACGCAGCCCGGCGCCATCCGCACGTCCTCGGACCGGTAGAACCGGCCGCGGAACGTAGACGTCTCCTGGCGCAGCAGCAGATCGACGAGGGTGACGAACTCCTCGTAACGGTGCCCGCGTTGTGCGGGTGACAGTGCGGCATCACCGAGCGCGGCGGCGTCCGGCCCGGGCGCCCCGGCCCCCACACCGAGCACGAACCGCCCGTCGCTCATGCGGTCCAGCGCCATGGCTTGCTTGGCCACGAGGACGGGATGGCGGAAGTTGGGGGTCGTCACGAGCGTGCCGAGCGTCATGGTCGTGGTGTGGCAGGCGGCAACCGCCAGCGTGGTCATCGCGTCATACCACGGTGCGTCCGCCGGGAGCCGCCAGGACAGATGGTCGAGCGTCCACGCGTGGGCGAATCCGAGCTGCTCGGCTTCGCGCCAGACGCGCACGGCGGACCTGCCCATGTGTTCCGGAAGGACGAGGACGCCGAGAGCCGTCATACCTTCTCCAGGTCGCTGGTGACACCACCGATTCCTCGCTCGTGCAGCGCCCATCGCGCGGTCGCCACCGTGCCCAGGCCCGCGACGACGTAGACCAACGCGAGCACCAGCCAGCCGAGCTGGCCGCCCTTGACGAGCAGTACGGTCATCGCCCCGGGCGCGAGCATCATCGCGGCCGCCTGGCCGGTGTTGAACATGCCCTGGTACTCGCCGTGGGCATCCTGCGGAGCGAGCCCCACGGACAATCCGAACCCGCTGCCGACGAAGAACAGCTCGCCGACCACATGCACGACCGCGGCCAGGAACAGCACCACCAGCACATACGTCCCGGAGCCGTGATACGTGGCGGCGAAGACCCCGCACGACACCGCGAGGAGCAGCCCGGACCACAGGCCGAGCCTCCCGGCCCCCGCGACGGTCGCGCCGGCCCGGCTCACCCGGTTCTGGAAGAGGACGATCACCACGGCGTTGAACCCCATCAGCAGGCCCATCACCCACAGAGGGGCCCCGGTGTGCGCCGTGATCCACAGGGGTACGCCGGAGTCGAGCATGCCCCAGTTCAGGGCCAGCAGGCCGTTGAGCAGAGTGGCGGCCAGGAACGGCCGGTCGCGCAGCACGAGCACCCCGCGGCTGACCTTGCGGTCGGCCAGCGAGCGCACGTGCGGGACACGCAGGAGCAGTGCCGCGGCGAGCAGATTGGCCACGCCGTACAGGACGATCAGACTCAGATAGCCGAGGCGGCTGTCGGCGGACAGCACGAGTCCACCGAGCAGGGCGCCGACCACGATGCCGCCCTGGGTCATCACCCGGGCCGTGGAGATGGTGTTCAGACGCTCGTCCCCCGGCGGGGTGAGTCCGGAGATGACCGCGACCCGGATCGCGGGCGTCGACCGCTCGGCGGCGATCATCACGCAGGTGACCGCCACGATCGCCCAGAAGTCGCGTACCACCGCGTACGAGAGGATCGCGAGGCCCTGCACCAGGGTGAGCACGATCAGCGTCTCGCGGGTCCCGACGCGGTCGGCGAGGTAGCCGAGCGGTGCGCCGAGCGCCAGTCCCGCCACGCCGGCCAGCGTGATGCCCACGCCGAACTGGGCGTTGGTCAGGCCGACGGACTTGATGAAGAACATGGCCCAGCAGGTGAACCAGGCGCCGCGGCCCAGCGAGAGCACGAGCGCGGCCGCGTGGATCGGACCGACCGGGTGGCGCCACCATGCGAGGGTCGTCCACTCGGGTCGCGGCCGTGGCCGGATCATCCTGTGCTCCGGGCCGTGGCGAGGAACTCGTCGAGGTCGACGGTGCGTGAGCCGTGCACTCCCGACGTGGCGGCGCGGATGCCGAACCTGGCCGGGCGGGTCGAGTCGTGGAAGTAGACGGCCACGATCCGGCCAGCCTGGTCGACGCTCAGCATCGGTGTGGCGACGAGGAAGTCGCGCACCGCAGGGGTGTCCCGGACCGCACGCACGTACACGCGGCGGTCGCGGTAGTGGTCCTGGGGGTGGATGATCGTCGGGTGCAGGCGGCGCTTGAACTGGAAGACACCCTTGCCCGGGAAGGGGTCGCCGCCGGCGAGGTCGACGCACCGCACACCGTGGCGGGCGGCCCACTCCACGGTCAGGTAGTAGACCGCCTTGGCGGCCCCGCTGCGGTAGTGCGTCTCGTCGCCATCCAGCACGCCGAAGAGCCGCATCCGGAGCGCACGGCCCCGCTCCTCGAACCGGCAGACCACCCCGGCCACCCGTTTCCCGCCCTCGTTGACGAACAGCAGCATGCCGTGCCGGAAGAGAGCGTCCCGGGTGGTCGCCCAGTCGGCGCTGCGCGTCTCCTCCCCGTGTCGGATCTCCATCGTCGGCAGGTGCATGCGCTCATAGAAGAACCGCAGGTCGTCGACGCCGTCCGTCGTCTCGTACGTCCACTCGTGCCGACGGCGCAGCTGCGCGAACTGCCTCCGTTCGTTGGGGGACACCGATGAGAGCATCGTCGCCGGATCGCCCACGACGTCGATCAGCGCGTGGACGCGGAACGGGAGGATCAGCGAACGGTCACGGGGCAGCATGCGGGCACGGCGGCTGGAACAGCCCACGACCAGGAGGTCGGCGTCCGCAGCACCCGCGCCGCGGCGGATCTCACGCCAGGTGAGCGGCGAGACGTCGGCCGACTCCGGTCGGAGGGGGCCGCTCGCCCGCTCGTCGGACGGGACCGGCAGCTGCGCCCGGAGATACGGCAGCACATAGGTGAGCCCCTCGGGGAAGCCCTGGTATGCCAGGGTGAGCCGGTCACCGGCCGACCTCGTCACGGTGTGTGGGAACCGTCGGCCGAGAGCGCTCGCCCAGCAGCCGCGGGCGGCGGCCCAGGGTCCGGTGCCCGCGTTCCATCGGAAGCGCACCGCGGTCGCGGCGCGGGGCAGGGCCTTCATGCCGCCGCACCACAGCCGGCGGCCGCGGCGTCGAGGAGAGCCTTGCGCACGTCGGCCACACCTGCGACGTCCCGCACCTCCGCTCCGGAGAGCGGGACGAAGTCGTCGGCGCCGTAGGAGCCGGAGCCGTGGACGACGACCTCGTCCGCCTGCAGGAGACCGCGGTCGATGCCGTTCATGACCCCCGTCATCACCATGACCAAGGACCATTCGCGCAGGCTGCGCGGGTCGGCGGGCAGCGTGGTGCCGGCCCGGGCGAGCAGGGCGCGGATCTCGCCGTAGCGGCCGAGGCATTCGTGCAGCGAGACGACCACGCCGCCTCCGCCGTTGCCGCGGATGAGCTCGTTCATCGCCGCGGAGGTGGCGGGGGCCCGCGTGTAGAAGGTGCTCTCCAGGTCCTCCCCCGTGCTGAAGGTCGTACGGGGATAGTGCGGGTCCGCGTCCTGGTGGTGGAGGCCCGTGTCCGGGTCGAACCGGTAGGCGGGCACCGGGGTGCCGTACAGGCTCCGCACCATGTCGGGCGTGGCCAGATGCTGGACGAGGAAGTACTGCGGGGGCAGGGCCCGCGCGGGCGACAGCGTGGTGCCGAAGTGATGGCCGAGTAGCCCGAAGGCACTGGATACGGCGTGCGCGTGGACGCGTACCGCCCCGGGGTCCGCGGGCAGCACCGCGTCTTCGGCGAAGGCCCGGACGGCGTCCGCCGAACGGTAGTTGTCCAGGTCCAGGGTGTGCCAGAGGCGGAAGCCGTACCGCGCGAACAGCTCCGGTGCGGACTCCTTCAGTGCCTGCAGGACGACGGTCTTCACGTGGTCGGGGTGTTCCCGGTCCAGTACGCACATGGGGTTGCGGGCGGCGAGCTCCGGATCGCCGGCCAGTTCGGACCACCACAGTTTCGGGCGTGCCGCGTCCGGGACCACGGTGACGATACGCAGGCGTTCCGGGTCCGTGAGGCCGGTGTGGTAGGCCCGCAGCACTGCGTCGCGCAACGCCGTCGCCTTGTTGGCGGACGACGGCGTCAGGATCATCACCGCTTCCCCGGTGCGGTCAGTGTGCGCGACGGCGCGGGCCACGATGACATGCGAGGCGAGGCTCTTGACCGTGCGGGTACCGGGGTTGCCCATGAGGTCGAGCAGATGCAGCCGGACGGCGCCGACGGTGCCGAGTCCGGCGAAGCGGAAGTCGGTGGCGGCGAAGAACGCGCCGAGCCGCTCGGACGGTTCGGGCAGGGCGAACGTCGGCGCGAAGTCGGCCGTCGGCGGGCGGCCGGAAGCGACGGCGGCCAGGGCCCGGCGAAGGCCGCCGCCGTGCTCGTCGAGGACGCTGACCGAGGTCGTCGGGATCTCGGCGGCGCTGTGGATCATCGCACTCCTTGAACCAGGGCGGGTGGCCGTGCTGCGGCGTCAGCACCAGGTGACGGGGAACCGGTGGAGACCGAACGTGCGCTCCTCGTAGCGGAAGGGAAGGTCTTCGGGGTCGCCTAGGACCCTCAGGTCCGGAAGGCGTTCGAAGAGCCGCCGGTACGCGATCTCCAGCTCGGCCCGGGCCAGGTTGTGTCCTAGGCACTGGTGGACGCCGTAGCCGAAGGCCAGATGGTTGCGGCGGCCGCGGCGGACGTCGAGCACGGCCGGGTCGGCGAACGCCCGCTCGTCGTGGTTGGCGGAGGCGCCCAGGACGAAGACGCCCTCACCGGCGCGTACGGTCTGCTTGCCCACGCGGATGTCCTCGGTCGTGACCCGGGCGAGCGCCACCCAGTCGACGATCGAGTGGTAGCGGAGCAGCTCTTCGACCGCCGACGGCCACAGTGCGGGATCGGCGCGCAGAGCGGCGAGCTGTTCCGGGTTGTGGAGCAGGGTGTACACGCCGAGCGGGATCATGTTGGCCGTGGTCTGGTGGCCGGACACCAGCAGCAGGAAGGCCATGCCGGCCAATTCCTCATGGGTCAGTCCGCCGGACCTGTGCCGTTCCCGGACGAGGCGGCCGAGCAGATGGTCGCCGGGGTCCCGCTCGGCCCGGTGCGCCAGCTCGTCCACGTATCCCCGGATGTCCTTGAACGCGGCCTCGGCCTCCTCGGGGTGGGTGAGGCCCTTCGTCATGGTGTGGGTGCGTTCCTGGAAGAAGTCCCGGTCCTCGTAGGGGACGCCCAGGAGGCGGCACATCACCTGTGTGGCGACGGGCATCCCGAAGTCCGCGACGAGATCAGCCTCGTGACGGTCCGAAAGCTCGTCCAGGACCTCGTCCACGACGGAGTGGATGGCGGGGCGCATGGCGCGGACCCGCCGCATGCCGAACTCGGAGGCCAGCATGCGCCGGTAGCGGTCGTGCTCCGGCGGGTCCATGTCGATGAAGTCGCCGGGGAGCGTGCCCCGCGGCGACCCGGCGGCGTCTGCGAACGGGTGTCCCGGCCGCTGCGGCGAGGAGCTCATCGCCGGATGGGTGAGCAGCTGCTGCGCCTCGGCGTGCCGGGTCACCAGCCAAACGGGCCGGTCGCGGAACGTCGCCTGTACGAGGGGGGCCTGGTCCCGCAGTTCCGCGTACTCTGGCGGAGGTGCGTGGGGGCAGCGGCGGGGCATCGGGAACTGCGGCCGGGGCTCCTGGTCGGCGTCCACTTCGGGCTCCCGCGTGCGTGACTCGTCTACCTGTGTCATGTCGTGCCGTCCGCCGCGTCGTGGCCGGGCAGCTCGCGCATCCGGACCAGCGGGGAGAAGAGCAGGGGAAGGGCGGAGAGCACGAGCCCCACGGCACCGGCCCACACCGCCGCCCGCACGCCGAACACCTCGCCTATGGCGCCGCCGAGCACTCCGCCGAGCGGCATGGCGCCCCAGACGAGGAAGCGCATGGTGGCGTTCATCCGGCCCAGCATGTCCGGTGCTGTGGTGGCCTGGCGGAAGCTGATCTGGCTGACGTTGTAGACCACCACCCCGACCGAGACCAGGAAGGAGCCCACGAGGAAGAAGAGGACTCCGGCACCTGCGGTGGTCAGCGGTATCAGCAGCGCGAACGGCTGGAAAAGCAGGGGGCCGAGCCAGATGATCCGGGCCGAGCCGACCCGCTTCGACAGCGGTCCGACCAAGGCTCCACCGCAGAGGCCGCCGACGGCGCCCGCGGCCAGCAGGGCTCCGTAGGCCCCGGGTGACAGCCCGATGTCCTGGACGAGGAAGAGCGCCTGGACGGCGAGGAGCGCCGAGAACGCCAGGTTCGCCAGGGCCGAGCGGAACGCGATCACACGCAGAATGCGGTCGGCGAACACCAGCCGCAGCCCCGCGCGGATGCCCTGCACCAGGCTCGGCCGGTCGGCGGTGGAAGACACCGGCTCCTGTGCGCGGATCCGGTTCAGCAGGAGCGCGGAGCCCAGGAAGCCGATCGCGTTGGCGATAACCGCGACGGGTGCCGTGAGCAGGGCGACCAGCCAGCCGCCGATGCTCGGCCCCACCACCTGGGCGCCGGACCGGCTGGTCTCCAACTTGCCGTTGGCGTCGACCAGTCGGTCGCGGCCGATCAGAGCGGGCAGGTAGCTCTGGCTGGCGATCTCGAAGAACACGGTGGCGATACCGGCACCGAGCGCCACGGCGTAGAGCTGCACGAGGGTGAGCACGTCGAGCCAGGCGGCGACGGGGACGGAGAGCAGGAGCACCGCCCGTACGAGATCGGCCGCGATCAGCACGGGCCTGCGGCGCATCCGGTCCACCCACACACCCGCGGGCAGGCCGATCAGCACGAACGCCGCGGTCTGCGCGGCGCTCAGCAGACCGACCTCGAAGGCGCTCGCCTGCATCGTCAGGATGGCGACGAGGGGCAGCGCGACGACCCCGATCTGCGAGCCGGCGACGCTGATCGACTCGGCGCCGAACAGCAGCATGAACTGCCGGTCTCTCAGCAGGCTGCGCCGCACGGCGGTCTCGGCCGTCATATCGGCTCACCGACGGGTTCCGCTGGCAGGGTGAGGGCCCGCACCTGGTCCCCGGCTCGGGTACGGAGCGTGGCGTACGGCCTGTCGTAGCAGTCCCTGGTGAACTGGATCGTCCGCTCCACCGTCCAGCCAGCGAACCGGAACTCTCCGGCGCCCACGTGGACGAGGCTGAACGCGGGTTCCCCGGAGAAGAACAGCGCCAACCGCCCGTCGTGCGCGTCGACGGTGGCCGTCCGGGTGCGCGGCGAGGTGAGGAAGGCTCCGTCGGGTTCGTCGAAGGCGGTGAACGAGTCGGGGATGGCAAAGGTGCAGCGGTGGCCCCTCAGCTCCTCCCCCGTGACGGGCACCTCTGGCAGCGACAGGAGAGTGTGGCCGAGCACCTTCGGCGTCCGGAACGCGTCGGGGAACAACTGGAGCAGTTCCAGCGTGGGTTCACAGTCGATCACCAGGTGGACGCGGGTGACGTCGTCGTCGTTCCGCACCAGGTGCGGGCGCGTGAAGTCGGCGTACCAGAACTCCCCGGGCTGCCAGCAGTGGGTGGTGTCCTCGATGGTGAGCACGGCGCCGGGTGTGGTGATCAGCGGCACGTGCAGGCGCACGATTCCCCAGGGCAGGCCGTACTTGGTGTCGTTGTGCAGGGGGCTGGCCGCGCCGGGGCCCAGCGACTGGAGCCGGACGCAGCGCAGCGGGGCCGACAGGTGCTTCAGCAGCAGGGCCATGTGCGGGGCCTTGGCGAGCAGCGGGGTATCGGCGAAATCGTCGAGCGCGGGGCCGCCCGGGTCGGACCGGCCGGGGTCGCCGCCAACACTGCGCAGGGGGAGCTTGCGCCAGTCCACGTCCACGCCGGGGCGAAGACCGTCACCGGAGATGATCTGCGGCCCCAGCCACGTGCTGTTCCGCAGGGCGTCGAGGTCGGCGAGCAGCCCTTCCGTGTCGAAGTGCGGCGTGAGCTTGGCTGTCGCGGGCAGCTCGGCCAGGACGGGTGCCTGCGGCCACGGCTCGAGTTCACTCATGGGTGTCGTCTCTCCACGCGTTCAGGGTGATCGGAAGCTGCTCCGGGTAGCGCAGGGTGGCACGGGCCCCGCGGTACGCCGGCCCGGCCTGGCGCACGGTACCGGGCAGGTCCAGGAGGCTGGCGAGCAGGCCGTGCAGCACGACCCTCGCGAGCAGGGTGCCGGTGCACGCGTGGGGGCCGCGGCCGAAGGCCAGGTGCGGGTTGGGGCGCCGGTCGGGCACCACCGCGTCCGGGTCGGAGAACTGTGCGGGGTCCCGGTTGGCGGAGCCGATGAGGGCCAGGACCGTCTGCCCGCGGGCGATCCGCACGCCGCCGAGGTCGAGGTCCTCCACGCAGGCCCGGCTCGTGCCCTGGATCGGGCTGTCATACCTGATCAGCTCGTCGATGCAGCTGTCGAGCAGCCCGCGGTCGCGGCGCAGCCGCTCGAACAGCGGCGGTTGATCGAGGAGAGCGAGCAGGGCGTTGGCGGCAGCCGACACGGTCGTACTGAATCCGGCCAGGAACAGCACGCGTCCGGTGCTCCAGATATAGCCTTCCGGCACGCCCAGGTCTTTTCGCTCACGCAGGGCGTGACCGAGCATTCCGGGGGTCGATTCGTCGAGCACCCACGATTCCACCAGAGCGTCGATCTCCCGACGCGCGGCGATGGCCGGCGGGAGCGCCTCCGGAAGGAATCCGGCGTCCATTCCGCGCTCCACCGCGTCGGTCAACGCGACGAAGGAGTCGGTCTCCGGCGTGTCCACTCCGAGGAATCGGCAGACGGCCTGGAGGACGACTGGCCGGGCGACTTCCGCCACGAAGTCGAAGGGCTCATCGGAATTGAATTTCTGGAAAATGGCGGCCGACTCGTCCGCCACCAGGGCCTCGACGCCGGCGAGATCCTGGCTGTGCAGTGCGTTCATGAAGAGATGCCGCACCGGCCCGTGCTCCGGCGGATCGAGCACCTGCAGGCTCGGGTGGTCCATCTCGGGCATGTCGTAGCCCGCCCGGCGCCAGTCGCTCGCGAACGCGGTCGTGTCACGGAGGATCCGCGAACACTCCTGGTACCGCGTGAACACCCAGGACTCGATGCGGTCGTGCCAGAAGACCGGCTGGGTCTCACGGAGCTCCGCGTAGAAGTCGTACGGATTCTCTATCAGTCCGGGTGACAACGGATCGTATTCCAGCATCCCGCGTTCTCCTCTGTCGCCTTCTCCTCAGTGAAATCGGCAACGGGGCCGACTCGGCGAGTCGGCCCCGCAATTTATTCCGCTATGGCGTCACCAGCAGTACTTCATGATGTTCCCCCTAACTCGCGGTCGGTCTTTCAAGGCTCGATCATCAAATCAATACCCCGAACATTGCGTCAACGAAGTCGGCGGCGGGGCAATCCCCCTCTTGTCGCGGCGCGATACTCCGTGGTAATGCCCGACGGCACGCGGGCACGAAAATGCCGGACGGGCTGGATTCCTCCATGCCGTCCGGCATTCCTCGGACCTGGCGGCTCAGGCGGCCGGGGCGCCGCCCTCCTGTTCTGCCTCCACCTGGGCGTTCCACTCCCGCTTGGTGGACTGCCAGCCCTCCTCATCATGGCCAAGACGCCAGTAGCCGGACACGGACAGCTGCTCCCGCGGGATGCCGCGCTCCACCCGGAGCAGCTGGCGCAGCTCCTTCACGAAGCCCGCCTCACCGTGCACGAAGGCGTGCACGCGGCCGTCCGGGAAGTCGAGCGCGCGGACCGCCTCGACCAGGGCCGCGCCGACGGGGCGCTCTCCCCGGTGCAGCCAGACGACCTCCGCGTCACCGGCGAACTTCTGCTCCTCCTCGGGCCCCGCCACCTCCAGGAAGACCTTGGTGCGGGCGCCTGCGGGCAGCGCCTCGACGGCGGCGGCGACGGCCGGCAGGGCGCTCTCGTCTCCGGCGAGCAGATGCCAGTCGGCGCCGGCGTCGGGGGCGTAGCCGCCACCCGGGCCGCCGAAGCGCAGGATGTCGCCCTCCTGGGCCCGCACCGCCCAGGGCCCGGCGACGCCCTCGTCCCCGTGCAGCACGAAGTCGATGGTCAGCTCGCGGCTTTCGGCGTCCCAAGAACGGGCAGTGTACGTGCGGGACACCGGCCACTGCTCGCGCGGCAGCTCGGCGTGGATCTGGTCCAGGTCGAAGGGTTCGGGGTAGGTCGCGCCGGGCGCCGGAAACAGCAGCTTCACGTAGTGGTCGGTGAACTCGCCCGCGGCGAAGCGGTACAGGCCCTCACCGCCGAGGATCACGCGCTGCATGTGCGGGGTGAGGCGCCGACTGCGCACCACCCTGCCGACGTGGACGTGCCGGGCCCTGCGCTGCGGTCGTTCTGCCATGACGATCTCCCCCGTCGAACGGCTGCCAAGAACTTGTAATCGCCAAAAATTAACACCCTTGCGGCTGCCCGCGAGGGGATACCGTGCAGCGGAACGCGGCCCGCCGCTTTCCGGCACCGGCGTCCTGCGGTGTCGGCTCGGGGGCCAACCCCGACTCCCCGGAACTGGCCGACGCCATCCACGCCTACGGGACCGTCCTGCGCGAACTGCGTCACGCCATGCGACACGGCGAACCCCGCCTGGAGACGGACATCTCCAACTGACGCCCGCCCCGTCCAAGCGGCCCTGACCGGGGCCGCTGCGGACCGGAAGCCGGAGCCACTTCACACCGGAACTCTCAACCGGTCGATCTTCAAATGGGGCCGCCTCAAGCCGAAAAAGTGGGGCCGGCTCGAACCGTTAAAGCCAGCCTTTCACCAGGAGCATCCCGATGCTGCCCTGGTAAGTACCCCAGTGCTGTCAAAACTCGTGAACATCACCAGACCGTGGATCCGGGTGCCTCCCAAACCCGTGAACAACTGACGACGCGACTCGTGAACAACGCCACTCCTACGAGGCGATCGCCGACACGACCTGCTCGGCCACCACGATCCGCAGCTGCCGCGACGAGTGGATACAACTCGGCGTGTTCGCCCGGCTCAAGCAGATCGCACCGGACTCCTACGACCGGATCGTCGGCCTCGTCCTCGATCAGATCGCCGTGGACGGCTCCATCACCAAGGCGCCCGGAGGCGGCGAGGTGGCCGGTCGCCCACCGGTCGATCGCGGCAAACAGGGCCTGAAACGCTCCGGCATGACGGACGGGTACGGCATTCCCCTGGGCCGTGTCCTGTCTGGTGCCAACCGCCACGACTCCCGTTGCTCACCCCGACCCTGGACCGCCTGGACGACCTGGGCTCGTTACCCGACGACATCACCGTGCACCTGGACGCCGGCTACGACTCGGACAAGACCCGCGCGCTGCTCAGCGAACGCGGCCTGCACGGACGCATCGCGCACAAGGGAGAGAAGGCGCCCATCCAGGCCAGCCAGTGTTGGCATGGCGAACGCACCCACGCCTGGCAGAACGCCTTCTACCGGCTCGCCCGCTGCTACGAGCGGCGCACCACCGTCATCGACGTATTCTTCGACCTCGCCGACACCATCATCACCGTGCGTAGCCTGATTCGACGGGCATGGCCCGTGCTTCGCCACCGCGTTTTTGGCCGGCAGCAAGACGGTGGAGGTCCGCCGCCAACGCGTCGCTGCATGCGTCTCGCTATTTGAGACGAGTGAGGGTGGGGCGTCGAAATTGGCGCCCGCGTGCCCCTCTGGAGATCGCTTCACCTCGACTTAGGGCGCGCGGAGGGCGCGCTGCGCTCAATATGGTCTAGACAACAAGTAAACCCCAGGCCGCTGACCTGGGGTTTCATCGTGGAGCGGGTGACGAGAATCGAACTCGCGCTCTCAGCTTGGGAAGCGACGGCGCTTGGGCGGTCGCATGGCGGCTGACCTGCGGGGATGGGGGACGCCTGTGCCGTTGCACGGGCCGGTTGGTACCGCTGATGACCCTGGTTGTCCGCTCTTATGGGCACGCTGTGGGCACGGCGTCGAAGGACGCCGACCGAAGCGCTTGCGTGAGCGGGCTCTGCGCTTGGCGCCGCTGTCTCCGTCGACCAGCCCGGGGACCCTTGGCGAGTGCACAGCCCTTCCGGCGGGTGCGCCCCCGGAGGCGAAGGCGGCGTCGGTTTCGGAGCAGCGGATCGGCGACTTTCCGGCCGTGTTCTCCTTCGGCCGTCAGACGGCGTTCCGGATACGGCCCGAGCCCACGTGTTCAGCCGGAGCCGGCACTGCCCGCCGATTCGCTGGCGGCACGGCGATATTCGGCGTTGATGCGCTGCGCTTCCTCGAGCTGGTCCTCGAGGATGACGATGCGGCACGCGGCCTCGATCGGAGTTCCCTTGTCGACGAGCTCGCGGGCGCGCGCGGCGATCCGCAGTTGGTAGCGGGAGTACCGGCGATGTCCTCCCTCCGAGCGGAGCGGAGTGATCAGACGAGCCTCACCGATGGCCCGGAGGAAAGCCGGGGTGGTGCCGAGCATCTCGGCAGCCCGGCCCATCGTGTACGCGGGGTAGTCGTCGTCGTCCAGACGATCATTCAGGGGGTTGTCCGATGTCATGTCACCTCGCTGTGCAACGCGTCGAGGGGCCCTGGTGCCGTACGGCACCAGGGCCCCGAAGGAAATTGAACACCATCTGTCGGCCCTACTGCTGTGCCGACCTTCTGTTTCCGCTACCCGGCCCGGCAGAGGGGGGTGCGGGGGGATCGCAGCTGCTTGACCGGGGACCACCATCCATTCCGGGGTCTTGCGGTACCCGGGCCGAGTGCTTCTCGGGCCGGGCGATCCTGATGGCGTCTGCTCCTCCGTTCCTCTCTGAACCAACCACTGATTGAACCGGTACTGCTGTTGGCAGCTCCTCGGCGTGCGAGCCGCCCAGTGCGGCTCTCAGTCCCGTCACCGTTCTGGGAACACTCTGGCTTCGAGGCTCGAGAGCCGCACTGACCTGCGTACTTCGTATTCAGCCACCCGCCAGTTCGTGTCTGGCGGGTCTCGTTCGACCGTGTCTACGAGAAGAAGCGTACCCACGTCAGGGACGAAAATCTACTCATGCAAAAGTAGATTTCACCCTTCTGGTGGAGGAAGAAGCCTGCCGTGACCGGGCCGCACCGGTTGGCGGAAGCCGCCTCCTGCCGAGCGCGCAACTGCTTCAGCCCCACGGGCGGTTCCTGATACGGGTGGGCCGAATAAGCTGTGCTGTCATGTCGAACCCTGATGAGCTGCTCGTCGCCATCTCCGCCGCGGTGGAGTCCGAGCGAAGCAATCAGATGTCGCTGACCGTGGTCGTCGGCGGCGCCGTCATCACCGGCCGGCTGGCTCCGGAGGCCGTGTGGAGGGAGCGGGTGGCGGAGGTCCTGAAGGACTCGGACCGTCTCGGCCCCTTCTCGGACGTCTTTGCGCGCGGTCCGCGAGGGAACCGGCCCGGTCGCGGCGAGGCGCCCACGCATCTGCACTTTCATCTCGCCCGGATCCTGCAGGGCAGCCTCGGCATTCCGGAGACGGGCGGCATGTACCGAGTCGCGATCAAGGACGTCAGCGCATGGACCGTAGGAGATCTCATCCACTTCGACCGGTGAGACGCTGCCTCCGCCCCGTTGCCCGGCCGGCGCTTTCCGAGTGGACGGCGACACAGCGGTGGGGGCCAGCCCCCGCCCCGCGGCCGGGGCCCCCCCCGCCCCCGAGGGGGGGGGTCCCCCCCCCCGCAACACGCCCCCGGGGCCCCCGCCCCCCGCCCCCGCCCCAGCGCGCGTACGGCGGCGGCGACGCGGCGTACGCTCCGGGCGCTCACGCTCGGCGGACCGGGACTCGCCCCGGCCGCCCCGCTCGGGGCGGCCACCACGACCGCGTGCACCGCGACCGCCGGTCTCGCCCAGGTCCTCGTGCTCCTCCGCGTCGAGCCCGGCACGCGTGCGCTCGGCG
>NZ_JBIATY010000007.1:0-215958 GCF_042892235.1 Streptomyces sp. NPDC001816
CTCCACCGCTGGTGTGACGGTGCGCGGGCTGAGTCTGGGGGGATCCGGCAGGCAGTCCGGGACGGCGGCGCCGACCCGGTCGACACCATGGGCCGCGCCCAAGCCGAGTTGACGGCCGCCAAGCTGCACTCCAACCGCGACCTCTCGTGGCGAAGGGCGCCCTCGCCGTGGTCGGCGCCTACTACTACTCGACACCGGAAGCTGGAAGTCCCGGACGGCGCGCCTTCCTGAGGCGGCGGAACCCGGTACGCCACCCGGATCCTCACCTCAGTGGCTGACCATGGCGCAAGTCAGCGTCGTCTTCCCGTCGGCCGTCTTGACGACGAACTTGCTCCCGTTGAGGCCGCCGATGTCAAACCTTCCCGACTGGTCCGTGGAAACGGTGCCAGAGCTGGATCCGGAGTAGGTCACCTTGGTACCACCGGCGAATCCCTCACCCCACAGGTGGTACTTGCCGTTCGACTCGGTTTCGACATGGCACGCCGCCGCCCGGGGGACGGCCCGAGGCACGGTGGCGCCCGACGCATGTGCGGCAAAGGCGGGACCCACCGCAAGCGCGGGAGCAACCAGGAATGTGAGTACTGTAAGACGACGCGTCCGGTTCATCGTTCAACCTCCCTGGGGAGCTGTCGGTGAGACGTGACGACCCCGTCACCGCAGCAGCGGTCGTGAGGACACCGAGGAGGAAGCCTCGCTCTGTCACGCCGGGCACCTGACCCCTTGAACAGGGGTCATGCTTCCGTCGATTCTCAGCGGAAGCCAAGCCACCCGTGGGTACGGTGCCTTTTTCAGCCTATCGTCCGTTTTGCCGCGGGACACCTCGGGTGCGTTCATCGAGGAAATGACCAGGACTGCCACCAGGCAGCGTGCGCGTCCGTCTCCAGTCCTTGCCCTCTGAGCCGGCCGGGCCGCCCCGCCTTCGGAAGGACCACCACCATGGACCTCGTCCGCCCTAGTGCTGTGACCCGGGAAGGTTCGCCGGGGTCAGCTCGGTCAGTCCGATAGTGCTGCTTCCCACCTCCATGAGGTTTGACGGGGGAGGCCGTCGAGGTCCCCGCGGCCGGTGCACCAGAGAATTACCTGGGTGGGGTCTCCGGGCGGGGCGGCGGGGAAGAGCCGGCTGAGTACGGCTGCGCTCAGCGAGGCTGGTGGTAGCCAGTTCACCGACAGTCCCTGCGTGATGTCGTGGGTGTGCAGCCGGGTTTCGGCGACGCCCATCGCTGCGAACCCCTCAGGGCCGCACGGACCCCAGTGCCAGGCACGCAGGGCCGGGTGGGCCGTGGCCAACGCGCTGCTGAGCAGCCCGCCGCAGGCGGTGACGGCCTGGAGTACCTCAGCCGGTGAGGCGGTGGGGCGGATGTTCAGGTCGAAGGGAAGGTAGGCGTCGGCGGGCTGTGCTGCCAGCTGCCCTGCGTAGGCCAGCAGGTCATGGCCGATGTGCGCTGCTGTTTGCCAGCAGGTCCATTCAAGCGGCCCCGCCGGCACTGTCCAGTCCTCTGCGGTACGGGGGCTGAGCACCCGCAGCATCTCTGCCACGGCGGCGTCGACGTCCTGATGGTCCATGCGGAGCTCCTTGCGGTTCGTGCTGTGCGACTGGGCTGTGCCGGTAGTCGTTCGTTCACGCTGCCAGGCACCTGGCACGTCCGCCCCAGCGGATGCCCTTCTCGCTGCGGATACGGGCGCGTTCTTTGCGCTGGGCAGCGAGCACGTCGGGGTGGCGGGCGTTGGCGTTGCGCCAGCGCAGGTAGCGGTGCAGGGCCCGGGTTTGCGCGGGGTGGCTGCGGTGGTGGGAGTTGGCGAGGGTGAACTGCCGCAGCGGGCCGAAGTGGGCCTCGATCGGGTTGGCCCAGGAAGCGTAGGTCGGGGTGAAGCACAGCTCGACCTTGTTCTTCTTCGCCCAGCGGCGGATGTCGGCGCCGGTGTGGGCGGAGAGGTTGTCCAGGATGATGTAGATGGGGGCGCCGTCGGGCCGGGCCGCGCGGATCGACTTCAAGGCGGCGAGGCTGTTGGCGGTGCCTTTGCGGCGGCGGTTGACACCCCACAGGGTGTCGTCGCCAACGGAGTAACAGCCGTGATCCCGAGAGGGCCGAACTCGTCGAAGGCGAAGACCCGGTCCGGGAAGCGTTCCAGCACCTGCTCGATCCGGTCGAGCTTTGCCTCCCGGTCTGGGTCGGGTGACTCCTTCCACGTCTTGGTGCGCTGAACAGGTCGTGGACGGGATGGTCGATCGCCCAGCGGGTGACCACGGTGTCGTGCCGGGTGGTAGCCATGACGTGGAAGACATCCGCCCGTTCCAGCTCGGACCGCCAGCCCTTGGAGAAGCCGTAGGCGGCATCCGCGGTCACCCACCGAAACGGGATCTTGTCCGTGATGGCGCGGCGGACCATCGCCTTCGCCATCGCCACCTTGGTTTCGAAGCCGACCTTGTCGTCGATACCTGCCCGGCGGCACCTTTCGCGGTCATCGGTCCAGGAGGTGGGCAGATAAAGACGCCGGTCGATCAGTGTCCGCCCACGGCCGGTTGCATAGGCGAGGAAGACGCCGATCTGGCAGTTCTCTGTCCGCCCGGCGGTGCCGGAGTACTGCCGCTGCACCCCGGCCGACCGCGTCCCCTTCTTCAAGAATCCTGTGTCGTCCACGATCAGGACGGCGTCCCGGTCGCCGAGGTTGCCGACCACGTACTGGCGCACGTCGTCGAGCACCTCATCGGCATCCCACTCGATACGGTTCAGCATCCGCTGGATGCGGTCCGGGCCCGCATGGCCGGCTTCCTCGGCCAGAGTCCAGCCATTCTTCCGCTGCAGCGGAGCGATCAGGCCCCGCATATAAGCAAGTGCCGACTCCCGAGGCTCCGACCTGCTGAAACGGTGCACGAAACGCTCATGCATCGCATCCAGTTCACGCGCCCACAGCCTGACATGAGCCAGGTCCCCACCCACAACCACACCAACGATCGACCTGGCCATCTGTCACGACAAGCACCGTTGCAGTACTAGATCACTCCGGGGAGGCGACGCGCCGCAGGGGCATCACACGAAGTCGGCTGCCGACTCCATCCTCAGCAGGACGTCCCTCCATTCCGCCCCGGAAAGCTGCATGGCCGCCCGGCGCAGGTCGAGGGGGTGACCTGCGGCAAGCGATGCGGCGATCTCCAGCACAGTCAGGTGGGGACCCATGGTGCCGGGCTCTCGGCGATTGTCGTCCAGCAGCTCGGGTGTCCGCAGCAGTTTCAGGACACCCGCCCAGTTCACCGAGGTCGGGCGGTCGTGCGGTTCCACGGCGCCCAGCGCGGGCTCCTCGATGAACCGGCGCAGCCAGTAGCCGCCACGGAAGGAGGCGAGGACCACCGTCGCCCTCCTCATCTGGTGATTGCCCACTGACTCCACAAGCTGCCGTGCCAGGACCGCCGCTTGGGGGGCTTGCAGGACGGAAAGGTCGTCGGCCTGATCGGTAGTCATGCCGCCACTATGCGGCGGCTGGAGAGACGGGCTCCGTGCGGCGCCAGCCCCTGTCACACGAACAGACCAGGCCGTTTTCTCCTGGCCAGTCGACGCCGCCCTCGCCGACTCACCTCCGCTTGAGCCGGGGGGGTGCCCCTATGTTTTTGGTCAAGGGAAACGGGGGTGCGTTGGGTCGGCGAGCCGGGCAGCATGGCGGGGTGGCCGACCTGCTGTGGGATGACGTGAAGTGCTTCTTCGACCTGGACCTGATGGGGTCGCTGCCTGACGTGCGTGTCCCGAACGCCTCGGTGGAGGACTGGCAAGCGGTCCTCGATCTTGTCGTGGAGAAGGGCTGGAAGTACCAGTACTCCGAGGGAGAGACGGTGCTTCCGATGCCCCGGGCGGAGGCCGTGCTGTCCCGCCCGGCGGATGCTGAGTGCCCGGACCTGCGGGTCTGGCCGACCACCGATGTGCTGGCGATCTTCAGTTTCCATGCCGACGATGAAGTCGACTTCGACGTCGACCTGCGGGAGTTGCAGGGCCAGGACCGACTTGATGTGCTCTGTGGCTTCCTTCGGGAGATCGGGCAAGGTTTGGGCAAGCCGGTGCTGATGGACCCGGAAGGCGACTACGGTCATCCAGTGCTCGGCTTCGACGTCGAAGCCGATCGGGTCATCCTCCTCGCAGACCCGCAGGTCAGGTGACTGAGGCCGACGGCTGCGGTTCGTAGAAGGTCCCGTCAGAAGCCGTCTCTCAACCGATCTTGGAACGTGCAGGTCGAACAGGGGTCCTGGTTGAGTGATCTTCCGGCGTGAGCAAGGCCGTCCTCACCCCGGAGAAGCACCGATGAAGAGACATATTGTGCTATTCAGCCTCGCCAGCGCCGTCGCTTTGGCCGAAGGCGACGCTGGGCGCTGCGGCGGTGGCGTGCGCCATGTCGACTCCTTGCAGTCGGCCATACCCCGGGAGGCTCCTCCGCCTCGCCGGGGTTTTCTCATGACTCCCGACCGTAGGAGCCGGTTAACTCGCCCGGCCACTAAGTTGCACACGATTACAGGGCAGTTGAATGCTGCTGGCCATGGACGACACTCACTCTTGACCGCGTGCCCCCGGTGCACGACGGTGGTGTAGCTCGTAGGCCGAAGGCCGCCGTGCTACGACGCGCTCCCCGCGCCTGGCTGGACCGTGCTGACGCTCAGGATGCCGACCGTCCCGGCGCAGGCAGTCGAGTTATAAGCGACGTAGATCGGGGTTGTCTGACCCGGCGGGTAGACCTGCAGGTACTGCGCGGCAGTCGGGTGGCACTGCTCCGCGGGGTAGTTGCCGGCGTTTGTGATCCGTAGCAGCGCGTTGCCGGTGGCCCCCGGCGCCAGCGTCACCAGCGTGGGGGGTGTGGTGGTGTTGCGGGTGGCGGCCGGGCCGATCTGACGGACGGGGCTGCCCCCGGCGAGCGACACCCCGGGGTAGCCGTACAGGGTGCAGGCGGTCTTGGAGATGTTGGTGAAGTCGATCACCTGGTAGACGCTGCCGGCGGCACCCTGGCTGACACCCGGTCTGGCGTTCAGATAACGGGTCGGGCAGGCGGCGGTACCCCCATGCGTGGTGCTTGTCGGCGTCGCGGTGCCGGTGCCCGTACCGCTGGCCCGAGCTGTAGCCGCCGCGGCAGGCGCCGTCGTAGCCGGTGCGCCCGAAGTAGCCGGTGCGCCCGAAGTAGCCGGTGCGCCCGAAGTAGCCGGTGCGTCGGAAACCGCGGCTGCGGCGGTGCCACCGGAGGAGGGGCCGGCCGAGCCCGCGCTGCAGCCGGTGGCGATCACCGCGATACAGGCGAGTGCGGTGGCGGGGAGTACTCGCCGGAGTATGAGTGGAGCTGACAACGCGGTTGCCCTTCTGCTGCGCGGGCGGCTCATTGGCCGTGTGACACTCATGACGCCGCACGTGCGGCACCGGTTGTACCAGACACGTCCCAGCAGTTTCACTGTTGTGTCCCGGCCGCTCGCCGCCCAGACCGGCTTGCCGGACATGGCAGGTCCCGCGTTCCGGCCGGCAGGGTCCCGTCCGGCAAGGCTGGCAGCTGCTGGATCACTCATGTGCCCTTGCGGACAGGCAGCGCCCCACCCGCCAGGCGGTTCAGGGTCCACCGGACCGTTCGGATGGATCGAGCAGTCCGTCGCGTCCGGGACGGAGCCAGATTGCTGGCCGTGACGAACACCCGGCAGAGGGCGTCTGCGCCGGCCGGCGCAACGACGTGCACAACCTGCTGTCGTACCTTGATCACGATGCTGCCGCTTGGGTCGCTGCCTCGTCCCGGATCGACACCGTGCTCAGCCAGCGTCCCTGACTGCGGGATCCGGCTTGTCAGGCGACCTCACCGGCCAGTTCCTGGACGCGTTGAATGCCGCAGACGCTGCGAGAGGACGGGTGGACAGTTCAGCCGATCACGGACCGTGCGAAGGCGACAGTGCCGGCGAAGGCACCCCCGGCGGCCAGTACCGCGACAGCCCAGGGGTTCCCCGCCAGCACGCACAGCACGCCGACGGCCACGGCGATCTGGGTGCTCAAGATGACGGCAGCACGCACCGTCATCAACGGTTCCTGCGACCGGTCGGACGGCGTACTCACGAAAGCTCCCGGCGGTTGTTCTCGCGCCTGCGCCACTCCTTGCCGAGGCGGATCAGCTTGCGTCGGGCCCGCTCTCCTTGCGCCTCATCCTGCTGCACCAGATCCGACGCCTTGGGCCACGGCAAGGGGTGGTTCTCCGACCAGGCACGGACCAGGGCCTGTTCCTGCTCGTTGAGCTGGCCTGCCACGTACCGCACGGGAGCGGTCTCGAACTGCTGGGCCCACGGAACAAGGCGAGGGATCACCAGATCCTCCGGCCCGGGCACGGTGTCCCGCTGCTCCCACCCGTCCGGGATGTAACCAATCGAGGCACCGCGGACCTGGTGATCGCGCTCGGAGTCGCAGCCCTGGCGGGCGTAGCGGATCAGGACCCTGCGCACCGACTGGTCGGCGGTGAGGTCGGCCTCCGCTCCCAAGCGCGCTCGAACATCGCCACAGCCAGGGCCTGACAGTGGTCCTCCAGCACCGGCCACAGGCGCAGGCAGCGGCGCAGGAAGTCCTTCATCGGCTCCGTGTCGCCCTTCATATTTGCGTGGAAGGCGTAGCGGGCCTCGGCGAGGACGGACGGCTTCAGCCGCTTCACCCAGTCGGCGACAGACCGGACTCCGGCGAAGAGGTCGGCCACATGGCCGCCGATGAGGTCCGTCAGCGACGGGAGGGGGCGAATGATCTCCAGCACCATCTGCGGCAGTCCCGCCTGGATAGCGAAGCCGTTCGGTGCCAGCGTCCCAGCCATCGTCGTCAGGGGTGCCAGCGCGCCGGCCATCTTCGCCAGGCTGGGCATCGGCGGAATCAGAGCCGGGAGGCCTTCGAGCACCGGGGCCAGGCCGACGTGCGACCCCCTGCACGTGCCGGTGAAGGACCAGGTTGTTCGGTCTCTCCCTGAAGAATCTTGAAAAAGCTGCCACGGCATCGCCGGGCGCCAACGCCCCCTGTTTCATAGGTGGAACGGGATCACCGTCTGTGGAGCGTGCACTGCACCCCCGCTGGGGGTGACTCGCAGTTGGCGTCGGTGACCTGCATGACGACGCCGTGGAGGTGGCCGCCGTAGTAGACGTCAACGGCACGACCCTCACCGCTGCGGATCCCGGTGCGGTACTCCTCCAGCACCTCGACCGGCTCTTCTGCGACCAGCCCGCTCACCAGCGACTCCAGTACGCAGTGCGGGCACGCCTCCACCGCGGTGTAACGTCGCCGCCCCCCTGGCCGTTCAGCTTCGCCGCGACCAGCAGGTCACCGTTCAGATCAAGCTTCAGCGACAGCCCCGGATGGCTCAGACGGGGATCATGCAGCCAACCGTGCAAGTCCTGCCCCATCCCTTGCAGGCTGGCCTCGAAGCGCGGCATCCGGTCCCACAGCTTGGCCTCGTAATGCGAGGCGAACGCGGGGCTGTGAAGAACCTGCAAGATCAACAGGACCAGCAACCAGTCGGCTCCGTACCACACCATGCGCCAGCCGTGCATGTCGTCGCCGACATAGAGCAGGACACCCAGGAGGATGAACACCACGGGCAACAGGATGCGCCCGCGCCACTGTTGACTCACGGCGAAATAGGTGACCAACGGCATGCCGAGCAGGCCCAGCAGCTCCAGCACCAACATCATGCGCCTCCCCGATCAGCGCCCATGGGCGCAGCCGACTGCCATGCGGTGAAAAGCGGTATCGCGCTGCCGTCGAAGACGACGATGCCGAACGGCCGGTCAAAGGCGATGTGTTGGATGACAGGAGGTCGGACGGAGGCACTGAGCACATGGCTGTAGCCCGTCACCGCTGACGCCTCCAACCCCCGCTCATTCACCTTCAGCACCGACTCCTGCACGAACTGACCAATTGTCAGAGGCTCGGGCGATATCCCGGAGAAATCTGCGAGCCGCGACGCCGCCTGAGCAGCCCCGAGTGCCGGGAGGTGCTGCGTCACGTCAAGTCCCGTCCGCAGACGGAGCCGTGGCAGCGCGAAGGTGACCGCGTCCGCCTCCATGGGGCGCCGCTGGTCGTGCGGGGCCCACGCAGCGGGCAGTACCTCGGCGGCGGGCTGCCCGGGCTCGCCGAGAACAAAGCTCACCTGCACGGGCTCCTGACCGTGTCCCGCCATGCAACGCAGCGCCACCACGTTCACCGGGCTTCCGGACCGGCTGGGGGCTGTCCACGCGTGGGTCGGCCGGGGCAGCTCCTTGAACATGGTCGGCACCCGGTGCTCGACCCCGCGCTCGTCGGTGAAAGGCCGGTCCACGGTGTCCTGCGGTCGGAACGGGGATTGCCAATCAGCCTGCAGGGCAAGAGCGTTGACCAGGACGAGCAGCACTTCCCGGTCCTGCCGGAGCGGCAGCCCTCCGATCAGGCCGCGGGTGACTTCTCGTACCCAGGTGTCGATTGCAGACGCGGCGTCCGGCGCGCTCGGATCCAGGTGTCCGAAGCGGATCTCCGGAAGTGACTCACGGTATTCCCGGTACACCGGTGTCCGCGCCCAGACCCCCGTGGCCACCGTCAGTCCGCCCGTCCCAGCCAGTGCAGCCGTCGCAGCGCGGGCCGCCGCGGCGGCCTCCGGCCCGGCGGCGCCCACCAACGATCGCAGCTCCTGAGCCGTCCCCGCCCGAGCACCCGTCGAGGCAGCAGTCAGCGCGAGCCACAACCCCGTTGGCGAACACACGAAGTTCCCGTCCTCGGCCCGCACTGCGGGATCGCCGGCAACCTCCGCCAACCAGCGTTCGGCAAGCCCTCGGATCGCGGAAACTTGCTGCATCAGCCCGGTCTTCATCACGCCTTCCCCGCAGGCTCCAGGCGTCCCCGCAGCACCGATCCGGCCAAATCTACCCGTCTCCCTGCCAAGGCCAAACATAGATCCCTCGTGCGATCGAGCAGTGGTGTTCCGCGACAATCCACGTATTGCCGCCGCCCTGGGGGCGCCCCGCTGAGCGTTGTCACCCAGGTTCAGATCCAGTCCTCCATGTGCCCGTCCCCGAGCAAGTTGCGTAGCAGCCGCAGAATCCGGCCATCGTGAATTCGTTGTGCCAGGTGCCGATGACGACTTGATGGTCGATCGAGTTGAGGCAGTGGGAGATGGCACCGGGCGCCAGGCCCCGGTGAAGGCGAAGGGCGCCCAGCCGCGTACCCGGCGCTGTGGCGCCGCACGCGAGGAGTTCGTGCTGGAGACCGTGTCTGGGACGCCGGCACCGCCCGCCTGCTGCGCCGACTGATCAAGGGCCGTGCGAGCGGGCCGGTATTCGTCACCCTCCGCCGCCCACCGCCCGCCCAGTGCCGCCCACCGCCCGCCCAGCGCCGGGAAAGGTCGTCAGCTCGCGCGACGTCTGCCGGGACACTGGGCTCGTCCAGCTGTCGTACGGTCAGGCCCGCGCCCCGCTGGATGAGGACACCGCACTCAGTGGCGTGCCGGGTGCGGGCTGGGGCCTGCACGGATACCGGCACTCCGGCCTCACCCACCTCGGCCAGGCCGGGGTTAGCCTGCCGATGGTCATGGGGAAGTCGCGGCACAAGAATCATGCTCAGCGAGCCACGGCGGAGGCGGAGAGGAGCGTAGCGGCGGCGAGGCTCCCCCAGAGGGCGGCCGGGCCGTGGGGTGCGAGAGCGGTGATGACCGCTGGGGAGGCGGCGAGGCCGAAGCCCGTGGAGAGCTGGAAGCGGGCGAGGGTGCGTCCCAGGGCGTGCGCTGGGGCGAGGGCGGTGACGAACGCGGTGGCGCTGCCTGCGTAGATGATCTCGCCGAGGGTGCAGACCACGGACACCGCGGCGACGGCCGGGGCACCCCAGCCGTGCCCCAGACAGGTGGCCGCGAGGAAACCGACGTAGGACGCGGTGAGCACCACGCCCGCGATTGCCAGCACGGACCGGCGCGGGAAGCGGGACATCAGGACGGTGACCGGAACCTGCAGGGTGACCACCAGCACCGTGTTGGCCACAAAGATGGCCGCCGACCACACCGGGGAGGCGTGCATCTGTGTCACCAGGACCAGAGGGAGCGCGATTTCGGGGACGTTGAGGCAGAAGACGTAGATCACGTTGGCGGCGAGCAGCGCGCGCATCCTGGGTGCGGGCTCGTCGTCTCCATCCTCGTCCTCGTCCCCGTCCCCGCCCCCGTCCTTGACCGTGACAGCGGTCTGATGAGCGTGCACGTCGACCGACCACGCCAGGGCCGCCGCGGCGAGGTAGGCGAGCCCGGTGACGGCTGCCAGCGCCTGCAATGCGGTGGTGCCGCCTGTCAGGCATGCGCTGGCGAGGAGGGCACCGGCGCCCAGGCCGGCGTTGCGCAGGGCGCGGCCCCCTGCGAGGGCGGCGTCGCGTTCCTGGCCTTGGGCGACCGTGGCCACGAGGGCGGCGTGGGCGGCCGGCCATGCCTGGTTGCCGATGCCGAGGAAGAGCGCCGCTGTGGCGAACAGCCAGACGTTCCCTGTCGGGGCGGCCAGCAGAAGCGCCACGCCCAACACCCGAACCAGCATCGACGCCGCCACGACCGTGCTGCGTGCGCCGCGGTCCAGCCATCGGCCCACCGCAGGCATGCACACGAGGCCCGCGACGACGCCGGCTGTCATGGCGGTGCCGGTGACCGGCGCGGACAGCCTGAGCACCGTCACCCCGTAGAGGAGCAGAAAGGGCCGCAGCAGGCCGGTACCGAGCGCGTCCACGGCAAGGGCGACGGCGTAGCGGGGGCCTCCGGAGGCGCGGAGGAGGGTGCGGGGCTGGATTCTGGTGGTGGTTGCCATGGCGCCAACGGTCGGGCCGGGTCGCCGGATGCGGCTCGTCGGTTGACGGACATCGTCAACCGACGCCGTCGCCGGCCGTCCGACCAGCGATGATGTGGGGATGACGCTGCGCATCGACATCACCGGGCTACCGGCCGAGCGGCTGCGGTTCACCGCCTCCCCGCTGGCCGAACTGACCGCGATGTTGCACGTCCTGGCCGAACCCGGGCATCACCCGCGGCTGGCCGGCTGGGCCGGGGACGTCTGGTCCGGGATGCCGCCGGAGCTGGCCGAGCGACTCAGGGAGGCGGAGTTCCTCTGGCGTTCCTCACGAGCCGATTTCCTGGTCCCCGCCCGACCTCGGCCGACCCTCGCCGAGGAGTTGGACGATGTGGACCGGATCGACGACGAGACCTATGTGAGCGCCGCGCTCATCACCACGTGCGGCAGCAATCGGGTCCACTTCGCTACGCCGTCGCCGCTCGCCGACCGGGCCGCGCGCGAGCGGGCGCTGGACCTGGCCCAGGCCCGCGGCGCACTCCAAGAGGCATTCGCACAGCGGCTGCTCGCGGACCCGGCCGCAGTGCGGGCGCGGGTGCGCCACACCCTCGAACAGTGCGCCGAGGCGTTCTTCGACGCCGCCTGGACAGGCGTCGCCGTGCAACTGGCCACCGACCTGCGTCTTAAGAACGACCTGCTGAAGCGCCAGGGCATCGGGGCGGCACTCGCCTCGGTCTCCGGCGCGGTCACCCTGGCGCCGGACGGCGACTGCATCGTCGTGGACAAGCTGCAGGACAACGCGACCGCCGCCCACGGCACCGGGGTCACCTTCATCCCCAGTGACTTCGGCCGCCCGCACCTGGTGGTGGTCCACGCGCCTGGATGGCAGCCGGTGGTGCAGTACCCCGTGGCCGAGCCCGATCCGTCAGAGCCGGTGTCGCTGGAAACGGTCACCCTCCGGCTGGAGGCACTCGCACATCCGGTACGACTACGGCTGCTGCGCACCCTGGCCCGCGGCCCGCACACCAATGGCGAGCTGGCCCACGCCTGGGAACTCACTCCCCCGGAGGTCTCCCGCCACCTCGCCGTCCTGCGCCACGCGGGCCTGCTCACCACCCGTCGACACGGGCGCTACGTCCACTACGCCCTCAACCTGCCCGAGATGACGACGCTGGGCACAGACCTGCTGACGGCCCTCCTGCGCTGAGCAGGTGCGGTATGCCGGAAGGCGGGCGACCGCCGCCTTCGCGCCATCGCCCGATGCTGCGGTCCCGCTCCCATCGCTGTTCCGGCTCCTCGCCGACTCCTCGGAGCGCGTCGCGGAGGCCGCCGGTGCCTCGCCGTTCCTTCCCGTCGAGCGCATGGAGTGGTTGCTGACCCGGGCGGGCCTGTAGCCGTCATGTCGCCCAAGCTCCGTCGGGCCGCGGATCCCCCGACTATCCAGGACGTGCTGCCTGATCGCGGCGGTGCGACCAGCCGCCCTGGGCAGGGCTTGCGTCCCTTCCGAGACCCGGACGCCGTCGAGGACACCGAAGACGAGGACTGACAAGCAACCCCCTCCCGGCGCCGTTCGTTGGACACGGAAAGACCCGCGCACGACGCCGCGCTCTTGTCCACCGACTGACACAACCCCGCCCGCCGCTTGATTCAACTGTTTCGTCGGTGCCGATCTTCGAAGCTCTCGCCCTCGCGCCACGCCGTGGACCCGGACACGGGGGGCGAGGAACATCCGTGTCAGATCGTGCGCTAAGCCTTCGTCGGCCCTAGTGGGCGGCCGACGGTGCGTCGGTCGCGGGACCAGTCTGAAGTCGTCCCACAGATAACGCCCTATTATCTGCGGCATCGCGATTCGTAACCTGCGGCGACGTTCTCCGGCCGCTACGTGAAGCGGCCCTGTTATCTGTGGCAAGGGGGAAGCGGTGCCCACTGTCGTGCAGCTGCCGACCGGCGAGGCACTGACCGTCCGGGCGGCGGCCGGCGGGTCTGATGCAGGTTTGGGTGACAGGTTCGGTCACGCGGCCTGGAGAGCCGGTGTGGTCATGACGGCTTCGAATTCGACGGGTGTCAGCCGGCCGAGTGAGGCTTGTCTGCGGCGCCGGTGGACGGTCGGCGCGGTGTCGGCGAGTTGGCCCAGAGGGCGCGGGATGAGCGAGGATGAGCAGGCAGGCACGGTCTTCCGTCGTGGTGATCAGGGACTCGACACCTCATGATCACCGGAAGTCGTGCCTGCCTCCGCGTCAGCCCCCGCCGACCACCCCGCAGTCCTGCCCCAGCTCCTGAAGCCCCATCAACCCGGATGCACCGCCGGAACGACGCCGCCCTGCCCGCGTACCCCGTCGGTCACCGTCATCGTGGCGCCGACGGGGTACGCCCGTCACCCGCGAGCGGAGTGCGACTTCAGCGGATGCGGTGCTTCCGCCAGAAGGGGCCGAGGTCCCTGTGCGCCATCGACTGTGCGGCCTTCTTGAAGTCGACGGTGGTGGAGACGCCGTACCAGTGGTCGTGGGCGTACTTCTTGATCAGGCGCGCCATGGTGCCGGCCCCGAGGACGTGCTCCAGGTCGGCCAGAACGCAGGGGCCGATCCCGTACACGACCTGGAAGTACTCGCCACGGTGTGTAGACCAGTAGGCCATCGAGTTGGTGAGCGCGGCGGTGGCGCTCGGCCAGGAGTCGTCCGGCGAGCACTCGAACCCGTCCCAGCGGTAGTAGCGCGCGTTGGCGTACTGAGCGAAACTCTCGTCCAGCCAGGGTGAGTTGTACTCGTCGTTGCCCACGACGCCGTACCACCACTGGTGGGCGATCTCATGGACGGTGGCGCCGCCCTCCTCCTCGGTGCCGAGGATGACCAGGCCGGGGTACTCCATGCCGCCGGCGAACCCGGGGGTCATCACGAGGTCTATCTCGCCGTACGGATAGCGGCCGAACTCCCTGCCGAACCGGTCGATGGCGGCGACGCCGTCCTTGCGGTTGAGGCGGACACCGGCGGCGGGCGTGTTCGGCGACCAGTACGACTTCACGCGCACGCCGCCGGGCGAGGTCTGGGTCGCGGTGCGGAACGGGCCCGCCGCCCATGCGAAGTCCCGCACCCGCTTGGCGACGCTGTGGGTGACCGTACGCCCGGTACCGCCGGGGCGGGTCCATGTGCTGCCGGTCGCCGGGACCTTGAGGGCGGACGGGTGGTCGAGGCGCACCCGGAAGTCGCTCGCCAGGGTGTAGAAGCTCTCGCCGTACGACACATACGGATCGAGGTGCCACCCCCTCGCGTCGTGCACGGCGAGGACCGGCAGCGCGTTGCCCAGGAAGCGGAACGCGCCTTCGCGGCCGAAGCGGTTGTTGCGTGCGGGCACGGTGAGGGCCACGTCGAAGGAGACGGCCGTCCGCTCACCGCGTGCGAGCGGCCTCGGCAGAGCGATGCGCAGCGCCGTGCACTTCACGCCGGGGCGGCCCGGAGTGCCGCCGCGCACGTGGGAGACGCGGACGGGGGACGGTCTTCCGGATGTCCCGCAGCCGTCCTCGCCATTGCCCCACAGGCGTATGTACACCTCACGCAGGGGCCGGCTGGAGGCGTTGCGGAAGGACACCGTCTGCCGGCCCGCCCAGTGGGAGCCGTCGGCGTCGGCGCGCAGCTTCACGTCGTAGCTGGGGCGGTCGGGCGTCGCGGGTTCGGCCGCTCTCACCGCGGCGCCGGGCGCCGGGCCGGACGGCGTGCCGGCCTCGGCCACGGTGGAGCCTGCTGTCGCGAGCAGCGCGAGCAGGGCGACCAGCAGACGGCGACCGGTTCTTGAGGGGCCCGTGGGCGACGAAGGCAACGCAGGCATGGCAGACGACATGACAGATGACATGCCAGCGGATCTTGGCACAGGGTTCCCCACGGCCGACACAGGCCCGCGCGAAGAGGGGAGGTCGGCTCCGCTTGGGCGGCGAAAATGCCAGGGTACGCAGGGGATCTCTTTCACGTGAACGGCCCAGGCGACGCCACCGGGGCCGGGAACGAGGAGAGGTGCCCGGAGTGGTTGATCGGGGACCAGCGAGCACGCCTCGAGGTCGGACCCCCACGGGGGTCCACGCAGGTTCGAATCCTGCCCTCTCCGCCCCATGCAGGCCGCGCTCACCGACCAACTGCCCGGTGAGCGCTCCGGCTGATGTCGAGGGTCGGTCAGTTGGTGCAGGTGTCGAGCATCGAGGACAGTGCTGCCTTCTCCTTGTCGGTGATGGTCAGCTTCCAGATGGACTTGATGTGGGTGTAGTCCTCGGCGTAGGTGCACCAGAAGGTGTGGTTGGTGGGCTTCCAGTCGGCCGGCCCTCTGTCGGACTTCGAGGAGTTCGAGGACTCCGACGCGATCAGCAGCTGGGGGTCTTTGAGGTCGTTGCCGAAGGCCTTGCGCTGATCCGGACTCCAGGTGTCGGCGCCGGAGCGCCAGGCTTCGGCGAGGGGGACCATGTGGTCGATGGTGGCCTTGGCGACGTCGGTGACGGTGGTGTCGTCGTAAGCCGAGTACCAGGTGCCGGAAGCCGGCTGGCAGTGGTCGGGTTTGTCCTGGACGTTCTTGCCGTCGCGGGCCAGGACGTCCTGGCGGGTGGTACAGCCGTCCGGCTGAGTGGACCAGATGTCGAACTTGTCGCGGGCGTAGCCGTCCATGGAATGCGGTGGGGCGACGGTGAGCGCGGCCAGCTCGCTGCGGGCCGTCTGCAGCGGCGGCGGCGCGGGCGGATCGGCGAGGGCCGGGGCGGCACTGACACCGACCAGGAGCAGGCCGGTTGCGGACAGGCCGACAAGGACACGGCGCATGAACTCTCCAAGGGGTGTGGGGGGTTGGAGATGCGCATACGAGATAACCGCAGTCGGCCAACAGTTCGCTACGCGCGTGGACTGGATGCGACAACTCCCCCACCCCGCCTTCACCCACACCTCACGGGTCCAGACGGGTGGGCACCACAGCACGCGGGAGGCGAAGGGGGTAAATCCCTGGTCAGAGACCGGCCGGCGGGCGTAACCGGCGCGGGGTGGTGTGCGTTTGCGCCCCGCATGGGCGAACTTCTCGATCCCGCATTCGGTATGCCGGAGTTGTACGAGCCGCGCCTGCCGCTGTTCACACTCACCGAGGCGCACCAACTGTTGGACGTCCTGCAGCACTTCGGCACGACCGATCACGCCCGCGTCCCCTCACGCGACGGCTGACGATCGGCCTCTGCTCGCCGAGGAAGCCGAGTCGTGGCAGCTCCGTTCCATCGCGCGGGTTCCGCGGCCCGCCGCCGGGTCCAAAATTCCAAAAAACGGCATGTAAGCGGGTGAAACCTGCATAGAGTCCCCCTGCACTTGCTCGACTCCAAAAGGGGGTTCCTTTGCGCGTTCGTCTTGCCGTCCCAGCGGTGGCTGTCGCCCTGGCCGGTGTCTTCTTCAGTGCACCGGCCGCGTCCGCGGCGACCTTGCCGTCGACCAACACCGCTCACCACTGCATCTCCCACACCACTGGCGTGTGCGGCTGGACGCACCATCAAAAGCCCAAGGACAAGTACGAAACCGCGAAGTGCGTGGACGCCTCTCTGTCGTACTCGCGGCACTCGCAGGGCACATGCTCCCACCACCACGGCGTCCGCTACTGGTTCAAGTAGACGGCCACACACCGCAGGTCGCCTCCGCCGCACCCGGAGAAGGCGACCTGCGCGCTGTGGACCCGGCCCATAAACCAGCCGGCCAGCTACCGTCGCGGGAGTACGGCCTGCCATCTGCCTGTCGGGCGGAAGGTGATGCCGTACTCGCGGCCGAACCTGTTGGCCTCAGCGCCAAAGCCGCCCACCGAGCGCAGGTAGAAGGCGTAGGCCACCGACTCGATCTGCTCCTCGTTCAGGTACAGAACCCACCGGCTGCCGAGCTGGCGCGCGGTGCGCACCTTCTCCTCCAGGCCGTCGGCCGGCGTCAGGCGCAGCCGGGCACCGAGGTGCACGTACAGGCGCAGCGCGTCCATCTCCGAGCGGCGCAGCTCCACCAGCCGCTCACCGTCAGCCGGCCCGACGGGCTGGCGGTCGGGGGCGGGGCCGGCCTCGGCGTAGACCAGCACATCCCGGCCGTGCCCCGTCAGCCGGGCCGCCCACACCACGGGTCCCACCCTCATAGACGGACAGCTCCGCGCGCGTCTCCCGGCCGGCCAGCTCGACCAAGCCCTGCCCCGCGGCGCTCTTCACCGCCTTGTGATGGTCGGGGCGCAGCATGCCGAGCAGCACCCAGCCGTGCTGGGCCGCCTCCTCATGGTCGCGCAGGGCCCGCAGTGCCTCGAGGAAGGTCTTCCTGCTGTTCATACCGCTCTCCCCCGCTCTCACCGCCGAACGCGAGCCGACCATAGGAGCCCGTCCGGCAGGTTCGGGACGGAACCCGGGAAAAATCACCGGCGTTGACGCGCCGACCCCGGCACGGGCGCAGGGGCCGGGGCCGGGGTCCGGGCCTAAGGTCAGCGGGCCCGGGTCACGGTGACGGGCACGTCCGGGCAGTTGCTGAGCACTTCGGCGAGCGCGGCCTGTTCGCCGGCATCGACGCTCAAGCCCCAGCGGGTCTTGTCCGCCACCCAGTCGGTGACATAGGTGCAGCGGTAGCCGGCGGCGGGCGGCAGCCAGGTGGACGGGTCCTGGTCGGCCTTGGACCGGTTCGAGGCGGCCGACACCGCGATCAGCGCCCGGTCGTCGCCCAGGTCGTTGGCGTAGTCCTCACGTTCCTTGGCCGTCCAGGCGTAGGCGCCGGAGTCCCAGGCCTCGGCCAGCGGGACCAGGTGGTCGATGTCCAGCCCCTTAGGGCCGTCGATGTAGCGGTCGTCGTAGGGCGAGTACCACTCTCCCCCGCTCAGCGTGCACTTCGGCCCCTGCACCGGGGCCACGACTGCTTCGGCCTTCAGCACCTCCGCCCGCGTGTTGCAGCCGTCCTTGTCCGCATCGATCCAGTGCTTGAACTTCGAGCGCTCATAGCCGGTGCGGTTCTCGGCACGCACCGGGAGCTGCGCCAGGAGGTCGCGTACGGGAGCGATGACGGTGTCACCGGGTGCGGCGACAGCCGGGGCAGCGTTCGCGGTGGTCGGGAGGAAGAGCGCGGTGAAGGCAGTGACAGCTGCGGCAGCGGTACGGGCGAGACGCACGAGACAGGGGTCCTCTCGAAGATCACAGGCAGTTCGTGATCTTCGTACTGGCTCCCGCCCGCGACCCGCCCGGCACCGAAGGCGACGCCACCCGATCGAGGGTTAAATCCGATGGTCAGCCCACCCGCAACAGGCGCTACCGCAGCCAGTGGAGGCACGCGGCTAGTGCTGTGACCGGGAATGGTTCACCGTGATCGGAAGGCGGCTCGCGGGACGAGCGCACGCGAAACGGCTGGTATTACTGGGGCATGCAGGAAGAGATTGCACGCTCCGCGATCGACACGTTCATCTCCGCGTTCAACGCCTCGGACGACAGCTATGTGACTGCCCTGCTCTCCCAGGCTCTGACCTCAGATGTGGTCTTCTGGGGGCCGTTGGGTCGCAGCGAAGGAATCGCGGCGGTCGAGCGGTTCGTGCTGGACATCCGGCGCCACCCGGCGGGGACCGGCACGATGGTGCGCTGCTCGGCGGTGGACATGCCTGGCGAGTGGGCCCGGTACCAGTGGGTCTTTACCACGCCGGATGGAGGTCCCCGCCTGGCGGGAACGGACGTCGTCCATCTGCGGCGGAGCCTCATCGACCAGGTCATCGTCTTTGCGGGGGAGATCGAACCGTCCGCCTCCTGAGTCATCCTTCTGTCGCTGTCCTGCTCCTGAACTTGCCCCCTTCGGCGCTCGGGGGCTGCGGTTCGCGGCTGGTCAGGCTGCGGTGTTGAGGGGGCGTCCGCCTCAGCGGATGCCATTCTCGCTGCGGACGCGGGCGCGTTCCTTGCGTTGGGCGGTGAGTACGTCGGGGTGGCGGGCGTTGGCCAGGGTGAACTGCCGCAGCGGGCCGAAGTGGGCCTCGATCGGATTGGCCCAGGAAGCGTAGGTCGGGGTGAAGCACAGCTCGACCTTGTTCTTCTTCGCCCAGCGGCGGATGTCCGCGCCGGTGTGGGCGGAGAGGCCCGGTCAGCGTCAGCAGGCCTACCTGACGTTCGTGGACACATGGGACACGGCGGTGGAGAGCCTTTCGGGACTGCGAAGCTCTTCGCCCCGAAGCTTGGTCGGACGCAGCCTCTCTTAATTCGCTTCGTAGACTTGCGGCATTTGAATGTGCCGGATGTTCTCGCCTCGGAGAGATTCGGGGAGCGCTTGGGTCGTGATGACCTGTGTGCCCGTGGCTTGAGCGGCTTCTCCCAGGTCCTGCAGAACGGACTTGATGACGCTGGCGTCGATGCCCTGCTGGTAGGGGTTGTCGAGCATCAAGAGTCCGGGGAAGGCGCACTCTTCGTCCAGGTCGTTTGCCAGGAAGAGAGTGGCGTAGCTATAGGCGAGGAAGAACAGCACCCGTAGTTCGGCGCCGAGGATCTGGTTCCAGGGGCGGGTTCCGACGTAGAAGGTGAGGTCGCTGTCGCTGATGGTGACGCTTCCCTTGACCCAGCCGTGTCCTCGGTAGGTCTGCAGGAAGGAGTTCATGCGGTCTGCGAAGAGGGCGCAACGGTCGGCCGGGGAGAGGCCGACGGCTTGGTGCGGGGGTTGGGCCTCGGTGATGTCGTTCAGTGCCTGCTGGGCTGATGCGACGGTCCGGCTGGCATCGATGCGGCGTTGCAGGATCTCTTCGATAGCTGGGAAGGCGGTCATCTTCTGTTCCAGCTGCGCGATGCTTCCGGCGAGGTCCTCGAGCGCGGTCATGAAGGGGGCCAGTTGGGCGGCTCGTTCATTGTTGATGCGCTTGGCCAGTTCGGCTTGTTGCTGTTCCAGGTGAGTGCGGCGTTCGTGGGCGGTCTGCACATCGGCGCTAGTGCGGGCGACGACGTCTTGCAGGTCTGCCAGTTCCGATTCCAAGGAGCGGATTTCGACTTGGGCGCGGCGTCGGCGTTGGTCGTCGCTGACGGGCTGGTTGCAGAGGTAGCAGGCGTCGTCGTCGTGGGGACGACGTGGATCGACAGTTTGTTCGCAGGCGGGGCAGAGCCGGACAGGCAGGGTGTCGAAGAGATCGACGGAAGTGATGAGGCGCTGCATACGGCCGATCTCCGCGGTGACCGTCTGCGCTGACTGCTTGTGCTCGTCGTGGAGTTGCTCAAGGGCGGTCACCTCGTCCAGGGCGCGCTGGAGACGGCGTGAGGTGTTCTCGTAGTCGGCGGTGAGGGTGGTGTCATACCCGGCGCCGGTGGTCTCGTGGCCGCCATGGACCATGCTGTTGATGTCGGCGGTGAGCTGTCGGCGCTGCTCGTAGGCTGCATCGAGCTCGGCTCGGACGGCATCGCGAGCGGCTGCTACTTGTTCCGGTGAGCGGGCTACGGGGATGTTGAGGCGGTCGGAGATGGCGGTGACGGCCTGGAGGGTGCTCTCCTGGACTTCGCGTTCGACGGCCTGGGCTTCGGCCAGGCGTTTTCTGGCCTGGGCGATATGGAAGTCCTTGTTGGAGTACTTAACGCGGGCGAATCCGAGGAGCTGGCTCACGACGGCGCGCCGGATGAACTCGGCTTCCTTGTTGGCGAAGTCGGTCCAGGAGTCTTCGTTGCGGTAGATGTGGCGCAGGGTGTTGCGGAACGACAAAGGTGTGAGCTGGTTGGCTGATTCCGCGACGATCCCCTTTGGGATCTGCAGGTCGGGCCAGTTGAGCTCCTGCAGGATCCAGCTGGAGAAGGCGTCGACGTTCAGGTCGTCTCCGTCGATGTAGACCTTGTTCATGCGACCGTGCTGAAGGGACCTGGTCAGTGTGTGCGGGATGCCGTTCAGTGTCAGGTCAGTGCTGATTTCGACGTACTTCTCGGCTACGGCGATGGTCAGGGCGTCGCGGGGGCTGTCACGGTCGCCGAGGCAGTAGTCGATCGCCTTGAGCGTGGTGGTCTTGGAGCTGTTGCGGACCCCGGTGATGATGTTGAGCATGCCGGAGCGGAAGGTGTACTCGTCGATCTCACCGGTGTGCTGCACGAGCCGGACGGACTGGACACGGATGCCGCGGTCGGGGTGTGCGATGACAGGCTTGGTCATGGCTGGATCTCCTGGCGGAAGGGCGCGTTGCCGACCTCGTCCGGGAACAGCTCGTAGATCAGGTCTTTGAGCTGGGTGCCGGTCATGCTGGCGAGGTTGCCCTGCATGGCTTCGCAGCGACGGACCAGCGGCTGGAATTGAGGCGTGCGCGCGAGCCGCTCCGCGGCCTTGCGGCCGGCGGCCTTGAGCTTGATGCGTTCGGGCTTGTGGCTGGTGGTGACGGTGACCAGCTCGCGTGAGACGAGGAAGGCCAGGAACTGCCGGTAGCGATGGTCCCAGGGGCCGTAGCGATAGCGGACCATGGGCGCTTCGACCTCAGTGGAGTCCTGGGCCAAAAAGGCGTCACCGAGCGGCACGACCTGCGGCATGGCGGCGTGGGCGCGTTCCAGGAACCCGGGGTAGCGCAGGAAGAAGTCGAGTTTGGCGAACTTGGTCCGGCCGGCAATGTAGGAGCCCGGTTGCTGACCGCACAGGTGGATGAGCAGCAGCAGGCGCGCGGCGTGGAAGTCCGGGGAGTCGTCCGGATCCCAGGGACGGTGCAGGGGCGGGACGACGCGGCTGCCGATTTTATGAGGCATCGACGTACCTGTTCAGGCAGCGTGCGGTGATGTCGCTGAGGGTGGCCAGGGCATCAACGAGATTGTACGTGCGATCGGCTACCTGTGGCATCTGGGCGACTTTGAGAATCGTGGCCTGGTAGGCGTCGGGGCCTGGAGGGATGAGGCCGCTGCGCCGCTCGGCCATGGTGACGGTGCACAGGGCGTGGACGTCGTCCGCCAGGTCGTCGAGCTGCTGCCGTCTGGTGCCGATGCTGGACCGGCGCCTGCGGCGGAAGGTGAGCATGGCGTCGTGCTGGGCTTCGGCTTCCACGTCGGAGACGCCTGCCGGCCGCAGTTTCTCCTGCAGTGTCATCAAAGGTTCCGTCGAGCCGTCGCTGCGTCGGCCGGTGACCTTGCGCACGCTGTCTTCCAGGGTTGCCCGGAAGGTATCGCGGCTGACGCTCTGCGCCCGCAGGGCCCGGGCACTGCGGGCGATGCCCTCCATGAGACGGGTCATCACCTCCTCCACCTCCGCGACCAACGGTCCGGTGCCCAGGAGCGCACCGACGTGCGGGGCCAAACGGTGCAGCGCCTCTCGTTCGACGTCTTCGATCGTGCGGCCGACGACGAGGACATCAAGACGATCCACACACCAGGCAACGTCGCGGCCGTCCGGAAGCTGCAGGCAGCTCAGCCGTTCGATGACGTCGTTGCGCGTGGATTCGCTCACAGGCCCGCGCGGGCGGTCCCGTTCCACCGCGAACTCATACAGGTCGCGCTGCGGCATCTCGTTGATGATGAGCGTGAAGCGAGTGCCATCCGGAAGGGGCTTGTCCAGGAACAACTTGCCCAGATAGCTCGTCTCTGCTGTCTTCTGCGCAGTTTCCGGCCTGCAGACGCTGGCCACGCTGTGCCGGGTACCGGCCTCTTCGATCGTCTTGACCTGGCGGTAGTTCGGCGCGTCATCGCGGTAGCAGAGGATGTCTTCCAGGTCTTCCCAGGACACCGAAGTCCACTGTCCATCCAGCATGTCCAGGCAGTCCAGGAGAGTGACTACATCCTGGTAAGCGAAGCCCCGGCGGCTACGCCTACCGCCGTCAGCAGGTGCCAAAGCCATTGGCACTCCCTGACGCCCCCCAACTGAGCGCTTCCGTGCACGCGGCACACACGTCCTGTCGCACCTATGCCCCCCAATGACATCGGAAAGGCAGTAGATCACCACTTGCTTCACGGGGCAACGGTCAGCACCGAATCGAATGCTGTCCGTGACGATAAGCGATCAGATCGCGTGGCCAGAGGGAGGAGCGGGAGCCCCTTCTTGGGGCGTGGATCTGAAGCCGGTTCGGCCTGCTTGCGCTCCCGGCGCACAGAGACAACGGCTATCGCGGGGCCGCATAGCGGCCGCCAAGTCTATGAGGGGCAGCGTCAGCGCGTTCAGCGCATGCGGTGCATGGTGGTCAGCAAGCGCCGGCAGTTGGTGACGGCGTCGTAGATGCCGCCAAGTGGCTGGTAGCGGTAGGAGCAGTGGCGGGCGGACCAGAGTCCCTTCCAAGCTGCGTAGGGGGCCATGACGTCCGTCCACGTGCGAGGGTGCAGCGTCGCCCAAGTGGTGCGTGCAGGCTGCGGCAGGCGATGGATTTCCCGTTCCAAGACTGCTCTGTCGAAGTCCGCGTTGTAGGCGAGGCAGCGCTGGTTTGCCAGGAGGTGGGCGAGGTCGGGCAGCAGCGTGTCGAAGGTGGGAGCGGAGGCCAGTTGGTTCGGTGCGAGGCCGTGGAGGGCGGTGGCTTCGGGCGTGATGTCTGCCAGCGGGTTGACGAGTTCGTCGAAGAGGGCGTTGCCGTCCCGGTCGGTGACGCCGATCTGTACGGCCCAAGCCGTGTCGAGCCCGGTGGTCTGAATGTCGAGGACGAGCAGGCGCGGGTCACTCAGGGTGTTGCGGGCCCACCGTCGGACGCGTTCTCGGTCGGCTGCCCAGGTGGCGGGTCGGCGCAGGGCGCGGACGGCGTCGTCGAGGCTGAGGTGGCGCTCGTTCAGGGATTGGACGTGCCAGCGTCCGTCGGAATCAAACTGGCCGTGGACGGTGCCCAGGTACCGAGTTTCTTCGTAGGCGGCCCAGGTCGGCCGGTCGGTGTCGCTGGGTCGTACGAGTTGTACAGCTGCGCCGTCGACCAGGTAATCGAGCCAGTGATCCCATTCCGTCACGTCGTCCGGGTCCACGGTGACCGTATTACCTTCCTCCTGTGTGAGGCGTCGCGGGGACGCTGCGCAGCGGTTCGGTCGATCCGCTGGGGCCTCGCGTTCCGTCGTGGCTCAGGGCTGTGCGTCGTCGTCACCGTCGGTGGGATCGACGGTGCGGCGGTATTCGGGGTGGTCCTTGTCCATCTGGATACCGAGGTGGACCGGTGCGGGGTAGTGGGTGCGGTGTTCCCAGTGAAGGGCGTGATCGCAGAGACGGGCGGCTGCAAGCCCATAGGTGAGCAGAGCCTGGTCGGCCGGGTGATGAAGCACGGTGATCTCGGTTGCCGTGTGGCTGTACCAGGTTTCGGCTTGTTCCTTGGGGTCGCTGCTGCCCCACCGCGTGTAGGACTCGCCGGCGCGGGCGTAGCGCGCGCCTCCTGTGAACTGGTGGGGGAGGTTACAGAGGATGAACGTCTGCTCGGCCTTTTCCAGCTGGAACAGGCCGGTGGCAAGTTTGCCTTCCTCGGTGACGGGCTCGTCGTACTCCGGGAGGTGGCGGAGCCGTTCGATCAGAGCCGGCCGGGCCACGTCCTCGCTGCCGGAGGTGACCCGGACGACCGCTCGCGGTCGCTGGTCGGGTGCGAGCGTGAAGCCGGGCAGTGCCGGCCGCTTGTTGATCTGACCGGCCGCGTCGGGTGTCTGGCCCAGGTTCTTGTTGGCGAGCAGGGGCCAGATGCTACGGGCTTCGCCTCCGGAGACGTACATGACGTATCCATGTGCCGGGCCGGCGTGCCCGCCCAGCTCGTAGAGTGCGCGGTCGATGTGTCGGGGTAGGAGTTCGTCGTGGCGTCGTCCCTCGGGCAATGGCCGGGCCCGGAAGTGGTAGTTGGCGGGGGCGTAGTCGAGCCAGCTGCCCTGGCCAGCGTATTCGGAGGGGAGGTAGGCGAGGGTCCGCCAGTACCGGCCGTGGGGGACGAGGGCGACCAGGGTCCACATCAGTTTCGGCTCGTCGGTGGCGATGCGCCGTTCGCCGCGCTGCTGGCGCAGGTGGAGCCCGACGTGGACGAGGGGTTCCTTGAGGCCGTGGGGGCCGGAGCTGAGGGCTTTGGTCAGCCGGGGGTGCACGAGCCCGGCCACGCGGGACATATCCGCGATGGCCATGTGGCCACGGTGGTGTCCTTGGAGTTCGAGGCCCAGGAGCTCGAGGTCGGTGGTGAGTTCGCGGTCCTTCTTGCGGGGGTTGCGGCGTCCGGGCTTGTACAGGGTGAGGAACTGGGCGAGGACTCGGTGCTTGGCGAGTTCGCCGTTGACTCGGTGCTTGGCGTCCAGGGTATCGGGGTTGACGACGGTGGAGTCGGTCTTCTTCGATGCGCGTCGTTGGCGTGCCCAGGCCTTGGGGTCGTACTCGGTCTCGCACAGGGCGAGCAGGCGGGTGTCCTCGGGGGCATCGAGACCATGGAGTTGCCTGACCAGGGCGGGTCGCTGGGCGTGGTGATCGCCGTGAGCCAGCAGCTCCGGTGCCGGCTGGAACAGGACCTCGACGTGATCGTTGAGCGAGACGAGCTTGTTCTCACCGATGCCGGTGGCGGCAAGGTCGGGACGGTTGAAGTGGTAGGCCAGCAGCAACTGCATGCGCGTGCGCATGGCCTGGGTCCTGTAGAGGGCGAGGATGCGCAGTTTCCGGCATCCGGATGCTGCGAGGATCTGTGGCAGGTTCTCGTCGTCCCACAGGACCGCATCACGGCCTTCGACGGTGGTACGGCCGTGGGCGAAGGGGCGGCGGCCGGCGACCTGGACGCATTCGACCAGGGGCTGGTCGAGGACGGCGCTGATGTGCCGGGCGAGTTCACGTTGGCTGTACATGCCCACACCCCTGCCGACCGGGTAGCTCACGGCAAAGGGAACCAGGGCGCGGAGTTTGCCGGGTGGGCCGCTCAGGTCGAGAGCGCTGGGTGCGAGGAACTCGTCGTCTTTGTCGCGGGGGAAGACGTGTTCGCCGTGCAGGCGGGTCCAGCCGTCCAGGGCCAGGCGGGTGGTGTGATTGAGGTGGGTGTGGTCGCCGTATCCGCCGAGTTCGAGGTTGAGGAGGGGGTCTTTGGCGTCGCGGGGCTCGAACCAGGCCGTGCGGGCGTTGCGCAGCGTGTTGCTCAGCCGGGAGACGGAGGGTTGCACGACGGCCACGGGGTGGGGCAGGCCGGGGTGGGACTTCATCGTGACGTCGAGCCGGAGGGTGGCGTATCTGGTGGCCGTCTTCCAGGCGGTGTCGGTGTCTTCCTCGCCGTCGGCGGCGATGTCGTCGAGGGTTTCTCCGCGGGCGGCGAGCCAGGTGTTGCTCCAGAGCAGATCGCGGTCCCAAACCTGGAGGCAGTTGGCGAGATCGCGGCGGAAGGTGACGGTCTTGCCGTCGATCGTCCACGTCTTACCCGAGAGCTTCTCGGCGATGGTCCAGCCGGCGGCCGTCCACACCCAGCCGGGGGCGTCGATGCAGGCCGTGGTGCGGGTGATCTGGTCCCAGAGCGGGACATCTTCGGGGGTGGTGCCGGCGATGAGGTCGGCGATCTGGCTCGGGTGTTGGAAGGTGAAGCTGTCGGCTGGGGTCTGCAGCAGCGCCTGCTCCCAGAGGGTGATGGCGGCGTGCAGGTCGTCGCGGTCGATGGGACGGGTCGTGGCGAGGAACTTCGGCGGGTTGGTCTTGGAGGTGGGGTAGAGGGTGGCGCTGGTGTAGCCGATGGCGCGCAGGACGGTCAGCAGCCCGCTGTAGGGGAGGTTCGCTGTGGAGCCGGTAATGCCGCGGTATTCCTCGCGCAGCTTTTCCCAGGCGGTGTCGATCTTCACCTCGGGCAGGCGGTACAGCACTACCGAGCCAAGGAGTGGCTCATTGGTGTGGCAGGCCAGCAGGAACAGCTGGGTCTGGTCCATGGTCATCAGACACCTTCGTGATCAAGGTCTTCGCTGCGGGGCAGGGGGACGTGGGTGAGCTGGGGGATGTCGGGTGCGTCGGCGAAGTCGAGCCAGGCGGTCAGGGTGGTGCCGTAGATGCGGCGGAGGCTGGCCTGTTCGTCCTCGGTGAGGCCGTCGTAGTAGGAGCGCAGCAGCGAGGGGAAGTCGGAGCCCAGCCGGGTGTCGAGGAGGGAGTTGTCGACGAGGTAGAGCTGGACTGGGGTGCCTCCGCGGCGGGCGCGGCCGGCGAGCTGGATGAGGTCGACGAGGATTCCGGCGAGGATCTCGGTCTTCAAGAAGCGGGGCAGACGGCTGAAACGGGGGTCGCTGCGCAGCAGGGTGTGCAGATGTCTTCGGGCGGCCCGGCTCTGGATTCCGAGCATGCGGGCGGGGTCGGGGCCGGGGCAGGCAGCGCGGATGGCGGCTGCGTTGATGCTGGCGTACATCGCCTCGGGAGAGTGCAGGTCGGCGACGGGGCGCAGGCCGACCCACACCGAGGCCAGCGCGGAGTTCTCGGTGCCGGGGACGAGGATGTTCAGTCCGCGGGCGACCAGCTGCAGGGGTGCGCAGATGACCTTGACGTTGGGGTGGGTGCGGGGCAGGTCCTCAAGCTGGTCGATGGTGATGGTCACGACGCCGGGGGGCAGGTGGATGCCGGGCGGGGCGCCGTCTTTGCGGATGACGACGGCGATCCAGGAGGCCTCCACGGCGGCCGAGGCGATGCCGACGGCGAAGAGGGCGGCCTGTTTGTAGGAGTTGGAGACCACCATGGCTCTGGCCCGGTCGGGGTCGTCGATCTCCAGCTGCCGCAGGTGCTCGGAGAGCCGTGTCTTCCACAGCCGCTCCCCGAGTTCCCGGACTTTGTCGGGTTTGTGGGCTTCGGCGATGCCTCCGATGGTGATGGGGTCCCATACGGTATCCGAGGCGGAGACGTTGCCGACCAGGGCAGTGACGGCGCCGGGGGTGGCGTCGGTCATGACGTAGGCGGGCTCGGTGTGCACGTGTTCGCAGGCCGCGCGGGGGAAGAAGGCAGTCGCGGACAGGGCGAGGACGCTGCGCTCGACGCCGGCGGTGGCGAGGGCCATGGTGCCGCCGAGCTGGGCGGTTCCGGTGTGGGGGTCGCCGCCGAGGGACTGGACGAAGAGTTCGCCGCCGCCGCGGTTGTCCTTGTTGACCTTGAAGCCGAACAGCTGGTAGCCCAGGGGCCCGTAGGGCAGCGGGCCGTTCTGGCTGAAGGAGCCGAGCGCTTGTGCCAGCTCGCGGCCGACGGTCAGCTGGGCACCGAGTCCGGCGATCACTGACTTCAGGTAGGTCAGGCTCTGGTGGAGGCTGCCCAGCCAGGCGCGCACGAGCAGCGCGTTGGTGACGTCCGGGTGCCGCCTCTTGGGGATCTTGAGGCGTTTGAGTTCCCGGGAGATCTCCGTTTTGAGGACGGGCAGTTCGTCCTCGCTGGTGTCTCGGCTGACGGCCCGGGCGAGAATGCCAGCCAGGTCCTGGAAGCGCGGGTCAGGTTTGGTGTCGTCGTCGGAGTCGGGGAAGATGGCACGGAACGCCTTGTGGATGTCCGGATCGAGGCGGGCATGTTCGTCGAGGCCGAGCAGATCCCTGATCAGGATGCGGTCCCAGATGCCGGGCACGTGCCACCCGGAGCCAGGACGTTCTTCCTCGTGGGCGTCCTGTTCGACCCAGAGCTCGCCGTCCAGCACGTAGTTGAGGAACTGCTCTCCCAGTCCCCGGGCCCTGAACAAGGCGTTGACCACACGGCGGTCGGCCGCCGCTGCCAGGCTCTGCCGCTGCTGGTCCACCTGCAACAGCAGCGAGGTCTTGCTGATGCCGCGCGTGGCCAGGGAGAAGTCGTGGGCGCCGGTGGAACACCAGCTGTTCTGGAGATTGTCGACCTCGTCGACGATCAGCGTGCGGCAGTGCCGGTGGAGAAACTCCATCACGGAGATCTGCCGAAGAAGATGCCGGCCGGTGTCGACCGGGACTTGGATGAGGCCGCGCAGCAGGTTGTGGTGGTTGGTGACGATGACGTCCGCCTGGACCGCCTCGCGGAACAGCGCGTACTTCCCGCACACCCCCATCCGCGGGCAGGCGTGCGGGCCGACCGGCCCCTCGCCATCGGCGCCGGCCACGGGATCGGTGACCTTGGTCAGCGTGCGGCACGGCTCGCGGCCGCGGGTCACCGTGGGCCCGTCCGTCACCCATGCGGACAGATCGCATCCGTAGGCGAGCCGGTCGTGGCGGTCCTCGCGGCCCTGTTCGGCGGCGCGTTCGGCCTGTTCCGCGACCCGGATCCCGGTGACCAGCGGTGCGCAGCGCAGCTTCTGGCGTGCGGTGGCCTGTGAGAGCTGGGCGGTGACCTGGAAGACGAGTTCGTCGTCCGCTGCGATCTTCTCGGCGTTGGTCAGGCTGTCGTGGATCGTGCTGACGACGATGGCGACGGGGCCCTGGCCGCGGTCGGCCAGAAGCGGGGCGAGGGCGTTCATCAGCACGCTCTTGCCCACGCCGGTGGGCGCGTTGACGATCGTGAGCTTCCCGACCGGGAGGTTCAGGCGGGTGACGGGGTCGCCGGAGGCGTCCTGGAGCCGGTCGATGAAGGAGGCGAGCACGCCCGGCTTCCAGCCGTGGCGGTCGGGCCCGGCTGCGGCCTGGCGCCGGGCCAGGCGCAGGATCTTCTTGCGGGTGCCGGTCGTCATGGCCGTGTAAGGGGCGGTCGTCAGCCGCAGTGGCCGTACCTTGGCGCCTTCTTCGGTGTCGGGGATGGTCACCACCGTGGGCTCGGATCCCCCGAACTGCCACTGGCCGGGGCCAGCCACGGGCAGCGGCCCACGCGTGCTGTAGTGGTACTCCTCGGCTTCACGCACCAGCTGCCAGAGCAGTTCCAGCGGCTTTTGCGCGTGCGCGGCCAGCAGGTAGGTCGCCTCCCGGGGCGGTACATCATCGGGGAGCCGGTAGAGGCCTCTGCCCTGGGTCGCAAAGGTTCGCGCGAGCGCCTCGAACATGGAGCGTCCGGCCAGGTCGTCCGGGCGCACGTGCCAGTACCTGCCGACCAGCTCCCTGACGTGCCGCGGGACCTGGGACCAGCGCTCCCACAGGTCCACGCGAGCGGCCGCAAAAACATGCGCCTGGTCCAGCGGCACGACCACCCGGCCGTCGGCGTTACGGAAACCGAAGTACTCCTCGGCCAGCGCCAGCGCCGCGGAGACGGTCAGGCGGCGCAGCTCCCAGTCCTCCGGCCTCACCGCACCACTCCGCATGCCTTCTCGATGTCGCTGACCAGGCGGCTGACCGTGGTCACCTTGACGCCCCGGTCGCGGACCTGGGCGGCAAGAAAGTGCTGCTCACTTTGTTGATGGTCCGGCAGCACGATCGTCAGCCCCTTCCGCAACGCCGGGCGATTCGTAAGCGCCGCACCGAGCGCGACGACCGACTCCCATGCCTTGGCGTCCACCCTCCAGTGCCGCACCCGCTTGCCGGGCACCGCGACGGTGATGTGCAGGTCGTACTCGTCCGGCCGCTGCTCCCCCGGCCACATCACCAGCTCGACGTACGGCAGGTCGACAACTGCGTCGCGCAGCTGGAGTTCGAGGAGCACGGGAAGGGTGCCGTAGCGCCACACGGGCCGGCTCACGGCCAGGTGATCGGCGCTGGCCGGGAGTGGCGTGACCGGTACTGCCGCCTTGCCGGTCCCAATCAGCTCTCCCGGGCCCGGACCTCCGCTGGGCGTGTACCGGTAGTGCACACCCCGGGGCGCGTGGGCTTCACAGCGCACGTCGAACTGCGGCCCGGACCGGACGGCCCGCATCGGCCAGCGGCAGACCGGGCACGGATACCACCAGCCGTCGACCTGGCACCACGGCCAGTCGGCCACGGACTCGAAGAAGTCGAACCGCATCCACAGCCGGTCCCACTGGCGACTCAACTCCCGCACCGACCCGGCGGCGTGCCTTCCCAGAAGGGTGCGGGCGTGCCGGTAATCCTCCGGCGCGAGGCGCCGCATGAAGCCGAACAGACGCTGTTCATCCTGCTCGGCACGCACGCGGGGCCACGACCAGTGCTGCTCGAGCGCCGCCAGCGGTACCAGGTGCTCGCTGCACAGGTCCTTGACCGCGTCGCGGGCCAACCCCTGTGCGTCGAATAGCTCCATGCTGTCGAACCGGTCGGGTCGGCCCGAGGCCGGCGGGAGCAGAGGTCCCAGCGGGCCCCGCAGGCCTTTCCGGAACTCCTTCATCCGGATCTGCGCCGCCCGCTCCGGCTGGTGTGCCGCTCGAAGTACCGCCAGGCAGTCCATTAGCAGTCTGCTCCGGCGGGCGGGCGCCAGCACCGGATCGCTCTCCGCGACGGCCGCCATGCAGCACGCCGTCAACGCCTGGTCACGCCGCTCCTGGTCCGCGGCGACATTTTTGACAGCCACACCGGAACACATAGCAACGGCATATGACAAATGCCACATACTGTTAATTCATGCGCAAAGAGCCCACCCAGACAGGTCAACCATCCGCAACGCCGCCGCCATCCGCCGACACGCACAACCGATGGCAGTGGGCCATGGCACCCGAGGTCAACTTCCTGGCTCCCGCCGCCGCCATGGAATACGCCAACGCCGGCAAGTGGCTGTGGTTCCTGCCGGTCCGTGCCCTCGACACAGGATGGCACCTCATCAAGACAGCCGTGGAAGCCGGACAGCTCGGACCAGGAGCCAAGGTCGCCACGCTCGGCAGTGACTTCGACGGCGATCCCACACGACGCCCCGTGATCATCTACACCGCCGACCACCGCGACAGGAAGGATGTCCAACGCGTGCTGCACGTCCTGCGCTCACTCGGCATCCGTGACGCTCTGGCCTACAAAGCCGATGAGACAACCCGCAGCGGCGAATACGGAGACGGCACCGCTATCTACACCAGCCCGACCAACACCACAAAGCTCAACGAACGCAATCCCGCCCAGATCACTGGGCGCGCTTCGGCGTCGCGAGGGCGGAACACCTCCCACCAGTACGTCCTTAAGCGGCCGAAGCGAGCTGCCTCGTAGCCCGCTTGGCCACCCGTTGCCGCCGTGGCCGGCAGCGCGGCCTCGTACGCCCGCCTCTGAGTTGCGGACCTGTACAGCACCTCCGCGCGCAGAGCGGTGGGGTCATCCCTGCTTCGGGCGGTACAGCGGCCAGCTGGCCAGCCCAGCAGCACGTAGGCCCTGGCAGGGCGAGTCCCATCAACTCTGCTCCACCCGAGCCTGGCGTGCTAGGTCGCGCACGGTGCAGACGCCACAGCTAGGGCGCCGGCACTGCCTCCCGAATCCGTCCTCCAGATGAGGTTGATGCCCTGCCGCATTCAGTGGTCGGCGCCACGGAGGTCACCGCAACGCATGTGGAGCAACTGCATGACACAGCCCTGCAAGGGCCCCAACCGCTCAACCGCGGTGCGACAGCTCGACGGACAGCACACAGCAGGGACAGCACGAAAGCAGCGCTGGGCACGCCCCGCCTTCTCGGTAGTACCCAAGATCGACGCTGTCACCGCGTGCCCAATCGGGTCAGTCGGTGAGTGCCTGCCCATGAGCGTCCATCGCCGTGGAGAGGGCGGTTTCGGTCGTGGTCGGCACTGACACAGTGCCGGTGACCTGGCAAAGCGCGAAGGGGCTCTGGCCGTGGCCAGAGCCCCCTGATCGGGTCAGGGTCGTAGGCGGTTTCGACGCCGGACGACGAATGCAAGGCGTTTGTTGATCGCCCGATCTGAAGGCCGTGTCCTTTTCTGTCCCTTCCTGGTGCTGTCGGAAAGGATTCACGGGCCCGTGACCTGGAACGTTGCCGGGATGGTCCCGTGAGGATGACGTGGCTCAGGCCCGTCCGAGGGCTTGGATGATCCAGCCGGCCCTGCGCCACTGGTCAGTGTTGAGGGTGCCGCGGGCGTCGATGACCTTGGGGCTGGTGGTGCGGCTGGCGAGTCGCTTGGGGTCGATGTGGGCGAACTGGGGCCACTCGGTCAGGTGCAGAAGGAGGTCGCAGTCCTCGGTGGCGGCGATGGGGTCGTCGGCGTAGTCGAGTTCGGGGTGGAGCTTGCGGGCGTTGTCGAGGGCCTTGGGGTCGGTGACGGTGACACTGGCGCCGTGGTCGTGCAGGGCCTGGGCGACGGCGAGGGCGGGCGAGTCACGGATGTCGTCGGTCTCGGGCTTGAAGGCGGCGCCCCAGACGGTGATCCGCTTGCCGCGCAGGTCGGGCCCGAGTTCCTCGCGTGCGAGGTCGATGACGCGTCGGCGGCGGCGGGTGTTGACCGTGTCGGCTTCGCGGAGGATCCCGACGGCCTGGTCGGCGTCGAGTTCGACGGCGCGGGTGATGAAGCCGCGCAGGTCCTTGGGCAGACAGCCGCCGCCGAACCCGAGGCCGGGCCGCATGCCGCGGCGTCCGATGCGGATGTCGTGGCCGAGGATGTCGGCGAGTTCGGCGACGTTGGCGCCGGTCTTCTCGCAGACCTCGGCCATCGCGTTGATGAAGGAGATCTTGGTGGCGAGGAAGGAGTTGGCGGCGCCCTTGGCGAGTTCGGCGGTGGCCCAGTCGGTGACGATCGTCGGCACTCCTGCTTCGATGATCTTCCCGAACGCCTGCCGCAGCATCGTCTCGGCCCAGGAGCGGGGGGTGTTGAAGCCGAGGACGAGCCGGTCGGGGCGGAGGGTGTCCTCGACGGCGGACGACTCGCGCAGGAATTCGGGGTTCCAGGCGACCTCGATGCGGTCCCCGGCCGGGGCGTGTTCGTGCAGGAGTTCGGCGATGCGGGGTGCGGTGCCGACGGGGACGGTGGACTTGACCGCGACGACGGCCGGGCCCGCGAGGTGCGGGGCGAGCTGACGGACGGCGTCGAAGAGATGAGTGAGGTCGTAGGCGTCGCTGCCGGGCTGCTGGGGGGTGCCGACGCCGATGAAGTGCAGGTCGGCGAATGCGGCGGCCTCCTGGTAGGAGGCGGTGAACCGCAGCTGGCCGCGCTCGGTGTGCTTGGTGAGGAGGTCGTCCAGGTCGCGTTCGAAGAATGGGGCTTTGCCGGTGTTCAGGGTGTGGACCTTGTCGATGTCGGAGTCCATGCCCAGGACTTCGTGGCCGAGTTCGGCCATGCAGGCGGCGTGGGTGGCGCCGAGGTATCCGCATCCGACGACGGTCATCTTCATGACGGGGGGTGTCCCTTCGGGTGGGCCGCCGGCGGTCCCACCCTGTCCCCTCGCCCGGCGGGGACGGAGTGTCAGGAGGACCTGGCGGCCAGATAGCGGTGGATCCCGTCTCGGATGAACGGCGGGATCGTGAGGATGTCGAGGTGCTCGGAGGCGAAGAACTGGAGTTTGATGCCCTCGGCCAGGGGGAGGGTGGTCTCGTCGCCGTCCCAGGTGCCGGCGAAGAAGGTGATGATCTGCCCGGAGCCTCGGTCGTCTCGGATCTCGAACAGTTCGGTCAGGTCCCGGGCGGCCAGGGCGGCTTCCTCATCCAGCTCGCGGACGATAGCGGAGGCCGGGTCCTCGCCGGGGTCGCAGCCGCCGCCCAGCAGGCTCCAGTGGCCAGGCCAGGCGATGATCCCTGGGAGGTCATCGCGCAGGTGGAGGAGGAGTTCGCCGCGGCGGTTGGTGATGATCGCGACGGCTCCGCGGGCGGCGCCCGGGTCCGGGTGCGCGGTGGTGTGGGAGTGCATTCCGACACGCTAGCGGGGCGGTTGGGGATCATGCGGCAGCCCGGACGGTCTGGTGCGAAAACCAGGCGGCTGCCATCAGGGCCTGCATGCGGGTGCGGTCGAACCGGCCGCTGCGGGCCAGACCTCCCTCGAGAAGGGGACGGAAGGCGGCGGGGGCGTCGGCAAGGGCGGCGGTGATCTGGGCGTCCGCCCATTCGGCGAGCTGGCCGTTGAGCCAGGCGGGGACCGGGGAGGCGAAGCCGATCTTGTCCCGGCTGGCCCAGACCTCGCGGGGCAGGCCCAACGCTTTGGCGGCATCCCGCAGGATCCTCTTGCCCTGGGCCGGGTCGGTGGTCTTGTGCTCGGTGGGGAGCCGGTAGGACAGCTCGACCAGGTCACGGGCGAGATAGGGAGACCGGCGTTCGAGAGCGAAGGCGGAGGCGAGTTTGTCGCTGGTCATCACCAGCGGCCGCCAGGCCGTGGCGAGGTCGGCCAGGGTCAGGCCGCGGGCCAGGTCCCCGCCCGCGCGGGCCATCGCGTCGGCGACCAGGTCCCGGATGCGGCCGTCCGGGTCCGGGCCGCGCAGGATCAGCTTCGTGGCTGCCTCATCCGGGCTCATCGGCTCACCGGCGGGGTGCATCAGCTTGGCGGCCAGCGGCCGGTAGGCCTCCAGCCCTGCCTTGAGGACGGCGTCGGGGCCGAAGAGGACCAGGGCCTGGCGGACGTAGCCCATGAGGAACTCGTCCGGGCCCAGCCCGCCGACCACGACCCGCAGGCCCAGATCGGCGACCTTCCGGTAGGCCATGTACTCGGAGAACGTGGACGCGTTGCCCATCGGGTAGTCCAGCGCCCGCATCACGTGCGGAAGCGCGTGGGGGAACTCGAACGGGCCCGGCTCGAGAACCACCAGCTCGGCGCCGATGTCCCGGGCGATGACCGCGGCAGTGGAGGACTCGTCCAGGCGGTCCCGGCCCGGGTAGCGGACGGTGACGCAGACCGGCGGACGCATCAGATAGGCCAGCACCGACGAGTCCAGCCCGCCGGACAGCAGCAGAGCGAAGTCGCAGGCCGGGGCCCTGAGTGGGATCTGCTCGGCCAGGACGGTGGAGAACTTCGCCAGGGCCTCGCTGTAGGGGGCGGTGAACGGGGCCCGGTCTTCCAGGTGCCACCAGGTCATCTGGTCGATCGAGCCGGTGGTGACGTCGAAGGTCAGCAGAGTGGCGGGGGCCAGCAGCTGGATGCCCTGGAACGGGGTGTCCACCCCGATGGGGGTCTCGATCGCCGTGACCTCCGGCCGTAGGACCAGCGGGGCCGGCCCATAGCCGGTCAGGGTGGTCACCTCGGAGGCGAACGCGAGCCGGCCGCCGTCGAGGCGCCAGTACAGCGGCTTCTCACCGAGCCGGTCGCGGGCCAGGAACAGCTTCGAGACGCGGGCGTCATAGACGGCCAGGGCGAACATGCCGTCCAGGCCGTCCAGGCAGGACGGGCCGAGCCTGGCCCAGGCCTGGAGCAGGAAGTGGGCATCCGACTCGCGCTCGCCTATCTCGATGCCCCACGCCGTGGCCTGCTGCCGCCAGTTGTAGATCTCCCCGTTGAAGGCCAGGAGCAGCCCCGTGCCTCCATCCAGGTAGGGGCCGGGCATGGCGTGCGGGTCGACGATCAGCAGGGTGTTCATGGCCAGCACGGCCCGCCCGTCCCGGGCGGCGGCGTGCATGGTGCCGTCGGGGCCGCGGTAGTACTGCGCATCGCCCATCGCCGCGACGGTTCCCTCGTGCCGGACGGCGTCGCCTCCGGCCAGTCCTGCGATTCCGCACATCTGGTTCACCCCCGAGCGTGAAGTCGTGGTGCCTGGCGGCGGCCGCCGCCGGGGGGCCTTCCTCCCGGCCCGGTGACGCCCTGGGCTCCTCATCACACCCGCCGGCCCCCCGCGCCGGGGAGGGCTCGCAGGGGGGCTCACAACTCGTGGATCCGGTTCACTGCGAGCCGCGAGGCAATACCCTCGGTGCACCGACAATGGGCGTCACGTCCGGCTTTCCGCGCTCAGCGAAGTGCAACTTTTCGTGCTCAAGCGCCGGTTCGACCTGGGGTGACGCTCCCAAGGAGAAGGTCAGGGGGGCAGGTCGTGGCATCGACCGTCCGCCGGAGCAGGCCGCCGAACGCGGATTTAGCCCGGCTCATCGAGGCCAGCGGAGCCAGCCACAAGTCTCTGGCTCTGCGGGTCAACCAGCTTGCGCAGGCCACCGGGCTGACCACGGACTACTCGCATACCTCCGTCGCCAACTGGTGCCGGCGCGGGATGACCCCGAAGTGGCCGGTGCCCAAGCTGATCGCCGCCGCCCTTGCCGAACGGCTCGGCCGGCCTGTGACACTCGCTGAGATCGGCATGGCTCAGGCGGAGACACCGGACGCGAATGTCGGGTTGGATTTCCCGCGGGACCGTGCCGAGGCGGTCCAAGTGGCCACTTCGTTCTGGAGTTCCGTGAACCGCCGTGACTTCCTGACCGGATCCGGCTTCGCCGTGTCCGCATTCACCACCCCCGTGACCCGCTGGCTGGTCAACCCCACCGACGACGCCGCCGACCACCACGGCGGCAAGCAGGTCGGCCGAGCCGACCTGGAAGAACTCCGCAACGCGGCCGACGAGGCGCGCCGCTGGGACTCCAAGTACGGTGGCGGAAACTGGAAGGCCAACTCCGTCACCGTCTGCCTGCAGGAGCGGGCCGCCCCGCTGCTGCGGGGCTCCTTCACCGACGACGTCGGCCGGGAGCTGTTCTCCGTGACCGCCGAGCTGTCCCGGCTGGCCGGCTGGACCGCGTTCGACGTCGGCCAGCACGACGTCGCCCAGCGGCACTTCATCCAGGCCCTCCGTCTCGCCCGCGCGGGAGGGGACGTGCAGCTCGGCTGCTATGTCCTGACCACGATGGCGATGCAGGCCCTGATGCGGGGCTTCGCCTCCGAGGCCGTCGACATGGCCCAGGGCGCCTTCGAACGGGCCAAGGGCCAGGCCGCCCCCAGGGTGCTGGCCTTCACCAAGCTCATCGAGGCCCGTGCCCATGCCCGCGAACGGGACGTACGGGCCGCCTCACGGGCCCTGGCCGCCTCGGAGGACCTCCTGAGCCAGGCGCACGCCGGCAGTGATCTGGAGCCTGCCTGGATCGACTTCTATCACCATGCCCGCCTCTCGGCGGACGCCGCCGAGGTCTTCCGGGACCTGAAGAACCCCAAGGCGGCCCTCGCCTGGAACCAGCAGGCCGCCGCCATGCCGCCGGGAGTGTTCACCCGCTCGGTAGGAATGCGTCTCGCGATCGTCGCAACGGCCCATCTCCAGGCCCGCGACCTCGACCACGGCCTGGCACTGGGCAACCGGTCCGTCGACATCCTCGCCCGCGTCCAGTCCGCGCGGGCCAAGGACTACGTACGCGAGTTCAACACAGCCCTCGCCCCCTGGCGGCGCGAGCCGGCCGTCCGCGACTTCCTCCGCCGCACACACGCCGAACTCGGCGTCGCCGCCTGAGATCGGCTTTTACAGGCCGAGTTGGGCGAGGGCCTGGCGTCGCTGGGGGCTCAACTGTCGGTGCGGCACAACCGAGGTAGTGGGGAGACCCGTTGATCGCGAATTTTCAGCAGGACAAGCCGCTTACAGCGTCCGTGGTGGAGCTGGCACAACAGCTGATCCGGTGCCCGAGCCGGGCCGGCATCGACGACTACGGGCCCGTTCTCGGGGTGCTGGAGGACTGGCTTTCCGCCCGCGGCCTGCCGCACCGTCGCCTCCACGACGAGGCCGGGCATCCGGTGGGGCTGCTGGTGGAGATCTCCGGCGGGCATGTGGGCCCGTGGTGGACGCTGGACGCCTGTGTGGACACCGCCCCCTACGGCGACGAGGCTGCCTGGTCCTTCCCGCCGGACTCCGGGGGCGTCGTGGACGGCTGGCTGCGCGGCCGGGGCGCGGCCGACTCCAAGCTGGCCGCCGCGATGTTCTGCCACATTGCCGCCGGTCTTCACACTCGCGCCGCTCACCTGCGCGGCGGACTCGCCGTGCTCCTGGACGTCGACGAGCACACCGGCGGCTTCGGCGGCGCCCGCGCCTACCTCGCCGACCCGTCCGCTGCCCGCCCCGCCGGAGTGATGATCGGCTACCCGGGCCTGGACGAGGTCGTGGTCGGCGGACGGGGCCTGTGGCGGGCGTCGATCGCCGTCCATGCCCGCGCCGGGCACTCCGGCTCCAGCAAGAGCGTGGTCAGTGCCATCTCCCGCGCCGCCCGCCTCGTGTATCTCCTGGAGGAGGCTGAACTGCCCGGAGCAGACGGGGCTTCGGGGTTCCCGCTGCCGCCGAAGCTGTCGGTGACCGCCTTCCACGGCGGCCAGGGCTTCTCCATCACCCCGGACCGGTGCGAGATCAACATCGACGTGCGCACCACCCCCGGCTTCGACGGGCACGACGCCGAGGCGCTGGTCCACAGGGCCGTCGTCGCGCTCGACGCGGAACGGCCCGCCCCGAAGCCCACCGAGATCACCTTGGTCGCCGTCTGGCCGCCGTTCCGTCTGGCCGAGGACGAGCAGCCCGCCTCCGCGCTGCTGAGCGCCGCCGCCGAGGAAGGGCTCGCGGTCCGGGCGAAGACCGCGGGCCCCTCGAACATCGGCAACCTCCTCGCCGGGAAGCAGATCCCCGCCACCGCCGGCTTCGGCGTGCCGTACGAGGGGCTGCACGGCATCGACGAACGCGCCCACCTCGCCGAGCTCCCCACGGTCTACGCGGTCTACCAGCGGGCCGTCCTCGACCTCCTTGGAGGCTGACGCCTCCCGGGCACATCACGGCCACCGCCCACCCGTTCGTGTACGGGGAGGCGGCGGTGACCGTCTCCTTCGAGGCGATCGCCTTCTTCTCGGTGCTGTCGACGCCGGGCTCGATGACGGTCGTCACCTCGACGGTCTTCTCGGCGAAGGCCACGCGCATTCGAAGGAGGGGTGTAATTCAGTGTGACCTGCTGCGCATTCGCGATGTTCCGCGACCACCAGCCGCTGCGGCGCTGTGGCAGCGGGACTGGCGTTCTCCCGCTGCCCGCGCCTGGCCAAACTGTCCAGCGAGCGGACAGGGCCGTCGCTCGACCGACGCGACACGGGTCGTCGGCTGCTGCGCTGTCCTGCGTGCGGGCACACCGCAGCGCGCTCTTCACAGCACGCCGGCAGCAAGGGAGAGAACGGCGAGGGCAAGCGTGGTGGTGGCGGCGAAGGCAGCTCCGGCCCGCAGAAGAGCGGAGGCATAGCTTGCGCCGGTGTGCCGCGCCAGAAGGCCTGCCATTCCGGCGGTGAGCAGACCGAACAGCGTCGTGACGGCCAGAACCAGCATCAGCAGTATCAGGCGGAGGGCGGGCGAGGTCATGAGGTCTCCTCAGGATGTCGTCAGGCGGTCCGAGGAGAAGTTCGCGGTTTTTGTGTTCGGCGGGGTTCAGGCGAACGAGAATGAACCAACCCGGTCCATGGGGGGGATATGGCAGACGTCGGCGAGGACCCGCTGGCCGAGCTCGCGCGGCGGTTACGCACTCTGCGGCTCCAACGCAGGCTGCAGATGGGCGGATTGCAGCAGCGGACAGGGCTGGGGCGAACCACGATCAGTCAGGCTCTGAGCGGGAGCAAAGTGCCCTCCGAGGCCACGCTGGTCGCCCTCGCCGAAGCGCTGGGCACGGATGCAGGACCGTTGCTCGCGCTGCGGGAGCAAGCCCGTCCCGCACGTACCGGTCCTGCCGTTGCCTCCGATGACGGCCGCCCAGGGCGGCAGGACTTCGCGGGCCGCTACCTCGACTACGTAGCCGCGCGACACGCGCAGTTGACGGTGGTCGGCTTGGATCTCAGCCGCCCCGAGCGGGCTTGCTGGCCTTTGGACGCAGCGTATCTCAGTCTCGAGCTGTCCGGGCAGAACGAGGACTGGGAGCGCGGGCCTGAGCCGCTAGCAGCCGCGATCCTGGTCTGCCGTGCGGAGCAGGCCCTTGCCGGGCATCGCCGTATCCTGCTCAAGGGGCTGGCCGGCAGCGGAAAGACGACGCTGTTGCAGTGGCTGGCCGTCTCCACGGCCCGGGGCAGTCTGCCGCCCGAGCTGTCTCAGTATCACGGGCACATCCCGTTCGTCCTGCCGCTGCGGACCCTTGTGCGCCAGGGACGTCTGCCCCAGCCGCACGAGTTCCTCACGGCCGTCGACGCGCCTATAGCGCACGGGCAGCCGGCCGAATGGGCCGACAGGATACTCGCGGCCGGCCGGGGGCTGATCCTGGTGGACGGAGTCGACGAAGTCCCCCAAGAGCAGCGGCAGGCGGCCCGCGAGTGGCTCACGAGCCTGGTCGCGGCGTATCGCTCGGCGGCCTTCGTCGTCACCACGCGGCCCTCCGCTGTGCCGGAGGGCTGGCTGGCCGGGCTGGGCTTTGGCGAACTGACCGTCCGGCCCATGGGCGGTGCCGACACCAGCCGGTTCGTCGGGCGTTGGTTCTCGGCGGCCAGAACCACCGCGTCTTTCGACACCGAACGGGTCCTTCTCGATGGCCTCGAGGAATCCCTTCTGGCCACCCTGCGCGCGCAGCGGGACCTCGCGCAGCTGTCCACCACTCCCCTGCTGTGTGCCCTGATCTGCGCGCTGCACCGCGACCGGCGAGGTCACCTGCCTCACAGCCGCATGGAACTGTATGAGGCGGCCTTGTCGATGTTGATGGTGCGTCGCGATAGGGAACGCAGCATCACCGACCCTGAAGGCATCCGCCTCGGCGAACACCAGACACTGCATCTGCTGCAGCATCTGGCGTACTGGCTGATCCGCAACCAGCAGACCGAAATGAGCTACGCCACCGCCCGCAAACTCGTCACCGACCTCCTGCCGGCCATGCCCGCCCTCACCGACCAGGGCGGGCCCGACGACGTGCTGACCCATCTCATCGCGCGCAGCGGGCTGCTGCGCCAGCCCACCGCCGACACCGTCGACTTCGTCCACCGCACCTTCCAGGACTACCTCGGCGCACGGGCCGCCATCGAAGCAGCCGATCTTCCCCTGCTGGCCAACCACGCCCACGACACCCAGTGGGAAGACGTCATCCGCATGGCCGTCGCCCACGCCCGCCCCGCGGAACGCGCCACGCTGCTGGAAGATCTCGTTGATCGCGGCGACGAGGAAGCCGAGCACCGTGCGCGGCTGCATCTGCTGGCCGCAGCCAGCCTCCCCTACGCCACCGAGGTCTCCCCCGACGTACGCCGCAAGGTCACTGGGCGCGCTGCTTCTCTGATGCCGCCGCGATCCGAACGGGAAGCCGATGCCTTGTCCGCCCTGGGGCCCGGCGTCCTGGACCTGCTGCCGACCACCGCCGACGGACTGCACAATGACGAGATCTCAGCGGTGACCCGCACCGCCGCATCCGTGGGAGGCGATCAGGGCTACGCCTACCTGCAGCGTTTCGTCTCGTCATTCGGCACATCAGCGCCTGTCCATGAGCTGGTGCAGGGATGGTCGAACTTTGAGGCAGCCGACTACGCCCGCGACATCCTTGCCCCTGTGCGCGACCGTCTGTACCTCGTCGTCCGGACCCGTGCGCAGTTTGAGGCCCTCTCCCTGCTGACACCGCTCAAGCACATCGCTTTCGAGACAACAGTCACGCAGGAGGAGATCACCGAGCATCTCTCCCCCGCACACACAGAACGTCTCCAGCTCATGACGGGCCCCGCGCTGCACAATCTGTCCTTCGTCCGGCCGCTGGACGCTCTCCGTACGCTGGAACTCGGCGCCTCAACACCGGTCGACGGCCTGCGCGATCTTGCCAGGCTGCCGCTGTTTCACCTAGGTCTCCTCGACGTGCCCGACGGCTTCTCCTACTCCGCGCTCAGCAACCTCCCACAGCTGCGCGAACTGTTCCTCTACAGCGCCTTGCCCTGGAGAACCCTCAAAGAGCTTCCCGCCCCGCCAACCCTGACGAAGCTCTGGCTCGGCAGCAGAATCGAGGCGTCCGTCACCGGCATCACCCGGTGGGAGGCGCTTGAAGACGTCGTCGTCAACCATGTCCTGGATGCCGTCGAATGGGCCGAATTGGCAGCTCTTCCCAGGCTGACCGACCTACAGGTAACCGACGCTGATCTCACCTGCGCGGCCACCATGCCGAGCATCACGCGCCTTGGGATCTCCGTGTCCCGCGTCGACGCCCGCCTCGACCTGATCCCGGACCGGTTCCCCAACCTCGAACAACTTCGGATTTCCGCCCTCTCTCGCGTCTCCTGCGACGTTGCCCCTCTCCGATCCCTCACGAGCGTGCAGCTGTCCCTCTACAACGCCGACCGCATCAGCGCCTCAGGCCTCGAAGAATTCGCACCCGAGCAGCTCAAATTCTTTCCCCGCCCCCGGGTCACCACGCCACGTGCAGCGCAGGGTCCATCCTGACTGCAACCAGCAGGCGGGCGGCGGCCAGAGTCCCGGTATCCCATCGCACGCCCGACCTGATCGGTGGCCGCGCGCAGTACAGCCGCGACGTGCTGATGTTGATGCGCTGCGGCTCGGCAGCGGGATGGACAGGCGGGGGTGAGAAGATGTGGCGGAATGTGCCCAGGCCTTAGGGGTACGGGGGCATCCAACGGCAAAGGGGGCTGCAGGGGGGTATGCGTCTTCACGAGCTGTTCCCATCGGTGGCCGCGCATGTGCCAGCAGGGATAGAAGTGACCGGGGACCTCAGCGACCCGCCCGCGGTCCTGGCCATGGCGCTGATCCTGCGCGAGCAGCAGGACCGGCTGGCGGAATCCCCTCTCCTACTGGAGCAATTCACTCTCGGGGTGTTGAGCGATGTCCAGCGGCTGAAGGCAGCCGACCCTGCCGTGCCCGAGCCGGCCTGCGTCGTGCTGGCCATGCTGATGTGCTGGTCTCCGGCGCGGCGCGCCTTTGAGTACGCGCAGCCGCTGGAGATGTGGCGGTGGCTGCACAGTGCATTCGGCGATCCCGTTACCCGGGAGGCCGGCACCGCCGATTTCGATCTGGCGCCGTTGGATCGCGCGCTCCAAAGCGACACATGGACTGCACTGACACAGCCTGCCTTGATCATGTTGACCCCGATCCTGTTCCATCTGAACACCATCGCTCAGTCGGCCGAGGAGCTGGCCCGGCAACTGTGCCCGCCCGTCCTCATCCTGTGCCGTGCCCAGATCGCCAGTGGCAGCGTGCCCGTGGTGGAGGCGGCCGTGCAGCTGGTGAAGTACCTGGTCCGGCAGGAGCAACGCAGCGACGCCTGTGAGCTGGGGCACGTGCTGGAGAAGCTGCTGTACGCGCGTCCCGGCCATCCCATGGCGGGTGCCATCGCTGTCCTGCTGGCTGGTGAACAGCCCCCGATCACCCATCGTCAGCCGGACCGGATCGCTCATTGGGCTCTCGGCCACCTCACGTTGAACCCATACACGGTGCTGGCCTTGAGAACGATCATGGCGGTGCGAATGAGCGCTCCCGAGCTGGCTGCGTTCTTTCCCACGGTCGTGTCCCAGCTGGAGACGGTGGTCACCCTCGTCGAGCAGGAGGAGGATGCAGCGCAGCGGTCGCGGGACCGGGGCAGGGTGTGGTCCATGTCCGGGCCACTGGTGCACACGCTGCTGCAGGCCGGCGACGTTGAGCGGCTGATGCAGTGGTTGTCGGTCTGGTACGGCATCGAGCCAGGTGAACGACGAAGCGGTCGGTGCATCGTGCTCGCGGCCGGAGGCAGCCGCGCCTGGTATCGGCCGCAGACGGCCCCTGAATCCGAGGGTGATGCCGCGCTGGTACGGCTGACCGCGGCGATGAACGCAGCCCTGGGCAAGAGCCTGGTCACGCACGGTCTGAGTGATGCGGCGCTGACGACGCCGGCTACTGGCCGCAAGTCCTTCGAGTACGTTGCCGAGCTGGAGGAAGCACTGCTCGCGTACCTCGACGTGGCCAACCTGGCGGAATACGCGATTAGCGAGAAGGCTGAGGCGTTCGTGTCGACCCTGCCCTCTCTGACACCCCTCCAGTCGCTGCTGGCACGCCGGCACGGCCCTGTGCTGCCGATTGCCGTCAGTCTGCGCCAGCCGCTGCCGGACCGCCCTGTCGCGGCGGTCCAACTGTGGTGCGGTGACGCTCCCTTCGCCCAGGCAGAGGCCGAAGTGCTGAAGACGGTCTTCTCCTACGCGGGGATCCGGTGCGATGTCGTGGACGGCGACGAGGTGACCCGCTCCAACTTCCTGGCCTCGTACGAGCGCGACGACTACGACGTGCTGTGGGTGGCTGCGCACGGACGGCACCCGCTGATGGATCCCGATGACGCATCGATCCTGCTGACCTCCACCGAGCAGGTGCCACTGCAGGAACTGGCTGCCGCTCCCCTGCCGTCCACGGCGCAGCGACGCCTGCTCGTTCTCAACACATGCGACAGCGCTGCGGCCAATGCCCAGGGACCCTACGACGATCACGGGTTGGCCCGTTCGGTCGCCGGTCCCCGGCAGGCTGTCATCGGGCATCTGTGGCCGGTCCCCGGGGGAGCTGCCGTCGTCTTCGGGGCCCTGCTGGCGTGCGAGCTGGCCGACGGATCCGGCTTCGCCGAGTCCTTCGAGGCGGCGTTGCGGGGATTCCAGGACACCTGGCCTAGCCTCGCGCGCCGGTTCGGCGACCGCGGCCTCGGCGCCCAGATCGCCGAGGCCTTGGACGACTTCCGCGATCCGACCCTGCTCGACTGGGGCAGTCCCGCTTTCCTCGAGTAGATTGCTTCGCTTCGGGCCGCCCAGGCCCCCTCGGCGACGTCCTCACTTACATCAAGACGATCTGCGGCCGCCGCCAGATCGTCGGACGCTGGATGGCCGAGGTCTCCCGTCATGACCCGGGCGGGTGGTCCGAGACGGACGTCTGCTCGAGGAGCCTCAGTCGAGTTCCTGACGCAGGTCCAGGTAGCAGCGCAGTCGGACGCCTGGCTCGCCGGGTTCCCGCGTGGTGTTCTCGGCTGCGGCGGTCGCCCATCGCTGAGCGAGCGCGGACTGGAAGGCGAATGCGGTGTCATCGTCAGCGGCCGCCACTTCCACGACGACCAGCCCCGGCTCTGCCACATGTACGTCCTGAACGTGCTTCATGTCTTTGACGACGTGCTGTCGGGTGGAAAAGGTGCGGCTACTCGGCGACTTCACCTGATCGAGGTCATGCCCTGCTTCGGTCTGCGTGCCCCTCTTTGATCGCCCCGCCCCGGATGCGCCGGCAGGGCCGCTCACGTTTGCGCAAACGCCGTGCGAAGGCGAGGACGCGCATGCCGCCGGACCACCTTGAGCGCAGTGGGAAGGTGTGCGCCTGCGCGCTGGGCCACATGCACCTGCCACGGGTCGGGGGGGGCGTTACCGCGTATTCACGCAGGGAGATCGCTTGGCCGATCAGACTCGTTCATTTACGGGCACGTCCCGCCGGAAATGAAAGAAGGTAGTTGTTCGAATCGTCGCCGCTCGGCAATTTGTCACCACTGCGACATTCGAACTTTGCGCGATGAACCGTTTATATGGCGCGGGGTGTGATGGAGGCACTACGGTCCGTTGACGCGAGGAAACCCCGGGCAGGCTCGCTACCAACTCCGGGGCCCCTCTACCGACGAGACCAAGAAAAGGAAGGCAGGCTCCCTGTGCTTGACCCATTTTCTGTAGCCGCTCTCACCAGGGCGGCAACTCGCGACGACGCTAGCATTCCGCGCCTTCGCGGGCCCGAAACCCGCACCACGAGTGCCTGGACTGTCACGGTGCAGGCGGGCGCGTTCCTGGCTGTCCTCGTGTTGCCCATGATCCTGATCCGAGGCTGGTGGCAGGCACCGGCCACCACAGCGCTGGTCGCCGGGCTGATGGTGGCCATGCGCCAGTCGCAGTGCCGCTACCAGCGCCTTCGGCTGAGCTGAGCGGTTCCCGGGCATGGCGGTACGCCTGCTGGCGTGCCGCCATGCCCCGGGGCACCAGCCGCCGATGCGGCTTCGGGAACAGCGAGTTCCTCTTCCAGGCACGCAACAATTCGCGCGCGTCGGGAGGAGAAACCGTCACAGCACGTGGGAGGAACGATGGCGGGCACCAGTCCCCGCTACGACAGCTGCCGCTACTGCAAGGAGCGGTTTGCCCAGACGAGCGGTCCAGGGCGGAAAAGGGTGTACTGCGGCGTCGAATGCCGGCGCAAGGCACAACGCGAGCGGGACGGCCGGCTCGGGCGGCAGCAGGTCCGCAGCGCGCTCCCGCTGGGCCGGGGGATCGCCGAGGACGTGCAGGCGCTGTCCACGGCGTTACTGGAGGCCGAGTACGACGGGCGGGCCCTCAAGGACCTGATGCACTGCGTGAGCGAACTCAACCGCGAACTGGATCACTACGCGGCCGCCGCGGTGCACGATGCCCGTAACCGTGGGGCGAGCTGGGATCAGGTGGCCGAGGCCGCCCGGGTGAGTGCCACGACGGCGCGCACACGCTGGCCCGAGAACCGGGTGAAGGAGCGTCTGGAGCAGCGGGCGGCGCAGCGGGCGGCGGTGCGCCAGCCGTCTGCGCCGCTGGCGGAGGGGCCGGATCCGGCGGGCGGGCGTCCACTGTCGAAGGCTGCCGAGCGGGCCTCGCAGAAGCTGGCCTCGGCACTGTCCCATCTGCACCGGGCCAGTGACCTGACGATCAGGGAAGTGGCGGAGCAGACCTCGCTGTCGCCGTCGTACGTCTCGCGCATCCTTTCCGGGGAGCGCAAGCCGACCTGGCAGGTGGTGTGCTCGCTGGCCGAGCTGTTCGGCGGGGATGCGGCCGAACTGAGTGTGCTGTTCGAGAGCGCACACGGGCTGGTGCCGCCGGCGCGGCACGCGGTGGGTGATGCGGTGGCGCGTCTGCAGGCGGCGCTGCGCGGGCTGCACCTGGCCGCGGGACGCCCTCAGGCCGGGGTCATCCGCAAGGCTTCGCACGGCGCGCTGAGCACCCAGGCGATCAGCGAGATCCTGGGCGGCGAGATGATCCCGGGCTGGGAGCAGACCTCCGCGCTGGTCACCGCGCTGGGCGGCTGGCCCGCGGATGTGCGGCCGCTGTGGGAGGCCGTCCACTACACGTTCCTGCTCTGCCTGGATCCGCAGGAGGTGCCCCGTCCGCTCCCTGCATCCCGTCCCGGGACAACCTGACGTTCTCTGCCCTGACCTTTGAGGGGGTGCCATGTTTTTGTCGTTACGGCGGCGCGGCGAGCGGCCCGTGCAGGCAACGTCGCCTCCGCTGGGCCCGGACGATGCTCCGTCACCGGCGATCGAGCTTGCCCTGCCGCTGGAGTACACGGCGTTCTGCCAGCTGCATCAGGGCGACTACCTGCGCTACACCCGGGAGCGGGTCCAGGATGCGTGGATGAGCCGGCAGGTGGTGCAGGCCGTTCTGGGGAATCTCGCCACGATCTGGCCGACCGTCATCAGCAGTCCCCGGCCTGCCGCCGTGGCGTGGCGGCTGCTGGACGCGTTGATCTCCTCGGCCATGCGGGACCGCAAGGCCACACCCGCCGCACAGAGTCTCGATGTCGTGCACCGGATGCTGCCGCACGAGCAGGCGGACGCGGTGATTCTGCGCTGCCGTCTGCGCCTGAGTGAGCAGCGGGCGGCGGAGCTGATGGGGGTGGAAGCGCCGGCGGTCGCCTCTCAGTTGCTGATGGCGCAGCGGGCGCTGGCTGCCCGGTGAGCTGACGGCTGCGCCCGGGTGTTTGTGCGCGGGCGCAGTGGTTGGGGGCTGAATGCGCCGGTGGCAGTGGGTCATTCTGTCGTGTGCGCCGGTATGGGGTGAGTGATTCCACGAACAACTACCGCGAATGGGGCCGGCGTTTCTACGATGGAGTTCGTGCAGCACGCAGTGTGCTGCGGGTGCCGGGACGGGGTGGGGTGCCGCATTGGAGCGCGGGCAGGTGCAGCGATCGGACGTCATCGATGTCGCGGCACCGAACCTCGCCCGGATGAACAACTACCTGCTGGGCGGCAAGGACCACTACCCGGCCGACCGGGAGGCCTGCGAGCGGCTCCTCAGGATTGCTCCGCAGGCGCGGGAGGTCGCGCAGGCGGCGCACCGCTTCCTGCTGCGGGCCACCAGTCATCTGGCACGTGAGCACCGCATCCGCCAGTTCGTGGTCTTCGGTGCGGGGCTGCCCACCCAGGTGGGCGTGCACCAGATCGCGCAGAGCATCGATGTGCGCTGCCGGATCGTCTACGCGGATGATGATCCGCTGGTGCTGACCCACGCCCGGGCCCGGTGGGAACGGCCGCGGCGCACCCTGGTCGTGCGGGCCGGGCCCGAACAGGCGGCCCAGCTGCTGCTGGACCCTCAGTTGCGTGCCCTGATCGACCCTGCGCTGCCCATGGCGGTGTTGTTCGTGTCCGTGCTGCATACGGTTCCCGGACCTGCCGGGCCCCGGGCGGTGCTGGAGCGGACGGCCGGGATGCTGGCGCCGGGAAGTCTTATCGCGGGCAGCCATCTGGTCAGTGAGGACCCCGTTGTGAGGCAGCGGGCCGGCGCGCTGCTGCGGGAGGCGGCGGGCGGGTGGTGGGGGCGGGTGCGCTCGCGCGCCGAGGTCGAGCCCTTCTTCGGTGGGCTGCGGCCGCTTGCGCCGGGGCTGGTCGATGTGAGTCGCTGGCGGCCGGGCGGCGACCGCACGGCGGGCGGTGGCAGCCGTCTGTGGGCCGAGTACGGCGGCGTGGCCATGGTGCAGCCGGGTGATGTCCCGGAGGGGGCCTGGCTGTTCAGCTGATGGTGTACTCGAGCAGTTCGAGGCTCTCCTGCGGGGACAGTGCGGCCTGGGCCAGGCCGTCCAGGACGCTGCGGTAGTGATCGGTCTCGTCGGGCTTGTCGAGGTATTCGGCGTCCCGCAGCTGCTCGAGGTAGACGATGTCCGGCAGGGCGGGCAGCTCGAAGCGCAGGTGCGTGACCGGGAAGCCGCCCGCGATGCAGCCGGGACGGTTGAAGGGCGCGACCTGCAGCGTGATGTGGTCGAGCTCCGCCATGAAGATCAGATGGCGCAGCTGCTCGCGCATGACGTGCTCCCCGCCCATGGGCCGGCGCAGCACAGCCTCGTCCAGGATCGCCCACAGGTGGGGGGCGTCGTCGCGGGCGAGCAGGTTCTGGCGGAGCATCCGCAGCTTCACCCGGGTGTCGACCTCGTGCTGCGAGGCCTCGGGGTAGGCCTGGCGTATGACCGCTTCGGTGTAGGCGGGCGTCTGCAGCAGTCCGGGCACCAGCTGGACCTCGTAGGTGCGGATGGCGGAAGCGGCCTCCTGCAGGCCGATCAGCTTTCCGGCCCAGTCCGGCAGCACACCGTCGAAGCGCTGCCACCAGCCCGGCTGGCGTGAGATGCGCACCATCTCCCCGAACTCGGTGAGCAGTTGGGGATCGGTGACGTCGTAGAAGGTGAGCAGGTCCCTCACGTCATCTGGTTTGCAGGTGACCTGGGCGCGCTCCATCCGGGAGATCTTGGCTTCCGAACCGCGGATGTAGCGGCCCGCCGTCTCCGCGTCGATCCCGGCTTCCTTGCGCAGCGTGCGCAGCAGGTGCCCCAGCACCAGGCGCACCGCGACCGGGCTGCGCGCGGAGACGGCGAGGTAGTACTCCAGCGTGGGGGCATCGACCGGGCGGGCGGACGCGGGCATGGGGTCTCCTGTGACGGACGGACGACAAGCGTCAGTCTCGCAGGATGCCACCCGGGCATGCCCCCAATTGGGCTGTTTCTGCCTGGCGTTAGCTGGCGATTACGTCGAACTCGCCTTCCTTCACCCCCGCGATGAAGGCGGCCATCTCCGCCTGCGTGTACACCAGTGCAGGACCGTGCGGGTCCCGGGAGTTACGCATCGCCACATCACCTCCAGCCAGTAACGCCACCTCGACACAGTTGCCGTCCGCCGTACTGTGACGGCTTTTCAGCCACCTCACGCCGCGCAGCGCATCCGCCGAGACACCGTTGACTATCCGCACCATGTCCGCCCTCTTTCGATTCTGCCCGAATTTTGCTCACCTCTGACTGACGCTGATCCTCTTGCCAGATACAAGAGTTCCCATCCCGTCTCGTTCGGATGCAAGTCACCGATGCAATTGCATCCGGAGCACGACGCGGCGGATACTAACCAGTCAGGGCAGAGATCCACCGCCCCATGAACTGGACGTCTTCCGGGGGGATGAACAGTGGCAGCACACACGGCGACAGCACCGATCCGGGCGGCCGAACCCGGAAAGGGCCTTTCGCCCGCCACTCACGGACCGTTGAGAAATACCCCTATGGCATACTCCGGGCCATTGGACTGGGGACTTGCACTGGGCATCAGCACAGCTGATTTCGCAGCCCACGCATTCAGCCAGGACCCCAAAAGCGTGGAGAGCATCCGCCGCTTCGTCCGCGAGACCATCGGCAGCTGGGGCCTGCGAGCGTTCGCCGACGACCTCACGAACGTGGTCAACGAACTCACCACCAACGCCGTGCAGCACGCCCTGCCCAAGCGCGACGAACAAGCCAAAGCCTGGCTGGGCATGGCCCATATCGACGGCACCGTGGTCTGCGCCGTCACCGACCCCAGCCCCACTCCCCCCACACACCGCTTCCCCGAACACCTGGCCCCAGCAGGCCGCGGCCTGGTCATCGTGGACGCCCTGACCAGCCAATGGGGCTACACCAAGACCCGCACCGGCGGGAAGATCGTCTGGGCACGCATCACCACTCCCCGTCACTGAACCGTTTTCATCCTGAATATGTGCAGGTCATCAGGGTGTGGACGGCTTGAACTGCTGTGCCGATGCGGCGGGTGGAACAGCGTGCTCGCCGTAGCAACCGCCAGGTCTTGAGTTGGGCGAAAGCTCGTTCGCCGGGGGCGCGGAGACGGGCATGGTCGCGGTTGAACTGCTGGTAGTGGGCGGGTTGTTCGCGGTGGTGGTAGTACGGGGTGCGGACGGTGGCGCCGGCGCCTTGGTAGGCGCGGTCTGCCAGCACGAGAATCTGTCTCGTGAGGCAGGCTTGGACGATGCCGTGCGCGCGGGCTGCGGTCAGGTCGTGTGTGCGGCCCGGCATTGCGCGGGAGAACCACAGCGGTGTGCCGTCCGGACGTGCGATGACCTGGATGTTCATGCCGTGCCGCTTGTGTTTCTGGGAGTAGTACGGCTCGTCCGCGGCGATGCGGTCGATGGGGATGAGCGTGCCGTCGACGATGACGAAGTCCCCTTCGCCCAAGCCGACGAGGGCCTCGTGTAAGCCGGGCGCCCAGGAGGCCAGGACCTCAAGAGTTTCGTGCACGTACCGCCACGCGGTCGCGGTGGAGACACCGAACCCCGCCGCGAGCTGGGGCAGCGTCTCGTTCTTGCGCAGGTGTACCAGCGCCAGCAGGGCCTGCTTGAAGCAACCCAACTTGCGCCATCGCGAGCGACGTTCACACCTTCGGGCATAGATGAGCCAGGACACATGCTCAACCAGCTCATAAGGGACATCGATCGTGGCACGATACGGGACCAAGCGAGGCTCCTCGGACGATGCGTGGTGCGTAGAGAACACCACCGCAACGACCAGGAGCCTCGTCTCGTCACCCCACACCGCTGACCTGCACCTTCACCCCTGCAGGACAGGATGAAAACGGTTCACTGAACCTCTTTCATCCTGAGTATTGGCAGGTCAAGAGGGTGTGTACGGCTGCCACGGTCCTGCCGATGCGGTTGGTTGAGCAGCGCGCTCGTCGCAGCAGTCTCCAGGACTTGAGGCGGGCGAAGGCGCGTTCGCCAGGGGCGCGCAGGCCGGCGTGGTCGCGGTTGTACTGCTGGTGTTGCTCGGGCAGGTCACGGCCGTAGTAGGGCGTGCGGATGGTGGCGCCGGCGCCCTGGTAGGCCCGGTCGGCCAGGACGAGGATCTGACGGGTGAGGCAGGCCTGGACGATGCCGTGAGCTCGGGCTGCGGTCAGGTCGTGTGTCCGTCCTGGAGTTGCCGGTGAGAACCACAGCGGTGTGCCGTCGGGACGCGCGATGACCTGGACGTTCATGCCGTGCTTCTTGTGTTTCTGCGAGTAGTACGGCTCGTCCGCCTTGATGCGGTCGGTGGGGATGAGTGTGCCGTCGAGGATGACGAAGTCGCCTTCGCCCAGACCGACGAGGGCCTCGTGGAGCCAGGGCGCCCACGAGGCGAGGACCTCGACGGTCTCGTGCACATACCGCCACGCCGTCGCCTCGGAGACTCCGAACCCGGCGCCGACCTGGGCCAGCGTCTCGTTCTTCCGCAGGTGCGCGAGAACCAGCAGGGCCTGCTTGAAGCAGCTCAACCTCCGCCAGACCGAACGAAGTTCACGCCTTCGGGCGTAGATGAGCCAGGAGACGTGCTCGACCAGCTCGTGCGGGACGTCGAGCATGGAAGGATATGGAACCAACGAAGCCCCCCGGCTGATGGCGTGTTGAGTGAGATCACCACACCAACGACGAAGGGCTTCGCCACGTCACCCCACCTGACCAGCCCGTTTCATCCGGCCGGGGCAGGATGAAAGAGGATCACTGAAGCGAACATGCCGGGACCGCCGAGCTGGAGAGTGGTCGCCATTACTGCAGACCCTGTTCCCCCAGGAGGACTATCGCCAGGAGTCGATCGGAGATTCTGTCCGCATAAACCATCACGTCGAAACGTCCCACCCGTACATGAATAAGCGCCACATCCTCAACTCCAACCGAGTCCAGCGCGCGCAATAGGTTTTGCACCGATTGAGCGATTTCGATATCGCCGCGCCTTTCGGCCCGAATCAAGCGACGTTTGAATACGTCAATGAGGTGCGTCGAACTGACCGTACTCTCATTGAGTACAACCAGCCCTTCGTTGTCGACTTCGGCAGCAAGCTCAAGCATCCCTAGCCGCCTTGCCTCGGAGGATAGAAGTGCTCTATTCACGCCGCCCCCCAGGTACGTGCCATGGTCCGCCATTGATGCTGATCTCCGCCCCCTCAATCACCCCTTCTATCAGAATCTCGCTTTCGCCATAGATGTCTTGGGTTCCCTCTATTAGACGATCCTGCACATCGGCCCGACGGTGCCTCATGACGATTCCCGGACCATTCCCCTCTCGGGCAGCGTCAAGCGCAACACCCTCGTAATCCTCGGTCCACGAGGTGTAATTACTGTCCGTATTTCCACCATTGTGTGAAGCGGCATCCGCGTTGCCGCCACGCGGAACCGCCCGACCTTCTAGGGCGTGATCGTACTTCGAGTGCCTATACTTTATGCCGCGATATATGTATTCAATATTGCAGTTGTGAACGAGAACCGGCGTGGCCCCCGCCAGCACATAGTACGTGTGGAGGTCGTCGACGGTGAGGTTGTACATGTCGCGATCGCCAGGACGGGGGATGACGGCGGCGACGTGGACGTGGTGGTTGCTCGCGGTGGTGAGGACGTGGCCGGTGCGGAGTTTGCCGGCGGGGACCCAGGTGTGGAGGGTGTCGTCCCAGAAGGGGTGTATGGCGTTGGTGTGGACGGTTTCGGTGGTTCCGTCGGCGCGTTGGATACGGAGGTCGATGAGGTCGTAGTCGTGGTTGGTGAGGGTGGCGGTGACGCTGCGCGGGCCCTTGTGTTTGCCGTTGGCGGGGTCTGCGGCCTCGACTTTGTCTCCGGTCTTGATTTCGCCGATGGGTTTGGTCTTGCCGTGGGCCATGAGGACCGGGGTGGAGGGGGTAAAACTGCAACCCGCCTTCAAGGATGTGATTGCACTGACTTCACTCTCGGCTTCAGCCCCTCTACCCCGCGTCCCCAAAAGCAAGGCCAGGTCGAATAGCAGTTTTCCGGTGCCTTTGGCACTCTCGCCGTTTGCGTAGTCGCTGTATATTTCAGCACCACGGGAGGTCAATCCCATATCCCCAGCGGCGGCCGGGTTGCTGGCGAGCAGAAAACCGACCACGTCGTCGCATCCGTCGCCATGGAGGACGCAACCCTTTTCCGTGAGGTACTGCTGGTAAGAGCCTTGGATGAGGGAGGTTCCGGTGTTTATTGCCTCGTCGACCACGGTGCTGACGACAGCGCCGAGCCAGCCACCGCCACCGCCGCTGCTGGTGTGGCCGGAGCTGCTGGTGTGGGAGGTGCCGCAGCTGCTGTTACACGGGCGCGATGGACGCGGCTTGCTCGGGTCGACGCCTTCGCCGGGGCGTCCGTTGCCCTTGGTTCCGTCGGGGCGGTGGGGGCAGGCTTCCTGTTGGCCTCCCGCTCCATCGCAGGCGAGTCCCATGCCCGTGGGGTCGGACTGGGTGGCGGGGTTCTGGGCTCCGTAGCTGTAGCCGTTGAGAGTCTGGTGCTTGTCGAGTTCGAGCAGGGGGTCGACGCTGGTGAACTGGCCGATGGCGGGGTCGTATTCGCGGGCCCCCACATGGGTCAGGCCGGTCGTGTCGTCGGTCGGCTTGCCCAGGAACGTCTTGTCGTCGGGCCAGGACGTCGGCTTGGTGCCCCGCGGGGCGCCGAAGGGGGTGCTGTAGCGCTTGGTGACCGCGTAGGTGGTGGCGTCCAGGGCGATGCTGGAGGTGCCGTGGTGGTCGGCGGCCAGGAAGCTCAGCTTCGTTCCGGAGACGCCGGACGTTGCCGTGCGGACCGCGATGGTCTGGCCGTTCGCCGTGTAGTAGCGGGTGCCGGACGTGGTCTTCGTGGTGCCCTTGGTCGTCAGGCGGAATTCTGTGCCGGCGCCCAGGTAGAGGATCGTGTCGCCGTCTCCCTTGGCCCGGCGGATCAGCAGTTCGCCGCCCGCGTCGTAGAGGTAGCTCGTCTCCTTCGTGCTCTCGGTGAGCTTGGACAGGTCGCCCTCGGTGTTCCAGGCCAGCGTCTGCTGAGCCGTGGGGCCGGGGCGGGTGATGGTGTTGCCGCTCTTGTCGTAGGTGTAGGTGCCGGTGCGGGCGCCGGTCGTCTTGTCCAGGGTGTGCGGCTTGGTGTCCGTGGTGTCGTCGTAGGTGTACGCCGTGCTCTTGTCACCGGACGTGGTGTGCTGGATCTCCGTCTTGCGCTGGCCGGCGCCGGTGTAGGTGTACGAGGTCCAGTACGGGGCCGCCCCGTCGAGGTTGGCGACCGTGCGGCCGGAGGTCGCGCAGTCCGCGGTCTTCGGGGTCCAGGCCTCGGTCATGCGGCGGTTGCCGTCGTAGGCGAAGCACTGGTAGTCGGCCTTGGCCGTGCCGCCCTGGGTGGTGGCGTCGAAGATCGACGTGACGTTGCCCGCGTCGTCCTGGGTGAACTTCAGCTCCTGCGGCATGTAGCCGTGCACGTCATCGGTGACGAAGGAGCGGGTCAGGCGCCGGGTGCCTTCTTCGTAGTCCCAGTTGAGGTACGCCTTCTTCGCCGAGGACGCCCCGTCCTTGCCCAGGGTGAGCTGGCGCAGGTCGCCCTGCGGGGAGAAGGCGGCTCCTTGCAGATAGCCTGTGGTGCCAGTCGCGGTGAGCTGTTGCCCCAGGGCTCCGGAGGTGTAGGAGACGGTTTCGGCGGCCAGGCCGCCCACCGCCGGTGCGGAGTACTGGCTGATCGAGCCGTCCAGGTTGTAGCCCGTGCTGAATGACAGCGTCTGGGAAATGTAGCCGCCGGACACCAGCGGCTCGGTGCTGGGCAGGATCAGCTGGCTGCCGGTCACGTGGTACATCGCGTCGAAGGAGGTGACCTTCTGGGTGTAGGCCTTACCGCTCACGCCGCCGTCGTAGCGGGTGGCGGTGTCCTGCTGGCCCTTGGCCACCGCGTCGAAGCCCCAGGCGGCGAGCTTGTTGGCGTCGGTCTTGTCGGCCTGCCACATGCCCTTCTTACGGCCCAGATCGTCGTATTCGTAGAGCAGCTTCTTCGAGGCGTCATCGTTCGGCGTCGTGCCGACCAGCTGGTCAAGGTCGTTGTACTCGCTGCTGGTCTTGCCCTTGTCGGGGTCGGTCGCCGTGACCTGCCGGCCGAAGAGGTCATACGTGTAGGACCACTTGGTCTGGTCGGGTCCGGTGACCGTGTCCTGCTGGCCGGCAGGGGTGTAGGTGTAGTCGGTGGTGGTGTAGTTCGTGCCGGTCGGTGTCGGGCCGGCGTACTCGCGGCGCTGGGTCGTCTGACCCAGCCCGTTGGTGACCACAGCAGTAGCCTGGCCACCGGACGGGGCGGTGGTGGCGACGGTGTCGCCGGTATAGGTGGTGTCGGTCGTCCAGCGGGTGACACCGTGGACCTTCGTCACCGCCTTGATGGCGCGGCCTGCCCCGTCGTACGTGGTGTCGGTCTGGATCGGTGCCTGGCCGCCGGAGATCTCCGCGGCCTTCGAACTGGGCACTGACGTGCTGTCCCAGATGTCTCCCTCCTGGCCGACCGCGAGGCCTCGTGCGTCGTAGAGGGTCAGGGAGATGAGCCGACCGCCCTGCGGGGTCGGTGCCTGCGTCTGACGCGAGCGCAGCAGGGAGTCGTAGAACTCGTACGAGGTGTTGTAGCCGGAGCCGTCGTTCTTCAGGGTCCCAGTGGAGACCCAGGACATGTCCGCGCTGGTGACGTTGTAGGTGTAGACGTAGTTCGGGGTCTTGCCCAGCACCTTGTTGCGGTTGGGCAGCCACAGCTTGGTGATGCGGCCGAGGCTGTCGTACTCGCTCTCGGTCACCTTGCTGTTGGGGTCGGTGACCTTCACCGTCGCGCCGGTCGCGAAGTCGAGGGCCGTGGTGGTCTTGTACGTCTTGGCGTCGGAGACCGCGGTCGACGTCAGCGGGCCCGTGGTTTTCGGCGTGTAGGCGGTCGAGGACACGGCCAGGCCGTTGGTGTCCTCGACGATCAGCGGACGCCCGAGGGCGTCGTACGTGGTCTTGGCGACCTTCTGCCACGCCGGAGCGCCGTCACTGCCGTACCCCTTGGCGCGGCCGGTCCAGGTGGCCTCGCCCTTGGTCGGCGTCTGCGAGGCCGACCAGGTGGTGGCCGCGGTGTCGTCGTAGACAGTGGCGGTGTCCGAGATGACATCTCCGGCGCGCTTGGAGTCCGTGGGCAGGTCGAGCGAGCCGTCCGTGGTCGCGCAGGTGGCCGCGACCGTGCGGGTGCGGGAGACGAGGGAGTTGATGCCATTGCTGGTGTTGCGGGCGTACCAGGTGCGGGTGCACTTCTCGTCGCCGGTGATCGAGTCGTCGCCCTCGTCCTCGACGGTCTCGGCCATGCCGTCGTCGTCGTAGGTCGTCTTCACCGTGTGCACGCGGTCGTAGGGCGTGAGCTTGCTGGTGATGTTGGTGCGGGTGTGGGTGGCGGCGGTGCGTACGTAGTACGCCTCGGTGTCCGCGTACGACTTGTGCTGTGTCGCTGTCCGCTTCGACCATGGGTCGTTGACGGTTGCGCCGACTTCGGTGTCGCCGTCGTAGGTCACCGACTCGCGGGTGAAGCCGGCGTACTGGTCGGAGTCGGTGATCTTGTCGGCTTTGATGCCGGTGACGTCGACGGCCTTGTGATTGTCGGGGTCGGGGGTTTTGCCGTCCGAGCCGAGTACGCGGTCGCCGTTCATTCCGCGCAGGTAGACGGTGACCTCTTTGCTCTGCGTTCCGGTGGAGATGCCGGTGAGGTGGGTGACCTGCTGGTAGCCGCGCCAGATGGACCAGGTGCGCTCCTTGGCGGGGGTCAGCGGGTCCTCGTTGTAGTGCCAGGCGCCACCACCGGTGTACTGGTAGCTGTGCTGCACCGCCTCCGAGCCGCCGAAGGGGTCCGTGGTGGACACCGCATAGACCGGGTACTTCTGGAACCAGTCGAGGATCGGGTCCTTCTCACCGTTGGGCGACCAGTACACCGGGTAGCAGCGCTTGGTGTTCTCATCCACCTTCGGCTTGGTACCGGCTGCGGTGCAGTCGGCGTCCATGTAGGTGACGATCGTCTGAGCGCCGGTCTCGGACGTGACGGTCTTCAGGCGGGGCTTGTTCAGCGGCAGGATGTTGTCTGCTGCACCGTCGACCCGGTTCGGCAGCATGACGTGGTTGAAGGTGACCGGGTCGAGCGAGAGGTCAGCGCCGCGCTTGCCGGTGTGCTTGATCTCGTCCAGCCACAGCGACTGGTCCGTGGAGTCACCCGTGTCACCCGGGTCCAGGTACAGCTGCTTGAGCGACCAGACATCAACGGGCTCGAATCCGGGCGTGGTGGCCGCTGCGTTCCACGCGTACGTGGTGATCGCCGTCAGCCGCTTGCGCGTGAAGAATGACGGGCCGACGTTGCCGGTGCACTTGTCGCCGTCCTTGCAGATCGCGTCGAACGGTACGTCCGGCCAGTTGTCTCGGGTGTCCTCGGTGAGTGAGTCACAGCCGGTGCCGGAGGCCAGGCAGCGCTCGTCGTAGCTGAAGACCACCTTGTCCGAGGCGGCCGGAGAGCCGGAGAAGATGGTGTCGGCGCGCTGGCCGTAGCGGATTTCCTTGAGGTAGCCGCCCCGGGTGTAGTCGGTGCCGGTGTTGTCGTCGCCGAGCTTGTCGTAGTTGTTGTGCTCGGCGGTGTACCAGTACGACATGACGTTGCCGTGAGTGTCCTCGACGTAGTCGAGGTTCCACCGCCAGGCCTGCATCTTCGAGCGGTCGGCGAACGAGTCGCCGCTGGTGAAGCCAGGCTCGACCGGGTCATCGCCGAAGACCGGCACCGTCCACACCGAGTTGGTGCGGTCGCTATCACCTGCGCCGTCGAGCTTGTTCAGGCCAAAGACGTACTTCGTGCCGTCGCCCGTGACGACTGTCCAGTACTCACCCTGACCGTCGATCCCGGTCGAGCCTTCATCACCGTTGTCGGCACCGGTGGAATGGGTGACAGTGGAGGCGTCGTCGTCCTTCAGGCGCCAAACACCCGTAGTGTCGTCCAGCACCAGCTCTGTGGCCTTGCCGTTCAGCACGAGCGAGGCATTCTCGTACTTCCAGCACAGGTCGTACTTGCCGTCCTGGCCGTCGTCGTCGCAGGAGCCGTACTTGCGTTCAATGTAGGACGAGGTGAGATCGAAGCCCGTGCCGACCTGGCTGCCCTGGTTGTTCGAGTTCGCCGTCTGACCGTCGACGGCACCGGAGTCGTACGAGATCGACAGGTCCGGCTGGGGCCCTGCCGCTGCGGGCGGCACCCGCAGCGGGTACGACCAGGTGAACGAACCGGACGAGCCTCCGGCCTCCCAGGTCGAGGAGGAGGACAGCGGCGTCGCCTTGTAGGTGCCGGCGCCGGACTTCGTGCCCGCCGCCAGGGCCAGCATCATCGTCTGTCCACCGGAGGCGAAGCTCACAGGTGCCGCGATGCTGTCCTTCTCGCGGTTGTTGACCGAGTCCAGCTCGATACGCGTGCGGCACTTCGCGGCCGACGAGTCCTTCAGGGCGCAGTCGGGCAGGCGCATCAGTTGAAGGCGCCCGGCCCAGTCACCGCCGTAGGCGGAGGCGAAGGCCGAGTAGTCAATGCCGAGCCGGGCTCTGCCCCCGGCGTCGGGCCCAGTGAGCTTGAGGACCACGCCCTTGACGCCCAGCTTGGCGGCCGTCTTCTGGTCGAGGACCTCTACGGCGACGGAATCAGCCACCCTGCCCTTGCCGGGTGCGGTGACTGTGACGGGCAGCGAGCCGGGCTTGGCCTTGCGGCTTCCCTTGGTGGGGAGGCTCAGCAACGTTTTGCCGACCGTCGGCCAGGTGACCTTGCGCTGCTGGTCGTGGCGGGCTCGGGCGGCTGCCACCCGGTCGGCCTCGGCAGCCTTCTTCACCTCGGCCGCGGCCTTCTTGTTCACCTTGGCGGTGAACGGCCTGACCTTGGTTGCGTGCGGGGCCTTGAGGTGCGGACGTCCCAGCGGGTCGATGTCCGCGGCGAAAGCAACGGGAGTCAGCAGCCCCGGCAACAGTGCCAGGCCGGTTGCCGCGGCAATACGCCGCGACCAGCGTTTTCTGGGCCCAGGCCCGCGACCTGCTGGAGGTCGGGGTATGCCAAAGGGATTCATGATGGGTTCTTCCTACGAGGCGCCCGGGGGGTCCCGGCCGGGTGCGTGCCGTTGGGAACGGGGGATGCAGGGCAAAGAAGCAATGGGGGCGTAGGCACCGCTGCCAGGTCGGCCCGCTCGGTGAGCGGGCCGACCGTCGTGGCGCTTGTTCAGACGCTGTCGGGGCTGACCAGGATCTGGGAGCGCACCTGGTCGGCGTTCATGGCTCCCGTCCAGATCTTCAACTCCTGCAGGCCACCCAGCAGGTAGTTGCCGGTGCTGCCGGCCGTCGTGCCTCGTCCCAGGCTCAGCTCGCCGCTGCCCTGCTGCGGTGTGGTGAAGGTGTCTGTGTCGGCGCGCTGGTCGAACTCACCGACGAACAGGTGGCACTTGCCGTAGCGGGTGTCAGTCTTGGTGCCGTCGGACGGGTCCGTCCACTCCCAGGCTTCCTGCGCGTCGAACACGCCGGTGAGCTGAACCCAGGAGTTGGTCAGGGCGAAATCGCCGGCGGGTACTTCCGCGTTCTGGGTCACCTTGCCGGCGGAGTCCACCGCGGTGCGGGTGAACTTCCACTGGTATTGGTCGTCGCCAGGCTTGACCACCCACAGGGCCCACGAGGACTCCCCTCCCATGCGCTGCGCTGCCACCTGGGCCTTGTAGCCGATCGGCTTGGCCTTCAGCGCCTCTGCGTCCAGGCGGACACTGGCGGAGACCGTGAACGATCCGGTCTCGTCGACCACCGGACCCGTGGAGGCGCCGTACTGGCTAGCGCCGTCCAGGAAGAGAGCGTTGTCGTCCTCGTTCACGGTGGTCCCGCTGGGCGACAGCTTCATCGACGGCAGCGGATAGGCCGTGATCTCGGCAATCTCACTGCCCTTGGCCGAGGTGGCATCCCACTCGGCCACCCGCTCGGTGGCAGACACCCCGTCCTCGCGGAGCCGGGCCTCGTCGACGACCTCCGCCGGTTGCAAGGCGCGCTGCCAGACGGCAACCTCGTCGATGAGGCCGAAGTGGTAGTCGCCCCAGGCGCCGCCGGCCCTGGAGCGCCCGAACTGCAGGCCACCGGTGGCCGCCCACGGCGTATAAGTGGCGGCCGCCTTGGACAGCAGGACGGGGTCGCCCTGGGGCTGGCCATTGATGAACAGCTGGATCGTGTCATTGGACGGATCCGTGTCGGGAAGGTTGTCGTCGCCTTCCGTCTTGAACACCCCGGCCACGTGTGTCCACACGTTCAACGGCGGGTTGTCGTGGTCCGCGAGCGAACGGATGTAGACGGGGGTCTTCTGGTCCTTGTCCGTCCGGTTGAACACCCACTTCTTGTACGAGGCCGAGTAGTACAGGGCGAACGAGCTGCCGTCAGTTCCGGGCTCGGACAGCACCACCCGGTTGGCGGAGGCGTTCGACAGCTGTACCCAGGCCGAGACGGTGAAGGAGTCCTGCGTGTTGATCGCCGGTGTCGAGGTTGTTGCGTAGCCGGTCTGCTGGGCGGGATCGGGGGTGTTGTCGTTCAGGCGCAGCGAGTTGTCCAACTCGCCGCGCCGGGCGCGGGTCGACCAGCCGGTTCCCGCCTCACCCACCAGGGTGGCTTCGTGGCGCGTGCCTTCGGTGGCTGTGTCCTTGGCTTTCATGACGTCCGAGCCCGGGGTGCCGTCGTTCAGGTGCCAGCGGCCCACCGCTTCCTGGGCGGGCGACACCTTGAAGGCAAACTCCTGAGGTGTTCCCGTTCGGTCATGGACGTCGATGGCCCATACCGACAGCACCTGCGTGCCCGACAGTGGCGGCGTCACATTGTCCACCTTGACGCCGTCCTTCGTGGTTCCGTAGGCCGTTTTGGTCGGTGTGGACAGCAGCTTGTACTTGTAGGCGGTGATGTCGGTATGGCCAGCGGAGTCGATGTCGGCCGTGTTCGGCTCGAAGGTGAACGATCCGGCAATGCCGGGGCCGCCCTTGCCCTCGCAGAGGTTCGCTGTGCACTCCGTGTACGGGGAACCCGCGGTGATGCGGGGTGCCTTCGGCGCCGACGAGTCGATCTTGAAGTAGCACCAGGGGCTGTAGGAGGACCACAGGTCGCCGCTCTTGTCGTGATAGGACCAGTGCGACTGGGTGCGCGCCTTGTAACGGTACAAGCCCCCATCGGCGCGGTCGCTGGTGCGCAGCTTCTCCAACGTCCCGTCCGGGTCCCAGCCGCTGTCAGGCGAATGCCCGGTCCACACCTGATGCCAGGACGCATCATCACCACGCTCGACCACGTACTCGGCCTGAAGCGCGCCTTCCTCGCTGCCCTTGTGGGACTCGACCTGCGTCTGGACGCGGGCCTGGACCATCGGGTCCTTACGCGTCACCACGAGCGGATCGGATGACGACTTGTTGCAGTAGCCCGTGGTGCCGCTGCCCGGGATGATGCCGACGTCGGTGGGCACACCCGGCTTGTAGGCAAAGTTCACCGACAGCTCAGCGCTGTCGTCGAAGCGCTTCCAGGCGCGCGGGTCACTCTCATCCTTGGCGCGCAGCATCAGCGTGAGCCGGCTGATCTTGCCGTCCGCGAAGGAACGGACGGTGCTCTTCAGGTTCTCGTCCGGCTCATCGGGGTTGTCGTTGAACTCCACCCACGCATCCGGCTGGTCGGGGCTGCACAAGGTTCCGCGGCCCGCCGCAACGTACTTGTCGCCCATCAGGTCCAGCTGCTTGGGACCGGGCCACCGGGTGCCCTCGGAGATGTTGTCCGTGCGCACCAGGTCCACCCAGTGCGGATCACAGTTGAACGACCACGTCTCGTGAGCGCGGAAGGTGGCGTCCAGCACGTATTTGCCGGCCAGCTTCGTGGGCGCGAACTCGAAGTACATACGGTCGACGTAGCCACCACCACAGTAATAGCCGTCCGCGACACCACACTTGCCGACGCCCTTGTCACCGTCGAACATCCAGAACTTGTCGCCGTCGGAGGACAGTTTCGTGCGCTCCGAGACGCCCAGGCCGACCGACGGGTCGATGTAGACGGGGTAGACGGTGTCCTTGCCGCGCAGCAGGTCCAGATCGGGGTGCACGGCGACCGCGCCCTCATCGACCTTGACCGGCAGCACCGCAGTGGTATCGCCTTCCCCCGGCTGCGATGGGTCGTCCTGCGCCTGGCCCTCTGCGGGCACGGGGGTGTCGGTGCGCATCAGCTGTGTCTGCGGGCCTGACTCGCTGTCACCGGCGGAGTCCCACATCTGGCCCGCCGGGCCACGGAAGACGGCATTGCCGTCGTCGTCGATGGCCCGCAAGCCTCCGCCGGCACCCGGCACCACGGACAGACCATCCCCGGATGCGGTGAGCCTGACCTGCTCCAGGGCAGGGTTCTGCGCCGCCTCGGGTGTCTTGACGACCAGGACTTCCCGGTAGCTCTCGGCCGTGGCCGTCAGCTGCAGATCCACACCGTCAAACACGTTCGCATAGGTCGCCGTTGCACCATCAAGAGTCGGCTCCGGCAGGCTCCCGGACCAGCCCAGCGTGATCGACCGCCCGTCCTTGCCCAGACGGATCATGTCCGACCCCGAACCGCCGCCCGAGAAGGACAGGTCCACCACAGCACCCTTGGGAGCAAACCGGCCGTCAGCACGACGCTCCAGCACCGGATCCACCGCACCCCAGCCGCCGTCCTCTTCCTTCACCCGCTGTGGTGTCGTGGACTGCGTCAGCGTGAACGAACCGTCCGGATTCGCCTTGGTCGTGGAGTACTCGGTACGGTCCGCCGTCACTTCCACCGGCTCACCCGACGCCTGGGCCCGAGCTGAAGCGGTGGGCTCATCCACCGCCCCGGTCTCCCCCGCAGTGGTCGTCGACATCGGAAGGGCCGCCACAGCAGACGCCCCAGGCAGCACCGACAGCACGAGCGCGGCGGCGACACCACCCCACAGGCAGACGCGCGCTCTTCGTCCCCTCCGCGCCGGCGTCACACCAGCCCGCTCAGCCTTCACCGAATCCCCCCGAGTATGAATCTTGTAAAGGTCCCGCAAAGTAAAGATCCGGTTACCAGGAGCAGTCAATCGACTGTGAGACTGATCACGCGTCAAGTCCAGTATCACCCTGACCTGCACAGATGAATTTCAGCCACCGAGCCCTTACACGTAAAGCAGGACGTTCACAGAAACAACACACAGGCCGGACCAGCAGGACGAAGACACCCCCAACACGCAGACAGGACATGATCAACAGCGCGCGCAAGGCGTCCTGGGGGACCTGCCAAACTCGGTATGGTTCGTCCTTCACACCCACGGGGACGCGGTTACGAGATCTTCGAACACCCCACCCCGAAGCCTCCATCACAGCCATGCGCGGAGGGCAGATCAACGTTGGTACGGCACAGGACAAATACCTCGACCATGTGACGGCCGGACAACCACATCAACGGTCACGCGATTCCCCGGGGCGTTGGACACGTAATTTACGGTGGATGGCGTCCGTCGAGCACGGTTGTCAGTGGCTCCTGCCAGCATGCGCAGATGACCTCAACTGACCACCTACTCACCGCCCCTGACGAGCAGCCGCGTGCCCGCCTTCTCGAGCTGGTCGGTGCCATCGAACCGTGGGACGACCTGGAGCGCACCCATCTGGAGACCGCCACACAGTGGATCGCTGGCGGAGCCCCGCTCTACCGGGCACGCAAACCGGATGTCCCGGCGATGCACTTGGTGAGCTACTTCGTCGTCCTTGACAACACGAGCAAGCAGCTGCTGCTCGTCGCGCACCGCAAGGCGGGCCTGTGGCTGCCGGCCGGAGGACACGTCGAGCCGGGTGAGGACCCGTGGGCCACGGTGGTCCGCGAATGCCATGAGGAACTGGGCATCGAGGCCATGGCATCGCCCGTCACCGGCGAGCATCCCCTCTTCCTCACCGTCACCCGAACGCGGGGACAGGGCCCGCACACAGACGTATCCCTCTGGTACCTCCTCAATGCCGACGCCCACACCATCACCTCCTACGACCAAGGCGAGTTCAACGCAATCCGGTGGCTTACCGACGAGCAGGTACTCAAGGAGCCGGCCGAGCTGCTCGACCCCCACATGCACCGCTTCACCCGCAAACTGCAGCAGGCCCGCACCAGAAGGCATCACGGGTAGCCTCCTCCGACTGTCAGCGATGCCACACCGCCCCACCACGCCGGGAACCGACACCGGCACGGTTGACGTCCGCCGTCCCCATGGGGAGCCCTGATTGCGGGGGTGGGGGATTACGTGACGCTCGAGCAGTCGTAAGTGGAGAACTGTGTGACCGCCGACAAACCACACGCTGTGTCTGTTCGACAGCATGACAACGATCCGGGCCGCGATCAGAGCGATCCCCAATCGACCCGGCCGGCACCACAGCGCCGCAACCAAGGGCGTAGGCCCGAGCACGATCACGCGTAACCGGAGCACAGAAGATTCGGTTGGAGGCGCGTGGATGATGCCTGCCTCGACGAGGTCTTCGAGTTCGCCACGTCGACGTCGCTCCGGCTGAGGCCACCGTGGAGGGCCTGTCTGTTCTGACCCTTGATGAGACGCACGGGGTGCTGGCGATCCTGCTGCAGCTCGGGAAAGAGACAGGCGACCAGGCAGGGACGGCGCGACGGCTGGCCCGTGGACTCGCCGCGCGCATCCCTTCGGCCACCTGACCCACGGACCGCATTGGCACCATCCGCTGCCGTCAGACAGCGGCCGTGCCGGGACTGTTTCATCGTGGCGGTTTCCGCCGGTCAGCGAGACAGCAAGCGGGGTGCCTCGGCGATCGACGATCACGTGGTGCTTGGAACCCGGGCGGCCACGGTCGATCGGCGAAGGCCCAACGTGAGCCCCCTTTCAAGGCCCTGACGCGTGAAGCATCGATAGCCGCATCATCCATGTCCAGCAGGCCTGCTGCCCGCAGCTCAGCCAGAAGGATCTCGTGCAGGCGGGGCCAGACACCAGCCTCCGTCCAGTCCCGCAGACGGCGCCAGGCCGTGTATCCCCGTACTCCGTTGAGTGCTCCACGGCGTACGGGGATATCTGCACCAGGCTCGGCGAGTTGACGGTCAGTGCGGCAGGCCGCCCGATACCCCGTTGCCATCAATGCCCGCAGGCGCCGATCATGTGCATCCAGAAAGAAGGGGTGCCATGGGGCTGTGTCTGTTTCCCGGTGACGGTGACATCGATGGACCGGACGCTTGCTTCTCGTATGGAGGCTTCGCTCAGTTCCGTCGCCAGCTGGCTCATGTTGAAGGCTTCGTCCTCGGCGAGATGATCGGCTTCGGCGGAGACCGGCCATGGACAGAGGTCTCAACCGAGCTGGAACCGTTCCTCAATCATCCAGACGATCACAGCAAGGATCTGTCCCCCCAGGACTGCGCCGCTGTTCGCCCCAGGTTGGAGGCGATCCTCGGGCGGTGGGTGTCGGAACCTCTCGATGCAGGCGTGGAGAGTCACATCGAGGACGCCCGGCGGCTTTCAGCCGTGCTTCGTGTGTGCATCGACAAGAACGTTGATCTTTGCTTCGGATGACTGATCTGACGCGGTGGTGGCTCAGGCTGCGTCGTCGCGGTCTCGTTCGATGGCAGCGAGCCGGTTCTTGAGGCGGTAGCTGGGGCCGTTGATGGAGATGACGCCGCAGTGGTCTATGGGAAGGCAGCCGCGCAGGCGTGGGACCGGCTGCACCCGAGGCTGACCCGGCGCGCGGCGTGGATCGACCACGACGGACCGCTGCCCGTCATCGAGGGCACCGTGATCCGGCTGACCGTGGAGAAGCTGCCCAGCGGGGGGCTGAACAAGTCGGTCTGGCTGTGGTGGTCCGGTACTGGTGCCACCGTCGCAGACGTCGACCGCTGCTGGCAGTCGTTCCTTCGTAGATTCGATCTGGAGCACACGTTTCGCCTGTTCAAGCAGACGCTTGGGTGGACCAAGCCGCGGCTGCGCAGCTCGAAGGCGGCCGACAGGTGACGCCCGCCCGCGTCCGGAGGGGGTTCAGAAACCTGCGTGTGAAGACCGGCTCCCCAGCCGGTGCACCGAAACCGTCCCGTCCCGGTCCCGGCCGCCCGCCGGGCTCGAAGAACCGACACCCAGCCACCTGCCATGACGGGGGCTGAGTCCTCGCGACCGGCAAGGCCTACAGCCGCCTCATCCACCACAAGGTTGGCACCAAACCCCGGCGCATCAACGACCTGGTCTCTTGACAGTCCGCCAGAGACCAACGGTGATGGGATCACAAACGGCTTCGGGGGGGTCTGTGGATCTCGGCTCTGTGATCATCGCTGTGACAGGTGTGGCTGGAACGCTTGGGGCATCGTTCCTTACCCAACGTGCGTCCGAGCGGGCAAAACGTCGGGAGATAGAACTGGTTCGCGGTCACGAGGAGAGCCGCGAGAACCTTCATCTCCGACGTACCTGCTACGCGGAGCTCAATCGGGATGCACGTCAGTTCACCACGGCGCTCAACCACCATCTGCACGTGATGCGGGAACGCAGTATCGAGGAATCCGACAGAGGTGCACTCGATGAAGCGAAGGGAGCCCATCGCGATCGATACTCCGAAGCACAGATGATCGCCCCCGACGCGGTGCTCGCACGCGCAAGCGCAGTCAACCAGGCTTTGAACAAGGTCTATGGCCAGGTGAAACGCCTTGAGCGAGGGGAGCCCGAACCAGGGGAGACGCTGGCCACTGCGGCCCGGGCTCAGGCAGAGATCTGGGGCATGCTCCGGGCCATGAGGACCGCAATGCGCCGTGACCTCGGTGTGTCACCGCAAATTGACGATGCGCCGACAGATCTTCACGCTCAGCTAAGGGCTGTCCCGTAACGGATGGGCCTTTGCTCCTGTCCCCGGTGCGAGCTTGATCAGCGGCAGGTGACAGGCTTGCGGGATGCTGATCGAGGGATACGACGACGGCCCGTTGGCTGCCGGGGAGTCTCTGCTGACTCGCCCCGGGTTCTGGTCGAACTACCTACTGGAGATTTGCGCTGGCGGGACGGGCGTTGAGCGTCCCACCCCGGAGTGGTTCGGCGATGATGGCGCTGATGCTGAAGCCTTGTCCGAGACCCTCATGGACCCCGACTGGTGGCCTGTGTTCCGGGTGCCGGCCTCGGGTGGCCCCGGAATCGTCGTGGTCTACCGCAACTTGGTCGGCGACTACGGCACCGACTTCTTGCTCGTCCCCGAAGGCCAAGGCGGCGTGCAACGGATCGCCGGTTGGGAAGGGGAACTGTCAGGAACCGGGCTGACGTGGCAGGACCTTGTGAGGATCGCGGACAATCCAGCACCCGGGGCCGCCGGGGTCGACGACTGCGCCGCCCGCCTCCTGCTGATCCTGCCCCTCCTGGGCGATCCGGACGTTTCGGAGGGTGCCTCTGCGAGGGTCAGCACCGCCCTCATCGCGGTCGGGGCGCCGCAGGACACCGCTTCCAGCACGGCGGACTATCTACTCGCTCGCTTGACGAACAGATCGTGGCACGATCCCGCATGGGACTCACCCCTGAGCGGCAGTTGAACCTGCTCACGAACGGCTGGCCACGGCTGAGATGATCTTCGTGTGGCTGGTGTGATCACGGCGTCGGAGCCGTCCTGGATAGCCCCGTTCACCGGGCTGAGCCCACGCTGCTTCGGCAAGTTGGTGACCGCTGTGAGGCGCGAGACCGCGGCCGAGCTCCACCGCGGACGGCCCTGGGGGCTCCTGCTCGAGGACCGAATTCTGCTGGTCACGGTGTACTGGCGGACGAACTTGACCATGCGCCAGATCGCTCCGCTGTTCGGTGTCTCGAAGTCGGCGGCAGATCGGATCATTGACCATCTTGGGCCACTGCTCGCGCTGCAGCCGCGCAAGCGGTTCAGTAAGGACACCGTCCTGATCGTCGACGGCACCCTCGTGCCCACCCGCGACCATGCGGTGGCCGAGCAGTCGAAGAACTACCGCTATTCCACGGCCCATCAGGTGGTCATCGACGCCGACACCCACCTGGTCGTGGTCGTCGGCCGGCCCCTGCCGGGCAACCGCCACGACTCACGCGGCTGGGAGGAATCCGGCGCCAAGGCCGCCGTCGGCAACACGATCACCATCGCCGACGGCGGCTATCAAGGCACCGGCCTCGTCATCCCGCATCGGCGCCGCAAAGGAGAGGAACTTCCAGCCTGGAAGGAGGAACACAACCGCTCCCATAAACAGGTCCGCGCCCGCGTCGAGCACACCTTCGCCCGCATGAAGGGCTGGAAGATCCTCCGCGACTGCCGACTCAAAGGCGACGGCGTCCATCACGCCATGCTCGGCATCGCCCGCCTGCACAACCTCACACTCGCCGGATAGGCAAACAGATAGTGCAGCAACAGACACCTTGCCCCCGCCCCCAAGATCGTTACGGGACAGCCCTTAGCCGAAGATGGCAGCAGACGTTAAACCAGAAGCTAACGCCTCACCGACCCTGAACGACCCCACTGGACCAACAGTCCGGGGCCCGCGCCCTAGGGGGTTCCTGTGCCCGGATGCGGCGCAGCCGGCGTCGACAATTGTTCCCGTAATGGTGGTGAACCGAACCGGACCGGGCGCATACGACGACGGGACCGAACCTCCCGTGCTCAGCCGAGGCCGAGGCTGCTGAGCGCGGTGGTCCAGTCGGTGACGATGGCGTGCTGAGCGGCGGCCAGGGGGACCTTGCCGTTGCAGACCGCGGTGTGGAGCTTCGTCTCCACCGGGTCCTTCTTGTTGTTCACACCCACTCCCGGCTTGTGGCCGGGGTCCGCGGGCTCCACCCACAAGTTGCGGTAGTCGTTGGGATCTCCCCCGAGCTGAAGGCTGATCAGGTGGTCGTACTCCGCGTCCCTGAGACGTCCGGTGTAGCCGTAGGAGGCGGCGTTCAGCACCTTCTCCTTGCGGGTGACCGACTCCGGCGGCCGGATGTCCCCGGTGTAGCCGCCCTTGCGGCAGATCGTCGACTTCAGATTCGCCTGCGTGACAGCCGGGGAGATCGCACCCGGCGTGCACTTGGTGTCCTCCAGCGGCTCCCCGTTCTCGTACCGGTAGTGACAGCTGCCCGCCGGCGGCTGCTGCTGCACCGTGTACGTCGTCTGCGGCCCGGCACCCACCGCGATTTCCTGCCCCGCCGAACCCGTGGGCGCAGCGGCACCCGACGGCCCGGCCGGGGGACTCCCGTTCTTCCCGGATCTCTCCGAGTCGGAGAGCGAACCCGACGAACAACCCGCCAACAGCAGACAGGCGAGCAGCACCGGCGGCACGGCGCGGCGGATGGAACCCATGACGACCCCTCACGAAAGCGTGACACTCGGGCATATGCTCCCCCGCTCGAGGACCGTCCTACCGCCAGGGTCGGGCCCGAACCTCTCCCGGGGCTACTCCCGGCTTTGCGAGGACCTGTGTTCGCCGGTCTACCGGCGTGGGTGTGCCCGGCCTCCCGGTGACAATGATCGCTTCGCGGTGAGCAGGGTCTTGTCGGCGGCGGCCAGGCTTCCGGGGCGTTTCAATTAGTTCCGGCCATGGCCTGCGCTCTCGGCTGGAAGCATGACGTCACGAGTGGTGGGCACGGCGTGTCCGGCGATCGGCAGGGAGGTCTTCATGGCGTGGATGAGCGAGGAGTTCGGGAACTCCCACGACGGTTTCGCGGGAGCCGTCCTGACCGACGGGAACGAGCCCAAGCCCGTTTACCTCGCCCCGGGCAGCGGCACCAACTTCCACCAGACCAGCGAGTGGTGGGCGTACAACGGCAAGTGGGGCAGGCCGAAGGCGGCCGCCGAACTCAGGCCCCACATCACGTAGTCGTGCCCACGCAGGCAACGGGGCTGGCGCGCACCTCGGCCGGCTTGTCGATCCTGACGAGCTCGAAAGGCCTGTTCCTGTAGCTGCCCTGCGCAAGCGGTGGGCGGGCACCCTGCCGCCGTGGGAGAAGGCCAGGCCGAACTCCCGCCCTGCAAGCAGGAACACACACCTCCCACCACAAGGTCACCACCCGCGTCGAGCGGATGGCGCCCGAAGGTCTTCTTCCAGGTCGCGGCCGCGTCCTCCTTCTCGGAGTGCGCAAGAACGAGCACCCCGTCGATGTCCACGACCACCTCGCCGCCGGTGTCCGGGGCCTGGTGCCCGGCCAGCCTCCACACCCGCTCGCGGACCTCGGCCCGGGCCCGCCGTATAGCCGCCAGGGCCCCGGGCCCGGCCGCAGCCAGGGAATCGATGAGGCGAGAGACGGTCGAGTCGGAAGCTACCGGCCCGAAAACCTCCGGCTCGGCCCGAAGCATCGCCACATCCGCCAGACAGTCACCCCCCAATGCGGTCGCCAGAGCGAGGTCCAGCAGGACCTTGCCCGGATCGTGCACCGCCCTGAGCTTGCGCGACGGTGCCAGCGCTGCTGACAACGCCGTGTCCAAGCCGATCCGCTGGGCCGTCTCCGCCATCAGCACCGCACCGCCCTGCGAGACCACGCCCGGCCGTTGCCCTGAACGTAGACAGAGGGGTACGACCAGCTGCCCTTCTTCACCTGGAGAGTGCTCTTTCCTGCGACGACATGGACTCCAGAGTAGCCCTATCGTCCCAGGTCAGAGGCATTTCCTGTTGAGCTGACCAGGTGGCGGACAAGCACTCAGGCGATGCGCGTAGGCGCCGGCGACCAGGACGGCGGCAGCGGGGTGTCCTCGTCATGATCGATCAGCAGCGGGTAGCGGTCATGCCACCACCGGTCCCGCGCGGACCGTCGGGTCACCGGCGTATTCAGCTCTTTGGCCGGCCCCGTTGCGGCCCGGTAGCGGGCATCCAACTCTTCTATTCGCCTCTGGCAGAGCATCTGCATCGCCGGAGTGAGGATCGGCAAGGCGTCGTGGAGCCAGTCGCGGCAGGCCAGGTCGCTGTGGTATTCCCAGATCCACGTGGTGTCGAAGCCCTTCTCGACATTTATCACCAAGTCCTCCCAGGACTTCATCTGACGATAGAGGCTCGGAGCACCGTTGAATCGGTCTGCCAGAAGCTGCTGCGCACGATCGGCAGACGCATAGTCCTCGGCGGCGAGTTGCGAAGCATCCACGCCGCATAGCGTTCCAGAGGGCGGACCGGCACGTCACCCACCAAGTGCCGAGCATCAGTCGCCATCGGTGGCGGCGGTCAGAGCATTGCAGCAGGTCATGGGGCATACCGGTGCCCGCGACTCAACCGTTGGTCAGCTCTGATGAAAGGCCGAAGCTAGACGGGCGACCGAGAGACCCATTCGCTCAGCACCGGCAGAACGTCACGGATATCGCCGCTGTCGACGACAGCGTACGCGCGGGAGCGCGCCTTCGAATCCGCGTTGAAGGCGATCGCGCAGCCGACATCGTCGAAGAGCGGAAGGTCAGACCTGCTGTCACCAACAGCCACGCATAGGTCCAACGACAGGCCATGGCGAGTCGCGACCCGATGGGCGAAGTCTCTCTTCACGTAGTCGTCGTAGGAGTCGAGCGCCCTCCCGGTGAACACACCGTCTTGTGTCTCCAGCCGGGGGCCGCAGGCGTCCTCGAACCCGAAGATTTCACACAGGTAGGAGCCCACCGGACGCCAGGCAAGGGTCGCGAGGACGGGTACCACACCATGATCCCGGCACCAGTCGACGGCCTCCGCGATCCCTTGCACCAGGGGGAGCTCCGTCAGCCACTTGCGGACCTGAATCTCGCTCGTACCGGCCCAGCCGCGTGCATCGAGTTCCTCCACGTACCGGGCGGTGACGAGCCCCGCGTCCCACGCAGCTTCGGCCTCGGCTACCTGGTCTGCGTGGCCGAGCTTCTCGGCCAGGAAGATCGCCGAGGAGGTCCCCGGGACGAGAGTGCCGTCGACGTCGAAGAAGGCGACCGCTTGCGGCGCTCCGAGTTCAACTCGTGGATTGCTCACTGTCGTTCCTTGCCGTTGCGGTCACGCTGGTGGTGACATCGGAGGGCCGACTTTATCCTCGTCATCCGCGCCACCCTGGCCGGCGGGCGAAGGTACACTGCGCCATCGCGGTTGGCGCCAGTCGGCCATGGCCCTCCCGGCCCCAGTCGGCCTCGTAGCAGGCCAGGACGATTCGCACGGTCCGTAACGCGAGAGCGCTGGCGAGACTGTCGAAGTCGCCGAACGCCAGTACACCGCCATCCCGGGCGAGCGCTGCCCGGCCTCGTCGCCCCGATCTTGAGTCATAGGTTCATGGCCGGCCACTGCCACCTCGGCGCGTCCAAGCGGCCAGCGGCTACGGCGACCAGTCGCTGCAGCCGCACGGGTGCGGCCCCGCCTGGCGGTATGGCCGGCTGTTCGTCATGGGTGGGGTGTGGTCAGCCGTGGTAGGTGATGTAGCCGTTGCCGTCCGGGTCGGAGCCGTGGCTGGTGTAGGAGTGGGTGTCGGCGTGGGCTCCAGAGGGCTTGTACAGGTAGATGGTGTCCTTGTCGTTGTTCCAGATGAAGTTGCAGTTCTGGCGGTAGACGACGTTGTGGGCGTCGGAATCGGTGCCGTGGCCCCCGCGCAGCTTCACGTAGTCGCCGGGCTGAAGGTAGTGGTTGGTGGGGAAGGTGAAGTGGTTGCCGGTGGCGTCCTTGACGACGTAGCCCTTGAGGTTGACGGTCGTGCTGCGCGAGTAGTTCTTGATCGTCAGGTACTCGTCCTTGGTGTTGCCTCCGGAGCACCGGTTGGAGTCCGGGCCGGGTGCGTTGTACTGCACGCCCTTGATCTTCAGGGCTGAGGTGTACTCGGTGGCCTGTGCCGGTGCGGCGGTGAGCATGGCAGTCAGGGCGGCGGTGACGGCGGCCGCCAGGGCGTAGCGGGTACGCATGAGGAATCCCCCCTCAGTGGTGCGAATGGAGCGCCAGGAGCTTACACAGGAAGTGTCTGGAAAGTGACGGCTTGACGGAGGAGACGTGAAGGATGCTTGGGTCTTCGGCGGTATCGCGGCCGCTGCCGGGTCTGCTCCACGCCGCCCGGCCCACGTCACGAAGATTCTCGCGCAGCCCCTCAGGGGCGCAAGCGCTCGAGTTCGTCCGCGCGACGGTGGTCTTTGGGACGGCCTAGGGATCGCCTCATACGGATCAGGTCGTCCAGGGCGGCGTAGCGGATGGTGAAGCCCGCCGGGTCGTGGGTGCTCACCGCCCGGGCCAGGCAGGGGGTGATGTCCATGTCGCCCCAGGGCAGGTCGGGTGTGCACAGGTCACCGTCGGCGCCAGTCACCTGGTAGGCCGGTCGAGGTCGGGCAGGTCCGTGCAGCCCGTGGTGGTCAGGGCCTCGCGCAGGACGCGCGCCTGCTCGGGCGTGCCGTCCTACAGCAGGTCGAGGTCGCCGGTCAGCTCTGTCGAGCCGTGCATGATGCCGGCGACCTGACCTATGACCACCGCATGCGAACCGGCCTCATGCAGAGCCCGAAGGAAAGGGAACGGATCGAAGCCGAGCGCTCCGTCCGTGGCGAACGTGCCGACGACGTCGTCAGCTTCCTCCGGGCCACGGCCCGTGGTGGCACGTTCACGGGTGGCGTCCTGGATACGTCGGACGGCCTGACGAAGTCGCAGAGCAGCCTCACTCATTCAGCTCATTCAACAGCAAGCACAGCAGCCACGTATGGAGCACCCTCGAATCCCAGGTTCTCGCACAGCTTCTATCCGACCATGTCAAGCCACATGTGGCACTGGCTGCTGAAAGGCTCTGCGCTGTCTCGCAGCGCTGCCTTGAGCCACTCGGCTGTCGCAGTGGCTTGCGCTACCACGTCCGGCGGGTAACCGTACTGGACCTGATGACGGGCAAACTCGTCCTCGTCATCGATGAAGACGGCACCCGTCGCCCGTATCCGACACACATCGAGATCCAGGTCGACCATGGTGACCTCTGCCGGGTTCGGCCACTGGGACGGCGTGGTGACATCGCAGTAGACATCCAGGCGCGCAGGAGCCGCCTGGAAGAGCGCGGTCCACCAGACATCGCGCGGAAAGAGCATGACCCGCGGCTCCTCGGTCGCGTAGACCGGGCCCACCCCGCCTTTGCTGTAGACCGTACCGACACGCGCACCCAGCCACACTCCGTACTCGTCCTCACCAAGACGGACCATCGGATGATGCCAATGCAGGTGGCCGTCAAACTTGTGCACGGAGACGAGAACTTCGGCAGCAGTCATGATCAGGAGACTACTTGGCACGCTTCCCCGGTGAACCGTCCCGGTCGTAGCACTAGTTGGTGCAGGTGTCGAGCATGGTCGACAGCGCCGACTTCTCCGCGTCCGTGGTGGTCAGCTTCCAGACGGACTTGATGTGCGTGTAGTCCTTGGCGTAGGTGCACCAGAAGGCGTGGTTGGTGGGCTTCCATTCGGCCGGCCCGCTGTCGGACTTGGAGGAGTTGGCGGACTCCGAGGCGATCAGCAGCTGGGGGTCGTTGAGGTCGTTGCCGAAGTTCTTGCGCTGGTCCGTGGTCCAGGTGTCGGCGCCGGAGCGCCAGGCTTCGGCCAGGGGGACCATGTGGTCGATGGTGGCCTGGGCGACGTTGGTGACGGTGGTGTCGTCGTAGACGGAGTACCAGGAACCGCTGGAGGGCTGGCAGCTGCCCGGCTTGTCCTGCACGTCTTTGCCGTCACGGGCCAGGACGGCCTGGCGGGTGGTGCAGCCGTCCGGCTGGGTGGACCAGATGTCGAACTTGTCCCGGGCGTAGCCGTCCATCGAATGCGGGGTGGCCACGGTGAGCGCGGCCAGCTCTGTGCGTGCGGTTGCCGTCGAGGGTGGCGGGGGCGGCTCCGCGAGGGCCGGGGCGGCGCAGATGCCTATCAGGAGCAGGGTGGTTGCGGGTAGGCCGTAGACGGCGCGGCGCATGAAGTCTCCAAGGAGGGTGGGGGGTTGGAGATGCTCACACGAGAAAACCGCAGTCCTGGCACGGTTCGCTACGCGCGTTGACCATATGCGACAACTCCCCCACGCGGCCTTCACCACACGGTCACCCGCCACAGCTTGGACCGACCCGGTGCGCCAGCCTCACGACCGTCCCTTGGCTTCCACCGGGCCATGAGTTCAGCAAAGACCTGCCCAGGCTGGCTACTGATTCCCAATGGTGTGGCGAGAGCCTGTCCTTGGCCGGGTGCTCCACCGCACCGCCGGCGACATGGCAGCCGACGAGGCTCTATGGACACTTGCCCAGTGCTGACGCACACAACGTAGGCGCGCTTGCACGGGTGTCACCACCACCCACTAGTGTTCTCAGCCGCAACGCGTGATCTTGGATTCCGCGAGCGTATGCAAGGCGACGGGGAGGAACGGGGATGGGATACACGATCCCGGGCTGGCTGGACGACGTCCTGGACTTCATCGGGATCAAGTTCCCGAACGTGGACGAGGACGACTACCGCGAAATGGCCGATGCCATGCGGGACTTCGCCGACAAGTTCGAGGGCCATGGCGGCGACGCGCACAAGGCGGTCTCGCGGATCCTGTCGTCCTCGGAAGGCTGGGCCGTCGATGCGATGGAGAAGCACTGGAACCAGGTCAAGGCGAGCCACCTCGAGAAACTCCCGGAACTTGCACGCCTGTTCGCCGATGCCTGTGACGTGCTCGCGGACATCATCTTCGGGATGAAGACCAAGGCCGAGATCGAACTGGCCGCGATGGCGGCCTCGGTGGGCATCTCGGCCGGGCTCGCGGTGGCGACAGGCGGTCTGTCCGCGTTGATCGGCGCCGCCGAGGTCACGGCGATGCGCCAGGCGATCAAGCGGATCATCGACGAGGCCGTGGACCGCATCGTCGACGAGGTCCTGGCCAAGATCACCGAGCCGATCAACGCCAAACTGGAGGCAATGGTCGAGGACATGGTGCTCGACCTGGTCGACGGAGCGTTCCACATGCCGCCCGCCGCCGGAGGCAAGGGCGGCCACGGTGGACACGGCGGTCACGGCGGGATGCAGCTCGCCTCGGCCGGCGGTTCGGACGGCGGCGGGACCGGGGGCGCCCAGAAGAGCACCAAGATCGACCATGTCGAGTTCGAGGACGGCGCGGGCAAGGTCTCGCGGCACGGCAGCGAGCTGCACCTGGCCTCGTCCTCGCCGCTGAACCGGGCCAGGGGGGCGTTCGGGCGGAGCAAGGGCCGCGATCCGTTCACCAAGGCCTTCGACAGCGTGCTGCACGGCGCGCTCAAGGGCTCGGAGAAGGCCCTGGGCAAGATAGCCAAGCACGTCACGGAGACCGTGCCGGACCGGGTGAAGGCCACCTCCCGACTGCACAAGCACAACGACATCGAGATCGGCAAGCGGGCCCACGGCATCCACGTCAACAAGGGCGACGCGGGCGGCGGTTCGGGGCACGGCGCCGGTCCCGCATCCGGCCGCAAGCCCGACGACGGCCTCAAGATCGACTCGTCGAAGCTGTCCCAGCAGGCCCGCGAGCTGGAGGCCAAGGAGACGTGCGGCGACCCGATCGACATGGCCAGCGGCCAGATGATCCTCGCCCAGACCGATGTGGACCTGCCCGGCGTACTGCCGCTGGTGCTGCGCCGCACCCACCTGTCCGGCTACGTCGCGGGACGCTCCTTCGGACCGTCGTGGGCCGCCACGCTCGACGAACGCCTGGAGAAGGACGAGGCGTTGGGCGGGTACTGGTGGTATCGCGAGGACGGCTCCGCGCTCGCCTATCCGCGCCTGCCCGACCTGCCCGGCGACCGGGTCGGCCCGGCCGAGGGCGTACGGCTGCCGCTCACCTATGTCACGCGCGGCAGCAGCTACGTCCTGACGGTGCAGGACCCGCACAGCGGTCTCATACGTCACTTCGAACCCGCCGCCTCGGCGGACCAGGTGTGGTGGCTGGTGGGCCTCGAGGACCGCAACGGCAACTCCGTCACCGTGGAACGCGACGAGGACGACATGCCGCTCACCGTCACCCACGGCGGCGGCTACCGGGTCCGGGTCGACTCCGACGCCGAACAGGGCCTCGTCACCGGGCTGTCGATACTCACCGACGACGAGCCGGTGCGGATACGTTCCTTCCGTTACGACGACGCCGGGGACCTGACCGAGGTGCACAACGCGGTCGACGCCGCGACGCACTTCACGTACGACACCGCCCACCGCGTCACCGGCTGGCGGGACTCCAACGACACCGAGTTCACCTACACGTACGACAGCGCCGGCCGGGTGATCGAGACCCGCGGCACCGACGGCATCCTCAACTCCCGTGTGGCATACGGGGACATGCAGGAGGATGGCAGTAGCACCGTCACGTACACCGACTCGCTCGGGAACTCCACGGTCTACCGCGCCAACCGGCACGGTCAGATCATCGCTATCACCGACCCGCTCGGGCACACCACCATCCAGCAGTGGGACCGCTACGACCACTTGCTTTCCCGTACTGACCCGCTCGGCCGCACGACTCGTTGGGGGTGGGACGCCGCCGGCGACCTCGTCGCCGTCACCGCGCCCGACGGTGCCATGAGTCGCGTCGAGTACAACGACCTGCACTTGCCGACGCGGTGGACGGGCCCGGACGGGTCACAGATCCACCAGGAATTCGATGCACGCGGTAACCGCACCTTGGTGATCGGTCCGGACGGCGCCGCCACCCGGTACACCCACCACTCAACGGGTGCCCCCGCCACCGTGACTGACGCGTTGGGGGCGGTGCTGACGATCGAGGCTGATCCGGCTGGACTACCGCTGGCCCTCACCGACGCACACGAATCTCGCACCGTGTGCCGTCGCGATGCCTTCGGCCGGGTTGTCTCGATGGTCGATGCTCTCGGCGCCACCACAACCATGGCTCGGGATACCGAGGGTCGCCTCCTTGAACGCACTGCGGCCGACGACACGCGCGAGACGTGGCGCTGGGACGGCGAGGGCAACTGCCTGCAACACACCGACGCACTCGGCGTATCCACCCGCTACGCATACGGCTCCTTTGATCTGCTGCGCTCCAGTGTGCTGCCGGACGGATCCACCTATGCATTCAGCTATGACACCGAGCGGCGGCTCACCGCTGTTACCAACCCGATGGGTCTGACCTGGAACATTCGCTACAACGAACGCGGTGATCTCGTCGCGGAGACGGACTTCGACGGCCGTGGCATCACCAGTGTCTTCGATGCGGCCGGGCAGCTGGCCTCACGCCGTATGCCGGACGGCCACACGTGGACGTTCGCCTACGACGAGGTAGGCCGGCTCGTCACCAAGGACGTGGACGGGCAACGCACCGCCTATTCGTATGACACCGCCGGGCGTCTGGAGCACGCCAGCACCACCACCTCGGAGCTCAGCCTCGCCTACGACGCCGTCGGTCGTGTCGTTGCCGAGACTGTCGATGGGCGCACCATGCGCTACCGCTACGACGTGCTCGGACAGCGCACGGGCCGGACCACTCCCACCGGAGCGGTCAGTGAGGAAGCCTGGGATGCTGTCGGCAACCGTATTGGCCTGCGGCTGGGCCAGGCGCATCACTTGGCCTTCGAACATGACGTCCTGGGCCGGGAGATCCAGCGCATTCTCAGTCCCGATGCTGCGATCACCTCGCAGTGGGACCAGATGGGGCAGCTGACCAGCCAGACGCTGCGTGCCGGCGATCGCCGGATGCGCGACCGGCACTTCAGCTACCGCGCCGACGGCATGCTGACGGGCATCAGCGACTTTGCCACCGGCCGTGCCACACAGTTTCAGTTGGACCCGCTGGGCCGCCCCCTGGCTGCCGAGACTGGATCACGGCAGACCGAGGCGTACCACTACGACCCGGCGGGCAACCAGAGCTTCGCCGACTGGCCGAGCAGCCCTGCTGCACCAGAGGCTGCAGGTGAACGCTCGCTGGACGGCACCCGGATACTGGCCGCAGGGCGCACCACCTATCGCTACGACGAGGCCGGCCGGGTGGTCGAGCGCCGCAAGAAGCGCCTCTCCCACAAGCCGGACGTCTGGCACTACACCTGGGACCCAGAAGGTCGTCTCACGGCTTGCACCAGCCCCGACGGCACCGTCTGGCAGTACCGCTACGACCCCTTGGGGCGACGCACCGCCAAATGCCGTCTCGCCGACGATGGCCAAGTCGTCGAAGAGATCCGCTTCGCCTGGGACGGCACCCGGCTGGCCGAAGAAGCCAACACCGCCACCGGCACCCTTGTGTCCTGGGAATATGACGGATACCGCCCGCTGGCCCAGTACGAGCGCAGACCCCGCACCCAGGACGAGTTCGACACCCGCTTCTTCGCCATCGTCACCGACCTGATCGGCACCCCCACCGAGCTCGTGGACGAAGAAGGTCACGTCGCCTGGCAGACCCGCACCACCGTGTGGGGCACGACCGCCTGGAACACCGACGCGACCGCCTACAGTCCGCTGCGGTTCCCCGGTCAGTACGCCGACCCGGAAACCGGCCTGCACTACAACTACTTCCGCCACTACGACCCGGAAACCGCGCGCTACGCCACCCCCGACCCCCTCGGCCTGGCCCCCGCACCCAACCCTGTCGCCTATGTCGGCAGCCCCCACACGCAGTTCGACCCGCTCGGCCTGGCCCCCTGCGACGAAAAGGACGTGACCTGGGGCGGGCGTGTCCACTACCGCGCACCCGGTCCCGGCGGACGGGCCCAAGGCGTCACCGCCACTCTGACCCGCAGCATGATGGGCGGCAAGACGGACCCCAGAGTCGACCCGGCCGGTTGGGAGAGCGACAAGGGATACAACCGCGCCCATCTTCTGGGCGCCCAGATCGGCGGATCCAACAAGGACCCACGAAACTTCGTCACCATGCACGCCTACGCCAACAGCCCCATAATGAGGCGCTACGAGACCCAGGTACGCAAGGCCGTGGACAAGGGCGAGGTGATTGAATACTCCGCCACCCCTGTCTACAAGGGAGACAGCGTCATCCCCGAGGGTGTCTGGCTGGAGGCACAAGGTTCCGACGGATTCCAGTTCATGCCGAAGGGCGCAACCACCGGCACCAACCGCGTCTACATCCCCAACGAACCCAAGAACTGAAACAAAGGACAGCTCCAGTGAACGAGCATGTACGTCGTCTGATCGAGGTCCTGGAAGCAGACACCACCGCTGCACAACAGCAGGACTGGTCCGGCATCGAGTCAGAACTCCAGGTGCCGCTGCCCGACGACTACAAGGAGTTCATCGAGCACGTCGGCGGCGGCAAGGTCGACGGCTACCTGTACATCCTCGCGCCGTCCTCTCCGAACCAGCACTACGATCTCGCCAAGTCAGCCGCCGAGCGGCAAGAGGCTTACGAAGACATCTTCGACTTCGAGGACAAACCAGCCCAACTCGAACCGGAAGGAAGCCGCATCATCCCATGGGCCACCACCGACAACGGTGAATGGCTCTTCTGGCGGATCCTGCCTGGCCAAGAACCCACCGACTTCGCCGTACTGGTCAACGAAGCCCGCGGTGAACGCTGGGAGTTCCACGAGATGGGCTTCGCCGAGTACCTGACAGCTGTACTCCAGGGCGACATCCACTCAGACATCCTGTCATCGACGTTTCCCTCCAGCCCGCATGACTTCCACAAGTTCACACACACACCCTGAACCTGTTGAGTCTGGCGCATCAGGGCGCCGGCGAACGGCCCACGCAGCAGCAACCCTCTCCTCGCACGCCGCCGCTCGCCGTGGCCGGGGATGACCGGCACCCTCTGGAGGCACTGCCTTCACCACGCCCGGCCGACAGGCCGGACCGACTGCTGGAAGCCGGAACCACCGTGGCCGCGCGTCTGCGTGTTGCGGGAGTCATCGTGCTCCTCTACGCGTAGCCCGTGAGCCGCATCGTCCGGCTCAGCGTCGCCGACGTAATCCGCGACCGCGACACCGTGCTGCTACGGCTCGGGGAGCCAGCCTCACCCGTACCCGCACCGGTCGCTGACCTGCTACTGGAGCACATCGCAAGCCGGGACAACATGAACACCGCCACCAACCCGGCTTCCAGCTGGCTCTTCCCAGGGACATGGAGCCGGTACGCCCCCGGCGAGCATACGATCACCAACCGCCTCGACCCCGCGGAGAGGTGACCGTTGATGCACGAACTGCCAGGAACCGACACCTGAGATCTGGACCAGAAGGACCTTCGCGATCCAGGATCTCGGATCCACCAACGGCATCGTGCTGGACGGGCAGCACGCCACCCGCAGTACGCTCCCCGAACGCGCAGAAGGAGCCCTGCGGTCCCAACGGGTTTCCTAGGCCACGATGTTGGGAGGGCTCCCTGCGCGGTGTTCCGTCACACCTACAGATGGGAGGAACTCCGTATGGAGGAGAGTAGCCCGAACCGCTGGTGGAGGCACCTGGCCCGGTGGGACAGGTCGCGCACGGAGACTGCGGGTCCCCTTCGGAAGTGGGTCGGTCGGCAAGGACGGAGCGTCTCGGGTGAGTTCCTGCGGGGCGCGGCACAGAAGTTCGGCAGTGGCGCAGTGACCTTGCTCATCTTGTGGTGGGAAACCCACCACTGACGACGCTCTGACGGCGGGCCCACCGATTGGCGGGCCCGCTTCATGCTGCACGTCAGCACGGGCGCCGACGCACCCGGCCACCACGTAGGGTCACCGACCGGCTGGCCCCCAGGAGGAACCAGCGACGGTTGAATACGAGAGCCCACCAGTACCGAGGCCGGTGGCGGACAGACCTCATGCGGCCTGGCCAGCGCTCGGATGCGATCGGGGCTCGTGCATGTCTGAGGCCACCCCGAGGAGACTCTGCTCCGCCCCCCTTCCGGCAATGCTGAGCTGGAGGCCTGTTGGCGACAGATCGTCTGCGGGGCGCAACCGATCGCAACGTCGGTGCGTGAAGGAAACCGGAGGGCGCCCGGCTCCGGGCGCCTAGGGAGGCATGTGTGGTGTCGCTGCGCGACGACGATCCGACCGAGGTTGGCGGATACAAACTGGAAGGGCGCCTCGGTGCGGGCGGCATGGGTGTGGTGTACCTCGCCCGTTCGCCGCGAGGAACACCTGTCGCTTTGAAGGTGGTTCGGCCTGAGTGGGCCGAAAACAAGGCATTCCGGGAGAGGTTCGAACTCGAGGTCGCTGCAGCGAGGATGGTTCACAGTCAGTACACCGCGCCCGTCGTCGATGCCAGCCCGCGGGGACCGGAGCCCTGGATGGCTACGCTCTACGTGCCAGGCCAAAGCCTTCACACGCAGGTGTCGCAGAACGGCCCCTTGAGCGGGGCGGAGCTGACCGAACTGGCCGCCTCCCTGGCTCAGGCTCTCGCTGACATCCACCGCGCCGGAGTGATCCACCGCGACCTCAAGCCCAGCAACGTCTTGCTAACTGAGGACGGGCCCCGGGTCATCGACTTCGGAATCGCCCAAGCCACCGACGGCCGGGGGCTGACAGAAACCGGTCACATCGTGGGCACGCCAGCCTTCATGGCACCGGAGCAGCTGCAAGCCTCCCACATCGTTGGGCCGGAAGCGGACATCTTCGCCCTCGGATGTGTTCTGACCTTCGCGGCGACCGGGTACGGACCGTTCAAGGCGCACGGCGCCTTCGGTGCCGCCTACCAGGTCGTCCACGAGGAGCCAGATCTCACGGGTGTGCCGGACGGCCTACGGCAACTAGTGGCCGACTGTCTCAGCAAAGAGCCCCCGAATCGCCCGACGCCTGCGGCGATACGGAGACGGCTCACCAGTCCGCCGGCCCCGCCACCGACGCCAGTGCGGCGGGGGATGTCCGCACGGCGTAGGTGGGGCGTCCTCAAGCAGGTAGTGACCCGGCGTGTGCCTGCCTGGGCAGCCGCCTCAGCTGTCCTGGCTGCCGTGCCGTTGACGCTGGTCGCCGTGGGGATGACGAACGAGCACCAGCCCTCCTCTCCGAAAACGGAACGCCCACACATCGTGCTGGAGAACGCACAGCCCTGGGTATCGAATGTGCGCGTCGCGGCGGCTCCCGGAGAGCAGTGCGTTCCTGGCGATTCCGCATCGGGGATGCGGGCATTCCTCTACTGTCTGGCCGGTAGCCGAATCCTCAGCATCGAGGTCTATCACGGCAAGACGGTGTGGGAGCGCGTCCGTCCTGACGGTGACGACGAGGGACAGGCCACGCTGGTCGGCGTCCGCGGGGAGGAACTCTTCTACGCCACGAGCGCGGGAGGTCAGCCGGTGCTCCGGGCCCTGGGCGTGAGGACTGGAAGAATCCTGCGCACACGGAAGTTCGCCTATCCCTCGCAGATCGTTCTGTCCCACGGCAGCTTCCTGCTGATCTCCAGCGGCCGGATCGAAGGCCTCGACGCGACGGCCCAAAAGACGCTCTGGCAGCGGCCTCTCACCGGTGAGACGTCCGTCGCAACGCTCGGGGACAGGACTTACCTGATCGTGCGCGGACAGCAGCGCACAGAGGTGACCGCACTGAATCCCTCGACGGGTTCAGTCCAAACGCCCGTTGTCCTGCAAGGGAAGCTGCATCTCCTGGCGTCGGCGAACGGCCTTGTTGCTCTCGGCAACCGGAGCGCTGGCGAGGCAGATTCCACCTTTCTTCTCGTTCTCAACACCGCGACCAACACTGCGTCCCGCATCCCCCTCCGGGGCCAGAAATTCCGGCTTACCCTGAGCCGAGACACCGCACTCCTTGCCTACCAGGACGGCCATATCTCGGCAATCAATACCCGCACCGGCAAGGAGCGCTGGAGCGTCTCCGTGCAGGGCGCCGTGATTGCCGACCCGGTATACACCAACCGGCAGTTCCTTGTCATGACGGACGAAGGGAACGTGAGCGCCTTCAGTGCCGACCGTGGGACCCGAGTGGATCTCCACCATCCGCGCGACAGCGCCCCGGAGATGGCACCGTTTGACCGGCCGGAAATCATACGGAACAACGACGACTTCTATGCCCTCACGCCGGACGGTCTGCTGTACACGTTGCCCGAACGCTCTTCCCATTGATCAGAAACTCGCGGACCCTGAACTGGCGCCCCGTACGCCGGCTACGGGTGCACCGCGTCACCGGCCGGGGGCGCACAAGCCCTGCTGCTGGCTGAGTCCCGACTCCTCAGCACGCTCTGCCAGGGGTGTCGTGAATCCAGGACAGGCCGCCAAGGTCCAGACGCTGGCGGGTACGAGTGACGGCTACGTAGGCCAGGCGTGCTTCGGCGTCGTCGATCGGCTCGGGGGCAGTCGCGGGATCGCTTGGTTCTCCCGGCTGGTGCTGCTTGGGGCGGGCGAAGTCGTCGGCGATCAGGACGCACGGCCATTCCCGTCCCTTGGCTTTGTGGGCGGTGGAGGTAGTGATGTGGGCGGCCTGTTCGGGGACGAGCCGGGCGACAGCGGTGAGGATCGCGTCGGTGCCGTGGGTGTCGACGAGGTTGACCAGCGGCTGGAGGTCGCGGCCGGCGGGGTCGTGGGCGGCGTAGTCCTGCAGGTCGCCCCAGGAGGGGAAGAGGGTCAGTTCGGGGTGGTGGGTGCGGCGGCCTTCTTTCAGGTCGCGTGCTGCCTGGGCGAGGGCGTACAGGCTGTCTCCTCCTCCGGTCAGGGCGACTTGGTGTCCGGCGGCCATGTGGGTCATGACGTGGGCCATGGCGCCGACGTTGGTGCGGCACAGGACGGCGTCGGGGCTGGTGACGGGGCCGATTTCGGTCGGTACGGCGGGGGTGCCGGTGAGGCGGATGGGGGCGTCGGCCAGGTGCAGCCAGCGGTTGGCTTCCTCGGCGAGGTCGGGTCCGAAGCGGAAGGATTGCGACAGGGTCAGGTGGGTGCCGTTGAAGCCGGTCATGACGTCTTTGGCGCCGCGCCAGTGGTAGATGGCCTGGGCGGAGTCGCCGACCATGACGAGCTGGGCGTGATCACGCTGGTTGAGGAAGATCTGTTCGACGACGGGGTCGGTGTCCTGGGCTTCGTCCAGGAGCAGGTAGTCGGCGTCGAGTTTGGGCTGGGTGAGGGCCCAGATTTTCAGGTAGTGGTCGTGTTCGAAGCGCACGGCGCCGTCGTCGGGGTTTTGCAGGTCGCTCCAGGCTTTGCGGGCGATGGGGACGATGTGGGCGGCGAGTTCGCGGTGGAGGTCTGTGTCTTCCAGGCCGCGCAGTTTCGGGACGTGGTGGCGGGTGATCTGGTTGTCGGCGGTGTGGCAGAAGCGGGTCACGGTGCGCAGGAGGGCGTTGGACAGGGCTCGTTGGGAGAGGTCGCGTTCGCCGATGCGGATGGCTTTGGTGAGGCCGAGGGCCTGTCCGGTCTGCCAGGCGGGGCGGCGGGGTGCGTTCAGGCGGCGGGTGTAGCGGTGGCCGATGGCGGCGTAGGCCAGGGCGTGGGTGGTCTTGCACTGGACGGTGCGCGGGAAGCGGGCGGTGGCGTCGTGGGCGATGGCCCGGTTGTAGGCGAGGTAGCGGCCGCGGCGTTTGGTGGTGCAGGCGAGCAGGGCCAGGGTGGTGGTCTTGCCGGTACCCGCGCCGGCCTGGAGGGCGAGGTGTTCGCCGGCGTGGAAGGCGTCGGCCGCGGCAGTCTGTTCGTCGGTGGGCTTCACGGGGTGGGGTCCTTGGGGAGTCGGGTGAGTGCGTGCCCGACGGCGGCGAGCAGGTGTGCGGGGGTGGTGTGGGCCAGCAGTTGGAGTACCTCTTGGTGGAGGCGGTCGATCTCCTGCTTGGCGTGGTGGGCCAGGGCCCGGTGCACGGCCAGTTCCAGGAAGCGTTCCGGGGTCAGGCCGTCGCGGCCGGCTTCGGCGGTGAGGACGGCGTGTGTGGCGGGCGGGAGAGCCACGTTGAGCAGCACCTTGTGCTCTGCGTCGGGGTAGTGCGTGGTGATCACGTCGATGGGCAGCCGGTCGTTGAGTCGTCGGCGCAGTCGGCGTGCGGCCTGGTCGGGTGTCTCGGCTTTGACGAGGGCCATCAGGCGGGTGGTGTCGTGGTTGGCGGCGAGCGGCATGCTGCGGCAGGCGGTGTCGAGTTCGGCCTGGTCCAGGGGGCGGGTGAGGGTAATTTCCAGGGCATGGTGCGGCATCTGTCACCGGCGACCGGGGTGGTGGTGCGGTGCAGGGGCCGGCAGTCGGGTGTGGATGTGGGCGGTGTGCAGGAGCGGGTCGAAGGGCTGCCAGCCGGCCAGGGCCAGATCGGCTGCGGTAGGAGTGGCGGCGTGGATGATGCAGCGTTGGGCCCGCCAGCGCAGTTGCTCGGCGTAGGGCAGGTGGCCCAGGTCGTAGAGGGCCATGTGTGTGTCGGGCAGGGTGAGTTGTCCGCTTCGGGGCTGGGTGGGAAGCAGCATCCAGCGTCCTGCGGGGCTTCTCTGGTTGAGGACGGGGTGTGTGCAGCGGCGTCTTTGGCGGGTCTGGGCAACGCAGCGGATGTCTTCGACGGGACCTTCGCCGAGGTACGCGACGAGAAGGATCCGGACGACGGGCCGGGCGGGTTGCTTGTCACCGTCTTCCGGGGCTGTAGTGGCGGGCGTGTGGGATGCCGGGGTGAAGGCACCGGTGTCGACCAGGCGCCGGGAGCGCAGGGCCAGTTGGCGACGCAGCGGTGTCAGGCGGGGGCTGCTGACTCGGGAGTGAGGGGTCTGCTGAGGGCAGAGGGCGGCATGCGGGATACGGCACCATCCGCTGCCGTCGTCGTGGGGGTGAGCGATGCCGCCGCTGAGGTGCCAGCGACAGGCTTGGGAGACGTCGGCGCTGGCTACTTCCGCGGGGTGCAGGGCGATGGGCCGGTCGTCGGGCCGCGGGTACCAGTCGATGCGGTTGCCGCAGTAGCGGCAGCGGCCCATCTGCCCGGCGCGCAGCAGGCGGCTGGGACTGTTCGGGGCGATCTGCAGAGAGCGGCGGGGAGGGACGTGACGGGGACTGCCATCCCAATGGTGGTCGGTGTGTGCGGGGTGGGAGCGCATAGCGGCGACCGTGCCAGGTGCCACGCTGATGGCTGGTGGCGGCTTTCGGGGATGTCACACGACCGGCCCAACCAGAGGGAACACACGCCCGATGTGTGGATCTGTCGTTCGATGCCGTCTCGCCTGCGCGGGTGATCTCTCCTATGCCGCGAGCGGCCGACGGCATTGCCGGGTCAGGGCTGTGGCGCGTCGGGGGCGGGATGCCCCTCGCACAGGGAGGCGAGGAAGCGTTCGATGGGGACGCCGAACGCATGAGCCAGGGCGTGCCAGGTGGTAAGGCTGCCGGTGGTCCGACCGTGTTCGAGGTCGATGAGGGTACGCCTGGCCAGGCCGCTGCGTTCGGCGAGTTCGTCGAAGGTCCATCCGCGCTCGCCCCTGAGCCGCGCGAGTTCGACGCGCAGCGCGGTGAGGTTGGGGTCGGGCGGGAAGATCGTCACCCCACCATCCGACGGTGCAGACATCTGCCCTGTCAGTGCAGACCTCTGCACTATTTGTCCCGGAGGGGCGCGGCGGTCACGGTGCAGAGATCTGCACTACCGTGCGTCCGTCCCAGGACGCCCGACTGCAGGCATCTGCGGTTCTTCGGCATGGACAGACAGGAGGACGGTCGGCCGATGAGGTTCGGCGGTGCCGCAGTGCGGCGGATCTGGACGGTGGAACTGCGTCCACGGGCAGGCGGGCCGAACCTCGTCTGCGCCCATTGCACCGCCCGCACATCTGCGTGTGAGGCCGCATCCGCGCGGTCCGCCGCTCTGGCTCATCTGGCCTGTCACGCGCGCGCTGACACCTTGCCCAGACATCTGCGCACATGCCAGTGCCGGGCTCAAGGCTGCCGCTGGCATCCGCGCCACCGCGGCTGCGCCGGCCCGGTACTGCTCGCCCTCACCCGAGACCACAGCGGCCGCACCTGGCGGCTGGCAGACACCTGCGCAGCCTGCGCGGCCGCCACCAGCCACACCGCTGTCGTCCCCGACACACAGCTCCGCAGGCCGCACTCCCCCACCCCGCCAGCGCCTCCACGTGGCACCCATCAGCCCGGGCCGGAAGAACGCATGCGGGTACAGGAGGCGCTCACCTACCTCGCCACCGCCCTGCCCCGGTTCACCTCACCCGCCGCCCGCATGCTCGCCCTGCAGTGCGCCCTGCGTGCCGACGCCCGTGGCCACGCCCGCCTGCCCGCAGGACTGCTACGCAGCATGCGCCTGCACGGACGCACGGAAATCTGGGAGGAACTCGCCCACGCAGCCTGGCTGCACTCCCCCGACCTCAGGTCAACGCCGGTGGAGGTGCAGCTGCTCGACGCCACGGTCCTGGAGCAGGTCCCGGGTCGAAGGGCGCGCTGCCGCGCCGCACACTGGGCGCTGCGCCCCACACCCTTGCACCTGCCCGCGGCCTCGCCGCACGCACTGCGGCTGATCACACTCGTCCTGGCCGCACACATCAGCGACCGCACTGTGCACAGCGTCGACATCGACGTGCTCACCCGCCTGAGCGGGCACTCAACCCATCAACTCGCAGAACTACTCGACCGGCTGGTCGCCGTGCATGCGCTAGCAGCCTGGCACCACAACCGGTACACCGACGAGGTGTTGTGGCAACCGTTTGTGCAACACTCAAGGGTGCGGCCTGCAGCGCGGCGTCCGCGGCCCATCATCCGGTAGCGCAACTCTCGCCGGAGATCCCACACCAAAGCCCTGACACAGGAAAGCATTGCATGCACAGCGGAAACAGGGCTTCCCACCCGTACTATCGCTGCACCACACACTCTACGGCCGTGAACGTCCTCCCTGACCCGCCGCGACGACCCGCGAAGGACTTCAGCCCGGCCACGAACCGAGGAGAGAAAGATGCCCGAAGGCACGGCTACTGCCACCGAGTTGACTTCGCTGTACATCAGCCAGGTGGGCAGCGACCTCGAACGCAACATCAAGGAGCAGGAACGGATCACGGCAGAACTCACCGCACTGCAACAACAGTTGGCCACACTGCAGCATGACCACACCGTGCTGGTCAGCATGCAACAGGCCCTCGGCGTCCCGGCAGCAGCCCCTGAGCCTGCCGGCGCCGACAGCGCCTCTGTACCCTCCCCCAGGAAGAAGGCCACGAAGGCACCTGGCACTCGCCGGCCGGCGAAGTCGGGCACTGCGCAACAGCCCAGGACCAAGAAGCAGCCCGGCACGAAGCCCGCTGCCAAGAAGGCGGCAGCGAAAAGTGCGCGGCCCACCCTGGTCAATCTCATCCACGGCCACCTCACCGAGCAGAGTGAACCCCGCTCCGCAGCGGAAGTAGCCGAGGCACTCGGCCACACGCACCCCGACCGCAACATCGCGACCACTGTCGTGCGCACCACCCTCGAAAACCTCGTGGCCAAAAGCCTGGCTCAGCGGAGCAAGCAGGGCAGCTCTGTCTTCTACACCGCTGCCCATGCGCCGGAGCCGACGGCACCCACGGGCGAGGCCCAGCCCGAAACCGCCGGTTAGGCCCCGGGCCTGTGGAGGTCCGCACCAGCACGCTCGCCTGCCGTCTGGCGCTGGTCAACGCGCCCGGACGCAGGCTCCGTAGCTGTCGCTCTGGCGGAACACCGACACCTCCTGAGCCGGGGCGGGCCATACCTGGACGAGGTATCACTCGGTGCCGACACCGAGTGCAGTGACACTTCGACGATCACTTCCCAGCGGGTGTCCTCTGGTTGAGGGGCTTCGGTGTGGAAGGTGACGGTGATGACTTTGTCCATCAGAACGGGTTCTGGCTCACCTTCTGTGGAGCAGTAACCCTGCGTGCTGTCGAAACCCTGCGCACCCGACCCGGCCCAGATGGCGTCCCACCCGTCTCGGGGCCACTGCAGGCGTATTCCGCCCCACGCCCTCAGCTGCGTGCTCGTCGCGAGAGGATGGGGTGGTGATCCGCTACGACACCGAGATACAGGCCCTGTACCGCCGCTATTGCCTCCCCGCGCGCCGCTACCTGAAGCTCGGCGGAGCGGTACTTCGCATGTCGCGCGAGGAGTACGAGCCGTTCGTTCAGCACCTGGCCGCTGATGCGAGGGCTGTTACCGACGCCGAGCTCACTATCCTCTTCGAAGGCAGCTGGCGCGAGCGGCGGACCGCGGCATGGCTCGCCGCCATCTCGCGCCGTGACCACTTCCGTGAGCGTCTGGGTGCGCTGCTGCTGGAGAGTGAGGTCTGCTGCGCGGGTGGGGCCTACTGTGTGGCACTGGCGAGTTTCGGCACCGCACGGGACGCCGACTTGCTTGCCGCTTACCTGGATCGCTACCTGCGCCGGCCCGACCTCGCCTACGACCAGCCGACAGCCATGGGCGCCCTGGCCTACACGGAGTCCGTCCTGCACGGCGACCGGGCCAGCCACCTCCTCCAGGAGGGCGGCCTGTGGCGGAAGTGGTTCCAGGACGCGCCCCACATGCACGGCGATGACGGCATCTCTAGCTACCTGGGCGGCATCCGCCTCGCCTGCGCCGTTGTAGACGAATGCGCCAGCATCTGACCTCCTCGGCTTCGTTCACTGCGAAGACTCTGGCTCAACGCCCGGGACGCGGCCACCCTCCGTCACGCCAGTAGGACACGCTTGCGCAGAAGTTGGAACCCTGCACGGCCGAACATCTGGCGCTTGAGCATCTTGATCCTGTTGACATGGCCTTCGACCGCGCCCGAGCTCCAGGGCAGGGTCAATCCGGCGGTGACGGCGTCGATGTCGCGGTCGATGCCGGCGGCGAGGGTGTGGAGGCTGGGGAGATCATCCTGCCGGACGGTATCGAGCCAGGCCGGGAGGCGCTCGCCCTGGCGCTCGGTGAGCATGGTCGCGAAGGACCGGACGTGGAGGGTGAGGGCGTCGAGTTCGGGGCACTGGGTGCGGACGGTCTTGAGCTGGAGTTGTTCGGGCTCGGTGAGGGTTTCCGGGCGTCTGAGGATCCATCCGGAGACTGTTCGGGGTGACGGCGGCCGGGCGGTCACCGGTTGCGGTGAGGTGCGCTTCTTGTGCAGGTAGGCGCGGACGCGTTGGTAGCTGCTCTTGTAGCCGAGCGGCACGATTTCCTCGCACAGCTTCCAGGCGTTGGTGATGCCGTCGTTCCAGCGGTCGTCCAGGTAGGGCTTGTAGTCGTCGAGGACCGAGGTCCGGTTCTGCCACTGGCCGGTGAACAGGTCCTCCGGCTTCGCGGCGTCGAAGAACCGTTTGACGGTGTGCCAGGCCATGCCGAGCTGCCGCTGGACCGAACGCAGGCTGTGTCCTGCCTCCAGGAGTGCGTGAACGGCGGCGTGCCGAGACCTGGTGCGGTCGGCGAACCGGTGTCCTGTCGGCCAGGGTGAACCGGACGGCTCGTCTTCCGGGGCGGGGTGAGGTTCGGGTTCGGGGGCGGCCGGGACAAGGGCTCGCAGGCAGCGGCGCGGTGCCACCGGTCCGCGACCTGGACGGCCTGCGGGGCGCCGGCGGAGGCGCCTTCGGCGAAGAAAGGCGCCCGGTCGCGGCATACGACCTCGACGCCCGGCCGTGCGGCGAGCCAGGCCGCCAGGCTGGACGCCTCCCGGTCCGGCAGCAGATCGACAGGGCGCCGGGTCTCGATGTCGATGAGGACAGTGCCGTAGTGGCGGCCCTTGCGGGTGGCGTACTCGTCGACGCCGACCATCCGCGGCGCGGGGATCTCGGGTTCGGGAAGATCGTCCACCAGCCGAAGCACCGTGCTGCGGCTGACGGACACCCCGAGAACGCTGGCGATGCGGGCCCCGGCGCGGCCTGCGAGGGCCAGGCCGACTGCGGCCAGGGTGGAACGCAACCGCTCGGTCCGCTGACTGTGCCGGCGGGTCAGGCCGGGCACCTGCTCGACGAAGGTACGGCGCGCGCAGCCCGAGTTCCCACAGGTGAACCGACGGACCCTCAACTGGAGAACAACACTTCGGCCACCGCTCGGCACATCAGCGGGAAACCGCAGGTAGGAACCATGAACCCGGTTCGACCAGACTCTGCAGACCGGGCACACGGCACCGTCCGCCACAGATTGCGCATCAACGCGCACTATCTCGATATTCACGTCCACCGACAGCACCGCGACGTCCGCGATCGACGGGAACAACAACTCTTTGAGCCGGAGCACAACATCTTCCACGGCCGCGAACTGTCAGCCCAACCGCCGAGCCGACGGGCCATTTTCGGGCGACTTCGCGTACGGCTCGAAGAGGTCCAGCTGTCACTCAGAGTGGCCGCGTCACAGAAGTTGAGCCAGAACCCGTTCTGAGGCTCTGGCACAGCTTTTGTGGGGCATCAGCAGTGGCAGTGCACTCGTACCAGGATCGTGTCGTGGGGCAGCTGCGACAGGTATGCCTCGCTGCCCGGCCAGACAGCGGGCCCGGGGGGTTCGTGAGGACACGAATCCGGGTCGCAGTACGCGTGAAGGGCTCTTCCATCGCTCTCTCGCCACCAGCCGTCCACGGTGAGCACGTCCGTGTCCTGCGGAACCCAGGAGAACTCACGGATGTAGTCGGCACGGCTGCCGCGGAAGCCGATGACGGGATGCTCCGTATAAAACGGGGGGGCTGGATGGCCCAGGCCGAGGCGTGCGGATCATTTTCCCAACGGTCCACGAAAACCGTGAGGGGCAGTGCCGGCGGGTGTACGGCGGACAGATGCTGCCACAGGTCCCAGGACGCGGCTGTCACTCGCTCGGAAGCGGCTTGCGGCCGTGAGAAGTCGAGCAGGGCACGCGGTCCTCCGGCACAGACTCCTGGAGCGCTGGGAGCGGGGATGCCGTCATATCGGGGCTCGTCGTGAACCAGCCTGGGATCGTCTTCGTATCCGCGGACGACCGCGAACCCCCGACCGTTGCTGCCACCGCGGATGCGGCGTGAATCCCACATGCCGCGGTCCACGGGGTTGTCACTGTCCTGGTCAAACGGCGCGAGGGCCGCCGTGAGGGCCCCGTCAATGTCGTCCGCGGCTCCGGGTGACAGACACACCGTCACTGTCAGGCCGGCCATACGCTCTCCCCGCTCTGTTGGCGGACAGCATGATCGCATCGAGCGGCTACGCTCGGCATGCCGATTTGGCACCGAGCAGGCGTCCCGCCCGTTCTGAGCCACTGGCCCGGCCCCAGCAGACCGCCTGCTGACGTCCGCGATGAGGCCGTCGACCGGCTTCCGCCCCCGCCACAGAAGATGAGCCAGACCCCGTTCTGATGGACAAAGCCACGGTGACGTCGACATCGCCGGTCGGGCCGCCGAGGGCAGCCTCCCGTGTGCTCTCCCGGAAGTTGAAATCCAAGCACACGGACGGCGGCGTACGATCACCGTAGGGATCTCAACGCGTTGATCGGTATGGGGAGCCAGCGTGGCCGAGTTGATCCGCCAGCAGGATGCTGACGTGGAAGTGGACTTTAACGGTTTCGCTCTGCAAGACGTCGATGACACGCTGGTGCCCCTCGAGTACCCGGAGGGGCGTGAACCCGGCGGCGCGTTCCTGACCGCCCGCGAAGCGCGTCTGGATATCGAGAGCGCTGGGCACACTCACACCGCCACTTTGGCCACTGAGGTGTGGGACACGGAGCCGCCAGCCGCTGACGATCGCGGGGACTGGGAGGAGCGGGGAGAAGTCGTTCTGCACTGCCCGTCGGGGGAGCTGGCCCTGTGGGGTGTCACAAGCGGGCCCCGTGAGACCTACCTGCAGCTGCCGGAGAAGGATGTCACGTGGCGGGTGCGGGTGTACTGCGAGGGCCGCCAGGAAGTGCGGCGCCTGGCACAGGAGGGCGTGCCGGAGGGCATCGAGCACTACCTGGTGCAGTTCTGGCCGGCGGGCAAATGACGTTGGGCCAGGTCCCCTTCATGGAGGTCCTGGCCCAGCGAGGACCGGCTATGAGGTGATCTTGATGAGGAAGCCGTCGTCCATGCCGTCGATGATGCGGTTCTTCTTGTAGAACTGGCCGAGCAGGATCCCGGCGTCCTGGTTCTGCCGAGCCTTCACGGGCAGGACGGAGAAGTTGTTCTTCTCCGCATGCGGATCGAACCGGGGCTGCGCGCACCCTTGGTAGGTGCTCTGGAAGGGGAACTCGTCGCAGTCCTTGGTGCCATGGTCGGTGTATCCGGCGCCGAAGTAGCGGCGGCAGTTGCTCACCGCGGTTGAATGGTTGGCCTTGCGGCGCCGGTCGTCCAGGATCAGGCGGAACAGCGGGTCGGCGGGGGTCTGTCCGGCGATCTTCTTGTTGTGGTTCGTCGGCTTCGTCGCGCCGGGGTTCGTGTAGGCCTTTTTGATGTGCGCGGCCACTCCACGCTCGGGCGCGGCGGCGTTGGTGCTGTAGACGAGGGTTGCCAGGTAGCTGAAGGAGGCAGCGCCCCGGTTGTCGGGGTTGGCGCCGCCGGTCGGGTTGCTCAGGTACTTCCCGGCGTCCCAGCGGGGTGCGAACATCGCGGGCTTGCCAACAGCGGGGCTGTCACCGACCCAGCCGGGCGGCAGGGTCAGGGTCACGAGCGGCTGGTACACGGCGAAGACCACGTCCGCTTTGCCCGAGCCGGTGCCCTGACCGGGCTTGTAGCGCACGGTGTGGGTGAAATGGGCGGCGGGCATCTGCTGCAATTGGTCGAACGTCCTGGTGACGGGCAGGTTGCCAGCGATCTTGGGGTTGGCGCGCGCCGGCCAGTCTTTCGGAATGTTCCCCTCGAGCTTGATCTTCAGGCCACTGGTCGCGGTCGTGTTCTGCTTCTTGAAGTTCACCGCGTCGTAGTCGAAGTGGATGGTGCGGTCGTTCTCCTTGACCGTCCCGCGGACGTAGAGGTCGAAGGAGCTGGTGCCGATGGGCTTGTCGTGGGTGCGCATCCAGATCGTGATGACGTGGATGCCGGTGCACACCGCGAACCGCGACTTGATGTAGATCGCGGCATCCCCACGCATGTGTTTCTCGCAGTCGGCCAGCGACAGTGTGTGCGCCGGCGTCGGATACGACACCGCCGCCGGACCCGTCGCTTTGACCCGCCGCGGAGGCAAAGGCTTCGGAACCGATGCGGGCACCGACATCCGCGTGCCGAACTTAGCCGCAGGCCCGACCGTCTCCAGCGCCGTCTGCCCGGCCGCCAGCCGACGACTCTGCTCCCCCAACTGCGTGCGCGTGGCAGGATCGCTCAGCTGCTTCAAAGTCGGCACCGGAGTACTCATGGGCAGCATGAGCGTCTGGGCATGCAGGCCCTCCCCCGGAATGGCAGCCGCTCCCGGAGCAGCCACCCCCGTCAACACCCCCACCGTCAACAAGACAGCCGCCCGGACGCGGACACGACGAAGCCATGGTCTGTGGCTCAACGAAACCCCCGGTCATACACGGCAACGGGCTGCCCCGCCGCCTGTTCACCACCACCCTTATCGAACAAATACTCCAACCATCAGATGGCACGCAGGAACTGGCGCGATCACTCCCGACTCTGACCGAGAGACCACCCCAACATCCATGGGAGGGCGGGGTTCCGGAGGTGGCGAGGAGACACGGACATGCCCTGCGCGGATAACAGCACCATCTGTGCCCGCCGCCAGGTCACCACCGAACCGGTGCCTCTACGGATGATCCGCAGCAGGCGCTGCCCCTCGTCGCCATCGATCTCGCGAACGCGTACCCGCTCTGCCATCCGCACATGATCTCGTTCAATGCAAGGTCATGCCGGTATCCCGGGCGGTGCGTAGTGGCGCAAGTAGTCACGCATCTGAGGCTCGAGTTCGGACAGGTCATTGCCGTTGAGGGCATGCCAGAGACGGTTCTCGATCCAGAACCGATGGGCGAACTCCTCGAACGAAGGTGCACACCAGAGGATTGCGGCCCTTTGCTCCTCCGGATCGTCGAGATCGGTCTCCGTCTCTTCCCCATCGCGCCGTGCCTCGTACTCGTATTCGTAGTCGAGATAGGAGTGCACCACGAACACCTCACCCCAAGGACGGAGGTAGAGGTACCAGATGACGCAGTCCTGTTGATCCCGCAGGAATCGCACGAGGAAGGCACCAGGCTCGACCGGACTGGGCAGGGGCTCTGAGATATCGGTCCAGCAGCAGGTCACCGAGACCTCATCCAGCGAGCAGTGCAGCTTCGAGTCAGCCTGGAAGGCGACGAAGTCCCCAGGCAGCGTCAAGCCCTTGGCCGCAAGGTTCTCTGCCAGGCGATTGAGCGCCGTGACCTGTTGGGGAACAGGTTCGCCGGTACCACCGAGCCATTGAAAGACGCCCGTGAACTCGGTGGAGTCGAGAGGCGGCAGGCTCTCGTAGGGGTAGTACTCATAGGTGTAGCGGCAAGGTCGGTATTCACCCAGGTCGGTAGCACACCAAGCAGAGTCGAAGCCGACCGAGGACAAGTCAGACCCTGATCGTTCACCAGGCATCGGCCCCCCATTGATCACCGTGAGCGGAGTTGTTGGCGTCAGCATCGCACTGCCTACTGACACTCCCTGCGACGGGTGGGCCAGGCCAGCTCTCCCTGGTGAGGGCGAACGTTGCCTGATGCGGCACTAGAGGGGGCTCCGGGGCAACCGGCCCGTGTGGTGCGTTGGCTGGGCGGGCTGGTCCTTGTTCGACACCTCCGGGAGGGTGGATGTGCCAGCCGCTCCCCCACCGTTGAGGATCACCGGGCGTGGAGTATCGCGGATAGCTGCCGGTGCCGCACCGCCAGCTCCGGTGGCGGTGCGGATGCGCCCAGACGCCGGGGCGGCGCTTCAGTCGGTGTGACGTTGGGTGGGGTCGAGGCGGCTGAGGACGGCGCGCACGAGGTCCCGGCTGTAAGGAGGGAGCGGTGCGGCCGCGCCGTGCGGAGTGGGCGGGTTCGTCGGACCCGTGCTACCGGCCCCCTTCGAGCCGGGGCCGCCGTGCTGTTCCCAGAGCAGGTAGGTGATTTTGGCCCACTGACGGAAGTTGCCGTGGCAGGCGACGTCGTCGATCCACAGCAGTTCGTCTGCGGGTACGTCCGCCCACAGCGGGTGGTACTCGGGGATGACGGTGAGGACTTCTGCGGGTGTGAGGGGCTTGTAGCGCTGCCAGACGAGGATGCGGGAATCCAGCGCCGGACGGTTCTTGATCTTCTGGTAGCAGGTTTCGGCTCCGACCAGGACGACAGCGAGGCAGGTGTCTTCGTCGTCCCAGAGCTCACGGATGAATTCGAAGGCCCGGGTGTCCAGCCACTGCGCTTCGTCGACGACCAGGACGCGCGGCGTCTCCGACAGCGCTTCCTTGAGCATGGCTTCGCAGCGGGTGCTGTTGAGGGGGGCCTCGCCGGGCAGGTCGAGCTTCTTGTACAGGGCGGCGCGCAGGGCCTGGATTTTGGCGGAGCCGACTTTGATGCGCAGGGTGGTGTGGGGGGCGAGGTCGTCGAGGTGGCTGTTGACGGCGAAGGTCTTGCCCAGGCCGACGCCGCCGTGGACGCACATGATGGCGCCCTTGCCGGCGTCGGCGTTGAGGGTGGTGACAAGGTTGGCGTAGGTCTCTGCGCTGGCCTGGGTCAGCATGGCGCGGGCGCCGGGCAGGCCCATGTAGTGGTAGTTGGGGCCGGTGGCTGGCTGGCCGTCGGGCGAAGAAGTCGGGTGGGTCACTCGGTGTCCTGGGATTTGGGGCCCGGCCGGGGCTTGGTCCAGCGGGCGGAGTCGGGCAGGGGCCGGTTGAGGAGGTCGGGCCGGGCCTCGGCCTGCAGGTGACCTTCCGGTGTCTGCAGTTCGCGTAACTGGGCGGCTGCTTGGCTGGCGGTGAGCCGGTTGAGGGGCTCGGGCGCGGCGGCGACGCTCGTGGCGGCGTAGCGGGGTGTGGCGTTCTTGCGGGCTCGGCGGGCTTTGGCGGCATAGCGGTCGGCTTCGCGCCGGCGAGCGTTGCGCAGTTCGCGGGCTTGGCGGGGGCTCATCTCGTCGCTGCGGAAGGCGGGGCCGCGGTAGGTGAGGGTGTCGGCGTCGTAGAGCTCGACGCGGTGGTAGTGGTGGGGTTCGTGGCGCAGGCGGACCATCTCGCCGGCGCTGCCGTGGCCGTGCATCCACTTGCCGACGTAGTAGGCGCTCTTCCAGCGGACGCCCTTGCTGGTGATCTTCCGGGGTGGGCCGCCGTCGGTGAGGGTGTAGGTGTGCAGATCTGCGGGGTCGAGGGTGTCGATAGGGGTGAGGTCGGCGTGCCAGGCCTGGGCGGGGGTGCGCCGGTGGAGGCGGGCGATGGTGTGGTCGTTGTTCCACCAGTCCACCCAGTCAAGGACGACGGTGACGAAGGTTTCGTAGTCGAGGAGTTCGTTAAGGGCCCACAGGGGCTGGCCGCGGCGGTCGCGGCGGCTTCGGGGGGTGTGGGCGTAGCCGGGCAGTCCTTTGAACAGCATGTGCTTGGCGGCGCCGTTGATGGCTTCGACGGTGCCTTTGAGGTGGGGGCTGTAGGGCGGAAGGACGATCAGTTCGGTGCCGAACTTTTTGAACGCCTCGTCCACGCACTTGCCCAGGAAGTCACGGCCGCGGTCGGTGCGGATCTTGCGGGGGATGCCGCCGAAGGGCCGGTGATGGTCAGTGCAGAGGATGGCGTCGCGGGCGGCGGCCAGGATGGCGTCCTGGCTGGGCTGGTGGGGGGTGATGGCCAGCCCGCAGATGACGGCGGTGGTGTGGTCGATGAACCAGGTGATCCAGGGTTTGCGGCGGCGTCCGTCGACGTTGACGAAGACGCTGGCTTCGACGTGGTCCGTCTCCCAGACGTCGTTGCGGTTGCCGTGCGGGCGCAGGGCGTGCACGTCGTGTCGGCGGCGGGCGGCTTCGCCCCCTCTGAGGGCGGCGCGCTGGCCGGGCGTGAGTTCCCGGTCTACAGCGCGGTAAAAGGTTGCCTGGGATACGCGGGGTGGGCTGCCGAAGATGCCGTCGGCGACGAGTTCGCGGTAGGTGGCTGCCGCGTTGCCGTTCCATCGGGCCAGGGCTTCGTGCATGGCCGGGGTGAGGGTGAAGTGGCGGCGGCCTTGGGGGGTGTAGGTGCCGTCGTGGGTGTCGGCGTTGTCCATCCAGCGGCGCACGGTGCGCCAGTGGACTGTGAATGCGGCGGCGACGGTACGGACATCGTGGTGAGCGAGGCGGTCTGCGTCGCGCAGTCGCAGCAGTCGGCGTACGGCGGCGGCGCGCAGGGAGGTGGTGTCGTAGGGGCCGTCGGGTGGTGGTGTAGCGGGCACAGAGGTTCGGGGTCTTCCGTGGGGTGGGTTAGGCGGGGGCGAGGGTGAGTAGGCCGGCGCCGTAGGGCTTGCCGCGGCCGATGCCGGTGAGCAGGGCATGGCGCAGTTGGTCGGGGTCGGTGATGGTGGCCAGGCCCTCGAAGCGGGTCAGTGCGTGCCGGGGGCTGGGGGGCGGGTTGGCTTCGCCTGCTTCGGTGGTGGGGTGTGGGCGCTTGTGGGCGCGGCGGAAGCGGGCGGGTGTGCTGTCGACAGTGGTCAGGGCGAGGCCGGCCTGATGAGCGCGGCGCTGCCACCAGGCCAGGGCGTCGTCGCCGTAGAGGGCGACGACTTTTCTGCCGTGCTTGTTGTCGACGGGTTGGTGGTCTGCCAGGACGCGGCGGACGGCGCTGGCGTTGGCGATGATGCGGTAGCGCACCGCTCGGCCGGGGGCGAGGGCCTGGAACATGGGGTGCAGGGGTCGGGTTTCGGCGCTGCCGTAGTCCTGGGGCAGGCGGGTGAGGTCGGGCGGCTGATGGGACTGGACGAGCAGGGTGGGCGGGGTGTCGTCGGTGCCGTCTTCCAAGCGGTAGAGCAGGCCGGCCTTGTGCCGGGGGTGCTTGCCGAGGTCGTCGGGGGCCAGGAGCATCACGGTCTTGTGCAGGCTGACGGTGTCGGTCAGGTCGCGGCGGACGGTCTTGCTGCGGCGGTTGAGGCGGATGCGGGTCAGCGTCGCTGTCATGGCGAGGGTCTCGGCGGGTGTGCTGGTCACAGGTGGATGTCCTGGTCGATGTAGGCGGCCAGCGCGGTGAGCGCGGGCGGTGAGGCGTACAGGGCGGTGGGCAGTTCTTCGGTGGTGCGCCAGACGTGGCGGGTGTCGTGGAAGCGCCGGGTGGGGGTGAAGTCGACGGGAACGTCGGCGACTTCACGGTGGGAGGGAGCGGCGGGCACGTGATCGGGTTGTCGTCCCCAGATGAAGTCCACGGGCACGGTGGCCTGGTCGGGGCGCGGCGGGGCGGCCAGGCTGAGGGGGAGGTGGTGGCGGAGTTCCCCGACGGGGTCGGGGTGCGGGCCGTGCAGGACGAGGGGCTCGTCGGGGATGCAGGCGCGCCGGCCCAGGTAGGGGCCGAAGGCGGGCTGTTCGAGCCGCTGGACGAGGTGTTCCAGGAGCGGGTCGGGGCCCTGCACGGCGAGGGTGAAGACGGCGTCGGCGAGGTAGACGCGCCTGCTGATGAGGGTGGACTTGTTCTGGGGGCGGTAGTCGCCGGCGCTAGTGCGCAGGCCTTGTTTGTGGGGGCGGCCGCCGCCGGCGGTGTGGTAGTCGGTGTGGCGTATGCCGGGCCGGTCGATGCGGACGGTGAACTCCAGGTCGGTGTAGGGGCTTTTCCCGGTGTCCGGGTCGGGTGCGAGGGCTTCTTCGCGCTGGAGCCCGTCCGCGGCGGCGAACAGGCCGATGAGGGCGGAGCGGGTGGGGAAGGGGAAGGTGTCGCGGTAGTGGAAGGCGGCGTGTTCCCCAAAGGACATCAGCGGGGCGGCCAGGCGCAGCAGGATGCCGTTCATGCGGCCGCCTGTGTCAGGGAGGGCTGGGCGGCGGTCTGGGTGAGGGCGTCGGTCAGGTCGTCGAAGCTGGCGTGCGCGGTGCCGAGGTGGTCGACGGGTGCGTCGTGCGCGGTGGCGTAGCCGGAGCCGATGAGGCGGCGGGGGCCCAGCAGCCGGTTCAGGGCACCGGCGTGCTGGGACAGGGCCTTAACGGCGGGGACGGTGTAGCCGCCGCCAGGAGCGCTCTTGACGGGCTGTTCGAAGGCTGCGGCGAAGGAGACCGGGCGGCGGTCGCGTACCGCGTAGTGGACCAGGTGGGGATAGGTGTGCGGGGCGGTGGCGGTCTTCTTCGCGCCGGGCATGACGTCGATGAACGTCTCGGCGAACAGCTCTAGCAGGTGCAGGGCCTGGTCGTGGTCGCCGCCCAGGTTGCGGGTCAGTTCGGTGAGGTTGACGGTGGCGTAGCGGTAGAGCAGGCCGGTGGTGAAGAAGCTGGTCTGCAGGTGCGCGCTGCCCGCCTCGTGGGGCAGTGACCAGTCCTCCACCGCGGTGAAGTAGTCGGGCTGCTGGCTGCTTTGGTGGACGGAGAAGGAGTGGGCCACCTGCACGGCCCCGTCGACCTGGGCACCGGGTACTTCGGCGAGCATGCGGCCGAAGAGATTGATGGTGGCTGTGCGTCGGCGGATGAGGGCGGCGACTGTGGGTGTGGGCAGGACGGCCTCCGTCTTCTCCTTCTTTGCCTTCCTGCGGGTGCCCTTGGCCTCGGCCTCCGCTTCCTGTGCCTTCTGCGCCTTCTCCTTGGCGAGGGCCTCTTCCAGCTGCTGGCGGTGTTCGGCGCACAGGTCGGTGAGGTCATCGAGCACGGTGCGCGGCAGGTAGAGGGTGACCGAGGTGATGCCTCGGTCTTCCTCGGTCTTCAGTCCCTCCCTGGTGGCCGAGCGCACGATCTGGGCTCCGGCGAAGGCCGCCAGGTCGGTGGGCCAGTCGGCCTCGCGCAGGGCGTCGGCGACGCGCAGGGGCAGCATGCGGGTGCGGGCGGCGTGCTCGTCGAGGTCGTCCTCCAGTTGCATGCGGATGGCCCGCTTCCAGGACTGCGAGGACACCATGGCGCGTACCGCGCCGCCCAGCTCGAGCGTTTTGGGCAGGTCGTCCTCTCCCCGGTTCAGCACGGAGGCGGGTAGCGGGTGCAGGGCGTGGAAGTCGGCGTAGCGGGCGGGGGCGTAGGCGGCCATGTCAGTGCTCCTCTGAGGACAGGGTGTGCAGGGTGAGGAAGTAGTTTTCGCGCCAGCGGGCGGCGGTCTCCATCTGGTCGTGGTCCCACCAGGCCAGGTCCTCGAGGAGGACGGCGAAGTCGAGGCGGGCGGCGCTGCGGCTGTGCAGGTGGCTGGTCAGTGACCACAGCCGGGGGTGCAGCAGCGAGGTGTCGAGTTTGGTGAGGGTTTTGACGCGGTTGGTCATGGTGGCTTCCTTGAAGCCGTACCGGGCCACGGCGATGGCGAGGTGGGTGCCGAGATCGGGGCGGCTGCGCCAGGGCCGGGCCGGGCCGGGCTGTGGTGCGGGGGCCGGGCCCGGCGGTGGTGGGGCATCGGTGGCGGCCGGTGCGGTGATGGCGGCGCGGGCGGTGTGGTCCTTGCCTGGGGTGACCAACTCTGGCTGGTAGGGGGTGTTTTCGTGGGGCAGGTCACGGTCCTGGGCGATGAGGCCGGCCACGGTGTAGTGGGCGCGGTGTGCTCCGAAGCCGGCGATGGGCCGGGTGAGGTGCTCTGGCATCCGGGGGCACTCTGCGACGGGACGTCCGAACCCTGAGTTGAGGTCGGCGCGGATGCTGTTGACGGCGCACAGGGTGATGACTTGGTGGACGAAGTCGTCGTAGTGGGCGCGGCGTTGCGCGGTGGTGAAAGACATGGGTGCGAAGGCCTTGGGTGGGGCGGCAGCGGGACGAAGAGGGGGCAGAGGTGCGGGGGGTCAGTGGCTGTGGCGGCGCAACTGGGCCACGGCGAGGGCGATGGCCTCGGCGGCACGGAAGTGCTGGGCGATGGCCGGGCGGGTGGCGGCGCGTAGCGCGTGGACGGCGTCGGCGGCGAACGCCGAGCGTGCGGCGCGGGTTGGGTGGTCCAAAAGGGCCCAGAAGGTGGCCTCGGCGCGGGGCCAGTACAGGGTGCGGGCGCTGTGGGTCCAGGGCGGCAGGCGCCTCGGCGGCCGCCCGGCCTTGTCGCCGGATGGAGAAGTGACCTGGCTCCAGGCGCTCTTGGAGACGTGATCGAGGTGTTCGCCGATCTCCTCGGCGGCCTTGCGGCATTCGGCGATGCGCTCGGCCGCGGCCGGGTCGTGTTCCTGCATCCAGGGCCAGATCGGCGGGGTCAGGGCCGTGTACCAGGTGCGGTTGAGAGTCTTGTCGTCCTGGTCGAAGCCGTAGACCCGAACTCGCAAGGCGGCTCGCAGGTCGGCAGGCAGGTCGTTGAGTGTGGTGAAGGCGTCGGGACGCTGGACGGTGTAGCTCTTGCGGCCTTTGCCTGTTTTTCCTTTGCGGTCGTCCTCATCGCCGGCCAGCAGCAAGGCGTCCAGGTCCCGCCACAGGGCCCGGTCGGCGTCCGCGGGGCGCGGCTTGTGGCGCTGGGTGACGGGTTGGTCGGCGTGGACGTGGTGGATGAGATAGGGGTCGAGGGCGGGGAGCTTTTTCTGGCTGGCCCAGGTCAGGTAGGCGTCGGTCACGTGGCGGCCGTCGGGTGCGGGGATGAGGAGGGCGGCGTGCCGGGATCGGCCGGTCAGCAGCCGGCCTGGGGAGGACACCGGTGGTGGTGCGGCATCGGGGTCGGGGCCGTTGTCCAGGTCCGGGTCGGGCAGCGGTTCCTCCCAGGGGCAGCGGTCCTGGGCGTCCGGCCATAGCCGGGACGGCTTGGGCACGCCTGCCAGGAGGGTTTCGTACAGGGTGCGGCCCAGGGGGTGGAAGGAGAGCGTGGAGCGCAGTGGTCCGGCTTTGGCGTTGCCGAGGGAGCGGTCGCCGACGGTGCGCACGGAGCACTGGCCGGCCGCACCGTAGTAGTGGTGAATGAGCAGGTGCCACAGGGCCTGGTCGCTGGGCACGGGTTGGGGGTCGGTGTCGGTGTGCGGGCTGAGCCAGGCCAGGTTGTTTCCCTCGGGACGGCCGAAGACCAGCTTGTTGACGCCGGCCCGTTTCGTGCACTGTGTGGCCAGCCGTGGGTCCTGCAGGAACGGCCGCTGGGGGTGGAACAGGTCCCAGATGTAGCGGTCGAAGTAGTCGTGGACGGCACCCGGGTCGAACCCCTGGGGGTTCTTCAGCAGGTCACGGCGGCGTTGTGCCCATTGTCGTGCGGTCATCCGCCCGTCTCCCTGCGCATCCAGGCCACTCACCCGTGCCGCCATCGCAACGAGCAGGCGCAGGGCGGCGGAGGCCGCCGGCGGCAGGGGCAGCGCCAGGTCCTTGATGAGGTGGGCATGCAGCAGCACATCCCGCCATCCCAGATATTCCTGGCGCCCGTTCAGGAACAGGACGGGAATGCAGGGCTCTTGGTCGGTCGCATAATGCGGGGCAGGCACACAGGCTCCATTGCCGGGTGTGAAGAAGGAGGGGGTTTCTGGAAAGAGTTGCCTGCCGAAATCAGGAGCCCGCCTGGGTCGCGGTGCCGCAGGTACATGCGGGGAACCAAGGGAAGGAGGCGGGCCGCGCGGTCGTGGGCCGGGTAAAGCCACGCCGGCGGGCAGCAAGTGCCGCACGGGAGCACCAAGGGTGCGGTGCACGCAGCGCGGCGCAGCAGGTGCGACATACCGGACTCGAATGTTCGTCCCGCTTCGCAATTCCATATTAACCACAGCCCAGCCGACTTCCGAACCACATCGTTCACCCCGCAATTACCGACCAGTTTCCCCTTTTTGACCCAGAGTCATTTTCCGGATACTGGAGTGACCCTATTCGCGGTATCCCCTTTTTCGCTGCCGCCCGGACGGACGCAACCGAACCGCCTCAAGAACCCAGGGGGTGCGATGCGCCACCGTTTCCAGGGTGTGCGGGCCCGCCCGAGGGGGGCCTGTCGCAGTGGTCGGAGGGCGCCGGACTCGCGAGGTGGCGGCCCCACCGGGCCGACGCCGGCTCGACAGCGCTCCCCGGTCGTCGCACAGCCCTACGCGGTCTGCGATCAGCAGCCATAGCGTCTTTGAAGGGCTCAGGAAAGGACTGCGGCCTCAGGCATGCGGTCGAAGACGGCTCAGGCCTCGGTGTGGACCAGCCCCAAGGTGGCGTCGAGGCGCAGGCTGTGCCGTCCGAAACGCACCGGCCGTGCAGGGTCTTCGGCGTCCTGCGGCAGCAGGACGAGGTCGGCGAGGAGGGCGTGTGTACGCCAGGAGCCGGGGACCTGGTTGCGGCGGCTGCCCTCGGCGACCCAGGCGGCGGGCACGGGCAGGGTGTGCTGGAGGATCCTGCGGGTCTGCGCGGTGGTCGGCTTGCGGTGCCAGGGCAACGGCTGGGTGCCGGCTGCGTCCAAGGTGAGGCGGCCGCCCGGGGTGCGGTAGACGGGCAGGAGGCGGCGGGGCATGACTCCCAGGCGCGTGGCGGCCTGGCTGGCGTGCAGGTTCTGGCGGTGCAGGTCGGACAGCGACAGGGTGTCGTGGCAGGCCGGGACGGTGTTCAGCGCGCTTTGGTGTTCCTCGGTGCGCTGCCGGGCCTGGTGGAGGGTGTGGCTGCGCTGCAGGGCGGCATCGGCCTGGGCGAGGTCGTCGGTGTCAGCGTGCACGCTCTCCACCAAGTGCTGCACGTCGTCGGGCAGGGTGAGCGGGCCATCGGGCCGCTGGGTGAGGTAGGCGGCGGTGGCGCGCGGCAGGAACGGGGAGTCCAGACCGCGCCAGGCAGGCGGCAGCAGGAGGAGGCCGCGGTGGTCGGTGGGCTGGAGGACGCTCAGGCGGGGGCGGTCCTGCCGGCGCATCCAGTCGGGCCGCTTGATGTGGTCGAAGCGCCACAGCCGGCCCAGGCGTTGCAGGAGGGTGTGCAGGGCGGCCAGGTCGCTGACCATGACGTCGACGTCGATGTCGAGGCTCATGTCCAGCAGGCTGGTGGTGACGATCACCAGGCGCTGGGGGCGCTCGCCGGTGCGGGACAGCGCGGTGCGCACGCGGCGGGTGAGGGCCTCGCCCTGGTGGCCGGGCAGGCGGGCGTGCAGCAGGAGCAGTTGGCCGCCGGGACCGCCGTCCGGCCAGTCCAGGGCCGTTTGCAGGTGTGCGTAGGTGGTCTGGGCGTCGGCCACGGTGGCGCAGTACACGGCCGCGCAGCCACCGGATGCGGCGACGGGTGCGATCTCCTGGGCGATGCGCTCCAGACGGGTCTCCCGGACGGGGGCGTCCTCGGGATCGGTGCAGGAGGAGTGGCGCACCGAGTGAAGGCGGATGTCCGCACGGCGGCGGTGGCGGGCGGCGTGGGCGGCGGCCGCGGCGGGGGTGATGCGGGTCAGGGAGGCGTCCGAGGCCGCGGCGTAGAGCCAGCCGGGATAGGGAGGACGACAGTCCAGATGGGCGGTTGCGGGGTGCGGGTGGCCGGCGCCGTCGAGGTAGCTGCGGATGAGTTCGCTGCTCACCTGCGTCGGCAGGGTCGCGGACAGCAGCACCACCGGGCAGCCCAGAGCGCCCAGCCAGTGCAGCAGCCGCCCCAGTATCTGCCGCATGAACGGGGGCAGGGCGTGGACTTCGTCGACGATGACGGTCCGCCCCGAGATGGCCAGCATGCGCAGGGCGCTGAAGCGGACCGGCAGCGCGGCCATGAGGGCCTGGTCGTGGGTGGCGACGGTGAACTGGGCCAGCAGGGCCCTGTCCCAGCCGCGCAGCCAGCCGTCCGGCACTGTCACCCGTTCCTCGGGCCGCTCCCCCGCCGGTGTGTCGGCGTCGTCTTCACTGGGCCAGAAGGCGTCGCTGGTCGACGGCTCGTGGGCGGCGAGACGGTGGTCGCTGTAGGCGGTGTTGTCGTAGCTGTGGCTGTGGACCAGGGAGACCGGGGCACGCTCGGGCCGGTGGGCAGCCACGTAGGCCTCAAGGACGTCGTAGGCGGCGTTGGTGGTAGCCATGGTCGGCAGCAGCCACAGGATGCCGGCCGTGTCCCCGGAGGCGTTGAAGATCCGCGCGGCTTCCAGGGCGGTGACGGTCTTGCCGCCGCCGGTGGCATCGGTGACCACCAGGATCCCAGGCCCCTTCTCCCCCACCACCGGGGCGAGTTGCTCCATCACCGAGGCCTGCAGGGCGTTCGGAGCGGCCAGGCCGCCATGCGCTCGGGTGAACGGTGTGTGCGGCAGACTGATGCGGGCCAGACCGGACTGCTCGAGCAGGCCGGGGGCGTCCCGGACGGCCTGCGCGTAGTGCTCGCCGGCACCGAAAGCAGGCGCCTGCGCCTTGGGCAGCCAGTGGTGACGCTGACTGGCCAGCCGGTCCGCGATGACGCCGACCCCGGTGATCAGTACAGCCGCCGGCACCGACACATCGGTCGGCACCATGATGGCGCCGGTCAGGTGGCGCACCAGCGCGAAGTAGCGGCGGCGCAGGTCCTGCCAAGCCGGCCCGCCCAAGGTGAGGTTGACCCGGGATGCCTTGGCCGCGCCGTCGATGTCAATCTGCAGGAACCGGCCGTGGTGGCCACCCAGGATCTGCGCCACCAGCACCCCGGGGCTGTCGGAGGTGTCCGCTGGATAGCCAGCCTCGGCCAGCAGGTGCAGCGCGCTGTGCATGGACGCCCGTTCGTGCGGCATACGCCGCCAGTTGCCGGTGTCCACGCGCAGGGTGTCGCTGACCCGGGCCCAGGGGTGGGCCTCCTGCTCCTGGAAGGCGGACAGCTTGCCCAGATCGTGCAGGCCGGCGATGAACATCACCAGGCAGCGCGCCTCAGCCACGGTGACTTCCAGTCCGGTGGCGATCAGCCGGCGCTGGCCGCGGGTCAGATACCGGTCCCAGACCACGCCCGCGAGCGCCGCGACATCCAGCAGATGAAACAGCAGCGCATACACCGCCCCCTGTCCGCGGTCGAACTTGCCCCACGGCGTCAGATCAATCCCGCCGTACCGGGCATCCTCCCGCACCCCCACCAACCGCTCCCGCCACGCCTCAACTCCCCCTGTTCGTCAGGGCTGTTAGCGCTCATCCTGCCGCATGTCGATCACCCCTTGCCATGGACGCCCAGCAGGTACGCAAGGATGTAACCTGCAGCCCGGGCCTTCACCTGATTGACGCTCCGCGGGGTGTGTCTCTGCTGGTCATCACGTGCTCTCGGACCGCATTATTCCCCGCTCACGCGGGGGTCTGCCGACCTTGCCCCGGTCGACAACGATCGTCTTGGGATGCTCCCCATACGCGTGGCGGCCTGTCCACGGTGACGCCTCCCCAGTCGTCCAGCCGCGCCACTTTCCCCACGCGCGTGGGGGTCAGCCGTACAGCAGGGCAGCGAGCTGGGCGATGCGCGGCCTTCCCTACGCACGTGGGGGTCTGTCGTACAATAGGGCGGCCAGTTGGACGATGCGCGGGTGCTCCCCGTAAGCGTGGGGCTCAGTCCAAGACCAACAGACAGAACACCTGGCCCTTCCGGCTCTCCCCACACGCGTGGGGGTCTGTCCATCAACTCCTCCGGGTTCCGTGAGCTCCAGGAGTGTTCCCCACACGCGTGGGGGTCTGTCCCGTCGCCCGAACGCCTGCCGGACCTGGAGTTCATGCTCCCCACGCGCGTGGGGGTCTGTGCGGTGAGGGATCCTCGCAGTATCCCGGCGAGCACTCGGGCGTCGTCCAGGGCGTCGTGCGCCTGCCGCTGGGACACGCCGTAGAAGGAGGCCAGAGATCCCAGCTTCAGGTCGTCGGCGGGTGGAGAGATCCTTCGGTTCAGCGCCAGGGTGCACAGGCGTTGCGAGACCGGCAGCCAGGAACGGGCCCGCTCGAACTCGTGCGCCAGGAACTCATAGTCGAACTGCGCGTTGTGCAGCCACCATGATCCGGCCCGTGAGCAACGAACCGATCCGGTCGGCAACCTGATCGAACGTGGGTGCGCCGCGCAGCCGCTGCGGCGTCAAGCCGTGAATGTGCACCGGACCTGGGTCACATCCGGGATCAAGCAGAGTGGAGAACTCCTCCATCAGCTTCCCTGACGCATCCAACGTCAGCACGGCCACCGACAGCACCCGATGCTGATAGGGCCTCAGTCCAGAGGTCTCCACATCCACCACAGCCCAAGACGAATCACCTGGAACACCCGGAAGGGCAGCGGCAGCAGGGACCACGCTCATGGCAGCCAGCATCTCCCAACGACGGCCGGGATGTCGAAGAAACCAAGCAGGTGGTCTGGCGGGACTGACGGGGCCTGATACGAACAGCAGCCGAGCAACCACTGGCCGCAAGAGTCAGACAGAACATCGAGTAAAGTGAGTAAAAGCGAGGATGTCGATCATCAAACTCGCAGGTGAATGAGCATGCTCCCCACGCGCGTGGGGGTCTGTCCGATGTTGCCGGGCACCGGTAGTCCGGCGCTGGATGCTCCCACGCGCGTGGGGGTCTGTCCTGATCGCGGACCTTGGCACCGCAGCGCGGGCCATGCTCCCCACGCGCGTGGGGGTCTGTCCCCGAGCAACCCGCTGGGCCACTACATCCCGCGATGCTCCCCACGAGTGTGGGGGTCTGCCCGCCTAGTAGTCGGCTGAGCAGCTTCCCAGCCCAGGCACTGACACGCGGCGAGGGCGAAGTTCCCCAGACAGGTAAGGGCTACCCCGCACATGTGGGGGCCTGCCAGAGGGAAAGCGTGCTCTCTGCAGCTTCTGCTGATCTCGCACACGTCGCCGTCAGCAGACCCAAGTCAGGACAACCCGCCGTACATCCCACGCGCGCGGGCACTGGGGTCTAGCCTGGTCCTCAACCGCGTGGATCTCACCTGGCTCCTGATCACCGTGCCCCTGCGCCTCGCAACCTCCTGGCGCTGATCACAGGCGTCCAGCCGCCGGCCGTCAGCGGCCCTGCAGTTGTAGCGAATCCAGCCCTCGGCCCTCGTCGCCAGTACGGCTGGCCGCTATGAGACCGCACGTCGGGGAGATCGCGCAGGGCTGGTCCCCTCATGATCGCACTGCCCTTCCCCCCACCCCCTCCAGCACCCGTCACCATAGGGTTGGCAGAAGAAACCCGCAGGTCAAAGGGTATTCCTTATGGCCTTCTCATTTCGGTGCGCTGGCGATTCTCACTTGATGTCACTTGAAATTCTCATTAGATGTCACCCAGTTGCCGCTACGACCAGCGGTAACGCGTGACATCAAAATGAGAAGTCATGGTGACACTGAAGTGAGAAGTCGCAGCCTTCCAGTCGATATCGGACCCGCACCACGCGGCCCCGGGGTGATGCCCTGGTCCCACTCTGCACAGCAAAGCGCCCGCACCGGAGCGCGGGCGGGCACTGCGAACCACGACATCTGACAGCGACGCTACACGGCGAAGCCGGCCATCACCAGAGAGCAACAGGCAAGGTCCGCCAGGGGTACGCCGATGGGGCGTCGACGGGGCGCTCGGCGCCCGCGTACTCGGGAGCAGCAGCACCGGGGTCCCTTTCAAAGCGCGATCGCCCGCTCCCGCTTCCTGCGGCCGCTGCCCGTCCTGGTCACCACCGGCAGCGTGGTGTGGTGCCGCACCCGGACCACGGGCACCCGGCCCAGCAGCCCGACACCGCCGCCCGGCGCCCAACCCCGCAGACAACCGAAGACACCGCGAAGCACGCGAGGAGAGGACCTGAGCGCCGGATGATTGCCGAGGATCCCGGGCCGGGTCTGTCTAGTGCTGCGTCAGGCAACGTTCGCCCTGTCGACGACCTCCTGTAGGCGTTGGTCGTCGGCGTGGCGGTTTCGCCAGATGATGTAGCGGCGGATCATGCTGCCCTGCTCGTTGTGGGTGGTGTGGTCGGTGCCGTCGAGGGTGAAGTAGCGCAGGGCGGTGAACTGGGCTTCGATGCGGTTGAGCCAGGAGCTGTTCGTCGGCGTGTAGGCGATCTCGACGTTGTTCGTGATGGCCCAGTCGCCGACGCGCTGGCACTTCCTCGTGGTCAGGTGCGAAGAGAAGTTGTCACAGACGATCGCGATGCGGACCTGGGCCGGGTAGAGAGTGCGCAGGTAGCGGCAGAACTCCAGGAACTGGGTGCGCTTCTTGATCGGCTTGATGTGGCCGTAGAGCTTGTCCCGGGCCAGGTCCAGGGCTGCGAAGAGGTGGCGCACACCGCCGTAGCGGTTGTAGGTGGCCCGCCGCCTGCGGCGCGGTTCCCGGTCGGGGTCCTTGTGCTTGCCCCCGCGTTCGGCCCACTGACGGCCGGGGTGCGGCATCAGGTTGAGCGGCCCGAACTCGTCCATGCAGAAGACCACTTCGGGCTCGCCGTCCTCGGGTATGACCTCGCCGTCGACGATCGCGTAGAGGTGCTCGACCCGGGCCTTCTTGGCTGCGTAGTCCGGATCGCGGGAGGTCTTCCAGGTCTTCAGGCGTTGAAAGGAGACTCCTTCCTCGCGGAGCAGGATGCGCAGGCCCTCGTGGCTGATGTCGTCGACCACCCCCTCGGCAACCAGGAAGTCCGCCAGCTTGGTCAGGCTCCAGGTGGAGAACGGCAGGTCGTGCTTGGCCGGCTTCGACTTCGCGATCTTCTTGATCTCGCGCCGCTCGGGCAGCGTGAAGGTCTTCGACCGGCCGCCCTTGTACTTCGGGTACAGCGAGTCGAAGCCGTCCGTGTTGAAGTTGTGGATCACATCCCTCACCCGGTCTGCGCTGGTGAACGACACCTCGGCGATCTTCGCCACCGGCATGCCCTGCGCGGACAGTAGGACCATCTGGGCCCGCCGCCATGTCACCACTGCCCCGGTGCCTCTGCGGATGATCCGCAGCAGGCGTTGTCCCTCGTCATCGTCGATGTGTCGAACCTGAACTCTGTCGGCCACGCCGACCAGTTTCAGTGAACGCGCCGATCGGGATCCGGTTCCCGATCGGCGCGTCGCGGACTGCAGGCGGCGGTATCAGCCGAGGTGCCGGGCGAAGAACCTCAGCGTGCTCTCCAGCTCGAATGCCGGGATCTCCCCGTGCTTGCCGGGGTTGGCGTGCAACGTTTTCTCGGCCGAGGCCAAGGCGTCGAACAGCGCCAAGCTCTGAACCCGCGGCACCCGCTCATCGTCCCACTGCACCAAGAACTCCACTGGGACGGTGATCCGCGCGGCGGCCTCGGCCGACGCCAGGACCCCGCCCAAGCCCAGTACCGCCGCGCGGACCCGCGGTTCGGCAGCGACGAACGGAACACCGAGTCCGCATCCCAGCGAAACCCCCCAGTAACCCACCGGGCCGGCGCCTACGTGCTCGAGTTGCTGAACCGCGTCCAGGACCGCCCGCCATTCCGGCACGGTCTGGCGGGCCACGAGCGCCTGGAAGTCGGCGATCAGCGGGGCCAACTCTTCACCGGCTTCCACGCGAGCCTGGTTCTCAGTCGCGATCCGGTCATACTCCTCAACCTTCGGCCGGTCGCCATGGGCGGGAACGTCGACCGCCACGACCGCGAAACCGCATTCGGTCACGAAGCGGCGTGCACGAGCCAGGACGTCAGGGGCCTTCTTGTGCTGACCGCCACCGTATCCCATCAAGACGAGCGGACGAGTGGCGACGGCACCTTCTGGCGTCCACAACACGCCAGGAATGTCGCCGAGGGTGAAGAGCTGTTCGCGGACGCCGTCGGACGACGTCTCAGATATGAAGCGCATAGCGGTTTATGCCTTTCGGGATGCCTCTGCGGGCGCTCCCTAGGCCATGCGAGGGAGGGAGGCCCGACCTGTCAAAGCGTTGATCGGTCTCACCTCCTCAGTTCGCAGCAGTGCACGGCGGCAGGAACGTATCACGAAGGACTCCACCCTGGCCCGGGCAGGGATGCCGACAGGGCGAACGTTGTCTGATGCGGCACTAGCGAGGAGCGCGGAGGACTGCGCGGTTACGCCCGAGAGCAGGTTGTCTGCCGATCCCCGAAGGCCGCGTATGCGGGACCGGGGAAAGCCCGACGGTGCTTCTCCGGCCGGGACCTGTCGATGGTGCACCGCCGACTCGACGGAGCCGGCCTGGGCCGATGACCTGTGGTGTGTGGGGCCCGGATCTCACTGGCCGGGCCCCACAGGGCCAGGAGGACCTGGCACATCGGCATGCATCAGCCTACGTCTGCCGTCAGTACTGGTGCTGGGAGGCTGTGTGTGAACGGTCGTGGAGCAGAACCGCCTGCGGGGGACGGACAAGAGCGTTGAGACGGTCCCGCGCGGCGTGCGATCGGAGCGCGGGACCGCCAAGCCCTACTGTCCTGTCTGAGCCGGGCACTGGAACCGTACGAAAAAGCAGTGCGGTTCGCACGCTCATCGGTACAGGAGAGTGACCGTCGCCCGCGGGTGCGGCCTGCTCGTCTGCCGCCCGGCGCACGTGCGGAGGCCTCCCAGCGTGCGAGCTGCCGAAACCCGCGAGGACCGGCCGTGGGTAGGCACCCGCCGGGACACGAGCCGATTGTGCACACCGGGCAGTCAACCGACAGCCGACCGCTCGAACGCCTGACGCGCTTCCTCCAGAACCGTCCGCCAGGAGACAACGTCCGGTCGGCGGCGCAGCAAGGACCGGCGCTCGCGTTCGGTCATGCCACCCCACACGCCGAACTCAATGCGCTGGTCGAGTGCTTCGGCCAGGCACTCGGTGCGCACCGCACACCCAGCACACACCGTCTTCGCCCGGTGCTGCTCAGCGCCCTGGGCGAAGAGTTCCTCGGGGTCGGTGCTCCGGCAGGCCGCAAGCTCAACCCATTGCACGCTGGTCATGGCTCCCCCTCAACTTCCCGCTACGACCCTACGCCGCCCACCAGAAACAACGCTCATAAGCTCCGGTCCGCTCAACACAGGTGGGGAGCAAACGCCTGGGCGGGCCCGGGGGGTGAGTCCGCTGCTGGTGTGTTCTCGTACGGGTGTGCTCTGCCAGGGCCTCAGCCGTGTGGGGCTGAGATGGGTAGCATCCGGCGCAACACACCAGCGACCAAGGAGCGTGAACTGCCGTGGCCGACGAGCCCGCCAGCATCTCTATCCAGGACAGGTACGCGTCACAGTTTGCCGCCGACCTCGAGAAGAACCTCGCCGAACAGGAAAAGCTGCAGGCGCATTTGGAGCGGCTCAGGGCGGAGGAGGCGTGGCTGCGCAGCGTGCAGGTCTCCCTGCCGGCTGCGGAAGCCAGCTTTGCCGACACGGCGCAGACCTCCTCCGCGCCAAACGAGGCGCCCATCCCGCAGCCGCGGCAGGAGGAAACCAGCGGCTCTGAGGCCCCGACGAAGAAGACGGCCAGGGCCAAGAAGGCTGCGGCGGCGAAGACAACCGCCAAGCCCCCGGCGAAGAAGACCGCGAAGAAGGCGGCCGCACAGAAGACGGCGTCGAAGACCACAGCCAAGACCGGTGAGGCTCCCCTGGGTGCTCTCCTGTTGCGCGTCCTGGACAAGGCCTCCGGTGAACCGCGCACCGCGGCCGAAGCCACCGTCGCCTTGGAGCAGCAGTTCCCCGAGCGGGCCCGTGACGTCAACACCGTGCGCAACACCCTGGAGCGCCTCGTCGCCAAGAGCAGCATCGAGCGGGCGAAGCAGGGAAGGACCGTGTACTACACACTGCAGCAACAGTCCGGGTCCGCCGGGCAAGAGGCGGACACCATCCCGTCGCCGGCAGGCCAGATGGCTGGTACCTCGGCGGGCGAGGAGAGCGAGAAGGCACTGGCGCAGGCCTGACGCCGCGACAATGGTCTGCATTCTGTGCCTCGCTGGCAGAGGGTGCGCCGCAGGAAGCCCGGCGACAGCGCGCTGCTGGCAAGGAGTGTGGCGCCGCTGCATGCCGGGGGCGTCCCGCAGCAGCGGGTGGCCCGGCACCGTGGGGTGCGTGCTGCCCCGGCTGCGGCTCAGGTCGGGCGGAGGGACGACCCGGTGCGTGGTGCTTGCTGGTGCGGTGTTTGCCTCTGCTCGGCAGCGCGGTCGTCGCTGTGTGGGCGGTCGGCCGAGAGCGGGGGTGTCTGGGCACTCGCGGGACTGGGCTGCGAGGCGCTGGGCGCGTGCGGCCACGCCGCCGGGCGGGGTCGGGGTCAGCTCGACCACGGTGTAGAGGGCCTTCAGGGCGCGCAGCGTGTCCGTGCGGCTGGACTTCAGATCGGTGAAGTTGCCCAGACCCGCCAAGTCGGAGGCTGTGGTGCAAGCGTCCGTTGAAGACCGCGTCCGCGGCGGCCGGTGGCCCATTCCTTCGAGAAGTCCTCGCAGGATGGATGGCCGCTCCCCCGCCCGGCGAATTCAGCCAGCTCGTCTACGACCCCAGCCAGAAGCTCGACGCCAACATGCGTTCCGGGACCTTCCCCATCACTCTCAACCTGGTGATCGGCCTGCAGACGGCCTTGGAGACCCTCGGCCACAACCCCAACGGCCTCGACGGCGTCATCGGTCCCGGTACCAAAAGCGCCCTGAAGGCGTTTCAGGTCCCCAACGGGCTGTCCCCTACTGCCATGGTGCAGAGCATCGACGACGTCCCGCAGTCGACCATCGACGCGCTGGCAGCCGGGCTGGACAATGCGGGGGTCGGCCACTTCCCCTGATGTCTCGCCTCGCCCCAACCGTTAGTGGAGACGTGGAGCTTGGGACGAGAACCGATACCCTGCACGCAGAAGATTGCCTTCAACTTGGACCGATAAAACCCCTCGACAAGGTTCATCATCCCAGCTCAGAAGGCACTTTCGTATTTCCTCCCCGCTTCCGGTCTCATCTCAACCGAAACGGCGATGTCAGTCGCCGAGGACCCGCTCCCACAGCAGCGCGTCCCGCCAGATCCCGTCGAGAAAGATCGAGGAGTGCGCGACGCCGTACGGGCTGAACCCGTTGCGGCGCAGCACCCGCTGCGACGGCAGATTCTCCAGATTGGTCGACGCCTCGGCGCGGTGCAACCCGAGTTCGTCCGTCATCACCCGGAGTACAAGCCCGACGGCGTGCCCGGCGTGCCCTTGATTCTGGGCGACGCTGGCGATCCAGTATCCGACGGAGCCGCGGCGCAGGTGCAGCTGCGGCAGGATGCCTCCGACGGTGACCTGCCCGATCACCTGGTCGTCGGCGAGCACCACGCCCGGCCAGACCGCGCCGGCCCGGTATCCGGCCAGCAGCCTGTCGACCATGCAGGAGCTCGTCATCCTCAAAGAACTACTCGATATCCGTCCCGAATGGCGCGCTGATCAACCCCCACCCATTTCGTCACCAGAGCGCTGGCATTTCGTCGGCTCCGCTCTCCCGGCGGGCGTACGCGGGTACGGTGTTGCGCTCCGCCTCCGTGCAGCCCTCCCGCAGCAGCGGCGGTGTGCCGTCGTCCTCCTCATTCCGATCTTGCTCGCCGTATCCATGCCGCCTCCCATCTGACCGGGCAGTTCACGCTCCGGTCCGGATGTTCTGCCACGGAGTACTTCGACAAGTACCGGTTCGAGCGGGATCCGGTCCTGTTGGATGACATCGCCCGGCAGATGGCTCCGCGGGGAACTGCCTCATGCCTGGGCGAGAGGTGCGACGGGCACGGTGGCACCGAGCGCGGAGCTCTGCAGCGCCGTGATGCGCTCGATGACGAGCCCCAGCAGCACGGCCGCCACGATCATGAGCGCCTCCGCCAGCACGAGGAGGGCCATCGACCCCGGGGCCACCCAGCTCGCCACCGTGAGCACTAGCCCGTGCGTGATCCAGGCGACCCACCACAGATTCACCAGTGTCGTGTCTCGCTTCTCCTCCCACAACGCGGAGCTCGCGCGACCGATGTCGAGGACGAACTGGCGAGGGACAAAGAAGTTGACCACCGGTATGAACCACGCGCCAATCATCCAGCCCCGACTCGGGACCGAGGCCTGAGGGGACAGGTTCTGAGCGTTGCGCCGGGACCGGGCGAGCCACACGAGGAAGACCACGATCGTGAGATTCATCAGATGGACGAAGATCATAGAGATGAAGCCAGACCTGTCCAGGGACGCAGCCGTGTGATCCAGGTAGTGATCCCGGACTGCCGCCGCGCGGAACGCGTCCACCACGGCGGCGACCGCTATCGCCGCCTGCGCGGAGCGGGCAAGGATCCAGGGAGCTTTGCGGACGGTACTCGTCATCGTCTTTGGCCCGTCTCGGAGGCGTGTGCGGCCGCAGCGGACGCTGAGGCGGAGTGATCATAGGGTCTGCTCATCACACGTGAGTACGACTTTCGAGTCTTGGGCCGCGGATGCACGTCCTGACGGCAAATGGCCGTCAGTGCACGGGGATCGACTGCGGGCAGCACGCCGATCCGGCGGGAAGGGAGCAGCGCTCGTCAAGACGGCCTGCGGCGGCTGACACAACGGCTGAGCGGCTCCGCCCTGAGTCTGGGCCGTCTGTGGGCCGTCCGACGGCAGCCAACAACGACAGACGCCGACAGATGGCGACGGCTGCCCCACTGGTCAGAGATGGTGCATTGGGCACCCGCGCAGGCGCCGATCCGTGAACGTAAGTTGTGGCTGTCCAGCAGCACAGCGTGTGCATCATGAAGCATGGGGATTGATCTGGAGCTGCACTCATCACGGCCGGCCCGCAACAACTGGCGCAAGTCCCGCGCAACACTCCTGCGGAGCTCCTACGGGCACGGCGACGCGCTGGCCGATGCACTCGGCTCGCTCCAGCTCCTCGGAGTATCCGGGAGGCTCACTGCCGTCGATCCGTACGGGGACACGTTGATGGACGAGCAGGAGTCCGCCGCCGCCCTCCGGGAGATCCACGATCTACGGCAAAGATGCAGTGAGGACCGCCAGCTCGCCGCGCTGGATGACCTCGCATCAATGCTGGAGCAGTGCGCGGCTACCCCAGGCAGTTACTTGTGGTTCGCGGGCGACTGAAGCTCCTGCCGTGTGAGTGTCTAACTGCGTGACAACGCGTGCGTACACCAGCGGACAACCACGCACACCAGTGGACCATCGCTGCACGTGAGAGGCACACCAGTCCAAGGCCGAGCGCCCAAACAAGTTGCTTCGGGACGAAGAGGTCCTCACCCAAGGACTCACCGCCACGCTTCCGCCGGCGCGGCTAGCGCTGGTCGACGGCATGGCAGCGTGGCTGAGGCCGGCGGGGGGGCTGCGGGGCACGCGTGCGTGGTCGGGCGGCGGGCCCGCCGCTCGAGCCGGCCGGCACTCCTCAGGGCTGTGTCCGCGCTGACCGTACGGTCAGCGCGGACACAGCCCTGCAGCTCGTCAGGGAGGCGCACGGTGAGCAGGACACCGGCTCCAGGCCGTCCGCGGCCTTCCTGGACGCCTCCGGCATGGTGGCCCCAACCGCGGCGTACACCGCCGCCGGGGCCCATATGCCCTCTGCCCGCCCAGCAGTTCGCAGCCCTGGCCGAACAGACCGCAGCCCGCCTTGTCCGTGGCCGCGGGCGGGGAGCTGTCGCGGCGCTGTGCGTGCTGTACGCGGGCGTTGCCCGGCCCTGCGCTAGAAGGTCAGGTTCCAGGCGTCGATCTTGCCTGTGTCGGAGGCGGCGTTGTCGTTGACGCGCAGCTTCCAGGTGCCGTTCGCGACCTCCGAGGAGGCGTTCACGGTGTAGGTCTGGGCGATGTTGTCGGCGCTGCCGCCGGCGTGGTTGTGCAGCGTGTAGACGGTGCCGTCCGGCGCCACCAGGTCGACTTTCAGGTCACCGATGTAGGTGTGCTTGATGTCCACACCCACCTTGAGGGTGGCCGGGGCGTTGCCGGTCACACCGGTTACGGCGATCGGGCTCTCCACGGTCGCGTTGTCGTTGATGGCGAAGTCCGCGAGGTTCTCGAAGTACTTGCCGGTCGGCGGGGTGGTCCCGACGGCCTTGAGGGCGTCGACCTGTCCTTCGCCGAAGAACGAGTTGTTGGCCGTCGTGCCCGTGCAGCGGCTGTCCGAGGGGCAGGCGATGTCGTTGGCCTGCTCGGCCAGCTTGGCGCGGAGCTGCGCTGGGGTGATGCCCGGGTTGGCGCTGGCGATGAGTGCCGCCACGCCAGCCACGTGCGGGGTGGCCATCGAGGTGCCGCTCTTGCTGCCGTAGCCTCCGCCGGGGACGGTGGAGTACACGTTGCTGCCCGGCGCCGCGACGTCGATGACGCCCTGACCGTAGTTGGAGAACGAGGCCTTGGTGACGCCAGTGCCGTTGGCCGCGACCGTGACCACGCCCGGCAGCTCGGTCGGGATGTCGAGGCAGGCGTTGGTGATGGTGCGGGTGACCGGCGTCGAGTCGTTCGGGCTCGCGGAGTCGGTCGTCTTGTGGGCGAGGTCGTAGTTTTCGTTGCCCGCGGCGGCGATCTGGAGGGAGCCCTTGCCCTCGGCGTACTCCTGGGCGCGCTTGACGCCCTCGATGATGGCGGCCTGGTCGATGTTGTCCGGGCAGTTGAACTGCCACGGGTCCGTGTAATAGCTGTTATTGGTGACCTTGAAGCCGTGGTCACCGGCCCAGACGAAGCCGCAGATGGTGTTCTCGGCGAAGAAGAAGGAGTTGCCCGGCTCGGCGACCCGGACCGCGGCGATCTTCACCCCGGGTGCCACGCCGACGACGCCCTTGCCGTTCTTGGCCGCGGCGATGGTGCCCGCTACGTGTGTGCCGTGCGTGTCGACGTCCCGCCACGCGCCGGCACGGGTGTCGGTCTTGCCGTAGGCGCAGGAGACCGAGTCGGCCGCGTCGAAGTTGGGCGCCAGGTCCTGGTGCTGGTCGTCCACACCGGTGTCCAGGATGCCGACCGTGACGGAGGCGGAGCCTGGGTTCACGGCCCAGGCCTGGTCGGCCTTGATCTGGCTCATGTCGGCCCGGACCGGTTCTCCGGCCGGGGTCGAGGCCTGGGCCGGATTGGCCGGGAGTGCCGGGTTGTAGGCGTCGGCCGGGACGTCCGAGGTACGCGTGGCGCCGACGTGCTGCACGCCGGCGACGTCGCGCATGGTGGCGGCGAATCCGCTGGACGCCGAGTGGGCGACGATCACGCCGATGGCGTCGAAGTTCGAGAAGACGGTGCCGCCGTTGGCCGTGATCGCCGAGCGGACCGCCGAACTGTCACCGGGGGCGGTGATCACGAGGTAGGCACGCGTCCCGGCCACCCAGGTCGCACTCTGGGATGCCGGCACGGCGGCAGGAGCGTGGGCCTTGGCGGCCAGCGCGGTGGAGGGGACGACGGGGAGCGTGCCCGCGAGGGCTCCCGGGGCGCCGAACGCGAGGGCGGCACCGAGCGTGGCCGCCAGCACCAGCGTGCGTCTGGGGCGGCTGGATATGTGGGGTATCAATGTGTCCTCCGGAGACGGCCCGGCCGTGCTGAGGGCACCGGCCGGGCCGTACGAAACGAGTGGTGGATGCAAGATGTCAGGTACATGCTCCTGTACGGAAGTACCTTTCCGTGCAGGGACGTTATAGAGGCACGGCTGAAAATAGACGTACTCCGGGCATCGAGGGTCGGGATCCACCGAGAGCTCGGCGAAGTCGACCGCGCCCTGGCGTACGTCGCCTGCCTGGTACCGGCCGTGCTGCCCACACCAGAGCGCCGGACCCGCGCGGCGACCGACACCGCCCGCGCCCTGGTGGCCGTCGGCGACGTACTACCCTCTCGTGCCGGTCGAAGCGCCGAGCAAATGGCCGGCGTTCCCGGACCTGGGGTACAGCGTTTCGGGAGCCATCTCGCCGTACCCTCTGAGCTGCTGAAACGGACTTTCGTTCAAGCCCTCCCGCGCAGTGGCAGCGCTCCCTGGCTAGCCACCAGCGCTGCCCTGGCACTGGCAAGACTCAGCCGACGGCAGTTGCAGCGTCGCCACATGTAGGCCCGTGTTCGCGCTCCCGTGGTCCGTGCATCTGCTGTACGGCAACGGAGTACAGCAACCACCGCAACCACAGCCGACCGTCAGAAGCCGACAATGGCCGGCTGACCAGCCCACCAGACCTCAATGATCCCTCAGCCGAGAGTTCGGGACGAAGAGGTCATAGACCCCGCCACTCAGTACGGCCGAGGAATCTCGTCCTCCTGCAAGGCATTGGCGTAGCGCGTCAGCACAGCGTCGAGCCTCGCCAGGAGAAGGCCAGCAGAGTCCTGGACTTCGGCCAGATCGCCACGCTCACACGCCTCCACCACCTCGCCCAGATCGCCATGAAGGATGTGAAGGGAGTCGCCCTGCATCAACACCCCCGGGAACCTCCGACCGGGCAGGCGAACCACAGCGTCGTTGCCACCATCAGTGAACAGCTCTGCCTCAACGCGCTCCATCTACGCCATCCAACCCGACATCACAAGATGACATCAACGGCTGCGCACACCGGCGGCCTTGAGCGGTCACGCACCTGCAGCCACCGTCTCTTCGTCAGTCCACACAACTCACGATGATCAACGGTGGCCGCGCCCATGTCCGCACCGGCCCCGATTATCAAGATCACGATCAACAGCTGGGGTACTAGGCGGTTTCGAGGAGTCGCTTCCGCAGCAGGGCGGCGCCGGATTCGGCGAGCCAGTCCGCGAGCGTACGCAGTCCGGGGTGGATGATGCGCAGCACCTCGATGTCGGCATGCCAGCGCGATCCGGCTGCCCAACGCTCCCGGACCTGGGCGATGTCGGGGTTGAGTGCAGCGGCCTCGGCATGGGTGATCTGCTCGTAGCGCACCGTGCAACCTGCGGCCTCGCCGATCGCAGCGACCGCCTCGGCCGGGGTGGGGGCGTCCCCGGCCAGCTCCAGACTCCGCCCCGCGAACCGGTCCGGCTGGTCGAAGGCCAGCGCGGCGAATTCGGCGATGTCCTCCACCGCGATGATCTGGACAGGTTCGTCCGGCGGGAAGATGTGCCGGTGCACGCCGTGGACGATGCCGTCGAGACCCATGGGCGTCGAACCGAGATAGTTCGACATGAAGCGCACCGGACGCAGCACGGTCACCGACCGGATCCGCTCACGCAGGTGGTCCTCGATGCGTTTCTTCCCCTCGGAGCCACCCGGACGACCCGGCGTGGACGCCACGCCCGTGAACACGACGTGCTCGACCCCCACGGCGGCCGCGGCATCGATCAGTGCCCGGCTCCGGGCGAACTCCCGCTCTACGTCGGAGCCGGCCGGCCCAAATGCCACGGGCGGTACGGCGAACAGTGCCGCTGCTCCCTCCAGCGCCGCAGGCAGACTCGACGGGTCGTCGAAGTCGCCGCGCACGAGCTCGGCTCCGGCGGTTTCGAGTGCCTTGGCGGCGGGAGCGGTCGTGTCCCGCACGAGCGCGCGCACCGGCCTGCCGGCCGCCAGAAGCCGACGCGCGGTGGCGCCGCCCTGCCGACCGGTCGCACCGGTCACGACGACCAAGCGGTCAGTGGTCATGTCGTCCTCCGCCCCGGGATTGTCGGTGGGCACGGTCGGGTTGGGCCCGGGGTCGATGTGGAATGCTCCACCCGGTTGAGTCCGACGGACAAGGGATTACGTGACATGACCGCAGCCCCCCACGATGTCGGCCGGGCCGATGCCCGCCGCAATCGCATGAAGGTTCTCGCCGCCGCTTCCCGGGCGTTCGACGAGCACGGCCTGGACATCTCGCTCGGCGCGATCGCACGGCAGGCGGGGGTCGGCGCCGGCACCGTGTACCGGCACTTCCCGAGCAAGGAGATCCTGCTGGAGGCCGTACTCGTCCAGCAGATCGACGACCTGGTGGACGCCGCTCGACGGTGGGCAGCCCGCACTGACCCTGTCGCGGCGTTCTTCGGCTTTCTCCTGGAGGTCGTCGACACGTCCCACGGGCGCAAGCACGCGTGCGACGCCTTGACCACGGAAACGAGCTGGCCGCGCCCGAGCCTGGCCGCGTCGGCGCGACGGTTCCGCCAGGCACTCGACGAACTGCTCCGCGCAGCCCAGCAGGTCGGCGGGGTCCGCATTGATGTCAGCGCGGACGACGTCGCCGCGCTCACCGTCGGGTGCGCGACGATACGGGGCGCCCACCGCGACCGGAACGGCGGCACCCACATGGTGCGGCTGACGCTGGAGAGCCTGCGGAGTCCCGGATCTGTCACGGAAGGGCGGGTGTTTCGTGACGTGCCCGGCACGCCTCACGCGGCGCCACGGTGCGAGCAGTGCGGGGCCTGGCTCGACGCCCGGCCCACTGGCCGCCCGGCCCGCTACTGCGGAGCAACTTGCCGACAGCGAGCACGTCGCCGCCGTCTCGGACCGGCAAGATTTCCTAGCGGAGGATGAGTCGCTGGAATCGGAAGGCGCAACGCACTGCAATGGCCGGTGCCCACGGTCGACGTTGCTGATTACCGCAAAAATGCTGCATTTCGGGTATGAAGATCACGATCTACAGCTGGAGTACTAGGGACGTTGCCGAGAGAGTAGCCACCGGATTACGCCCTCGCCCGCCCGGCGGACATGCCCAGGACTTCGCCCTCAGAGTCGGCAGGCGCACAACGTCGGGGCACTCCTAGCCCCAGGAGCTGGGAGTGCCATCCGATGAACCGCCAAGATCCGAAAGAGAGGACCTAGTCGAAGAGGTCGAGTTCGTGGAACTCCAGTCCGTCCGGGCCGAGTCCGGTGTTCTCCGCGTGCTCGGCCATCCGCGCGGCGTACTCGGGATCCGCGGCGAGCGAGGTGTAGGTGTCGAAGTCCAGGTCCAGGACGTCGGCGAGGTCCGCGAGGTACACGTCGAGACCGGGGTACATCACGGCCACGTACGGCAGGTCGTCGATATCGGTCACCAGCACCGGGTACTCGCCCGTGGAGTCCGGCGAGCCCAGGTAGAGCAGGCGGCGCGAGTCGCTGCCGCCGACAAGCGGCAGACACACGGCGGGCAGCAGTTCCTCGAAGTCGCCGAACATCGCGGCCATGCCGCCCCAGGAGCCGTACAGCCACTGCGCCGTCGCCCCAAGCCCCCGGTCGCCGAGGACGGGCTCGGCCGGATCCTCGTACCAGCCGACGTCGGCGAGCCAGGAGCCGTCGAAGGCCAGCCAGCGGCGCAGGCTGGGCGGCAGCGGCCGGCCGCCGGGCAGCCTCAGCCGGTCGAGCACCTCGGGCGCCAGCGGCACCGGTTCATCGAGGTCCGGGGCGTCGCAGGTGGGCCAACCCTGCTCCCGGACCCGTTCGATCACCCGGTCGATCAGCGCGGCGCCGTGCATGTCCTCGTTCATGCGGTGCACTGTGCCACGGGCCACCGACAACGCAGGCCCTAGTACTGCAACGGTGCTTGTCGTGACTGATGGCCAGGTCAGGGGCTGTGCCCGCGCCGCTTGTAGTGGCTGGTGCGGGCTTGGTGTTGCCGCCGTCGGCGCCAGATGGACCAGTTGAGGATGTGGTCGACGGCCATGGGCCGGCGGTCGGTGATGCGGGTGATCAGGCGTCTGATCTCGGCGAGGCTGAGGTGGATGAGTTGAGAGGATCCGTTTCTGCTTTCCCGGCGTCAAGTTCTCGGGCTCGCAGGACGGTCCGGCAGGCGTGGACGGCCATGGCCAGGGTCATGTGTCGGTGCCAGCCGGGGTAACGGCGGACCTGGTAGTCGTCCAGGCCGCATTCCTGCTTCGCGCTCTGGAAGCATTCCTCGATGGCCCATCGGCTGCCCGCGATGCGGAGCAGGTCGTCAAGCGTGGTCTCGGCGGGGCAGTAGGCGATGTAGTAGGAGATCTCTTGCGGGCGGGCGACGCTGCGGCGGGCGATCACCCAGTGGCGGCGGTCGGGTCGGTGCCAGGGCCGCACCTCGACGCGGGCCCAGTCGTAGATCCGCAGGCCGTGGGCCCCGTTGCCGCAGGAACGGCGCTTCCATTTCTGCCGGGCAAGACCGTGGAACAGGTCGTGGACGGGATGGTCGATCGCCCAGCGGGTGACCACGGTGTCGTGCCGGGTGGTGGCCATGACGTGAAAGACGTCAGCCCGTTCCAGCTCGGACCGCCAGCCTTTGGAGAAGCCGTAGGCGGCATCCGCGGTCACCCAGCGAAACGGGATCTTGTCCGTGATGGCACGGCGGACCATAGCCTTGGCCATGGCCACCTTGGTCTCGAAGCCGACCTCGTCGTCGATGCCGGCCCGACGGCACCTTTCGCGGTCATCGGTCCAGGAGGTGGGTAGATAGAGACGCCGGTCGATCAGTGTCCGCCCACGGTCGGTTGCATAGGCGAGGAAGACGCCGACCTGGCAGTTCTCCGTCCGTCCGGCGGTGCCGGAGTACTGCCTCTGCACCCCGGCCGACCGCGTCCCCTTCTTCAAGAAGCCGGTGTCGTCCACGACCAGGACGGCTTTGGGGTCGCCGAGGTTGTCGACCACGTACTGGCGCACGTCGTCGAGCACCTCATCGGCATCCCACACGATCCGGTTGAGCATCCGGTGGATGCGGTCCGGGCCCGCATGGCCAGCTTCCTCCGCCAGCGTCCAGCCGTTCTTCCGCTGCAGCGGAGCGATCAGGCCCCGCATATAGGCAAGTGCCGACTCCCGCGGCTCCGACCTGCTGAAACGGTGCACGAACCGCTCATGCACTGCGTCCAGTTCACGCGCCCACAACCTGACATCAGCAAGGTCCCCACCCACAACCACACCAACGACCGACCTGGCCATCAGTCACGACAAGCACCGTTGCAGTATTAGACCGTGTCCTACATGGTCAGCTTGAGAAGTCGCTTGTAGCAGCAGAGTGCGGCTGCCAGTCCGAGAAAGGCCAGGTAGTTGCCGGGTTAGCGCTCGTAGCGGTGGTTGAGGCGGCGGTAGCCGGTCAGCCAGGACATGGTGCGTTCGATGACCCATCGGCGGCGGCCGAGTCGTTCACTCGAGTCGATGCCCCTGCGGGCGATGCGGACGCCAATGCGCTTGCCCCAGAGCCATCGCCGAAGGTGAGGAATGTCGTAGGCCTTGTCGGCGTGAAGACGCACGGGCTTGGAATCGGCTGCATGGGCTTCGTGTCCCATGTGGAAATGGGGGTGGTGGGGTAACGCAGGGCAGCGGCGAGTACGGCAGCCTGCCGGGCCTGGGCCTCGGCCAGCGCCCGGCTGAACGCACCCACGGGCGCGGGGTAGGCAACCAGGAGCCAGCGAGCGGAGGCCGCTACGACAGATGTCAGATCGTCGGGCACGGCGGTCGGTCCCCTGGGAGCGTGCTCGCCTGTGTCCGGCTGATCGGCTCCGTGAGCTGTTTCGTGGAGCCGCGCTGCCCCGCTCGTGGCGCCACAGCGTAGGCAGCCGATCGCGAAGGTGGAATGGTCTGCGTCACAGGGTGCGTGCGGGCAGGCGCCGGAGCCGGACCGAGTATGTGCGGTCCAGCTCCGGAGCTGGTTCGTTTCTCCCGCGCGTTGTCCGCTGGGATTCAGGACCTGCCGCGGCCGGTGACGAAGTCGCGGGCCCGGTCCACCAGGCCCGCGCCCGGGGCCAGGAGCTTGTTCGCGGGCGGGGTGTCGGGCGCGGAGGGGTGCGGACGGGTGGGGGCCATCGCCTTGGCCCGGCGGATCTTGTCCCCGAGCTCGTCGAGCGTCTCGGCGGAGCATGCCTGGCGCAGCATCGGGAAGAGGTTGTTCTCCTCGTCCTGGACGTGGGTGGTCACCTCGTCCATGAGCTGCTGCACCAGCATCATCATCTGGGGGTCGTCGGCGTCTGCCTTTTCCAGCTGCTTGAGGAGCTTCTCGACCCGGCCGTGATCCGCAATCTCCTTGTCCGCGAGCCGGTCACCGCCCTCGACGTGCTCCCGCACCGCCGGATACAGGTACTCCTCCTCGGCAACCGAGTGCCGCACCAGCTCGATGGTGACCTCATCCACGAGATCACGCAGATCCTGCCCCCTGGTCATCGCTTCCATCCGGCCGAACATCTCCTCGACCTCCCGATGGTCGCCCATCAGCTCCTCGATCACATTTCCACCATGCCCCATCGTCCATCCGCCTCTCGCTGGTCGTGTCAGGACCGGGTCTTCGGCCCAGCAGACAGTGATTCCCATCCACGACTGACGGTGCGCGGCTTTGCGCGTGGCCCACCCAGTCGGACGACGAGCCATCACTCAGCGCGACGCTCTCCCGCAGGTCCTCGGCGATGGCCTGCTGCGGGAAAACGCCACATGCCTCGCTCGGCCACCAGAGCCCGAGCCACCCTTATCAGCGGCCGAGCGCGTTCTCCAGCTGCCGCTTGGTCATCTGCGAGCGGCCATGAATGTTGCGCTTCTTCGCCTCCTCGTACAGCTGGTCCTTCGTGGCCCTTCCGAGCCGCTGTGCGAACTCTGCCCACCGCGCTGGGACGCCGACTTCGGATCACGGGTCGAGGACTTGCTGGCGGACTTCGACTCGCCCGACCGCGCCCGCTCCTTGTTCACCGTCCGCGCGGCGATCTCCTTGGCCCGCTTGGTCGACTCGCCACGGTCCTGAGCGGTCTCCTTGATGTGTTCGTACTGTCGCTCCCGCTTGGAACTCGGTCCGGCCGGCATGGCTTCTCTGCCTTTCCTGCACATGGCGATCCGAGGTCTCGGTGCTGAGAACTGCTCAATCGGACTGATCCGGCGGCACGCCACCGCCCTCTCCCCCGCCCTCGTGGCCCTTGTCGGTGCCGTGGGCGTGCCCGCCCTTCCTCTCCGTCTCCTCGGTCTGCCGCGCCCTGACGTCGGCGCTGTCCTGCGGTGTGGCACCGCCCTTGCTGCTGCGTCGCTGCTGGGGGTGCTGAGGATTGGACATCCGTAGCCCGCTCGTGTCGGCCTCTGCACAGAGCATCGAGTTCCCCATGAAAGCCATCTGCCGCAGGCAGCGCGCCACCCTCCCCGAAGGCCGGATCGGTACGCGCGTGACGGTTCCGGGAACCGGTCACGCTGGGGCGCCTCGCTAGGCGTTGAGCCTGTTGATCAAGCGCTCCATGGTGCCCCTCGATGGGCTCCGTACTGCCAGGGCGTGGAGGACCCGGTCACGATGTGACGTCTTCCAGGGTCGTCCGCACTTTGAGGACCCTGTCGGCCCCAGTGAGCTCCAGCAGGCGCCGCAGCTGCGCCGATGGCGCGACTACACGAAGGTCGGTTGCATGGTGGACGCTGATCAGCAGATTCAAGAACGTCGCATCAGCGAAGCTGACGGCGGCGGTGTCCACCGCCACCCTGGGGTACTTCTCGGCAGCCGACTGCAGCACGTCTGCCAGCGGCCTGATCGAATCCAGGCCGTAGGCGCCGTGAGCCACGAAGACCCAGGTCCCGTGCAATTCGTACTACACCACCTCGGACGGCCCCGGATGCGAATGGCCGACCTGGGCAGAATGATCGCAACCGTCACTCCCGGCCGCATGGCTCATGCCTCAAGACACCGGCCGACCACCCAACGAGCATGCGGACAGCCGCCGGGGGTACTCCGCATCCTGGCCCTCAACCATGACGATGCCCCCGTTCTGGACGCCCTTGCCCGCTACCACCAAGCCGGTGAACTGGGGTTCTCCCCGCCGGGGCACAAGCAGGCCCGCGGCGCGGACCCGCGGGCTCGGGCGGTCCTCGGTGACGCGGTGTACCTCGGTGACGTACTGGCCAACGGCGGACTGGACGACCGGATGGCCGCGGGCAGGTGCTGGAGCGAGCCGAGGAGCTGATGGCCGACGCTGTGCACGGGGAGCACACGTTCTTCTCGACCTGCGGTAGTTCGCTGGCCGTCAAGGCAGCCATGCTGACCGTGACGTGCCCCGGCAACAGCCTGCTCGTCGGCCGGGATGCCCACAAGTCGGTGGTCGCCGGGTTCATCCTGTCCGGCGTCGAGCCGATCTGGGTCGCACCGCAGTGGGACGAGGAGCGCCACCTGGCACACCCCCCGTCGGCGGCCGCGTACGACAGGGCGTTCACCGGGCACCCCACGCGGATGGCGCCCTCGTCACCAGCCCCACCCCGTACGGCACGGCAGCCGACCTGAGTGGCATTCCGATGTCTGCCATCACCGGGGCAAACCCCTGATCGTCGACGAGGCATGGGGAGCCCACCTGCCCTTCCACGACGAGTTGCCGTCCTGGGCTATGGACGCGGGCGCCAACGTCTGCGTCACCCGCATCCACAAGATGGGCAGCGGCCTGGAGCAGGGGTCCGTCTTCCACCTCCGGGGCGACCTCATCGACCCGGCCGAACTTTCCTCCCGCGCCGACCTTCTCGGCACCACGAGCCCCAGCGTCGCCACCGGTGCCCGCAGCGTCGACGGCAGCATCACGTACGTCAACGACTACCGCAGGTTTGTCTTCACCATGCCCGCCTGGCTGCGGAGCTTTCTGTTGGATCAGGGCCAAGCCACACCCTGGCTGAGCACGGCATCAGCGAACCTGTTCAGTGGGAGCAACTCCGCCGCTGGGTCACCGACGTGGCCAAGCCCCGTGGGCCGATCAGCGCCCCCATCTCGACCAACGCCTCATGCAGCGCTTCCGGAAGCATTGACACCATCCAGTCCCGTAGTGTGCGATTGTCGGCCGCAGGCGCCCGATGGCAACGAGCGGGCCTTCCCCGCACGTGACCGAGGCCAACATCGACCCGATCGCGCTTGACAAGCGGCGCCTACGAGACCCGGAGGCACGTTACCTTTCGGGGATTCCGCACCCCGTGACGGTACGCGTGCGCAATGGCGTACCTCGACTAGCTAGGTGCGGCTGAGTGATGTCCCCGCTGACGAATCGCAGGCGTGTGAGGGCTCCGGCGGCAGCGATGGGGCATAGAGCCACGCGACAGCGGCTTCGGTACGAGGTCGCAGGCACTCCTCGCTTCCGCGGCCGTGGAGAACATGCTCCACACCCGCTGTCAGCGGGCCCTCAGGCTCTCGAACAGACCGCTCTCCCAGCCATGGTCAACGACTGCCCTGCGCACACTTGCCCGCGCAGCCGTCGACCGCCGCAGCTGAATCCTCCACGTCCGCGAGCGGAAGGGACCACGCCGTGCACTCCTGCAGACGTCCCCTGCATCGCCCGGTGGTGGCACAACGGCCCCAACCCGCAAGGCGGCTGTCGCCACGGCACAGCGGTGCGCAATTTCCCGGAGGCTTTCCCTGCGGTCCGCTTCGTCGTCGTAGGTGACGGGCCTCTCTCCAGCCCATGCCCAAAACAGAGGTCCCAGGCTCCAGATGCCGGCAGCGGGGAGGGCCTGGATGTGGAGGGGGTGAGATCAGGCCCGTGGACCTCAGCCCTCGACTCCTGTGGAGGTATGGGCTGCGCCGACGGGCTTTGATTCGGGGGATCCGCGTTGCCGCAGGTAGACCGAGAGGATGGCCATCGAGGCGACGGCCAGGAGTTCGGACTGCCAGTTCTGCAGGGTGCGGTTCCAGAAGTCGGCCGAGCCGAGGTACTGCGGCCAGGAAATGGGTGCCTGGAGCTGGCGCAGGTGTTGCTCGTTGTAGGCGGCCGCACCGGTGATGGACTGGGCCAGCCACGACCACAGGAAGATCGCGCACATGACGATGCCCAGGGAGCGTGAGTACAGCTTTTGTCGCCATCCCCTGTCGGCTGCCCAGCGGGGTGAGGATGGGCCGGAGTGGTCGCCGACCTTCTGTTCCCGGTCGCTTTCCACGCCCGCCTTGTCCAGTTTCTTGGACTCGGGCGAGCCGCGTTGAAGCAGCCAGACGGTGCCGAAGATGTACAGGAAGAACTGGAGGTATTCCGACTGCCAGTTCTCGGTGACGTCCACGGCGAAGTCGGAGGTCGCGAGGTAGGGGAGGAAGCCGATCGGCTGCAGACCGTCGGTGACGAGCTGGTTGTTGAAGTCGGCGTGGCCGGAGACGGCCTGACCGGCGAGGGTGAGCAGAAAGCCGATGCCGAAGGCCAGCGTCAGGCTGTTGTGTTTCACGAACTGTGTCAGGCGGCTCATCGGTGCGTCAGCCCCACGGCGGTGAAGTAACTGAGACCGGCGCCGACCGTGAGCAGCAACAGGGTGAACAGCGTGCGCATCCTCCGGTCACCCCCCTTTGATCTGGCACTGATACGGCTGGTGAGGGCGCGGCACACAGCCTGCCGCGGTGATCTTCCAGCCGGACGGGAAGGCTGAGAGGAACAGGGTGTCGGCGGCGAGGACCACCCGGGCCTGCTGCCCGTAGACCTGGACCTCACGTACCGCCGCCGAGTGGGACAGCTGCTCTTCGAAGACTGCTTTGGCGCAGGGCATCTTCGCGGACTCCTGGAGCTCCTGCCTTGTTTGGGGGGCCAACGCCGCGCAGGCTCGTGTCCCGTCGGCGCGCTGGACGCTCTCCTCGAAGTGCAGGGCTGCGCGGGACACGGCTGCTTCCCGTTCGCCGAGCGTGCTGCAGCCGGTCAGGCAGACAGCGCAGGCGACCGCCATCAGGCCCGTGCCCTTCCAGCGCGACAATGGGGCCTCCACTTCGTCAGGGCTGTCTGACCATGCTGATGGGCTGGTGACCTCGTAGAACCGCAGCCGCGCCGTGCGCCAGGCGGACGGAAAGCATTCGGGCTATGGAATCGCGGTCACGGGCTCGCTCGGCCAGGAGCACGCGGCGTACCGGACGACATGGAATGGGATCCGTCGCTGCTGCGCCTGCGCGCCCCGCTGGAGCGGAGGTTCAAGGGCACGTTGCGCGACCACTGTGGGAGATTCCAGAGCGTCGACGACGCCTTCGATACGATTCTCGCCGAACCGGTGCACGGAACGGGCAACTCCCACTTCCTGGTCTGCCAAGGTGCTCTGTAGCAGCTGCGCGAACTTGCGGCGCTGAGCTCGGTCCATCAGTTCCGCGAGTCCGACACGCACCTGTGGGTGATACGGCGGCTGGCAGGCCGGGCCAAGGCGGCGATGATGACGGTGCAGTTTGACGAGTTCGGCTGCGGTCGCGCGGAACGCGTCACGTGGGGCTCTTCGCCGACCACATGTGGGACCTCGGTCTCGATCCGGAGTACGGCCACTGCCTTCCCTCGGTCGGTTCCGAGGCCTTTCCCATCATCAACCTGATGTCGCTCGTCGGCCTGCACCGTGTGCGCGGGGCCTGATCGGGCACTTCGCGGCGCTGGAGGTCGCCTCTTCGTCCACATCCCGCCGGATCGCGGCGGCGCTGGCGCCGCATCGGCGCAGGGCGGTAGGCGATGCGCTTCTACGACGAGCATGTGGAGACGGACGCGGTGCACGAGCAAGTGGTGCGCCGGGAGGTCGTCGGCGGACTGCTCGCGGACGAGCCCGGCCTGGCCGGTGACGTGGCGTTCGGGGTGGAGGCGACCGTGGTCCTGGAGGACCGGCTTGCGGAGCATGTCACGCGGACCTGGGAGGCGGGTCTGGCCGCCCTGCGCTCGCCCCTCGAATTCGCGGTTCCAGCGTCTGCTCAGGCCTCGACCGGGTAATCATCACGGTGCGGGAACCGACGGCGTCAGGAGGTCCGGACAAGCGAGCTATGGCGCACGGCCCTCAGCTGCGGCTGACCGCGCAGCCGCGCCCGCACACCGGCCATGTCAGCGGGGGGACGAGGTGAAGTCGACCTGTTCCGCCCTGACGATCCGGGCGCCCATGTTGCGCTCCATCATCTCCAGCGCGGCCCGCTCGAGGTGAGGGTGGATGGAGGCGACGGCATCCCTCGGCACGATGACATCGAAGTGGCGGATGTGCGCGTCCAGGGCCGAGTACAGGACGCACTGCTCGGTCACTTGACCGCACAGCACCATGTCCCGGATGGCCAGTTGCCACAGCAGATAGGACATGGGTGTCTCGTAGAAGATGGAGTGGCGTGCCTTCACCACGAACAGCGAGTCGTCGTCGGGCTTGATGGGTTCGACCAGGTCGGCGTGGGGTCCGGTCAGCGCGGTCTCGACGATTTCACCGTGGTGGGAGCGCCACAGCCCGAGGTTGTCGTTCGCGTAGACCACAGGCACGTCCGCGGCGCGTGCGCGTGCGATCAGTTCCGACACGACGGGCACGACACGCCTGGCGGAGACGACGAGATCCTCGGCGTCCTCGTGGTCGTACATGTTGATCATGTCGATCACGACGAGCGCCATGCCCCGCTCCCGCCCGGAACCGGGCACTGTGTCGCTCACTGTCTTGCCCGTCAGCCGCGCAACCGCGGCAGGACGTTGGTGTGGTAGAAGTCGAAGAAGCCCTGCTGCTCCTTGCCGATCTGGCTGACGTAGACCGCGTCGAAGCCAGCGTCCACGAAGGCGGAGAGAGCCTTGGCGTGCTCGTCGGGATTGTCTCCGCACGGTACGGATGCCGCCACCTGTTCCTCAGTGATGAGTTGCGACGCCTGCTCGAAGTGGCGTGGGCTGGGCAGGATCTGCGCGAGCTCACCGGGCAACTGCTCGTTGGCCCACAGCCGGTGGGCGGTACGGACGGCCTCGCGCCGGTCGGCGCTCCAGCACACCTTGAGCCCCCCTGCGACCGGCTTGCTTTCGCCGCCGGCGCGCCGGAAGCGCTCGACCAGGCCGGCGTCGGGGGCCATGGTGATCAGCCCGTCGCCGATACGCGCGGCGGTCTCGGCGGCCTGCGGACCGAAGGCGGAGACGTCGATGGGGACGGCTTCTTCGGGGACCGTGTACACGCGGGCGTTCTCGACGACGTAGTGCCTGCCGCGATGGCTGATCTGGTCGCCGGTGAGCAGGCGCCGGATGAGCTGGACCGCCTCCTCCAGCATGTCCAGGCGTACCGAGGCCTCTGGCCACACCGTGCCGAGGATGTGCTCGTTGAGCGCCTCACCCGAACCGACGCCCAGCCGGAACCGGCCGCCCAGCTGCACCGCGCTGGTGGCGGCCGCCTGGGCGATGACGGCGGGGTGCGTGCGCACCAGCGGGCAGGTCACCGCCGGCTCGACGGGCAGCGAGACGACCCGGGACAAGGCACCGATCACCGACCACACGAACGGGCTCTGGCCCTGCTGATCGTTCCACGGGTGGTAGTGGTCGGAGATCCACAGGCAGTCGAAGCCGGCCTGCTCGGCCATCCGCGCCTGTTCGACGAGTTCTATCGGTCCGTGCTCCTCGCACGACAGAAAGTATCCGAAGCGGGCCATGTGTTCCTCCCGTGGAGCGTGCCTCCGGCATTGGGACCCGGTTGCCGAGTACCCGGTGGCGACGAGGTTGTCGGCGCCCTGCCCGAGAGTGGAAGGGGGCCGTAATGTCGACGGTGGTCGGGCTGCCGCGGAAGGAGGGGTGTAGCCCAAACATGCGTCGGAGGGCAGCGAGTTGATCTTGAAGCTCTGAAGGGCCCGACCCGTCGACAGGCGCTGGTGATCGAGCCGATGCGTGCGGTGGGCGGCCTCTGCCGAACGGCACGGATGACCTTTTCACCGTGACGGAGCCACTGCAGCGCAGGTGTTCGCAAACGACATCGCCGTGAGAGCGCCGGACGGTGGAGGACTGGTGTTACGCCTAAAGAGCGGCGCAAGGAGAGTATGTCGTTCACCGTTCACTGTTGGGCGGCGATCGAGGATGCGCCGTACAACCAGCGCACTGGGGCGAAGCTGTGGATGCCGGACGGCGCGAAGCGGGTCGTCGGCCAGCGGGTCGACTGGTGACCGAACATGTCATCCCGGTCGAAAGGTGGGTCCTCGCGGAGCTGACCAGGGACGACATGGTCGCTCAGCGAGTAGCCACGGACCTGAAGCGCCGCACGCTGTCGTCCCGACGGCCATGGGGGGCCTTGCTCGTTGTGCGGATGTGGAGGACGAACAGAGGGTTCTGGACCACTGACCGTACGGGGCAGGGCGGCTGCGCCGCGCGCTGAGGGTTCGGCATCGAGGCCGCCCTGGCCCGGCGCCTGGGGGTAGTGCCCAAGCCGTCCGTAGCGTGGCCCGACCCGGCGAGCTCCGGCGGGAACGTTGGTGCGACGGCTGGTGCCGGCTCGTAGGCTGCGGCCATGATCGAGATCGAGAGCCCGACGCCCCGCGACGCCTTCGAGCTGCTGCTGGCCGGTAACCAGCGCTTCGTCACAGGCGCACCGAGCACCCGAACCAGGACGCCGCCTGCCGCGCCGAGATCGCGGCGTCCCAGCAGCCCTTCGCCGTGCTATTCGGGTGTTCCGAGTCCCGGCTGGCCAGCCACCGAGATCATCTTCGACCGCGGCCTGGGCGACCTGTTCGTGGTCCGCACCGCCGGCCAGGTCATGGGTGCGGAAGTGATGGGCAGCATCGAGTACGGGATAAACGTGCTCGGCTGCCCGCTGGTCGTGGTGCTCGGTCACGACTCGTGCGACGCGGTCGGCGCGGCGTGCGCTGCTCTGGAGGACGGCATGGAGTACGTCCGGGACGTTCGTCGAGCGGGTGACACCCAGCGTGCTGGCGGCGCGGGCGGCCGGACGGGTTGAGCCGGAGGAGATCCTCGCCGAGCACATACGGCACACCGTTGACCTGCTGCTGGACCGCTCCCGGGTGCTCGCCGAGAAGGTCGCTGCTGGGCCGGCCGCCGTGGTGGGTCTGTACTACCGCTTGGCCGACGGCAGTGTGTAGCTCGATGCGGCCCGTGGCCTCGATGCGGCGGTCCCCGCCGCGTCCTGACGGCCATGGCTGCCGTGATACGTGCATGAGGAATCCATCGGGTTCACCGCTTGATCTTCTATGGAACTGGCAAGGACGCGACGATGAGGTCGCACCCCCGCTGGTCGAGTTTCGCGTAGGGACTCGTACAGCCCGCGCGCGTAGGCAGCCATCGAACCGGCGACCGCCACCATGTCTTGCGCCGTCACCGGGACCTCGGCGAAGGAGGGGAAGGACGACGCCCACGCGGTGCCCCAGCCCCCCTGCGCGAGGCTCCGCTTCGGACAACGACGTTCTCCGGCTCGACGACGACCCGCGCACGCGGCGCGTAGTGCGACGGATGCTGGCCCGGCACCCGGACAGACCTGGAGTGGACCGCGAGCGGGTACCCCAGCACCGTTTCGAGGTCCTCGCGCGTGACCCCGCCGGGCCGCAGGATGTTCGGGATCTCCTCCGTGGCGTCGGCGATGGTCGACTCGACACCGACCTCGCAGGGACCGCCATCCAGCACGACGTCGGCACCGCCGAACTCCGCACGGACTTCGTTCGCCGTAGTGGGGGCTAGGCCGAAGCGGTTGGCGGGCGCGGCCGTGACGCGCCGCCGAAAGCCGACAGCAGTGCGAGGTCGGTGTTGTCGATCGCGAGCCGCGCTGTAGGTGTGCCGTGCTGACGGTCAGGCCGAGAGGGACATCCTCCCGGGTACGGGCTGACGGCGTGAGAACGACCGGGACGGCGGCACCCACCGGTCCCGGTGCTGGCGGGAACGCGCGTCTTGCCTCGTGACGCGGTCAGCGAGATGTCACACGTTGCGCAGTCGGCCATTGACACCTTCCGGTCGTGGGCGAACAGCGGTCCGACCAGCTCTCGCCCATGACAGAGGGTGGCGCGAACGGCCGTTGCGTGCGCGTGCCACGATCACGGTGCGTGCGGCTTGGCTGGGGGTACCCGCTACAGAAAGCGGCGGGGCTCCGGCCCCGTCTCCCGGCGAGCGGTGGAAGGCAACACGTGATGAACGATCGACCACGCTCCGGAACGCCGCAGTTGGAAGACACCCGCGGCGCTGACCTGGCCCTGTTGGGCATCTACCTCAACGACCACCTGGCCGGCGCCACCGCCGGCACCGAACGGGCCCGCCATCTGGTGCGCTCGGCCCGCGACCCGGCACTCGCCGACGCTCTCGGCCCTGTCAGCGCCGAGATCGCCCAGGACCGCGAGGCTCTGCTCGGCATCATGCGCAACCTCGGTCTCCCAGTGCGCCGGTACAAGATCTGCGCCGGCTGGGCAGCAGAGAAGATGGCCCGGCTGAAGGGCAACGGCCGCTTGGTGCGGCGTTCGCCGCTCAGCACCTTCTTGGAGCTGGAGGCAATGCGGACAGCCGTGGAGGGCAAGGCGGCAGGATGGGAGACACTGCGTGGCCTCACCCCGGCCGAGAAGCGCCTGGACGCCAAGCAACTCGACACGCTCCTGGAACGGGCCCACCGGCAGCAGGGCGTCTTGGAAGAATGGCGTACCCGACAGGCCAGGACGGCGTTGCGGAGCGACTGAGGTACGAGAGGCTGGCGCCATCGGGCCCGGATTCGCCGACGTCAGTGGGCGGCGCGACCCAGATCACGCTGCTTCCCCGCTGCAGTCGGTGATCAGGGCGGTGGCCTCGTTACCAGCTGCGCGATCTCCGACGCGTTGAAGCCGCCGGGTGGGTCGGTGTCCTCGATGCTCCATGGTCGAAGTCGGCGACGGTGAGGCGTCCTCGCAGATGACTCCTGTGACGGTGGGTACCGATCCGGCAAGGGTCAGGAGGCAGCAGGGACATCGCGCACACCATCCCCGGTCGGGATGAGGCAGCTCACCGTCAGCTCCTTCCTCCGCTTCCCGCAGCCTGGAGCGCCGCCCACGGTCCCGATCGGCTGCCCTGCCCCGGGTAGAACACCGCCTCCGCCGACAGGTGGATGAGCCGCCGTCGCAGCGCAGTGCCCGGGCATGCGGCGAGCTGCCGGTAGGTGGCGTGCCACTCCTCTTGTGCGTGGTGAGGTCGTCGGGAATCAGACTCACGGCCAGATTCAATCAGGTGTTCGATTTTTGGGGCGAGCGATCCCATCGCGCCTATGCCGTCGACCGGCAGTTGGCCCTTCCGATTCCGAGTCGGCCAGTGGGCGGATGCGTGATCAGGCGGGCGGAGGTCTTCTGGCATCATGGGCCTGCGAACATCGCGAACGACTCGGACGACCCGCTCCAGCTACCCATGGGCTTGGAGGTCAGTGTCGTGTCTTTCGTGCGCGACTACGTCGAACTGCACTTCGACGGGCCGGTATTGCGGGCCCCTTTGGGGGTGTACGGGGGGCCGCGAGTGGCACTTTCCCGCACGGAGTCGCTGGAGCTCATGCGCTGCTACATCGGGAAGACCGTCGACGGCTATGAACTGGATCCGGACCGGATCCTCGCCCTGCACTTCGGGGAGCACCGCTTCGTCATCCCGCTGGACTCCGATTCAAGCGGGGCCCCGAGGCCGCCCTCGGCGTCGACTAGAGCGGCCGGGCTTCTGCCCTCGGCGGGATGTGGATCTGGTAGCAAGGGGGCGGCGCCGCTCCGAAGTGGCCAACCATCTGTCGGCAGTAGGCGAAGGCGGACCCGATCCGGTTCTCCGCACAGATCCGATCAAGGGCGACTTCAGCCGCAGCGAGCGCCCGCCGAGGTCGTGGAAGCGACTTTAAGATCACGGCATGGCCGACATATCGAAAAATCTGACCAACCTAGAACAATCTGCCCAAGTCAAGCGGGCCAAGCCGGCTGTCCTCACGGGCGACGAGTACGACGAGCAGTGGCGCACGTGGCACCAGGCGTCCGAGTTGGTGCAGGCGGCGATCATCAAGCACGCAGATGAGTCCGGCGAGGGCCGGTACGAGGTGGAGCAGGCAGTGAAAAGGGCCGCGCGCCACGCGCAGGAGGATCCGGCAGTCGAGTAGCGGCGTCGTCGATGAGGACGGCCCGAGCGCCGGGATTGCCGTGCTTGCCTCTTGCCAACCACGGCGAAGATCTGGGAGCTCCCCTTCGTTCCGGCGACCTTCCCTTGGGTACGGTCGAGAGCCCTAAACGCCGCTCATGTTTACGTGCGCAGCCAAGAACCACACGGTGCAGGGACGCCCTGGTCGAGTGCGACAAGGAGTGAGCAACGGTGGCTGGAGGCCACAAGGCCAAGGCGAAGATGGATCAGGCCAGAGGCAAGGCCAAGGAGACGGCCGTGCCAGGCAGTCGGCAACCAGGGGATGACAGGCCAGGGCAAGGCCGAGAGGGCCAAAGGTGATGTCCGCCAGGCGAAGGAGAAGACAAACGACGCCTTCAAGAGCTGACCAGTGAGACACCTGGTGGGGTTCCCGTTCGCTGGATGGGGCCTTATTGCTCCTTACCCCCAGGTGCCCGACTCAAGATCGCGTTTTCCCTCTGGGCGCGGCCTGCACCCACTCGACGTCCTCCCGCAGGTGCGCGCTGCAAGGATCTGGGACGAGGCCGCCCGAGCCTCTATTCCCTCGCTGTGCGCCTCAGCCTCGGCTCCGCCGCCACGTTGGGGGGATCACGGCAGCTCGGCGCTGTCGACACTGAGCAGTTCCACGAGCTGAGGCCGGTGCAGTTCGGCGACGCCTTCGAGTAGGTCAGGATGACGGAGAAGGGCTGCGGCTTCAGTGTCTCGGCCGCTGGGGTCGGTCAGCCGCTGCAGTCTGCCGGCTTCGGCATGGTGCCCGGTTGCGGTGAGGGCCTGCTGGGCACGTGCGGCCAGGGCGGGGTCGGCCAGGAGGCAGGCCGCCCAGCTGACGACTGTTTCGTCGACCCATGTCCGCCAGGCGGAGTCGTCAGGGTGTGGGTCGCATCCAGTGAGCCAGTCCAACCGTTGGGACCCGCTCGGTGCGAGCAAATGAAGCAGCTGCACATCCATGCTCGTGGGATAGCGCAGGCAAGCCGCGAGCGTGGCGGCCTGCCGCGCCTGAGCCTCGGCCAGCGCCCGGCTGAGCGCGCCCGCGGGGGCGGGGTACGCGGCCAGGAGCCAGCGGGTGGAGGCGGCTATGACGGGTGTCAGATCCTCGGACACGACGGTTGTCCCTCGGTACCTGCTCGCCTGTGTCCGGTTGATCGGTTCCGCGAGCTGTTGCGCGGAGCCACGCTGCCCCGCTCGTATGGCAACAGCGTAAGCAGCTGGTAGGAAAGCTGGAATGAACCGCGTCACAGCGTGTGGGTTCACCGGGGTCGGACAGAAGGGGGGCGGTCCGACCCCGGAGCCAGACCGTCGTGGCCGCCGACGGCCCTGCCGGTGTCAGGACCTGCCGCGGCCCGTGACGAAGTCGCGAGCCCGGTCCACCAGCCCCGCGCCCGGGGCGAGGAGCTTGTTCGCGGGCGGGGTCGTGGGGGCAGAGGGGTGCGGACGGGTCGGGGCCATGGCCTTGGCCCGGCGGACCTTGTCCCCGAGATCGTCCAGCATCTCGGAGGAGCAAGCCTCGCGCAGCATCGGGAAGAGGTTGTTCTCCTCGTCCCGTACGTGGGCGGACACCTCGTCCATGAGCTGCTGCAGCAGCGGGCGCATCTGGGCGTCGTCGGCGTCCATCTTCTCCAACTGCTTGAGAAGCTTCTCGACCCGGCCGTGATCCGCGATCTCCTTGTCCGCGAGCCGGCCACCGCCCTCGACGTGCTCGCGCACGGCCGGGTAGAGGTGCTGCTCCTCGGCGACCGAGTGACGCACCAGCTCGATGGTCACCTCGTCCACGAGATCACGCAGCGCCTGCCCTCCGCCGGTCGTCGCTTCGATCCTGCCGAAGATCTCCTCGACCTCCCGATGGTCGGACATCAACTCCTCGAGCACATTGCCGCCATGTCCCATCGCGCATCCGCCTCTCACTAGTCGTGTCAGGGCCGGGGCTGCCCCGCCCAACAGACATTGATTCCTCTCTGCATGGACCATGTGTGACTGCGCATGTGGGCTTCACCCGATCAGGCGGGCCTCCTGCGCGTGAACGTCCCTCTCCAGGTGTCAGAGAGGTGAGCCGGGGTCTTCGGGCCGTATACGTCCGCGCCAGGCACCGGTCTCGCCACCGCGGTGCTCCACGTAATCCTTGAATCGGCGCAGGTCTCCCTTGACGCGCCGATCGATTACACCCAGCATGTCGGCGCTCCTCTCGGCGACACCGGTGGGCTCGACGTCCATCGTGAGCTCCACCCGGGTGTGTGTGTCGTCCAGGGGCTGGAACCGGACCGATCCCCGTTGCCGGGTGTCACCGCCGATGGCCCGCCAGGTGATCCGGTCGTCCGGGAGCTGGTCGACAATCTCTGTGTCGAACTCGCGCCGCACCCCGCCGATATTGGTGGTCCAGTGATTGTGCCGGTCGTCGAGTTGCCTGACTTCCTCGACGCCCTCCATGAATTGCGGGAACTCCTCGAACTGGGTCCATTGGTTGTACGCCGTGTGGACGGGAACCTCGACGTCCACTGCTTCCTTGACCGTGCTCATCATTTCCTCCTGGTCAACGGTCGAACGCCGGGGCTGCCAGAACCCCTGGGCGTCTGCTCGAGACCGAGTACCCGACAGCGCGGCATGAAGACCTCTCCACACCTCATCAATCAGACGCGGCGGACATTCTTGAAATCGACTGACCGCGTCAGTCGCGTTCGCTCTGGCTTCCCAGATGGGCCGCCGTGGAGCTTCGACCGGCGCGCGCGGGGAACTCGCCGGGTGATGACCGAGTTCCGGGAGCTCGGCCGGGGTCGCGCGGAGTGCTCCGGCGTGCTGCCTCGGGACGAAGGAGGGGTCATGGCTGTGAGCCGCGCGCAGCCGGCCGACGGCCCACGGCAGAAGGCGCGTCTGCGAACCAGCGACATCCACGGGCCGGGCATCACCAGGATTCGCTGCGGCCGAGGGTTCCGCTACGTCGCCCGGACGGACGCCCCGTCACCGACGACGAGGAGAAGCAGCGCCTTCACCGACTGGCCGTGCCGCCTGCGTGGGAGGGGGTTTGGATCTGCCCCACGGCCAACGGTCACATCCAGGCGACCGGCACGGATGCCGCGGGACGTCGCCAGTACCAGTATCACCCGCGGTTCCGCGAGCAGCAGGAGGCGGCCAAGCACGGGCATGTTTTGGAAGTGGTCCCGGCATTGCCCCTGCTGCGGGAGCACCTGACCAAGGACCTTCTCGCCCGGGGACTGTGCCGAGAGCGCGTGCTGGCCTGTGCGGCGCGCCTGCTTGACTTGGGATTTTTCCGGATCGGCAGTGAGTCCTACCGCCGTGACAACGAGACATACGGACTCACCACCTTGTTGCGCGAGCACGCCTCGTGCCGCCGCGGCGAGATCCGGTTCACCTACCGGTCGAAGAACGCCAAGGACGTGTCGCGGACTCTCGGCGAGGACTCGGTCTGCCAGGTCCTGCGTGCTCTGCTGCGCCGCGGGGGCGGGGGAGAACGCCTCTTCGCATACTGGCGGACCGGCGCCTGGCACGAAGTCCAAGCGGACGATCTCAACACCTACCTGCACGAGCACACGGACACCGACCTCACGGCCAAGGACTTCCGCACTTGGCACGCCACCGTGCTCGCGGCCGTGGCACTGGCCGTCTCCACGTCTGTGGCCGCTGAATCCGGCACCGCCCGCAGGCGCGCCGTGACCCGCGCCGTCCGCGAGGTGGCCGTCTACCTGGGAAACACGCCGACGGTATGCAGGGCCTCATACATCAACCCCAAGGTCATCGAACTCTTCGAAGAGGGCCGGACCATCGCGCCGACCCTCGATCGCCTGGGCGCCGGGGCCTGCTTCGGCGAGCCCGCCACGCAGGGGCCCGTCGAGGAGGCGGTGCTACAACTCCTGGCGTAGTGCCGCGTGTCACGACACCGTGGCGGGAGCTCGGCCGCCACGCGCAGCACACGGCTCGCCGAGCAGGAACGACCAGTCGTCGGGTAAGGCCTTGTGCCACGAAAGGCCCTGACCCGCCACCGGCAGCCGCTGAGCTGAGCCCGAAGGCTCAGCTCTTCTTGGCGTTCAGAGCGCGCTGCAGCTGCGCCTTGTTCATGTCCGAACGACCCTCGACGCCACGCTGCTTGGCCTCGTTGTACAGCTGGTCATAGGTCGGGCCCTGGGAACCCTTTCCGGACCGCTGGCCACCGCGCTGGCCGGACGACTTGTCCTTGGTCGAGCTGCGGCTCGCGGTCTTGGACTCGCCGGAGCGGGCGCGTTCCTTGTTCACGGTCCGCGCGGCGATCTCCTTGGCCCGCTTGGTCGACTCGCCTCGATCCTCTGCGCTCTTCTTGATGTGTTCGTACTGACGCTCTCGCTTGGAACTGGATCCTGCCGGCATGGTGTCTCTCCTTTCCTGAGTATGGAGATCCCACGTCTTGGTACTGCGAAGGCATGGCACTGTCTGGAGGGCGACGGGTCCGCGTCAGCGAACAGCGCGCCGCTGCGAGCGTCTGGACCAGCGCACGGAGGCGTATGCCACGTCGGCCACGACGAGCACGATGCCGATGATCAGCAGATAGAACAAACTGTGCGCCACCGTGCCAATGAGTCCGAGGACGACGGCCATGAGAAGCAGGAACAGGAACAACGCCATACCGGGAACGCCTCCTCCGGCCTGGTAATCAGCGGCGCGCGAGTAGTCGTGCACCGCTGGCACTCGGGGTGTAGGGCATGTCGTAGCACTGGAAGATCGCTTCTTCCCGCTCGGCGGGCAGGACATCGTCCATACCCATGGACGGGGCCTTCTTCACCAGCCCCTTGTGGTACGCGACCTTGACGTAGCCCGGTCCTACAACCGCCTCATCGACGGGGACAAAGACCAGGCGCTGCCGGGTGGGAAGTCCCGTGCGGACGGTCGCCACGGCCGGTTCGTCAGTGCGGGTGTCCACATAGATTGCTTCGAGGACGCCGATCTTGTGGCCTTGTAGATCGACCATGTCATGATTGCGCCACTCGCGGATGTCGGCTGAACGGATCATGACTGCTGCTGGTCCGGCGGCACGCCGGTGCCTTCTCCTCCGCCCTTACTGCCATTGTCGGTGCCGTGGGCATGGCCACCCGTGGCCTGAGTCTGCCGCGTCTTGAGCTCGGCGCTGTGATGTGGCGCCGCCCTTGCGGCTGCGTCGCTGCTCGGGTTGCTGCGGAACGGACACCTGCAGACGCCCCCGCTCGCATCGGCCTTCGTTCGTGGCTCGAGTTCCCCACGGAAGCCATCCAACGCATGCGGCAGCAAGCACCCTTCCGGACGGCCCGATTGGTATGCATGCCACGGTTTCGGGAACGGCTCACGCATGCGTCTGAACCACGATGAGGCACCAGTCCTCGACGCCCTTGCCCGGTATCACGACGTCGACGAGCTGGGATTCACGCCGCCCGGCCACAAGCAGGCACGCGGCGCGGACCCCCGCGCACGGGCGGTGCTGGGAGATGCCGTGTTCTATAGCGACGTCCTTGCCAACGGTGGTCTGGACGACCGTCTCACGCGTGCCCAGGTACTGGAACGGGCCGAGAACCTCATGGCCGACGCGGTGCACGCCGACCACACGTTCTTCTCGACGTGCGGCAGTTCACTGTCGGTGAAGGCCGCCATGCTGGCAGTGACCTGCCCGGGCAACCGGCTCCTTGTCGGGCGCGACGCGCACAAGTCGGTGGTCGCCGGCCTCATCCTGTCCGGCGTCGAGCCGGTGTGGGTGGAGCCCCAATGGGACGCCTCCCGGCACATTGCCGACGGCGCCCTGGTCACCAGCCCGACTCCGTACGGAGCCGCCGCCGACCTCAGGGGCATCGCCGACGTCTGTCACCGCCGTGGCAAACCGCTCATCGTGGATGAGGCGTGGGGGGCGCACCTCCCCTTCCACGAAGATCTGCCGACGTGGGCCATGGACGCGGGCGCCGACATCTGCGTGACCAGCATCCACAAGATGGGCAGCGGCCTGGAACAGGGCTCGGTCTTCCATCTCCAGGGAGACCTCATCGATCCCGCCGAACTGGCCTCACGGGCCGATCTCCTTGGAACGACCAGCCCGAACGTCCTGCTCTACGCCGGCATCGACGCCTGGCGCCGTCAGATGGTCCAGCACGGCAACGAACTCATCGGCCGGGCCCTGGAACTGGCCGCACGCACTCGCACGGCCATCGAGGGGATCGTTGGCTTCCACGTCAACGACGCGTCTCCGTCTGCGGTGGGCGCAGGGCGACGGCCATGGCCGGGGCGAGGTCGGTGAAGAGGTTGACCAGCAGGAGCTGGCGGGCCGTCAGGGGCGAGGTCCCGGTGGCGGCCGCACCGAGGAGGGTGAAGGCGATCTCGCCGAGGTTGCCGCCGACGAGGATCGCCAGCGCCTGCCGTACGGAGGCCCACATCGCGCGGCCCTCCACGAGCGCGGCGAGCACCGTCTCCAGCCTGTCGTCCGTGACGACGAGGTCGGCCGCCGCACGCGCGGCCGGGGTGGCCCGGGTACCGAACGCGATCCCGATGTCGGCGAGCCGAATGGCGGGCGCGTCGTTGGCGCCGTCGCCGGTCATCGCGACCGTGCGGCCCAGGCGCTGGAACGCCTGCACCACGCGGACCTTGTGCACGGGGGTGCCACGGGCGACGACGCCGACGTCGGGCAGCAGTTTGTCGAGGGATCGGTTGTCCAGGTCGTCGAGTTCGGCTCCGGTCACCACCCGTCTGCCGTCCAGGACGCCCAGTTCGCGGGCCATCGACTCGGCGGTACCGGGGTGGTCTCCGGTGATCATGACGATGTGTACCCCGGCGTCCGCGAGTCGGCGCACCGCGTCGCGGGCGGTGCCGCGCACCCGGTCGGCGAACGCGAGGAAGCCGAGGAAGTCGAGGCCGCCCACCGCCTCGTCGGTGAGCTTGCCGCCGGGCGCGTTCCGGAGTTCGGCGACCGCGAGGATCCGGTAGCCCTGGGCCGCCAGTTTCTCGCCCGCCGCGAGGATCGCCTTCCTGCCCTTGCGGTCCAGGCGTCGGCCGCCGCGGGTGGCGCAGCGCTCCACGACCTCTTCCGGTGCCCCCTTCACCGACAGGATCCGGCGCCCGCCGCTTCGGCCTCGCGTCGCGTGGAAGCCACGGCTGGGTTCGAAGGGCAGGCTGGAGGTGCGCCGCCAGCCCGACGCGGCCGTGCTGCGGCTCACGCGCGCCTCCTGGGCGCCCTCGGTGACCGCGCCGTCGGTGGCGTGTTCCAGTTCTCCGCCGTTGTGGGGGCGTGGTGTCGCCCGCAGCGACGCGGCGAGGACGGCGCGTTGTTCGTCCTCGAGCCGTTCGAGGGGGCGGCTGTGGCCGTCGGCGGCGACGGCGACGAGGGAGATCCGCCCCTGGGTGAGGGTTCCCGTCTTGTCGAAGCACAGGACGTCGGCACGGCCGGCCGCCTCGATGGTGCGGGGGTGTCTGAGCAGGGCTCCGCGTGTGGAAAGCCGTCTGGCGGAGGCGAGTTGGGCGGCGGAGACCAGGAACGGCAGTCCTTCGGGCACGCTGGCCACGGCCAGCCCGACACCGGCCCCGACCGTGTCCCGGGCGGGGCGCCCGCGCAGCATGCCCGCCGCCACCACGGCGGCGGCCGAACCGAGGGCCACGGGGAGGGTGGTACGGGTGATCCGGGCCAGTCGGCGTTCGACCCCGGCGGTGGGCGCCGCGCCCCGTCCGCCCGCCGCGGCGCGGCCCGCCTCGGTGGCCGTACCGGTCGCGACGACGACCGCGCGGCCGCGGCCGGCCGCCACGGTGGTGCCCTCGTAGACCATGGACGTACGGTCCCCGAGGTCCGAGGCCAGAACGGGCGCCACGCTCTTCGTCACCGGCAGCGACTCGCCGGTCAGCGCGGATTCGTCGACTTCCAGGTGGTGCGCCTCCAGCAGGCGTCCGTCGGCCGGCACCACGTCACCCGGGTTCAGGTTCACCACGTCGCCCACTGCCAGTTCCTCGGCGGGGGCGATGGTCTCCTCCCCGTCCCGCAGCACGTTGGCCATGACGGCCGACTCCCGCCGCAGCCGGGCGACCGCGCGGTCGGTCCGGTACCGCTGGAAGCCGCCGAAGAAGCCGGACAGAGCGGTGACCGCGATGATGACGACGGCGTCGAGGACGGCACCCACCGACGCCGACATGGCCGCCCCGGCGCCGAGGACGGGCGTCAGCGGATTCGCCATCTCGGACAGGTAGGCCCGGCCGAGCGAGGTCGTCGGTGCCGCTTCACCGGTGGTCGTGGCCCGCGCCCGTGCCTCTTCGGCCGTGAGGCCGTCGTCGCTGCCACCGGCCCTGGCAAGCACGGTGGCCGGGTCCATGGCATGCCACGGCTGCCGCGACGTGGTCAGCGGCGGGGGCCGGCGCAGCAGTCGCAGCGCAGCCCAGACACCGGCCGCGGTGCCCAGTGCGGCCGCCGCGTTGAACGCCGTCACGCCGCTGGCGGCCGGCCGTCGTACGGGTCCGGCCAGCACCGCCGTCGCGCCGACCGCGGCCGCGGCCTGGGCGAGCCGCACGCCCCGGCGCGCGCTCTCCCGTGCGGTGCGGCAGGCCTCCACGATCAGCACGGCCGCCGCGGGATCGCCGTCCAGGTACAGGTCCGCGCCCCAGGGCGGTGTCCCCTGCGGGTCGGCGATGCCGACGCCGACATCGGCGGCCAGGAGCGCGCGCCGGTCGTGGGAGAGCAGCAGTACGCCGTCGCCGTCGCGCTGCAGGGCCCGTACGGACTCGAGCAGCCGGTCGCCTCCCGCACCGACCGCGTCGGCCTCCCGCACGGACGCGTCGGCGGTGTGCGCGCCCGCGGTCACGACCTTGAGCCCGGCGGCGTGGGCGGCCGGGACGAAGGCGCTCGCGGCGGCGTGCATCTCGGGCAGCACGCTGATCACCGCGAGGAGGTGCTGTCCGTGGGCCAGGCCCAGCACGAGCCGCGCACCCTCTCGCCGCAGCCGCTCCCGGACCCGCTTGCCCGTACGCCCCTGCAACGTCAGACGCTCGACGGGCCCCAGCACCCACTCCCCGTCCCGCTGCACGCGTTCCGGGGCGGGGCCGTCGAAGAGCCGGTGGGCCGTCGCGGCGAACTCACCCGTGGGCGCGTCCTCGTCGAGGGCGACCAGATCGGCGGGCCGATGGGACCCGGTGGCCAGCGCGTCCGTGTCCAGCAGCACGGTGCCGATCCGGTCCAGCCTGCGCAGCGCCTCGGGGTCGGCCACCACGATGCCCCGGCGGGCCAGACCCCGGCCGAAGGCGCAGGCGAAGCCCTCGCGGGCGAGCAGCGGCGCCTTCGGGATCGCCGCCAGTGCCGCACCGAGGGCCCGCCCGGGGCGCCTGGTGACCAGCAACGTTCCGGCGAACGACGCCGCCGCCACGGCGAGTGCGTGGTCGGCGTAGCGCTCGACCGGCCCCGGCTTCAGCGGCGCCTCGCGGGGCGGCGGTGCGGGCGCCTCGCGATGGGCCCCCGCTTCGGCGCTGCCTGCCAGGCGTGGCTCAGCCTCGGCCCAGGCGGCGGCCTCCGCGTCGGCTTCCATCGCGCGCAGGGCGTGCCGGAGGGTGTCCACGGCGACCCCGGCGAGCCCGCCGGAGCCCGCCTGGCCCATCGCGGTGAGCGAGGCCAGGAGCACTCCGGCGTTGTCGGTGCCGACGGCCTGCTCCACGAGACGGCGCAGCCGGGGGTGGGCGTCGACGAGCGGGGCGAGCGCCGCCATGGCCGCGGGAACGGGGGTACGACCGGTCAGACCGGCCAGCGCTGCCAAGGGCGCGGCCGCCACGTGCAGGGCCATGGCCGAGGCGGACCGGCGTACCGTCCCACCCGACAGGGGGTGCTCCGGCAGCGGGTGCGCGACGCCGTGGGCTTCCTCCACCTCCTCGACCACCTCGATCAGGGCGTCCCCGATCGTTTCGGCCTCGAAGGAGCCCGCGGCGCCGACGACGGCGTGACCAAGCACGGTGTTCACCACGGCCCAGTCCACCGAGGGCAGTGCTGCGAGACGCCGCTCGACGTCCTCGGCCAGCTTCTTCGCCGCGGACTCCGGCAGATCACCGGGGCGCAGACCCCGTACGGCGACGTGCGCGCGCCGTCCGAAGAACCGTGCGCGTACCCGGGCCTCGTCCTGCAGCACACCGGCCGCGGACGACACCACGGTTCTCAGCAGTCCGCGCCCCGGCAGTGCCACAGCGCATCACCAGCTCCCTGCGGTCCGGCGCTCGCTCCGCGTGCGCGAATCGGACCGGAACCCCGCGTTTCCATCGCAACGCTTTCCCTGCGCGCACGCCACCGGAAGCGCGAGAGAATTGAAGAGTCACGCCACACCCACTCCAATGAAGGGAGGAGGGGGATGGCCGCCAAGACAGCGGAGAAGACGCGACAGGAAACCCATGCGGGCGACGGCGCGGGCCTGCACCTGCACCTGCGCACGCTGCATCCTTCGGTGCCGGTTCCGTACCTCACCAAGGAAGAGATGGCGAGTACGGCCCGTGCGGCGACGGCACGACTGCCCAGTACGCCCGCCGCCAAGGACCTCGCGTTCTACGGAGGCCTCGGAGCGCTGGCCGTGGCGGGGGCCCTGGAATGGCCGGTGGCCCTGGCCGTCGGCGGAGCCACCTGGCTGATTCGCAGCGGACGGCGGAGGGAGGAGGAGAAGAAGTAGCAGGCCGCGGACGCCCAGGCATAGGCGTCCGGGTGTAGGGGGTCGGCGCGCGGTGGCGTGAGCGCTGCCGGGCGCCGGTGGGTTACGCGGCGGCCGGTGCGAAGGCCGTGCGCAGAGAGCGCGCGTAAGTGGACCACAGCTGCCATACGAGGCGCAGGACGATCGCTTCGAGGAGCGCAACGGCGATCTTCGTTGCCACGGCTGCCAGTATCTCGGCCATGTCGGCTGACTTTCTGTACTCGGGTACGGGTGTCCGAAACCAGACGATGCAGCCTTTTTCTGCGCCGTGGGTGCTCCTGAGGTGTACGTTCGATGGCGCCCAGGTGAACATGCGGTGACGGCGCCCCAGCGGAAGAGCCTGTTCCGTCACCTGGGTCGACTCAGTCCGGCGGTTCCTGGACTTCGTCGTCCTTCGCCGCGCCCTCTCTGCCCTGCTCCGCCGGGCCGGGGGAAGGTTCCTTCACCTCTTCCGGCATGTCCTCCGTGGGCGGTGGGTCACGCGGGACGGGACCGGGAGACTCCGGTTCCCTTCCCTGCGTCTCGTTCGGCTGACGGTGCGAGTGACCTGGCATTGGAGTGATCCCGTCGGTCGTCTGTCACGCTGCCCCGGCGGCGAGCACCTCGTCGGCCAGCGGCTTGTCGAGGGCCGCGTGGACGAGGCCGTCCGCCAGGCGGGGCATCTCGCGGCCCGCGACGAGGCCGCTCAGCTTCTCGGGCGAGGCCGGCAGTCCGAGCCGTCGGGCGCCGTCCAGGGCCTTGCGGTCGCTGTACGGTGCGAACTCCGGCCACACTCCCTGGACGTCGCGCAGGAAGATGTCGGCCCCCGTGGGCCCGATCCCCGGTACGTCCAACAGGGCCTTCTTCGGGTCCGGTTCCTCGCGCAGGCGGCGTAGATCGCCGTCGTAGCGTTCGAGCAGCAGCTCGGCTCCCTTGCCGAGCAGGGTGGCGGTGCGCTCGTCGTAACGGCGATAGCCGCCCTTGCCGAGCGCGTCGACGCGTTCCTGCCAGGACGCGTCCGCCATCGACCGCGGGTCGCGCAGCCCGGCGTCGAACAGCGCCCTGGCCGCCGCCACCGCGATGTCGGCCCGGATACGGGCGCTGAGGAGTATCGCGAGCACGAGCGTCTGGTACAGCGGCGCCGGGGTGTTGCGCAGGCGGATGCCGACCTGGGCCGGATAGGTGCGCCGCTGCCGGTCGAGAAGTGCGCGTACCACAGCTCGGTCCTCCGCGTCGGTCGTCTTCCCGCCGGATTTCCTGTCGGTCTTCGTAGTCATCGCCCAGTCACCGATTCGATGTCTCTCCGGTCCGTCGAGGTACGTCGTGTCCCGACTACCCGTCCGGGTCCGAACGATGCGGCCCGTTGAACTGCCGCTTCATGGTGTGTCGCTGGGGTGCGGGCGGCAGGTATCCGTGGCGGTACATCCGTGCGGGCGTGGGTACCCGGCCGTCGTGGTCGGCAGTACGCGGTCATTGCGTGCCGCGCACACCCGACCGTGTCGGCGGCGACACGCGCCGCCACGGGGCAGGCTACGGGCGCGCGCAGGTGCGCGGATCGGAGCGCGCCCGTGGCCGCGTACGGAACAGCGGGGCGGGCCGCCGACGCGAGACGTGGCCGCCCTCCCGCTGGAAGGGGTGGATCCGAATGCCTGTCTCCGCGTCCGTGACGGACCTGCTCGGCGGAGTGCCCGCCGGCGAGCGCGCCGCGATACGGCGAGCGACGCGGCTGCGCACACGACTGGACCGCCTGGAGCGCGGCCGCTCCCCGTTCGCGGACAGCCCCCGTGAGCGCGGCGCCCACTGGACGAAGCCGCAGCTCGTCGCCGAGATCGGGTTCACGGAGTGGACGGACGACGGGAAGCTGCGCCACCCGCGGTTCATCGGGCTGCGGACCGACAAACCCGCGAAGAAGGTGGTGCGGGAGCGGCCCGGTGATGAAGCGAGGAAGAGCTCATGAGTGCCCGAGCGAGGACGAAGGACGAGATCCGGGTCGGCGGCCGGAGCGTGCCGTTGTCCAACCCCGACAAGGAGCTGTTCCCGGACGACGGGATCACCAAGGCCGAACTGGTCGACTACTACCGGACCGTCGCGCGCCCGATGCTGACCCACCTCAGGAACCGTCCGCTGGTGATGGAGCGCTATCCCGACGGATACCGGGGAAAGTCCTTCTTCCACAAGGACGTTCCCGACTACTTCCCCGACTGGGTCCACACCGTGCGCGTGCCCAAGGAGGGCGGCAGCCTCACCATGGCGGTCTGCGACGACACGGCCATCCTCGTCTACCTGGCCAACCAGGCCTGCATCACCCCGCACCCGTGGCTGAGCCCCGCGAACTGCCTGGACTGTCCGGACCGGCTGGTCTTCGACCTCGACCCTCCCGAGGGCGACGGCGACGGTTTCGAGACCGTACGGTGGACCGCCCGTCAGCTGGGTGACCTGCTCAGCGAACTCGGGCTGCGCCCCGCGCTGATGACGACCGGATCCCGCGGCCTGCACCTGCTGGTCCTGCTCGACCGGCGCACCGACTTCGACACCGCACGGCACTTCGCCCGGCGCGTCGCCGACGTGCTCGCCGAACGCCACAGCGACCGGCTGACCACCGAGCCACGCAAGAACAAGCGCCGGGGCCGTCTCTACCTGGACACCCAGCGCAACGCCTACGCCCAGACCTCGGTCGCCCCTACGCCGTACGCACCCGCCCGCACGCCCCGGTCGCCACCCCCTTGGACTGGGACGAGCTCGACGAGCCGGAGCTGGGCCCGCGGCAGTGGACGCTGCGCACCCTCCCCGAGCGCCTCGAGAAGTACGGCGACCCGTGGAAGGGGCTGAGCCGCTGCCGACGCCCCCTCACGAAGGCGGAACGCCGCCTCGACGACCTCCTGTGAGCCAAGGAACGGAGCATGAGACATTCCTTCCCACCGCACCGCTCGCACGTCGTCGTGGTCACCGGCGCGAGCGGGGGCGTCGGCCGTGCCTGCGCGCGGGCGTTCGCGGCACGCGGAGACCGTGTGGCGCTGTTGGCACGCGGCCGGACCGGGCTGGACGCGGTGACCGAAGAGGTACGCGCGGCCGGTGGTACGGCGCTGCCCCTGGTGGTGGACGTGGCCGACTCCCGTGCGGTGGAGGCCGCGGCGGCAGAGGCCGAGCGTGAGCTGGGCTCGATCGACATATGGGTCAACGACGCCTTCACCACGGTGTTCGCGGAGTTCACCGACATCGAGCCCGAGGAATTCCGCCGCGTCACCGAGGTCTGCTATCTCGGTTACGTCTACGGCACACGGGCCGCGCTGCGCCGGATGCTGCCACGCGACCACGGCGCCGTCGTGCAGGTCGGATCGGCGCTCGCCTACCGCGGCATCCCGCTGCAGTCCGCGTACTGCGGCGCCAAGCACGCCATTCAGGGCTGGAACGAGGCGCTGCGCTGTGAACTGCTGCACCGCGGCAGCAAGGTGTCGGTCACGATGGTCCAACTGCCCGCTGTCAACACGCCTCAGTTCGACTGGTCGCTGACCCGGATGCGGTGGCAGCCGCAGCCCGTGCCACCGATCTACCAGCCGGAGGTGGCCGCCCGTGCCGTCGTGTTCGCGGCCGATCATCCGCGCCGCCGGGAGTACTGGGTCGGCGGGAGCACGGTGGGCACGCTGATCGCCAACGCGGTGGCTCCCGGCCTGCTCGACCGCTACCTGGCCCGCACCGGCTACGCCTCGCAGCTGACGGACGAGCCGAAGCCGCCCGGCAGTCGCCACAACCTGTGGCAGCCGCTGGACGGCTCACAGGGCAGGGACTTCGGCACCCACGGCCGGTTCGATGAGCGCGCGAAAGCACATACGGTGCAGGCTTGGGCCTCGCGCCATCACGACGTGGTTGCCCTGGCCGGGCTCGCAGTTGCCGCCGGCGCCGTGGCCGGCCGGGCCGCGCGGCGACGCCTCCTGGGCCGCGGTGGGTGATTGGCGGCGCACGCGTCGGTCAGGCGCCGACGTACGCCGCGAGGTGTTCGCCGGTGAGGGTGCAGCGGGCGGCGATCAGGTCGGCCAGGTCGATGCCCCAGGTCACGTCGTTGCCCAGGATGAGTACGTCGGTGAGGAGTTCGAGCAGTTCGGGTTCGTCGTTGGCGACGCGTCGTGACAGCAGCCGCCGGCCGCAGCCATGTGGTGCCTCCGTGCGGTGTGCTCCTGGTTCCTCCCACGGACGACCTCGCTGGCGACTCCCTGCAGAGCGATCATTCGCAATTCCTAATTGGCAGCCGGGTCGTCGTGGGGCATCGGGCGGCCAATCAGTGCAAGCCACCTGCGGCAGAGCCTTTTGAACCACACCCGACGCCCCTGGGCGGATGAACCATACGCGGGCCCACCACGTCCCGCAGAACAACGTAGGGAGCCTTTTCCGACCTGCCTCGGGTCATGCTGCCCAACATCGTGGGCATGTCGCAGTACGCCGACGACGAGCGTATGACGAACAGGCTGTACACCTCCGATGGCTCGTTCATCAGCACCATGAGCGACATGCGCGGGCTCTGCGCCTACCGGCGGCGACTGCAGCAGCGACCAGGCGTGCCCCTACACCCGCGGCTACTGGGCGCTGTTCCACCGCGACCGCACCGAGTTCGCCTCGAACCCGTGCATGACGCGAGCCGTCTCCGGCCTGGACCGCCTGGTGGCCGTTGACGCACTCCTACGCGAGCATGAGGGCCAGGGAGACTCGCCACCGTAGTCCGCGCGCGCCGGCTCCTATTACCCGGCGCCGGCAGCACCGGCTCGACATCGACCGGGTCCCGCCGGGCGCTGGCCGCGTGGTCGCCCGCCGGCAAGTTCGAAGAGGGCTCACCCGGGCTTCGGGCAGGCAAACAGCCTGACTTCCGCCCGAGCAGGTTCCGCGATCGGTAGAGTCGTTTTCGGGTCGCGGGGTCGGCGCCCTGGGGAGGGGATCATGGCTGCATTGCCGTATCGGGTTACCGAGGCGGAGATGAACCGGTTCCGGGAAACTCTGCAGGACTCACCGCTGCGCTTCGTCGAGTGCGACCACGGTCACCCGATCGACGCCTTCCGGTCGTACTGGAAAATGCATGATGTCTACGTGATGCACGGCGTCCCGCTGGTGCGCTTTGCGTGCGACGAGCTCAGCTGCCTTTCCTGCGGGGTCTACGACATCGCGGCCCGGTGCCGGAGCTTCGGATACATCGGTGTGCCCCGTGATTCCGGCAACGTCGTGGCGCGCGGCTACCCGCGGCACACATCCGACGAATGGCGGGCCGGCGCCAAGGTGATGCCGCGGCTGGACGGGGTGTACAGCCGTCCCGCTTCGCGTGGCGAGTTCATCATCGCCATGCCTACCGCCGACGTGGACAGGTGCCTGTCCTTCACTGATGCTGGCGAGGTGTTCGAATTCACTGTGAGTTACCGTCATGGCTTCGGCTCCGCGCGGAAATTCCACGAGGCCACGCAGGCCGCGCTGCGCGGCTTCGACAACTCACGAGCCGACAACGTGCGCGGTCTGTATACCGTCTCCGGTAATCAGCTGGTCTGCCACATGCTCGCGCCGACCGACACGTCCTACCAGTATCACGCCAAGCTGAGGGGTTCCGTGAGCGAACTGAAAATGGTGCGGACAGACGGGCAGGGAAAGCGGCTTGGCAAGGCCGAGTTCTCGTACCGCAAGCCTCGGTAGGGCCCCTCGGCTTCGGTGTCTCCGCGGGAATCTGCCGCCTGGCGTCAGAGGGCGGTATGAGACTTTGAGCGTTTTCAAACCTGGCTGTGCAGCAGGTCGGCTGGTGTGGGAGTGACGTTGAGGAGGAATTGAAGCTCCTGGAAGATGGGTTGTTGACCAAGATCAACCTGTCCGCCCGGAGCTTCACGTGCTTGTCTACTCATCTGGGATCGATCTGGCCAGCGCAACCCTGCGATACCTGTCCGGCCTGCTGGCCGCCCGGCGCCGGGAGCGCGGGACGCGGTGGCTCCGGCTCGGCACTGACCGGCAGGCCCTGCTGGTCCTGGTCCACATGCGGTGCGGCCACACCTACGCCCAGCTCGCAGCCGGGTTCGGCGGCGGGATCGCCACCGTCTACCGGTACATCGGCGAGGTAGTCGAGGTCCTAGCGGCACTCGCCCCCGACCTCACCACCGCCGTCCGGACTGCCGCCCGCAAGGCGTTCGTGATCCTGTGCGGCACACTGCTGCTGGATAGACCATACCGACGCTCCCCAATGCCGCCAAGAACGGCTGGCCCTCCGAGCACTGGAGCAGCGACGATGACGCTGACAGCGTCACAGAAGTTGAACCAGAACCACACTCGTGAACAGAGCCACGTCAGTACCCGCCGGTGGTAGACCCTCAGTTGCGTCGTCAGCGGGGCCAACGTGTCCCGGATCGCGGACTGCGCATCGGAGTTGAGTCGAGGGCGGCGACTGTGACGGCCGTGCTGATACGCAGTGCTCCGGTGGGTGGTCTGCTCAGAGTCTCCACGGCGCGCCTGCGCTCCGCAAGTGGATGGACGACAGCCAGCGGCTCCAACAGGGCGCCGACGAGTTCATTCCCCAGATGCGCAGCTGGCTGGACGGTAAGCACCTGGAGGTCAAGGTCAACTTGCACCTACGGACGATGCACAAGAAGAAGTCGTGAGTGCCCAGTGCCCTGGGGCCCTGTCCAGCGGGTCGTGCCACAGACGCGGGGCTTGGGCCGCACATCTGCGCCGATGAGTCACCGCTGCTTTCCTGTGACGCGATCCGCCGAACAGGCCCCTAGCCACCGGTACGCAGCCCTCGGCGCTCTCGGCAGAGAGCGGCCAGGGGGCACGGTCATTTTCGTGAGACTGGATGGCTGGCCACGGTATAAGACACCGCTAGAAGGCGCAGGTCACGGCAGCGTGACAAGACACGGATCCTGAGTCTCTACACCGAACCTGTTGGGTCTTACGGCTGATGTCGTAATCGCACGAGCCGTGTCGTACCGATGTCGTATACGACATCGCCGTGAGACTAGCGCGTGGGTGGGTGTTGCTGCCCTGGGTGTGTGGTGCTCGTCGAGCTCCGGTTGGACTCGACGCGTTTCAGTGGTCCATCCGTCTGTGGTGACGGATCTTGTTGCCGTTCCTCTGTGGGCTAATCAGCCCACTCCATGGCTTGGGCGGCACACAGAGCCGGCGAGCACGAGATATACGGAGGTACCAGTGAAGGCAATCGTCGCGACGGATCCGGCCGCGGAAGCAGCCGGGATCACACTCGCGGAGCGGCCTGAGCCGACGCCGGCGATCAACGACGTCGTCGTTGAAGTCCATGCGTCGGGCTTCGTCCCCGCGGAGTGGGAGTGGCCCTCGACGTGGGTCGATCGCGCCGGTCGCGATCGAGCCCAGGCGATCATCGGCCACGAGTTCGCCGGAGTGGTCACCTCCCTCGGCTACGGCACGACGGGGCTCTCGCTGGGACAGCGGGTGTTCGGGATCACGGACTGGCACCGCGATGGAACCCTGGCCGAGTACGCGGCCGTGGAGGCACGCAACCTGGCGCCGCTGCCGGGGAACGTCGACTTCACGGTGGGTGCGAGCCTGCCGATCTCCGGCCTGACCGCGTGGCAAGGTCTGTTCCAGCACGGTCGTCTTCAGGCGGGGCAGAGCGTCCTCGCGCACGGCGCCGCCGGCGCAGTCGGGTCCGTGGTTACGCAGCTCGCCAGGGAGTTCGGCGCCTACGTCATCGGTACCGGGCGGGCGGCGGACCGCCAGGCGGCGCTCGACTTCGGCGCGAACGAGTTCCTCGACCTCGCCACCGAGGATCTCGACGACATCGGCGGGGTCGACGTGGTCTTCGATGTCATCGGCGCTGACATCCAAAGGCGCTCGGCGAGAATCATCCGGCCTGGCGGGACGCTGGTGTCGGTGGTCGGGCCTGTTGAGGCTCGCCCTGTCGACGGCTTGGCGGTCGACTTCGTCGTCGAGTCCGTTCCGAGTCAGCTGGTGGAGATCGTCGACCGGGTGCGGGACGGGCGCCTTCGCACGCACATCGGAACCGTCGCGACCCTCGACGACGCCGTCCCTGCGCTCAACCCGACCGAGCGGCGCAAGGGCAAGACCGTCATTCGCGTGCGCCCCTGAGCGCCCTGGAATGGGCCAACAGCGGTGGTGGGCTGGACGACCGCTGACCTGCCCGGTGTCGGACGAGGAAATGCCACGGACTTGAGACTGATCATGGTGACACGGCCGTGAGACAACCAAGAAAGCCCAGGTCGCAAAAGATCGACATGTCGGACGCGGCGAACATCAGCCTAATGAACAGCTCATGGGCCCCGCACCGGGCATCTACGACTGCCGTAGCAACGTCCCGGACCGGAGCCGTTACGTACTGATTAGCGATCGAGAACCGGTCTAGGACGGGCGGTACGCGCTCACCAGCAGGGTGTCCGCAGTGCGGGACCCGTCGGTGCTGGCGGGGAGCACGTCGGCGGTGATCCTGGTGAACCCGGCCTCGTCGAGCAGCTTGGTCCACACGGGCTCCTGGAGCACCCAGCGGCGCATGGTGGTCGCCTCACCGTCCGGCGTTCTCGCCGGGATGTCGGCGGCCACCGCGTCAGGTCGGGCCGGTGTCCCGTTCAGGTAGTGGGCGAGCGTGGAGTACACCAGCCGCCCGCCCGGCCGCAGCGCCGCCGCCGCGGCCGGCAGCAGCGCGCGCGGGTCGGTGAAGTCCAGGGCGCCGAAGACGCTGTACAGGGCGTCGTACGTGCCGGTCATCGCGTGCAGGTGGGACACCGCGTCGGACGCAATGATGCGCAGGCGTGGCGCGAGGTGGCCGTACAGGTCGGTCGCCATGGCGTGCTGGGCCGGTGAGGCGTCGACCGCGTCAACCCGGGCGGGCTGGTGATGTGCTGCCAGGTGTGCTGCGTGCCGGGCCGCACCGGCGCCGAGGTCTCCCACGCACCGGCCGGTCAGGTCACCCAGGACCTCCGGGCCAGGCCCGGCGTCCTGGCCCCAGTTCCAGTAGAAGGTCCCGGGAACAGCAGGGTCACTGCCGGCCCTGACGCGGCCGTAGTGGTGCCAGAGGTCTGCGGTGCTGGTCGTCACGCGCCCCATCCTGGTCGCCTGCCGCCCGGCGACGGGCCGACTCGGTGAAAGTCCCCCCGGCGCGCAGAAGCCGGGGAACGTCCGCCGCTGCTTCAAACCGTCCCGCGAGGAGATCGCTGAGGTCACCAGCCCGCTCGCGCCCGGCGGCGGCCGGCGCTGAGGCTGCGCCGGCAGCGGCTGCGCGTCTTTTCCTAAGACAACAGACGGACCTGACGGACTAGTCAACTCCGCCCTACACGGGCTGGGTGCAAAACGCGGGGACCATCGCGACGAGCGCTCCTCAATCGGCATGCCGCTGGGTTGATCCTGGGGGAACGAGAAGGGCGCCCCACCTCGGTGCCTTGCTCCACGCCAATGCCCACCTCGAACCGCCTCCTCGTCGAACGCCCCGAGACCAGGCAGCATTTCATGCAGCCTTATGGCTCCACACATGCCTCGCCGGACATACCAAGTGAGGGCCTGAGCGCTGCTATATTCCGCTGCCGGCAGGGTGGGATCGCAGGGGGGTACACATGAACGCAGTCCGACGCACGGTGTGTGCCGTGGCAGTGACCATGGCATTGGGCGTCACGGCTGCGTGTGCCGGGTCTGGGGCGAAGGTTCACTCCGCGGCGTCGCATTCCGCCGGACAGCCGAAGGGCAAGGCTGCGAGGCTCGACCCCAGGGCGCAAGCCGTGGTCATGAGCGAGAAGCAGCTCAACGTGGTCGCCTTCTCTGACACAGACTTCCCGCTGCTCAAACGCGCGCCGAGGAACGACCACACGGGCGTGCTGAGCACCAAGTACAAGGCTGATGCGGGCGGCCCCGAGTGCACGACCTTCCTCAACGCCCAGTTCACGAGCGGTTCCTACTATCACGGGCTACACGAGGTCGACAAGGGATACACCCTCACCACCACTGGCCGTACGGTCCAGTTGGAGAGCGCGGCAGTCAGTTACTCCAGTGCCAGGGAGGCTGAGCAAGTCATCAACGACGCCCGGACCTCCGTCAGACACTGCTCCAACCTTCGCTACCGGCTCCACAACTACTCCTTCTCCTTCGAGGAGATAACCAGTCTGCCGATCCCGCTCACAGGCGACGACTCCACAGCGTTCCAGGAGTCTTGGAGACTGAATGGCGGCAAGGCCGAGCCATGGGCTACGGAACTGATTCGCGTGGGCACCGTCGTAGTGAGCGTAAACGCGGTGAGTAGTCCCGACCCGATCGAGTTGCTCCGGCAGACGGGGAAGCGGGCGGCGGCCGAGCTCCGCCAGGAAGAGGTACGCGCCGCAGATGCTCCCGCTCGGCAAACCCGTTGACGCATGGCCTTCTACCCACTCACCGGAAGACTGAAGCTGATCCGGTCCACCTGACGGGTGCCCCGTGTCGGCTCCGATGCAGTCGAGGCGAGCGGCCAGGCGGGGCGGCGCTCCTCAGCGTGCAGGCCCTCAGGCCATGCGCGTTCCCGCACCGCCGACACGGACACGTGGGTCACCCGCGCGCAGTGTCACCGTGAGCTCGCCGGGGCGGCCCAGGTCCTCGCCCTGGTGCAGGGTGAGGACGGCGTCCCCACGGACGAGGCCGAGCTCACGGACGTACGCGCCGAACGCTGCGGCCGCGGCGCCGGTGGCTGGGTCCTCGATGACGCCGCCGACGGGGAAGGGGTCGCGGACGTGGAAGACCGTGGCCGACTTCCGCCACACCAGCTGAACGGTAGTCAGGTCCAGGCGGAGCATCAGCGCTTCGAGGCGCGCGAAGTCGTAGGCGAGGTCCGCGAGGCGCTCGCGCGTCGCTGCCGCGAGCACGAGATGGCGGGCGCCCGCGAACGCGATCCTGGGCGGGAAGGCCGGGTCGAGGTCTGCGGCCGGCCAGCCGAGGGCGGCGAGCGCCTCCGCGAGGTCGGCGGCGGCGATCTCCTCGATGTGCGGCTCGACGCTGGTGAGGGTGGCCCTGAGTGTTCCGCACACCTCGCTCACGTCCACCCGCACGGTGCCGGCTCGGGTCGCGAACACCATCTCTCCCGGTCCCGTCCGCTCGGCGAGCGCTATGGCGGTCGCCACGGTGGCGTGCCCGCAGAACGGCACTTCGGCCTTGGGGCTGAAGTAGCGGATGGTGAATGCCCGCCCCACGCTCTCGAGGTCCTCCGGGGGCAGGGTCAGGAACGCGGATTCCGAGTATCCGAGGTCGGCGGCGATGGCCAGCATGTCGCTGTCGTCCAGTCCGGTGGCGTCCAGCACGACTCCGGCAGGGTTTCCGCCGTCGGGGTCGCTGGAGAAGGCGGTGTATCGCAACACCTCGGGCTGCGGCACGTTCGTCGTCATGATCGTGACAACGGGGCCCAGTCCACGTCTATTCCGCAACAGCGGCTGAATCGCAGGGGCAGCGCCGCCTCGTCCGAGGAAGGTCATGGCCTGATACGGCACCGGGGTCGACTCATCTGCGAACCGGGATCCGGCGCCCCGGAGTAACGCGGGGCGTCAGGACCCGGTCGGTCGTACGGCGGTCTGCGGCCGCGCCACAGCTTTTGACACTCACGGCGCTCGCTGTCCCTCGTATGTGGTCCGTGCTCGCCCATTGTGGAAGTCCGGGACCCCAGGCGTGGAAAACTGCTTGCCCGGATGGCCGCTCGGGCAGGTCGGGCGGGGCTGGGTGAGGGGCGGCAATGAGCAACACAGGCAGCGCGGTTGACGCATTCGGGGCCTACACGGAGGAGGCCGCGTACTACGACCTCCCGTGTGATGATCTGGATTCGATCCTGCCCGCGTTCGCCCGGGGGCTGCTGGGCGCGGCCGGCGGGATGCTTGCCGTCCTGGGCTACCGGGACGCCCGCACGTTCGGGGACGGTCCTGTGGACCGTGCGGCACCGGGCGTACGGGAGACGGTGCTGTTCCGGCTGCCGGAGTCCTGCGACATGCGCGACGCGGCGTTCCGTGCAGGCGTGGCACGTGCCTTTTATGACCTGGCCGACGATCTCGCCTGCGGCAGGGCACCGGTGCCGCGCTGTGCCGCGGAGCAGTGGGCGCTGGAGCAGATGTTGACCCTGGCTTCACGGGTGTGCGCGGCCACGGACGCGGAGCTCGCCTCCTTGGGGGTTCCCGTGCCGCAGGGCGGGCGGGACGATCCGTACCGGCCGCCGTAATGGGAGGAGGCGTGGCAGTTCGTCGTGGAGGGAGCCAAGTACTCCATCCCCGAGGCCCAGGCCGAAGTGCCGGACGACGACAGTGATGGCGAGGCGCTCGAAGGGGAGGTGCGGGAGCCCGAGCAGGGCTGGGACGCGCCGGACTACTGGTTCTCCCCCTACGGATTTCTCACTCCCCGGGACCCGGACCGCGGGCATCCCGCGTGGGCGCAGGCCCATCTTGAGGGAGCGGCTTTGATCCCTGACGGGCCGCTGGGCGCCGCCCGGATCGCCGAGATCCTGCGGTTGGGTTCCAAGACCGCGGCCTGGGCGGCCTACGACGGCTCGGCCGGGTACGAGGATCTCGCAGAGGTCCTCACCCCTCTTGGCGCCCAACTGAAACAGGTCATGGACGGGGTGGTCGAGGGCCCAGCGAGTGACGACAGTGTCGTGCCGGGTGGTGGCCATGACGTGGAAGACGCCGGCCTGCTCCAGCTCGAACCGCCAGCCCTTGCTGAAGCCGTAGGCGGCGTCCGCCGTCACCCACCCGAACGGAATCTTCTGCGCAATCGCCCGGCGGACCATCGCCTTGGCCATGGCCACCTTCGTCTCGAAGCCGACCTCGTCGTTGATGCCGGCCCGCCTGCACCGCTCGCGGTCATCCGTCCACGACGTGGGCAGTTACAGACGGCGGTCGATCAGCGTGCGGCCACGCGGTGCCGCATAGGCGAGGAAGGCACCGATCTGAGAGTTCTCCGTCCTTCCTGCGGTGCCTGAGTACTGCCGTTGCACGCCTGCCGACCTCGTGCCCTTCTTCAGGAAGCCCGTGTCGTCCACGATCAGCACGGCATCCCGGTCACCCAGGTGTTCGACGACGTAGTCGCGCACGTCGTCCTGGACCTCGTCGGCGTCCCAGTCGATGCGGTTCAGCAACCGATGGAGGCGGTCCGGTGCGGCATGGCCTGCCTGCTCGGCCAGTGTCCAGCCGTTCTTGCGCTCCAGCGGAGCAATCAGCCCGCGCATATACGCAAGCGCCGACTCCCGCGGCTCTGCCCTCGCAAACCGGTGCACGAACCGCCCGTGCAACCGCTCCAACTCACCCGCCCACACACCGACATCAGCAAGGTCCCCACCCATAACCACATCAACGACGGACCTAGCCAGCAGTCACGACAAAGACCGTTGCAGTACTAGAGCTTCGCCCTGGCCACGCAGCTCGGCGGCACCATCCGCCGCCGCACGCAGCACGCCAACCGCATCGCCGAACTCCTGCGCATGGCGGACAGGGCCCACAGCCATGCCTGGAGCCCGCAGCAGATGTCCAGCGGGGAGCAGCAGCGCACCGGCATCGCCGTGGCCCTCGCGAACCACCACGAGCTGGTGCTGGCCGACGACCCATCGGCCAGCTCGACGCCGCAACCTCCGAGGAGGTCTTCGCAGCCTTGGGCACTGCCAACGAAGATTTCGACACCACGGTCGTCGTGGTCACCCACGACATGTCGACCGCGCTGGCAGATTCCAACTTCCCTGCGACTTCACGGAGGCTCTCGACATCCGCCACGGAGTCCTGCCCGAACGGGAGTCGACCACCTCGCGGAGAAACTGACCGTTCCGCTCGCGGTACGCAAACGTCGAGAACCGCGAGACGACGCCGTTGAAGCGATCACTTCGCCGCCGAGGGCGTGAGCTGATCCACCACACGCCCCGCTGGAACCGCCCGCCTCCTGTGATCGTCTTGTGTGCTGGCTGTGTTCGAAGCGGGAATGTGGGGGACGTTGTGATGCGGAACGTGACGAAGGCCAGTCTCGTGTCGATGGCCATGGCGACCGCGCTCGGGGCCTCGGCCTGCGGCTCCTCCCGTGACGGAGCGTCTTCCGCTTCGGCACTAACGTCCTCCGCCACCGTGGAGCAGTCGTCCGGAATCGGGCAGACCCAGGCGTCGCCGATCACCCGGCGCGTGCCGTGGAACCTGGACATTCTGGACCAGCGGTTGCGGCCGCTGAATGGAAAGCTCACCACCACCGCCACGGGCAAGGGCGTTCACGTCTACGTGATCGACACCGGAATGGACATCGCCCACAAGGAGTTCGGCGGACGCGCCCACCTCGGCGCCGACTTCGTTGGCCGGAAGGACTCCAGTGACTGCGCCGACGAGGGCGGGACGGGTCATGGCACCTTCGTCGCTGGCATCATCGGCGGGGCGAAGTACGGGGTGGCGCCCAAGGCGGAGCTCGTACGGGTCCAGGGCCTCCTGTGCGAGAGCGAGGGCGGTGGCTCCCCGGCGGCGGCCGAGGCGGCCGTGGTGAAGTCGGTCAAATGGGTCACCGCGCACGCGCAGAAGCCTGCGGTGGTGAACATGTCGCTCAACTTCGACCACCGGTCAGCGGCCGTGGATGCCGCCGTGAAGAAGATGGTTGACACGGGGATCCCGACGGTGGTGTCGGCCGGCAACTTCCATGACGACGCCTGCAAGCACTCCCCGGCCGGCGTCCCCGGCACGATCGTCGTGGCGGCCTCCACCTCGAACGACCGCGTGTGGAGCGACATGGACTCCTACGGATCGGGATACGGTCGCTGCGTGGACCTGTACGCCCCCGGCCAGAAGGTGACCGCTGCCCTCGCCGGCGGCGGTACGACCACGGAGAAGTACGGCGCCACCTCCTGGGCCGCGCCGCACGCAACCGGCGTGATCGCGCTCTACCTGTCGGCGCACCCCCACGCCACGGTCAACGAGGTCCAGGTCTGGCTCGACCACACGGCCACCCGCGGTGTCGTGCGCGGTGTCCGCTCGGACACCCCGAACCGGCTGCTCAACACCGGCGGTCTCTAACAAGCCCCAGCCGCGGGCGGCTGATGGGCCTCAACTGAACGGCGAGCGCAAGTCGCGGAGCCACCGCGTCCACACGATGCTCGGCGCCGAAACGCTTCTTGTGCCGTGCGCGGCTACCTGTCCACCGCAGCCAAACAAGGCAACAACCTGCTCGACGCCATCACCCGACCCTGCAACGGCCAAGGAGCCTGGATCCCGTTCAGGCCTTGTCGACAGGGCCTGACCACCAATCAGTCACCGGCAGCCTTGCAACCGCCACAGCGCGCTCGTCGTTGGGTGGTGGACTTCTTTGCAATCGGCGACTGGGCGCGCTCGCGGGACAGGACTACGATCTGCTCGACCCGTGCTCTTCAAATCGGTGAGCTACTTCTCCGCACGTTCCGCGCGCATGGGCTTCGATGACCTCCTCCAGGGTCACCGGCAGGCGGCCGACGATGTGTCTGCTCCTGAACCGGCACTCCAGGTCACCGTGTGCGCGATACGCGGTGGTGACAGCCCGGACGTGGCACACTGCCGTCGATCCCAAGGCCGGATCTGGCGTGAAGCTGGGTGCGCAGCTGGTGTATGGCCCAGCTGCGACCGCCTTGGCGAGGAACCGGTTCGGTGCGTGTTGGGTCATCTGCAGCTACTCACCGGGGACTTGGCCCATGCGCTTGGTCCCCGCTGTTCTCGGAAGGAGATAGCACGGCGAGCGCCTGTAGCGCGTTCATAAAGCCGCGCCGGTCCTCAGCCGACAGACGCGCCAGCAGCCGCTCCTCACGCTGCTGGATCGCCGACTGGACCGCATCGCGCACTCGGCGCCCCGTCAGTATGTGATGCCCCTATGTTCGTCAAGCTGCGGTCAGCAGGGTCGTTGAAGCATCAGGCTGCTGGTGGCGCGTAATCATGTCGGCGCGGATCAGGCAGTACACCTCGCGGGCTGCGTGGCGTTTCAGGCAGCGCATGACCTCGCGTTTTCCCTTTCTTTCGGCGGTGCGTCGGTCCAGGTAGAGGCGGGTGCGCTCGTCTTGTCGCATGCGGGTGACCACGATGCGGTGCAGCGCGGCGTTGGCCTGCCGGTCTCCGCCGCGGTTGAGCCGACGGCGCTGGCTCTTCCCTGAGGACTTCTCGACAGGACTGACACCGCACAGGGCGGCGAAGGATGCCTCGCTGCTCAGCCGTTCCGGGTTGTCGCCTGCGGTGATCAGCAGGGCCGCCGCGCTGTCCGGTCCGATCCCGAGCTGCTCCAGCAGGCTGGGCGCGGTAGCCCGGACCGCTATGGTCATCCGCCTTCCGAGCTCGGTGGCTTCTTGCCGAAGCTGCACGACGCGCTGTGCCAGCAGCCGCAGCGTGAAGACTGCCGTGTCGGCTGCCGGGTTGCCCCCGCGGGTGTCGGCCAGTTCTGCGCACCGGCGGACCAGTAGCGAAGTCGAGAGCGGCTCCAGTTCCTCGCGTAGGGCGGACGGAGCGTTGACCAGCACAGCCTTGAGCTGGTTGAGCGCTTGGGTGCGGGCTTTGACCGCGGAGTTCTTCGCCAACCGGAGCATGCGCAACGCTTCCACTTGCCCGTCGCCGCTCTTCGGTAGCGCCCGTGCGATGCCGGACAGCGCGGCCCGGGCGGCAGACTCGGCGTCGATGGCGTCGGTCTTGCCGCGGCGGCGCCGGGTGGATCGGTCAGGCTGGTTAACCTCCACCACCGGAACCTGCTGGGCCGCGAGGTAGCGGGCCAGGCCCGCACCGTAGGAGCCGGTGCACTCCACCCCGGCCCGCAGCACCGTCCCACATTGGCGTGCCCAGTCGAGAAGGTGGCGGTAGCCGGCCGCGGTGGCCGGGAACTCCCCGCTGCTCAGCAGCCCGCCAAGGCGGTCAAGGACGGCGGCGACGTGCACGTCCTTGTGGGTGTCGACGCCGAGCACCACCACGCGCGGCTCGGTCGCGGCCTCGACAGCATGAACAGCAGGAAAGGCAGCAGGCTTGCCGAGGGTGGTCACGGTGCTCCTGTTCGACGACGTACCGATGGCCAGCGCCGGTCGGTGGAGCGGTCAGGACTGTGACGGTGCCTTCGAGGCCAAGGCCCCTATCGGGACACGCTCCGCCGGCCCAGTGCCGGTACATGTCGCTCCGGCCGGGCTGACAGATCAAACACAAGGCACAAGCGGCCAGTGAGAGTACGAGTCAAGCCATGGCCAGAACGACACAGCCACCATCCTCACAGTGAGAGTACACGCGCCCACCAGTCCACCGGATCAGGCTGCCGCCGGATCAGCCCACGTTCTTTCAGGTCGTCGAGGACACCGATGATCCGCGTCTTGTCCGCACCGATGTCCTGCACCAACGCGGCCTGCGTCCGCACCGGTTCGTCGTCGAGGCTGAGCCGCACCGCGTGCGCCCACATGGCCAGCCGTGCTTGCGCAGCACCCGCTTCAATGCACCTGCGCACCCCTCATTGGCAGTTGCTGCTTGACGCCTTCAGATCCCGAGATGCCCATGGGACACACGGGCACCAGTCCGACAACATCAGCACTGTCCCGGTCGCGGACGACGTTTCGGCACCAAGGCACAAGGGCCAGTTGCGACTACCGATCGGTGAGGACGCCTTTGTGCTTCCCGATCTCTACCCGGACGACGAGCAGTTCCTTCGGCTCGCGGAAGCACTCCGTGACGCGACGAAGGACCTGCCTGGCCCGGCAATCCTGTCCGACCGGCCGTTGCGCGCCGGCAGTCTCGTCCACTACCGATACGGTGTCTTCACCGGTACGACCCGGCGCGACAACGAGGGCATGCTCGAAGCGATGCTGCAGGTCTCATCGTCCACGGTGAGGCAGACGACACCTTCCCGGTCGACCAGGCAAGACAGCTGCGGCAACGGCTATTGGATGCCGGCCGGCGGTGCGCCACCACTCCGTCGCGTGCCCATATGCCCCGCTGACAGGCTTTTCAGACGCCCTCCAGTGACCGTTGGTCCCGGCACACGACGGCTGAAGTGACCCGGCCTCGCGGACCGTGTGCAGTATGCTCACCGCACCCGGGCCACGTTGCATGCGCGGCTTTGATGTGACCGTCCGTCACAGTGGCGCATCTGGCGACCAACCCGGCACACGCGGAGATAACCCCTCCTGTGTCGCGGCGCAGCTCTAAGTGGCGGGTCGCTGAAGCAGGTGACGTCGTGGACACCGCGTGAAACATGACCATTCTTGACGGGGTCGGCCGGCTATGCAGGTAGGGCGCGGCCGAGGGGGAAGGGCGCAGGCGATGGATGCCGTAGGAAGGGAGCCGGGGTCCGCAGGGGAACCGGTCAGTGCGGTTGGGCAGGGCCGGTATGCGCTGCAGGAGCCGTTGGGCGAGGGTGGCATGGCGTCCGTGTTCCGTGCGTATGACGCGGTGCTGGGCCGTACCGTCGCGGTGAAGACTCTGCATGCGGAGCTGGCGCGTGATCCGTCGTTCAGGGCACGGTTTCGGCGTGAGGCGCAGGCGGTGGCCGCGCTCAGCCATGCCAACATCGTGGCGGTTCATGACAGTGGCGAGGACGCTGGTGACGGCGGCGTGGTGCAGTACATCGTCATGGAATACGTGCGGGGCCGGTCGCTGTGGGAGCTGATCCGGGACAGCGCGGCCACCGGCGGGACACTGCCGTTGGACCGGGCGCTGGCCATGACGGCGTCGGTTCTGGACGCTCTGGAGTACAGCCATCGGCGTGGGCTGGTGCACCGCGACATCAAGCCCGCCAATGTGATGGTGACCGACGAGGGCACGGTGAAGGTGATGGATTTCGGCATCGCCCGCGCCCTGCAGTCGGACGCGACGGCAATGACCCGGACCGGGACCGTGCTCGGCACCCCGCACTACCTCTCCCCGGAGCAGGCCCAGGGCAAGCCCGCCGACGCCCGCTCGGACATCTACTCGGTCGGCTGCATGCTCTTCGAGCTGGCCACCGGGACGCGGCCGTTCGACGGTGAGTCCACACTGGCCGTGCTCTACCAGCATGTCCAGCAGCCGGCACCGGTCCCGTCTTCGGTCAACGGGTCGCTTCCGAGTGCCGTCGACATGATCGTCGCCCGTGCGCTGAGCAAAGATCCCGCAAACCGGTACCCCAGCGCCGAAGCCATGGCCGACGACGTCCGCCGGGCCGCATCCGGCCGCACTCCCACCATGCAGGTGCTCCCCCACGACGTCCCCACCATCACCGCCCCTGCCGACGCGAACCCCGGCCCCGTGTTCATCAACACCAGCACAAACGACCCTCACACAGGCAACGGTGCTCCACACACCATCACCGTCGATTTCCGTCGCGCGGGCCTGAACGATGCCGGCACAGCGTGGGTCCGGCGGTCGATCAAGGTCGGCATCGGTATTGCCACGGCAATGGCACTCGGCTCGGTGGCCATCGCCGTCTACTTCGTACAGTCCCTGTTCTCAGGCTCCTCCTCTCCCGATCCCCGGGCGACCGGAGCGTTCAGCGGCTGCAGCGTCGACTACTCCTGGGGAGACACAGCCATGCCTCCCTCGTTCACGGGCATGTCACCCGCAGAAGCGAAGACCTGCGCCGAGATCGCGGGGCTGAAAGTCGAGCAGAAGACCACCCTTGGAACGAAGTCCGACAAGGACACCGTGGTCAAGCAGGAGCCGGGGTCGTCCCAGAAGGTCGAGGAGGGCAGCACCGTCACGATCTATGTGTCCACCGGAGGCGACCCCCGGGCTGCGGGCGACCTCGCCGACTGCGAGGTGGAGGAGATCCACGGCAAGATTTCGACGCCGACGTTCACAGGCAGGACCAAGGCCAAGGCACGCCTCTGCGCGGACATAGCCCGAGTGAAGCTGCAGGAAGCCGGGACTGTCCAGGACAAGAACACCGCCCCCGGACAGGTGGCGAAGCAGGAACCCGTCAGCTGGGAAAGCATCCGAGCGGGCAGCACCGTCAAGATATGGATATCCAGCGGTGGCGACCCCAGGGCCACGGGGACGCTGTCCAACTGCGACGCGTACGTCTCGAGCGAGCAGCCCTACGCACCGGACTTGACCTACAAGACGACCGCCGAAGCACGGCTCTGTGCGAAGATCGCCCACGTCAAACTCGAAGAACACACCATCCCTGATCAGTTCACTGCGGCCGGCAACGTCGTGAAGCAGGAACCCGACAGCAGCACACACATAGAACCCGGCGGCACTGTCAGGATCTGGATCTCCACGGGCAGCCCGTAGGATCCCTGTTGTCGATGATGGCGGGTTGACCACGTCGGCACCGCTCTACCCGCCACCCGTCACGTCTGGTTCACGGTGTCCTGCATCAGGCGCACCAGCCCGACGCGTGTGGCCACCTCAACCTTGGCGAAGATCTTGGTCAAGTGAGTCTCGACGGTACGCGGACTCAGGAAGAGCCGTTCACCGATCTGCCGATTGGTCAGCCCTTCACTCACCATGTGAGCTATCTGTCGCTCACGTTCCGACAGCCGATCAAGCGCAATCACCTCATGAGCGCGGCCTGCCGGCCGCGGCTGCCTGGCACCCAGACGGCGCTGCTCTTGGGTGACGCCGGCAGCCGCCCACGCGGCTCCGCGGTCCTGCAGCAACTGTTTGGCGATTCCCAGCTGCTCCTGGGCTTGCTGCACCTGCCCGCTCCCTGCGAGGATCGCGGCCGCCAGGCGGCGGGCCTGGGCCTCGTCCATCCGCATGGCTGCCGCATCACAGATGCGTACCGCTCGGGTCGCCTCGGCCAACGCAGCCTCCGGTTCCCCGGTCGCCAGGAGCACTGTCGCACGGGCGGAGTGTGCCTGGGCGCTGCTGCCGGGAAGATTGAGCCTGGCTGCGATCGCGCAACATCGCTCAGACCACACAGTTGCGCGGGCCACGTCGCCCCGGGCGACCTCTGCCTGTGCTGCGAGCAAGTACCACCGGGAGAGATTGACGGTTCCTGGTATCAGGATTTCGTCCTGGTCGTCGACGAGCAGGGCCAGGCACCCCTCAGCGTCCTGCTGGGCGAGACGAACCACCGCGCGGATCCCCACAGCCACCCCCCTCCACCACAGATCCGTCGAGCCATCGACCATTAGTGCACGCTCGACCAGCTGTGTCGCCGCAAGCGGCCCCTCCTGCAGCAGCGTGGGCAGCGTGCGCAGGGTAAGCGACATCCGCTCGTTGATGCTGTCGCCGAGCAGGACAGCCAGGCCCTCGGCCTGTGCGCCATGAGCAAGCGCAGAGTCCAGGTTGCCGAGGCGGGCGTACGCCTGACATGCAACAAGGTGCAGGGAGGACTGCAGGTGACGTCGACCGGTGCGCCGGGCGACGTCAATGCCGCGATGGGCATGCCGAAGGGCGTCGCCGTACCGGTCAAGCATGACCAACGTCCAGGCGAGCTGCGTGACGGAGTCAAGTGCGTCCGCAAGCTGCCCGTCGGGCAGGCTGTCGAGGAGCCAGCAGCAGCGATCCACCAGCTGGACCGCGTTGTCTGTGTCCCCTGAAAACACCGTGGCAAGACCGAGCGCCGCTGATGCCCCGAGCTCCGTGGAACGATCCCCGTCATCCGCAGCGATCTGGCGGATTTCGGCAAGCCGCGCGGCGCTGCCGCAGAACTGACCGAGCATGAGCTTGGCGCTGGCGAGTTCTGTGTGCAGCGGAGCGGTGGTCAGGACGTCGGCGTCTTCAGATCCCAGCAACTCGGCCTCAACCAGCGCCGCTGCCTCCTGGAAACGTCCCAGCAGCCGGTCCACCGCGGCGCTGAACGCGACCAGGTCGGTTCGGTGCGTCCGGGAGGCGGTGCCGTCCTCAGCCAGCAGTTCATGGAGCAGGATTCTGCTCTCCACGGCCTGACCGCTCATGCCGAGAGCGCGAGCCAGCATGAAGCGCAGCGCTTGGCGGTTCGCGTCATCTTCAGGGAGCAGACCCAGCGCCAGGCGCAGAAAGTGGACAGCGGCAACCGGCCCGCTGGTGCGAGCCGCTTCCACAAGCACTGCGCTCGCGGCCCGGTCGCCCGGCTGGGCGAAGCGCTCGACGTGGTGCGCACGAATCTCGATGGGAGCGTCGGTACCCTCCAGATATTCGGCAGCAAGACGGTGTGCGGTTCGCCGCCAGGCGTGCTTGGTCGCGTGGTAGAGGGTCGCCTCCAGCAGCGGATGCCGAAAGCGCAGGCCGGCGCCGACGGGCCGCATCAGGTCTGCGGCGACCAGAGCATCGAGCGACTCCTCCACTTCCCGGCCCGCCAGGCCAGTTATCGCCCCGATGAGTTCGGTTCCGGTACAGAGCCCCGTGACTGCCAGGGCTGATGCGACGCTTCGGTCTCTGGGCGGCAGTGCGTCCACTTCGGTCAGCAGCACTGCGCGGGCACTGTGAGGGATTGACTCCGGGCCGATACGCACGGGGCTCTGCTGGATCCCCGCCAGGTCCGCATCCGACATGGCGGACAGCGCGGTGATGTAGAACGGGTTGTTGGCACCAGCCTGTGCCAGCAGTTCACGCCTGGCTGGGTCTGCCGCGTCTCCGATCAACACCGCGGTCTCGTCGTCGCTGAGCGCATCAAGCTGCAGGCGGATGATGGATGAGTCAGTGCCGGTGGTGGGGGCGGAGCCGATGGCGACCGCAAGCCGGCGGCAGATCTGGCGCGGCCGATACGCCACGACCAGCACGAAGGGTACTGCCGGAGGCTGCCGTACGAGATGGGTGAGCATCGCGAGCGAGGCATCGTCCGCCGCATGGACATCGTCAAGAAGCAACACCAGGCCCGGCGGCATGACCAGACGCTCCAGCATCAGCTCGACGGAGCGATGGAGAAGCCGACGGTTTTGCAGATGGTCGTCGCGATCGCCCGCTGTCTCCTGCGCCTTGCCGAGGCTCGGGAACACGGTTCTGAGCCTGGCACGGTCCGTGGCCGGGAGCATGCCGCACGCGGAGCTCAGGGCCGGGCTGTCCAGCGCATCGGCCATCAGCCCGAACGGGACGATGCGCGCCGCCTGGTCCCCCGCGGCGCTCCTGACGTGCAAGCCACGGTCGCGTGCCGCACCAGCGATCTCGGAGAGCAGCCGGGTCTTCCCGGTACCGGGATCCCCGGCGACCGTGAGGATCGTGGTCGTCCCGTCGGCCACCTTGTCAAGGACGGTTCGGCAGACAGACCACTCCGCCGCCCTGCCGACCATCGTCACGTCCGCGCTGCACTGCGTGCCCGCTGTTCGCCCCGTTGGTGAGCCGCCTCCCGTGGTCCCCGGGTGAGGGCGCCCCGGCTCGGACACGATGCCGTTTCCCCGTAGTTCATCACCGACATGGCCGAGTGTCATTGCTGTGGTTCCTTTCGATTCCCTTGCGTTCTGCGCGCCGATGGCGACATGAGGGCGGCTGCGGCGGTCAGAGCGCTGGACATGCCCTGACGCTAGGCAAGGGATCACCGCATGTATAGCTAAAGATTTTTACGTATCATTAGCGTTGGTAAGTGCGGTGGTCGTGCCAGTGCCCGACGAGTTCGGCGTAGGCTGAGGTCGCGAATGACCGGGGCGGCGCAAGGCCCGTATGCGAAGGTCACACGCTCCATGGACAGACTGTGGTCAGCGGGCAGGTCACGCGGTGGGTTCGCGGCACATCGGCCCACGTGCGCGGAGCTGGCGACAGCGGTGAGGCCGGCTCGCGCCGGGCGGGAGGGCACGCCGGATGTCGCGCCGCCATCGCCGGGCTCCTCTCCCAGTCGGTGCAGGACGGCTCCGAGTTCCACACCCCGCCCCAGGAACCCAGGGTCTGTGCCATCGATCGCATTGCGGGATCCACCGAGGTGAGCAGACACCCCACGGCGCCGACCAGGGCACCCGCTGTCAGACCGTAGTCAGTGAGCAGCACGGGTGCCGCGGCCAGTGTGCCCAACACCGGGAGTTTCCCTCCGGCCAAGACGATCAACTTGTTCGCGGCGCTGATCCACGCGACGCGCCGGACCGCCACCTCCCACTGGGCAATCAGCGCATCCATGCGCGCGCCCGCCCACGGCCGGGCCCCACAGGCGACCAGGTCGCGCAGACCTGTCAGGGCGCCGCCGGCTTCCCGGGCGATACGCTCTTCCGCGATCAGCATCTGCCGCTGAGCGATGCTCAAGGGATGGAGCACTGAGGCACAGGCCGCCAGCGCGATCGTGATCGGCAATCCGGCGATGAGCACAACGGGCGGGGCGAGTGCCGCCAGTCCGATGAGGGCCATCACCAGCGACACGCTGAGCTGCCGAATCGATCGCAGCAGCGCCGACACCAAAGAGCGCACCGTTTCCACTTGTCCGGTGAGCCGGGCCACGCTCGCCCCGTCCAGGGGCACGGTGCCTGCCGCGGCACGGCGGAGAGTCTGCGTAACCACGGCACTGACCAGAGCGTCCCGAAGCGGCTCGACGAGCGCGCCCAGCCGGGGAAGGAGAGCCCGGGTCACCCCTGCCCGCACAATCAGGAGCGCCGCAAGCACACCCAGCCAGCCCAGACCGACCAGCTGTCGCCCCACGAGGAATCCTCGGTCGAGGGCCTGGGCCAGCACAAGCCCGGACATCAGGGCCGGCAGCGACTCCACCGCGGACAGAGCAAGGACCCCGACAACGGCAGCACGCCGAGCTCTGAAGAACCTCCCGAACATCCGCCAGCCGGGCTTCATCACGGCAACCTCCGGCATCAGACGTCCCTCACAGCCTTGGCCTCGGCACCGAACAGCGCCCTGTATTGCGGGTCGTGCCACAGCTGGGCGTGGGGAGCAACCGCGCGGATCCGCCCGTCCGCCAGCCAAGCCACCACATCGGCTGCGGACGCGGTGGAGGCACGGCGCGCAACCATGACCATGGTGCAGCCGATGAAGGCAGTCCTAAGGGTCTGGGCGACCTGCGCCTCAGTGGCGGTATCCAGGCTGGACATGGCGTCATCCAGCACCACCACGCGGCCGCCCTGGCAGAACGCCCGTGCCAAGCCCAGACGCTGGCTCTCTGCACCCGAGAGGGGAGCCTGCGTCAGGCTCGTGGCGTACCCGCCCGGCAATCGACGCACGAAGCCGTCGGCACACGCGGCCCGGGCGGCCTCTTCGATCACGGCTCTACCCACGTCGGGCCGGGCCAGGCCGATGGTGCCGTGCACCGTTTCGCCAAGCAGCGCCGGACGCTCGAACGCATAGGCGACGCAATGTGCCAGCGACATGAGCGTCAGTTCCCTGACCGGCACGCCGTCCAGCAGCACCATTCCCGCGTCCGGGTCATGAAGCCGGCCTATCAGTGCGGCGAGGCTGCTCTTCCCGGCTCCGGGGGAACCCACCAGGGCAACAGCCGTGCCGGCCGGAATTTCGAGATCGATGCCATCGAGCACCGTCTTGCCCTCGGCGCGCACCGAAACGCCCCGGAACGCCACCGCGCAGCCGCTCGTGGAATCGCCGAGTACACGTTGCCCCGCACTCGCCGCCGGCTGGTTCAGGACCTCCGCGATCCGGCGACCGGACGCTGCCGCCCTGGCCGGGCCGACCACCGCGTCCACCTGCCCGAGCAGGCCGGCAGCGATCGCCACGTACCCGCTGACGGCGATCATTTCACCCGCAGAGATCCGCCCAGCCGTGACTTCGTTGCCGCTCACCACAAGGACGACCACCTCGATCGCCGACAGCAACAGACCCATCTGCCAGGCGGTTGATCGTTGCAGACGCCACATCAGGTGTCCCGTGCTGCCCAGCTGGGGCAGCGGAGCCAGGACCCGCGCCGTCTCTTGCTCCACCGTGCCACTGGCCCGTATCGTCCGGATGCCGCCGAGTGCCTCCATCAGCCGGGCCACGATGTCGGCCTGCAGTTCCTGGTAACCGGCAAAGACCGAGGTGCTTCGCGCCAAGAACACCCGGACCACGGCATACACTGCAGGCAGACCGAGCAGGAACGCCATCGCAGGGCGCCAGTCGATGCGCCACAGACAGACGACACCGACGACCGACGTCGCCGCCGACACTCCGGCTTCGAGCACACTGAGCCCGGCGTGCACCGCCTCAGGGCAACTCGCGGCGATCCGGCTCGTGACCTCCGCCGCGCCGTATCGGCGCTGTCCCGCCAGGCCCGCATCCAGCGCCCGCCTGAAGAGCACCCGCCGCTGCCACCCGGTGGCAGCGGCCCCACCGGCCCACTCGGTGAACTCCCCTGCGGCGCCGGTCAGCACGGTCACGCCGATCAGTGCCGCAGCAGCATTCATCGCGCCGCCCAACGGCCGGTGTTCCAGCACGCAGTCAATGACCTGCGCTACGAGCGCAGGCGTCGCCAGAGCCGCCCCGGCGCGCACCCCCATTGACAACCAGCGCGGACCCGACATGGGCAGAGCTCTCATCCGTGCTTCCATTCGAGTAGCCGCACACAACTGACCGGCATGGGAACACCGCCGACCGCCGGCACGGCGCTGCCATCGGACAGTCGGACGGGTGACCCAGCGCCCGACCACGACGTCCGCTATGCGTTCCAGGCTGCAGCGTTGCGAACTACCAGGTGCGCTTGCCCATGCGCTGCACCAGCGCGTAACACGACCCGCTGCGCTCCCCGGCGCAGCGCCTCCGCCGCCGGAAGGACACCGACGCTAGACACCGCCGAGCCCAGCAACATCAGGCAGACCCCGCCCCCACCCCCGTAACCACGCACGAGAACACGCCAAGTGATGAAAGGACAGAACACTGCAGGCTACTGTCATCCAGCCACCAGGCCCAACGGCCGGTCCGCTGCGGACCGAAGCCGGTGGCGGCTACGGACAAGGAGATTTGACAGTGAGAACGCATCTCATCGGCGGCGGTTGGGACACGGAGGCCACCGAGGCGGTCTACAGGCCCTTCCTGGCCGACGCCTCCCGGCATCGGGAACCCACGGTGGCAGTGCTGCTGCTCGACGAGGGCGATGGAGCACAGGACTTCGCGCGGTACGACACAGCGCTGCGCAAGGCCGGCAGCTGCACTCCAGTGTCGGTACTGGTTCCGCTGGGCGGGACCCTGGACCCCGCGCGGCTCGACGGTGCGGACGCCCTGCTGGTGGGCGGGGGACTGACGCCGGCCTACCAGGACGCATTGGCCCCCGTATTCGGTGACGTGACCGGACTGCTGGCTGAACGGGGCATGCCCTACGCCGGGTTCTCCGCCGGCGCGGCGATGGCCGCCGGATCGGCACTGCTCGGCGGATGGCTGTCCGACAACGTGCCCGTGTGCCCCGAGGACGCCAGTGAGGACCTGGACGAGATCGAGGTCAGGCCCGGCCTGGGCCTGGTGCCGTGGACGGTTGATGTGCACACCGCGCAGTGGGGCACACTGCCACGTCTGATCGAAGCCGTAGCCCTCGGGCGCAGCTCGCACGGAGCAGGAGTGGCGATCGACGAGAACACCGTGCTGGTCTGCGACGACGAGCGGGCGCAGGTGTCCGGGCTGGGCCGTGTGCATCTGGTACGGACGGGACAGAACGGTGTGGAGGTCCGCGCCTACCGCCCGGGACAGCAGTTCACGTTCTCCCCCGGCAGGCCCGACGCCCCATGACGTGCAGTGTGCGGGCACGGCTCCCCGGGAGCGCCCGCACACCATGCTCGCAGGCGGCAGCTCAACGGTCGAGCAGTCCGTGTTCGCGCAGGTGGCTTCGCTCTCCCGGCCATCGCCGTGTGATGGTCAGCGATCTCGGCTGGGCCGCGATCTTGCTGCGTCCGAGCGGGCGAACTCCAGGCCCGGTGCTGACAGTGGCCCGCCGCCACCCCTGGCTGGCGGCCGACGAAGTTGCCGCGCCCCACGGGACTCGCTCGTCCTCACCGGTGCGGGAGCGAACGATCTCCACGTCAGGCCCGGGGACGTCCTGCCTGCCATCAGCCCAGCCCCTGATCAGGCATCAACGCACGTGTTGACCCTGACCCCTCCAAAACCTATTACGTCTCCGCCTGCCGCTCCGTACCCTGCACACTTGGCGCCGAGCAGCAAGCATCTCTGACAAGGAGTGCCATTGACCGTGAACAGCTCCGGCAACATAAGCGACGACGAACTCGACGAGATCGAACGACGCTGCGAGGCCGCCAGTCCACCACCGTGGGAGGCATTCGTTGAGGGCCGCGACCACTCCAGCGGTGACGACTTCATCCGAATCGCCCGCGGTGATGAGCCGGACATGTACGTCTTCCGGTCCACTGACGATGGCGTTCCCCCTGCAAGCAGTGAGGATCTCGACTTCATCGCACACGCCCGGCAAGACATAACCCGCCTCATTGCTGAAGTCAGGCGCCTCCGCACCAACCCGGGTTCCCCACGGCCCTGAGCGCCAGCTGTTGATCCACGCCTCGCAATGATCTCCCGCTTGGCCTGGCTCGCTGCGCTGGTGGCACGCACGCGGCCCCTGGTGGTCCTGGCGGACCGGGCCTACTCGTCCCGGGCCATCCGCGAGCACCTACGCAGACGAGGAATCCGGGCGGTGATTCCCCAGCCGGCCGGTCAAGTCGCCAACCGCAGGCGCAAAGGCCGCCGAGGAGGCCGTCCACCTACGTTCGACCGCGAGGCCTACAAACGACAACACCGCCGAACGGTGCATCAACCGCCTGAAGAACTGGCGCGGCTCGGCAACCCGCTATGAGAAGATCGCCACCGTCTTCCGATCCGGACTTCATATCGCCGGCATCTTCATCTGGTCCGCTCGCTGATCCGAGAGGAGCCATCTGAGGAGCGTCAGTTCCAAGGTTCCCGGTAGGGGCTTTCGCCCAGAAGCTTCGCTGCGGCTACACAGAGGTCTTCGCCGAAGAGCTGGTTGCTGCCCCATTCGGAGCCCCACAGGTCGCACGCGGCCTGGGCCACGGCGCGCCAGGAGCAGTCCTCATCGCATCGCCACGTGCGGATCTGATCAGCCATCTCCGGTGTGATCGTCGCCGGGTCAACAGTGTTGTGTGTCATCCCAGCGACCCTAGGGACGTTGCCGAGAGAGTAGCCACCGGATTACGCCCTCGCCCGCCCGGCGGACACGCCCAAGACTTCGCCCTCAGGAATCGGCAGGCGCACAACGTCGGGGCACTCCCAGCCCCAGGAGCTGGGAGTGCCATCCGGCGAACCGCCGAGATCCGAAAGAGTACCTAGTCGAAGAGGTCGAGTTCGTGGAACTCCAGTCCGTCCGGGCCGAGTCCGGTGTTCTCCGCGTGCTCGGCCATCCGCGCGGCGTACTCGGGATCCGCGGCGAGCGAGGTGTAGGTGTCGAAGTCCAGGTCCAGGACATCGGCGAGGTCCGCGAGGTACACGTCGAGACCGGGGTACATCACGGCCACGTACGGCAGGTCGTCGATATCGGTCACCAGCACCGGGTACTCGCCCGTGGAGTCCGGCGAGCCCAGGTAGAGCAAGCGGCGCGAGTCGCTGCCGCCGACAAGCGGCAGACACACGGCGGGCAGCAGTTTCTCGAAGTCGCCGAACATCGCGGCCATGCCGCCGCAGGAGCCGTACATCCACTGCGCCGTCGCCCCAAGCCCCCGGTCGCCGAGGACGGGCTCGGCCGGATCCTCGTACCAGCCGACGTCGGCGAGCCAGGAGCCGTCGAAGGCCAGCCAGCGGCGCAGGCTGGGCGGCAGCGGCCGATCGCCGGCCAGCCTCAGCCGGTCGAGCACCTCGGGCGCCAGCGGCACCGGTTCATCGAGGTCCGGAGCGTCGCAGGTGGGCCAGCCCTGCTCCCGGACCCGTTCGATCACCCGGTCGATCAGCGCGGCGCCGTGCATGTCCTCGTTCATGCGGTGCACTGTGCCACGGACCACCGACAACGCAGGCCCCAGGCCGTCTCTTCCGGATCTTGCCTGACCCGCGCCGCCCCGCACCGCACCTCGCCGCGTCGGCGGAGCACCAAGTACGTCCAGTACGCAGGCGCCCCGCCAACACGCCGATGCTTCCCCTCGGCCCCGCGGGCCTGGGGAGACCCCATGGCACCGGACGACGCAGGCTTAACCGGCAAGATCCGAAAGAGGACCTTATCCCCTCATATGTCCCGGCGTTTCACCCACAACTGGTGCACCAACGAAGGTAGTTCGTTCAGACCAACGAGGCATCCTGAGAAAAGGTCAGAATTTTTCAGTCCCGGGAGCCGGAAGTTGCCCTGGCTCCTTCAGTCCCTTCAAGGGGGCGCAGGCGGTGGGCATCGTCGAACAGGGCGCGCTCAGCGAGGCGTACTGCGATGAGCGCGGCGAGTGCTGCGGCGGCGAGCAGCATGTACATCACGACGATCTGGTAGCGGATCGCTGTGAAGGGGTCGACTCCGGCGAGGATGAGGCCGGTCATGGCGCCGGGGAGGCTGATGACGCCGACGGTCTTGGTGGAGTCGAGGGCGGGGATCAGGGCTGTACGGACGATGGTGCGCTGGTGCGGGGCGAAGGCGTCGGTGGCGGCGAGGCCGAGGCTGAGGCGGGCCTCGATGGCGGGGCGCGCGGCGCGGACTTCGTCATGGAGGCGGGTGAGGGCGAGGGCGGTGGCTTGCATGGCGCCGGAGACGACCATGCCACCGACGGGTATGACGACGCGGGCTCGGGTGGCGATGACGCCGAGGGCGAGCAGGGTGCCCATGGTCGACGCCGTGCCGGCGGTGATCGCCACAGTCGCGGTGGAGAGGGCCTTGGGCAGGGCCGGGGTACGGCGGGCGGCTACCTGACCAGCGATGAGGACCATGAGGGCGAGCCAGCCCATGGCTCCGGCGAGTCCGGTGTGGCGGAAGACCAGCAGCAGGAGAGCCCCGACCGCGGCGAGTTGAAGTGCAGCCCGGACGGCGGCGACGGCGATGTCGCGGGCCAGGTGAAGGCGTCCGTGCCAGGCCACGGCGATGGTGAGAGCGATGAGCGAGGCGGAGGCGGCGACTCCCGCCCAGGTGGGGACGGCGGGGTTCACGCGGGCTCCTTGAGGTAGTCGACGTGGTGGGCCTTGCCCTGTTCGACGAGGCGGCCGTGGTCGAGGACGAGGGCGTGGTCGGAGACGCGGCGTGCCTGTGCGGTGTTGTGGCTGACCAGGACCACGGTCAGGCCGTCGGCGACCAGTTCGCGTACGACGCCCTCGACGGCGGCGGTGCCGCCCGCGTCGAGGGCGGAGGTGGGTTCGTCCAGGAGTAGTGCCTGGGGAATGACGGCGAGGGCCCTGGCCAGGCAGACGCGTTGGGCTTCGCCGCCGGAGAGGTTCGTGGTGGCGCGGTCGAGGTAGGCGGCGGGCAGGTGGGCGCGGTCGAGCAGGGCCGCTGCTTCGTGCCGGTCGAGGTCGGGGCGGCCGACGCGCAGGTCATTCAGGACGGTGTCCGTGAGCAGGACGGGTTGTTGGCCGACGAGGGTGACGTGGCGGCGCAGGGTGAGGACGTTCCAGGCCGTAAGGGGGTGGTCATGGAAGGTGACGGTCCCGGTCGTGGGTTCTTCGAGCCGGTTGAGGAGGCGCAGGAGGGTGGTTTTGCCCGCGCCGCTCGGTCCGACCAGGGCGGTGCAGGCCGAGATGGGGATGCCGCAGGTGATCTCCTCCAGCAGGGCCGCGTCGCCGCGCCGGACCGTGACCTGATCCAGGGCGAACGCGCTCGTCTCCACGGGCCCATCCCCACCTTTTACCGCACTCATGCAACCATGGTTACACCAATTCAATCTCTCCCGTCAGAGGGTCCACGGTCCGGGCCGATAGACAAGCGGGGCTGGGTGTCCGTCGGAGCCGTGCGGGACGGGGTAGTAGCTGCGGTGGGTGGTGGGGTCGACGGCGACGACGTGGGCGCCGTCGGCTAGGTGGGCGCGGCCGGTGACGGTCAGGTGCCCGTTGCGGTTGTCGGCGGTGGTGACCCAGCCGGACTCGGCGGCCACGTACAGGTGGCGGGCGGCGGGGTCGTAGGCGAGGACGTCGGGATCATCGCCCACCTGGTAGGTGCCGGTGACGTGCCAGGTGGTCAGGTCGACGGTCAGCAGGCGGGCATTGCCGTCGCAGGCGACGAAGGCCAGGTGGTCGGTGCGGGCGAGGGTGAGGCCGTGGTCGTGGTCGCAGCCGGGCAGGGGAACGCGGCGGGTGATGCGGAGGGCGGTCGGGTCGATGACGGAGAGTTCGTTGCGGGTCTGGACGTCTACGAGCATCTGCCGGGTGGTGGGGTCGTAGGCGACGTCGCCGCCAAGGGTGACGGTGCCGCGGGACGCTCCGGTGGCGGCATCGGTGATCGTCTCCGAGCCACCGGACTCGTTGGTGGTCCACACCGTGCCGTGCACGGGGTCGTAGGCCAGCCCGTCGGGGTAGTCATCGGTGGGGCTGCGGTGCAGGACGGTTCCGGTGGTCTCGTCAATGGCGGCCACTTGGTTGGCGTCGGTGGCGGTGGCGTACACCGTGTGGCGGGACGGGACGACCAGCACGCCATGGACGCCGGGCAGTTCGTCGATGGTGCGTACGACGCGGTCCCTGTGAACGTCCACCTCGATGATCTGGCTCGCGCCGATGTGGGCGATGAACAGCAGCCCGCGGTCGGGGTCGAGGCTTGCGTAGTCGAAGCGCGAGCTGTCACCCGGCAGGGCGATCTCCTTCACCGGGCGGAGCGGCAGCGCCACTTTGGGTGCCTGGCCGCCGCCCCGGGTGAGCATTACGCCGGCCGCGGCGGCGGCGACGGTGAGGACAAGACCGGCGGTCAGGGCGAGCAGGGTGCGGGGACTGAGACGACGGATCATGTGCGGGCTTTCCCGGGGTCGACGGTGAAGCGGCCAGGTCGTCCCGCAGCTGGCTATCCACGGAGAGCGACGGGACGACCAGGCCGTTCAGTACAGGTAGATGTCGACAAGAAGGGCTGCGACGGCGGCCAGGAGTGCGTAGCGGATGTTGGTGCGGCTCGGCTGCGCGGCCAGTGGGCCGAGCCCGTAGCCGAGGGACGCGGCGGCCAGAGCGAAGACGCCGGAGCCGGTGTCCTGCCAGCTGACGGGGAAGACGATCACGGGTGCGTCGGTGAAGAACTGCTCTCCGTGAGCGGCACGAAGGATCGCGTTCCAGGCCAGGGGCCCGACGGCCGCAGCAAGCGCACCCGCTGTGGGGAACGCTGATAGACCGGACAACGACAGCTGCACGGACCGGTAGACGCCATGGCCGCTGACCGGCCGACCCGCGACCCGGGCGAGTGGGTCCTGCTCTCCTACCGAGTGCCCCGAGAACCCTCCACGCCCCGCATCACGGTCTGGCGCAAGCTCAAGCGCCTGGGAGTCGCCCAGCTCTCCGACGGTCTGGTTGCGCTGCCCGCCGATGCCCGCACCCGCGAGCAGCTGGAGTGGATCGCCGACGAGGCGATCGAGGCCGGCGGCGCCGCCTCGATCTGGCTGGCTCGGCCCGCGACCCACGCCCAGGAGCGAGAGCTGGCCACCGCCATGGCCGACACCCGCGCCGCCGAGTACCAAGCCGACATCGACCAGGCAACCCGGGCCACCGGCGCGGCCAACGCCACCTCCGTCGTCCGCAGGCTGCGCGCCGAACTGCGACGCATCGGCCGCCGCGACTTCTTCCCGCCCCTGGAACGCGACCGCGCACACGCCGCCGTACGTGCCCTCGCCGACGAACCAGGCGGCAAAGCCGGCGCAGCACCGAAGGCCGCAAACCACCCGGAGAAGAACGCATGAAGTGGGCCACCCGCGCCGGGGTCCACATCGACCGGGCCGCCTGCCCCTGGCTCATCCGCCGACACATCGACAAGGAGGCGGAGTTCGTCTTCGTCACCGACCCCGCCGAAGTCCCGGACGACGCAACCCCGTTCGACATGCGCGGCGTGCAGCTCGGCCACCACGGCGGCGACTGCTCCTTCGAGACGACCCTGCGCCACCACGACCTGACCGATCCCGTGCTGTGGAAACTGGCGGAGATCGTCCACGAAGCTGACCTGGACGACGAACGCTACGACGCCCCCGAAGCCCCCGGCGTAGATGTCATCCTGCGCGGCCTGTCCATGATCTGCGACGACGAACGGATCCTGGAGCTGACCGGCCCGCTCTTCGACGGCCTGTACGAGTACCACCACCGGGCCATGCTGATAGGCCGTGCTCCCTCCTGACGTCGTTCGACCATCCGACGAGTCATCCAGGAACACGCCACGGCCCTCGTCATCGCCTCGTCGCCCGAAACCTTCAGCGCCGCCCACATCGCGCTGACCGCCGCCATCACAGGCGTTCTGGCGGCTTCCCCGATCCGCATGGCCCGACATGGCCCCCGTCGCAGTGCCGTCCGCGGCCTCCGTGTACTTGTGGCGGCCCTCCGCGAACATGACGCAGCTGAACCGGGACGGCCTGCCGGGATTCTCCGCCAACGACTGGGCCGCATCCGTCCTCACATACATCTTCGTCAGCCTCTACGCCGACGCCCGCAACCTGGCAGAACCACGCCGCTACGCCCAGACCTGGGCCCTGGCCACCCTCGCTTCACCGGCGCTCAACGTCATCACCACCTGACACGACGAGCGGCTGAGGCGGTCACGTCCGGACGGCCGAAGACCGAGGGCGATATCGTCGCAAAATCGGCAAGTCATCTCGCCCCACCGCACCGAAGATGGCACCGTAAATACGTGTGAAACCGACCAGAACCAGACAGGCCGACCGCTCCGTGCGCTGGAGGCTGCTGCTGGCCAGCGCCACCATGCTCTTCGTCGAGCTGGCGCTGATCAGATGGGCGGGCGCCAACGTCGTCCACCTCAGCTACTTTTCGAACTTCGTCCTGCTGGGGTCGTTCCTGGGTATCGGCATCGGGTTCCTGATCCCCGCCGCGCGCGGGCAGTGGCTCACACGCTGGGCACCGGTCCCGCTCGCGCTTCTCGTCATTCTGGTACGCGAGTTTCCGGTGCAGGTGCGTCAGAGCAGCGGCCAGGTCATCTACTTCACCGCCGTGAAGACCACCGGCCTCCCCGAGTGGGTGACGCTGCCGGCCATCTTCCTGCTCACCGCGGTGATCATGGTCGCGATCGGCAAGATCACCGCCGATCTCTTCCGCCGACTTCCCTCGCTCGACGCCTACCGCTACGACCTGCTCGGCAGCATCACCGGCTCGGTGTCCTTCGCCCTGCTGTCCTGGCTCCGCGCTCCGTCGGTCGTGTGGGGCGTACTCGCCGCCGCGGCCCTGCTGATCCTAGGCGGACGGCGCAACACCCTGCGGTACGGCGTCCCCCTCACGGCGATGGTCGCTGCGCTGTTCGTGGAGACGACGACGGCCGGTATCTCCTGGTCGCCCTACTACAAGATCCAGCTCACGCCCATGACGTCCACCACGCGGGAGTACCGCATCTCCGCCAACGGTGTCCCGCACCAGAGCATCGCGCCGCTCCCGGTGCTGATGCAAAAAAACTCGCCCTATCGGCAGCCGTACGACCGGACGCCCGGCAACCCGCACAAACGCGTGCTGGTCATCGGGGCCGGCAACGGCAATGACGTCGCGGTCGCGCTGGCGCACGGAGCGCAGCGCGTGGACGCGGTCGAGATCGATCCCCGGCTGCAGCAGATTGGCGCCCAGTTGCACCCCGCGAAGCCGTACGACGACCCCCGGGTGCACGTCTACATCAATGATGGACGGGCTTTCCTTGAGCGGACGAACGCCAAGTACGACCTCGTCGTCCTGGCGCTGCCGGACTCGCTGACGCTGGTGGCCGGGGCGAGCAATCTGCGCCTGGAGAGTTACCTGTTCACCCAGCAGGCGTTCAAGGCCGCACGCGATCACCTGGTGCCGAACGGCGCGTTCGCCATGTACAACTACTACCGGACGAGCTGGCTGGTCGACCGCTTCGCCGGCTCCCTCGATGGCGTCTATGGCCATGCCCCCTGTATGACGACGTTCGGCAAGAACGCGGCCGTGCTGGTGGCCGGAATGACGACCGCCGACCAGTCGTGCGAGCGGATCTGGCAGTCCAGCGGCGCGGTCCCGGAGGCCGCGAGCGATGACCACCCGTTCCCATACCTGCTCCACCGGGACATTCCCACGCTGTACCTGGGCGCGCTGGGCGCGATCCTGCTGGTGACGCTCCTGGCGGTGCGCCTGACCGGGGTCCGGATCCGAAGCACGGTCCGTTACACCGACATGTTCCTGATGGGTGCGGCCTTCATGTTGCTCGAAACGAAGAACGTGATCGGCTTCGCGCTCTACTTCGGAACGACCTGGCTGGTCAACGCCCTGGTCTTCATCGGCGTCCTGCTTGCCGTCCTCGCTGCGGTCGAGGTCCGGCGCCGGCTACGGCGGGTCAACCAGCTGCCGCTGCAGCTCCTGCTCTTCGGCACCCTCGCGGCAGCCTGGCTCGTCCCGGTGCACGAGGTGCTCTCGCTGCCCTTCACCGGACGGCTCGCCGCCGCCATCGCCCTGGCCTTCGCCCCCATCTTCTGCGCCAACCTCATCTTCTCGGACCGCCTCGCGCTCGCCGCGGACCCGACATCCGCGTTCGGCGCGAATCTGCTGGGTGCGCTGACCGGGGGCGCGCTGGAGTATCTGGCGCTGGTGACGGGCTATCAGGTGCTGCTGCTGGTCGTCGCCCTGCTGTACCTGGCGGCGTGCGTCGCCATGCGGGTTGGCGGGCGCGGGCCGGGCGCGCAGTCACCGCTAGTGCCGGACGAGACGGTGGCCCTCAACAGCCGCTAGATGTATTGACCTGAAGCGTTGTTCACGCGGGTCATGGCTGGCTGGCCGCCGAGTGCGGTGTGGCAGCGGTGGTGGTTGTAGGTGTGGAGGAAGTCTGCCAGGGCGGCGGTGCGTTCGGTGTTGCTGGTGCAGGGCCGTAGGTAGGCCCATTCGTCGAGCAGGGTGCGGTTGAAGCGTTCGACCTTGCCGTTGGTCTGTGTCCGGTAGAGGCGGGCGAGTTTGCCGGTGGCGCCGAGGTCGGCCAGGGCCTGGCGCCAGGCGAAGCTCTTGTGGGTAGGGCCAGGCGTTGTCGGTCAGGACGCGTTCGATGCGGCGGATGCCGCAGGTGGCGAAGAAGGCTGCGGCCCGTGCCAGGAAGGCGGCGCAGGTGTCGGCCTTCTCGTCCGGGTGGATCTCGCTGTAGGCGAGACGGGAGTGGTCGTCGACGGCGGAGCGAACGTAGTCGAAGCCCACGCTGCTGCGGGTGGCCCGGCCTGCCTGTCGGCCCAGGACCTTGTGGCCGCCGCGTCGGGGATCCGGCCGAGTTTCTTCACGTCCACGTGGAGGAGTTCGCCGGGCCGGTCGCGTTCGTAGTGACCTGCCCGGTGGGCTGGTCAAGGAAGGCCAGGCGGTTCAGGCTGTGGCGGACCAGGATCCGGTGCACCGTGGAGGCGGGCAGGCCCAGGATCGGCCCGAGACGGGCCGGTCCCAGCTTGCGGCAGCGGTGGAGGCCCGGCTGCTCGCCCTCTGCCCGCCAGCGGCGGTCCACTTGTGAGCCGTGACGCGCGAGATGCTTGGTCGACTTCACCGTCCAGCTCAGCGGCGACATCGGATCGCCCCGCTCGTCAGGTTCCACCAGCGCCAGCAGCGCGGGCCGCAGATCCGGATCAACGTCCACGACCCTCTTCCGACCGCCACCGCGCCTGCGTGCCCGGCCCAGAGGCTCCTCACCGGCCTTCAACTGGTCCACGTCCTTGCGGACCGTCGTCTCGCCGACCTGGGCTGTCCGCGCGACCGCCCGGATACCAGGTGCCCCCTCGTCGCGGAGCGCGAGTGGCTGACCGTGTATGTGCTGCCGGCCTACGCACCCGACCTGAACCCTGTCGAAGGTGCATGGGCCCATGTCAAGCGCAGCCTGGCCAACCTTGCCGTTGTCGCCCTCGACCGACTCGAAGTCCTCGTGCGCAACCGCCTCAAGCGGCTTCAGTACCGGCCTGACACCCTCAACGGCTTCATAGCCGGAACCGGCCTGGACCTCGATACACCAACATCACCTTAACCAGCCGAAATCTGTGATCGACCCGGCCCAGGATCATGCGATCCGGGCCGGGCCCGCGCATGCCGGGGTGAGGCTACGACGCCCTTGAGCGCATGGCTGATACCGACGGCCTGCTGGCCAGGCAATAGCCCGCATCAGAGCCTCAAGGTCGGGTCAGGATTCGCAGGTGATCAGACGGACGGCCGGAGCTGAGACCAACTGGGTGTGGGGGGCGCCAGGGAGTCGGACGTTGACGAAGCCGCCCTCGAGCGCGAAGTCGACGCCCTCGGCGCGGCCGACGGAACGGCCGTCGGCGTCGGTGATGGTGTAGCCGGACACGAGTTCGATCGAGCCCTTGCGCCACTCGCGGATCACGCAGACACCTCCGGGAAGTCGAGGTCCGGCTGGGCAAGGTGGTTGAAGTAGTTGGACAGCGTGTTGAGTGCGATGTGGGCGACGATCTCGGCCAGCTCGGCATCGGTCACCCCGGCTCGGCGGGCGTCGGCCAGCGCCGTGTCCTCGACGCGGCCCCCGGTACGCATAACCTCGCGGGTGATCCGCAGCACCGCGTCAGCGTGCGGGTCGGTGTCGTCGGCAGCCTCGCGGGTGCGGACCAGTTCCTCGTCACTCAGGCCCAGCTTCCGGCCCCGCAGCGTGTGGGCACTGACGCAGTACGTGCAGTGGTTCTCCTGTGCGGTCAGGAGCGCAAGCTGCTCGCGTAGCCGGGTGGGCAGAACGCCGCGGCCGAGGTGATCGCGCAAGGCCAGGTAGCCGGCGAGTGCCGCCGGGCCGTTGGCCAGCGCCGCATACAGGTTGGGCAGTCGGCCGAGCTGGCGGCGGGTCTGGTCGAGAAGCCCCGAGGGGTCGTCGGTGAGCTGCGGCATCCGTGGCATGAGTCCTCCAGATGGTACCGATCGGTTCCGTCTTCTTGCGGCAAGACGGTACTGATCGGTTCCGTCATCGTCAAGATCGGGATAGCCTGGTCACATGGCCACCCATGCACGCGAACGCCTCCTCGACGCCGCCGAGGATCTCTTCTATGCCGAGGGCATCCGCGCCGTCGGCGTCGAACGCATCCTGGCTGCGTCGGGAGTCGGCCGGGCCTCCTTCTACAGACATTTCGCCAGCAAGGACGACCTGGTTGTGGCCGTCCTGCAACGACGCGACCAGGCCTGGCGCGCCTGGCTGGCCGAACGCGTGGACGCCTTCGGCGGAGAGCCCCTGGACGTCTTCCATGCGCTGGCCGAGCGTTTCGCCAACGCCGATTTCCGCGGCTGCGCCTTCATCAACACCATGGCCGAGACCGCCGACACCGGCAGCGCGGCGTACCGGGTTGCTGCCGAGCACAAGGAGCGCGTCACCGCGTACGTTGCGGGCCTGCTTGCCTCGAGTGGGTACGAGGATGCCGAGGCACTCGCGCGACGGTTCGTTCTGCTGATGGACGGCGCGATCGTCACTGCGCTGCGGGAACGCACGTCGGCTCCCGCAGCCGAGGCACGCGCGGTCGCGGCAGCCATGCTCTGCAACGCAGCGTGACCTTGCCTAGGAGGTGACACTCCCACGGTGCCGCGAGCCAGGCCCATGGCGTGCAGACGAATGTCACCCTGACGAGCCGAAGTCAGTAACGGCTGAGGCTACTGCGATTGGAGGTCGAGTCCGGTCTTGGCGACGAGTCCTCAATGGGGCGGGGGCGGTACTGCATCCGTTTCAGCCGCGTTTTCACCAACGCGGCGAGCTGGTCGAGGCTGTGTTTGGTGAGGTTGGCCAGCAACCTCTTGACCACACGCCCTCGACGGGGTTGAAGTCGGGAGCGTACGGCGGCAGCTGGTGGACAGTCAGCCATAAACGGGCGGCGACTGCTCGCGGATGGTGACACCCGCCGAATCGGCAAGGACCCCTGCCAGGCCGACGCCTGCCGAAGGCCCTTCCCGTGCGGGTCCTGTCCGTCTCCCCCCTCGGGGAGCAGTGGGAACCCGCGCTCGGTGCGATCAGAACTGGTCCTGTGGGACGTCCTCGTCAGCGAGACCGCTCATGTCGAACTCGGCATCGCCCATCGCCGGCCCGCCGAGGAAGCCGTTCATGAGGTCGTCCAGGTCGATCGTCGTGGCACCGGCCGGAGCGGTGGGCCTGGTGCCCTCGCGCATCCGCAGTGTCAGGCCGAGCTTCTTCACCTTGGTGTTCTCGGCCAGCTTGGCGAGGTCCATGTCCACCTGGGCCAGCTCACCGTTCTTGAGCGTGAAGTCCGCCGTCACCTTGGTATTGGGAGCGTCCTTCAGGTCCTTGTCTGTCGGCAGCTCCATGCCCGGCGGCAGGTCCTTCACCAGTGGCCGGATCTCGCCGAACAGCTCGGTGATCAGCGTGCGGAAGGGGGCCCTGGCGGTGACGTGCTCGCTGCCGTCCCCGCCGCCGGCTGTCTTGAACTCCACCTCACGGGCGATGACCTCGCGGAGGGCCTTCACGAGCTTCTTCTGCGTCTTGGCATCGAGGGACGGCGCAGGACCGCCCTCGGCCTCCTGGTCCTCGGCGGCGGCCTTGTCCATCTCCTTGGTGTTGAACTTCACCCACTTGCCTTCGATGATGTCCTTCATCGCCCCGGCCTCCGGGGGTAGATCGTCAGCGTCCGGCAGGGGGCTGCCCATCGTCTTGCCCATGGCGTCCATGTCGGCACGGATGTAGGTGTAGTCGCCGATCACCCGGTACTCGGCAAGGTCGCCGTCCGGGGTGCTGACCTTCATGGCCGTGCCGACGAGGTCCTTCTCGCCGGACTCCTCGAGTGGCTTCTTCGACTGCACGGTCACAGTGATCTTCGCGCCGCTGAGCAGCTCGGCGGCCTCGTCCGGGATCTCCTCACCGGGTGCGGGGTCGGATGCGGCGTCCAACGCCTTCAGGGACGCGACGTCGGTGTCCAGGTCGAGCTCGAAGGAGAGCGCGTTCTTCTTGCCGAGCTTCTCGAAGGCCCGGTCGAGCTTCTTGCCGGCGGACAGCTGCTCCACCGTTCCGCAGGCGGCGGAGCCCGCGAGGACGGCACCGACAACGGCGGTGGCGGTCAGGGTCTTGCGTATGGCGTTGATGATGGTCTCCTCGTGGCTCCGATCACAACGTGATCGATCAGAAGACTCACAACCCGCCCGCAGGGTTGCCCTGTTCGTCTAGCGACTCGGCGGCGGCCCGGACACGGTCTCGCGTCTACTTTAACGGCTGAGGTTACTGCGATTGGAGGTTGAGTCTGGTCTTGGCGATGAGGCCCTCGATGAGGCGGGGGCGGTACTGCATCCGTTTCAGCCGCGACACCAGCGCGGTGAGCTGGTCGAGGCTGTGTTTGGTGACGTTGGCCAGCGACCTCTTCAGGTGCGACCACACGTCCTCGACGGGGTTGAGCTCGGGAGCGTAGGGCGGCAACTGGTGGACAGTCAGCCATAATCGGGCGGCGATCAGCTCGCGCATGGTGCGACTGACCGACGTGTGTGTTCGAGTTGTCCCACACCAGAACGATGGGGCGCCGAGCTGCTGGTGCGCGGCATCCAGCAAGCGGGCGTAGTCAGTCTCAGTGAAGCCCTTGCGACGGCCCTTGGCGGGACCACGGTCGAGGTGGATGCGGTAGATCAACCGGGGCCGGTGGCCGGCTTTGGTGTAGATCAGCGCCGCCATCGAAACACGTTTGGTGCCTGCGGCGGTGACCGGCATCACCGGCGTGTGGCCCCGCCTCCGAGCAGGATGCCACGGCGCTTCTGCTCGCAGCTGGCTACGGACGTGTCTTCAGCCTGGTCGAGCTGGAGCTGGGCGATCTGCAGCAGTTGCCCGAGCCGGGCAGCGAACTGCCGGTCGGGATACGGACGGAACCGATCGGGACCAGCCACTACCGTGCAGCCTGGAGGACGGTCGTCGATTCGTAGGCGAACACCGGTTTCACTCGGAAATGGCCCTTCCAGGACTTCGTCGACACCACCGACCCGGCATGCTGGAGGGCTTCCTGGAACGGGCACGACATGCTCGGCGTGGCCCTCTGCTCCATCCGCCGTCACGACCGCACCGTGGGCGAGGTCTAATTGGCGCGGGTGCGTTCGAAGCCGGGCCGCTCGGCGAGCCAGGCCGCGGGCGCGTCCGCCTCCCGGTCCGGCAGGAGATCGACCGGGCGACGTGTCTCGACGGTGACGAGCACGGTTCCGTAGATCCGGCCTTTGCGCTGGGTGTATCCGTCCACGCCGACCACGCGAGGCGCCGCAGCCGGAGGATCGGGCAGCGACACGGCCAGCCGCAGCAGAGTGTTCCGGCTGATCGGTGCCCGCGAAGACGTCCGTCATGCGGGAGCCAGCCCGGCCTACGAGGGCAAGACCGACCTAGAGCAACGTTGATCGCAACCGTCCGGTCCGTCGACCGAACCGACGCGTGAACCCCGGCACCTGCTCGGCAAAAGTCCGGCGCAGGCAGGACTCCCCCGCACAGACGCATCGGCGCGCCCCCAACGACACCACGACGAACTTGCCGACTGCTGGCAGGTAACGAGGGAACCGCAGGCAGGAGCCGTGTATTCGGTGCGCCCAACACCCGCATCCCGGGCATGCCGCCCGGGATGCGGTCATCCGGGCCTCGACCCGGACGGCCCTGTCGGACACCTCGACGGACTACACGAACACGCCCTCCACTGAGGAGAACAGCGGCTCATCCAGCTGCGGCCGCACCTCGTTCACGGCGTAGCACCGTTGCCCCCACCGGATTCCGGCCGGGCGATTTTCGGGCGGCCTCAACCCGCAGCACCCAGAGATCAACAGTCACGCTGCGTGCGCGACTACAAGAAGTGGGCCAGAGCCCCGTTCCTGTGGACAGAGCCACTCCTTAGGGATCTGCTGCCGGTCCACTCCGCCGCCGTCGAGGTACGGACGGGGGTTCCGTGGGCGCAAGGCTTGGCCAGCAGCTAAGCGACTGCTTAGTATCTAGCCTGGCGGGAACAGCCTGCCCGTGCCGCCCCTCCCCCTCAGGAGTCCACCGTGATCTCACTGTTCTCCCTCTCCGGCAAAACCGCCCTCGTGACCGGGGGTTCCCGCGGCATCGGCCTGATGATCGCCCGGGGCCTTGTCGAAGCGGGTGCCAAGGTCTACGTCAGCTCCCGCAAGGCGGAGGCCTGCGAGGAGGCCGTGCGCGTCTTTCCGGTCCCGGCCAGGCGGTCGCGCTGCCCGCCGACCTGTCGCGCGAGGAGGAGTGCCACCGCCTCGCCGCAGACATCGGCGAGCGGGAGGAACGCCTACACATCCTGGTGAACAACGCCGGCGCCACCTGGGGCGCGCCCCTGGACGAGTTCCCGGTCAGCGGCTGGGACAAGGTGATGGACCTCAACCTGCGCAGCCCCTTCCTGCTCACCCAAGCCCTCCTGCCGAAGCTGCGCGCCGGCGGGTCGATGGAGGACCCTGCGCGGATCATCAACGTCGGATCCATCGACGGCCTGCATGTCAGCCCGGCCTCGGCCTACTCCTACGCGGCCAGCAAGGCGGGCCTGCACCACCTGACCCGCGTGCTGGCCAAGGAGCTCGGGCCGCAGGGCATCACGGTGAACGCCATCGCGCCCGGCCCCTTCGAGTCGAAGATGATGGCCGCGACCCTGGACGCCATGGGCGAGGCGATCGCCAAGGCGGCTCCGCTGCGCCGGATCGGGCGGCCGGACGACATGGCGGGCGTCGCCGTCTATCTGGCCAGCCGTGCGGGCGCCTACGTCACCGGCGCAGTCATCCCCGTCGACGGCGGCCTCGGCACCACGGTCTGACCGGCCGGCGACAGTTCCCCTCCCTCGCACACCCGAACCCGAGAAGAAGAACACCATGGCCCCCCTCCTGCTCTCCCGCCGCGACCTCGACTTCCTGCTCCACGAGTGGCTCGACGTCGAATCTCTGACCTCGCGCCCCCGCTTCGCCGACCACTCGCGCGAAACCTTCGACGCGGTACTGGACCTCAGCGAAACGATCGCCGCCCGGCACTTCGCCCCGCACAACAAGAAGAACGACACCCAGGAGCCCCGCTTCGACGGCGAGCGCGTGCACATCATCCCCGAAGTCGAAGAGGCCCTGAAGGTCTTCGCCGGCGCGGGCCTGATCGGCGGGGGCATGGACCACGAGGTGGGCGGCATGCAGTTGCCCAGCGTGGTGGCCAACGCCTGCTTCGCCTGGTTCCAGGCAGCCAACGTGGGAACGGCCGCCTACCCCTTCCTCACCATCGGCAACGCAAACCTGCTGCTGGCCCACGGCACCCCCGGGCAGATCGACACCTATGTCCGCCCGATGGTCGAGGGCCGCTTCTCCGGGACCATGTGCCTGTCGGAACCACAGGCGGGCTCCTCGCTGGCTGACGTGCGCACCCGCGCGGAACAGGCCGACGACGGCACCTACCGCCTGTTCGGCAACAAGATGTGGATCTCGGGTGGCGACCACGAACTGACGCAGAACATCGTCCACCTGGTCCTGGCCAGGATCCCCGGCGGCCCGCCCGGGGTGAAGGGACTCTCGCTCTTCATCGTCCCCAAGGTCCTGGTGGGGGCCGACGGGACGCTCGGCGAGCGCAACGACGTCGCCCTGGCCGGCCTCAATCACAAGATGGGGTATCGAGGGACGACCAACACGCTGCTGAACTTCGGTGAGGGTGCCTTCCGGCCCGGCGGGGCCCCCGGTGCCGTCGGCTTCCTGGTCGGGGAGCCCCACCGCGGACTGTCCTACATGTTCCACATGATGAACGAGGCCCGCATCGGTGTCGGACTCGGTGCCACAGCGCTCGGTTACACCGGCTATCTGCACGCCCTGGACTACGCGCGCACCCGGCCCCAGGGGCGCCCGCTCATGGCCAGGGACGCCACCAGCCCCCAGATCCCGATCGTCGGGCATCCCGATGTCCGGCGCATGCTCCTCGCCCAGAAGTCGTACGTCGAAGGCGCGCTGGCTCTCATCCTGTACTGCGGGCGGCTGCTGGACGACGAGCGCACCGCCCCGACGGCCGACGAGCGGGCCAGGGCCGGGCTTCTGCTGGACATGCTCACCCCGATCGCCAAGAGCTGGCCCTCCCAGTGGTGCCTGGAGGCCAACAACCTTGCCATCCAGGTCCACGGCGGCTACGGCTACACCCGCGAGTACAACGTCGAACAGTTCTACCGGGACAACCGCCTCAACCCCATCCACGAGGGGACGCACGGCGTCCACGGCCTCGACCTGCTGGGCCGGAAGGTCGTCATGGACGGCGGCGCGGGGCTCCGCCTGCTCATCGAGACCGTCGCCATGACGACCGCCCGCGCGGCGGCCGCGGACGACCAGGTCGCCGGCTTCGCCCGGCAGCTGGACGCCTCCGTCGCCCGCGTCGCCGCCGTGACGCGGCGCCTGTGGGAGGCCGGGGACACCGAGACCGCCCTCGCCAACGCCTCGGTCTATCTGGAGGCCGTGGGACACGTCGTGGTCGCCTGGATGTGGCTGGAACAGATGCTGGCCGCCGCCGGACGCGGCGGGGCCTTCTACGACGGCAAGCGGCGGGCGGGTCAGTACTTCTTCCGGTACGAACTGCCCAGGACCGAGGCGCAGTTCGCACTGCTGGAAAGCCTCGACCGCACCACCATCGACATGCCCGTGGACTGCTTCTGAGCTTGTCCTACCTTCCAAGCGTGGGTCTGAGCCGGTCATTCGCAAGATCGGCAGACCCAGGAGGGTGCGAGTACAGCGGCGAGCTTGTCGCCGTTGCACGGCTCAAACAACTTGGCCGCCTTGGCGCTCAGCCTCGCCCCGCTCGGTACTTGCGGATGGCGAGTGTGCGCTGGCCCGTTCAGGAGGTGCGCAAATCTGGCAGTCGGCGGAGGCTGGGGAACGGGCGACTGCGCGGTGAGGCACGCGATGCGAGAGCACTACCACGAAGAACTGGAATCGATCACTGACGGCCTCGTGGAGATGGCGAACTTGGTCGGCTCGGCCATCGGCCGAGCCACTACGGCACTCCTCGATGCCGATCTACACCTTGCCGAGAACGTGATCTCAGGCGATGAGAAAGTCGACGATCTGCAGCGTGACCTGGAGGATCGGGCGATCACGCTGCTGGCACGGCAGCAGCCGGTCGCCAGGGACCTGCGGATCGTGGTCACCTCACTGCGGATGAGCGCCGACCTGGAGCGGTCGGGAGATCTCGCTCAACACGTGGCCAAGCTGGCTCGGCTGCGCTATCCCGAACGCGCGATTCCGCGCGACCTGCGCCGCACGATCCTGGAAATGGGCCAGCTCGCGCAGCGCCTGATGGCCCAGGCCGCCGAGGTGCTCATCACCCACAACATCGACGCGGCACTGCAACTGGAGAAGGACGACGACCGCATGGACGAACTGCACCGCACGATCTTCCAGCACCTCATGGACGACCGGTGGCACCACGGAGTCGAGACGGCCGTGGATGCCACGCTCGTCGGCCGCTACTACGAACGCTTCGCCGACCATGCCGTGGCGGTGGCCCAACGCGTGGTCTATCTCGTCACCGGAGAGCATGCGGACGACCTGCTCACCGACCCGCCCGCGACCACCTGAGCCCGCCTCGATGCCTGACCACCGGACGGCGTGCTCCAGGACGGTTCCGCGGTGGATGTCCGTGCGGGGCCGACCGCCCTCGAACCCGCAGTCTTCAGTTGGCGGGGTTCGCCACCTGTGGCGCGCGGGTCATAGGCGGAGGACGATCAGGGCAATGTCGTCGCGGGCGCCACTGCTGACGCCGAGGTGCGCGAGCAGGGCGTCGGCAAGGTGTTCGGGGCTGTGGCGGGCACGGCGGCCGAGCGCGTCGGTGAGACGTTGCAGGCCGACGTCGATGTCCTCGCCACGGCGTTCGATGAGGCCGTCGGTGTAGAGCACGAGGGTGTCGCCGGGGGTGTAGGGCAGGACGGCCTGGGGGCGGGGGACGTGTTTGGGGCGGGCCCCCAGCGGAGGGTCGGTGGCCTGGTCAAGCAAGTCGCAGGTGCCGTCTTCGTGGAGCAGAACGGGGGGCAGGTGGCCGGCGCTGCTGTACGTGATGCGGCGAGCCTGGGTGTCGACGACCGCTTGGACGACGGTGGTGGCCAGCGCACCCTCCACATAGCGTGCATACAGGCCCAGGACGTCCAGGGCACGCGCGGGCCCTTCGACGGCCCGGACAGAGGCGGACAGCGCGCTACGGAGCATGCCCATGACGGCGGCGGCCTCCAGACCGTGGCCGACGACGTCGCCGACCGCAACGGCGACTCTGTTCTCGGGCAGGTCGACCACCTCGTACCAGTCGCCGCACACGTTCAGTGACCCGGCGGCGGGCAGGTAGCGCACCGCGGTGTCCCGGTGCCGGGCCAAATGGGGCGAGTGGAGCATGGCCTCCTGCAGAGTGACGGCGACCTGGCGCTCCCGGGCGTGAGCTTGGCGCAGTTCCTCGTTCAGTTGCCGGAGCTCGCGCGCACGCGCATACAGTTCGACCTCCATCGCCTCTGCGTCGCTGGGCGCCGTGCCTTCTCGCGGGCGGCGGTGGGACAGGATGAACGCGGTCACATCCTCCCCTCGGTGGATGATCCACGCCACCTGCCCGTCTGGCCCGAGCACCGGGGTATTGATCGCGGACCACCATCGCTCCTCGAACACGCCGGGCTGGTCGGCCACGGGAATGTCGTACTTCTGCGGCGCCATCGTGTCCGGTTCCTTCGAACGCAGGACCCGCTGCAGGGAGGCGTGCAGATTCCGCACCCCTTCAGCATCCGGGTCCGCCGGATTTTCAGGGAAGGCGTCGAAGAGGTACCGCCGGAGCAGATCCTCCCGAGTTCGGCCGGTCACCCGGCAAGCTGCCTCGTTGACGTCGGCGATCACCAGGTCCGGGCTGAGCACCATATAGGGGCTGGGGGTGACCGCGAATAACGCCTGGTAGTCGATCCCCGACCTCGCCACGCGCTGCGGCCGCGCATCCTCATCAGGGATGTTCCCGTCCCTCACCCCTAACGTTCTACCGTGCGTCGGCGCCCTCGGCACCTGGGCGCACGTCGGCGGCTGCCTCATGGCCGGCAAGCGCTCCCGAGGTATGCACAGCGATACAGCCCGGCGCGCACTCGCGGACGGCGTGGAGGCCTGTTCACACTGCCGGCCAGACAGGGACATCGGCTTCCTGGACGGATGACCTCGGTCCTCGGCGGGCCGGTGCGCCCGCTCAGGTCTGTCCGCAGGAGTCCTTCGCCTTGTCGACGGACTCCCGCAACGCCGCCATCAAGTCGACGACCCGCGCAGGCCGTGCCGGTTCCGGCGTTTCTTCGAAGCCGCGCGCCGCGGCCACGGCTCATAGCCGTGCCCACCCCGCTGGCACGAGATCTTGCCGGTGGCCAGGTCGAGGGCGGCGAGCATGTGCATCACGCCGCCGTAGCGGTTGTAGGTGGCCCGCAGCCGACGGGGTCTGCCGGCCGGACGCCAGGCCTTGCCCTTGCGTGGCATCAGGTTGAGTGGGCCGAACTCGTCGACGCAGATCACCCGCCCGTCGGCCGGCGGGGTGTCGTATGACGCCAGGATCCGGTGCATCTTGGTGATGAAGTCCGGGTCGGTGGAGGCCTTCCAGGTGGTCGTGGTCTGCCAGGAGACCTTGCCCTCGCGCAGGATGCGCCGCAGGGTCTCCCGGCTGATCCTCGGCACGATGTGCCGGCCGACGAGGTGGTCGGCGAGCTTGGTCAGGCTCCAGGTGGCGAAGCCGGTGATGCCCCAGTCGGCGGGGGACGTCCGGGCGATCAGGCGGATGTGCTCACGCACCCGCTCACTGATCGCCGGTCGGCGTCCCCCACTCCATTTTGGGTCCAGAGCATCGAACCCGCGCTCGTTGAAGGCGTGGATCACGTCGCGGACGTAGTCCTCGCCGACCTGCATCAGCGAAGTGATGTCCTTGATCGTCTGGCCCTGGGCGGACACCAGCGCCACGATCGCCCGCCGCAGCCGTACCGGATCCTTCGACGACCGGCTGATCCGCTGCAGCCTGCGGCCCTCCTCCATGCTGACCGCCCGGACGAACACACTCGGCCGACGCCCCACGCCCACCTCCAAGACCAGGACCTGGAGACAGTCTGCCGACCGCCGGACAACACGTCGATTACCCGGCCAACGCTGCGAGACGAGCCACTAGCGGCCCTGGCGCAGCCGGCGCACCCGGGCCTCGACCGATGTCGCCGTGCGGTGTGGTGTCGTCAAAGAGCGGCTGGAACGGTCGTGAAGCCCCTGCTCGCCAGCGGCGGATCCATTTGTGGGCCGTGACGCGTGAGATGCCCATCTCGGCCGCGGGGCTTGATCATGGTGAACAACGATCGTGATCCATACACCTAGCGGCTGGGCCTACGCCGGACCCGACGGCCGCGTGATCTGCTCTCGGCAGGCATCCGGATATCCGCGACATAGAGTGCGTTACGTGAGTGCAAATGGTGATGAGGACCGGAAGGGCGCCGGCGAAGGCGGGCAGAACGATGACGCCGAGCGCCGGGCAACCGAGAAGTTCATCAGCGACCTGCTGGCGCGGGGCGAGGCGGTGTTCGAGGGAGAGGAGCCTACGCCGCGTACGACTCACGTCGTCAAGCGCGGGGACGACGGACGGCTCACCATCCGTCGTCTGCGCTTTTTCCACTGATTGCGCCGCGACTGCTCAGTCGAAACACCTCCTCACCAGAGCGAGGCCCTCGCCGGTTGTGCTTCGCGTGATCTCGTGCGTCTTGAGCCGGGAGGGGCTGTCGTCGACGAACGCAGTAGCGGAGCGGTACTCCTCGGGTACGGCGACGCGACCGCGGCGGAACAGGTCCTCGAGGTACGACGTGGCGACCCGCTCGGGGTCGGCGGGTCGCACCGAGCCGCCGGCGGGGTCGGAGCCCGCGATACCGAACCGCCGTTCCTGTGCGGGGGCGGAGAGGGTGAAGGGCTGGGTGAGTCCATACGCCGCCCCGTGGATCGTTACGGCCGTGAGTCCTTCGTCGTCAGCACCGCCCGGCGTGGCCTCGGCGATTCCGGCGGCTTTGCGTGCCACCTCCGGCTCGGTGATGGACGCGGCGGCCTCCAGGGAGAGGATGCCGTGGCGAATGAACGCCGAGCGCAGGGAGGGGCCGTACTTGCCGCCGTTGCGGCGCTGGTCCGCGGCGATCATGTGACCCGCGACCTGTGCGTAGTAGGCGGACACCACGGGCGCGGCCACGACGGCATCGACCAGCAGCTGTCCTGCGGTCTCGGCCGCGAAGGCCAGACCGGCCTGGTCCTGCAGGTCCTGCTGCCGGAAGATCCCGGCGACCACCTTCAGGAACGCACCGCTGAATACCCGGGAGAACGAGTGCGGCTCGCTGGAGAGCATGTTCGCCGGTCCGTTCGGCGGCAGCTCGACCGGGTCGCGGTAGAAGAAGCTGTTCGACAGGTTGCGCAGGCAGTCCGGGTCTACCGCGTTCGGGTGACCCTGCCGGATCGCAGCGCCCAGTTGCTCGGCCATCCTCGACACCCGCGAGGACAGTTCGAGGTCGCTCTGTGTCTCGGCCAGTACCGCGATCCGCAGAGGTTCCAGCTGGATCGAGGTCAGCAGCGCGCTGATGTCCCCGAAGGCTTCGTGCAGGGCGGCCGTCTCTGCGCTCGCGGCGTTGAACAGCCGAGGGCGCAGGGCGTCGAGGATCGCGTGGCCCGTCTCGTGCGCGACGACCTCGGGGCTCTCGCACGCGGCGACAGTGACACCTGCCACCGTACTGCGGAAGAACCACAGGCCTTTACGGTCGTAGAAGGCGTTGAGGTCGTTGCCTGCATCGAGGTGCGCGGTGAGGGCCCGGCCGGCCATCGGGTGCCAGTGCGTTCCGGTTGGAACCAGCGGACCCCAGGTCTGGCTGGCCCTGCTGAGCGCATCGGCCGCCACCCAGTAGCGGAAGGCCTCAGTGCCAGGCCCGGCACCATCCGGCTGCGGCGCGGCTTCCGCGATGGCCGTCGGGAAGGGTTGTGTGTCGAGATGCGGAACGGGATGCGGTACTGGCATGTTGACCTGCGGAGGGAATCCGGGGTCGTCTTCGTACACCAGAACCGTCGGAATCGTGGCGTGCTGTTGCTGCACCGTCATGGCGCCTCGCTGAGTGGGGGGAGATTGCGGATGGTGGAATCCACCACAGGGAAACTTTTGATCAAGGGTCCCTCGTGTTCAGTACGAGGGCCCGGTAGCCCACTGTCAATCCGAACAGAAACAGGTGGGGCCGTCTTCGGCGGCCGGTCGCCGCAGCGGCGCGGGCGGTCATTCTTGGCCCTTGGCCGGTTCGCATGCACCAGCAGACCCAGCGACAGATGGCGGCCAAACGAGTGACGGTGACAGCGTCGGCCCCGGTACAGGTCATCGGTCGCGCGAGCACAGAACATGGCGACGATCAGCCTGTCCTTCACTGAGGCACGGTGGCGGTCGCCGCTCCCCCACCGGATGTGCCATTTCGACCGGCTCCTTCACCCAGGCGAGGGAGTTCTACCGGGCGATGACCTGGCAGAGCTCCAGCACCCGCCGGATATCGTCATCGCCCAACGCCCACACCCGACGATTCCAGGAGCCCGCGTTCGATCCGGTCGGCGTCCGGGTGCCGGCCCTTCTCCCAGGAGCAGTTCGGCCAGCCGCTCGGTCACCGTCATCCCCGGCCATGAGCCCGAGCGCGGTATGGCCCCGGCCCGTCTATCAGCCGCCGGGACACCGGCTTCGTCCTTGGCGGCCCGCGCCGAGACGTGGCCGAGCGGCAAGCCTGAACCTGAACTGCGCTCCACACCAGTAGCGCGAGACGATCTAGTGGGTCAGCACACCCCAAGTCTGCGGGCCGAACGGTGGTGCCTCGCGGTCACGGGGCAGGTGGTCCACCTCCAGCCCGGTCAACGTTCCCTCGATGATGGGGAGTTCGCCGTCGTGGTCGATCCACGCGGCACGCTGCTGAAGTTCGGGGTGGAGCCTGCCCCGCGCGCGGGCCTCGGCTTTGCCGTAGCACGGTGTGTCGTGCACCGTCACCACCGACGGTTCCGTCCAGGTCTGCGGCCCGACCGTGGACCGGTCCGTTGCGGCCGATGCGGCGGTCGTTTCTCGTCATGTGTGTGATTGCACCGAGAGCGTCTTGGTGAAGTGGGTGACGGGGCGCTCCACGCGCTCGCCGTCCACGGTGATGTCGACCGCCTCGTTGTAGAAGGCGAGCAGCCCCTTGATCGGTCCTACCGCGGGCAGCGGGTCCGGGTAGCTCCAGACCAGGTTCGGCGGCACGTCGGCCTCGCCGCGCCACGACCAGTACTCGGCGGTGCCCTTGTAGGGGCAGCCGGTGCGATGGTCGGTGGGTTCGAACAGGTCGAGGCGGACGTCCTCGCGCGGAACGTAGTAGCGCGTGGGCAGGCCGGTCTCGAACAGCAGGACCGGGCGGCGGGTGTCGGCGACGAGCGTGCCACCGACCGAGACCTGAACGTGGCGGCTGCTCGGGATGGCATCCACCCGCTTGTGCGGGTCGCGGGGGTGGATGAAGATCTCTTCCTCCTCCTCGAACCAGTGGTCCAGCCCTCTGCCCACTCGCCGGAACCACTCGAAGGCGATGTGGTCGGCCAGGTCTGTGGCCGGGAAGGTCCAGGCTGCGTTCTCCAGCAGCTCGCCGTCGATGTCGAGGTCGTAGAAGATCTGCGAGCCGGTGTGAGTGCCGGTCGGCGGGTTCTTCGCGGGGCGCAGCAGGTCCTCGCGCACCTCCGTGCGGGGCAACACGTACAGGGGAGCAGAGACACCCGGCTCCCAGACCAGGACCGGATGGCGGCTGTCGACAACCGTGACGTCGCCCTTGCGGCCGCGCACCCAGCGTTCGCTGGGCTCCCACAGGAGGCCCTCGCGGGTGGTCCGCACGGCTTGCAGGGTGGGGAGTGTGATCATGAGCGGCTCTCCTTCGGCTTGCTCACGCGGTGAAGTCGGCGACGTAGGGGCGGTGCTCCCGCCAGGCCGCCAGCTGCTCGGGACCGCCGAACAGGGCTACCGACGGATCTCGCTGACCTGGGTCCCACGGCGTCTCGCTCGTGTGGCGATTCGGTCACGTCCGCTGGAGTGGTGTATCGACGGCCACTCGGTGATCTCGCTTTTGAGGCTATGCGATGAGTTCGGTGGGCAGGACGGTGTCGTGGGTTTCTGACTCGATCGGGCGGAGGCAGGCCTTGGCCAGCAGGTCGAGTCCCATGTAGCGGCGGGCCTCGGTCCCGGTGCCGGCCCTCGTGTCCCACTCGCGCGGGCGCTAACCGTTGCGGTGGTTGACTCGGCTCCAGCGTGGTTAGTCCGGCTGTGGCGGCGGCTCCGATGAGGAAGCCCAGGGTCAGTGGGAGCTTGAAGCCGGTGCGGCGGATCACGCGTCCGGTCGTGTAGCTGACGATGACGTAGACGCCGAAGAAGGCCAGCAGCCGCCATCCCACGTCCAGGGCGGACAGGTGCTGGACACGCTCGCAGAAGAGCACCGACAGGATGGCCAGGCCGGTGAAGCCGAACAGGGAGACGGCCGCGACGAACATGACGGCGCTGAAGGATGCCGACCGGAACAGGGTAGTGTCCAGTATGGGTGTGCGGTCGGCGCGCTCGACGAGGACGAAACCGGTCAGGGCCGCGGCCGCGGTGATCCAGGCGATGAGGATGCGGGGGCTGGTGTAGCCGTCGTGTCCGCCTTCGATGAGGGCGTAGACGAGGGCGGCGATGCCCAGGACGGCCAGGACCTGGCCGGGGATGTCGAGCTTGCCGGCGGGGCCGCGCGATTCCGCTACGAAGGCTGCTGCGACCAGGGTGACCACGGCGAGGACGGCGGTCGACAGGAAGACCGTGTTCCAGTGGAAGTGGTCCAGCAGTGTGCCCGCGATCAGGGGGCCTGCGGCGAGTCCGATGCCCGAGGAGGCCGCCCAGATGGTGACGACTTCGGTGCGCCGGTGGGGGTCGGGGAACGTGGCCCCCAGGATGGCCAGGCTGTTGGGCAGGATGAGTGCGCCGCCGAGGCTGGAGACGAGCTGGCCGGCGATGACGCCTCCCGCCGAACCCGCCGCGTAGACGATGAGCGATCCGATGATCATGATCGCGGCGCCGGTGACGAAGGCGCGCTTGCGGCCGTGGAGGTTGCCGATGGTGCCCGCGGACATCACCAGACTGGCCACCACCAGGGTGTACGCGGAGGGGATCCAGACGAGGCCGGTCGGAGAGACGTGCAGGTCGTCCTGGATGGCCGACAGTGCCGATACCGATGCGGTGACCAGCAGAAAGGTCGTCATGGCGCCCAGGCACATCGCGATGAGTGTGACGCCGGCGGCGAGCCGGGAGGGGTGGTTCGGGGAGGGCCGGACACCGGTGTGCCGGTCGGTCGGCTTGAGCCGGCCCGAGGCGGGGGAAGGAGTGGAAGTCACGGTGTCCTCGTCTCAGCCGAGGTGCGGGTAAAGGGCGGCGACGCCGCCGGAGAGGTCGGCCTGTACCTGGCGGCTGCGGTCGTCGACGACGATCTCGGCAGCCCCGGAGGCAATGCCGTCGACGGCCGCGCGGGCGACGCCCGCCGGGTCGGTCTTGGGCCCGTTGACATGGCGGGCCATGTCGGTGTCCATGTAGCCGACGTGGAGTCCGGACACGGTGATGCCCCGGGGCGCGAGCTGCTGGCGAACCGCGTTGGTCAGGCTCCACTCCGCGGACTTGGCGGCGGCGTAGGCACCGACGGCGGGAAAGCTGATCCACGACAGCGGACAGGATGTTGAGGACGGCGCCTCCGCCCTGGGACTCGATCACGGGAGCGAAAGCCCGGATCATGCCGAGGGTGCCCAGATAGTGGGTCTCCATCTCCAGGCGGACGGCGTCCCAGCTGCCGGTCAGCAGATCGGCGCCCGTGGAACTGCCCGCGTTGTTGATCAGGACGGAGATGTCACGGGCCTCCTCGGCGGCCGCGGCAACGGAGGCGGGGTCGGTGACGTCGAGCCGTATCGCTTTCACGCCGGGCAGATCGATCTGGTCCGGTCGGCGGGCCGCCCCGTACACGGTGGCGCCACGCGCGAGCAGCTCCTGGGCGAGCGCCCTGCCGAGCCCGCGGTTGGCCCCGGTGACCAGGACGGTTGCTGTGCTGATGTCCATGATTCCTCCCTCGTAATGCGCACACCCAGCTGACTTACGATTGCATAAGTTAGCTACGACGACCTAAGCTGACTTTGCTTGAGGCAAGCCAGCTGAAGGGCGGAGAGATGAAGGATCTGCTGGAGGAACGGGACGCCTGGTCCATGGCCAACTGCTCCATCGCCAGGACTCTGGAGATCGTCGGCAACAGGACAGCGCTGCTGATCATGCGCGAGGCGTTCTTCGGCACACGCCGGTTCGACGACTTCGCCAAGCGTGTGGGCATCGGCGAACCCGCCGCCGCGGCGCGCCTGAAAGAACTGACCGCCGCCGGTCTCCTGGAACGCGTCCCCTACCAGGAGCCCGGCCAGCGGACCCGGTACGCCTATCAACTGACCCAGAAGGGGCGGGACTTCCGGACCGTCATCGTGGCGCTGCGGCAGTGGGGCGACACCTGGGCCACCGACGAACAAGGGCCCCCCGTGGTCGTACGCCACGAGAATTGCGACGCCCCGGTGCACGCGGTGCTCCGCTGCGACGACGGCCACGACGTGCCGATCGGGGACTCGTTCGTCGACGCCGGCCCGGGTCTCATCCGCGTCAGCCCGGACAGCCCCTGAACCCAGCGGCGGCTGAACACCGGACAGGACGATTCCACCGCAGAAGTGGCCCGCCCCCGCCATCGCCGACCGGCACGCCACACCGACAACACACGCCCCTGAGGAGCTCCCGCATGTCCGAAGCATCGAAGAAGTCCCTGAGTGCCGACGCGACCGACCGGGCAGGAGCGGCAATACACAGATCACGCGTGTTCGGCTGGGAAGACCCTGCCATTTCCGCCGACGCCGTCCCTCACCACAGCGGCCTCGACTTCCTCCGCGAGATCCTGGCCGGGCGCCTGCCCGCCCCGCCGATCGCCGCCACTCTGGGCTTCACTCTGGAGGAGGCCGAGCACGGCCGGGCGGTCTTCGTCCTGGTGCCGGGCGAGGAGCACTACAACCCGATCGGCAGCGTCCACGGCGGCGTCTACGCCACGCTGCTCGACTCGGCGGCCGGCTGCGCGGTGCAGTCCGTGCTGCCTCAGGGCATGGGATACACCTCGATCGACCTGACCTTGAAGTTCCTGCGCCCGATCACCGTCGACACCGGCAAGGTCCGCGCCATAGGCACCGTCCTCAACAGCGGCCGCCGCACCGCCCTCGCCCAGGCAGAGCTCCGCGACTCCGACGACCGGCTCCTGGCCCACGCCACCAGCAGCTGCATGCTCTTCCCGGTCGTGGCCCGCTGACCACCATGCGCGGCGCGATGGAGGGGACCCACGGAACTGGCTGACCCGTCCGGGCTGCATCGGCCAGGTGTTCTAGGGACGCATACAGCTGGCCGACGACGATCCGCGCGCCCTCGGTGTCGCTATGACCGCTGTTGGGGGCGGGGTGAGGTTGCGGGCGGGAGAGTCTGCTCGGCCCAGACGATCTTGCCGTCGAGGGAGTAACGGACACCCCAGTTTCCTGCGAGTTGGGCGACGATGAACAATCCGCGCCCGCCTTCGTCGACCGTCTTCGCGTGGCGCAGCCGCGGCGCGAGGGAATTGCCGTCGCGGACTTCGCAGGTGAGCGTGCGGTCCTTGATGAGCCGCAACCGCACAGGCGGTGTGCCGTAGCGGATGGCGTTGGTGACCAGTTCGCTGACGACCATTTCGGTGGTGTAGGCGGTTTCCTCATCCACTCCCCAATGGGTGAGCTGGCGTTGGGTGTGGGTGCGCGCCGCGGCAACGGCTCTGGGGTGGTGGTCGAGATGCCATGCGGCGACCTGGTCCGCGGGAAATGTGTGGGTGCGGGCGAGGAGGAGGATGACGTCGCCGCGGCGGGTGTCGTTCCGCAGCCGGTAGAGCACGTCGTCGCACAGATCCTGCAGTGGCCGGTCAGTGTGGGCCAGCACCCGTTGGACGGTCTCCGGGGATTGCGGGGTGTGCAGGAGGGATGGGGTGTAGAAGGCGAGGACGCTGCCGTCGGTGACAGAGACCGTGGTGGCAGCGAAGGGGGGCCCTTCGGTACTGCCCAGGGGAGGTCCGCTCGGCAGGTGAGGGATCTCGGTACTCCCGTCGGGATGGGCGATCACGGGTGGGGGGTGGCCGGCCAGGGCGATGGTGCACGTACGGGCGAGCGGGTCGTAGACCGCGTACACGCAGCTTCCCCTGAGCGGCATGGGATCGCCGGGCGGCAGAGCTGCGCGTTCCTGGGCCAGGCGTATTGCGGTGTCGTTGAGGCGAGCAAGGAGCTCGTCGGGCTCCAGGTCGAGCGCGGCCAGGGAGTGCGTGGCGGTCCCTATCTGTCCCAAGGTTGTGGCCGCGTGGATGCCTTGGCCGGCCACTTCACCGACGACCAGTGCGGTACGGGCGCCGGACAGGGCGAAGGTGTCGAACCCACCGCCTCCGCCCACCTCAGAGGGCACCAGTACGTGCGCGGTTTCAACAGTCGTTTGCGTCATAGCCTCGCGAAGCAGCAGGTGGCGCTGAATTGTCAAGGCGATGGTGTGCTCGCGGGTGTAACGGCGGGCGTTGTCGATGCACAGCGCGGCGTGAGCAGCCACTGCGACGGCGAGGATGACATCGCCCTGGTCGTAGACGTCGCCCTGGTCGGTGCGATACAAGCTCATCAGTCCCAGCACGGTTCCCCGCAGAGTCAGGGGTGCGGTGATAAGGCTGTGGGCACCGGAGGCGCGGATCGCCTCGGCGCGCTGCGGGACGGCCGCCAACCAGGGCGTTTCGGGGCCCAGGGCGACCAGGCGGGGCTTGAGGTCGGTCAGCGTCTGCGCGTAAGGCGTCGGAAACGGCAGAGCGCGCACGTCACCCACCGGATGCGCCTGAACCTGCTCCTCGCCGCCACTGCGGCCGAAGGCGGCACGGCGCAGCGGCACCTCCCGTCCAAAAGGACTTGGCGGAGGTTCCTCGCCACGTACCACTGCGTCCACCACTTCCACCACGGCGATGTCGGCAAGATCCGGCACCACCGCCTGCACCAGTTCCTCGCAGGTGGCCACCACGTCGAGGGTCTGTCCCACACGCTCGCGCACCGCGCCGAGGACGCGCAGACGGGCACGTACCTTTTCGCGTTCGGTGACATCGAGTATCTCCGTCAGCACCCCCAAGATCCTCCCCTGCGCCTCCTCAAGACGGGACGCCGAGACGGAGAACAGATACTCCGGCCCCGGCGCGCCCTTCGGACGCACTCCCACCAGTCGCCCCTGTGCGGGCGCGCCTCTCTCCAGCACGCCGTGCAGCATCGCCTCGACCTCACCGGGCGCGGAAAAGTCAAACACGTCGGTGACGCGTCGGCCCGTGATCTGCTCAGGGGGCGCTTCGTACAGGAACGGCGTATGGACGTTGATCCGCAGGATTCGCAACTCCGTGTCCAGGACCATCAGGCCAGTCGGGGACTGGTGGAACAGAGCTTCCAGTACTGCCGCACCCTCGACGGGCGAAATGGCTTGGTTGTGCGCCACGGCAACCCACCTCCCGTATCCAGCTTGCTCCTGGCTCCTACGCGTCGCTCCCTCGCATGCCAAGACGTGTTGGACCTGCCGCCGTTGCGGCCTCAGCTGTTTCCGCAGGTGCTGTCCGCGTTGTCCACGTACTCGGCGTCATCAACGGGTGATCGGAGTAGCTGCCCCCTTCATGAAGGCCCGGCGCGTTGGTGCAGCTCTTATGACGTCGCGAGCCTCGCGTCAGGGGGCAAGGCTGCTTACGACATGACAGCGCTCGCGAAGGAGCGCAGGCTGGGAGGAGTGGAGGGGTGACACCTGGCGATCGATCAGGCGAGGCGAGCTGAACATATGGCGTCGCGGCCCGCCGGAGGTTGCGTCGTTCCAGCCCAGAACGTCCGCCGAGTTCGTCGGGTGCTGAGAGACGAAAGGTCACTCATGCCGCAATCCATGCGCGCGCTCGTAGCCCGAGAGGTCGGCGAGCCGAACGATGTCCTGCGGCTGGAATCCCGGCCTGTTCCCACGCCAGAAGCCGGCCAGGCGTTGATCCGTGTGAAGGCGACTCCAATTCACGCCAGCGATCTGCACGTGCTGCGTGGCCGCTACGGTTTCTCCCCCGAGTTTCCCACTGTCGGGGGCCACATGGAATGCGTGGGCCGTATTGAGGCCCTGGGACCGGATACCGAGGGACTGAAGATCGGCGAGCGCGTGGTGGTCGCTGCTGTCCCGGCGGTACCAGGGCCGCGAGTGGCCGGCACCTGGCAGGAATACCTTGTTGCCGATACGCATAGGCTTCTGCCGGTCCCCGACCGTCTGAGCGACTCCAGCGCCTGTCAACTCGCCGTCAACCCGTTGACCGCGCTGCTCCTCGTGACGCGCGAACTCGACGTACAGCCGGGCGAATGGCTGTTGCAGACGGCCGCGGGCTCCACCGTCGGCCGGCTCGTCATTCAGCTGGCCAGGCATCTGGGTATGCGCACGATCAATGTCGTGCGGCGGCGCGCTGCCGTCGAGGAGATCAAAGCGCTCGGTGGCGACGAGGTCATTTGCACCGAGGACGAGGACCTGGCGCAGCGTGTGGCTGAGATTGCAGGACCGGCCGGCGTGCGCAAGGCCATCGACTGTGTCGCGGGACACGTAGGTGCCCAGGTGTCCCAGGCATTGGCTCCAGCAGGAGAGGTCGTGGTCTACGGCGCACTCTCCACTCATCGGCAGACCGACCCTGCGGCACTGACGATCCCGCTGCAGGCACGCTCGATCATCTACGAGACCAAGGTGGTCCGTGGCTTCTGGCTGAACCGCTGGTTCGGTGCTGCCTCACCCGAGGATGCGCTGCGCGCACTGTCCGAGGTTCGCAGCCTCGTCGCCGATGAAGTGCTGAGCATCCCCCAAGGCCAGCCGTTCCCGCTCGAACGCTTCACCGAAGCCATCTCGCTCGCCGAAACACCCGCTCATGGTGCCAAACCGCTCCTCGTCTTCGAAGATGAGCGGGCCAAAGACGACGGGTAGGACGCGGTATTTGGATAGCGGCAGCCTGCAGCGGGGGTGCAGAGGAGCATCTGATCCGTGGCTCTACAGAGATCGGTCAGCGGCCGTCATAGAGGTCGCTGTGCGGTCGTACAGGGGGCTGTCGGTCATGGTCGATTGCTGTGGTTGCTGTTCGCTGCTGTACCGCCACCGGCGGCGCCACGCTTTCCAAGAGCGCCATCACAGCCAGCACACGCGAGACCTCGGCCTCGTCCAATAGGCGCCGACATCCTCACCGAACCAGCTCGGGCGTTCGCTCTGCCTGCCGAACGCAATGAGGCCGAAGGCATCGTTGCCGAAATCTTCACCGCCATCGAGCGCATCGGCCAGACGTTCTCCTTGCTGTCAGCTGAAGTGGATGTCGCTGAGGTCGATCGAGACCATGACCTGATCGAGGGTGGGGTAGCCATCGGCGTCGCGGCGGTAGGCCCGGCGCTTGGTGGGCAGCACGATGCCGTCCGCTTCCACGCAGTCGTAGACGTACTGCGCGGCGGCGAATCCGCCTGCCACGTCGACGTGATAGTCGTGTCGGCGCAGCAGCCGGTCGGGGCCGAAGTAGAAGTCCTGGTGGGTGCTGTGGCTGCCGATCTCGGGTGGGAAGGTGGCGCGCAGTCCTCGCCACAGTTCGTCCCCTTCCCGCCACGGCTCGATCTCCGTGACCGTGAAGCCGGGCATGGCCAGCAGGAACGGTGTGGTGAGGTAGGTCCACAGGGCGTAGCCGTTGAAGTAGGCGCGGTCCAGCGGGTCCCAGGGGGTCTCCAAAGTGTGGCCGCTGAAGGATGACCGTGGGTCCTCACGTTCGGCCACCACTCGCCCGTCGAGCTTGTCGATGCTCACACGTCCGGGCGTGAAGTCGGTCTTCTGGTCAGGGGCGCCGAAGGGTCTGACCGAGGCGTGCTCCTCGTGGAGGAGAACGGTCATCTCGCGCGGCACGGGATCCTGCGGCAAGCCTTTCACGGCGAACAGATGACCGCCGCTGACAAGGGTGGCTCGCGCCTGAGTCAGCTGGCGCCAGCGTGTGTTCCCGCCGTGGGCTTCGATCGCCTCGGTGAGTAGTTCGTTCATGTAGGTCTCCTGAGGTGCGGCACCCGCGCAACGCCCGCGGACTCAAGGCTGAGGATGATGCGGTCGACACAGACGGTTCGTCGATGGGCCCGGAGGCGAAACGCTCTCCCGCCCAAATCTACGGACAGGCGCCTCATGCCAGGGGAATCCGTGAACCCGTGATCACCGAAGCGGCAGACGAGAGCTTGAGCTCCGACAACCGCCGTGACCAGCACCGACCGCCACCTCACATCAGGCCGTGCCCAGACGGCTTAAAGATGGTGGATCTTCATTGTGCCGAGACTGATCATCGCCGGGCGTCAGCGCAGGGCGACCTCGCCCGTGTGGACGGCGCGCATGGCGCGCTCGACGGTCTCCTGGTTTTCGCCGACCGGAGCCACGTAGCCGAGGACGTCGCGCGCGGCGTGCTCCCCGAGCATGCGGGTGATCACCCAGGTGGCGAGGTACTGGGACGCCAGGCAGCCCCCTGCCGTGGCGATGTTCCCCTCGGCGTGGAACGGCGCGTCCAGCACGGTCACGTCGCAGGCTTCGACAAAGGGCCGACTCTTCATGTCGGTGCAAGCCGGCATGCCGTCCAGCAACCCCAGCCGGGCGAGCACCAGCGCGCCGGAGCATTGCGCACCGACGAGCTGTCGCGAAGGATCGAGCGGCAGCCGGGAGATCAGCCGGTCGTCGGCGACCACGTCTCGTGTCTTCACGCCACTACCGATCAGCACGACCTCGGCTTCGGTCACGAACTCCATCGGGCGCTGCCCCGTCACCTCCACACCGTTCATCGACGTGACCACCGGTGTCGGCGTCGTGATGAAGGCTTCCAAGCCGTCCTTACGGCATCGGTTGATCAGCGCGGATGCGATGAAGCTGTCGAGTTCGTTGAACCCGTCGAAGGTGACCACGGCTACCTGCATCACATCTCCTTCAAACACGGCATCAGATCTGGATCGACGACCACGGCACGGTCTACGGGGCTTGCACCGGACCGGAGCGGTCCCAGCCGGGGATCATCTCCTCCCGGTGGACGTCTGCAGCGTGGACCTGCTCGCCGCAGATCTCACAGACCGCGCGGGTCACGAGTTCGTGGTCCCGATGAAGGAGCCGAACAGGCGGCGTGGTGACGGCCCAACGGTCGCCCCAGCCGATGAGCTCGCGGGTGATGCCCGCCAGGTCGCGCCCCGCCTCGGTCAGGTAGTAGCCGCTGTGGCGTGTGTCGTCCGGCAGCGGGCGCCGTTCGAGAACACCGCTCTCCACCAGCGCCTTCAGGCGCGCCGCCAGGCGGTCCGTGGGGGCACCGGTGTTCCTGGCGATCTGCCGGAACCGGTGGTTGCCGAGCATCACCTCGCGAATCGCCGGCAGGGCCCATCGGTCGCCGACGACCTGCAGGGCGGCGGCCAGCGAGCAGGGGCGCCCGGCCATGTCCTGGGGATCGATGCGCGTGGTCACGGGTCCACTATCACCCCAACAAGGTTTGATTTTCAAATCACCCCGTGTTTGACTGCCGCCATGCCCACAATGCTTGGATTGTCAAAGCAGCCCCGGACGGTCACGGCTGTCGTCCTGGTGGCCGTCTTCATGACCAACCTGGATCTGTGGATCGTCAACGTCGCACTTCCGGCCATGGGAGCGAGCTTCTCCGGGGACGGCAGGGGCGCGACGCTCGGTTCGCTGTCCTGGGTCCTCAACGCCTACGCGATCACCTTCGCCGCGCTGCTGGTGGTGGCCGGGCGTGCGGCTGACCGCATGGGTCAGCGGCCGGTGTTCCTCACCGGAATCGCCGTCTTCGCCCTCGCGTCGCTGGGCTGTGCCCTGGCCCCGAACCTGGGGACCCTCGTCGCGGCCCGGGTGGCGCAGGCCGCCGGGGCGGCCGCCCAGATCCCGACGTCCCTGGCCCTGCTGCTGGCGACGGTGCCGGCCGAGCGCCGTACCCACGCCACCCGGAGCTGGGCTGCGGTCGGCGGACTTGCCGCGGCCGCCGGGCCCGTCGCCGGCGGCCTCCTGGTCGAGGTCGACTGGAGGTGGGTCTTCGCCGTCAATGTGCCCATCGGCATCGCGGCGATCCTCGCCGGCCGAGCGGTGCTGCCGAAGCCGGCCGCCCGGGAGGCCGGGCCGCTGCCCGACCTCCTCGGCGCCCCGCTGCTCATCTCGTCGGTCGCGGCACTCTCCGGGGCGCTGGTGCAGGCGCCCGACTGGGGCTGGACGAGCGGCAGGACCGTGCTGCTCCTGGCCGTTGCCGTGATCAGCGGCACCGCGTTCGTCGCCAGGTCCCTGCGGCACCCCCGCCCGCTGTTCGAGCTGGACCTGCTGCGGCTGCCGCGCTTCGGAGCGGCGAACGCGGGCAGCCTCGTGTTCGGCGTCGCCTTCGCGATCATGCTGCTGTCGAACGTGCTGTGGTGCCAGGAAGTCTGGCACTGGAGCGCTCTGCGCACCGGTGTCGCCCTGGTCCCGGGTCCCGCCCTCGTGCCGGTCGTCACCCTTCTGACCGTCCGCGCCGCGCAGCGCTTCGGGCACGGTCCACTGGTCGCCGTGGGCGGGTTGCTGTTCACCGGCGGCATGGTCTGGCGCGCCTGCTTCGCGTCCGTCACGCCGGACTATGTGCGTGACCTGCTGCCCAGCCAGCTGTTGACCGGCACGGGCATCGGTCTGGCCCTGGGCACTCTGGTGGCGGCCGGTGTGCACGCCCTGCCGGGGCACCGTGTGGCGACCGGGTCGGCGCTGGTCAACTCTGTCCGCCAGATCTCGGCCACGGTCGGCGTCGCGGTCCTGGTTACGGTGCTCGGTGGCTCCCACGTTGGTGCCACCTCACGTCACGACTTCCGGATCGCCTGGGGCGCAGCCGCCGTACTGAGCCTGGCAACGTCAGCGATCGGTGTGCACCTCAGCCGTGGCGGCAGCCCGAAGCAGACAACCTCCGCCGCGCCGAAGGAGCCCGAGGCGAATGCGCAGGCTCTGGCGGACGCGTCCTGACCGACCCCTTTCCCTGTTTCCGCAGGTCACGGCCCCGCCCAGGGAAAACCCCTAAAGCCCACCAGCAAGGACGCGCACCGCCGCGGGCAGCTTGACCCAGTCGTAAAGACTCCGCCGACCGCGATCACAAGTGCGGCGTGCATGATGACGCAGTGCAAACACTTCTGGTCAAGCGCGGACGACGGGGGAATCGTGGCCTACCAACTCAGCTTCTTCTGCCGCTCTGGGGAAGACAGAGGCGACGAGGCGCTTGATCGCCTGCTGGACCACCTGCTGGAGGGCGGCGACCGTCTGCTGGGCGAGTGGTTGGGGCCGTTCGAGGATTCGGTGGCCGCGTTCAGGCTCGGTACTGGTTCCAGCGACAGCGACAGGCCAGTCGCGGACTTGCTGACACTGGAAGTACATGTGGGCGTAGCAGAGATCGCAGAGTCTGTGATCGCTGCATCGCCTAATGACGAGCGGGGCATCTGGGGATGCGACCTGCTAGCCACCGTCACCCTCAGTGGGGACAACCCCGACTGGGCTCTGCTGCACCGCATTTGGGCCGCCGTGGTGAGCCTGTGGGGGGCGGTTCCTTGGGACGAGTCCTCCGGGTTCGAGATCGCTGCCGGGACGCCGCAGCTCTGTCGTCCTTGTCGTGCTCGAACCAGGGAACGGCCCGTGCCTGGATAGCCGCCGTCGGCGATCGTCGTGGCGTTGCCGACGGCGGCCTTGGCACCGGATTCTTCCCATGCCTTGCAGTCGTCGGTGCCCCGGCAGGGCGGAGCGTGGTGTCTACACCTGGAGCAGCGCCTTCACTCGCCAGGTGAACCTCTCGTGGTTCCAGCGCTACCTCGATGCAGTGGGCTGCGACGGCCCGCACCTGGTCGACGACCAGCGCCAGCTCGGGCGGTGGGTCCAGGGCTTCCGGCAGTGGCTGAACCAGCAGCGCTGCACGGGCGGAGCGAACAAAGGCGCTCAGCTCGGGCAGATCCAGCGCCGCGCGGCGATGACAGGGCTGGAGCAGCTCTACCGATTCCTGTTCGAAGAACGCCAGGAAGCGGCCGACGCCCTCGGCGAACCGCGCTGGCTCTGGCTGGGCCCGCAGCACGCCGTGCTGTTCCGCTACGGCGACAGGCCCACCGGCCCGAAAGCACCGCCGCCCGATGGCGTCCTCAGCGATGCTGTGATCAGCCGGATCGCCGAGCACAGCGGCCTTCTCGCTCAGCCCAAGGACGAGGGCGGATTCGCCGACGAACAGCTGGTCCGCATTGTCGGCCTGCTGATCAAGACCGGCAGGAGGATCAGCGAGATCACCCTGCTTGACTTCGATCCGATCGTGGCCATTCCCTTCCCAGACCCGGACGGCCACGTCGCGCGGCTGCGCTACCAGCAGACGAAGATCATCACCGATGACAGCACCATCCTGATCGACCAGGAAACCCTGGACCTGGTTCGTGAGCAGCAGCGGGACGCGCGGTCCTTCATGGTCGATCAGAACCGGGCCGGCATCGCCCCGAAGTACCTGTTCCTGGGCAAGCGGAACAACCGCAACGGGGACCACTCCTATCCCCCGGCTACAGCCCGCTCACGGCTGACGGCCTTCGCCGCCGCCATCGACCTGCGCGATGACCAGGGTCACCTGATCAAGATCTCCAAGACCCATACCTTCCGCCACACCAAGGCCACGAGCCTACTCAACGCCGGGATCCCCCTTCACGTGGCCATGCGCTACATGGGCCACAAGACTCCGGCGATGTTCCTGCACTACGCCCGGACTCTGTCCACGACCGCGGAGCGGGAATTCCTGCGCTACCAGAAGGTCACTGCCGGCGGCAGGACATACGATCGCGACCTGCGAGAGATGTTCGAAGCGCTCGCCCTGTACCAGCGCACCGACCGGATCCTCCCCAACGGCTACTGCACACTGCCGCCCCGCCAGTCCTGCGACAAGGGCAACGCCTGCCTGTCCTGCACGAAGTTCGTCACTGACGCCACCTTCGCCGGCGTACTCCAACAGCAACGTGAGGAGACCGCCAGCCTCATCGACCGTCGCCAGCAGGCCCACACACAGCGCTTCGGCCACCCAATGGCCCACGACAACATCTGGCTCCGTGGCCGCTCCGAGGAGATCGCGGCCCTGGACGGCATCCTGCTCGCCCTCGACTGCATACGCCACTGCGATGGCACGACCACAGCCGTGCGCGGTGCCGGCGCTCCGCAACGACTGCTCCCACAGGACCCTGACCACGACACCCTGGAGGCGCCATGAGCCGCAGCCTTGAGGCTCTTGCGAAGGCCACCGAGCAGCGTCGGAAGCAAGCCGAGAGTGCCGTCGAGAAAGCGCTGCGACAGGCCCGCGCGTCGCAGCAACCCGTGAGCGTCGCCTCCATCGCCCGGGCGGCAGGTGTATCCACCGACTTCATCTACCGACACCCCACCCTGCGTCCCCAAGTTGAAGACCTTCGTCGATCGCGCCGCAACGCCACTCCCACTGATGCAGCTCACGATCCTAGACTCCCAAGCTGCTGCCAGCGTCCTGGTCCGTCGGCTCACCCAGCAACTGGCAACCGACCGTCGAAAACACCGTGAGGAGGTTACTCAGTTGCGGGCCGCTCTCGAGGCTGCCCACGGTGAGCTGCTGGTCCTGAGACGCAAGCTGGATGCGCGAGGAATCTAGTGGGCACGTCGATGCAGCACCAGCGGTGGCCTGCCCTTGAAAGTGATCATCCAATGGGCTGAGCCACCCTGCTGCTGGCAGGGCAGGGCCGTCGCGCCGCGCACCGATGGCCACCGGGGTGGGGGGGCCCGGGGGGGGCGGGGGGCCCCCCCCCCCGGGGGGGGGGGGGGGGGGGGGGCGCGGCGGGGGCGGGCGGGGCGGGGGGGGGGCGGGCCGGGGGGGGGGGGGGCGCGGGCCGCGCCCCGCAGCCCGACG
>NZ_JBIATY010000007.1:215968-467698 GCF_042892235.1 Streptomyces sp. NPDC001816
TTACATCCTCCCCCCTGGGGCCCGCCCCCCCGGGGGGGGGGCGGGGCGCCGGCCCCCCCCCCCCCGCCGGCCGGCCGGGGGCGCGCGCCCCCGCCCCCCCCCCCCCCCCCCCACCGCCGGGTCGGGAGCATGCGGCAGAGGACACCGGCCGCGCTGGAGCACGGGCGGAGCAGAAGTGGGAAGAGGCGATCATGGAGCGACTGGATGGCACCGTGGTCCTGGTCACCGGGGCCAGCAGCGGCATTGGTGCAGCGACTGCCATCGCGCTCGCGCAGCAGGGAGCCCAGGTCGCCCTGGTGGCGCGGCGGCGCGACCGTCTGGAGGCCGTGGCGCGGCAGGTGCTCGACGTGGGCCCTCCCGCGCTGTGTGTCGAGGCGGATGTGACCGACCGAGGGCAGGTGGCCCGGGCGGTGGAGAAGACCGTGGCCCGCTTCGGTCGGTTGGACACCGTGGTCAACAACGCTGGCGCCATGGTCGTCGGCCCCGTCGAGGACGCCCCGCCGGGCGAGTGGGAGCGGATGGTGGCGGTCAACCAGTTGGGGCTGCTCTACGTCACCCGGGCCGCGCAACCGCACCTGGCGAAAGCCGCTGCCTCGGACCCGCGGCACGTGGCCGACGTCGTCAACATCGGCTCGACCGCAGGGCGGGTGGCTCGCCCCGGGACGGCCGTCTACTCCATGACCATGGCTGGCGTGGTGGCCTTCTCCGAGTCTCTGCGGCAGGAGCTGCAGCCGCAGCGGCTCCGGGTGAGCGTGGTCGTGCCCAGTACCGTGGGCATCGGACATACCCCGCAGGCGCCGGAGGAGCAACGCGTCGACGGCGAGGCGCAGGTCCGGAAGATCGAGCGTCTGGCGCCGAAGGACGTGGCGCGCAGCGTGGCGTTCATCGTTACCAGCCCGCACCGCGTCGCGGTGAACGAAATCCTCGTCCGGGCGGCAGATCAAGCCTGGTGAGGCGGCGGACCTCTGCGCCGGACCTGGCCAGACCTAGCGCGGCCCGGCTGAGGATCCGTCGCCCAGGGTCGGCAGCGCCTCCCGCAAGGCTCTGCGTGACGTGATGCCGAGCTTGATGTAGATCTTCCGCAGGTGCCATTCGACGGTCCGCGCGCTGATGAACAGCTCGGCGCCGATCTCCGGGTTGGTGCGTCCGTCCCGGGCCAGGCGCGCAATGTGCTCCTCTTGCGACGTGAGCCCGGTGGCAGCCTGGGACTCCGGTCTGCGGATCTTCTCGCCGGCCGCGGCCAGCTCGCGGCGGGCCCGTTCGGCGAACGCCTCCGCGCCCATGGCGGAGAACCGTTCGTGGGCGGCCCTGAGCTGGTCGCGAGCGTCAGTGGGCCGTTGCTCGCGGCGCAGCCACTCGCCGTACAGCAGCCGTGCCCGTGCGGCTTCGGGGCGCAGCGGCGTGCGGTCGAGCCGCTCGATGGCCTCGGCGTACAGCGGCTCTGCTGCGGTGCCGTCGGTGAGCAGGGCTCGGCATCGGCTCTCGATGCCTACCGGCCAGTCCGAGTCGCCCGCGTGTCGGGTCAGTCGTCGCAGCGCCTGCTCGGCGACGTCCCGCTTTCCGGCGCGGACGGCCGCCTCGATCAGTTCGGGGAGCACCCACCAGGTGATCTGCGGCAGGTACGTCTCGTCGACGGCCCGCTCCGCGGCTGCCACCGCTTCGGCGTACTGGCCGAGTCCGTTGCGCAGCACCGCTTCCGTCCAGTGCGCGGCCTGCAAGGAGATGCCCTCGCCGCGCTCGACCGCAGCGGCGGCCGTCGCCTCGATCAGCGGGATGCCCTCGTCCGCGTGGCCCCGGTATGCGGCGAGCAACGCCGCTCCCAGCGGGAACATCCTCGTCCCGGTCGCTGCGGCGATCGTCTCGCCCTCGTCCCGTAGCGCCGCTGCCGCCTTCAGGTCGCCGCTCCACGCGGTGACCAGCTCCCGCACGCCAAGGGAACCAACCAGCGGAGCCAAGGCGCCCGATGCGCGGGCATGCTCCGTCCAGCGCCCGCTCAGCAGGGCGAAGGTGTCGAAGTCCCACAGCAGGACGGCGGCCGTCGCGACGAGGTTGGCGCCCTTCTGGAACCAGCCGGGATCGGGGTCGTGCACGAACGCGTCGACGGCCTGACGCAGGCTCGTAGCCGCGGCGGCCGGCCCTTCGTCGATCAGGGTCGCCAGGCCGCGCAGCAGCAGGTGGGACGGGCCGGGCGACGGCTCCGCCAGGGCCCGCGACTGCAGGGTGGCCCGTGACACCTCCGGAAGATGCCCGCCGGGGTCGGCGAACCGGCCGGCGACCAGGGAAGCAGCCCAGGTGTCGAGGTAGTCTCCCGCGCCAGACCCGCGTCGAGCCCGTCGAGCTGCGTCGCGACCCGCAGGAGCTGCACCGGGGCTGACCGCCCGGGGACCGCGGCCCAGTCGATCTGCCCCCGCAGCCGCGCCACCAGGGCCCGCTGCAGGTCGGTGTCCGCCTCCGCCTCGGCTTCGGCCACCAGCCCTGCGGCGGTCCGCAGCGAACCCGCCTGCAGGTGTGCCGACGCGGCCGCCAGCGTACGGTCCGCCCGCGTACCGGGACGCTCGGTGAGCGTCGCCGCCCGCTGCAGGAACCCGGCGGCGGCCGACAAGCCGCCGCGGGCCTCGGCCCGTCCCGCCGCCCGCTCGAGCTCCACGGCGATGTCCTCGTCCGGCGCGGTGGCGGCTGCGGCCCGGTGCGACAGCCGGCGTTCGGGATCGGCCTGCGGATCCGTCGCCTCGGCGAGCGCCTGGTGTGCGGTTCGGCGCTGCTCCGGGCTTGCTGCCGCATACGCCGCCGACCGCACCAGAGGATGCCGGAAGCGCACCAACGAATCGATGACGAGCAACTGCTCCGCCTCGGCGGCCGCGGCCTCCTCGCGTCCCAGGCCCAGGACGCGCGCCGCACGCCACACGAGTACGGGGTCGGCGGTCGGGTCGGCCGCGGCCAGCACCAGGAACAGCCGCGCTGCCTCGGGCAGGCCCGCGATCCGCTGCAGGTAGAGGTCGTGCAGCATGCCGGTCATGGACGGTCGGCCGGCGAAGCCGCCGGCCAGCTCCTCCGGGCTCATCCCGCCAGCCAGCTCCACCAGGGCCAGCGGGTTCCCGCGGGTCTCGGCGATCAGCCGGTCGCGGACCCGTCCCTCCAGACGCCCGGGAACGGTCGCGGTCAGCAGCTCGCGCGCGTCCTCGTCGGTCAGCCCGCCGAGCGTCAGGCCCGGCAACACGGCGAACCCCGGGTCATCGGCGTCCCCGGTGTCTGACCGGACGGCGAACAGCAGCAGAATGGACTCCGCGTTCAGCCTCCGGCCGACGAACCCGAGCACCTGCTTGGACACGCTGTCCAGCCACTGGGCGTCGTCGACGAGGCAGACCAGCGGCCGCTCGGCCGCGACCTCGGACAGCAGGCCGAGCGTCGCCAGGCCGACGATGAACGGATCCGGAGGACTTCCGCCAGCCAGCCCGAAGGCCACCCGGATCGCCTGCTGCTGGGGAGCCGGCAGGACGTCGAGCCGGTCGAGCATCGGCGCGCACAGCTGGTGGAGCGCGGCGAACGGCAGCTCCATCTCCGACTCGACGCCGCAGACCTCTCGGACCTGGAACCCGAACGCCTGACGTGCGCAGTACCGCATCAGGGCTGTCTTGCCGATGCCGGCCTCGCCCCGGATGACCAGGACCGAGCCGGCCCCGTGACGGGCGTCGGCGAGCAGGGCGTCGAGTTCGATCCGCTCACGGGCGCGCCCCATGAAGGCAGCACTCCGCGATCTGGACATGCACACAGGGTACGGGCGCGGGCCGAGGTCCGGCACTCGGATCGCAGTGCCGTCGCTCCCCGGGTCTCGCCGGGGGTTGCGTGCCTGCCCGGGGCTTCCTGCCCGCCGGGACCCGGGGGTCCTCCCAGGGACTTGCCTGGGGGCAAGGGACCTCCTGAAAACCACTCTGGAGCTACCGGCCCTGAACCGCATGCGGGGCCGCCACCAGCACACCGGATGGGACAGGTGACAACGATGAAGAGCGTAAAACTCGGCAGTCAGGGTCTGACGGTCAGCGCCCTGGGCTTCGGCTGCATGGGCATGAGCACCACGTACGGGCCCAGCGACGACAAGGCGAGCCGTGCCACCCTCGCGCGGGCAGTCGACCTCGGGGTGACGCTGTTCGACACGGCCGAGACGTACGGGCCGTTCCACAACGAGCGCCTCGTGGGCTCCGCCCTGGCCCCCGTCCGCGAACAGGTACGCATCGCGACCAAGGTGGGCTTCGTCTTCGACGACGACGGAAACATGGTGACCCACGACGGGGGCCGACCCGCCGTCGACTGCAGCCCAGAGCACCTGCGCACCGCCGTGGACGGTTCGCTGGGCCGCCTCGGGGTGGAACAGATCGACCTCCTCTACCTGCACCGCATCGACCCGAAAATCCCGATCGAGGAGTCCGTCGGCGCCATGGCGGACCTGGTCGTTGCTGGCAAAGTCGGCCACATCGGCCTCTCCGAGGCATCCGCCGCCACCATCCGACGCGCCCACGCGACGCACCCCCTCACCGCCGTGCAGAACGAGTACTCGCTCTTCGAGCGCGGCGTGGAGCACAACGGGGTCCTCGAAGCCGCCCGGGAACTCGGCATCGGATTCGTCCCCTACTCGCCGCTCGGCCGCGGCATGCTCACCGGCGCGCTGACCAGCCTCGAAGGCCTCGACGACAGCGACTTCCGGCGCCACGACCCGCGCTTCCAGGGCGAGAACCTCGACGCCAACCTGCGGCTGGTGGCCGCGATCGGCCAGGTGGCCGCCGGCAAGGGCGTGCTGCCCTCGCAACTCGCCCTCGCCTGGCTCCTCGACCAGAGCCACGTGCCCATCCCGGGTACCCGCCGGATCCAGTACCTGGAGGACAACGCGGCCTCCGCCGACATCGTCCTCACCGACGCCGACCGCGCCGCGCTCGAGGACGCCGCCCCCATTGGCACAGCCGTCGGCGGCCGCTACCCCGCCGGGATGCTCGCGACCCTCGACACCGACGCAGAGCCCCGGCAGCACTGACCAAATCCGCCACCACTCGAACAAGGAGACCCATGTCCACAACGACAGAACCGACCACCGAGACGATCACGATCGGCGGAGAGCTGACCGTCGGCCGGATGGGCTTCGGCGCCATGCGGCTGACCGGCGATCAGGTCTGGGGCGAGTACCCGGACCACGACGGCGGGATCGCCCTGCTGCGCCAGGTCGTCGACTCGGGCGTCACCTTCATCGACACCGCCGACGTCTACGGGCCGCACTCCAACGAGCTGCTGATCCGCGAGGCGCTCCATCCGTACCCCGACGACCTCGTGATCGCGACCAAGGGCGGCTTCGTCCGCGTCGGATACCCGTACGACACCCTCGGCGCGGTCGGCAATCCGAACTACCTGCGGCAGTGCGTGCACATGAGCCTGCGGCGCCTCGGCCTGGACCGCATCGACCTGTACTACCTCCACAGCGGAAGGGCAACCGACGCACCATTCGAGGACCAAGTCGGCGTTTTGGCCGAGTTCAAGGAACAGGGCCTGATCCGCCACATCGGCCTGTCCAATGTCACCGTCGACCAGTTCGAAGCGGCCCGCCGCATCGTGGACATTGCCGCAATCACCGCCGAGTACAACCTCGCCAGCCGGGCCGGCGCCGCCCAGCTGGCCGCCGCCGAGCGCGCCGACGTCGTGTTCTCCCCCTGGGGACCGACCCGGATCGACGGCCCCGCACCGCATATCAGGGAAGAGGTACAGGCCATCGCCCAGTGCCAGGGCGGGACACCGCAGCAGGTCGCGCTCGCCTGGCATCTGCACCGGTCGCCGAACAGCCTGCCGATCCCGGGCACGACGACGCCCGGTCACTTCGCCGAGAACATGGCCGCCGCCAAGCTCCGCCTGTCCGACGACGAGGTCCGCCGGCTCACCGAGCTCACCTCCGAGGACCAGCCCAACAGTTGACGCCGGTCCCGTTCACACCAGAAGCACACGTACGAGAAGAGATTCCAGAAATGAACAAGCTGTTCGAAGGAAAGCGGGCGTTCGTCACCGGCGGAGGCTCCGGGATCGGCCGGGCGAGCGCCATAGCCCCGGCGGCCGAAGGGGTGCTTCGTCACCGTCGCCGGGCGGACCGAGGAGTCGCTGGAAGGCACCGTGCGCGCGATCAACGAGATCGGCGGGTCGGCGCAGGCAGTCAAGTGCGACGTGACCGTCGGGTCGATGGTGCGATCCGCAGTGGAGGCCGCGGCGGGCGAGGGACAGCTCGACGTCGCCGTCAACAGCGCGGGCTACGACGGCTCGGCGTAACTGCCGACGCACGAGTGGACGAGCGAGATGGTGGAAGAGATGCTCGCTGCCAACGTGCGCGGTACGTTCCTGGCCATGAAGTACGAGCTCGAGCTCATGAACCGCCAGGGCTCCGGCTCCATCGTCAACATCGGCTCGGGCGCGGGACTGCTCGGTGTCCCCGGCCACGCAGGGTACGTCGCCTCCAAGCACGCGGGCATCGGTCTGACCCGCAGCGCCGCCCTCGACTATGCGGCCAAGGGCATCCAGGTCAACGCGGTCGCCCCCGGCCTTTTCGACACGGGGCTGCTGCACGCCCCGTCCGGGGAGTTCTACGACTACATCCTGCCGCTCATCGCCAACCACCCCATCGGCCGGATCGCGCAGCCCAGCGAGATCGCCGACGCCGTGGTGTGGCTGGCCTCGAACAAGTCCAGCTTCGTCACCGGCGTGGCGCTGCCCGTCGACGGCGGCCTCAGCGCCGCATGACGTGCAGCGCGACGACGCCCTGCCTGCCGGCGCACGCGCCGGCAGGTCGTCGCATTGCCGCCTCGTACTGCTTGACACCACTTGTACAGCACGCCATGAGGAGGAGACCAACATGAGTTCCCACACCACGATCACCCCGGAAGAAGCGGCGGACCGGCTCGCCATCCGCGAACTGATCGACGCCTACGCCCACTTCGCCGATCGCCGGCAGCCCGGCAGCCAGGCCGCGCTGTACGCGCCGGAAGCCAGGACCTTGGTCTACACCGCCGCCCCGTCCACCTCTGAGCCGGTGCAGGTACTGGTCGGCCGCGACGCCCACGTCGAGGGCTTCGTGTCGCTGAACCAGTACGTCGCGACGATGCACTTCAACGGCCAGAGCACGATTGACGTCGCCCCCGAGGCAGGCCGAGCCACCGGCGAGACCTACTGCCTCGCCCACCACTTGCTCGAAGGCGACGACGGTCGCAAACTCGTCCTCATGTCGATCCGCTACGAGGACACCTTCGCCAAGCAGGACGGCGAGTGGCTCTTCGCCGAGCGCAAGCTCATCATCGACTGGACGGACACCCGGCTGAGTGCCCACTGAAGTTGCTCAGCTTCTCGGCCACGAGGTCACCCCTGAACTTCGAAGGCGACAGCCACGGTCCGTCCCAGACCCTCGAACGGCAATCCGGCCGCACCGTCGAACTGCGCCATCGATAGCGGCATGCCGCCCACATTGACACCTGGTCAAACTCACCACGGTGTCAGGGTGACGCCGGATAGCAGGTGGTCGTACTCGGCGTCCCCGAGGCTGCCTTTGTAGCCGTAGGAGGCGGCATTGAGCTGCTTCTCCTTGCGAGTGACCGACTCCGGCGGCCGGACGTTCTTGGTGTAACCGCCCTTACGGCAGATCGTCGACCCCAGGTTCTCCTGCGTCACGGCCGGCGAGGCCGCACCTGGTGTGCACGCCGGGTCCTCGAGGGGCTCGCCCTGCTCGTACCGGTAGTGGCAGCTGCCCACAGACGGCTGCTGCTGCACCGTGTACGTCTCCTGTGGCCCCGCACCCACCGGAATCTTTGTCGCTTCTGCAGGTACGCCAGTCCCCGACGCCGGCACACTCTTCCCCGGTGCGCCAGACCCAGAGGGCGCACCGGATGAACAGCCCGCCCGCGCCGCGCCGGACCGCTGCTGTGTGCTGGCCACGACTTCGCGGCACCTCGCCGCAGTAATCGGAAGGCATGGTCGGTCGTCGCGGTGGTCCTGGGCGCCGGGTTGCGCTACGAGGGCTTCGAGCCGTGCGGTTGCGGGCGGGCCGTACCCGTGCCCAGCTGTGCGCCCGCCGCAGGGTCGCCACTCGGACCGGCACTCCGCTCGCGGAGCTGCTCGGCCAGGCCGACCCGCTGGAGAATCGCTGATCCCGGCAGGGCTCGGCGCAGTTCACTTGGTCCAGCTCCTCGACACACGAACCACGGGCACCTCAGTCGGTATCGGTCGCGGCAAGCACGGCCAGGCGCCGACGGCCTGAGGAAAGCGCGGCTAGACCGATGTCCCAGGCCACCTGCTCGAACCACTTCGTGTCGGCACCGAAGCCGTGCCAGATGCAGTCCAGCACATGTGCTTCGACCTCAGCGACGGTGGAGCCCTCTGGGCTTCCGGCCAGCGCGGCCAGGGACCGCCAGGCCGCCAATCGGCCGTAGGCGCCATAGGAACCGGAATTGTATGCCCCTCCCGTCGACGCCGCCGCGAAGAGCACTCGCCATGCCTGTGCCGGCGGACGGACAGCTACCGACAGAGGAGTCTCCTTCCCCGCTCCGTGCAGACACTCCAGCCCCAGCGTCAGGAGCGCGGTCGGGACCGACTCGGCGTCCAGGGGTTCCGCGAGGCCGAACACGCGTGCCTCGATACGCCCGTTGGACTCTTCGGCCCAGCTCGCCACTGCCCTGCCCATCGCCTTGGCAGCGGCCTGCGTTGTCGTCTCCTCCGCAGACGGGACGCGCGCGTCGGCGGTCACCGCCAGTTCGCGGCTCTCTGACGGTCCGTACGGCATCGAGTGGCTGCTGCCACGGATGCTGTAGCTCGGCAGATCCGCATTTCCCTCCACGCCGGACAGAGTCAGGGGCAGCCAGCCCAGCGGGTGATGACTCCAATGCGGCGACGTCGCCCAACCCGCGATCCCCGGCGTGTCCTCGACGAACACGCCCCTGAGAACCAGCTCATGGACCAGGCAGGCCCGAAGCTCCTCCGAAGCGCGGCCGGTGAACGCCGCAGCCAGGTCGGTCGCCTCGTGGGTGGAAGCCAGCAACGAAGCCGTGTAACGATCCAGCTTCCTGCTGGTGACCTCATCCGAGGAGATCAGCCGCAGCGCCTGGGTGACATTCTCGGGACCGGCGGTGGTGGCCAACAGTCGAAGCAGATGGTCGAAGACGCTTCGGTACTGCCACATCTGCCCCCCAGTGCCGTAAGTCCTGGCGAGAGCGATGCCAAGGTCCGCGGCAAAGGCAGCATCCCCCTGCGCGGCCCGGCCATCGGCCACCGCCCATACGCCGGTGACGTCATTCAGGTCCGGCAGCCCCGTCACGATCTTCTGTATCTGATCAGCCACGGCCCTGAGCCTACGCATCCGACGGCCCCAGCTCATTTCATAAACGACCGTTTGTGACAACCGGTCAGCCGGAGCGAGGCTGTGTACTGGCGCGGATGCGTGTCCCGTCTCGCGAGATCTTGTCGCTGTCTCACCTGACCGTCCGGTCCGCACGTCAGGGACAAGGCCGGGTGAGACAGCCCAGACCAGCAGTCCGGTCTCGACAAACGTGAGGGAGTCTCACCGGACAAGGCGAGCGGTGAACCAGTCATCTCCCCGTGGAAGTGACGAGGTTGTCCGTCGCTGGCACGTTCCCATACGCGCTTGTCAGCGGTGACGTTGGTTCGCTGCGCTCACCCATAGACGGCGGCCCTGTAGCCAGCAGCGTCCAGGAGCTCGTCGAGCTCGGCCGTGTTGGACGGCTTGAGCTTGAAGATCCATGCGCCGTAGGGATCCATGTTGATCGACTCCGGGCGGTCATCCAACACCCCATTGACGGCGATCAACTCGCCGCCGATCGGCGCGTGGACATCCAGTGCGGCCCTGACCGACTCCACGAGGCCGGCGATATCGCCCTTGGCCAGAACCCTGCCGATCCCGATCGAATCCACGAACCGGATATCGCCGAGGTCCCTCTGGACGTGGTCGGTGAGGCCGACCGTCACAGTGCCGTCCGCTTCCGAGCGAGTCCACTCGTGCGACATGGCGAACCGCAGGTCAGTCGGAATCTTCGACATGGTCTCTCCCTCGAAGCCGTAGTTGATCAGCGTGCTCATCGTGCCCGGCGACCGCTGACCGACTCAACCAGGTTTCTCACTTGGTCTGGTCTCTCCAGCGCGGATGTCGGCCGCTGTCTCAGTTGATCTGATCCGCCGCCGTCGGGCTGCGACCGGACCATCCGGACGCGGGAGAGGGGCACCCCGGGCGCAGTGGTCAGAACTCGGGTGGCGGGGCGGTGGCGAGGAGTTCGCGCTTCACGTGGTCGTAGTCCGCCCGGGCCTGCGGGTCGCCGTGGTCGTAGTCGGTCCAGAAGCCGGGGCGCTGCCAGCGGGCGTCTGCGAGGCGGGTGCGGCCGCCGATGATGACCAGGGTCCAGCCGGGTGGTACTCGGGTGTCCACTGTCTCGAAGTCGGCGGGGTCCCAGAGCAGTCCGGGGTCGGGTACGTCGGGGCCGAGTACGCGGATCTGGCAGTCGATGTCGGAGGTGACCATCTCCGCAACCGGGTAGACACCACCCACGCGGATCCCGTCGAACTCCGCGACCGGGATGTCGGCTGCGGGGTGGATGATCTGCAGGCATCTGACTCTCATGGGAGAAGTCTCGCCATGGCCGATCCCCGGTCCCGAGACTCCGCCAGGCGCGCGCTCGGCTGAACGGTCGAGATCACGCAGGCGAAGCTTCCATACAGATGTCCCTTCGCTTCGGGTGATGCAGGGTTGCCCGTGCGGCGACCTTCGGTTGTTCGGTGGTCTTGCGGTGCGTCGACAGCTGCCTCACCGGACGGTTCGCGCCTCAGCACTGTCAACGACCTCGGCATTCCCACCACCACCGGTCGCACCGCCGCAATCCGGCAGCACGTGCTGGAAATGCCCGCCCCGGTCGTCGCCGAGGCTCTGAGCTACCACCGGGTTACCACGGCCAAGCTGGCCTCCGAGGCCGGAGGCACCTGGAGCCGATACGCCTCTGGTGACCACTGGCGGTCACCACCAGGCTGGACGCCACGGAGCAGTACCTGAACCTGCGGTCAGCCAACTGAACCTGCTATTCCGCAGGAAGGGGACTCAACGGAATCTGCATCAACGCCCAGCGTGTGAAGGTGAGCAGAGCCTCGCCGGCGATGTCCTCAAGCCGGTCGAAGTCCTCCGGCAGCACGTCGAGCAGGAAGTGCTCGACTTCCCGGTCGGCTCGCTTGATCAGGACGAGGGAGCGGTAACAGAGCTTGGGGGGGATGCTCGAGAAGGATCGCTCACAGAGGCCCCCCTGTGGTGCGGAGCCGTTGATCGGGACAGTGCCGGCCTGGCGCCTTTACCGCTGAGGGCTGGGTGATGGCGGCGGGGTTCCCTCAGCCTTGAGGACGGGCAGGTGTTCGACCAGCACCGCGACAACATGAACACCGCGACCAACCCGGGCTCCCGCTGGCTCTTCCCAGGCCGACGCGCCGGCCAGCCACTGCTCCCGTCGTCGCCGACGCGCTCGGTTACCACCATGTCACCGCGACCCGCCTCGCGTCCGAGGCCGGAAGCGCCCGGAGCCGGTACGCCGCCGGAGACCACCTACGGTCACCAACCGGCTGGACCTCAGCTAGAACTGAAGAGGGTTAGAGACGCGAGCTCAGCAGTAGCGGGACACATCCGACGCCACCGCACGGCCCGAACCCTCCCACGCTGCCGATTCCGTGAGGTGATCAGGAGAAGATGATCCACCCAGAGAGCGCCGCACCAGCCACCGCAATGGCAGCGTGCAACAGAACCCACAGCACGTGTTTCCGGATCGTCCGGCGGGGGCGGAAGCTAGCATGGTGGGCGCAGCAGGTCTCTGCCAGGCCAGCCTCGATGTCCAGGGCGGGAAACTGCTTGGCGATCTTCTTGCGCAGGCCTTCAGCCTGCCCAACGTGAAATTCGCACCTCTCGTAAAACGTCAGGCAGGCAAGCACCCCATAGAAGCCGAGCGCCGACATCGATAGCGTCACAACGAGCATTGACGTCTGGAGACCGGTATTCGCGATGAATCCCAGCCCAGCAGCCACAACGAGAATGATGATGTTCGTCAGCGTCGCCCTCTGGTTCGCCGTCTGTCGCTCCGCCTCCCGCTGATCTTCCCAGAGCGCAATCAGAACATCATTCCCATCAGCCAATGATTGTCCCCAATCCGTGACAAGACGGGGCAATCCCTATCACGTGTCAACGCCAACGCCCCTAGCGCCACGCAGCCCGGCCCGGGCTGGCTACACGGAAGGCCGCGGCCCACCAGGGGGCAGCATTGAGCACCGTGATCGTTTGCTCGCATCCGGTCGGCGAGTCCCAGCACCGACGCCTCCCGGAGACCACAGACGGTTACCAGCAAGCCCGCCGCAGCCTGAACTGGCGACAGTTGATTACGCGAGCTCACCAGTATCAGACCCGTACTGGCCGCTGCCGGTCCCCGCGCAGGATCACCTCGCCGCCGACACACCCACTCTGCCGGGTCGTCAGGTGACGGACAGCCTCCTCCCGCCGGGCGACAACCGTCGCTGAGCGGCCTCATGCCAACTGTGTCGACGACTGCTCGGCACCACCAGGCTGCTGCTGGTTCTGGGTTACCCCAGGCTGCTGCTGATTCGTGTCCTCGTGGCCAGGCTGCTGCTGGTTCTGGGTCAACGCCGCGGGAGCCGGGGAGGCCGACCCGCCGGCTTCGACAAGGAGATGTACAAGCGCCGCAACGAAGTCGAGCGGACGATCAACCGGCTCAAGCACTCCCGAGCCGTGGCAACCCGCTACGACAAGCGTGCCTACGTCTTCCACGGCACCGTCACCGTGGCCTCGATCCGGCTCTGGCTCAAGCCGTGATCAGCGCGCTTCCAGAGCGTCCGCCCTTCTCGTCAAATCCGCTGCGATGTGGTCCCAGTCTGGGCCGTGCAGCCACAGGTTCTCGGCAGCCTCCCGCATGAGCGCCGGCTCGTCCGGGCGCTGCAGGAGCACCAACCGATAGGCCAGATTGCGGACCCAAACCGGCACATAACCGTCGACCACGTGCGGGCTGAGCTCATGCAGCATGGCGAGGATCGAATCCGCGTCAGCGAAGGTCAGCTCTTCGACGAAGTAGTGCTCTTGGTGCTCGCGACCGCACTCCGGCGTCGTCCGGTACTCGTCTCCGTAGAGACACCGCGCGTGCTCCGTCAGAGTGCTGTGCATGCCCTGGAGCCTACGATGCGGTGATCCGCCGGACAGACCCTAGGTCGCAGGGTGACTACGAACCGGTCAGGGCCCCAAGCTCCCCCGCCCCTGATCAAGTGGGCGCGCTGCGGCCCGTCGCGCAGTTCCCCGCGCCCGTGGTGTTCCAAGGCTCCCCCGGGGACCCGTCGCCGTCCCGCGGTCCGCAGTGGAACGCTGAGACAGCCACCCGACCGACTGACCTTGCACCCCGCGAATTCCGTCACTCCGGACACCGCATTACGTCGGGTGTCCTGCGCAGTACGCGGACGGCTCCTTGCCGAACCGGTCACCGACCTTGGCAGCAGGAGCCTCGGCGCGCGGGACCCATGGCCGGGGCCACGGATGCCGGTCACGATGCATACCGCGAGGCTGCCTCGCATTCGTGACCATGGGGCGGACCGTCAAGAAGTACCTGGGCAGCGGTGCTCCGCCAAAGCCGCCACGGCGGGCAGCTCAGCCCAGTCGGCAGCAGACCGCGCCTCGGCCCGCCCGGCGCTCAACGCGGCCGGTCGCGCCCCGAGCGCGGTTACGCGCCGGGCGGCGAGCACTCGATGTCGGAGACCGTCGTGAGAGCAGGGGCCTGGCCGGGCGCGGAGGCGGCGCACTCGTCGAGCCCGCGGGCGGTATGGATCCGCAGCAGTCCTTCGATGCCGCGCAGCAAGGTCTCGCCGGCCAGGACAGGGTCGCCGAGGTAGCCGGCGCTCATCGCGCCGTCGCGGAGCATGACGAAGTGCCGCCCGGCGTGCTCGGCCTGTGCGGCCGTGATCTGGGCGAACAGTGCGGTGATCGTGTCCAGGAACCATGCGCGGTGCCGCACGACGGCACGGTGGACCGGGTGGTCGGGATCGGGGAATTCCGCTGCCGCGTTGAGGAAGGCGCATCCGCGGTAGCCGGGCGAGCGGATCTGCTCGACCAGGGACGCACCGATGCCCCGCAGGATGGCGTCGGCCGGCATGTCCGCGGCCGTCAGGGAGCCGATCTGGGTGCGGATCGCCTGGTCGACGCTCGCGATGTAGGCGACGGCAAGGTCTTCTTTACTGCGGAAGTGGCGGTAGAAGGTGGCGTTGGTGACCTTCGACTCGGCGACCAGACGGTCGACGCCCACCGTGTGGATGCCCTCCGCGTAGAAGAGCTGCCCGGCGGTCCTCAGGAGCCGTTCCCGAGCCTCGGAGACTCGCCTGCCGGTGCCTGTGCCGGCTTCCGTCTTTGCCATATCACCCATTGTAGCGGGTAGAACGCTCTCTCTTGTTTTCGCGGAGAACGTGTGCCAGGCTGCAGACAAGAGAGATCGTTCTCTCTCTTTCTCGTAGTCATTGGAGAACCCATGGCATCCACCGCCTCCGCCGAGCCCATCAGTGCCACGCCCGCCCTGCGCCGGCTGTACGTCGTCCGCTTCGTCTTCGCCACCGTGTGGGCCGCGCTCCTGCTGGTGTCCGGCTCCGAGCTCACCGTCGGGGCCAAGCTGCTGCTGTTCCTCTATCCCGCCTTCGACGTGGCCGCGGCCGTCGTCGACGCCAGGTCGGCGCGCGCCGCCGGGCCGGTCAAGGGCCTGTACGCCAACATGGCCGCCAGCGTGCTCGCCGCCACCGGCGTCGCGGTCGCCAGTACCTCGGGCGTTGCCGACGTGCTGCGCGTCTGGGGCGCGTGGGCGGTCGTCTCCGGCCTCATCCAGCTCCTCGTGGGCATCGCGCGCCGGCCGATGGGCGGCCAGTGGGCCATGATCCTCAGCGGCGGCATCTCCGTCCTCGCCGGCGCGACCTTCATCCGAAGCGCCACACAGGACAACCCCTCGCTGACCACCCTCGCCGGCTACGCCACGCTCGGCGGGATCTTCTTCCTCGTCTCGGCGATCCGCCTGTCCCGCCCGGCCCCCAGGAGCTGAGAACCTGACGTGGAGGCCCTCTACGCGTAAGCCGTGGCCAGTGGCTGCAATGGATCTGGCCGCGGGGCGGTGCCCGGGGTATGGGACGCCAGACCCCGACGGACCGGGAAGCCGCCGGCCGTATCGCCGCCACCGCAGCACGTGACCCTGCGTGTGAGACCGCCGTCCCCGGGTCCGCTGACCGTGCTCCCACCATGGCCGAAGTGGACGATCCACAGGGCGATGACGACTGGAACGACGAGTAGGAGCGGGTCGCTCAGGCCGCTTTCAGGCTTCGCCCGACCGGCGGGCGGCGGGTGGCGGGCGGTCTTTGATCGCTGGACCGGGGCGGGATGGCCGATCACCTTGATGCTGCGCTCAGAACGTTGTCATGGAACGCAGCCGCACCGGGCAGTGTGCTGCTGCGGCTCCTCAGGCACGACGACAGGGACGTCAGAAGATTCGTCACCCAGCGCAGGGACCTGCCGCTGCAGGTGGTCGACGCAATCCTGGCAGACCCGGACCCAGCCCTGCGGACAGACTTCGCCGAGAGCGCGAACGCCGACCCCGCTCAGCGTGCCCGGCTCATCGATGACCCGTCCCCGAAGGTCGCCCTTGTCCTCGCCGTAGGCCCGATGCCGCAGCGGGGTCGGGTGGAACCGCTGCCTGACCGGGCGTACACGCGGCTGCTTGAGCATCCGCCTGAGCACATCCGCCACGAAGCCGTCGCCTCGCCGGCAGTGCCGGCCCACATCCTGGCCGACCTGGCGAACCATACGGACGCCTTCTTTCGCCGGGCGTCCTGCCGGGCCTGGGACCGGCTGCCCGAAGCCACACGAGAGGCATTACTCCAGGATGATGACCTGGACGTGCGACGGGCCGCCGCACTGAGCGTCAGTCACGAGGACACGGACCGGACGGCATGGCCGGCCGAAAACCTCAAAGACTCCTGGCGGATGTCCGAGGTACTCCAGATCGGGCGGCTCAGGCGTGAGCTCGCCGAGCAGCAGGTGGCCGGCCCACACCCAGCGGCGGTCGCCGCGAACCCCTCCCCCCGGCCGGATCCAGTCAGGCAACTGGCCATCCACCCCGACCCGCACGTGCGGGTCGGCGTCTCCGCCCGATGGGAACTGACCGAGCCAGAACGCGCGGCCATCGACTACACCTTGGGACCCGACGCACGCCTGGACACCCTGGACTGAGTGCGGAACGCCCGACAGGATGCCGATGTCCTGCAGCAGTGCGCGACCTCCGCGCATCCATGGCTGTGGCACAGCGCCGCCGTATGCCCAGCCCTGCCGCCCGACCTGGTCGAACTGCTTGCGCGCGACGAGGACTTCGCCGTGCGCCTCCTGCTGTGCGAGTTCCATCCCGAACCACCGCCACAGCTGCTGCTCGACCTCTACCTCAACGACAGCCACCGCGCTGTGAAGATGCTCATCGCCAACCCCCACTTCCCGCCGGCAGGACTGGCCGCCCGTTTCGCGAACTCCCCGGATCCGGAGCAACGCCGCCTGGCGCTACATGATCCCGCTCTGACCCCCAACTCCTGAAACAGCTCAGCCCTGACCCGAGATTTCTTCGGGCAGCCGCCCGGGACCCACGTCTTCCCCTCCCCCGGATCCGCGAACTACTGGCCGACCCCAACACCACCAGTGCCGTCGCCGGCAGCCCTAGCCTCCCCGTCCAGGACATGCACCAGCTCCCCGACAACGCAGGAGTGCCCCGCCAGGCCGGCCAACCAACACAGCTGCCCCAACCAGCTACCACGCCGCCCGGAACGAGCCACCTGAACTGCCCAGAACCAACGGCCGCCACGCAGACGACTCCCCCTCGGCGGGAGTTTCTGGAAGACCCCCGGACGGCTTCGGGCTTGACAGACATCCGGCCTGGCCTGAGTTGATGCCGGCGCTCACGCATCTCCCCACGATCTGCATGATCAGCGTCACCTAATTCCACCCTCGCAGTCACGATTCCCCAGAGGGATGAACGCATCCGGCACAACCTCGAAGGGTTGATCAGACCACCGGCGGCCCCGCCTCGATGCGGCGCAGCACCGGAGTGAGACGGTCCAGGCCGGGGCCGGTCTGGACCTGTCGCTCGTCCCACCAGGTGGCGCCGGCGTCGTGCAGCGGACCGATCACGTCCCTGGCCCTCGCTGCGTCCGGGGGCGTGGCACCGCCGAGCACGAACTCGAAAGGACGCTCGGCCCCGGCCGTGCAGTGCTTGCGTACATAGCCGACCAGGTCCCGTACCTCCGCCACATCGGGCACATGCCCGTGCCGGGCCGTCTCGAAGAGCGGCACCGCGCCGTCCCACCGCGCTGCCCGCCGCATGGGCGCTCGACGCGGCCAGAACCCGCCGATCCACACCGGCGGACCGGGCCGCTGCACGGTTGCAGGCAGCAGCGTCACGTCCCGGACTTCGTAGTGCCGGCCGTGATGGTTCACCGGCTCACCGGACCACAAGCGCCGCAACAGCTCCAGCCCCTCGTCCAGCCGCTCGGCGAGGACGTGCGGCTCGGCCCTGTCGCCAAAGCTGCGGTATTCGTCGTCGATCGGACCGCCCAGGCCCGCAGCAAAGGTCACCCGGCCGCCGCTGAGGCGGTCCAGGGTGGCCACTTGGCGGGCCAGTTGCTGCGGACGGTAACGGGGAACCGGCGTCAGCAGGGTGCCCAGCCGGATCCGGGAAGTCGCCAGCGCAGCTGCGGTCAGCAGCATCCAGGGGTCCGCGAAGGGACGCCCCTGGTGCTGCCGGTGCAGCACGTGGTCCCAGACGAAGAGCCCGTCCCAGCCCGCCTCTTCGGCGGCAGCCGCGACGGCCGCGACGTTACGGGGGTCTGCAAAGTCACCGAAGTTCGGGATGTTGACGGAAAAGCGCATCCCAGCAGGATGCGCAGCCGGACACGAGACGGCAACCGGATTTGAATACAGGCGGCATCACGGCAGGCAGCGGACCACCCACGATCCATCAAAAACCCCGAAACACAGCCGGACACACAGGACCGACCCCGCCGGACTCCGCATCACCAGCGGGCACCCGGCAGCTGCCACCGCCACCCCCACGGCCCGGGGAAATTACGTGACCGTCGACAGTTGACAAGCCCTATGGGAAATCGGTTGTCCTGCGCAGTACGCGGCCGGCCCCCTGCCGAACTGGTCACCGACCTTGGCTGCAGGAGCCCCGGCGCGCGGGGGCAGCCCATGGCCGGGGCCCTGGATGCCGGCCACGATGCACACCGCGAGGCTGCAACGCATTCATGACCATAGGACGGACCCGCAGGAAGTACCCGGACAACGACGCTCCGCCAAACCCCCCACCACGGACAGCTCAGCCCAGTCGGCAGCGGATCGTCCTCACCCCGCTGACACCAGTCACCGATTCCAGGTTACGCTCCGAGCAGCCGCCAAAAGACACGGCGATACGGTGATCACGAGCGACTGATCGCCGAGCACGGCTCAACCGGCCACTACCATCACGTCACACTCTCACCCCCGGTCAACAGCCCCAGCCACCACCTCACCACCACCGACAGCGAAACCGACGCCAGCTCACAAACCCGACAGTCACTACCCGCTTGTCGCGGCTGGCCGACTGGACGGCATTCGACGTCGGTCAGCACGACGTCGCCCAGCGGCACTTCATCCAGGCCCTCCGCCTGGCCCGCGCGGGAGGGGACGCCGAGCTCGGCGGCTATGTCCCGACCACGATGGCGATGCAGTCGCTGCTGCGGGGCTTCGCCTCCGAGGCTGTCGACATGGCCCAGGGCGCCTTCGAACGGGCAAGGAGCCAGGCCGCCCCCAGGGGCCTGGCGTTCGCCAAGCTGATCGAGGCCCGTGCCATGCCCCCGACAGGGACGCCAAGGCCGCCTCACGGGCCCTGAAGGCTTCCGAGACCCTCCTGAGCCGGGCAGAGGCTTCCAGCGGCGCAGAGCCCGCCTGGATCGACTTTTATCACCACGCCCGCATCTCCGCCGACGCCGCCGAGGTCTTCCGCGGTCCGACCGCTCAGTCGGCATGCGCCTCACGATCGTGGGAACCGCCCACCTCCAGGCCCGAGACCTCGACCAGGGCCTGGAACTCTGGAACTCTGGAACTCGGCAGCTGGTCCGTGTACATCCTCGCCCGCGTCCAGTCCAGCCGGGCCAAGGACTCCGTCCGCGAGTTCAACACCGCACCCGCACCCTGGCGCCGCGAGCCGGCCGTCCGCGAGTTCATCCACCGCACCCGCACCGAACTCGGCATCGCGGCCTGAACCCAGTGCTGTGGTGGCGCCGGGCGGCAACAGACTGCGTCTGAGATCTGGCCGGCCCAGGTCGGGTCGGCACGGTTGCTGTGCTCACTGTTGGCAGATGGCTCGGAAGGTCACAAGTCAGCTGAAGCCAAGCTCGGTGAAGGCGCAACCCCCGCGCTCGGCATAGGGCAATGCCTGTCGGGATACGAGCCTCGGAGGCTGCCGGAAGTGCTGATGGAAGCCGGAGGCCCGGAATTTCAAGTCGAACGCGTGGCCTTCGATGTGCCAGAGCGGACAGTGCGAAAAGTTCGGGCGGGCATCGTCCGGCACCAGCCGGTGCACCCTGTCGACCTCCAAGTCCAGGGCCAGACCCTTGAAGTCGAGGTCGCCCTCAAGGTCGAAGACATCTTCGAAGACGAGTGTCGCCGGTGAGACCCAGAACGAAAAGTGTGTTGCGGGCGGGACCGGGTGGACCCAGCGGACGATGTAGTCAAGGTCGAGGAGAAGACGCGGCAGGATGTCGTTGGTTGGCTGGACGGACAAGCCGTGGATCGTGGCGTCGTGCCACCCCATCTCCTCGAAATCTGCGTCGCTCCATGTGCTCTTGTAGAGCCCTGATTCCTCGTGGCTACCTTTGCCCATGTCCGAATCCAACCAGACACCTCAACGGAAGCAGTCACAGGCCAGGCGCGGACGAGAGGGAACGGGGTCGAGTTCCGGTACCCGCTCGGCAGCGTTTGCGCCGTAGTTGACGTACACGGTGACCACGGCTGAATCGGCAGGTCGACGTCACCTCGGTCCCCGCGCTTCCGGAGAACCGTTCAGCGAATGGGCTCGGGACGACGATCGGCCAGCCATACAAGGCAGAGGCTCACCGTCACTGAATCGTGGACGTGCATCGCGTATGCGGCGCCCTGGGACCAGCGTCATTCAAACCCAGGGTTGCCCCTCCTCCCGCATGCAGCGCACGGCGGCGCTGATCCGCAGCAGTAGCTCGTCCGCCGCCTCGCCTCCGGTCACCCCTCACCTGGACTCATCTTCTTGACCCCCGGCCCGTCACCCCCCTCAAGGAACGTCACTGCATCGATAGGCACCCAGGTCTCGAATCCAACCTTCTCAAAGGCAGGCGTCCCAGCGCAGCGGGCAGAAAGCCCTCCGCGGGCTACCGGTTCAGCAGGGGCGCGAGCGCCATGCGCAGTTCGTCGAGGCCGCGGCAGTGGTGGGCGGCCATTCCTGCATCGCGGGCTGCGGTGACGTTGGCTTGGGTATCGTGGATGAACAGGCAGCGCTCAGCCGTGGCCCCGACGCGTGCGGCAGCAATGCACTAGACGCGGAGGCTGGGTTTCGCGACGCCGATGCGGGCGGTGTTCACCACAGCGCGGGCAAGGCCGTCCAGGCCCTGACCGGCGAGGTCCTGCTCCAACCGCGTGGTTCCCTTGGAGACCAGGGACACGGAGGCGACGTCGCGGACGCGGTTGAACAGGTCCACAAGCGGGAGGAGTTCGCTCCAGGCGGCTACCGCGGCGCCGACCTACCCTACTCCTTCGAGCCGCAACTGCTGGCGAGGCCGGCCGCCACGGCGGATCTCCACTGCTCGTCGGCGATCTCCCCGGTGAGTGGGACACGAAGACCTCCGTGCGGTGCGGTCCCAGACAGCTCCACCACACCGGAGGTCTTCGCCATGATCAAGTCCGGCCAGCGCTAACAACGCTCGTGATCAATACACCCAGGGCGTTCGCCGACTTGGTCCGCCACCAGCGTGGATACCTGCTGCTGGAGTGGATCCGACAGGCCGAGCAGGCCGCACCGAAGCCGATGAAGGGCTCCGTCGGCTTCCTCCGCCAGGAGCTCGACGCGGTGACCGCCGGCCTGACTCTGCCCTGGAGCTCCGGGGTCGTCGAAGGGCATCTGAAGGGTGAAAACGCTCAGAGGTCGCTTTCTCCCATTGTTTCATTCCGGAATTAACTGTTTCATCACAGTCTTCGGGTAGCGCCAGGAGATGGTGTTCTCGCCGGTGAGGCGGCGGGCCATGAGGTCGGTCATGACGAGGTGGATCATGGCTTCGGAGCGGGCGGGGAGGGTTTCGTAGTCGCGGGCCAGCCAGCGGTGGAGCATGAGCCAGCCGTAGGTCCGCTCGACCGCCCAGCGTTTCGGGATCGGGGTGAATCCCCTGGTCCCGGGAGCGCGAGCGGTGATCTCCGTGTCGATGCCGAGGGTGGCTCCACCATAGGGGCCCAGTCAAGGTAAGCCGAAACCCTGTGGAGCCCACCTGCATGGCGTGGAATGCTCTTGGGCGACTGCTGACGGAAGGTAAGGTCAAAAAAGGTGTACGTCCCGTCATCTGCACGGTCTCTCGATGATGACGAGCGTGAGCTCGTGGAACTGGCACGCCGCACCATAGACGCGCAGACCGACGCCGGGCCGAACGAAGACGGGATCCACACGGTGGGCTCCGCGGTCATGGCCGCCGACTACCGGATGTTCGTCGGCGTGAACCTCTACCACTTCACCGGCGGACCCTGCGCCGAACTCGTGGCTCTGGGAGCCGCGCGAGCCCAGGGCGCCCGCCAGATGCGCTGCATCGTCGCCGTGGGAAACCACGGGCGCGGGGTCATCGGCCCGTGCGGGCGCGATCGGCAGGTCTTCGTGGACCACTACCCCGCCATGCGCGTCATCGTGCCCACGCCTGCGGGGCTCAGGTCCGTTCTCGCCGCCGACCTGATGCCGCTGGCTCAGCGATGGACCGCGGAGGCGGGCATGAACGGTCTCGACCCATCGCTCTACCAAGACCCCGAGACGGCCGGTCCCCCGATCATTCGGTTCAATCCCCGCTACCTCGAAGTCGTCTGCTCCGGCGCCAAGACCAAGACCACCCGCTTCCGTGACCCGGCCCAGCTCGGGCCGGCACGGCTGGTGTTTGAGAGCGACCCCGAAGTCGTCCTGTCGGCAGAGGTGACCGACATCAGGCACTGCCTGGTCAGCGACCTCACCACCCAGGACGCCCAAGCCGAGGGGCTGGCGACCGCAGCCGAACTCCGGGAAGGCCTCAAGGGCCACTACCCAGATCTGGCGGGAACCGACGAAGTCGACGTCATCACCTTCCAGATCAACGACAAGACGGGCGCTGCTTAAACCGTGGGGCTGCCGTGTTCGGCTTACCTCGGCTGGACCAATGGACGGCATCGGCGTTCGTCCGCCCCGTCGCTTCGGGCAGCCCCGCCCGAGGCGACAAGCCCCTGACTGCACAGATCTCAGAAATCAGAACCCGTCCGAGGCCAGCCCCATTTTGTCACGCAAGCCTCAGACGCAGCTTCTCAAGCGAGCCATGTGTGGCCGAGCCTCGTTCGAACTCTGATGGCGCTCCTTGAAAACGCCCCCCGATCGGGAGTCACCCCATACCTGGTCGATGGATCTCCCCAGTCATGGGACACCTGCCCTGCCGCCGGGCGCCACAGGGGAGAGGCCACCATGGGCAGCCGATGCCCTTGGGAGGCTGACCAGGGTGGCCTAAGGCTGGCGCGTAGCGTCGCCGGAGCCGTACGGGCACCGCCAGCGACTACGGCCCGCTCGTGGCCTTCTTGCCCCCAAGGACGCGCGCCGGCTCACCGAGGACGCCATCCCCGCCACCGGCGGCATGGGCTGACGCCACGCGGTATTCGCGCTGCCCCGAACAGCCGGAGTCGTTGCTCAACGTCAGCGAGGCGTGAGGAGGCAGAACTCGTTGCCTTCCGGGTCGGCCAGAACCGTCCAGGAGATCGCGGACTGATCGACATCAGGGTCGGTGGCGCCCAGGGCGCGCAGTCGCGCTGCCTCTGCGGCCAGTTCATCACCGGGGTAGGGGCAGACGTCGAGGTGGACGCGGTTCCACACGCTCTTGATGTCGGGGGTGCGGAGGAACTCCAGGTAGGGGCCGACGCCTTTGGCGGAGCGCATGGTCGCGTGGTCGTCGGTGACCTCGTGCAGCGTCCAGTCCATCGCCTCGCCCCAGAACCGGGCCATCCCCCGTGGGTCGGTACAGTCGACCACCACCGCGGCGATCGGCCCGGTGTCCCGGTAGACCGGACGGGGCTCCAGGACACAGAACTCGTTGCCTTCCGGGTCGGCCATGACCGTCCAGGGGACGTCGCCCTGCCCCACGTCGGCGACCGTCGCGCCGAGATCCTTCAAGCGCGCGACCAACTCCGCTTGATGGGCAGTCGAGGTGGTGGCCAGATCAAGGTGCACGCGGTTCTTGACCGTTTTAGGTTCCGGGCGAGCGACGATGTCGATGCAGACGGCCACGGGGTCGGGATAGGCGAAGCCCACGGGTTCAAGGTTGGTCACACCGGGCCCCTCGCTGTCGACACCCCAACCAAGTGCCTCCGCCCAGAACCGGCCGAGCCCGGAGTCGTCCTGGGCCTTCATATTGATCTGCACGAGTCGCGTTGCCATGCCACAGATCCTAAAAGCCCCGCCAGCCCACGCCGCCACGATCAGACATGCACTCCACCAGGCGCTGACCGTGATCGCGCCTGCCGAGACTACCGACCGGGGCGAGTCCTTGCGAACGAAGACAAACCCCGACACCGACACCAGTGACCGATCGAATGCTGCTCAAACCTGCCCCGGCCGACTCGGCCCGCACACTGCACGAGCGCGCGACCCCAGCCGACAACACACGCGACGCTGCCTGAAGCAACCCCACCCCGTTGAACTCCGAACCAAAATGGTGCGACGAGCAGCCTCGACCGTTCTCCGGGCTCTGACCGCAGTTCCGTGAATCCCGAACACGGGGCGGCTGGCCTGGTACCCGACGCTGCCGTCGGTGAACGCCACCTTGGAGTATGGGCGACCGGTACGCTGACCCCCATGGGGCTGGACATCACGGTGATGATCGCAGACTGGTCATGGCTGGGGGAGGTTCCGCCCCGGGAGCGGCTGCCGCGGCTGAGGAACGCCTGGTATGCCGACGAGACGGGGCTGTGGGATCACGACGCGCCGGCGGTCGAGGGCGACTGGGAGTGGCCACGGGGACCCAACAGCGCCTTCTTCGCCATATACGAGTTCCTTCACACCGGTGGCTCGTTCAAGGCGCACTTCTGGGCCGGGCAGCGGTGGGAATCCGTCCGCGACCATGTTGATCCTCTGGTGCGGGCTGAGTTGGACACGTTGTTGCTCGGGTTGATCTGGGTCGGGCTGGACGGTGAGGCGCAACACACGGATCCGGGCTTCTTCAGCGACGACCCCAGTGTCTATGGGCTGCTGCTCGCACGGTCACCAGACGGCGTACGGGAGCTGGCCGCGACCTGGGAGCGGGTACGGCCTCGACTTGACAGGATGCAAGGAGCCTTCACCGAACATGCCGCCGATCCCGAAGGATGGGTCGGCAACTTCGGCGCATTCACAGACCTGCTGGCGGAGTGGGGCCACGTCCTCACCGAAGCCGCCCGACGAGGCTGGGGCATCGTGGGGCTGAGCGAGTAGAGCAAGGCCGTCCCTCCGAAACCGGGACAGTCCTCAACCGTCCTCCTCGCCACGACAGGAGAGACCCTGTCGGAATAATCCCCTGTTCGCGCCACTGAACTGGGGATTCACGCAATCGCGGCCAGAACCGTTCTCCGAGATCCTCATCAACTCCTGCGAACCCGCACCCTCACCCAGCCATGATCCGCGCTACGGAAACCGCCTCGCCAGCCATCACAATGCCGAGTACGTTCACCTCGTGTGTTACTACGCCGAGAAGCCCTACAAGCTGCACTACGTGTGCGTGCCCTGCCGCGTCGCGTTCAAGCGGCACCCCGGGCCCGGCGGGCACCGATGCCCCCGATGCTCCGAGCAAATGGTCTGTGCTGGCCATGACTTCGCGGCACCACGGCGCCGAGACACCAAGGCGTGGACCGTCGTGGCAGCCGTGCTGGACGCGGGGCTGCGTTACGAGGGCCGCGAACCCTGCGGCTGCGGCAAGGACCCCAAGTTCCGCCCCCGTACCAGGGCGCAGTTGCGAGCACGTCGAATCGCAGCGGCACGAACCGGGATTTCTCTCGCCGACGTGCTGGGACGCGTAGATCCACAGACACCCGCATGATCTGACCCGGTGGTGCACGCGCGGCACATGATCCGCCGCTTCAGCCCACGAGATCATTCACGGTGCTGCGGGCAGAGCCGATTTCAAGAAGCCTCATCAGTATGGGACCGCTGAGCCCGTCCGGCCCGGGGGCGCAGAGAGGTGACAGTCGGGGCAGTGGCGCATCGCGTCCTCCCCTGAGGGACTCGTGACGGTGAGCCATCTCGTGCTGAGGTCGGGGCCCTCGCAGCGGCCGCACCCCTCTGGCAGATCAACAGCCCGGCGGGACAGGACTGGCATGTCTCCGATGATCGCGTGCCGGGTTTGGGTCAGACCAGGGGGAGGGCGGCCATGTCGCGGTAGGTGCTGGCGAGTTCGAGCTGGCCGTCGGTGAGCCAGGCGTGTGCCTGAGCGCCGAGTTGTTCGGCGGTGGCGAGGCGATCGCTGGGCAGGGGCATGGTCGAGGCCTTGGGGAGGGTGTCGGTCAGGGGTTGATGGGCGGGTGGGGTGTCTGCCAGTGGCGCACTGCGGGAGGACGCACACGCGGCAGTGGACGGCTGGGCCGGACCGAGACGGCCAGCAGCCCGAGCTGGTGGCGGCGGGTCTGGGCAACGTAGAAGATGCACGGTGGCCCGCTTGGGGCGGCTGGGTCAACGGGCGCACCGGGGTGGCGTCGGCATCCGGTGGTGCGGGATCGTGACAGCTCCCCGGCGATGACGAACGCCGCGTGGACCAGGTCCGCAACGTGCTGGAACGCATCATCAGGAGACCGGTAGTCCAGTTCCTGCACGGCGTGGTTCAGCGCGGCACGGGTGTCCCGTTGTCTCGGGTGCAGATTGACCGTCAGGCATGTTTGTCATGTGGCCCAAGGGGCACGTGCCTGACACAACTCAGCGGGTCGTTCAGGCACGTATGGCATGTTCGTGACGCAGGTACCGACCCCCAACTTGGGTTCGCCCGAACCGAAGTTGGGCGGCCTTGTTTCGGCCGAAGCAAGGTTGTGAATCGGCAGGCGTGTGCCTTCCAACCTTTCATTGCGTGTTACTCGGCGGCGTTTGGGCGTAATCAGCGTGGTCTGCGGTACGGCTTGCACGGTGAAGCGTCGTCGCCCACGCCACCGCCTCGCCCTGGCCGACAGGATCTGCGGCGCCTTACGGCACGGCGGCCGGGCGGGAGTCAGCGACCCTCGCCCGGCCGGGGCAGTTTCAGCTTCAGCGGGCCGCAGCCGAGGCGGGCGGCCTCAACCTCGACGTAGCGGGGGAAGAGGGTACGCACGTCCGCGCTCACCCCGCCCTCGTTGGCCTGTACGACGAATACCGTCTCGCCCGCCTGGCAACGGGCCCGGAAGACGCCGAGGTTGGGGCCGAGGCCGCCGTAGCCGGCGGCGGAGCGCACCCGGTCGCCCTCGTAGAGCGCCATTCTCATGAAGATCCCGGCCAGCCTCGGGTCCTCGACGGTCATCAGGCGCTGCTTCGGCTGCGAGCCGGTGATGTCCCGGTCGCAGGTGCGCACCGGGCCGTGCCCGTCGGTGATCATGGGGTATCGGTCCGGCTTGCGTTTCTTGCCCAGGGTCAGCCCTTTGATGCCGCAGAGCGCGTCCGGCTTCTCTGTGCGGGTGTAGCGGGCGGCCTTCGGCAGGCGTTCGACCGGATCGGCGATCGTGCCGGTGCAGCCCAGGTCCGCGCTGACCTTGTTGACGAGCTTCACGACCATGCGGGCCATCCCGTCCCGCTCCTCGGTACGCGGCTCCATGTCGGTGATCCAGCTGCCCTCGGCGATGTCCACGACGGTCGGCCCCTCGAAGTCGCCGGGGCGCCCCAGGCAGCCGTCCGGGATGGCGAGCCAGGCGCGGTTGTCCGAGGCCATGCCCAGCAGGCCGCCGCCGAGCGGGGTGAGACGGGCGGAGAGGAACTCGTCGGCCCACTTGCCGTCGTCGCCAGCGCGGTCGTCCAGCTGGTGCACCCGGACGGTGAGCGCCCACGCGTCGCCGTCGCTGTTCGTCAACTGGCAACTGCCGGTGGGGCCGTCCGTGGATCGTCCACCGTGCAGCACGGGAGCCTCGACCACCTTGACGTCCTCCGGCTTGCGGAACGTTGCGGCGAGGTCGTCGCGGGACAGGGCGCCCCAGCACACCTCGTCCGGCGCGAACGGCCCGGCCTGCGTCTGCCAGGCCATGCCGCCGGCGCCGAGCAGCATCCCGGCGAGACCCGCGGCCAGCAGCGGCCGAACCCGGCCGCGCAGCAGCCGGCGCCAGTGCCACCGGCGCAGGCGCCGTTCGCTGAGCATTTCCCGCTCGGCGGGCAGGGGCTGCTCGTATCGGTTCGGCTCGTCCGCAGTGCTGCTCACCGGGCGGCTCCCTTGGGGGCGATGGGGGCGCAACCCAGGCGGGCCGCGGCCGCGTTGGCGAAGACGGCGAGGTGGCCGGGGTCGGTGGACGCGCCCATCAGGAAGGTGACGGGCCGGCCGGCGCAGTCGGCTCGTACGATCGCGTGCTTCTCGCCGAGGGTGCCCGTGCCGCGCCAGCCACGGGCCGCGGGCCGCTCGCCCGCGATGCCGTCGAACACCGCGGCCAGCCGGGGCTGCGCGACCATCGCCAGGTCCAGGTATGGCACGCCGTCGCGATCGCCACGGACACTGCACGTCTGCAGGTCGCGGGTGACCGCGCCGATCTGTTCCTCGATGTCGTCCGTGTCAAGGCGCAGGCCGCGGATGCCGCAGACGTCGTCAGAGGCGCTGAAGACGCGCTCTTTCCTGCCCGGTAGGTCGTAGAGCGGCGAGCTGACCCTCAGCGGCTCGTCCGGCGCGCAACCCGCCGCCGCCATCCCGCGGTTGGCCACCGCAACGAGCAGCACCGCCGCCTCCTGGGCGCCCCCCAGGTCGGCCGGATCGTTCTGGGTGTACGAGGGGCTGCTGGCGTACGTGCCGGACGCCTGCATGGTGACGATGGTCGGCCGGCCGTCCTTCGCATCGCAGGACTTCGGGAGCACCAGCAGGCCGCCGCGCCCGTTCACCGTGCCCGGCAGGCCGTCCGGGAGCGGGACCATGTCACCGCCCAGGAAACCGTCCTGGACCATGGCGAGCCGGGCCTCTGCGGCCTTGGGGACCGGGCCGTACTCGACGGACACCTGCTGGTCGGTGGTGACCTTGTCGCCGTCGTAACTGCTCTTGTAGTCACTGGCGATGGCGACCTCGCAGCTGCCGGTCGGGCGCTCGCGGGTAGGCGCCGTCTCCCTGCTGGTGCGTGACCCGTCGTCATCATCACCGAACGCCTCGTCGCCTAGGAAGTCCGGACCGCTGTCCTCTTCCCAGGCGCCCCAGCAGTAGCGGTCCTTCGGCCACGGCCACGTGTCCGCCGCCCACGTGCCGAGCCCGGTGCCCGCAAGCACGAGCACCAGCGCGGATATCAGCATCAACCGGCCGCGCCTGCTGTGCGGAAGCGCCCGGCGCAGCCAACCAGGCTCCGCGGGCTTCTCGTCTGTCTCACTCACCCCGTGATCCCCCTCCGGCGCTGGAGTGTATCCCCCGTCATCACTCAGGAGCAGCCCGCCCCGTCCATGGGGATCTTGTCGTTCAGCAGGTAGTCGTCCGCGGCGGGCGCAACGCAGCTGGGGTGGTCGTACGCGCCGTGATCCTGGCCCTGTACGTCAGCTTCACCGTGGTCTTGCCGCCCAGTTGTTCCGCCATGCGCGCGGCCCCCTCGTACGGGGTCTCTCCGGGGCGCCGGGGGGTAACACGCCGTGAGGCGTTGAAAGTCGCAGGCAGGCGTCATCCCCGCAGACAGGTACGCGGCGGCACCGCCCACTCGGCTTGCCACTTGCTGCTGGCCTTCCAACTCGGGCCTCCTCTGCGACCGCGCTCGGCAGCGGCGGCTCACACTGTCGAGGCAGGTGCCGACCGTAGTCGAACGGGCGTCCAGAAAGTGTCTCGGTCGAGACGCCTACAGGGAGAACAGTGGATACGCTTCGACCGAAATGTTTCCGAACTTGCCTGACTCGCCTGACAACGGATCATCCCATCTGACCTGCGTGAAGTGCCCTCTTCCCCCTACGCCGTGTTCTCCCGCCGATACACCGACCTGTGGAACCCCTCCGGTGGCACGACGAGGCGCTGCTGCCGATCGGCGAATGCTTCGAGGATCAGCCCCAGCCGGGCCCGCACTCGGGCCGTACGATTGGGCCAGCGTGTTCTACACCGCGTGGCAGACGATGCAGCAGCACACTGGGGTGACGCAGCTGGTCGACATCAGGCGGCACAACGTCCTTCCGCCTGCTGCGTGGAGGAAGGCGAAGGCCAAGGCGAAGCAGTCCGGCCTTGGACCCACCATCGGCGACGGCGTCGTGCACATCGTCGACCTCACCGCCTCCCACCGACCGGCGCAGGCCGAAACGGACCGGGACGCGGCTGCTTCCGCCGGCCGGCGGAAAGTGAGTGGAAGTTTCGGTGGATGGTTCCGCCGTACCGCCGCATGACGTGCATGAACCCGCGCCTGCACCACGACATGCAGGACAGCGAGCTCGAGCATCACGAACACCGTGAGGATCTGATCCTGGAAGCGACAAAGGGCCCGAAGGACAAGCCCGTTCGTTCGGTAGAGGCAATGGCCGAGCCGATCGGATCGCCTATTCCAGTTGAGTACCAGCGCTCATGCGAGCTGTCCTGATTCGCTCGTAGCGTCCAGCCCATGCACATAGACCACGCTGCTCCCGCCCCGGTGCGCCGGACGAGCATCACCGCAGTGGCTTCCAGCCTGCCGGCGCGCGAAGTGACGTCCCGGCAGTTGCAGGAGCGGATCGCCGCGGCCTCCGGGCTGTCCCTGCCGGCACGGATGCTCGAACGGGCCACCGGCATCGCCTCGCGCCGGGTGGCCGCGGAGGACGAGTACGCCTCGACGCTCGCGGTGCGAGCGGCCCGCACCGCGCTGAACCGGGCCGGGCTCACCCCGTACGACGTGGACCTGCTGGTGTTCGCCTCCGCCACGCGGGACGTGGCCGAACCGGCGACCGCGCACATCGTCCAGGCCGAACTCGGTTCTCGCGCACACGCGCTGGACGTGACCAACGCGTGCAACAGCTTCGTCAACGGCATCGACACGGCGCGGGCGATGATCCTCGCCGGCCGCGCCCGCCGGGCCCTGGTCGTCACCGGGGAGACCCCGAGCCGCGCGGTGCGGCACGACCCGTCCGGCCCCGACCAGCTCCGGGACGGGTTCGCCGGTTACACCTTCGGCGACGCGGGAGCCGCGGTCGTCCTGGAGGCGGTGGACCGGGGCGGCATCCTCGACGTGGACACCGAGACCCACTCCGAACACTGGTCGGTCGGCGGCATCTTCGGTGGCGGTTCACGCCATCCCAGAGGGGACGAGTACACGTACTTCCGCGGTGACGGCAGCGAGCTGCGCGAGGTGTTCGAGAAGGTCGGCACGTCGGTGCTCGACCGGATGCGGCAGCGGACCGGACTGGCGTGGGACGACTTCCGGCACATCCTGGTGCACCAGGTCACCGTGCCGTACCTGGAGCGGTTCGTGGAGCTCACCGGCGTCCCCCGGGACCGTCTCGTCGTCACGGTCCCCGAGCTCGGGAACATGGCCAGCGCCACCCTGGGCGTGCAGCTCGACCGCGTCCACGAGCACCTGCGCCCCGGCGACCGGGTCCTGTTCGTGGGTCTGGGCGGCGGCGTGAGCATCATGACGATGGTCTGGGAGAAGGCATGAGCGCCCTGTGGGTGGTGGTGCCCGCGCACCAGGAGGCCGCGCGGATCGGCGCCACGCTGGACGCGCTCGCGGGCCAGCGCGACCGTGACTTCACGCTCGTCGTCGTGGACAACGCCTCCAGCGACGGCACCGCCGCGGTCGCCTACGACTTCGCCCGCTGGGCGCCCTTCCCTGTCCACGTCCTCAGCGAGCCGGAGAAGGGCGTGGGCTGCGCCGTGGACACCGGCTTCCGGTACGCGATCGAGCATGGCGCGACGCTGCTGGCCCGCACCGACGCAGACTGCCTACCGCACCCCGGCTGGACCGCCGGCGCCCGCAACGCTCTGCGGCACGGCGCGGGCCTGGTGTGCGGACGCATCGACGCGCGCCGCGACGAGCACGGACCGCTCGGGCGGGCCGCCTTCCGCGCGCTGGTCCGCATCGCCTCCCTCTTCGGCCGGATACGCCCGGCCCACCACCGCCGCCACGGCTACCGCGCCCCCTACCGGATGCACGCCGGCAACAACATGGCCATCACCGCCGCGCTCTACGAGGCCGTCGGCGGGATGCCGCGCCGCCCCTCCCCCACCGACCGGCTCTTCATGAACCGGGTGCGCCGCCGCACCACCGCCATCGTCCGCGCCCACGACATGGTCGTGGAGAACTCCACGCGCCGGCTGAGCGCCTACGGCCTCGTCGGCACCGCCCGCTGGTACCTCGACAAGGGCCCCGGCCGTCACGGGGAGGACCCGCGCTGATGCTCGACACCCTCGCCCACACCCTGCGGCGCCACCCCGACCGGTCCGCCGTCCTCGGCACGACCCGGACTGGGGCCGTACGCACGAAGGCCACCTACGGGGACCTGGCCGACCTCGCCACCCGCTACGCCACGGCCCTCCACGCGCGAGGCGTCACGCGCGGCGGCACCGTCGGCGTCGCCGTACGGCCCGGGCCTCGGGCCCTGGCCGTGATGCTCGCCGTGCACCGGCTCGGCGCACGGGCCGCGGTGCTCGACCCGGGCGCCGGGCCGGACGTACTGCGCGCCCGGCTCGCCCTGGCCCGTCCCGACGTCGTCCTCGCCGACGCCTCCGCCCAGGCAGTCGCCGGATGGGCCCGGCCGCTCGCCCGCCGGGCCCGCCTGGCCCTGCCGGACCTCGCCGAGCTGGGACCGGTGGCCACGGTCGGGCCACGGCTGCCAGGCTGCGCCCCCACCCTGGACACCGGCCTCCGGTCCGTACCGCTGCCGCCCCCGGTGGACGAGGACGGCGACGCGGTCATCGTGTTCACCTCGGGCACCACCTCGCGACCTCGTGCGGTGGTCCACACCCGCTCCTCGCTCGCCGCCGGCATGGCCACGGTGGCCGAGCTGGTCCGGCCCGAGGCCGGGCGGCCCGTCCTCGGCGGCACCTTCTTCGTCCTCGTACCTTCGCTGGCGAGCGGGGCGCCGGTCGCGCTGCCCGCCCGTTCCGCACCTGTGCTGTCCCGCCAACTGCGCCGTCTCGCCCCGCAGGCCACCTATCTGACGCCGCCGCAACTCAGGCGGCTGCTGGCGGAGGGCGGCCACTTCTGCGGGCGCGTGTGGACCGGGTCGGCTCCCGCGAGCGCCGAACTGCTCACCCGCGTCAAGCGGGCGGGTGCCGATGAGGCGTGGGGCGTCTACGCGCTGACCGAGCTGTTCCCCGCCGCGGCGGCCGAGCAGGCCGACAAGGTCGCCTTCACCGGCGAGGGGGACCTGGTCGGCGCGCCTCTTCCCGGAGTGGCGGCCAAGACCGACGCCTCCGGGGAGCTGCTGCTGTCGGGCCCCGCCGCCCGGAACCGCTACCTGGGCGAGGACCCGGACCCATGGGTCGCCACCGGCGACCGGGCACGCCTCGACGGCGGCCGGATCGTGCTGGAGGGCCGCCGCAAGGACATGATCCTGCGACACGCGGAGAACATCTACCCAGGGCTGTACGAGCCGGCGCTGCATGTACCGGGCGTCGAACTGGCCCTGCTCGTGGGCGTACCGGCCGGCGACGGCGACGAGCGCCTGGTCGCCGTCGTCCAACCGAGCCCCCGGGCGGACCGCGACGCGCTGCGGTCGGCTCTGGACAGACCGCTGGAGCGCATGGGTACCGCCCGGCCGGACGCGGTGCTGCTCACCGACATCCCCCTGTCCGGCCGCTCCCTGAAGCCTGACCGCGCCGCCACCGCGCGCCTCGCCGCCCGGCGCCTGGCCGAACGGAGCCGAGGATGACCGCGCCCGGCAGCGCGCCGTCGCTGGGGGCCGTGCTGCCCGCCTCCAACGAGGAGGCCGGTATCGGGGCCACCCTCGCCGCGCTCGCCTCCCAGACCGACACCCGCTTCGCCTTCGCCGTCGTCGACAACGCCTCCACCGACGTGACCGCCGCCGTCGTGCGCCGCTTCGCCGCCGTCATGCACGGCGCCGCACTGCTCGTGCGCACGGACGCCGACTGCCCGCCGGCCGCCGACTGGATCGCGGCGGCGCGCAGGGATTTCGCGCGCGGGGCGGAGATGGCCTGCGGCCGCAGTCTTCCGCGCCGGGACGAGCGGCTCTCACCTACCGAGCGCTCTCTGCTCCTGGCGGTCGTCAAGGCCACGGCGGTGCACGGGCGTTACCGCGCCGCGCACCGGCACCCGCGCTACCGTGCCCCCTATGTGCTGTGCCACGGCCACAACCTCGCCATCACGGCCGCGATCTACCTGCGCTGCGGCGGCACGCCCCGCACCCCACTGGAAGGACCGCCCGAGGACGTCGTCCTCCTCAACCGGGCGCGCGAGCACAGCGACCGGATCGCACGGGCCGAGCGGATGATGGTGCACACCAGCTTGCGCCGCTTGCGGGCCTGGGGCGCCCGCCGCACCCTGCTGTGGTGCTGGGAGCGCCGCTACCGCCCCGCCGACCCGAAGCAGGTGCACGTCAGGTGACCATGGTTCCCGCCGCCCCAGCCGCATCCGCCCTCCGAGCCGCCCGGCGCCGCGACCGGCGCGTGTACACCCACTCCCACCCCGTGCTGTTCGCCCTCCTCGCCGCCACCCGCCGCCGCGCGGTCACCCGCATCGGCGGAGCGGTGCTGGTGCACGGCACCGAGCCCTACCGGCAGGCCCTCACCCGTATCCCGCTGGACCGTACCGCCGCCGGCACCACCGGAGGCGCCGCCCGGGAACTGTCCTCGGGCGGCACGCTGTTCGACCAGGAGGGCACCGGACACCGCGCCACCCGGCGCGCCGTCGCCGACGATCTCGGCCCGGTCGGGGTGGAGCGACTGCGCCCGGTGTGGCTGGACGTCCTGACCCGCCGCCTCGCCCCGCTCGCAGCAGGCCGCGACGTCGACCTCGTACCACTGGCCCGCGAACTGGCCGGCGCCACCGTCCGCGCGCTGCTGCGCACCACCGGCGACCCGGAAGACATCGCCGCGGCAGCCGCCGAGGCAGCGGCCGCCGCCGTACGCGACCACCTGCCCGGCCCCCGGCCGCCGGGCACGGCACACGCGGCCGCCCCGGCGACCGCGCGGCTGGAGGCGCTCCTCGCCCCGGCGTCCGGCGAAGCAACCGAGCCGGCCCTGCGGGCCATGCTCGCGGTCGCCGCCGTCAACACCACCGTCGCTGCCCTCCCGCGCGCCGCCGCCTGGTGCGCCGACGCGGGGCTCTGGGAGCAGGCGGCCGACGACCGGCTACGCCCGTCCCTGGTGGCCGAACTGCTGCGGGTGACCGCCCCCTCCCCGCTGCTGCCCCGCGTGGCGGCGGCCGACGCGGAGCTGGGCGGTTGCCCGGTACGGGCCGGAGGCCGCCTGATCCTGGTCGCACGGCACGCCGCGCGGGCCCACGACCGACTACCCGACGCCCGTCACCCGGCTCCGCTCGCCGTGGCCCAGCTCGTCTTCGGCGCCGGTACCCACGCCTGTCCCGGCGCGCGTCTGGCCCGCGCCCAGCTCGATGACACCCTCGCCGCGCTCGCCCCCCACCGGCCCACCGTCCTGCGCGCACGCGTCGACCGGGGCGCGGCCCTGCCGGGCTGGCGCTCCCTCACCGTCCGGGCGGCTGACGCCCGTCGATCCTCGGAGAACCGATGACCACGATCGCCGTCACCGGGGCGAGCGGCTTCTGCGGCTCGCACGTCGCCATCACGGCCGCCGCCCGCGGCGCCGAGGTCCTGTGCGCCGGTCGACGCCCCGGCCCGGTCGGCCGACACGTCCCTTGGGACGCCGCGCGCGAGGTGCCGGATCTGTCCTGCGCCGACCTCGTCGTGCACTGCGCGGCTGCCGTCGGCGACCCGGTGCCCGGCTCCCGGGCCGAGGCCGCCATGCATGCCGTCAACGTCGACGGCACGGCCCGGTTGCTCGAGGCGGCCGCCGGCCGGCCAGTGGTGTGGGTGAGCAGCGCCAGCGTCTACGCGCCCGGCCCGGGGCGTTCCCGGATCACCGAGCAACATCCGGTGCTCGGGCACCTGAACGCCTACGGCCGCACCAAGGCCGCCGGCGAGGCGCTGGCGCTCGCTGCGGGCGCCGTGGTGCTGCGCCCGCGGGCGGTCTACGGCGCCGGGGACCCGCACCTGGTGCCCCGGCTGCTGTCCCGCGTCCGCAGCGGGCTGCTCGTGCTGCCGGGACCCAGCGTCCGCCTCAGCCTCACGGCCGTCGAGAACCTCACCGACGCATGCCTGTCGGCCGCCGGCTGGCCGCCGGGCGCGTACAACATCGCCGACCCGGCGCCCTACGACCGGGACGAGGCGATCCGGACGGTCCTGCGCGCCCACGGCGTACGGGCGCGCATCGGCCACATCCCCCTTTCGGTGGCTCGGGCCGCGGCGGGCGCCGCTGAGGCGCTGGCCCGGCTGCGCCCGCACGCAGAGCCGCCGCTCACCCGCTACGCCGTCGACCAACTCGCGTACTCCGTCGTCCTGGACGTGTCCAGGGCCGCGTCTCAAGGATGGGTAGCCGGCCGCTCCCTCAAGGACTACGAGACTTCCCTGCTGAGCAGGTGAACGGCTGCGACTCGGCAGGACGGCTGACCGAAGCGAAGGCGGCGAGTGCCGGTGATCTCGCGTGCTGAGGAGCTTCTTCACAACACCTCGGCCGCCCGTGTTGTGCGTGTTTCTGAAGGCTCGGTCTTGCGCCCCGCACATCGCGGCCGTCCTGGCCGACTACCTCACCCAGCTGCCGCCGACCTGGCGCGAGGACATGTTCAGCCCATGCCACGGCCACCCGGCGCCCTCCACGCAAGCCCGCGGCCCCGAAACCGCGCCCTACCACCCGGGCTGCGAGGACTGGCCAGCCTGCTCCGAAGCACAGGAGCCCTGCCGCTACCACCAGGACGTGGTCCCGGACCGCGGTTGCGACTGATCTTCATGTGCAGTCATCCGGCGTTGGCGCAGGAGGCGCAGCTGGCGCTCACGCTGCGGCTGGTGTGCGGGGTGACGACCGCCGATGTCGCCCGGGCGCTGCTGGTATCGGAGCCGACGATGGCCGCCCGGATGACCCGGGCGAAGAAGAAGATCTCGGCTGCGCGGATCCCCTTCCGGCTGCCAGGAGCGGCTGAGCTGCCGGATCGGCTGCGCGCGCGGTGCTCGGCGTGATCCATCTGCTGTTCACCGCCGGGCACACCGCGCCGTCCGGCGCATCGCTGGTGCGTAATGACCTGGTGGATCAGTCGCTGCGGCTGGCCCGGATGCTGCGGGAGCTGATGCCTGACGAGCGGGAGGTGTGGGGGCTGCTCGCCCTGCTGCTGGTCACCGATGCCCGGCGTGCCACCCGGGTCGATGCCGACGGTCGCCTGCTGCGGCTGGAGGACCAGGATCGATCGCTCTGGGACCGCTCGGCGATGGCCGAGGCGCACGACCTGATCGTGGACGGGCTGCGCGGCGGTCGGCCGGGCCGCTATGTCCTGCAGGCGGCGATCGCGTCGCTCTACGCCGAGGCGCCGTCCTACGACCAGACGGATTGGCGCAGATCGTGACCCTGTACGACGAGCTGCTGTCGGTGTGGCCCTCACCGGTGGTGGCGTTGAACCGCACGGTGGCGGTCTCGATGGTCTCCGGTCCGGCACAGGCGCTGGAAGAGGTCGAGCAGTTGGAGAAGGACGGCCGACTCGCGCGATACCAGTACCTACCGGCGATCAAGGCGGACCTGCTGCATCGCCTCGGCCGCTCGGAGGAGGCTTCGCTCGCCTACCAGCCGGCTTTGGTGTTGACCGGGAACGACGCCGAGCGCGAGTTTCTGGCCGAACGCCTGGCCGGTCCGCATCGGGCATAGGCATACTGGGCCCCTCGGTGGCGAGTCCTCTATCGCGTCTCCTTCGACCGCCCACCGGAGCCGCTCGATACCTACCCACAGCAGCTCGCGTTCGAGGACTTCGTGGAACCAACGTCCGGAGACACCACAGCTAGTCAGCCGCCGCCAGTCGGTTGAGAACTTCCATCGGGGTGAAGCTCCAGCCGACGAGGCGCGGCCCGCTCCAGTTGATGCCGATCATGAGTCCATCTCGGGCGACATCGGGCAGTTCGCGATCGCGCCAGGTGTCCAAGGGCATGGATTCAACGCGTAGCTCATGCCCCCAGATCTTCGCTGCCCTCTGGGCGCGGGCCGAGGTCGACCAGAAGGGAAGACTTCGCGTGCCGTCCGCGGAGAGGGAAGTTGGGCTTGCGCCGTCATCCCTGACAAACCAGACCACTTGGCTCTGGCGAACGTCTCGGAAGAATGCCGCTGCCTGCGAACCACTTTGACTCATGACCACCGAGCCTAACGTTCCCTGCCACTCATTTCGTTAGGAGTTCTTACACCGGAAGGCGTCGCTCGCACAGCAGAAACAGGGCTTCCGGCCCGTATTATCGCTGCACCAGGGCGAGCGGCGGCCCGGAACATCTTCCCTGACCCGCTGCAACGGCCCCTGAGGGGCTTCAGCCCGGCCACGAACCGAGGAGAGAAAGATGTCCGAAGGCACAGATACCGCGACAGAGTTGACTTCGCAGTACATCACCCAGGTGGCCAGCGACCTCGAACGCAACATCAAGGAGCAGGAACGGATCACGGCGGAACTCACCGCACTGCAGCAGCAGTTGGCCACACTGCAGCATGACCACACCGTGCTGGTGAGCATCCAACAGGCCCTCGGTGTCCCCGCAACAGCCCTTGAGCCTGCCGGCGCCGACAGCGCCTCTGTGCCTTCCCCCAGGAAGAAGACCACGCCTGCGTCTGGCGCTCGCCGGTCGACGAAGACCGCCACTGCGCAACAGCCCAGAGCCAAGAAGCAGCCCGGCGCGAAGCCCGCAGCCAAGAAGGCGGGAGCGAAGAGTACGCGGCCCACCCTGGTCGACCTCATCCACCGCCACCTCACCGAGCAGAGCGAACCCCGCTCCTCGGCAGAGGTCGCCGAGGCACTCGGCAACGCGCACCCTGACCGCAACATCGCGACCAATGTTGTGCGCACCACTCTCGAAAACCTTGTGGCCAAGAGCCTGGTTCAGCGGACCAGGCAGGGCAGGTCCGTCTTCTACACCGCTGCCAATCCCCCGGAGCCGACGACGCCCACGGGCGATGCCCAGCCCGAAACTGCCGGATAGGCCCCGGGCCTGTGCAGGTCCGCACGAGCGTGCTCGTCTGCCGTGTGGCGTTGGTCAGCGCGCCGGTACGCAGGCTCCGTAGCTGTCGGTCTGGCGGAGCACCGACGCCTCCTGCCCCGGCGCGGACCATACCTGGATGAGGTACCACTCGGTGATCTCGTCCGGGGCAAGATCGATGGCGGTGTCCCGGCCACGGGCATGGATGCGCAGCCGGTAGTCGCCTGGGCCGTTGAAGGACAGCATGGGCAACTCTTCGTCGAGGTCGGCCATCAGACCTCGCACCGTGAGTTCTGCCGATACCGAGTGCAGTGACACTTCGACGATCTCTTCCCACCCGGTGTCCCCTGGCTGCGGGGCCTCGGTGTGGAAGGTGACGGTGACGTCGACATCGCCGGTGTGGATGCCGGTGAGGACCGCCGCGATGCCGTCTTGGACCTGAACAAGACCGTTGTGCCCGCTGGGCAGGTCAGGGCCGGCGGGGCCGCCCTCGTCGGTGATGTGGAACTGGTGGTAGTGCACGGGCACGAGCCCGCGCCCCTGCTGGACCTGAGGGCTCATGGTGTGTGTCCTGGGTGGTCTGCGGTTGACTGGCTCGCTCATAGCTATCGACTGCGCCGCAGGCCGGTAAGCCCTACGCACCCCTGGTGCCCCCTGCACGCTGAGCTGTCTCGCGGCCACAACCTGACTACGTCGACACCGCCCCGGCGATCCACTCGTTCCGCTCGGCCATCTGGGACAGGGCCAGAACAACGCCGCCGGTGACGAGGGAGGCCGCAGCCAGGACGCCGCTCCCGCACCACAGGGTCCGGCCCAGCGAGCCGGGTCGCCATGCGTCGGGCGCGTGAGCATGAGGCCCGCGGGTGGGAGGCCGGTTGGTCCGAGAGCCCGCGCGGCCGCCGCCCGCTCCTGCGAACGGCGGCCCCGAACGGGATCAGAGGCTCAGAGCTTGGTGAAGCACATCGTGGAGCCGCTGCCCCGGCGGGTGACCTTGATGCCGTAGTCGTACTCGGCCCCGCACTGCTGGTTCGCGACCACCAGGTCGCCCATCTTGTACTCGGCCTCGGGAGAGTCGCAGTCGACGACCGTCGGAACCGGGCTGCCCTGAGGGTCCTCGACCTTGACGCAGTCGCCGATGGTGGGGTTGTGCGACGCCGCCTCGGCCTCCTTCTTCGCCTTGCCGCCGTTGGGATCGGTGTTGTAGTCCCAGACCCAATAGCCGAGGGCGCCGAACACCGCTATGACGATGACGGCGGACCTCAGCATCCGCCCCAGACCGCCCGGCTGCGGTCGCTGCGGCCCACGGGGAGGCTGCGGTTGCTGGGGGTGTCCGTACGGCGCCTGTGGCTGCTGCGGGTGTCCGTACGGCGCCTGCGGCTGCTGGGGGTATCCGTTGGGTTGCTGCGGCTGCCCGTACGGCGGCTGATTCTGATACTGCGGTGGAGGCGTCGACATGCCTGGGAATCCCCGTTGTTGAGTCTCGGATGGTGATCAATGCGAGCGCGAGACTATCCCTCGGTAGCGCACGGTCGCCAATTACGGTCACGGATGCTCCCGCACCGCTGGGAAGAGGCTCGCAGGTGACGAGGTCCATGCAGTTGGGTGTCGAAGATCTGGACCCGGTCGAGCGGAATGCCGGTGCAGTCGTTCAGCCGCCAGCCACGGACGCGTGAGGTTTCACCGGGGTAGCCGGCGCATGCGCCCAGGCGTTCCATTCCGCACCCAACCGACCGACGGCCCGCCTCCCCGACCGTAGGGCATTCTGTTGCGGTGAGTGATCCTCAACCAACATGGCAGGAATGGCTGAACAGCCTGGACGTGCCGCGTAAGGCCGCTGCGGAGTGGCTGGGTGCCCAGTTCAGCGCACTCGGCGTGACCGATCCTGTCGACCTGATCAAGTCGGAGGTCCTGGAAGACCTTCCGCAGCTCGCGCGATTTGTGCTGCTGCGGAGACTGTGGCGGGGTGCGATTGACGGCTGGTCCGATCCGGGCTCGCTCGATCAACTGCCTGCCGCCCAGCGTCTTCTTGCCGCCGGGTCGGACAGAGAGGACCTTGTTCGCCTGGTCCGAGCTGTTGCCTATGAGGCGGTGTTCGCGACGCTCGACGAGTTGGATGCCGGTGGCGATGTGAACGCGTCGGGTGTGGATGTCGGCTGGGTCGTCATGGAGTCGAGTGAAGACGGCTCCCCGACTGGGCGAGCCCTGTCGGGCCTGCATGAAGACCTCCTGACGATGGATCCCAGCGGGCGCGATGGAGCTGACCTCTGGCCGTGAGGCCAGCCCTTCGGGCTGTTGACAAAGCTCACGGCTGGGTCAGGATTCGGGTCCGGAGTATACGGGCGGTTGGTACACGGGCTGGCACAGGCAGGCGGCTCGCGGAGTGCTCAGATCGGCGGCCTGGTCCGCCGGGCGGCCGCCACTCTGACCTCCTCGGGGGTGTAAGCGCGTAGCAGAGCGTCAAGCAAGCGATCCAGCCGCGCCCGTCGATCGGACCGGTCGCGGGCAAAGACGCTGGCGGGCGCGGAAAAGACCAGTAGGGCCTCCCGGATCGCCCAGGCACCCCGGGTTCGAAAACACCTGAGAACGGACGTCGTTCGTCGACGGCTTCTGTCCGTTGCCGTCGAATCCAGCCGCCTTGGGCCGTGCGCCCTTGCACGGGTGTGATGGCAGGCAGTTGATCTCCGCTGCGGCTGGAGAGTACGCGTCAGCAGATGGGGATGTCCCCCCGTCGGGCACCCCGCGTGTCCGAGTACCGCCCGCACGCGAGAGGATGTCGTCGTGAGTGAGTGGAGGTAGCGCTGATCGCGGCAGGTTCAGCGATTGCTGGCAGCGTCGTTATGCAGTCCGCCCTGGTCCCCTGATGAGCAGGCGAATCGCCCGCCGGAACGTCCGCTGCAGCGGCCAGTGGACCTCACGGGAGCACGAACGCGACTGAGCATGCTGGCTCCGCCCATGAGCAGGGCCACCCCTCTTCCGCCGCAGCCCGGCCACACCGAGTTGGCAGCAGAGCGCGGTTTCAGTCCTTCAACAGCTCGTCGCGCACCGGCATCCAGTCCAGGCCAGACCGGATGCCGTCCTCCAGGGACAGCATCGGCGTCCACCCCAGCAACTCGGCCGCCCGGTCGCTCTTCGTGTAGCTGCCGGCAACGTCGCCGGGCCGCCGGTCGGTGTCGATGGTTGCCAGGGGCGTGCTGACCACGTTGTTGAACGCGGCGCAAAGCTCCCGAACCGTGGTGCCCGAGCCAGTGCCCAGGTTGATCGCGATCGAGCGTTTCGCCCCCACGAGGATGGAGTCGAAACGCTCGATCGCCGCGATGTGGGCCGCGGCGAGATCCCAGACGTGCACGTAGTCCCTGATGCCCGAGCCGTCACGTGTCGGGTAGTCCGTCCCCGTGACCGGGAACGGACGGCCTTCCTCGTGTGCCTGGATGAGCACGCCCAGGGCATGGCTGGGCCGCTTGAGCTGGAGCCCTGTACGCAGCTGAGGGTCGGCCCCCACCGGGTTGAAGTAGCGAAGAGACAACACGCGCGGCCCTGCCACGGCGATGTCGGCGAACATCTCCTCGCACACGGCCTTGGTCCGTGCGTAAGGGCTCTGCGGCGCCAGCGGCGAGTCCTCGTCGACGGGCGAGCCGTCCTCGGCCTGGTAGATGGAGGCTGAGCTGCTGAAGATGATGCGGTCGCAGCCGTTGCGGTGCAGGTGACTGACGAAGGCCAGGCTCTTGGCCACGTTCGCCTCGTAATAGCCGATCGGGTCCGCGACGGACTCGGGCACCACGATCAGCGCCGCACAGTGCACCACGGTGGAGATGTCCGGGTGCTCCGAGAAGATCCGGTCGACCAGTGCCCCGTCCGCGATGTCACCCTCGTAGAAAGTGCGGCCCTCGGTGAACTCACGGCGGCCCCGAACGAGACTGTCGAGGATCACGGGGGTGACGCCTGCGTCCAGGCAGGCCGAGGCGACCGTGCTACCGATGTAACCGGCTCCCCCGGCGATAAGGACCTTCACCACGAAGTTTCTCTCCCGGCCTCGTTGGCACCCCAGTTGGCGACCGGCGGCAAGGTTAGCGGAGAAGCTGGGTGGGAGAGGGCGACAGCTCGACTGCCACAGCCGGGACCGGCTCACGGACACATGCCGGCGCCAGCGCCCGGCCCGCCGCCTCCGACGCAGCCGGCGGGCCGAGGCTATGGTCCGCAGCGCGAACGGGGCCTGCTCCGAGGTTCGGAATCAGGAACTCCGCCGCTGACGTGCCCGTTCTCAGTCGTCACCGGACCGATCCACTGCACGGCGACGGACCACCACTGAGCTTGAGCCAGAACCCGACTTCCGACAGCACTTGTTCACGACTTTCGACAGCGGCCAGGTCTGTGCAGTCCAGGCTGGTGTTCGTGACCGTTTTCGGCGGCGCCTTCGCATCGCCAGGCAGCGATGGGCGCCTGGCGTTCCGGTGGCCAGCAGCTGGAATTCAGTTGGAGTACACGCTGTTTCAAGATCGCGTCGCCAGAGTCCCGCCTCGTGTCTACCTCACGCTCGCGTGCCGGCGTCGCATCCGTATGCGCCGCTGCTTTCACGCTTTCAGGACTGCTCGTCACAGGCGTGCTTGCCGCTCAGCCTGCGGCTGCCGCGGACCCGGCCGACTACCAGAACGTTCGGATCAACGAAGTCACCTCGTCGAACAACGACACGGTGGAGTTGTACAACACCGGCTCGACCGCGGTGAGCATCAGTGGCTGGAAGATGTCCGACGACAGCTTCTCGCCGCAGTCGTTCAGTCCTTCCTCGAGCACGATCCCGGCCGGCGGCTTCGTCACCTTCAACTCGCCCAAGGGGCTCGGTGATTCGGACAAGCTGGTGATCTACACGTCCAGCGGCACGGTGGTCGACCGCGTTGAGTGGGCCATCAACGGGGCGAAGCCGGCGATGGCGCGTTGCGGCGGCGACGGCACCGGGGGGTGGGTGACCACGACCGCGGCGTCCACGTTCGGCGCCTCGAACGCCTCGGGCTGCCCGTCGTCGATCCCGCCGTCGAGCCGGGTGCGGATCAACGAGGTCACCTCGGACGGCGCGGACACCGTGGAGCTGTACAACGGCGGAACGAGCGCGGTCAGCATCGGGGCGTGGAAGTACGTCGACAGTGACACCAGCCACTCCCCGGCATCGGTCTCGTCCTCCTCGCCGAGCGCGACCAGCATTCCCGCGGGCGGCTACGTCACGTTCAACTCCACCATCGGTCTGGGTGACAACGACTCGGTCTTCCTCCTCGACAGCAACGGCAACACGGTCGACTCGGTGACCTGGGCGGCCGGTGACGCCAAGCCGTCGGACGAGCGTTGCACCAACGGCACCGGCTCGTTCCAGACCTCCACGACCGCGACGCTCGGCAGCGCGAATTCCTGCTCAGGCGGCGGTGGCGGTGGTGGTGGTGGTCAGACCGGCCAGTTGCTGGGTGGCGGCGGCTCGCTCACCAGCGGCTGCACCCCCGAGGCGCCCTCCGGTACGGGTTCCACCCCGGCGGGCACCCTGGCGTGGCCGGGCGGGCTGGACGTCACGATCGCGGACGACGTCTGCGCGTTCACCACGTCCACCGGTCCTGAAGGCCGGGACCTGAGCGGTCTGGCGTTCGACCCTGCGAACCCGTCGGTGCTGTGGGCCGCCAAGAACAAGGACTGGCTGTTCAAGCTGGTCAAGAGCAACGGCAAGTGGATCCCGGACGCGTCATGGAGCGCAACTGGCAAGCAGATCCGTTTTCTGGGCGGCTCCGGCGAGCCGGACTCCGAGGGTCTGACGGTCGGCGGTAACGGCCACATCTACGTGACCTCCGAGCGTGACAACACCCACAACACGGTCCCCAAGGACACGATCACGGAGTTCGACCCGGCCGCGACCGGCTCGACGCTCACGCCGATCCACCAGTGGGACATGTCCTCGCAGTTCCCGCAGCTCAACACCGGCAGCAAGGACGACGCCAACCTGGGCTTCGAGGGTGTCGGCTACGTACCGGACAGCTGGCTGACCGCAAACGGCTGGGTCGACCCGCTCACCGGCGCCGCCTACAACCCGGCGAACTACCCGCTGCACGGGTCGGGCCTGTTCTTCGCCGGCCTGGAGTGGGACGGCACGCTGCACGTCTACGGCCTGAACTCCGACGGAACGTTCACCACGTTCGGCACGATCGCGACCGGCAAGGCCTCCGTGATGGACGTGATGTTCGACGCCGGAACCCAGCGCATCATCGCGACCTGCGACAACACCTGCGGCGAGACGCACACCTTCCTGAAGGTCAACGCCGGCGGCGCGATCGTTCCGGACGTGGCCTACACGAACCCGGCCGTCATGCCGACCGACAACCTGGAGGGCTTCGCGATCGCGCCGAGGTCGACCTGCGTCAACGGCTTCCGCGAAGCGGTCTGGAGCGACGACGGCGTCTACGGCTTCGGCTCCAGAAGCTCCTCCTACGGACACGCCATCTACAGCGGCACCTTCCCCTGCTGATCCCGCCGACCACGCAAGACGGCTCACGCACGGGGCCACCTCCAAGGTGAGGCACCCAAGCAGTACGCAGCGACGAAGCTCCTGGCAGACGGGGCGACGACAAGACCACCCGCCGACCGCCAGGAGCTTCGTCGTGCCTGTCCCCGGGACCGCGCAGTTCGCTTTGGGCGACATGGCGTTGGAGATCGAGCCGATGCGGTCGGTGGGCGGGTCGATGCCGAACGGCACGGACGACTTGGTCACCGTGACGGAGTCGTTGCAGCTGTTCGCGGACGACATCGGCGTTGAGCGCCGGACGGTGGAGGACTGGCGCTACACCGCCAACCGGTGGCCGAAGGAGCGCCGCAAGGAGCGAGTGTCGTTGACGGTTCACCGCATCCTCGCGTCGGTAGCGGACGAGGACGAGCGGTGGGCTGCGATCGAGGACGCGTCGTTCAACCCGCGTACGGAGGCTCGGCATTGGACGCCGGACGGCGCGAAGCGGGTCGTTGGCCAGCGCGTCGACCGGCCGGTGACCGTGGCTGAGAAGGTCCAGGCCGTGGCCGACCTGACCCGGGACGACGAGGTGGCCGCGCAGGTCGCCACCGATCTGCTGAAGCGGCCGGCGGTGACTGAGCACGTCACCCCGGCCGAGAGGGTGCGGGTCGTCACGGAGCTGACCACTGCCGTGCCGCGACGCCGGCAGGCCCGGCCGCTGGCCGAACTCTACGGCGACCTAGTCCGCTTCGCCCCAATGGAAGCGAGGCCAGCGGGCCTGCGCACCTACCAGCTCATGGCAGCAACCCGCCTGACCCGCTCGCAGGTCGGCCGGGGCATCCGGCACGTCCGCGACGTCGTGGCCGCCGAGAACCTGCCGCCGATAACCTGGACACGGCAGGACGGGTTCATGTTCTCCGACGACACTGCGGACTGGATCGAGTACGACAAGCGGCAGTTCCGGCAGATCCTCGGCCGGCTGACCCGGATGATCATGGGCACGCTCGGTCCTCCGCTTCTACGAGATGCTCCAGGTCTACGGCACCACCCTGAAGGCACTGGTCCACGAGCAGTTCGGGGACGGCATCATCTCCGCGATCAACTTCAAGCTCGACGTGAAGAAGGTCACCGACCCCGAAGGTGGCGAGCGCGCCGTCATCACCCTCGACGGCAAGTACCTGCCGACCAAGCCCTTCTGACCCACGCGGCATCACATGTGACAACGGGTCGGGCCGCACCGGCCCGACCCTGCTCCACGCGCGATGACACCAGCACGCGCGCAGCGGAGGTCGACGGGCGAGGCGCACCCTCGTGTCAGTGGTGCTCGTGCTTGTCATGCCGGATGCCGCTGCCCGCAGCCGCCGTACCGGCATAGCGGCCGGGTTCGGCGTCGTAGGCGTCGGCGCAGTGGGCCGAGCAGAAGGACAAGGTGTAGTCGGGGGTGTCCCGCTGTTCCGCGGCGGTCGCGGGATCGATCTGCATGCCGCACACCGGGTCGGTCACGGTCTGTGCCGCGCCCGGTCCTTCCGCAGGCTCCCCCGCCGCCTCGACGATCAGGTCTCCCTGCACCGAGGTCTCGGCCTCCGCGAGAGGCTCGGGACGCCAGCGGCGCAGCCGGGAGGCGTTGGTGACCACCGACAGGGAGGACAGGGCCATGGCCGCGGCGGCGATGATCGGGCTGAGACGGATGCCCCAGAGCGGATAGAGGGCTCCGGCGGCGATCGGGATGCCGACGGCGTTGTAGACCAGGGCGAAGAACAGGTTCTGCTTGATGTTGCGCATGGTGGCGCGCGACAGGCGGATCGCGGTGACCACGCCGGATGGCGAGCCGGAGATGAGCGTGATGTCGGCGGCCTCGATGGCGACGTCCGTGCCGGTGCCGATCGCCATGCCCACGTCGGCCTGGGCCAGCGCGGGGGCGTCGTTGATGCCGTCGCCGACCATGCCGACGATCCGGCCCTCGCCCTGGAGACGGCGGATCTCGTCGGCCTTGTGTTCCGGCAGGACTTCGGCGAGAACCCGCCGTACGCCGACCTGGCGGGCGATGGCGGCGGCGGTGCGGGCGTTGTCGCCGGTGAGGATGACGGTCTCGATGCCGAGGCGGTGCAGGGCGGTGATGGCCTGGGCCGAGTCGTCCTTGACGGTGTCGGCGACGGCCAGCACGCCCGCCGGGCGCCCGTCGACGGCGGCCAAGACGGGGGTCTTGCCCTGGCCGGAGAACTCCTCGGCCTGCGCGGCCAGTTGAGCGGTGTCGATGCCGACGTCGGCGAGCAGACGGGCGGTGCCGACGAGGACCGCCTTGCCGTCGGCGGTAGCCTGGACACCCTTACCGGTGACCGAGTCGAAGGCCGTGGCGGCGGGAACGGTCAGGCCGCGTTCGCGGGCGCTCGCGACGATCGCGGTGGCAAGGGGGTGCTCGCTGTCGGCCTCGGCGGCAGCGACGAGCCGCAGCACCTCCGCCTCACCAAAATCGTCCGCCGGACGCACGTCGGTCAGGACCGGCTTGCCCGCGGTGACCGTGCCGGTCTTGTCCAGTACGACCGTGTCCAGCTTGTGCGCGGTCTCCAGGGCCTCGGCGGAGCGGATCAGGATGCCTGCCCGGGCGCCCTTTCCGGTACCGACCATCACGGACAGCGGGGTGGCCAGGCCCAGTGCGCAAGGGCAGGCGATGATCAGGACGGAGACCGCGGAGACCAGGGCCAGGGTGAGCGCGGGCGCCGGGCCGACGGTGTACCAGAGTGCGAAGGTGGCGATCGCGACGGCGATGACCGCGGGGACGAAGTACGCGGAGATCGCGTCGGCGAGCCGCTGGATCGGCGCCTTGGACGCCTGGGCCTGCTGCACCATCCGGATGATCTGCGCCAGCATCGTGTCCGCGCCGATCTTCGCCGCCCGCACCCGCAGGGACCCGGTCGTGTTCACGGTGGCGCCGATCACCGTGTCCCCGGCCCGCTTGGTGACCGGCATCGGCTCACCGGTGACCATCGACTCGTCCACGGCGGACGCGCCCGACAGCACCTCGGCGTCGACGGGGATCTTCTCCCCCGGCCGTACGGCGATCTCATCGCCCACCACGACCTCGTCCACCGGGATCTCGGCCTCGGCCCCGTCCCGTACGACGCGGGCGGTACGGGCCTGCAGACCCAGCAGTGCGCGGATCGCCTCACCGGTGCCGGCCTTGGCGCGCGCCTCCAGGAACCGGCCGAGGAGGATCAGGGTGAGGATGACGCCGACGGCCTCGAAGTAGACCTCGCGCAGGTTCTCCGGCAGCAGCGACGGAGCCAGGGTGACCAGGAGGCTGTATCCGTAGGCGGCGGATGTGCCCAGCGTGATGAGGGAGTTCATGTCGGCGCCGCGGTGGCGCAGGGTGAGCCAGCCGATGCGGTGGATGGGCCATCCGGTCCAGAACATCACCGGGGTGATGAGCGCCAGTTGCAGCCAGTGGTTGAGCATCCAGCCCGGCACCCAGTCGGCGCCGAACAGCTCGTGTGCCATCACCGCGAACAGCACGGGAAGCGTCAGCACCGCGCCGACCACGACCCGGCGGAACAGATCCGTGATCTCCGCCTGCCGCTCCGCGGCCTCCGCGGCCTCGGCGTCGGCGGCGGAGACGTGCTCCTGCGTCCCCCCGGCCGGCACCGCGGGTGCCTCGTCGGCCAGGCCACCCTCGGCACCCCCGCCCGGGCCACCCTCCGCACCCCCGCCCGGGTCGACCACGAGCGTGCCGCGGATCATGTTCATCCCGCACGCGAATTCGTACGACCCCGCCTGCTCGGGGCGCAGTCGCACCACGGTGCGTGCGTACGCGGGCAGCCCGGCACTCACGCGCAGATCAGGGAAGACGACACGGTTGGTGCACTCCCCCGACTCCTGCCGGTCGAAGACCAGCTCCACCGGCACGCCCTGCCGCACCCGGATCACATCGGGGCTGTACCCGCCCCGCACGGTCACCTCCGCGCGCTGCACCCCGCCTTCCAGGCGGGCGCTGCGGGCCCGGCGCGGCCCGAAGAAGTACCAGCCCAGGGCGGCGATGAGCACGGTGGCCAAGGCCACTACGACGATGTCTGCGGTATCCATGGCGGACCTTCTCTCCGTCCTTGTCCGCGGCCACTTCCCACCCTCCTCCGGATACCCCCGCTGGGTAAGGGACCAATGGCCCGGATGCGTTGGCCGCTTCGGCCCATGACCTGCCCGGGGGTGAAGGCGCACGGTGAGGGTGAGGGCACCGGGCAGCCCGCAGGCGCCAGACCCGCGTCCCGTGGCCCGCGACGAGGTGAGCACCGTGATGTTCTGGTACGACCACGATGTCAGCGGATGGGGCTGGTTCGCGATGTCGGCGGGCATGATCCTCTTCTGGGCCGTGATCATCGCGCTCGGTGTTCTGCTCTTCCGGGCCCTGGCCCGGTCGAACGGCACCGGGACACCGCCTGTCACTCCGCCCTCCGGACCCAGCCCCGAGCAGCTCCTCGCGGAGCGCTTCGCCCGCGGAGAGATCGACGAGGACGAGTACAACCGGCGCATGGCCGTTCTGCACGCCGGCCGCGGGCCTTCGCTCAGCAAGAGCTGACCGGCACCCGACGGCATTCCGACGGGCACACTCCGAGGACGCCCGTGATGAGCACCGATCAGCGCATCTACGGCCTGTACGCGGTCGCGGTCGCGATCGCCGTGGTCGGTGTCCTGGCCCTGGGCGTGCCGGTCGGCACGATCCTCGTGCTGGCGATCGCTCTCGCCTGCCCGCTGATGATGATGTTCATGATGCGCGGCATGCGCGGCGACGGCGGCGCGCACGGCGGTCACGGTTTCCGAGGGAAGCACCTCGATGACCGCCCGGAGGACCGGCCGCTGACCAAGCACGACCGTCCGCCGTACGGTGCCGGCCGGGCCGGAGGACAGGGGGCCGGACCATGTCCGCGGTGATCACCCTGCTGTTCGGGGCGGCCATGCTGACCTGGTTCGTCTACGACACCGTCCGCCTGGTCACCCCGTATGTGTCCCGCTGCCCGCCGCTCGCCCGATTGCGCGGCCGCCGTGCCGCGCTGGAGGCCGTCGAGCGGCGCAGTACCGGCCTGCTGCTGCACGGCCGCATCACGGCAGCCGAGCACCAGGCCCGCATGAGCCGGCTCGCCCACGGCGAGCGGCCCCCAGGCACCACCCGGCACGCGAGCATCCGGGGAGGAGGCCGTCATGGCTGACGCCGCCTACGGCCTGTGGGCGCTGGTCGTCCTGAACACATTGCTGTTCATCGCCTTCGCCGCGAGCTTCTTCCACCCGAAGACCGGGCGGGACTGGAGGGCGATGGGCGCCTACAGTGCTTTCCTGGTCGCCCTCTTCACGGAGATGTACGGCACCCCGCTGACCATCTACCTGCTCGGCAGCTGGCTCGGCTCCCGCTTCCCGCTGCTGAAGGACACCCACGCCGGCGGCCACCTGTGGAACGACCTGATCGGCTGGAAGTACGACCCCCACCTCAGCCCCTTCCACCTGGCGAGCTACGTCGCCATCGGCGCCGGTTTCTGGCTGATCGCCGCCGCCTGGAGGGTGCTGCACGAGGCCGCCCGGCACGACCGGCTCGCCACCACCAGCCCCTACGCCCACGTCCGGCACCCGCAGTACGACGGCTTCCTGCTCGTCATGATCGGGTTCCTGCTGCAGTGGCCCACGATCCCCACCCTGATCATGTTCCCGGTCCTGGTGTACGTCTACGCCCGCCTCGCCCGCAGCGAAGAGCGGGAAGTGGCCTGCCGGTTCGGGCCCGAGTGGGACGCGTACGCGGGAGGTACCCCGCGCTTCGTTCCCCGCTGCCGCAAGGCCCCGCCCTCCACCCGGCCGCACAACAGTCCTGCACGAAACCGGCGGCCCGAGGGGTTCACCCACCTTCCTGGAGGCTGACGTGTACGCCAACTCCGCAGCGTCCACGGGACGCTCACGGCGGCCCGGAGCGCCCGCCCGCACCGCCGCCGCCAGTCTGCTCATCGCCGGCCTGCTCGCCCTGTCCGGCCCGGCGGCCTTCGCGCACGACGACGAGGGGAGCGAGCGGGCCTTCGACCTCGTACGCCAGGGCATCGCCTACCTGGTGACCAGGCCGCACGACTCGATGGACATCGAGGACAAGATCAACGACTCGCTGGAGGCCAAGGACACCTCCCACGTCGACCTCGCCTACGTCCGCAAGGCCCAGCAGGCGTTCAAGTCCGGCGACCTCACCGCCACCCGCGTCCTGCTGGAGCGGTCCATCGGCGCCCGCCTGGCCACCACCCCCGCCGACCCGGTGCCGATCAACAGCCCGCTGCCGATCACCGGTGCCGAGACCGGCACGCTCGTCGTCGCCGACCCGCTGCACGGCCGCGGTCCGCTGCACGCCGGGGACTGGGGGCTGCTGGGCGTCAGTGCCGCCGTAGGGGCCGCGGGCGTCGTCCTCGCGATCCGGGTCCGCCCGCACGACACCCATGGGGGAGGCACGTCATGACCCGCATGGAACCGGCGCCGTCGCCGACCGAACCGCCCAACAAGCCCGAACACCCCGAACAGGCAAGCAGGACACGGCGGTTCATGGATGCCGTCGACGAGCGTCTGGGCATCAAGGCCATTCAGTACCCGGTGCCCTCGCACGCCAACACCATCGGTTACAGCCTCGGTGGCCTGACCGCGGTCAGCCTGCTAATCCTCATCGCCACGGGCATCGTGATGGCCCAGTTCTACAACCCGGACCCGGCCTTCGCGAACGAGTCCGTGCGCCATCTCGTACGCGCCGTGTACCTCGGCAAGTACCTGCGCGGCCTGCACTACTGGGCCGCCGAGGCCATGTACGTCCTGGCGATCCTGCATCTGCTGCGCATCTACCTCACCGGCTCGTACAAGCGCCCGCGCGAGGGCAACTACCTCATCGGTGTGGGCATGTTCGCGCTGATCATCGGCGCCATGTTCACGGGAACGGTCCTGAAGTGGGACCAGGAGGGCTACGAGGCCCTCAGCCACAACCTGGAGATCGGCAAACTGCTGGGCGGCCTCGGCTTCTGGTTCCGTTCCGACTTCTCGGGCCAGGTCCCGCTCCTGGTGCGCCTCTACATGGCGCATGTGTCGCTGATCCCGATGCTGATCCTCGCGCTGCTGGTGCTGCACGCCCTGCTGGTCAAACGGCACGGCATCTCGCCGCGTCCGGACAACCCGACCGAGTCCGGAGAGCCGTTCGAGCCCTTCACCCACCATCTGCGCCGCATCGGTGCCCTGGGCCTGGTGCTGCTGTCCGTCCTCAGCGTCCTCGCCGTCGTCTTCCCGCCCGGTATCGGCGCGACCCCCGTGGAGGGCATCGAGGTCACCAAGCCGCCCTGGATGTACTGGTGGCTGTTCACCCTGGAGAACTGGATCGGCCTGTCCGGCATCCTGTGGGGCGCCGGGGTCCTGTTCGCCCTGCTGATCATTCTCCCGTTCGTCGACCGCGGCCCGGAACGCCATTGGCGCCGCCGCCCGGTCGCGATGATCCTCGGCGCGGCCGTCGTCGCCTTCATGGTCGTACTGACGATCCTGGAGGCCGTCACCACCGCGGCCCAGCACCTGATGGGGGGATGACGCCATGTCCCGCGCCCAGGTGAGCCTGTGGACCCTGACCGCCGTCGCCGTCCTGGCCGCGGGCGGCACCGCCCAGGCCCTCGCCGCCCCGGCATCCACGGCCGCCGACATCACCGTGGCCGCCGGCCTGCTCCTGCTCACGATCAGCGGACTGCTCCTGTACCGGGTCCTGCGGCACCTTCTACGGGGCCCGGCCCCCGCCGACCCGAGGAACAGGCGTGAAAGCCCCGCGGACCAAGGCCCCAGGAGGCCCTGTCGAGACCGCGTGGATCCCGGGCCGTATCAGGGCTGGAGGGGAGGCGCGGCGTAGCAGGAGGTTTCGTCACCGAGGGCCGAGGTCCTGCAGCAAAAGGTGCCGATCATGTGAAGTCGGCGAAGCTCCTGGCGATCCGCGCTCCGTGGCTCTTGTCCGCCCGGAGGCGACTCGATGCACTTCACTATACCCCTGGGGGGTACCAGGTCGCGTGGACATTCTTGCATTGCATACGGGTGGGGGATATAGGCATACATGGAGCTGCCAGATACCCCCAGTGGGTATGCAAGACCTGTCGCGAGGAGACACCGATGTCCGGCTGCTGCACGCCCGAGGGGACCTGCCACACCGCCGCCCAGACCAGGACCGTCTACAAGGTCGACGGCGTCGGCAGTGCGCACTGCCAGGGAGTCGTCACCCAGGCCGTGGGTGCGTTGGACGACGTCATAGCTGTGGACGTCGAGATCGGCACGGGGCTCGTCACCGTGACGACTGCCGCCGTACCGGACGAGGCGTTCGACGCAACGCTCGCCGAGACCGTGGACGAGGCCGGCTACGACCACGCCGGCCGCGTCGAGGCCTGACCACCCACCATCGGGCGGGGGTCGCCGCCATGGCCCCGACCCCCGCCCTTCCCGCCATCCACACCCGCCGCGTTCGTGAGCTGCGAGGAGCAGACATGACCACCACCATGCCCGGTGCCGCCGAGGTCGAATTCGTCATCGGTGGCATGACCTGCGCCTCCTGCGCCGCCCGCGTCGAGAAGAAGCTCAACCGCATGGACGGTGTCGAGGCCACCGTCAAGTTCGAGTACTGGCAGTGGCTGTCGCTGACCCTGGCGGCGCCCGTGGTGACGTAAGCTGCCTGGCCCTTCCACAAGGCCGCCTGGACCAACGCCCGGCACGGCGCCGCGACCATGGACACGCTGATCTCGGTCGGTACGTCGGCCGCGTTCGGCTGGTCGCTGTGGGCTCTGTTCTTCGGAACGGCCGGCATGCCCGGCATGAGGCACCCCTTCGAGCTGAACATCGCCCGCAGTGACAGGGCCGGGAACATCTATCTGGAGGCCGCGGCCGGTGTGACCGCGTTCATCCTGGCCGGCCGGTACTTCGAGGCCCGCTCCAAGCGCACGGCGGGCGCGGCGCTCAAGGCCCTGCTGGAGCTGGGCGCCAAGGAGGTCACCGTGCTGCGCGGGGACCGGGAGGAACGCATACCCGTTGCGGAGTTGAAGGTCGGCGATCGCTTCCTCGTCGGCCTCGGCGAGAAGATCGCCACCGACGGTGCGGTCGTCGAGGGCTCCTCCGCCGTGGACGCCGCCATGCTCACCGGCGAGTCCGTCCCGGTCGAGGTGACCGTCGGGGACTTTGTCACCGGTGCCACCCTGAACGCCGGCGGACGACTGATCGTGCGAGCCACCCGGGTGGGCGCAGACACCCAACTCGCCCGGGTGGCCAGGCTGGTGGAGGACGCCCAGAACGGCAAGGCAGCGGCCCAGCGGCTCGCGGACCGGATCTCCGCGGTCTTCGTCCCGGTGGTCATCCTCCTCGCGCTGAGCACGTTCGGCGTCTGGCTGGGCGTCACCGGCGACACCGTCGCAGCGTTCACCGCCGCCGTCGCCGTCCTGATCACCGCCTGCCCCTGCGCCCTGGGCCTGGCCACACCGACCGCGCTGATGGTCGGCACCGGACGCGGCGCCCAGCTCGGCATCCTCATCAAGAGCCCCGAAGTCCTGGAGTCCACGCGCCGCGTCGACACCATCGTCCTGGACAGGACCGGCACCGTCACCACCGGCCGGATGACCCTGCTGGCCGTGCACACGGCCGCCGAGACGACCGAGGGCACCACCGAGACGGACGTCCTGCGTCTGGCCGGTGCCCTGGAGCACTCCTCCGAGCACCCGATCGCCCAGGCCGTCGCCGCCGGAGCCGCCGCCCGGGTCGGCACGCTGCCCAGCCCGGAGGACTTCGCCAACATCCCCGGCCTCGGCGTCCAGGGCATCGTCGACGGACACGCCGTCCTGGTCGGCCGGGAGCAGCTGCTGGCCGAGTGGGCGATCACCCTGCCGCCAAAGCTCCAGCGCGCCCAGGCCGAAGCCGAGGCGGCCGGCCGTATGGCCATCACGGTCGCCTGGGACGGCGAGGCCCGCGCGGTCCTCGAAGTCGCCGACGCCGTCAAGGAGACCAGCCCCGAAGCCATCCGTCTCCTGCGTGCCCTCGGCCTGACCCCCATCCTCCTCACCGGCGACAACCAGGCTGTTGCCGAGTCGGTGGCCGCCGAGGTGGGCATCGCACCCGAGCACGTGATCGCCGAAGTCCTGCCGCAGGACAAGGTGGACGTCATCAAGCGCCTGCAGGGCGAGGGCCGTTCGGTCGCCATGGTCGGTGACGGAGTCAACGACGCCGCGGCACTGGCCCGGGCCGACCTGGGTCTGGCCATGGGCACCGGCACGGACGCCGCGATCGAGGCCGGCGACCTGACCCTGGTCCGCGGTGACCTGCGGGTCGCGGCCGACGCCATCCGCCTCGCCCGCAAGACCCTCGGCACCATCCGCTCCAACCTCTTCTGGGCCTTCGCCTACAACGTCGCCGCCCTGCCGCTCGCCGCGGCCGGTCTGCTCAACCCCATGATCGCCGGCGCGGCCCAGGCCTTCTCCTCGGTCTTCGTCGTCGGCAACAGCCTGCGGCTGCGCCGCTTCCGGGCCGCTGACCAGTAAGCGGTCGACCGAGCAGGTTGCGCCCCGGTGTGACCGTCGTTGCTCACGCGGTGACGCGGTTGTCGTCGCCGCACGGTGGAAAGCCGCGGCCAGGACGGGCGCTTGGGGAGGGCGGGTGAGGCTGTGCGCCGCCGGTCAGCGCACGTCTTAAGCCCCGCAGAGCGGCGTGGCCTAACCGGCCTGCCGCCGTCGGCTGCGGTGGTGCACACGGCGGCCCAGGAACGTCACGGCCGTGATCTTCAGGAGCACGGCGACCAGGACGGCGCCGGCCGCCCAGCCCGTCCAGCGCGGCGCGGACAACACCGCACCAGCCAGACCCAGGTGGACAGCCACGGCCAGGATGCCGAGGACCGTGACGCCTGCCCAGGTGAGGTGCCTGCGCCGCGCCGAGGTCGATGCCGCGGTGGTGACCGCGCTACCGGCGTCCTCCGCACACCGGGCGGCAGGCGTCGCCTCCCGCCAGTCCACTCGCAGCTCTTCGCGCCTCCCGAACCTGCCGAGGTGCGCGGCCAGGAGGTCCTGGAGCCGACGCAGCCCTTGTTCGTCGTCGCCCTCGGCGCGCAGCACCAGCGCGTCCGACGCGGCGTCCAAGGTGCACCGACCCCAGGGAAGTGTCAGGACACCATGGGTGTCGGTCCACTCGACCTGGATCTGGTCCGGCCTGAGCTCGGGCGGCATGTGCGTTCCCGGCACCGGCGTGGCGTTCCCGCCATGATGTGGCCGCGCGCGGTGGCCGAGGTGGCGGCCCTTGTTGCTGAAGTGCTTGCACAGCTGGACGAGATACCGGCTCGGCCGGTCAGTGGGTACGCGGGCTTCGGCACTCGGCATGGCGATCCTCGGGGCGGTGGTGGGTGAAGAGGGTTCAGATCCTGGTCACAGCGACGAACCAGGCGTCGACGTGGCCCGGGGCGACGCTGAGTTCGATGGCCGACGGTTCGACGGAGTCGATCTGCCAGCCGTCGGCGAACGCCGCTTCGACGTCGCCACGTGTCACCTTGTGCACAGGGCCCCAGACGCCGCGCTCCCGGTCGCTGATGCAGAGCATGAAGCAGCGCCCGCCCAGCCGTAGGACGGACCGCAGGCCGCCTGTGTACGCGGTGCGGTCCTCGCCTGCGAAGACGTGGAAGAGACCGCAGTCGAGCACGGGGGCGAACTGCTCGCCGAGACCGGCGAGGTCGCGGGCGTCATGGCGCAGGAATCGCACCTTCTCGCCGCGGGCACGTGCCTTCTCCTCTGCTGCGCCCAGGGCTCGGGCGGCGAGGTCGATACCGGTGGCGTCGAGACCGAGAGCGGCCGCCATCAGCGTGTGCTCCCCCGTCCCGCAGCCGACATCCAGCACCCGGCCCCGGATGACACCGGACCGGGTGAGGGACAGGAAAGCCGGCTGGGGGCGGCCGATGTCCCACGGGGGCGGGGTGGCGTACAGGTCGTCGGGCTCCCGCGGAGCCCTTGCGCCCGGCTGATGAGGTGAGACGGACATGGGCCCTCCTTATGAGGGTGGCCGGATCCTCGTGACGGGATACGGACCCGGGTGATGACCCCAGATTTATCGAGACACAGTGTCTACGTCAAGCCATGCTGTATTCAGGTGGGCGCCGCGTAGACTACGGGGGTGCCCAAGCTGTGGAACGAGACAATCGAGGAGCACCGCCGCGCGGTACGTGACGCGGTGCTGGAAGTGACCGCGGCTCTCGTGGCTGAGCACGGGCTGCGGGGTGTGACGATGTCCCGCATCGCCGAGGGAACCGGGATCGGCCGAGCCACGCTCTACAAGTACTTCCCGGACGTCGAATCGATCATGACCGCCTGGCACGAGCGGCAGATCACCGGCCATCTGCAGGAGCTCGCGGCGCTCCGCGACCGGCCCGGCAGCGCGGGCGAACGACTGACCGCGGTCCTCGACGCCTACGCCTCGATCCAGCTGCGGCGTCGCGGCCATGACCCGGAGATCGGTGCCGTCCTGCACCGAGGGGAGCACGTCGCCCACGCCGAACAACATCTGCTCCGGTTCATCAGCGAGCTGCTCGCCGAAGGCGCAGAAGCCGGCGAGGTACGCGACGACGTGTCGCCGGACGAGCTCGCCGCGTATTGCCTGTACGCCCTCGGAGCAGCCGGCGGACTGCCGTCCCAGGCCGCGGCGCGCAGACTCGTCCGCGTCACAGTGGACGGCCTGCGCCCCACCTCCTGACAATCCGCTCTGCGCCACAAGGAACAGGGAGGCCGGCGCGGGCCCCGGCCTCCCCGGGAGCGTCAGCCCTTGCCGAGCAGCTTGTTCATCTCGGTGATCTCGGCGTTCTGCGTGGTGACGATGTCGTCGGCCATGGAGGTGGCGGCACCGTACTTGCCCTTGCCCTTCTCGGTGGTGGCCATCTCGACCGCGCCCTTGTGGTGCTCGATCATCATGGTCAGGAACATGGCGTCGAAGTCCTCGCCGGACATCTTCTTCAGCTCGCCCATGTCCTTGGTGTCCATCATTCCGGGCATGCCGGAGTGGCTGGAGTGATCCATGCCGGGCATCGACCCCATCGAGCCGTGCGACATTGGGACGTCCTCGCCCCAGGACTTCAACCAGCCGCTCATGGTCTGGATCTCCGGGTCCTGCGCCTTCTCGATGCGCGAGGCGAGATCCTTGACCTGGGCGGAGGAGGCGCGGCCGGCAGCGAGCTGCGCCATCTCGAGGGCCTGCTGGTGGTGCGGGATCATGCTCTGGGCGAAGGAGACGTCCTGCGCGTTGTGTGCGCCCGCCGTGGCGGCGGCGCCCGAGGACGACGAGGCCGAGTCATGGCCCGAGCGCCCGCTGCCGCCACCACAGGCGGCGAGAACGAGTGCGGCGGTGGCGGTGGTCGCGACAAGGGCGGCGCGGCGCGTGAAGATACGAGGGGTCATGCGTGAACTCCTGCTGTGCGAAAGGGGGGAATCCGGGCGGGCGTGAGCGCCGCGTCAGGTGATGACGCGGTGCCGAGGTTCCTCTAGATCCGCAGGAGTTGGAGTTCGGCCAAGGACGGAGGCGCGCGTGCACCGTCCGGTGCCGCGGACGCCCCTGGGCACGTGGCGTCGTCGTGCGCAGGCGCTGTTACGGGATCGGGCGCGAGGGTGGGCAGTTCCGGCCCTCCGCTCAAGGCGCCCGACGCGCAGGTCGAGTCTGCGTGCTGGGCATGGTGTCCACCGCAGTGGCCGTCGGCGTCGGTGCAGTCGTCTTGCATGGCCATGGGGGCCGCCGTCGGCCGGGTGTGAGTGTGCTCCGGGGTGAGCCCGAGGGGGGCCAGGGCGTGCATGCCGAACAGGCCCGCCAGCAGTGCGAGTACGAGCAGCGCCCGCCACCGCCGCACCGGCGGTTGCGCGGAGTGCTGCTCTGGACTGGTCATCGGCGTCATTCCGTGTGGAGGGTGAGAGGCGGGCTCAGTGGTGGGGTGTCAGTTGTGCATACGGACGTGGTCGTGCTCGTGTTCAACGTGGTCGGGCGAGCCGCCCGTCATTCCCGCTGAGGGCAAGTGACACCCGACGGTCCGACGGTGGTTACGACCTGCCGTCACCAGGTGCGCAGTGGCCGAGGAACATGTCGACCCCGCTGGCGATCAGACGCTCGGTGAGGGCGTGTCGCCGTCGATGGTGGTGCTGTAGGCGCCGAACACCAGGTGCGGGGAGAGGATCAGCGCGTACACCTGAACGACGGCGACGTCGGGTCAGGGCCGGGATGCCGGAGATGCCGAGCCGCCCCTTGTCCACCAGCCCGGCGATCCCCGTGCGCTGCCCCGGCCGGCCGCTGGCCGGCGGGCTGGTCGTGCCATGGGTTCCGTGACCCACAACGGGCACGCCGTATTCAAGAAGCCACTCGACGCCGACCGTGCCCGCCTCGCCTTCCTCCAGCACCTGTGCCAGATCTGCCCCCAGCCGTTTGAGCAACGGTTCCTCATCCTCGTTCGCCCTGCCGACCAAGAGCAGGGCTACTCCCCCGAAATCGAGCTGCATCCGGAGTGCCAGTCAGCGTGTCGGTGCCGCGAGCCGACTCCGGACGAGGGGCAAATCGCCCGAAGCGGGTGGCCCGCCGACCGGCTACGAGGTACGAGGCATGGATGATCGCTGCCCGGCACTACGAGCTGGTCCTACGTGAAAGCCTACGCAACCCAGCAGTAGACATCCTGGCCTTGACGTCGCGCACTGCTGACGAGAGCGGCCAGATCGCTCAGGATCACTTCGGCGATCTCCGTGTCGATGACCTCGCCGTCCTCCGCGCGCTGCGCGGCCCACGAGACGGCGACATCCCGCAACCCGGACGGCTCGGCCTCGGCGAGTGCGGCGGCCAGGCGAGGCGAGATCGCGAAGACGACACACCCGTCATTGTCCTGGTCGGCGACGATACGAGGCTCGCCGGCTTCGACGAGTTCCTCGAAGCTACCGCCTGCAAGAAGGCACTCCCACTCGACCACAGCCCCTTCGGGATCGAAGTTGCCGAAGGAGAGCGACTCGGCACGTCCTGGCCCGGCCTCAAGAGCCAAAGCCGCAGACGCGTCATCCGGCGCCACGAAGAACTCGACGATGATGCTCACTGAGACATCATGCCTGACCGCCTACGTGCATGATCGGCCGGACAGGCCGCAGGCGGCACGCTCCGGGGGGACATAGTGCTGTGCGGCCAGTTCCTGCTGGCAGGGCTCCAGCGGCTGCCGGATATGACCAGCGGCACAGCGCGGCCGCTGCTCGGCATCTCACAGGTCGCAGTCGAAGTAGCCGATAGGGAATTCGGTGGATGCGCACGTATCCGGGACGCCCGGCCAGGTCTGCGGCTGTCCCTGCCGGAGCCGACTGTGGCCGGTGACGGTGTTGGTAATGCAGGCAACGCATCGTTCTGGGACTCGCTGGTGTTCGACGGGATCGCCGACGTGGACGTCGCGGCGGTTGCCGCCTTTTCCTCCCGCTCGCTGATCCCGCCCGCCACCAGGAAGGGCACCCCCCTCTGCTCGCCCTCCATGGCGAACCCGCCGTCGGCTCCGCCGAACTCACGGCACCCGGCCTTCCGTAGCACCTTACGGATCTCCTCGGCGTCCCCGGTCCCGGACCGCCCACAGCCGTGTTCGGGATCGGCGGGTGCGTTGCACGAGCGGCTGGGCGAGTTCAGCCAGCAACTTTGTGCGTGTCGTGCCGATCAGCTCGTCACCGCGCGAGGGCGGATGCCAGTCATTGCGCGCAGCCGGATAGACGATCAGTGGTGTGCGGGGGCCCGGGGCGCCCGGAGGTTCGGCGGCACAGAAGATCGCCCGACCCGCGAAGACGCTGGGTACGAGGATCGCGGCGTCGGCATCGAGACTCAGACGGTGGGCACTGGTGGGAAACAGGCCGACTTTCAGGGCGCCGTCGTGCCACTCCAGGTTGGGGGCCAGCTCGTTGACAGCGTCCGCGATTCCATGCCGGGCGAACATGGAGGCCCGGGCAGCGACATCGCCTTCCAACCGGGCCCGTATGCCGGGCCAGTGGGGCGCGAGGACGGAACACCAGAACGGCTCCAGTTCCACAGCGATACGCCGCTCCACAGACTCCTCGCATCGGTCCATGGCCATCAGGAGCAGCCGAGGCGGCCTGTCGGCCACGGTCTTGCCCCATGAGTGGCCGCCGATGGCCGCCGTCAGCTCGTAACGGATCCGCTCGCTCGGAGTGGTGGCCACCTGATGCAGGGCGCTGTCCAGGGCCACCTGAAATCCAGCGGGATCTGGCCGCAGGAAGTCGGGAGCGTGACCGCCCGGCCCTCCGCCGGCGATAACAGCCAGTAGCCCTAACCGCCGTTCCGACAGGGCGTCTACCGCTTGGGCCCGCCAGTTGGCGCCGAGCACACGCGGGGACCGGGCGAGAGCGAAGAGCAGATCCTTGACCGTGTCCACTGGATCCCTACAGCCGTACCTGGACCGGCGGTTCGCGGCGGGATGCACGAGCGTCACACACCTCCACCGCGAACTCCTCGCTGAAAGCGCCTCCGTCACCTACCAGATGGTCCGCGCCTACATCGCCACCCTGCCCGCCGCCCCACCGTAGGCGCCGCCCCCACCACCGACGGTGCGGCAGGTCACCGGCTGGCTCACTCGCCAACCCACGGCCCTTAGCGAGGAAGAACGCGCCGCCTTGAAACACGTCCTGGCGCGCAGTCCCGAACTGGACACCGCCGCCCAGCAAATCCGCGACTTCCGCGAGATCCTCACCAACCGCCTCGGTCCCACGCTCCCCACCTGGTCCAACGCCGTCGACATCAGCCAACTGCTCGGCCTCACAGACTTCGTCCTCCACCTGCTCCGCGACCACTCCCCAAGATCTGTGCCAGAACCGAGTTTTGAAAGCACCTGCTGGTTCGGTCGAGTCGGGTCGGCGGGCAGCGACAGGACCGTCACGGGGGTTCGAAGATCGCTTGACCTTGCCCCAGAGTGAAGGGCGACAGTGTCTCCATCGATCACATGAGCGGGCGGTGTGTGCTCACTGGTCAGGCCAGGACGAAGAGGGGGAGTTCGCGTGACCGCGACCTGCGTCATTCTCGACATCGGTGGCGTGCTGGAGATCACGCCGAAAACGGGATGGGTGCAACGGTGGGAAGAGCGGCTGGAGCTGCCGCTGGGCACTGTAAATGAGCGGATGCACGACGTGTGGCGGGCTGGAAGCGTTGGGAGCGTCAGCGAACAAGAGGTGCACGAACAGGTGGCAGCCCGCCTGGGTCTCGACGCGCCCCAAGTTGAGGCATTCATGGCTGATCTGTGGGCGGAGTATCTGGGGACGCCGAACGAGGAACTCATCGCCTATGTGCGAGGGCTGCGAGGAACCTGCAGGCTGGGCATCCTGAGCAACAGCTTCGTTGGTGCCCGGGAGCGAGAGACGGCGCTGTATCACTTCGACGAACTGGTGGAGCAGATTGCCTACTCGCACGAGATCGGCGTCGGCAAGCCTGACCTGCGTGCCTTCGAGGCCGCTTGCGCCAGCTTGGAGGTACCGCCGGAGAGCTGTCTCTTCATCGACGATGTCGCACTCAACGTTGAGGCCGCTCAGGCAGCGGGCATGCAGGCGCATCTGTTCGAGGACAACGCCCGGACGATCACGCGCATCGCAGCTCATCTGGACGCCGGGCCCTTGTTTCCAGGACGCGTCTCGCTCGGATGATGTCGGCCTGGCCGGTCTTCAGAGGCGTGGTCGGTGGCCGGCGTCGTCGCGGACGATCAGACGTACGGTCGCCCCGGCCGAGCGCCGACGCTGAGCCAGCTGTTCGGCATACGGAAGCGACGGCCACATAGCGTCGTCGCCCCCAGCGGCCAAGACCACATCCGCTCTGGCCGCTTCCACGGGGATCTCCGTCGGCGCCAGCGAGTGTGCGAAGGTCCGCTCGCTCAGTTCGTACCATCCGCGGATGGCGACGGGGCCGCTGTCCGGCTCCGTGGGCGTCCAGGAATCGTCCATCGGGACAAAAGGCAGGGGCCGCTCCCGCCAGGTCCAAGACGAGCGATACGGATGGTGTGCCCCGTCGCGGCCAGGGCCGACGTTGCTCCAGACCCGCGAGGTGGGCGACAGTGCGATGGTCACGTCCACGCGTGAGTCGTGGACCGCCGTGAGCAAGGCGGCTTCAGCGCCCTTGGAAGTGCCGAGGATTCCGATGCGTTGCGCTCCGCCCAGTCGGAGGAAGTCGACGGCGGCGGTGAAGGTCTCCAAGGGCACCTCGCAGATTCCTGGGGACTGCCCAGGCCCGCCGAACCAGCGGATCGCCAAGGTTGTGAAGCCTTGCTGAGCGAGGATGCGCGCTCACTGATGTCCACCCGCTTCATCGAGTCTCCTGATCGTCTGCAATCGGTTCGAGTCGTGCCCCCTGTCATCGCTCGGTGGGTGTCTCCGAGGTGAAGCAGTGGCCGAGTTCGGGGGCGAGGCCCTGATAGTGGCGGAAGTTGAAGATGAGCGGGCTCCAGCGGGTGGGGTTGATGTGCTGGGTGCCGGGCACGACGATGCGACGGTCGGCGTGGACGCGTGCGACCGCGCACTCCACGATCAGGAAGTGGCCCTCCGCGTCCGGTGAGCTGCGCCGAACCTGGGCCTCGAGCTGGAGCGGGCACTCGGCGACGCGCGGAGCGCGTACCGTCTCGGACGGTACGGGCGTGAGGCCGGCCGCGGCGAACTTGTCGGGCTCGTAGCGGTAGCCGCGTGCCCGCTTGGCGGCCGGCACGGGGGCGGCTCCGGTGAGCGGGGCGAGCCGCTCCACCGCGTCCCAGAGGCCGGGCGAGGGAAGGTTGATCACGAGTTCCGGCCGGGTGGCCAGGTTGGCTGCGGTCTGGCTGTCGGCGCCGAGGCCGAGCACCACGGTCTGCCCGAGCGCCCAGGCAGAGGAGACCGGGGCAAGGTTGGCCGAGCCGTCCTCGTTCTCGGTGGTCAGCAGGGCGACGGGGGTGCCGAAATAGAGAATGCTCGGGGTTATCGCGGTGTGCGAGGGTGCGTGTGTCGCTGTCGTCATGGACCGGAACCCTAGGGCCCGGACCCTTCGTCGGCGGCCGAACTGTCGCCGGGCGAGACTGTAGGGGTGACCAGCTTCGACGAAACTTATGCAGACGGCCCCGACCTCGCCGGGTTCGCAGGGCTGCTGGCGGATCGTACCCGCGCGGAGTTCTGTCTGGCGTTGCTTGACGGCCGTGCCTGGACCGCGTCGGAGCTGGCCCGCACCGCGGGCGTCGCCCAGTCAACCGCCAGCGCGCACCTCGACCGGCTGGTGCGGGGCGGCATCCTGGCCGACGAGCGGCAGGGGCGGAATCGGCTGCTACGGCTGGCGACCGCGGACACCGCCGAAATGATCGAGAGCCTGGCCGCCCGGTCCCCGTTCCGGCCGACCCCGGTGCGCTCGCTGACTGATTCCAACCGCCGTCGCACCCTGGCGCACGCCCGTATCTGTTACGACCATCTCGCAGGCGCGCTGGCCGTGGCGATCACCGACGCCATGACCGAACTCGGGCTGCTGGCCTGGGACTACGGACCGGCCCTCACCGCGGCGGGCCGGGACTGGCTGAGTGAGCTCGGTATCGCCGACGACTGCCCGCCCGACTCCTGGCGACCCCACGTCCGTATGTGCCTGGACTGGACGGAACAGCGCCCGCACCTGGCCGGCGCAGTGGGCGCGGCGCTCTTCCGGCACGCGCTGGACTCATCCTGGCTGGTGCGCCGGAGCACGACCCGGATGGTCACCGTGACCGAGGCGGGCCATGCCGCGCTGCGCACACGGCTCGGCCTCACTGACGATGTGCTCGCCTGCTCAGCGGCGCAGGCGAGGGTGCCGAAGGACAGCGGGCTGCCCCCGGGCAGCCCATAGCGGTTCGCCGAGCAGGGCCTGGCGGGGCTGGACGACCGCAAGTGGTGGGCCGCCCGCCCGCGTTCACCGCGCTGCAGGCCGCCCGGGCCAAGGCGCTCGCATGCCGACTGCCTGCCAAAACCGGCACCCCGCCGGCGCGCTGGTCATGCCCGGAACTGCCGCCGAACTCACGGCGCGCGGCATCACCGGCCCGATCTCGGCCTCCACCGTGCGTCGCGGGCTGCGCGAGGACGCCTCAAGCCCTGGCAGCACCGCTCCTGGAACTTCATCACCGACCCCGACTTCCAAGCCAAAGCGTGAGCTGGGGCTTTGCCTGACGGTACGGTCACCGGGTGGAGTCGAAGAGGTCGAGCGAGTGCCCATCGTGCGGGGCTGGTGTGTGCCCTGATTACCTGGTCGGGCGGTGTCTTGTACGTCTGGTCGCGTCGTGGCACCTGTCTGGTACGGAAGCTCCGTCCGGCGGCCTCAAATACCGGCCGGCTCGCGCTGGAGATCACCTTCGACTCCGGCCGCGTGCGGTGCAACACCTGGTCCGGTGAACTCCGCCTGTCCAGCAAGTGATCGGCGCACCAGTACCTGCGGGAACCGTGCGGATCTTGCCGCGGCTGGTGTGATCACGACGTCGCAGCCTTCCTGGACAGCCCCGTTCACCGGGCTGAGCCCGCACTGCTTCGGCAAGTTGGTGACGATGCTGCGGCGTGAAGGGGCGAACACGGTCCGCAGGGATCGGCCGTGGAGCCTGATGTTGGAAGACCGGGTGCTGCTGCTCGCGGCCTACTGGCGCACCAACTTGACGCTACGTCGGCTCGCCTCGCTGTTCGGGGTCTCCGAGTCCCCGGCCGACCGCATCATCAACCACCTCGGCCCCCTGCTCGCCCTCCGGCCCCGCAAGCGGTTCCGCAGGGGCACCGTCTCATCGTGGACGGCACCCTGGTGCCCACCGGCGACCACTCGGTGGCCGAAAAGTCGAAGAACTACCGGTACCCGACGAATCACCAGGTCGTCATCGACGCCGGCAGCCGGCTCGTCGTTGTGGTCGGTAAGCCGGTGCCCGGCAACCGTAACCACTGCAAGACATGGGATCTCCTCGCGGAAGTCGCGCTGTTCGTCCTCCGTCGAACGCCCCAGCCCCGCGTACTTGATCAGCCGCCTTTGCGACGCAGGCAGCCGGAGGTGTTGCATTCCGAGACCGTCGCCGTGATGTGGATCACTCACTGGTCGCTTCGGGCCGGGCGTACGTGATCATGATTGGAATGGACACTCGTTTCGTTGGCATCACTGAGCTGGTCGAGGCCCCGTCCGTGGCGGTCGTAGTCGACGTCATGCGTGCTTTCACCGTGGCTGCCTGGGCCTTTGCCCAGGGGGCGGAAAAGATCGTTCTTGCTGAGTCGTTGGACGACGCTCTGGCACTCAAGGCTCGCCACCCGGAACGGGTGGCGCTCAAGGACGGTCCGCCCGCGCCTGGGTTCGACATGGTCAACTCGCCGGGCATGCTGCGGTCTGTTGACCTTGGCGGACGGACTGTTGTGCAGAAGACCACGGCAGGGACGGTCGGCGCCCTTGCGGTCAAGGACGCATCGCTGGTGCTGTGCGCCGGCTTCGTAGTGGCGGAGGCAACGGCTCAGGTCTTGCGGACACGCAAGAGTGACAGTGTCACGTTCGTGGTCACTGGCGAAGATGGACAGGCCGATGAAGATCTGGCGTGCGCTCAATACATCGCTCGGAGAGCCACCGAGGCCGGGACGGATGCTGCTGAGTTCCTCCGCCGCGCTGCCGAATCGCGCGCCGCCGCCGAGCTGGCGGAGGGTGTGCGCCGAGGAGTCCATCCTGATGATGTTGCACTCTGCCTTGAGCTGGACCGGTTTCCCTTTGCCATGGTGGCGGCCCCTGAAGACTCGCTCATGGTCCTGCGTCCGTGCGCCGTGCCTTCGCTGGCCGACGACGCTTCGATCTGAAATGCGAGAGCCGGGATCCGGTCGGGTATGCGGCATCAGCGTCTGGAGACGTTGCTCGAATTCGACGCGGAGGTGCGCGTAGGTGCGGGTGCCGTAGAAGGCGGTGCGGTCGAGGCCCGCTTCGCGGGCGAGGGTCTTGACGTCACACCTTCCGCCAGGCGGAACTCTCGCCCGCGGAGGAGCGTGCACTGATGATCGGCACTCCGGCACAGACGCCGCCCCCAGCGTCGGAGGCGATGTTGTCGTCCACCGTCGAACCGGAAAGCGTGCAGTCGCTACCGTCAAGTTCTGTCGGGCCGGTTGCGGGCCTTGTAGTGCCAGTGAGCGGACACGCGGTGGTCGTGTTCGAAGCCGGGACCGAGCGGACCTACTTGTTCGTACGCGCCATCAGTGCGCGGGCCGTTGCGGACGGCGAGGGCGTAGGCCGCCTCCAGCCGCAGATTCTGATCCTCCTCGTCCAACAGGGCCGCGAGAGCATCCATGACGGCGGCCGTCCGGTCGTGGGAGCCGGAGAGAGATGCGGCGGCACGGCGCCGGACGTCGGGGTCCGGATCGCGGAGCAGGGTGAGCAGGCTCTCCCGGGTCGCCGGGGTCAGATCGCGCTGGTGGGCGAGGACTTGGGCGACGACGTACCGGACCCCGGAGTCGGGGTCCCGCGCCAGGGCGAGCAGGGTGGCGGCGGACTCGCTCCGTGGGGTCCGGATCAGGCAGTACGGCACCTCGCGGCGCACGCGCCGGTCCGGATGGTCGGCGTAGTGGAAGCCCATGGCCTCTTGGTCGGGGTGGTCGTATTCCGTATAGACGTCCAAGACCCTGGCGAGCACCTCGCCATCCGGCTCGTCGAGCGCCCACTGCGCCAGGAACCCGACGTCCTGCGCGGTGTCCGGACGGACGTGGTGGTTCGCCTGGAAGTGCCGGGACCACAGGACGCTGGCAAGCAACCGACGGTGGACGGGAGCGGGGTGGTGGCGCAAGGCCGCCAGGTCCGACCAGGCCTGCGGGCTCTTGCGGAAGGCGAGGGCGTAGCTGACGGTGGACCAGTTGGCATGCACCTCGCCCGGGTGCGGGACGGCTCGTGCCACCAGCTCCGCCACCGGCAGCAGGAGGCCGAACGCCCGCTCCAGATCGGTGAGGACGCCGCTGTGGCCCGCCCGGACGGTGAGCCCGCCGAGGGAGACCTCCTCGATGTCCGTGTACTCGTCGTCCTTGACCAGGCGCCGGGTGGCCGGACCCGAGGCCCCCGTGCGGCGGCGTAGTTCCTCGGCCTCCCCCGTCTCGTACCAGTCCCGAGCGAGGTCGAGCAGCCGCTTTCGCTCGGCCTCAGCGATCCGCAGCCGCGGGTCCTTGCCGAGCACGGCGCCGACCGGCGCCGGGGAGCCGAGGTCGACGGCCCGCAGGAGAGGTGTTGTACCGTCCGGCAGCACTACGTCCGAATCGGCGCCGCTGTCCGTCAGGGTGCCGGCGGTCTCGTGGTCGAACCCGCCCACAGCGGCGCAGAGCAACGGGAGGCCGTCGGGGCCTGAAGTGTTCGGATCGGCGCCGTCCTGGAGACATGCCTGGCGTTGTTCACGAGCCGCGTCGTCAGTTGTTCACGGGTTTGGGAGGCACCCGGATCCACGGTCGGGTGATGTTCACGAGTTTTGACAGCACTGGGGTACTTGCCAGGGCAGCATCGGGATGCTCCTGGTGAAAGGCTGGCTTTAACGGTTCGAGCCGGCCCCACTTTTTCGGCTTGAGGCGGCCCCATTTGAAGATCGACCGGTTGAGAGTTCCGGTGTGAAGTGGCTCCGGCTTCCGGTCCGCAGCGGCCCCGGTCAGGGCCGCTTGGACGGGGCGGGCGTCAGTTGGAGATGTCCGTCTCCAGGCGGGGTTCGCCGTGTCGCATGGCGTGACGCAGTTCGCGCAGGACGGTCCCGTAGGCGTGGATGGCGTCGGCCAGTTCCGGGGAGTCGGGGTTGGCCCCCGAGCCGACGACGTCGCGGAACGTCTTCAAGCGGTTGAACGCCAGGTCCGCAGCGGAAACGACGGTCTCGCGGCCCGACAGCACGAGTCGCTCCCTGACGGCATAGACCTGATGGTTGCCGAAGGCGGCGCGTGCGGCGAGATCCCGCGTCAGCTCGGTCGGATGGCGGCCGTAGGCGACCGCGAACAGCGATTCCTGGGCAAGGTTGAGGGCGGTGAGGAACTCGCCGTAGAGGGCGCGCCTGTGTTGCAGCGCCTGGGTCTGGACCTCGCGGCCCCAGCGGGCCCGGTGGCCAGCAGGGTTGAGCCGACTCCGACAACGGCGCCAAGGAGCGTGGAGAGAAGTGTCAGCCAGTTCACGCGATGACCTTACGAATCGCTCTTGCGGACCTCTGCGAGAGGTCCGCTGATACGGCCAGGTGGCAGCGGCAACCCTTGTGAGGGAACAAGTGCCAGCCCCAGATGGGTGGACGAAGACCTTCACCGATCCCCGTCTCTGCGCGGCCATCGTCGACCGGCTCACCTTCAACGGCGCGATCATCGAGACCGGCACCGACTCCTACCGGCTCGCCAGCACCAGGGCGCGAACGGAGCAGCCTGCCAGGGTCGGTTGATGTCCGTCTGGGCGGTCTGAGGCGGTGGATGATCGACGAGGATCATTGCCATGACCTACGTGATCGAAGCCGCTCGTCCGAACGACTCCGCGAGGTTGGGGCCGTTGGTGCTGAGGGCCTGGCTGCAGACATACCCCAACCCGGAGGTGGGGATCGACGAGGACTGGATCCGTGAGCATCGCGGCTCGTCAGCCACCGTGGAAGGCATCACCCAGTGGCGGGAGTTCATTGAGGCAGCGAACCAGCAACCGGACCTGCTGTTCTGCCGTGTTGTCCGTTCCGAAACCGAGATCGTCGGCGTCCTCTGTGGGCGCCGCGACGAGGTGGTCATCCTCGGACCGATGTATTTGCTGAACCACGTCCAGGGCCAGGGACTGGGTGGCCGCATGATGACGGAGTTCCTCGCCTGGGCCGGAGCCGCACCCGTATGCCTCTGGGTCACTGACTACAACGACAGCGCGGTCCGCTTCTACCAACGCCACGGATTCAAGATCACGGGCGAGCGAGAGCTTTGGCAGGGAAGGCTGCCCAACCTACGTATGACCCGCGAGGTCGCATCCAGCATCAACCACAGCTGAGCTGCACGGAACCAGACCCGTGTTAGCCCGCCGAGGATGCAGGTTTTCGGCGGCCCGCCGCCCCATGGACTGCTGCTATTTCTCGTCAACATCCAGGGGCCACAAGATCGTCAACTGCTGCCCAAACCGGCGGACAAACGCTGCTGCTTGAAGTGAACGAAGCCACATGCCTGTACCGCACGGGAGTCCTTGGCAATCACGGCTGCCACAAGAAGGTCATTCACGTCGTTCGGGTTGCGCAGGTCGTGCTGCGGTGCGGTCATCTTCGCCCCTGGTGATCCGTCGGACAGCACGCTATCCGGCGCCGGGCCCAGGCTGAGCCGATTACTTCGGCAGCGATCTCGCGGAGGCTGACACCACACTCACGAGATATGCACGCATGACACTCGCCTGACCGGGACGGCAGGCACGGGCCACCCCAAGCGGTCGGCCGCGACCAACATCTTCGGTCAGTCGCAAGGGCCAGTCCCCGCCGAAGTTGGTGCGGCAGCTGATTGAGTCGGCGAACGACCCCCTCAGGGGCCAACTCGACCTGGAACAGCACGGCCGGCCGGACGACTCGAGGGCGTCGTCGCCATACGCGTCGCTCAGCGCGTGCTCGCGCCGGCCGCGGCGATCTGGCCCAACCGCAAGACCGGACAGCTCCAGCCGTCGCCAGCTCGGTCGTGGTCCCTAGGGTCTGTCCCGTGGGTCGGCAGGGTCCCCTCTCCTGCCTTCTAGGCTGGCGCCATGGACAACGGGCTCGCTCACGAGGGAAGCGCCTTCATCAACTTTCGGCACTACGTCCGGGATCCGAGGGAGCACGGGTTTCGGTGGGTCGACATCAAGCAGCTCCGCTTCTCTGCGAAGTCCCTGGACGACAGAGGGCTGCTTGCCGCACTGATCGGGCATGAGCAGTTCCGGGACGACTATGCAGGTGGTGGAGTGCTGCCGGACGGGCCCCGGCACGGTCCGTATTGGCTGCGGTTGATCACTCCCGACCTCTACGAGGCCATCAGCCAGGAGAGGGCCGTGCAGATCCTGCGGGAGTGGGTTGATCCCCTCTGGGACCCGCCCTCCGAGCTGGAGGCAGATCTGCAGCGGGAGGTGTTCAACCGCCTGGCTGCGGCCGATGGCATCTACTACCTCGGCGAGCTCGGTGATGAGGCGATTCATGACTGGGGACGTGTGCACGACTGCTTCCACGAGTTCGTGCTCATCGACCGCTCGGCTGGGCAGATCACCCTCGTCGTCGCGGCCGACGACTGAGCCGACCACCAGGGCATCCGCTGCGGTGGCTGAGGTCAGTAGCGGAGCCGCACCCGACGCCCCTGGGTGGGCCAACCATACGAAGGGCTCGCCCTGTCCCGGAGAAGAACGTAGGGAACCTTGATCAACTGTTGCGCGTCACCCCACGGCCCAGGGGTGGCCAGCACGGCCAATGGGCGGCAGCCGCCGTCACTCGCAGATGAATCTTCGTCGTGAGACCACCCCGTGAACGGCCGGGCACCTCATCGGGGCGATGTTCGGCCGGACGACGTCGGCGCCCCAGCGCCCGGGGCAGGCAGCATTGAGCCCCCGCCGGGGGCTGAGGGGCGCGCAGACCGTCGAAACCCGCCGCAGCCCTGCGGCTACTCGACCCGCCGACGAGAACCATCGACCCGAAAGCGCTCTACCTGGCCACGACTGCCGAACTGAGCCGACGATTCGCCCGGATCTACACCACCCTCGGGACGCAGAACCCTCACCAAGGATTCCTCTGCCTTCAAGGCCATCGCCCTACGGCGGCGCGACAGCCACAGCAAGCTCAAGGCTCGCTCAAATCACGCGTATCCCCCGGCCGGCGGGCACATACTCCCTGACAGGCACAAGCATGTACGGGGAGAACGCGCATGACGACCTTGCTCACTTTCATCCGGGACATCGTCTCCGGCCGTCGGCTACTGGCGAAGTACGGCGACCCCGAGGCCCACCGACGCAGCCACGACCGGGATGCCGGCCTCGCCCGCCACTACATCCCGGCGCAGCAGTTCCCCACGTCAGGGCCCGGCGGTCTGTAATCGGAGCGTTGGCAGGAACAGCCGAGCCTGCCACGAGGCCCAGATCGCTCGAGCCCACGGGGCAGGTGGTCATCCACGTACGGCCGCCCTTGACTACGGGATGCTGTCCGTGCGGCTGCGCCGTCCGCTGATCACGCCGTCGACCTCGGCCAAAGTGCAGGCCACACGGGCGGTGGCCTCGGTTGCATACGACTGGGCGACGTCGCGGCGCGGGACGCTACGCCGGCAGTCGGCGTCGGATCGTAGGCGATGACGCTCCATAGGCCCTCGCCAGGGCAGCGAGCGCCTCGCCCGCTTTACGTCGACGCCGGAACGTCTGGTCAGGGAGCGCGATCGGCCGCTGTCCGAACGGAACGCGAACCCCGCATCACGGAGCCGACTGGAGATGGTCCTCCTCCGGCTGACTCCCAGCCCCATGGCGATGTCCTGCAGCAGGTGCCGCCTGCCGCGCCCCGGGCCGGTGCAGCGAGCCGGCGCTCTCGCGAAGGCCAAGGCCGAGGCCGAGGGGTGTTCCGGTGTGCGGCGGGAACAGCCGGTCCGGCCGACGCTGTTGCACCGGCCAGGAGACCGGTGCCACGCGGGCGGGGAACACAGAGACCGAAAGGCTGTCGGGACGTGATCCGGGCTCCTCGGGTCCGCGGTACGCCCGGTCATCCGACATCCGATATTGAGGGGTGACCGCTCATACGTCCGCCGCAGACTCGGACCGAGGCCTTTCCACATAGGAGGACAGTTTCATGAATGACCGGCCCTTGACGCTCATGGCGGTACACGCCCACCCCGACGATGAGGCCACTGGAACAGGAGGTGTCCTCGCGCGGTACGCGGCGGAGGGCATTCGCACGATCCTCGTGACGTGCACCGACGGCGGTTGTGGTGACGGACCGGGGGGTGTCAAGCCGGGCGATCCCGGGCACGAGCCGGCGGCGGTCGCCTTGATGCGGCGTCAAGAACTCGAGGCAAGCTGCGAAGTCCTGAAGGTCAGTCATCTGGAGATGCTGGACTACGCCGACTCCGGGATGATGGGCTGGCCGGCCAATGACGCCCCCGGCTCTTTCTGGCAGACACCTGTGGAGGAGGGCGCTGCCCGGCTCGCGGAACTCTTGCGACGCTACCAGCCCGATGTGGTCGTCACCTACGACGAGAACGGCTTCTATGGCCACCCCGACCACATCCAGGCCAACCGCATCACGATGGCGGCGCTGGCGATGACCGCGCAGACGCCGAAGGTGTACTGGACGACGGCGCCCCGCTCGATGATGCAGCGGTTCGGGGAGATCATGCGCGAGTTCGGTGCGGACGTGCAGGAGCCGGATCCTGCTGAGGCCGCCGCGATGGCCGAGATCGGACTCCCCGACGAGGAGATCACCACCTGGGTGGACACCACCGCGTTCGGCGGCCAGAAGTTCGACGCGCTGGCCGCACACGCCAGCCAGGGCGAGAACATCTTCTTCCTCAGAATGGGCCGGGAGAGGTTCACCGAGTTGATGGGCGTCGAGACCTTCGTACGGGTCCAGGACACCACCGGAGCGGTCGTGCCCGAGAACGATCTCTTCGCAGGACTGCGCTGATCCGCCCGCCCACCGGGGGTCAGAGAGCCCATGGATGGTCCGTGCGGCTCGGTGACGGGCTCGCACACCCGGAGGCTTGTTCACGTGGGTCCCGCTCCGGCGGCCCTTGATCATCAGAGTGGCCCCTGCTCGGTCGCGTGGGGGTTACGAGAACGCCAGTCCCCCCACCCGGGCAGGGCTGTTGAGCGGGAACGTCCGACAGGCCGGGCGGGGATCAACCGGACGGGCTGGCGAGTGGCGTCCACACCGAGATGCGAGCCGCCGCCCCGCACAGCCCGTCCCCGGAGCAGACGCGGGCGCCGGGTCTGTACCGATCAGCAGCGCTGGTGTGGTGACCACCCGTCCGACGCGCAAACCACATGCCGCGCTCACGCACGCATCCGCCGATCGGCAAGATCGCCAGATTCACGCGCGTGAGCCGGCACATTCGCCTCACCGCCACCCTGGCCGACGACAGTGTGCTGGTGACGGACTTCGCCACCTCCGCCGAGACCGTGGAGGACCCGATCGTGCCCGCGGTCACCGTCCCCTGGTACGACCTCACGGTCTGCGGGCCGGACATCGTGCCCTTCGGCCGGTTCCACCTGGAGCCCGGCCACGGCCTCGACCACCTCCCGGGCGCCGACACCGTGATCGTCCCCGGCTGGGCCGACGTCGACGTGATCCCGCCCGCCGAACTGGTCGAAGCGGTGCGCGCGGCCCACGACGCGGGCGCCCGCGTGGCCTCCCTGTGCACCGGCGCGTTCGTCCTGGCCGAAGCCGGTCTGCTGAACGGGAAGCGCGCCATCACCCACTGGGAGCACACCGCCCTCTTGGCCGCCCGCTACCCCGAGGCGGAGGTTGACCCGGACGTGCTCTAGGTGGACAACGGGAGCGTGCTCACCTCCGCCGGCAAGACCGCTGCGCTGGACCTGTGCCTGCACCTGGTCCGCCTCGACCGCGGCTCGTCGATCGCCAACGCCGAACGCCCGCCGCCTGGTCGTCCCTCCGCACCGGTCCGGCGGCCAGGCCCAGTTCGTCACCGCCCCGGTGCCCGCCCAGGACGACCATCCGCTCACCGCCCTGTTCCCCTGGATCATCGAGCGGCTCGACCACCCGCTGACCGTGGAGGACCTGGCCCACCTGGCCCGGGTGAGGTCACGCCACCTGGGCCGCCACTTCCGCGCGGCAACCGACACCACTCCCCTGCAATGGCTGCTCTCCCAGCGGATCCGCCACGCCCAGGAGCTGCTGGAGAAAACTGAAGACAGCATCGACACCGTCGCAGCGGTCACCGGCATGGGCACCGCAACGACACTGCACCGTCACTTCAACCGCACCCTCGGCGTCCCACCGGACACCTACCGCCGCACCTTCCGCTCACGAACCCAGTAGGTGCTGTTCGGGGTTCGGATCTGAGTGGAGTCAAGCGTTCCCCGTTCGGTTGGTTTGACCACCTGTTAGCGTGCGGGGATGGAAGATCTGGGAACCGCGGCCTGGCCGCCTGAGCCGATCAGGACCGAGAGGCTCGTGCTCCGTCAGCCCGAGACCCGGGACCGTGCGGCCTTCATCGAGCTGCTTGCCTCGCCAGAGGTACACACCTACCTCGGCGGCCCCCGGGCGCGTGACGAGCTTGAGCGCGAGACGCCTGAGGTGCCCGAGCGGTGGCCCGGGAGCTTCGTCGTTGATCTCGACGGGTCGATGATCGGCCAGATCCTGCTCAGGAGAGCAACGGGGCACCGTCGCCCGGCTGCCGCAGGGAAGGCCGATCTCGGCTACCTGTTCCTGCCGCGGGCGTGGGGATGCGGGTACGCCGCCGAGGCGTGTGCGGCGGCACTCGGCTGGCTCGCCGGCGCGCTTCCCGGCGAGCCGGTGGTGCTCACCACCCAGACCGCCAACGTCGGCTCGATGCGTCTCGCGGCGAAACTGGGGTTCACTGAGGTAGAGCGGTTCGAGGCTTGGGGCGCCGAGCAGTGGCTCGGCATGAGGTCCCCGGTCACGCCGTCCAGTTGAGTCCCCGGGCGTCACCTCCAGGGGCTCTCGTTTGGATCAGGGGGCGGACCAGAGGAAGATAGGCGGTCACGGGTCGCACGGGGTGAATAAGCCTTGTCCGCAAGGACTACGTCCGGCCTGGTACGCGGACGCCCACGCCGTCGGGGAACGCGCAGACGGGGCACGACGGCGGTGAAGGCGGGCGCGCCACCGGCCTGTCCGGCGGTGAGGACGAATGCCAGATGCCGGCAGTGGGCATCGGCAGCGAGGTGGATCTTCGTGGTCAGCCCGCCACGGGAACGATCGATGGCATGGTCGGCCGCTTCGAACCCATCGACACGACCCAGGCCAGGTCCTCATCGGCGTCGGCCTGGGCCATCAGCGCTGTGAACACCCGCTCCCAGTCAGTCGGCGAAGGTGCCGACCAGCCGCTGCGGGGTGATCCTGACGACCACCCGCACCACCTCCGGCGGTAGTTCCAGGTACTCCTCACCCGCGTCGGGCCCCTCGTACTGCTCGGCCAGTGCGACGGCCAGCTTCCGGCCCAGATCTTCGGCCACCGTCGCGGTACCGCGTACCTCCAGGTATCGCAGCGGGTTGGCCCGGTCGTAGACCGTCAGGCTGACCCGTGCGTCGCGCTCCACGTTGGTGACCTTGCGACGGCCGGCTGCCGAAGAGATCAGCACGTCGTCGCCGTCCCGGGCGACCCAGACCACTGAGGTCTGCGGGCTGCCGTCGGGGTTCACGGTGGCCAGCACCGCGGGATTCACATCGTCAAGGAGCCTGCGGGCGGCATCATTCAACTTGATCGTCACGCCCGCGACCCTAGCCAGGTCGTCAGGCGGCGTCGACCGACATTTCCCCTGGCGGCGCACACGCAGGGCACCCCCGCAGCGCCGCGACCCCGGACCTGATCGGCAGTCACAACCTGACCGTCCTGCAGCGTCCCGCCGACGCGGCCCTGTACGACGACAAGCGCTCCGGCCGTGCAGCCGTCGTCACCGCTGCGCACCTCACGGTGCGGTCCATCAACGGCCGCCGCGCCGGGCGCCAGGGCCGGGGCGTGTGTGTCGGGGGGCGAACCGCGTGAGCGTCCTCACCCTGCCCGAGGGAGATCGTGTATGCGGAGGCGTTCTGACCTGGGGGGACATTGACCTGCGTGTTCCCTGGCCGCTTGCGGTTCGGGAGAGGTGCGGCGATGCTCCCGCCTGATCGCTGGTCTGGTGGTCGGCTCTTGCTCAGTTTGGCAGTCAGCTGGATCCAGCAGCTGAAGTCCCTTGCCTCCCCCTGCGTCGAGCGGCCCCACAGGACAGGACGCGGCACCTCGTGATCAGTCTCGGCCCGGACGACCGACCAGCGTACGACCTCAGGCAAGAAGCGTGGACAGGCGTGCCGCCTGCCGCTCGGCCGTTCCCGGTGGATTGCGGGGAGGGTGAGCGTTCTCGAAGGACAAGAGAAACAACCACACGAGCGCCAGCAGCCTGCGGCATTCCGGCAGCCGCGCGCGTTCGGTGGCGGTCAGGTCGAACAGATCGAGAAACGCCCCTGCATCGAGGGGCGAGCCTACCCAACTGGCCACGTGTTCCGTAATCTCCGCCAGCTCGAAGGCCCGGTCACTGAGACCGGAGTCCTCGAAGTCGACGACATGCACGCGAGTGCCGTCCCACAGATAGTTGGCGAGATTGCCGTCCCCCGGACCGAAAACCATCGGCACGTCTGGCCGGCTGGTTCGTTCCATGCCTGAACGGGCCAGCCATGCAAGACCGCGGTCCATGGCCTCGCCCACCTCATCACTGACTCGCGGGCGAACCTGCGGCACCCAGGCGTGGATCCGGGTGATGAGTTGATGCTGCTGGCCAGGCCGGACCGGGACCTCAGCCAGGACTTCCGCCGGCACAGCCGCATACAGCTCGCTCGCCGCCGCGGCCAGAGCCTTGAGCTGCCGATCGCCGAGCGGCACTCCTCGCAACGGCTCACCAGGCACGCGCGACATCACCACCACCGGATCCTCCGCCGCACAGTCCACGCTTTGAGGGACCGGGGCCAAGCCCGGTGCATACGCGGCGAGCAACGTCAGCGCGCGCCACTCCCGCTCGCACGCTCCGCGGCTCTCAGGCCGGAACCTCTTGATCACGCTGTTGGACCGGAGCTCGACAGAGTGAGTACTCCATACAACGGAAGTCATGAGACGCGATCTTCCCAGAAGGCGCGTGGTCACAGGCGCCTTACAACGGCTAACACTATGAGGAGAGTGGGAGCCGATCACCATGTCTGGCACGGTAGTTGAGCGTTCGATCTGGTGTGGGGACGATGCCGTGGATCGCGACGGATGAGCTGTGGGACCGATCAGCCGTTCGTGGTCGGCTCGGAGGGGCGGCACCTGGTACTGCGGTGCCTCACACTCGCCGGGACCTCCAGGGCAACGAGCGACTGTCACTGACGTCACCCGCGGGACGGGTGCTGGCGAACGGACGTTACACTCCGTGGCCCGCGAGAGTCCTATGTTCGTCGTTTGATCGCCTGGGGGGGCCATGCACCGTACCGCCGCTATCGTCTTCGTCACCGCCGTCTGCCTCGCCATTTCGGCCTGCACGACGGAGACACCAGGCGCCCACACCCCCGTACAGCGGACAGACACAACGGCCTCTCCTGGCCCCGAGGCGAAATTCACTGTCGGCAGCGGCAGCAGTCGTGGGAGCGTGCCCGTTCCGGACCTTGCTGGTCAGAATCTGCAAGCTGCCCTGGACGAAGCACGAGCTGCCGGCTTCCAGTCGATCCGCATGTACGACGTCCGAAGTCGTGGGCGCAAACCGTCCGTTGCTCGAAGCTGGAAGGTCTGCACCCAGGTGCCCGGCGCGCTGGGGAGGGCCAGCACCGACACTGCGATCCTTCTCGGTGTCGCAAAGCGCGGGGAAAGCTGCTTCGACGACAACTAACGGCCTACAACGGCCGGCACCGTGAGCCGAGTTGCTGGTGGGCGTATCAGGCAGCAGGCGAGTTCGAGGAACGCTTCGTGGATGTCGGTTCGCCGTTCCGCGCGGGTCCGCAGGCGTCGGAAGCCGTGCAGCCGGGCGAAGGTGCGCTCGGCCCTCTGACGGTAGGTGCCCCGGCGAGTGCCGTGCCGGGTCCCGCGGCGGGCGATTGCGGCACGATGCCCCGGGCGCGGACCTGGTTGCGGTAGACGTCGTGGTCGTAGCCGCGGTCGGCGGACAGGGCATCCGGCCTGCAGAACGGACGGCCGATGCGGCCGGGAACGGGCGGGATCGCGTCGAGCCGGCCCTGCCCCGGTCGACCGGCGACGGGCTCGTGCAGCTCCCTCCCCCTTTCAACGCCCTGACGTGGGAGGCGTCCACCACACAGCGGGATTAGTCGAGCCGGGATGCGGCGTTGAGCCCGGGCCGGAGCGCCTCGTGCAACGCTGCCACATGTCGGCCTCCCCGCAGCACGTAGATGATGCCGACCGCTTCAACACCGTGCTGGACGGCCGGGCGATCACCGTACAGGGGTTCACGGTCACCGCGCGGAACGCGCCCTACGACATCAGCGACCATGGGCGCGCTTCACCGACCCGTACGAGGCCAATGCCGTCGCACTCCTGGCCGTTGCCGTCGCCGTCGAAGGATTGAGCGCCAGGAGACGGCTGCCCCGCTGATCGTACGCCGGCGCGCACATGAATCAGATCAGTCCCAGTCGGACGACGGGCTGTTGAGGCTCCTTGAAAACGGCTCTGGCCGCGCTTGCGTGAACGCCCCTGTATGTTCTTGCGGACTCGCGGAGGGCGAGTCGTCGGAGGTTCAAAGGAGTGATCGTGGCTGATGAGCGGCTTGAGGCCGAGTGGGTCCGCGGCTGGTGCGAGCAGGCGGACGCGGCAGTCACGGAACTGATGCGGTCGTTTGAGGCGCGGCATGGCTTCCCGCCCGGCAGGAACGTGGTCGGGCTCGCAACGCCTGCGAGTCACAAGGCGACTGGTGCCCTCGTGGAACTGACGCCGATCCCTTCGGACCTGACCACGATGTACTGGGTGATTGACGAGGTCTCCCTGCCCGATGTCGACAGCGGCTGCTTCGTCCACCCGGCCTCCACGGTCGCACGTCATTTCCGTGAGTACGGGGCCATCGAGATCGAAGGGGAAGAGCCTGCCTTGGTGTTCGCCAGCGACGGGGGTGGCCACTTGTTCGCGCTGGCAGGCTCCGGGCGAGTTTGGAGGTCCGCCACCGCTTCGTGGCTCGCTCAGTTCGACCTTGCTGCCGCCGGACTGAAGGAGTTCTTCGAAGGGTTGGCTCAACGGATCAGCCAACAGCGATGACCGGCAGTCAGGAGAGGGCCGGATCACGGCAGGATGAGGACCCGTGCCCGAAGGAGGCGGAACGAGGCTCGCCCGTACATGGCTCTTTTGATCGTTTTCACCCGGTTGACGTGGCCCTCACCGACTCCTACCGCCTCGCCACCAGCCGCGCCCGAGCCGAACAGCAAGCAGCCAGTTGACCGCTTGATCTCAGGGCTGACGCCGCCTACCGTCGGACGGTCACTCGTCTTCCCATCTGGAAGTGTCCATGCCTCGCCGACCACCGGGCGAGATCGGAACCGAGCGGCTCCGCCGCAGGAGCGCCAGAAGCCCACAGGACATCCCTGGTTTGTCCGCTGCGACGAACCGGCAGATCGCACAGTTCGAGGTTCAGTGCCGGTTGCCTTCCGGGCACGTCGCCCACGCCTTCCGGGCATGGGCTCTGGCGCTTCACTCATGGCCGAACCACGGGCCCAATCACGGGTGCGGAACCACCGTCTGGAGGGACAGGCACGCCCGAACACTGCTGCAAGGCGCGGCCTCGGCCATGAATCGCAAGGCACGCCGTGAACTACTCGGAGCGGTCGCACCCCTCGACGAGCGCTTCATGGCACGAACATTGCCAGATCCGTTCTCGCCATCCACAGATCCCTGGTGGAAGCGCCGCCTCGCGGAGTGACCCCTCTCGACGATTCGGTCACACAGGCTGCCAAAGCTGCCAGAGCCTTGAAAGCGGCCACCGCCGCTCGCCGTGCCCACTTGGTTACGGGCTCAACCAGGGGGGTGTCCACCTGACAGCCAGCTGATGTTGGGTGTCGGTGCCATGTCGGAGCACTGTCGGTCGGATGTCGGTGGCTCGTCGGCGGGGGCTGGCACTTTTCCAGAGACGGCCGGCCGGAGCTCACCGGGCGGCCCGATACCGAAGGAGCCACCATGCACACCCCAGTCACGATCATCGGCGCCGGACTCGGCGGACTCACGCTGGCCCGCGTCCTGCACGTTCACGGAATCCCGGTCACGGTCTACGAAGCGGAGTCCTCCCCCTCGGCGCGCGCGCAGGGCGGATTGCTCGACATCCACGACTACAACGGGCAGCTCGCACTCAAGGCGGCCGGGCTGATGGACGAGTTCCACGCCATCGTTCTGGAGGGTCGCCAGGCTATGCGGGTCCTCGATCGGGACGGGACTGTCCTGCTCGACCAAGCCGACGACGGCACGGGCGGACGCCCCGAGGTGCCGCGCGGCGACTTGCGCAAGGTCCTGCTCGACTCACTCCCGGCGGGCATCGTGAGGTGGGGGCACAAGGTCAGCCGCACCCGTGCCCTCGGCGAGGGTCGCCACGAGGTGACGTTCGCCGACGGCGGCACCGTCGTCACCAGCATGCTGGTCGGCGCGGACGGCGCGTGGTCACGGGTCCGGCCGCTGCTGTCCACCGCCACACCCGAGTACATCGGTAAATCGGTCGTCGAGACCTACCTGTTCGACGCCGACACACGGCACCCGGCCGCCGCGACAGCGGTTGGCGGCGGGATGATGATTGCGCCTTCTCCGGGCAGGGAGATCTTCGCTCACCGGGAGAAGGGCGACACGCTGCACGCCTACGTGGGGCTGTCCGAGCCGCAGGACTGGTTCGCCGCCATCGATTTCGCCGATGCCGCCACGGCCACCGCGCGGATCGCGCAGGAATTCGACGGCTGGGCGCCGGAGCTGACCGCGCTGATCACCGACAGCGACGTCGCGCCGGTCCTGCGCCCCCTCTACGCTCTGCCGACCGGGCACCGGTGGGACCGGGTGCCGGGGGTGACCCTGCTCGGCGATGCCGCCCACCTCGCGGCTCCCAACGGCGAAGGCGCCAACCTGGCCATGCTCGACGGCGCCGAACTCGGTGAAGCCCTCGCCGCGCACCCCGACGACATCGAGACGGCGCTCACCGAGTACGAGCAGGCCATGTTCCCCCGCAGCGCCGAGACCGACGAGATGCCCGGGATCGACTCTGCCGACAACACAGCCCACGGCCTGATCAACATGTTCACCGAGAAGGGCGATTGAGCCACTCAAGCCCCCAACTGATGCCCTCCTTACAGGCCTCCCGCCCTCCCGCTCTCCCGGCCGCCTGAGCGCCCGAGCGCCCGAGCGCCTGCAGGATCTCAAGAAACCATCGCTTTCTGCGGATGGTCCTGCGAGGCCGTCCGGGCCCCGCAGGGGCTCCTCGAACCCCTTCCGCACCCTCGAAGGCCGGGCGGATCCGCTTCGCCGACGTCAGCCACGTCCCTGAGCGGGGAACAAGAGCAGATCTGGGGCAACGGAGCCGATCGGGGGTGGGGAAATTCATGGCTCTGTCCGCAGTTCCGTCATCGGGTTCGAGGACCTGGACTACGTGGTCAACGTGCTTTTCGACGACTTCTGCAGCGCGGACGACCCGGCTCCGTGGCTGGGCAAGAGCCTACGGACCGACGAGGAAGTCACGCTCATCAAAGAGATGGGCACGGCCTACTCGGCAGTGCAGGAATCCGTGGGCCGCGGCGCCCCGGATGAGGCTTATCTCGATCATCCGGGGTGGGGCATCGTGATCACCATCGCGGCCAGACTGGCTCAGGTGATGGTGACCAATGACCTTCAAGGTAGGTCCAGAGAGATCGAACAAGGACCCACCATGAGCATCACGGAACTGCTGCCAGAGCCAAATTCAGGAATCCTCATCATCATCGGCGGCCATCCGCAGAGAGAGCCACACTTGGTGGAGCCCACCCTTCTCCATCGGCCGATCGCAGACACTGGATCCACTCGGCAGCGACTCACACAGGATCCAGCAGGTCCATGGACGCGAGCCTGGGCGGGTCGATCACGACCGCAATATCGGCGATCCGGCCGTCGGTGACGGTGAACGCGATGACCGAGAGCGGGGAACCGTCTTCGCGCCAGGACATGATCCCGGGAAGGCCGTTGACGAGTACCGCTCGTCCCCGGGCGGCTGCACCGGCGGACAGCTGCGCGCCGGCGGCGACCTGGGTGGCGCCTAGGGTGACGATCACGCCGTCGGGGGTGTCGACGGTCAGCCTCACCTCGGGGTCGAGCACGCGCAGCAGCCCTTCGAAGTCGCCGTGAGGTGATGACGTGCCCGGACAAGCACAGTTAACCGGTGAAGGGGCAAGACCGATGGAAGCACGCATGAAGAGTTCGGCGCATCCCGACGTGATCACCGCGATTCAGCACCTCATCAAGGGGATTCACGCCAGTGGCGTCGACCCGCTCCTGCTGGACCTGGTTCACCTGCGGGCCAGCCAGATCAACGGCTGCAGCCCGTGCGTCTTTGCCGGTGTCGCGACGGCGAAGAAGCACGGAGAGACCGAGGAGCGACTGCACAACGTGGTCACGTGACGCGAGACGTCCTTCTTCACCGATGAGGAGCGGGCGGCGCTCGCGCTGACCGAGGCCGCCACCCGGATCCAGGACGGCGCACCGGGCGTGACCGACGAAGTCTGGGACGCCGTCACCGACCGCTTCCGCGAGCAGCAGCTGTCCGCGATCATTTTGGAGACCGCGACGACCAATTTCTTCAACCGGATCAACCGCACCATCCGGGAGCAGGCCGGTAAGACCTGGTGAGCTGAGGAGCGGCATCTGCCGAGGGTCGGCGACGGGGTCCGTTCACCTCTACGCCGACGTTCGGCGAGCGACGGAGCACAGCGAGGTAGGGCGCAATGCCGTGTCACCAGAGCTGTGGGCGCCACTCGAAGAGCAGGATGGTCACGTCGTCCCGCAGTTGGTTGCGCTGGTAATCGAGGATGGCGTGGATGAGTAGCCGCAGCACCTCGGCCGGGCGCTGGCCGGCGGCGTTGGAGCGGATGATGAAGTCAGTGAACCGGTCCAGGCCGAACTCCGCACCGTCCGCGTCGCGCGCCTCTACGACACCGTCGGTGTAGAGCAGGACGCAATCGCCCGGTTCCAGTGTCGTCTCGTGGACCTGCCGGGCTGCTGGGGCGAGCATCCCGGCCAGGCCGATCGGTGGCTGTGGTGGACTGTCCAGCGCCCCGTCGAGCACCCGCTCGCCACGGATCACCAGCGGTGGGGGGTGACCGCAATTGGCCCAGCGCAGTACTCCGGTCTCTGCATCGAGCCGACACAGCACGCCGGTGCAGAAGTGGTCGGGCAGCCATTGGGCGAGCGCCTGGTCGACGGCGCTGACGACGTCGGCCAGGTCGCCACCGCCGCGGCGGGCGTTGCGCGCCGCGGCCATGGCGACCGACGTGGTCAGGCCGGCGGTCAGATCGTGCCCCATTCCGTCGAGGATCATGGTGTGCAGGATGTTCTTGACCACCGAGTGGTCGAAGGCGTCGCCGGCGATGTCGTACGCCGGTTCCAGGACTGCGGTCGAGACGCACCTGGTGCTGCCGATGGTGTGGGGTGGCAGGAACGCCCGCAGCATCTCGGCGGGCAACTGCATGCTCGCGGTGCGGGTGCGGGCGGCGAGCCAGTCGCTGTAGGCGCGCTTGGAGGTGATCAGCATGGCGAACAGATGAGCGAGCATCCGGGTGCGGCGCATCCGTATCCCGTCGAGCGAAGCGGTCCGCACCTCCAGCACGCCCAGCCGCTCCGCACCGTCGATCAGCGGCATCCAGACGATCAAGCCGTCGTCGGCCTCGGCCACCCGCGGGGAGACCGTTCGGTACGCCCAGCCGGCCGACGAGCGGTTCACCGGCAGCGGATCCAGGGCCTCGTCGAGCGGGATGAGCAGCCGTTGTTGCAGGTCGACGAGGTAGACCAGCGCGGCGCCCAGGCCAAGGGCCGAGGCGCACCGGTTCGCCAGGGTGGGCAGGTCGACTGGCAGGGCAGTCTGCGCCTCGATGATCAGCTCTTCCAGCCGATTCTCGTCGACGGCAGTGTCGGGACCGGAGGACGTGTGCGGTGGGTCCGACACAGGGATCACCCCTTCCATGCCCAGTCTCACACCGATCCCGTCCGCTCTCACGTCAGGTACGGCGGCGGCCGGGGCGAGAGCGGCGGCCAGGGTGGCCGGCTCAGCTCGATCGACCGGGCACACCTCATGCGCCATGCACTCGATCAGCCGATCCTCTTCGCCCCGTGGAAAGGAATCGGACTCCATATCGGTGGTAGCCGTCAGCCGGTGGTGAGCTGCTTCGGCGCGCGGGCCCGGGCATTCAGGCGGAGGAACTACTCCAGCTCGCACTGGATCCGTCTTAGGACCACGAACCCGATCGAGTGCACCTTCGCCGCCGTCCGGTTGCGGACCGAGGCCATCCCCGGCGCCGGCTCCCGTACCGCCGCCCTCACCATGGTCTTCAAGCTCGTCGAGTCGGCCCAGCGGCGGTGGCGAGCCGTGAACGCACCCCGCCTCGTCGCCCTCGTCCGCGCCGGAGCCCGCTTGAAGCGTGGTCTCTTCTGGCACGGCTGCCACTTGAGCGCCTGAGTACACACGAAGCGACCCCCGCTGCCCGGACCAGTCGGTCAGCGGGGGTCGCTTGGTTGTTTCTGGCCGGCGTCGTCGAAGAGAGCAACTGCGCCGCGGTTGTGGACGGTCGGCGACGGGCTGTCACCGCGTGCGCGGCTCGGCGTGCATCAGCAGCGGGCCTGGAGTGAGCGTGGTGAAGGCGCGTGGGCGGACGGTGTGGGGCGGCTCCGGACGCAGGCGCCAGCGGGGCAGGATGGTTGCCAGGGTCAGGTGGACTTCGGCGAGGCTGAAAGCGTTGCCGATGCACTTGTGCGGGCCCGCGCCGAAGGGCAGGAAGGCGGTGCCGGTACCGGCGTACGACAGCTCTGCCTCGGGCCGGTCCGGATCGAAGTCGTCCGGGCGGGGGTGGTGGCCGGGTGCGTGGTGGAGGGCGTAGGGACTGAAGAAGACGTAGGCGCCCTCCGGTATGCGGTGTCCGCCGAGTTGAGCGTCGGTTGCGGCACGGCGTGGGATGAGCCAGGCCGGTGGGTACAGGCGCAGGGCCTCGGCGACGACCCGGCGCAGGAGGCCGAGACGGGGCAGGTCGGCCAGGGCGGGGGGCTTGTCGCCGAGTTCGTGGCGGAGTTCGGTGTGGAGGCGTTGGTCGACGTCGGGGTGCGCGCCCAGCAGGTGCAGGGTCCAGGCGAGGAGAGCAGCGTTGGTGTCGGTGCCCGCGAGGAGGAGGGTCATGACCTCGTCGTGGATCTGCTGTTGGGACAGGGGCTGGCCAGTGTGTTCGTCTCGGGCTGCGAAAAGCGCGGTCAGCAGGTCGGGGCTGGGAGTGGGGTCGTTCCTGCGATCGTCTATGAGTTGCGTCACCAGGGCGTGCAATCGGCGCACGGCGGTGGTGTAGGCGCGGTTTTCGCGGGTGGGCAGTGCGTGGAGCCAGCTGATGGGCAGCGCAGCGCGCTTGCCAACGCCGGCAAAGGCGACTGGCAGGTGCGTGGTGATCTCGTGGACCGCGTCGTCGGGCAGGCGTACCGAGTACAGACAGCGGGTCAGGGCGGTGGCGGCGATCCGGTACATCTCCTGGTCGACGCGCAGGCGCTGGCCGTGGCGCCAAGCGGTGCTGCGTTCCTCGGCGACAGCGGTCATGATCTGGGCATAGTGCTCCATGCGGTGGGGATGGAACAGCGGCTGGAGCGTGCGGCGCTGTCGCATGTGCGTTTCGCCCTCGCTCGTACCCAGGCCGTTGCCCGCCAGGACACGCACGGTCTCATACAGCGGGCTGCCGGCCTTGGTGAACTCCCGGTTCCGTACGACGAGCAGCTCGTGGACCAACCTGGGCTCGTTGACCAGGTATCCCGGGATCGGGCCCAGCCGAAGGGCGACCAGGTCGGCCTGTCCGCGCAGGGAGTCGAGGAACCGCAGCGGACGGAAACGCAGTTGCCAGGCATGTCCGAGCAGAGGGAGACCCCCGGGGGCAGTGGCCAACGTAGCGGGGCGGTCCCGGGGCTCGGTATCAGTGGTGGAAGGCGCGGCAGTCATCGTCGAAATGCCCTTTCTGTGCATCGTTCACTGGGTACGCCGCCGAGCTGGGATGCTGCGCTGTCGGTTGTCCGAGCGGCTACGCACGGCCCTGCGGCGCGCTGTCGTGCACGTATGGCGGTGCCGTGGGATCCGCCCACGCGGCGATCTGGTAGCGGGTCGAGCTGCACCGACGAGATCCAGTTGCGCATGTTGTACAAACACGACCGCACCGCCTCCCGTTCCAACTCCGGGAGCCGCTCGGCCAACAGACACACACCCTGCTCGGCACGCTCGAAGTCCCGCACCCGCGCCCGCAGACACGCCGCCAGCAACCTGGCACCCTCCCGTAGGGAGACCCCGGCCTCGCGGGCCAGCAGGATGCCCAGGTTGTGGACATCGCGGACTGCGGCCTCCTTGGCCATCGAGTGCAGGTCGTTGAACCATGCCGCGAACTCCTGGCATGCCCACCCTGCCTCCTGGTACGGCTCGCTGAGCCGAACCGTTTCCGGCAGTACCCGGTCCGCGGCGAGCTCGAGGCAGTCCAACCACACACCCATGCCGAACGTGTGCCGACGCAAGGACAGGTACTCCGTCACGCTGGGGATCCGGCCGCTGGTGCGGTTGTGGAACTCGCGGCCATATGCGGCGATGGTCCGGCGGAAGTGACTGGCGAACCGCTCCGCCCAGCCTGATCCCAGACGCTCCTGGAGGCGCAGAACACAGTCTGCGAAACCAGCGACCAGCGGCTCGTCGTGACCCGTGTGACGGTCCGGCGCCCGCAGCGTTTCTCCGAGAGCGTGCTGCAAGGCATACCAGGCCGTGGTCCGCCCATGCACTGCGTCGCGGTCGTGCCGGTCGTCCCACGCGAAGAACCACACACTGAAGTCGTTGATCGCGCACAGGGCCGACAGCGGCGCCCCGACGTAGTACCCGGTGATCAGGTCGGTATAGCGCAATCCGTCAAGGTGGGCGCGGGCCGTGTCGGCTGTCATGATCCCCCGCTCAACTGCCCACTGATATGTATGGTTGCGGACGTGGTCGTATTCGGGGTGCCGGTTGAGGGGAAACGGCACTTGGATCTCAGGGACCTCGATCGTGGATGACCTCTGTGCTGACATCGAGCGCGTCCTTTCCCTGTCGTCCGCCCAAGGACAGGCGACGCGTCCAACGTGCGGGACACGGCCTGACGAACACCATCACCCGCTGCAGCGACCCCGAAAGGTGCCGTACACAGCGCACAGGCGCACGCGAAGGGCACCGCGTGCGACCCGACGCCTTCGTCCAGGAACCGGATCCGTCTGTGATTACGCCCTGAGACCTCGCGTGAGCGGGAGGTGGAACGCCTGCTGGGCCTCGGTGCGTAGCGGACCCCGAGCTCGGCGCGGCCAGCAAGGTCGAACGCTTCAACCGCACAATGCGTCGCTGTCCGCCGGCGCCGCTGTCGTCGGTCCTCCACGTCCAGGCGGACGCGGGCAACGAGTGGCCCAACTACAGCTGGAGCGAAACCCTCCTCGGAAGCAAGGTCGAGCGAGGCGAAACCCAGATGGGTGTACTCGGAAAAGGGTATTGCACAAGGCTGCGCTTGGGCAGGTCAGGGCCGGTGAACGGGGCTGTCTGCTCATGAGGCAAGGGCGAGGTTGTGCATGTGGGCGACGGCCTGGACCGCGTGATGAAGCCCGTCGCCGCGCTGGCGGCAGTCGCGGAGGATCTTGTAGCTCTTCATCCGGCCGATGACGTGTTCCACGCGGGCACGGACCCTGCGGTGCTCGGCATTGTCGTCCTCCTCGCCCTTCAGCAGAGCTCGCCCGGGGCGTTTGCGGTGCGGCACCGCCATCCCGCAGTTGAGATACGCGCCGTCACCGAGCACCGTCACGCCCTGACAGTGCTCGCTGAGCCCGGAAGCACACCAAGCATGCGCGACTGCCATGGTTCCCGGCACCGGACGGGCTGCCGCGATCACCAGCCGCGTGTCCGCGTCCACGACGACCTGCACATTCACGAAGAACCGGTAGTTGCGACTGGAGGCAGCCACACCCCGGTCGCGGACCGGGATGAGGGTGCCGTCCACGATCCAAATCCGTTCCGGGGCATCGGCCGGGCGGGAAACGGGCTCCCGCGCGAGCAACGGTCCCAGCCGCTGGATGACCCGGCAGACCCTGGAGGAGGAGACGCCGAACAACGGGCCCAGCTGCCGCATGGTCAGGTTCGTGCGGTAGTACACCGCGACCATCAGCACCCGCTCGGCCAGCGGCAAGGACCACGGCCGGCCCCGCAGCGTCCCGTTGCCGCCCCGCTCCCGCACCACCCTCAACAGACCCGAAAACTGCGCCATCCGCAGCCCCGTGAACGTCTCCACCCACACCCGCTCAGCACGTAACACCGCGGCCATACAAGGAAGATGCCCAGCTCACTGCCTTGTGCAACACCCTTTAAGGGCGCGCGTCGCCGATCGCGTCCGGACGCATGGTGTAGGCCGTGCGCAGCGCTGCGGGGGTCCGGTACAGCACGCACTGGCGCAGCGGCCCTTCGGGCACGCTTGGATCCTCGAAGTCGTCGGCCGGGTCGCGGGTCATGCCGATGCGGCGCATCACCGCCTGGGAACGAAGGTTGTTGACGGTTGTCGACGCAACCACTTCCGGTAGCCCGAGTGCCTCGAAGCCGAAAGCCAGGCAGGCCACGGCAGCCTCGGTGGCGTACCCGTGACCCCACGCCGAACGCGCCAGCCGCCAACCGATGTCCACCCCCGTGAAGGGCATGTCCTCGCCCACCTCGTCCAAGCCGACACGGCCGATGAACTCGCCGGACTCCCGTGCTTCCAGCGCCCACCACCCAAAGCCTCGCCCATCGAACTCGGCCTGCATCCCTGCCACCGTGGCATCGCTTTGCTCACGGGTCAGCAACTCCCCCAGGTATTCCCGGACTTCGGGATCGGCGTTCATCGCCGCCCACGGTGCAAGGTCGGACTCCCGCCACCGACGGAGGAGCAGACGGTCAGTACGCAGTTCGGGCATGCGGCCCAGCCAACCCGATAAAGATCGGGGTGTCGATCGGTTATGTCGAGTCGCTTGCCGGCTTCCTGGCGACCGTCCAGGAGCGGACTCTCTCCACCGACTGGTCATCCTCCGCCACGACACAGCCTCCCGCCTTGTCAATTCAAATCGAGCGGACAACCTGGCCATGACAGCCGAAGTGACACCCAAACTCATCGACCGTGGCCCCGCGCAGTGCCGCGGGCTACGCCTCGCTGCCGGTGACATCACGTGGGGTCGAGCGGCGCCTGGCCGACACAGTGCCCGTTGGAGGCGGCGATCTGCTGGAGCAAGTGGAGCATCCTGCCGACGTGCGCCCGGGATCAATCGGCACTCGGTCATCGCGGATCGGCCCACGCTCGCCGGACTTGCCAGCACCTGTTACCTGACCCACGTGGAGGCCCCCAGCACTCGCCTCGCGTATCTCACGCCACGCGGGGCGTGGTTCGAGAAGGCTCATCGCCGGGCGTCTTCTGCTGACGCCGAGGCCGCGTTGCATGCCGTGAACGAGCTGAGTGAGGACGACACCAGGGCTCTGCTGGAGAACACGCTCGGACAATGGGCAAGGTCTGCTGAATGGGCAACTCTCAGCCGAGCCAGGTCCCGGCACGGAGACTGGCCCCGGACGGTGATGTGTTCGAGGGACCGGCACTTGACTGCGCCAGGACAGCCGGGGCGCGCCGAGCGTACGGGTCGGTGCCGCGCGGCACCGAGAACTGCCGGCAAGAGCGACCGGAGCACGGTCGCTCCCGCCGAGGGCAACAGTCCTCGTCCGGCTGCATGATCGCCATGAGCAGCTCGGCATTGCCGCCGGGCCCGATGCGGGCGCCGAGCTGCACGCGCCGGGGCTGCCGTGCCTTGCCACCTCGCGGGAACCGGTACGGCTCCACCGTGACGCGATTCCCACTGCACCGGCTGCGCTGGATAGCGAAGCGGGAAATGTTCAAGGACGTACGGCGATTGAGACCCCGAACCGCGCTGCTGCGCCGGTCGGGGCCTCATAACGGCTGCGGGCCGGGTGTTATCGCTTGAGCTTGTCCAGGTCCATGACCTCGCTGGCCGACGGGGGCGTGACGGTCACAGGCTCATTGAACGCCGAGAACTCGTGCGAGCCGGGCTCCTTGCCGCCCACACCCGTCACCCTGAGCACGTAGGGCTCTCCCTCAGCAGATACGAAGAGCGTCTGTGTCTCGGCGCCGCCTTCCTTCCCCATGAGCGTCACGGCGCGCGAGCCGTCCCGGTCGCGGCGGTACCGGCCGGTCGGGGTGGCGCGTCTCCAGATTGACGTCGGTGAAGGTCCCGCTGGGGTTGGTGTCCTGATCCGTTCCTGGAGCCGACGGCTGGGAGGCCGAGGTGGATCGGCTCTCGCTGCTCAATCCGGTGCGTGGTATGTGCGAAAGTCGAAGAAGCGCAGACCGTCGTTCACTGCTCCAGACTTGATCTCCTGCAAGGTCCAGGGGTGGGCGGAATAGTCGTCGGTCGCCACGCCTGCGTGCTCAAGCAGCAGCTCGACCAGTTGGCGAACCTCTGCGGTGCCGTCGATCCGTCCGGAGATGTCGATCTGCACTGCCCAGGTGGGGTGATGTCCGACGGCCGCTTCGAGGACCGCCACGTCGTCGGGATCCCAGTCGGAGAATAGATAGCCAGCCTGCTCATCGTGGATCTCGATGTAGAGGTTGCCTTCCACGGTCCAGGGGTCGCGTTGCCTAGGCAGGTGCCGATCGAGCAATGCGACGGTCTCAGCCCGCTCACCTGCGGGGAACACGAACACACTGCGCATGGGTTGGAGCATAGGCGGTGCAGCTTCTCAGCGACCACGGATACTCCGTGGACGTCGATCAACTTGCCTTCGTGCGTTGCTGGTTGAAGCACTAGGCGGAGCGGGCAACCCGAGGTCGACGGTTGCGTGGCCGGCGGGACGGCGGTCGAGTTGGGCAAGCTTCTCCTCCGCACCCGCGAGACCGACCTGGAGTCCTTCGGCTTCGCCCAGCCGGCCTTCGCGCCTGGCCTCAGCGATGCGGGCAACGAGGTTGTCGCGGAAGAACTGATCACCTGGGACATCAACGTCGACTCGACGAGCGTGCGGGCCCACCAGCACGCCGCCTGGGCGCGCAAAGGGGTGCCTTCAGAAGGAGCCGCCTGGCGGCATCGCCGTCGAGCCGCACGACAACGGCCTCGGACGCTCGCGCGCGGGGGGCTGTCCGCCACGTTGCACCCGGGCGTCGACCAGGGGCAGAGACCATGTCCATCGTGATCACCGCCGGGCAGCGCGGGAGTACGTCAAGCTCGCGGTCCGCTACGAGGCGACCGTCCTCGTCACGTCCATCAATTAATGGCTGTGACCAGCATCGTTGAGAGTGATCCAATAGCGACGCTTGACCCCGGTTTCAGTGCTGCGCACATCTTCGAGAACGCCGCCGTTGCTTTCGATGGTGCGCGCCGAGCCGACGTTGCCGTCGTCACAGGTGAGGAGGACCCGGTCCAGACCGAGCGCCGGCGCCTTGAGTAGAACCGCTCCCAGCGCCCACGAGGCCAGTCCGCGTCTCCTGGCAGAAGGCCGAACGCTGTAGCCGATGTGTCCGCCGCCTTCCAGCAGAAAGGCGTTCAGATAGTGCCGAAGGTCGATGGCTCCGAGGTATGTCTCGCCGTCGACGATCCACCAGTGGGTAGCGTGGACGCGTCCTTCCCCGACAGGCAGCGACCGGTCCGATTGCTCTCGCAGTCGCTCGACCCATGAGGCGAACCCTTCCGGGCTGTCGAGGTCGTCGTCACCGACCAGACGCAGGCCGGCCCCGTCCTGGTGAGCACCAGGCTGCCACTCGTCACGCGCCGTGAGCCATGAGGAATGCAACCGTCCCGTGGGTGCGACCAGTTCAGCCATGCGAGGGACCATAACACTCGCACCCCGTGTGTGATCAGGCACTTCTGCCAGATCGGGAGCCTGGCCCGTCGGATGGGGTGGGGTGCAGGTAAGCCGGATCGAGGCGAGATCGCCTCATTTCTCCGCGATTGCTCAAGCACTACTTTGATCCATTTTCGGCGCACGCCCTAGCTGTCGAGGGCGGCCGCGGCAGCTGAGCCAAGCAGACAGCGATGCGGCCTGCGGGCGCGGCTGAATTTTCACTTGTTCGTCGTCTCCAGGACGCCATTGATGCCATGTCACGCTCCCCGGGGATCCAGTTCACTGGAGCGCCCCCCTCAACCGAACCTGAAAGAGGGACGCATGTCGAGACGCATGGTGAAGCGCGGGCTGGTCACGCTCGTCGCCGTCGGCCTTGTCTCTTCCGTAATGTCGACCACCACGGCTTCGGCGGCCGGCACCCCGCTGACGCTGGCCGTGTTCGGCGACTCGCCGTACGGCAAGTCGGCCTACGCGCCCGCGGGGCAGAGCGCCGACACCTCGCAGTTCCAGAAGACCCCGGCGTTCATCGGCACCATCAACAGCGACCCGACGATCAGCGACGTCATCCACGTGGGAGACATCCACTCGGGCAAGGAGTTCTGCACCGACGGCTACGACGCCTCGATCGCGTCCGCGTGGCAGACCTTCAGCAAGCCGGTCGTCTACACGCCGGGCGACAACGAGTGGGCCGACTGCCACAAGGCGTCGAGTCTCACGTCGCCCGGTCAGGGCGGCGGCTTCTACGACTCGGCCTCCGGCGCGATCAACTACATCGGCACGAACGGGCTGTCGACCAACACGGCAGACTGCATCAGCTACCACTGCGGCAACCCGCTCGACAACCTCGCCGAAGTCCGGCAGGAATTCTTCGCGCAGCCCGGCCACACCCTCGGCAGCGGGACGCTGAGCGTGGTGTCCCAGGCCAGCGCCTACGACCCGAGCCACCCGGGCGACGCGCAGTACGTCGAGAACGTGAGGTGGGCGCAGAACGACATCGTCTTCGTGACCATCAACGTGCCAGGCGGCTCGAACAACGACACCGACCCCTGGTACAAGGTGCCGACCGCGACTCAGGCGCAGACCGACGAGCGCACCAACCGGACCGCGGCCGACGTCCGCTGGCTCGATGCCGCCTTCGCCGACGCGCAGGCCAAGCACGCCAAGGCCGTGGTGATCACGGCACAGGCCGACATGTGGGACCTCGATGGCAAGACCAAGAGCCACCTGACGAACTACGAGCCGGTCATCAGCGAGGTCGCGGCGAAGACGACCGAGTTCGGCCGTCCGGTGCTGATGCTCAACGGCGACTCGCACCTGTACCGTTCGGACAACCCGCTGTCGCCTACGGCCACGTGCACCGGTGAGACGGACCCGGCCACCGGCGCCGGCGTGTGCGCCCACGACCCGGACAACAACGCGTGGAACGAGCACCCGTACTACAACGTCCCGAACTTCCACCGGATCGTCGTGCACGGCAGCACCGCCCCGCTGGAATGGCTGAAACTGACCGCGGACCCGAACGCCAACCACCCCGTCACCGACACAACCTATGGCCCGTTCAGCTGGCAGCGGATGCCACAGCCGCAGCTGTAGTGCCGCTGAGCGCACACAACCGGCCACGGTGTCCCCAGGTACTCCTGGCCGGTCGTGTCCCCGGAGCGTTGCTGCGGCGCGCCGCAAACACCCTCGAAGTCGGTGCAGCGCACCGCCTTCCTTGATGTGCAGCGCTCTGCGGCGGGTTGTTGCGCGACTCGTGGCAGGAGTTGCTGATGCGGGCGTATCCCGTGGTGGTGGCGTCTGGGCAGAGGTAATGGACGTAATGTGGCGATGCTTCTCGTCCTCCAGCCAGGTGTCCTGGGCGTGCTGGAGCACGAATGGCTGCGTGGCCGGGACGGTAGCGCCGGCCGCGAACTCCCTGCGCGGATCCGCACGATCGCCCTCAGGTCAGGCAACGCTCTTCTTCCGCCGGCGTCCGGTGCGGGCCAGGGCGTCGACGAGCTGCCCACGGCTCATCTTCGACCGGCCAGGAACGTCCTGCTGGGTCGCCCGCTCATCCAGCTCCGCCTTGCTCAGCTCCTGCAGCTCGCTCCTGCCCGTACTGCGGCCACGGGCCCGCACCGATGCCGCGCCGGCCTTCACCCCGACACAGCCGGCCGTGCCGCACCGGACACGCACCGCCGGCGCGGTCGGAGCCCGCCTCCTCCCCTAGGCAGACGAAAATGGACGGGTTCCTGGATTTGTGGCGGGGGCAGAGCAGCGACCCGCTGGACTTCCGAGTCCCTGAGTCGGCTTCTGCGCTGAGTTTCAGTGACTCCGCAGCGCTGCTGTGGAGCCCCAGATGCTGAGCAGTTGGGGCCTGTCTCGCCGATCTCAGTCATGAGCGGTCGAGCCAGCGGGTAGCCGCCTAGGATCTACCCCCGTGATTCCTGATCTGCTGTGCGCTGGTACTGGACTGCTCCGACCAGGCCACAGCCGAGCACGTAGGCCAGGCCGCAGTGCGCCTGGCCCTGCGCAAGCAGGGAAGGAGTGTCCCTTCGAAAGGCCGGCGGCCGCCCACGAGGGACCTGAACCGCGAGTGATCGCGCTGGCTGGGCGGTCTGTTGCCTGGTCGTATTCCGTTACATTCAGCCAGGTTGGAAGAACGCGAGCATTTTCCGGCCGGCGTTCGGCGACATCAGCATTTCCTGGATGCGCGCGGACTGCCGACCGGCAGCGCTGGTGCGTTCGAACATCTCGCGTTCGTATTCCTTGACGGCGGCGGGAAAGTCGTCCGGGTGCGCGGCCAGCGCGAGGCCGAGCAGGGCGCCGTCGAGCAGCGCCATGTTGGCGCCCTGCCCCACTGGCGGCATCAGGTGCGCGGCGTCGCCGAGCAGTGTGACGCCTGGTCTCGACGGCCAGGTCAGGCCGACCGGGAGCGTGGTGATCGACCGTGGCAGGACCGTGTCGTCGCAGGCTGCGATCAGTGCGGTGAAACGTGAGTCCCAGCCGGTGAACAGGTCGATCAGCCGCGCCCGGGCCGCAGCTGGGTCGCCGAACGGAATCCCACTGGTCGCGAACCAGTCCTCGGCGGTGTTGAAACTGAGGTAAATGCGTACGCGGCCGTCGCCGTTGCGCTGCGCCGACAGGGATTGTCCGTTGCCGAGCACCCAGTAGTTGCCGCGCCCCACCATCGCCGCGAGGTCGGGGTGGGTGCGGTCGATGTCGGGAATGCCGAGCTCAACGACGTTTTGGCCGGTGTGCGCTGGTCGGGCGTCGGTGAGCAGCGCGCGGACCCGGGAGTCCGCGCCGTCGGCGCCGACCAGCAGGTCATATGTCGCACTGCTGCCGTCTGCGAAGTGCAGCAGGCCATTGTCGGCGGATTCGAACGCGTGCCCCCAGCGCACCGCGTGTTCGGGGAGAGAGTCCAGCAGCAGGTTGCGCAGATCGGCACGGTCGACCTCGGGTCGCTCGAGCGGGGCGTCGTCGGGCGTGTCCTCCTGGAGCAGCAAGGTGCCGTCCGGCTCCAGAAGGCGTAGGTCCTGGCCTTCACGACGGGCCATCGCGTGGAACTGGTCGATCAGGCCGGCTTCGCGCATCGCTCGCTGCCCGGTCCCGGAGTGCAGATCAAGCATGCCGCCCTGACCGCGCGCGCCACGCGATGATTCACGTTCGTACACGATGGCGTCGATGCCGTTCACGTGCAGCACACGGGCAAGGGCCAGGCCGCCCAAACCGGCTCCGACGATGGTGATGGTCACGGTTGCCTCCGATTCACCGTATTGCCTGCTTGCTTGCCTGCTTGCGGGAGATCGACCCGTGGTGCGCGCGGGCCGCCACCGACGGGGCGCCGAGCGGCGATCCCAGGCTCGCTGATCGCCTCGGCCGGGAACTTTGTCAGCTGGCCAGCCTCGGCCGGCTCGGCGACCAGTTCGTTCAGGCGGGCGGCGAGCCACCCGGCAAACCGGCGGGAGTTGGCGAACACGATCGTCGACCGAAGTTCGCCGACCAGCGCGAGAATCCGCTGCTCGACATCCGGCCAGAGGGACGATCGCCGCTCCGGTCCCGCCTCCGGGGCGGACATCCCGCCGGTGCTCTCCCCGAGCGTGGCCATGTCCGCGAACGGGACTTCCACCCGCAGCCGGACCGATTCCCGGTTCGTCGGCCGCACGATCTCGACCGGCTGCTCGCCGACGAGGAAGGCGCTCATCACGCCCCCGTCCTCGCCTGTCCCACCGACAGGTTCCGGCCCGCTGATCAGCCGGTTCACCGACGGAGCCGGGGCGCGAGCACCGTGCGCACAGCCTTGGCCACCTTGCTCGCGGCGGATCCGTCCCCTTCTTCGGGTTCCGGTTCGAGCATGCGCTGGAGCTGCCCCAGCAGTTGGTTGGTCGACCGCCAGAGCGGGACGAACATGCCAGCGACCGGTCCGACGCCCTGGATCGGTCCGTCGGACAGCTCGGTGACCTTCTTGGCGATCGTGACCGTTGTCGGGTCCCGAAGGATCAGGTGCACCTCATCGTCGACCAGCCGGATCTCCATCTTGCGCGCGGCGGCTTCCTCCGGGTTCGCGTCCGTGGTCGTCTCCGGATCCAGTTCGTCGATCTTGGCAGCGACCGCGTCCGGGTCGACCCCGAGTTCGCGCAGCACCCTGGCCGCCATGCTGTTCTCCGCCCGCAGCATCGCCTCCAGCAGGTGATGGCTGCCGACCGGTGCGCCACCGGCCAGCGCGCTGGCGGTGGAAACAGTGTCCTCGGTGGCAGGTGTGCCGGCCGGCCATGGGCCGGCTGCGACATCCTGCGATCCCTCCAGTGCTGCCAGCACCGCGGCACGGATCTTGCCGATCGGATGGATACGCTCGGCGAGCACCTTCGCGCCGACGCCCTCACCTTCCCTGACGAGGGCGAGCAGGATGTGTTCCGTACCGATGTGGTTGTGGTGCAACTGCTGGGCCTCGCGCAGGGCGAGATCCAGCGTCTTTTTCGCGCGCGGCGCGAACGGGATATGGCCGCTCAGCTCCTCCGTGCCGGGCTTGACCACTGCAGCGATATCAGCCTGCGCAGCCTCCTTGTCGTACCCGAACTGGTGCAGAACTTTCGCCGCCGTGCTGTCCGGCGCGTCGAGCAGTCCCAACAGGATGTGCTCCGTGCCGATGTGGTCGTGCTTGAGCTGCCTCGCCTCCTCCTGGGCCGCGACGACCGCCTTGCGGGCTTTCACCGTGAACCTTTCAAAAGTCATGCTTCCATGGTCTCAACCCTGTCAATACACTGCCATTGATAGGGTCACCATGCTGAAGAGAGGGTGCGATGGAGACACCGTCGGACTGGGAGAACCGGCTCGCGCGCTGGCAGAGCGAGCTGGAGTTGTTCGAGCAGCTGGACGAGACACCCTGGGTCACGCTGGCCAAGGCGGAAGCGGAGACCGGCGTTTCCCGCTCGGCCCTGCGGGCCTGGTACCGCAACGGCGAGATCCGGTCCCGGCTGGTGGACGGCCCGAACGGGCCACAGCGCCTGGTCCAGCTGGACGCGGTGATCGAGCGCGCCGCCTCGTCACCGCGCATCCAGCGCAGGGCGGAACGGGAAGTCAGCCTGGAAGCCCAGGTCACTCTGCTACGACACCGGGTTGACCAACTTGAGCTGCGGCTGGCCGCGCTGGAGCGGAAGTGACCGGCGCGAGCAACACCGAGCCTGCGGCTCGGAACGGTGCCACCGACGCCGGATCCGCGCGCTCGTCCACGACCAGGGTGTATGTGTATGGCCAGTCCAGCGGCGCCCAGTGGGGTAACGGTGGCCCACGGGCAGGCACCTTGAATCTGCTTCGGTAGCGGTGACAACACCGCCCGCAGCACAATGGCCCCGCGGGGGGCATCTATCCCCTGCAGCCCGCGGAGTGCGCCGGCCTGATCGCCGACATTCTGTTGTTCACCGTGCCGATGTCTTCCAACAACTTCATCGAGGAGCTGCATAAAGCCGGCATGAATGCCGAGTGGGTCCTGGCCGCAGGCGCCGACATGGCGCCCCTCCAGCCCATCGTGGCGATCTACGGACATGGAGCCTTTTCAACTGGGTTGAACCTCGCCCTGCCCAGGCCCCGTTCTGCCCGGCCCCTGCAGGCCTTCTCGTCCGGGACCCCGTTCAGCGCACGGTCACGCCACGCATTGCGAAACGCAGTTCCTCGAACAGGTCACGCAGCTCGCTCGGCATACGGGGCGCCACGACCGCGCCCACCTCCAGCAGGAGCCGGACGCCGACCCGGAACTCCTTGTCGCCGGTGGGCTCGTCCAGCATCCTCGCCACCTCGACCAACGGAACGGCGATGGAGACCTCGACCTCGTCCGGGAGGCTGTCGAGGTAGACGTCGTCCTCGGTGAGCACGAGATCCACGATGCGGCGGGCGGCTTCCCTGACGAACTGTGAACCAGTATCGAACGGCACGGTCACCCCATGTCAGTCAGTACGCCCTCTTCCAACCTACCAAGATCGCTCGTCAGTTGTGCTGACAGGGGGGTGAAGCTTCGAAGCGGCGGTGCGGGCCGCCTCGACGAAGGCTTTCGTCCTACTGGACGGCACCCTGCTGCCGCCATTCGACCGCATAGCTGCCGACAAGCTCTTCCACTCTGGGAAACACAATAGGCACGCCGACAAGGCCTACCGCGGTGCCGGGGGCACGGTTCGAACTCCATACTGGGGCAGGTGGGAGACGCTGTCCGTAGGCCAGCAGGCAGTCAACCAGCCCACGCAAAGATCCGCGCCTTCGCCGAGCGGGCCGTTGCCACCCTCAAGACCTGGCGGCATCTGCGAAAGCTCCGCTGTTCGACCACCCGGATCCGCAACATCGTCTGTGCCGTATTCCCCCTGCATATGGCCAGCTCAGACTGAGAGTGGAAAAGGCTCGTGGCCGCCGCGTCGTGATGGCCCGTGCGGAAGTCGAGCGGCTGCTGCCAGAACTCACCGGCCTTGGCACGACCCGCTCGATCCCGGCGAAGCGCACGCAGACCTTGACGTCCGCGCCCTGCTGCAAGCTCAACCAGTGGTAGCCGACCATCCCGACCAGTGATGAGTGCGCGCACCGGAGTCGGCAGCCCGGCCGCCGGCACGCGCTCGGAACCACCAGTGCCAGGGGTGTCGGACAATTGATCTTGCTGTGGCAAGCTTCCTCGTCGGGAAGGAGAAGCGTTGATGCGGCTGGAGCGTGGAGCGACTGGGTTCTGGAGTCACGGCGACGAACCGGTTTCGGTGACAGACCTAACGCTCTGTCGTAGCGTCTGCTGGGAAGCGGCAAGACGGATCGGTGGCCGTGTCAGCGAGCTGGCCTTTCCCGGGGCGTCCAGCTTCCACGCGCTCACCATCACCTGCCGCGCGGAGGAGTACGTCGTTCTGTGCCACGCGCACCTGCCGGTTATCGCCTTCGCCAACGCACATCCTGTTCCAGGACAGCCGCTGTCAGGCTTCGTGGACCCGCCGCCGTGGGTGAACTACCTCGGGGTTGCCGGTTTCCGCTGTCTGTCCGTTGAGGATCTGAGGACACCGATGGCCAAAGTGGATGTGACCAAGCTGGCGGAGACAGAGCTCACTCAGATCCGCTACTGGCGCCCCGCAGTGTTGAGCGACCTGCTGTTCAACTGGTGGGACTGAAGACCGAGGTCTCGTCGCAGCATCCGATGATGTTGCGGGCCTTGGTACTGCTCAGCATCGAACAACGGCGGCCGAACCGTCGGCTGCCCCGCGTCGCTGCCGGCCGGCGCCCAGACCGGCCCGGCGCCCCGGAATACACCTATACGCCCATACGCCTTCTCCGCTATGACACTCTCCGGTCTGCGGCGAGACCTCCAGGCCGCAGCACAGCGTCAAGGGCCATGTCGAACACCGTTGATTCGTCGACGTTGCCCGGCGTGACGACGACACCAAAGGCAGCCCTCGGCCGTCAACCGCGAGGTGGCCCTTCGTGGTCAGCACGGCGACAGAGCAGCGAGCAGGCGCGGACAATCAGCCGTGCGCGGCTATGACCCGTCCGGTCGATCTTGCCGAGTCAGGCCGGCAGAGCAGAGCTTCACCATAGTTGAACGCGTTCAAATCTCCTGTCATGATACGTCCTGCCACCTGGAGGATGCTGGGCGAGAGGATCACGGTCATGACGAGCTCGCTTCTCACGCCGCGAGGCCGTGTCCGCCTACGCACGGCCGACAGGGGAACTGCTGCGGGGAGCACGGCCCCGACACGGATTCTCGACTGGCAGCATCCGAGTGTTTCCTCATTGCTCCGACGGATCGACATCCCGGCGGATTCGAGGGACGCCTCAGATCCCGCCCACCGCATAGCAGCCCTGCGTCAGGCTCACCGATGGATCGCCGCAGTTGTGCAGCCGGTGTACTCGGTTCAGGACGAGCGGCCCGTGTCGGAGGTGCTTCGCCGCCGCCGCGGCTCGTGCAGCCAGCGGCTGGCGGTACTGGAGTCCGCGGCAAGGGCATCCGGGGTGGCCACGCGGGTGCGTGGCCTGCTGGTGGACGGGCGGTTCTGGTATCCGCGCTTCCCCCGGTTCCATCGGATCGTCCCGCACCAAGTTGTGCTCGCATGGCCGGAGTTCCGCCTTGACGGGCTGTCACTGACCAACCACCTCACCGCACCCTGGTTGACAGTCTCGGAACTCTTCGGTGGTCTCAACGAGCTGAGCGAAGGCAGCAGTGGTGGCTTCACCAACGCCGGCGCGGAGACGCTCTTCGAGGCGTTGTCCAGGACAGCGATCGACTGGGACGGTACGACGGTCTGCCCGGCCGCCGGCGCCGCGTGCGATCTCTCGGCCTACGTCCTGGCTGACCTCGGCCACTTCGACTCGCGTGACGAACTTTTCGCCCAGCACGGCCAGACCCTGTGCGGGATGGCGAGACTGCTGGCCGAGCCCATCCTGAGTCGCCGTTCGGCGAGCGCCTAGGCCGCGTCCTACAGGCCTGCCCACATGGCGACGGCCCGGTCGACGGCCGCCCGTACCAGCTCCACGGTAATTCGCTGCTAGGTGCACGTTGGGCACAGGCCTGCGCACTTGGGTAGCCCCGAGGCCGCGCGCACCCCCTGTCTGCCGGTCAGATCCGCCCCGTCCTCGACGGCATGGCGCGCTCTGTGCGATCGCCTGCTGCGCTGCTCGGCCTTACTTTCGCTGTTCCTCCTACGGTAGGGAGAGATACGAGAGGTGAAGGGGCGAAGAACGTGACGACGTGGGGGCTGGTCATCGAGACGACCATGGGCGCTGGGGACCGCAAACACACCGAGGCAAACGTGGTGGCTCACATCACCGGACCGCGTGAGGAGGCACTCGCAGAGCTGGAACGGCGGGCGCGGAGCTACTCACCCGAGCACCCAAGAAGCCCCAAGCGCCGTCGGCTCCTGCGACAGAACGATGGGTTCCTGCTCGTCATCGACGGGGCGTGGCAGTCGTTTGTCACTCGGTTCACGGTGGCCGAGCTGCTGGAGGACTCTGATGCGCCCACCGTCCCGGAACCTGAGGCGCAGGCGTCGACCGTGCCTGTTGTTCCACCGGCCGAGGCGGTGGAACAACAAGTCGAGCGGTATGCGGACGGGGTGCCCATCAAGCCGGCGTGGCTGGGGCGCGACGACCTGCCATGAGTACCCGACCAGTATGGTTCCGATACCCCGAAGCCGGGGTGGCGGGGTTCACGACTCCAGCTGCCATCGAACCTTGACCGGTTGTCGCTGAACCTGACCACCGTCGCCGAACCGTGAGGACGGTCACGACAGTTGCCATGGGTGGAGCTTGTCCGGGTTGCGCACCGCCCAGATGTGCGTGATCCGGTCGTCGTCGGAAACCTAGAACGCGAACACCGTCTCGATGCGGCCTTCGGACTCGATCGCCAGGCCCGGCCGCCCGTTGACCGTGCGTTCGAGGATCGTGCGGGGCGGCGCGAACCGGGCAATTGTCAGGTAGACGTGGGCGATCTGCTGTGCGCCCTCAATCGGCAACAGGCGGGCGATGGCGCGGCCACCGCCGTCGGAGATCGCGGTGGCGCCGGGGTCGAGCAGGCTGAGCAGGGCCTCGATGTCCTGCGCCTCCCAGGCCGCCTTGAACCGCCGGACGACGCTCGCCTGCCGGGTCGTGTTCGGGCTCACCTCGGCCCGGGCGGCGGCGACGCGGCGGCGCTCCGAGGACGCCGGACGCCAGTTGACGGCACGCCGCAGGGCTGCGGCCGACGATCTCGGCCACCTCGGGGAACGGGTAGCGAAAGACGTCGTGCAGCACGGACGCGACGCGCTCGGCCGGGGTCATCGACTCGAACACGATCAGGAAGGCCATGGTCACCGACTCGTCAAGGGTGATCCGGTCTGCCGGGTCCACGCCGGCACCGCCCGCCGACCCGGTGATCCACTCGGTGGGGTCGGGCAGCGGCTCCGGGATCCATTCGCCGACGTAGGTCTCCCGCCGGGTGCGTGCCGAGCCGAGCAGGTTCAGGCAGATGCGGCCGGCCACCTTCGTCAGCCATGCGCCAGGCGACTCGATTGCCTCCTGCTGCGTCGGGGACATCGCGTACCAGCGGGTGTAGGTCTCCTGGACGACGTCGTCTGCGTCGGTCAAGGACCCGAGCATCCGGTAGGCGAGATTGGGCAGCTGCCGCCGCTCGCTCATGATCGTGCTCCGGCCCGGGTCGCCCTGCTCGTCTGCCTGCCGCTGTGTCTGCTCCGACGGGGTGGTCATGGCTCTCCGGCTCCCTCGTTCACGTTCCTTCTCCCTCACGACGAATCAGAGCGCCGGAATGTGCGTTCGGCGGCTCGCCTCACAATCGGCAGGGCTGCGTTGTCGGACTGGTGAAGAGGAGCACACCATCCACAGGACAGGACGCTGAGCATGAACGACTTCCAGGAGATCGCCGACCGCGTCGAGATCGAGGCGCTGCGCGGTGAGTTCACCGATGCGGCGATGATGCGCGACCGTGCCCGCCTCTCCGCGCTGTTCACCCCCGACGGCGTTCTGCGCATGCCCAATGTCCCGGTCGAGCTCATCGGCCGGGAGGAGATCCGGACCGGAGGCGAACGCCTGCAGAGCCAGTGGGACTTCTTCGTGCAGAACAGCCACCCGGGCACGATCCGGATCGACGGCGACACCGCCACCGGTCGCACCTACATGCAGGAGATCGCACGTCTGCTCGACGGCCGCTCGGGCCTGAACTTCGCCGTCTACCACGACACCTACCGGCGTACGCCGGAGGGATGGAAGTTCACCGAGCGGGTCTACGAGGTCAGGTACGTCGACACCACCCCGCTCGCGGGGTCTGTGCCCGGCCCCGGCACTCAGGCGCACGGCTCCGGTAAGGCCGGGGACGCCGGCCAGGCACCGGGTGCCGGTGAGGCGGACGCGTCGGCGACTGGGACAGCCGACGACTTCAGCGCACCGGCGTCCGACGAACGGCTCGACCGGGCGATCGCGGCGCTGCGGGCGAACGGCTTTACCGCCGAACTGCTCGACGACGCTGCGGCGGCCCGTGCCCGCGTCAAGGATCTGATACCGGAGGGCGCGGGCGTGTTCACCGGGGCCAGCAAGACGCTTCGGCTCTCCGGCATCGAGCAGGACATCGAGGCGGGCGACCGCTACCAGGCCATCCGGCCGCGTGTACTGAAAATGGACCGCGCCACCGAGTCCGACCAGATCCGCCGGCTGGTGGCCACCCCCGACGTCTTCGTCGCCAGCGTCGCGGCCGTCACCGAGACCGGCTCGCTCGTCATCGCCTCGGGCAGCGGCAGCCAGCTGCCCGCCTCCGCCGGCGGCGCCGCAAGGGCGATCTGGGTCGTCGGGGCGCAGAAGGTGGTGCCTGACCTGAGCACCGCACTGCGCCGGGTCGAGGAGCACGCCCTTGCGCTGGAAACCGCGCGCGCCATGGCGGTCTACGGGCAACCGAGCGCGGTCAACCGTCTACTCGTCCTCAACGCCGAGCCGCAGCCCGGGCGCGGCACCGTCCTGCTGCTGCGCGAGGCCATCGGATTCTGACACCCCGTGCGGTGCAGACGTCAGAACGCCGCGGCGGCGGACGGAGAGCCGTATCGGCGCTCACCGTCCGCCCCCGCGCCCTGTCTTGCGCGGGGGCTGCCGCGCCGATTGGCTCCCGTGTCAGGCGATTTGATCCGGTTCGCTGGTCGAGGTGATCTGGTCCGTTGGCGCTACTCATGTCACGCAGACCTCGATCAGCTCCTTCGCCTGGGCGCTAGGGCAGACCGTGGTGCTCGGCCTCGGCGCCGACAGCCAGGCCGCAGCCAACCTGGCCACCAGGCCGGAACTCGTGATCAACCTTCCCTCGCCCGGCCTCTGGGACGCGGTGGAGCGACTCGCCCCGCTCACCGGAGCCACCCCCGTGCCCGCCGCCAAGCAGGCACGCGGCTACCGCTACCAGCCCGGCAAGTTCGCCGCGGCCGGCCTCACGCCCGTACCGTCCGAGACGGTACGCGCTCCGCGCGTCGCCGAGTGCCCGCTCCAACTCGAGGCCCAGGTCCAGCGCTCCTCACCGGACGCGGAGGGCCACTTCCTGATCGTGGAGTGCGCGGTCGCACGCGTCCACGCCGACCTTCCGGCTACTTCTTGCCCTGCTCGTCGTTTTCCTTGAAGCAGACGACGAACCATTTTCCGGGCCCTGACTGGGTGAGCGAGCCGGTCGTGCCCGGGACGTCGGAGCACGAGAAGGTATCGACGACTCCGTCCTTGTCCATCTTCAGGACCTTGTAGTCGGCGTCCGGGTCAGTGCAGTCGAGCTTCTTGGTCTTCGCTTCCTTGTCCGTCCCGATGTTCTGGAAGCAGTCACCGGTCTTGAGCGTCGCGGACTGGTCCTTCGTGTCGTACGGGCCCAAGGCCCAGAACGCCACTATGCCCGCGAGAACAAGGACCAGACCGAGGAAGATCAGGCGGTTGCGTCGTATCTGCACCGCGGTGTACGAGACGTTCAGGCCGCCCAGGGGCGGAATTTGGGACACGGACAGTTCCTCAGGCGGTAGAGACTTGCGAAGGCGACCACGAATCTAGCCCACCTGCCTGTACTCGTTGTTCGCCGCCTCCTGTTGGTCCTGCCCGTCAGCTTCGGGGGTTGCTACCTCGGGCAAGTTGGACGATCTCTAGCCAACTGCGGTTTTGGGTGGCGTCGTGCAGCAGCAGGTTGCGCAGGCGGCGTCGCGAGCCGCCCGGATTCGGTCCTCCGCGCAGACGCGCTGGCGGTGCCGCAGTTCTGGGATCGCGATCGGGATGTCGGCAGTGTTGGTGACGAAACAGATGAGCCTCATGCGGTGGGCGCCGGTGATGCCCAACTGGGCTCCGGGGTGGGGTCGTTCCCTGCGCTCGATCAGCCGCATACCCTTCGGCCGTCCCTTCAGGACGTCGCCCGCGAGTTCGGCCACCCAGGCACCGTCGCGCACGCCGCCGTCGGTGGCGGCGTCCTCTGCGAGGGTGTCGGCCGGCCGGGACACCGTCAGATCGGACGCGACCGGCCCGAACACGCTGGGCTGCGCCCGCAGCAGGTCGAGGCCGGCCAGGCAGTCTCCGCCCAGCGCAATCGCCAGAGTGAGGTCGAGAAGGATCTTGCCCGGGTCGTGCCGTGCGCTGCCCGCGGCTTGCGATATGGCATGAGCGCCGCCGGCACGGCAGCGCGGTGTCCAGGCCGGTCCGGCGGGCAGTCTCCACCAGCAGCGCCCCGCCGGCCGCGAGACCGCTCCCTGCCCGCCACCCGATGTCCGGACGCGGATGGGACCCATTGCGCTTCATCTGGCGCGTGCCTCGTGCCGGGGCAATCCAACCAGACCGTAGACGAGCACTATCATCCCAGTTCAAGTGCACCTTGTTGATCTCCGACCGCCCCTGGGACGAGGATCGGTTGGCCTCGCCGGGCGCGAAGCGCCCAGAGTGAAGGGACCCACCCATGTCAGCCGACACATGGCCAGGGCTCTTGGCCCACTCCGAGCAGTTGACCGCGCTCTACACCGAGTTGCCGCCCTTGAAGCACCTGGTTCTCAGATCGGTGCACCTGAGTCCCTACGGCCCCGGTGTGACGTTGCGGGTGGAGCTGCCCCGATTTCCGGACCTCGCTCCTGCAGCTTGGACCGAAGCCGGCTGCGACCGGTTCGAGGTCCAGATCCAGTTCCTGGCCGTGGGTGAAGACCTGCGGATGCGGGGTGTTCCCAACCGCACCGTGGTCGACATCGAGTTCGGCCCCTTCGCCCAGGACCAAGGGCACGGGATCACGGTCGCGGTGAGCGGGCCGGGGTTCTCGCTGGACTTCACCGCGCATGCCACGGTCCTGGCCAGGCATCTCAACGCCTCCGCTCCGACGACGCGGATCCCTACACAGCTCGGCGATGGTTCGAGAGCCGACTCGACCAGCACCTGCACCAGGTGCTGCCTCCCACGACAGCCAAGGCTTTCTATGACTGGCCGTGACTGGTCTGCCGAGGTGACCCATCCCGAGACGCTCCGCGAAGTCCTTGGCTCACCTCCGCCACCGCTGAGCGACTACGGCCTGACCTCTGTTCTCATCGACGAGCGCGAAGCGTCGGTCACCTTGAGGTTCTTCGCCTTCGCCGTCCCTGTCGGTGCCGCGGATCTATGGCGGGCGCGAGGGCACAATGCGGTCGAGTTCGTACTGGTCTGCATCGGCGTGAAGAACTTCGGGGTGGATGGGTGGTCCTGCCGGCCCACAACCGTCGCCACCGTCGTGGGGAAAGCGGTCGTGCTCGCCGGCCAGGGCAAGCGCGTGTCCTTCGAGGCCGCTGAGATCCGAGCCGAGGTCCCAATTGGACGTCTGGCCAGCCGCGTGCCGTGACGTCACTCGCAGGTCGAGAGGGGATGGCGCACCGGGAAGCCCCTCATGAAAGAGCGAGGCTCGTAATCCAGTCAGAAGTCGTTGCTTGAGCTGAATCTTCCTCTCTCGTGGCAACGGCCTGCGGCCTGGCGCCGCCGAGTCCTGTCGCCTGGCCACGACCAAGGTCAAGGCCTGGCAGGCTCAGACGAAGTGACGGCCGCCGCAGGAGCGTTGAGGCGGCCGCCGGCCAGGTGAAACCGACGTCTACAGCGCGATTTCCAAGGTCACTGACTTGGACGTGAAGCCGTTGCGCTCATAGAAACGGATGGCCTCGGTGTTGCTCGAGTACGCCGTCACCTCCGCCACCTGTGCTCCCTTTCCCTTCGCCCAATCCCTCGATGGGCCACGGGCGACTGCAGCCGACGCAGGGCCAGAAGCTGCTCCTCTAGACCTGATACTCCGCCGATCGCTGTCTGAGAGCACCCGGTGGAGACTCCCGCGCAGGAGATCCGCCCACACACCACGCGGGCAGCAGACGAGCAGAGATCAGGCGCTGGCTTCGGCGCGAACGATCAGCGTGCCGATGTGTCGAGGCCTGGAAGCCTCGAGGGCTTCGACGGCCGTCGGGGACTTTGAACCGGCCGCAGTTGGGGTCGGGGACGCAGCGTGGTGCGGGTGGGCTGGCACGCTCCGCTGAGGGGCGTCGATCATGTGACGGTCGGGGTTCTCTGTGCGTGAACTGTGCGTGGCGTGACCTTTGCCCAGCGGGGCCCACCGTTCTTCTGCCCTTCACCCGGTTCCGGTCTGGTGCTTCTAGGGTTACGACGCCGCTCCCCGAACGTCCGTCACCTCTGTCCGGAGGACAGTCATGACCGTCGTCAAGGCCCCCAAGCGCAACCGACGTCCCCTCGCGGCACTCGCCGGGGCTGTCGCCCTCACCGCCACATCGATCGGCCTGTGGACCGCCACGGCCTCCACCGCTCAGGCCGCCGCTCTCCCGACCCCCGACCATGTGGTGGTCGTGGTGATGGAGAACCACTCGTACTCGCAGGTGATCGGCAGCTCCAGCGCCCCGTACATCAACAACACCCTCAAGGCGGGTGGCGCCAACCTCACCCAGTCCTACGGCCTCACCCACCCCAGTGAGCCGAACTACTACATGCTCTTCTCGGGCTCCAACCAGGGCCGCACCGACGACAGTTGTGTCACCGTCGGTTCCATCTCCGCACCCAATCTCGCCTCCGAGCTGATCGCCGCGGGTAAGACCTGGAAGAGCTACAACGAGTCGCTGCCTGGCCAGGGTTCGACGGTCTGCAGCAGCGGCAAGTACGCGCAGAAGCACAACCCGTGGTTCGGCTTCTCCAACGTGCCGACGAACACCGCGATGACCATGGCGCAGTTCCCGACCGATTACACGACCCTGCCCAAGGTCTCCTTCGTCGTCCCGAACCTGTGCAGTGACATGCACGACTGCTCGGTCTCCACGGGCGACACCTGGATCCAGAACAACCTGGGCGCCTACGCCACCTGGGCCCAGACCCACAACAGCATCCTCGCCGTCACCTTCGACGAGGACAACAGGCTGTCCGGCAACCGCATCCCCACGGTCCTGTACGGGCAGCACGTCGCCCCCGGCAGCTCCAGCTCCACCACGTACAACCACTACAACGTACTGCGCACCGTGGAGGACCTGGCCGGTCTGACCACGCACGCGGGCAACGCCGCCTCGGCTTCCGACATCACCGGCATCTGGAACTGACGCCCGTGTATCTCGCGGACTCCCGCAGCACCAAGCCCGCCGTCGCCTCGGACACCCGTCCGGGGCGGCGGCCGGCCGCCGTGCCCGCCACCGTGCTGGCCCTGGGTGCGGTCAGCCTGGTCACGGACATCTCCTCGGAGATGGTCACCGCAGTCCTGCCGCTCTACGTGGTCGTGGGCCTCGGCCTGTCGCCGCTCGGATTCGGGTTGCTCGACGGCATCAACAACGGCGTCGGGGCCCTGGTACGGCTGGCCGGCGGCCATCTCGCCGACCGGGGAGGCCGTCGGCACAAGGTTGTGGCGGGCCTCGGCTACGGCCTGTCGGCGGTGTGCAAGCCGCTGTTGCTGATCGCCCATACGCTCCCCGTGATCAGCGCCGTACTCGCGGCCGACCGCACCGGCAAAGGGCTGCGCACGGCCCCTCGGGACGCGATGATCTCGCTGGCCACCGAACCCGCGCACCGGGGACGGGCGTTCGGGGTGCACCGTGCCATGGACACCACCGGTGCACTGCTCGGCCCGCTCGTCGCCTTCGCCGTTCTGCGGGCCACTGTCGACGGCTACGACGCGGTCTTCGCGGTCAGCGGCTGCGTCGCCGCACTGGGGGTCCTGGTGCTGGTGCTCTTCGTGCCCCGCCACATCGCCCCTGCCGCTGCCGTAGAGCTGCCCGAATCGGCCCGGCCGGTGCTACGCGATGCGCTCGGGCTGCTGCGCCGCCCCGAGCTGCGTCGGCTCACCGTGTGCGCGACCCTGCTCGGCCTGACCACCGTCAGCGATTCCTTCCTCTATCTGCTGCTCCAGCGCGAAGGGGACCTGCCCGCCCATCTGTTCCCGCTGCTGCCGCTGGGCACCGCCGCCGTCTTCCTGTTGCTCGCCGTCCCGCTCGGCGCACTCGCCGACCGCATCAACCGCCGTCGGCTCTTCCTGGGCGGCCACGGCGTCCTGCTGCTCGGCTACGGCCTCGTGCTCTCCCCCTGGCACGGAGTCCCGGCCGTGGTCGCCGTCCTGGTGCTGCACGGCACCTTCTACGCCGCAACCGACGGAGTCCTCGCGGCCGCCACTGCCGACGCCGTGCCCGCAGAGCACCAAGGTGCCGGGCAGGCACTGGTCGGCACCGGCCAGGCGCTGGCCCGGTTCACCTGCTCGCTCGTCTTCGGCGCGGTCTGGAGCCTGTGGGGCGGCCGAACCGCACTCGCCGTCACGGCCGCCGCACTGGCCATCAGCGCCCTCGTGGCCTCGTTCGTCCTGCGTCGCGCCGATGAGGTGTCCACATGAGCAGAGCTTCCCGCCTGGTGATCCTGCTGGCCGCTGTCCTGCTGCTCGGGAGCATCGGCACCGGGGCGGTGCTCTACGCCGCCCACCGGTCGGGCATGCGTGACCAGCAGCAGGCGAACGGTCCGACCGTGCGGCCCGGAACCGTCTCGCTCCGGCCGACGGCCGGCCGTCGGCTGCTGGTGCGCAACCTGGCCTGGGGTCCGCACCGCGACGAGATCTCCACCGTACCCGCCGACGATCCGCAGGGGCCGCGCACCGCATCGGGCGTCAAGTGCCTGCGTTTCCACGCGGCGGCCGGTACCGGCATCTGCCTGCAGGCCGTGCACGGCGCTCTGCAGGACACCTACCGGGCGGTGGTACTCGACTCGCACCTGCACGAGCTGCACCACTTCCCGGCGGCCGGCATCCCCACCCGGGCCCGGGTCTCACCCTCCGGCCACCTGGTGGCCTGGACGGTATTCGTGAGCGGCGACTCCTATGCCGGCACCAACTTCTCCACCCGCACCGCCATCGTCGACACCCGAACCTGGGCGATGGACGACAACCTGGAGACCTTCCGCATCACCAAGGACGGCCGTCCCTACCGCTCCGCCGACATCAACATCTGGGGTGTCACCTTCGCCGACGACACCCGCTTCTACGCCACGCTGGCGACCGGCGGCCGGACCTATCTGGTCCGCGGCGATGTCGCCGCCCGCACCCTCACCACCCTGCACCGCAACGTCGAATGCCCCTCCCTCTCGCCCGACGGCACCCGGATCGCCTACAAGAAGCGCGTCCAGGGCGCCTCGCCCGACGCGCCCTGGCGGCTGTACGTCCTCGACCTGCGCACGATGAAGGAGACCGCGACCGCCGAGCAGCGCAACATCGACGACCAGGCCCTGTGGGCCGACGGCTCCAGCCTCGTCTACGCGCTTCCCGGCGACTACGGCTCAGACCTGTGGACCGTCCCCGCCGACGGCACCGGCACAGCCCGCCGACTGATGACTTCCGCTGTCGCTCCCGCCTACCTGGGATGAAGGCCGCCCTCCCGCCCAGGAGACGTGCCGTCAGAAACCCCTCTCCGTCAGCCCATGCAGCGGCCTCGACGACTTGTCGTCCATGCGCTTGGGGTCGAGGCCGTAGTTGGTGAGTGCCCGATCCTCCCGATGTCCTCAAGTCGGCCGGCCGCGACGCCCCGTCAGGCGTGGGAGTTCGCGCATGCACCCGACCGCGCTGTCGGCGGATCGCATGCGGTCATCCGAACAGCGTCGGCCTCCCTGCTGGCAGGAAGGCTCCGGCCGCTGTACCAGAGCCCGACAGGTTGAAGGACCAGACCCGCAGTGGCTGTGACCAGCACCGCCTGACAGGGTTCTAAACGACACAGAATTCGTTGCCCTCAGGGTCCTGCAGAACGACGGCGTAGTGCTCCATGTCCGGCTCATCCGTGATCCGCAGCACGGTGGCACCGGCCTTGGTGAGCCGTTCCACCATGGCGGTGACCCGCTGAGCGCGGACCGCCAACGGGGCCTCACGCCCTCCGCCCACCTTCAAGTCAAGGTGCACCCGGTTCTTGGCGACCTTCGGCTCGGGGACCTGCTGGAACCACACGCGCGGCCCCTGTCCCACAGGATCGATGATCGATTCCGGCGTCTCTCCGGCACCGGCGGGCAACTCCTCCTCGGGCACCCCCATGTCCGCCCAATACTCCCGCCACGTGGAGTGCCCGCCCGGCGGAGGCTCTGGAACGTACCCCAGAGCCTCGGCCCAGAAGCTCGCCAACCTCTGCGGGTCAGCACAGTCGATCACCAGCTGCAGTGTCATCTCCATACCCGGAGGATGCCAGGCAGGTCTGACATCACCGGCGGCTCTCTCAAAAGCGACGGCGTTCACCACTGATCGACCTCAGAAGAAGGGGAACACGATCGCCCCGGCCACCCCCAGCCAGAGCAGTCCGGCCGTGACCGCAACGCCCAGGAGGTACTGCAGGACTGTCAGGGTGAGCGCCCCCCTCGGCACCTTGACGTTCGGGTTCTGCGGGTCGTAGACGATGTGGATGCCCTGGCCGTGAAGAGGTAGGAGCCCTTCTTCTTCCCGTTGGGGAAGTACTCCCGGACGGCCCGGACGGTGAGGCCGCGGCGGGCCAGGATCACCCGGTCACGCACGCTGATCACCAGGAGTGCCGCGCCGAGCAGGCCGGCGAGCAGAGGGAGGAGCGCGACCGCCACGACGGGCCAGCTGTCGGCCCTGTGGGCACCCGCCCAGGCGACGTAACCGGCGTAGAGGAGCAGGGCAGCCGCGATCCCGAGCACGACCTGCCACATCCTGATCTCCGGCGGCAGCGACTCGACGGTGACCGACGCGCTGCCGGCCGGGTCCCGCTCTGCGGGCAGCGCGTCGTTGAGGGCGGAGAGGAACGCACCCGTGGCGGTCGCGTTCGCCCCCTCGATCCGGTGCACGACACCGTCGGTCAGGAAGATCCGCAGAGCCGTGTCACCGTCCCGCCGGACTTCCTGGACGACCGCGAGGGGAATCGTCGTGCACTTCCGGTCCCGGTCGATGGTGAGCCGTTCGGATTCCAGAATCACGGACGCCTGTCCCCTGGCGAGGACTTGAGAAGAGACCATGATCTTCTCGACAGCCGCGCCGCCCCGGCGGTTGTACGCGAGCGGATCACGGGTCCGTCTCGTTCCGTGTGGCTGTCGTGGGTGTACGGCCGACGCGGCTGCCCGGTCGTCAGTGGATGGCATCGGTCCGCTTCAGGCCGGCCAGGTCCCGGCAGGTCAGGTCCCGGCCTGCCAGGAACCGGCCGCCGCCGAGCACCACGGACTCGGCGGGGCCAGGCAGGGGTGACCTCGCTCCAGACTGCCTGCCAGGTCCGAACGATCGCCGGAAGCGGCGGCCCGCCCTGATCGGAGGCGGCGAACTGGTCCAGAGTCTGCTCGGCGGCAGTGCCGACGGCGACCGGGTCAGCATGGTGTGGGTGCGTGGCCGCGCGGCTTGCCCCCGCCATTCCGGTGAGCCGCGGCGCTTGGGTGACCGTAACGACCGGGGCGGCCGGGGCAGGTCAGAGGCCGCCGGTGTTGAGCAGACGGTTGGGGGTGTCGGAGCGGACGCCGCGCACGACACCGCGGGTGGCCGTGTGGTCGAGCCAGACGTGGACCTGGTTGGCCGTGGCGTGGGGGTGTGCCGACAGGTACAGCGCGATCACGCCGGTCGCATGCGGTGCGGCCCAGGACGTCGCGCCGTCGTCGTCCGTGGTCGTACCGCCGCCGGCGAGGGCGGCGGTCACCTTCTGGCCGGGGGCGTACAGGTCCACGCACCGTCCGTAGCCCGATCCGTAGGAGCTGGTGTCGCTCCACACACGGTCGTTCGAGGTGGAGGCCGCCACGACGATCGTGCCGGGGACGCCGGCCGGGGAGTGCTTGCAGGCGTCGTCATGGAAGTTGCCGGCCGACACCACCGTCGGGATCCCCGCGTCGACCATCTTCTTCACAGCGGAGTCCACGGCCGCCGACCGGTGGTCGAAGTTGAGCGACATGTTCACCACCGCGGGCTTCTGCGCGTGCGCGGTGACCCACTTGACCGACTTCACCACGGCCGCCTCGGCCGCCGCCGGGGAGCCACCGCCCTCGCTCTCGCACAGGACGCCCTGCACCCGTACGAGTTCCGCCTTGGGCGCCACACCGTACTTCGCTCCGCCGATGATGCCCGCGACGAACGTACCGTGGCCCATCCCTGCCTCGCTGAAGCAGTCACCGGAGTCCTTCGGGCCCACGAAGTCGGCGCCGAGGTGGGCGCGTCCGCCGAACTCCTTGTGGGCGATGTCCATCCCGGTGTCGATCACGTAGACGTGAACGCCCTTGCCCGTGGCGGTGGTGGTGAGTTTCCCGTTCAGCGGCCGCGACCGCTGGTCCAGGATGTCCAGGTTCCACGGCACGTGCCGGGTGATGGGCGACGCTCCGGCCTGCGCGATCTGGGACGACTTCCCCACGGTGCCGGAAGACATCGGCGCCGAGCCGGAGGACGCCCCGTCGCCGGAGAGCGCTGCGGACTCCCCCTTCACATGCGCGGGGGCCTTCCCTCCGCTCCCCGCGGCCGTCCTACCGGCTTCGCCGCCGCAGGCCGAGGCCCCGAGCACCGTCGCCATGGCCACCACCAGGAGACCGGCCTTCATCACGTTCCGCGTCACAACGCCCCCCACATCCCTGCTTCGTACACAATCAGCGCACAAGACGAGCACAGGGGGCGGGCGGTTCCAGCGGGCGTGCGGTTGGGTGGGTGGGTCGGTTCACGCGCTCGACGCGGGCCCGTCCAGCCGCGCCCGGGGCGGGACTTGATGCCGGCGTCCCGGAGCCCTCCGACAGCTGAGGTCTCCTGGCGGCTGGCTAGCTGCCGACCAACACGGTCACCAGGCGCGTCATGGCGGGTCTGGGGTCAGGTGTGCCCGGCCAACTGGTCATCAGCAGGTGGTGGGCGGCGCCGACGATGGCAAGCGCCACGGTGCCCGGGTCGACGGTCTCTGCCACCCGGCCGAGCTTCTGTTCGACCTCCACATAGCCGGTGATGGCCTTCTGGATCACGTCGAAGCCAGGCGCTCCGCTCTCCAGGGCCTCTCGGATGCGCAGCGCGGCACCGGGTCGGGCCATGGCCAGTCCCGATATGGCCGGGCCGCCGGAGTCGAACAGCGCGAGGGCGACGGCATCGAGATTCTGTGCCACCGTGTTCTGGCCTGTGAGTTCTGACAACGACTGCGCCTTCGCGGCGGTCCGCGTGAACCGGTCGAGACAGAGTTCGGCCACGAACTCGTCCATCCCCGCGAAGTGCGCGTGCAGCAGCCCCTTGGCGCAACCTGCCTCGGTCGTGACGGCCCGGCTGGTGAGGGCGCCGGAGCCGTCTCTCTCCACGACACGCTCGGCGGCTGCGAACAGCTGCTCGCGCACATCCGGCGTCGCCACTCCGCGCGGTGACATGGGCCTCTCTTCCGTTCTGGTTCTGCCGCCCGCAACGCGTGCAACTTCGTTGATGGTAGCGGACATTGCAGGTTTGGGCAGTTGCCCATACTGTTTTGGGCACACGCCCATTCTCTGTCGTCCACCGTAGGAGGAACCGTGCCGGACGTCGTCAACACGGAGCAGGCACAGGCATGGAACGGCCCCGAAGGAAGCCATTGGGCCCGCAACCAAGACCGCTGGAATGCCGTGAACGAGGGCTTCAACGAGCCTCTGCTCAACGCTGTTGCCATCACCGCAACCCATCGGGTCCTGGACCTTGGCTGCGGCTCCGGGCAAACCACACGCCTCGCCGCGCTCAAAGCGCCCCAAGGCCGCGCATTGGGCCTTGACCTGTCCGGCCCCATGCTGGCCGAGGCACGGGCCCGCACCCAGCGGGAGGGCATCACCAACGCCTCCTTCGCACAAGGTGACACACAGGTCTACCCCTTCGAGGCGGGCGCTTTCGACGCGGCGATCAGCCGCTACGGGGTGATGTTCTTCGCCGACCCCATAGCTGCCTTCGCGAACGTCGGCCGGGCGCTGGTGCCCGGTGGTCGCCTGGCGTTCGTCTGCCCAGCGGAAGCCGTACTCAACGACTGGGTGGTGGCGATGGCCTCGCTGCGCGACATCCTTCCGGTCGGCGACTTCGGGAGGTCCGGACTACCCGGCATGTTCTCCCTGGACGACCCGGGCCGCATCCGCGATGTCCTCACCGCAGCCGGTTTCACCGGCATCACGGTCAACCAGGCACAGGCGGAGGGAGTATGGGGAAGGGGGGCCGAGGACGCCGCGGAGTTCCTGCTCGGCTCAGGCCCCGGCCGCCACCTGATGGAACAGACCGACCCGCCTGCACAGACCCGTGCACGCCACGCTCTGACGGACCATCTGCGTGCCCACGAGGGGACGGACGGCACCGTTCGGCTACGCAGCACCTCGTGGCTCGTCACGGCAGACCGCCCGACCGACCCCTCGGGCAGGCCCTAGGTGTATTGACTTGAAGCGTTGTTCACGCGGCTTGCCGGTGGCGCCGATCTCGGCGAGGGCTTGTTTCCAGGCCAGTCCCTTACGGGGTCCTGAAGCCCTGGAGGGCAACCTTGCACGCTGGTGCGCGCGTTCATCCGGGAGGCGTGAGCCGACGTCATCGAGTCGGGCGGGCGCCGGCCCGCCCGGGGGTGTGAGCCCCGGCGGGATCCCGCTCACTTCTCCTTGAAGACGATCTCCCTGGCCGGGCGGGTCATCTTCACGGTGTTGTCGGCAGTGACCTCGACGATGTGGTGCAGGCCTCTGTGGAGCGTCTCGGAATCCGGGAGGAGGCGATACTCGTCGTCCGCAGCCCCGGCCAGGAAGGCGCGAAAGCAAGCCAGTGACGAGTCGTCGGCGCCCATGAAGTCCAAGTAGTCCTTCAGACGGCGGAACAGCTTCGGCAGGATCACCGCGCCGGTCGTGTCGTCCGTGAGCGAGGTCATTCCGGTGACCTTCGCCCCGTCGAGGGTCTTGTCGACCTTCCACACGCCCTTCGCGGACGCCCTCGCCTTCTCCGAGGCCTCGGTGAGGAGCTCGCGCAGGTACACGGGCAGGCCCGAGTAGAAAGTCGGGTAGGCCAGGCCGAGCAGAAGCAGGTGGTGGTTGGCGGTCCGCTTCAACAGGTCGTCGTCGACGTCGATCCAGTAGCCGCTGTACACGGGCGGGGTGCCCTTGCCGACGAAGGCCACGCAGCGGCCGAAGGTGTCGGCGCCCCGGGTGAGGATCCAGCCGGGCACGCTGTCCGGCGTGGTGGCGACGGTCTCGTCGTCGGCCCGGAGGACGGTGTCGAAGCCGAGGAACTCCAGCAGCTCGTCCGCGGCCTCGTGGGCGAGGCCCCGCGGCTGGTGCTCAACGTGCTGCTTCTCGCCGTAGTGGGTCTCCAGGGCGTCGATTCCTTCGAGCCGGATGCTCGCGCGACCGTCGGCCTTGGGCACGATCTGCCCCTGCCCGGGCACGAGCTTCCAGTCGGCCACGTTGTCCGGGATGAAGGGGAGGGTGTCGCCATCCGGTTTGGCACCCCCCTCAACCTTGAACTTTCCTCTGATCAGCAGCATGGACATGGCGACTCCCGTCACGACATCACTGTCAGCGTTCACTTGTTACGCACAGTACACACGCGGGCGATCGTCGAGGTCATCCCGCACGCGCCAGGCCGGGGGTGTCAGCAGCCGGGCCACGCCGTCGGGAGGCCGCCGTCCGCAAAGGCCACCAGATCCCGCCAGACCGCCGCAACTGTCGGTGGGTGCCGGCGGGTGCCAGCAGGTGCCAGCGCTGTGGCGGACCGTTCGGCAAGACCGGCCGCGACCCTCGCGGCGGCCGTAGTTGAGCCCGGCCATGACTCGCGGGCGAGGGCCCAGACGTGCAACTGGCTGTCGCCGGATTCGGCGGCGGCCCGGGCAGCGGTGGCGAACTAAGCGGTGCCAGATGGGGCGCGTGAGTGGGGTGCTCCTGTCCATCCTGGCTCGCCCCAGCAGCACGGGCGCGTGCGGCAATCGTCCACTCGCCGATGAGTCTGCCCGCGTTCAAAGAACGTAGGTCAGAAGGCGCTGCCATGGCCCAGTTCCCTGGCCCACTCATGCAATTCGGGCTCGGCCAGGCTGGCGCCCAGCCAGTCGTGGTCGAGGTCGACTCCTGGAAGGGACGGTACGACCGCGACGTAGAGCCCGGCAGCACGCGCCGAGGCTATGCCTGTGGCCGAGTCCTCGAAGGCGACGGAACGCTTCGGGGCCGCACCGAGTGTCTCGCATGCGGTGAGGTAGAGCTCTGGTGCAGGTTTGGGGGAACGTACCTCGTCAGCGGCGAACGAGTGGGTGAAGCAGTCGGCGAGGCCGGCCGACCACAGTGCCGCGTCCAGCAGTTCCCGGGGACTGTTGCTGGCTACGGCGATGGGCACGGCTGCACGGCAGGCGCGCACCAGCTCTACCGCCCCGGGGAGGGTTGTGGCGCCTCGGGAAAGCTCCTTGCGGACTCCTTCGAGGAGCTCGGCGGCGAGTTCGGTCCCGGCGCCGGGGCGTCCGAGGTATTGGGCCATGGCTTCTCCGGCGGCCTCAGCGGTTCGGCCGATGACGAGGGCTTTCTGTTCGGGACCGAAGGGATGGCCGTGCGCGGCGAAGATGGCGGTTTCCGCAACGGTCCAGCATGCTTCGGTGTTGACCAGCAAGCCGTCGCAGTCGAAGACCACTGCCTCGGTGCTGGCGGGGAGCGCGTACATACAGATGTCCTTTCGCTTCGGGTGGTCCGGGGGCGCTCGTGCGGCGACCTTGGGTGGTCTTGCGGTGCGTCGAGAGCTGCCTCACTGTCCGAGCGCGAGCCGGATGCCGAAGGCGGCGATGACCGTGCCGGTGATGCGGTCGAGGTAGCGGCGGGCCGAAGGCCGTTGCAGACGGTCTCGGAGCATGTGCGCGAATGCGATCAGCGCGCAGGACCAGACGACGGCCAAGAGGATGTGCACACCGGCCAGGAGCACGCCCAGAGGAACATGCGAGGCGCCAGTGGGGATGAACTGCGGGAGCACGGCAACGTAGAAGGCGCCCATCTTCGGGTTGAGAAGATTGGTCATGGCCCCTTGGCGCCAGCCGCCGAGCAGGGTATCGCCAGCTGCTCCGCCGGCCTCAGTTTCGGCCGCGGTCCGGGTCCCGGTCGCGTCCCCAGCCCCTGCTGTCTGCCGGCTGTCGTTCGCCGATCGGCGCCAGGTGGCCCACAGCAGACCGCCGCCCATCCACACCAGATACGCGGCTCCGCCCCAACGAACTGTGTTGTATGCGAGGTGAGATGCCGTCAGAAGTGCGGTGACACCGAGCGAAGCGAGCGTGCCCCAGACCAGCGTGCCGCTCTGGATGCCGAGGACCACGCCCCAGGCGCGACGCCGGTGTCCGAGTGCCGCGGTGCGCAGGATGAGGGCGGTATCCAGTCCGGGGGTGAGCGTGAGCAGCCCCACTATCAGGGTGAACGACTCTATCGCGTTCAGGGTGATCATGACGGGTCACCCTAGGCCGAAGACGATAGAACTTCCATGATTCTGCCCGATATCGGGCAGAGATGATGGCATTCGGCTTGGTCTTGCGCATCGCCTTCGAGCGATGACGTCAGCCCGTGAGTTTGGGATCCTCTGGCACGAGGGTGGCTACGGGCTGCCGGCGGATCGCCAACGGACGGACCCGCAGCCGGATCGCGCCAAGATCGCGGCAACACTGACCGTGCCGTGAAAGACGAATGACCTCTTGTCGCACCTGGCGGCCACGGCGCGGAATCCTTGAGCGCGTCGATCGCCCGCTCGACTTCATTCCTGCGGGCGTATCGCGCCCGGTCGAGACTCGGTTGCCGGGGTTGAGCCGGGCCAGGGTGGAGGCGGTCCGCAAGCGCGGCCAGCACTCCGCAGAAGTTGAGCCAGAACCAAAACTGACTCTGGGTCGACTTGCGCGGTGCGTCGGACCAGTGGCGGGCCAGCGACGGCAACGGCGGCGACGGACGGATCCAGCTTGTACGGCCTGCCCCTGCCGTCATGGACCGATGCCCTGATCACGCTAGGACACAGCGGCGTGATCTTGAGCTGGACCGTCCGTCCCGGGTTCAGCCACGGCACGAACCGATTACCGGCTAGCGCCCCCAGGGAACCCGTCCGAGCCCGTGTCACTGGCTCGTTTGCGCTGGTAGTGGGTTCGGCCTTTGGCGGAGTTCCCGCAGGTGGCCATATCGCACCAGCGGCGGCGGCCACCCCGGGAGCTGTCTATGAACACCCAGCCGCATCGCAGACCGGGGCAGACGCGGGTGCGTTCCAGCGGCAGCGCCCGAAGCAGGTCGAACGCCTGCAGGGCGAGTTCGTGATTGAGGTACTCAAGCCCCGATGTCTCGACGCCGAGCTGGAGCTGTGGCGTAGTCCCGCGAACGGTGAGACGCGTACTGGCGACCGCGCGCTTCCAGTGTTTCTCGACCTGGTCGAGTGACTCCGCCGGAACTGGAGCGCTCTGGTGGACCAGTGCCGTGATCAGATCGTGCAGAGCCTCACGCAGCTCGCGAGTGCGGTCCAGGGCCAGCTCGGCTCTGCCGGACTCGGTCTCGGCCAGCCGCCGCAGGGCCGTGAGGCCGGCGGGGGCGAAGTGACCAGTGAGGGCGGCCCATTCCAGCAGGCGCGGGTAACCGTCGAGCCAGTCGATCGGCTCCGCGTCACGCGCCGTGACCGTGTTGATCAGGTCGATGGCGATGTGCCCGCCGACCAGGTCACGGGGGCTGAAGGTGTGAGGCCGGATGGTTCCCGTCACGCATGGCCGCCTTTCATGAGCTTGCCTCATTCTATCCAACCAGTGTACTGATGTTATCCGGTTGGAATGGCCCTCGGTCGATAGGAGACGCCCATGGCTGCTGCCGTCGAACTCATCGCGGCCCCCTGGAATCTCGGCCTGCGACCGCCCGCGGCGGGGCGCGAGCCCGGAACATGGCGGGCCCCGCGAGCGCTGCTGTCGGCGGGGCTGGAAGCACGCCTGCGGCCGGCCTGGGTGACAGAACTCGACCGTCCGCACTACGAGTTCGACGCGCAGCCGGCGACCCGCATCCGCAACGGGGTAACCATCCGTGAGCACGCGCTGCGGCTCGGCGAGGCGGTCCGGGCCGCGCTCGCCGCCTCCCGGTTCGCGGTCGTGCTGGGCGGCGACTGCAGCATCCTGCTGGGGTGTCTGCTGGGGGCCCGGCGCCACGGACGCTGCGGCCTGGTTCATCTCGATGGGCACAGCGATTTCCGGCACCCCGGCAACTACGACGCCGGTTCGTCCCTCGGCTCGGCGGCCGGAATGGATCTGGCCCTGGCCACCGGCCGTGGTGAGCTGCTGCTCACCCACTGGCCAGTGGTGGGCCGACCGCTGGTCGCCGACGAGGACGTGGTCCAGATCGGCGACCGGGAGGACGAGGCGACACCCCCGGTCACCCGGTTCACCGCCCAGGAGATCCAACGGATCGGCGTCGTCGATCTGGGCGAGCGGGTCATCCGCCACCTGGAACAGCGCGAGTTGGACCGCGTCTGGCTCCACGTCGACCTCGATGTGCTCGACGAACGCGTCCTGCCCGCGGTGGACTCCCCGGGCCGTCCCGGCCTGGACTTCTCCCAGCTCACCGAACTCATCTCGACCCTGGCCGGCACCGGCCGCGTGGTGGGGCTCGACGTCGCCGTCTACGATCCGGAACTCGACCCGGACGGCGCGTACTCCGCTCCCATCGTCGACTGCCTAGCCTCCGCCCTGACCCCGCTTCCGACTGTGGAGACGCACGCATGAAGACGCTGCTCGCCGACGGCCCCAGCAACCTGTATGTGACCGAGATGGAGCAGTTCGGACGGCTGACTGGACACTGGTCGACCCAGATCACCTACTACCCCACCCACGGGTCACCAGCCCACCGCGTCAGCGGCGAATGGGAGTTCGGCTACGCCCTGGAGGGCAGAGCAGTCCTGGATGTCTGGCAATGGCCCGGCCGCGATGAACTCCTCGCCGCCGGTCGCGCCCCGGACCAGGAGTGCGGCCTGTGCGTGCGAATCTGGGATCCGCGCCTGCAACTGTGGCGGTTCACCTTCCATGGCACCGCCCGCGGCGACGTGGTGCACATGTACGCCCGCCAGATCGACGATGAGATCGTCATGGAGCGCGCCGCCGGCAGCGACCTCGTCCGCTGGACCTTCACCGACATCACCGCCGAGACCTTCCACTGGCGCAACGAACGATCGGCCGACGGCGGACACACCTGGCGACTCGACCAAGAGGTCAGCGCCCGCCGCGTTGAGTGATGCATGACCTCATGAGGGCCTTCGCGAGGTTGCCCGAACCGATCAGTGCGCCGACGGGTCTGACTGCCCCTGTGGTCGGCGGCCAGCTCGCGATCTCAGACGAGTCAACGGAGCTGCGGTTCGTCCAGCCAGAGGAGATTGATCAGCTGCCGATGCACCACACGCAGCGGCTCCGGATCAGTCACTTCCTGGAGCACCGTGAGCGGCCCTATCTCGGCTGATCGAACCTGCGACACCGGCTTTAGGAGTTCGGTCCGAGCGCGGCTCGTCAGGGTCCCTGCCCGATCGGAGCGTATGTACTGGACCGCGTAAGGTGCCCACGTCCGGCGCTGTTGATGTCACCTGTGGATGTCAGAGACATTCTGGGCCGGTCGCTTCCGAGCCCAAGGAAGGCGGCAGGGGGTGGGGACCCTCCATCCGTACATCAGGGCGAGCGCGACGCATCTGGCGTCCCGGCGGTCGTAGCCCGTCGCTTCCCTGATCTCGGTGATCGCTTCCTGCCACTTCCTTTGCTCGATCAGCTGTCGTGCTCGCTCCTGCGTGAACCTTGGGACGGGGATCTGGAGGGCGCGGATGATGTCCGCATCCCAGCGTTGTCGGCGCGCACGTCGGGTTCGTATCCAAGTTCCTAGGGACGATTTCATTGTTTCCCCCTGTAGCGCGAATGGTGGCTTCAAAGACTGACTGACGTGCTGTGGCAGCAGTTCGCTCGCCGCTGACGACGAGTGGGACCAGACGGGAAGTGCGCCATCAGCTTGGGAAGCTTAGGGTGTCTAGGGCTTATTCTGCGGCGGAACAGCGTCGGGGCTTGGGTGGACGGTCGACTGGTTTCCCGGTCTTCCCGTGGTTCCCCGCACGATGTGGCACGGGTCTGGCACACGGCTCGTGGCCTCACCGCGTGGCGATGTCAGTGGTGCCGTACACAATGCGCGTCATGAGCGATCACTACGAGGTTGTCTTCTCATGCTTCCTGAGCGACGACACTCCGGCCTCGGTTCTGCGGGCGCTGCGCTGGCACATGGGCATGGAGGACGAGCGCCCGGAGGACCTGGACTCAGAAGATCATCCTTACCCGTCGCTCCTCCCGGGCAGCAGCCCTCTGCCCGGCGGGGACACCTTGTCTCTTCGCCGCACCGTTCAGGAGTTCACGGAGTCGGGAGAGCGCTACGAATGGGAGCTGTTCGCCCGTCTCTATTGGGTCGATGACCTCACGCTCCACCTCGACGCCCTTCTGAAGCTGATCGCTCCGCACGTCGCGTATCAGGGCTATGGCGGCCACATTCGCGACGAGTACGACACCGATGTGAAGAGCTTCAACTTCCACGACGGCACATATGACCGCGTCCAGCTCTGAGCAGGGGTTCCGCCGGCCTCGATGATGAGAAGCACCCGAACTTGCCTGACCGCTGGCCCTGGATGGAGACCTGTATGGGCAGGGGGCTCTGACCTGGGGTTTCGTCGCTGACGGCTGCGGCTCGTCTGTCACCGTCGGTCGTCATCGATCGGCCTCGGGCGCCCTCGCACGGCCCAGGGACGGCCCAGCCGTGCGTCACTGGCCGCACCCACTCGCTCTACGTGGTCCTCCAGCAAGACGTCGATGACCGCAGAATCGGCGCATGCCGGACAGCACCCTGTGGTTGGCCTGCCTCACAGCGGGCACAGCTATCGCAGCCAGTTGGGTGACGAGTCATGGCAGCCTGCGCGCCGCAAGAGAACGGGCAAACGCTGCGGCAACGGCTCAGCGAGCCAACGTGTTGGCGGCAGTCACGGTGGGACGCCGTTTCGGACGAGGGTGGCAGGATGGCGGCATGGTGACGAATCAGCCGTGGGCCGGGCTTCACGGTGATCTGCAAACGGCAAAGGCGCGGGTGTACGACGCGAGTGGTTTCGCTTGCTCGCTGCCGGTGCCCGAACCGGAAAGCGCCGAGTACGCTGCGTGCGCGTTCACACTCGATGGCCGTTCGATCCGCTTCCGCGTGGCGAAGACCACTCCGACGAAAGTGGGCCAGTTCGTCACCGTGTGGCAGCGGTCCGAGAAAGGGCCGATCCGGCCCTTCGACACCGACGACAATGTGGACCTCTTCGTCATCAGCAGCCGACACGAGGACGGCTTCGGACAGTTCGTGTTCCCTGGCGGGGTGCTGCGCGAACACGGCATCGTCTCCCGCGACGGATCCGGCGGGAAGCGCGGCTTCCGCGTGTATCCGCCGTGGGTAACCACGACCAGCCGGCAGGCCCGCACCACGCAGGCATGGCAGGTGAACTACTTCCTCCACCTCGGCCAGGACGGACCTGCCGACTTGACGCGCGCCCGCGCTCTCTACCACCCCCTCCCGCATGAGTAGCAAGGGCGGACAGACGTCGTAGAGGTCTGAGCCCCAGGTTGCCGTGGGCGGCCAAGGGCCGCACGGTCGCGGTGGCCGGTGAGCCAGGTGCGGGGACCGGGGAAATGGCTTTGCGCCCCCTGTGATCGGCGTGGATGCTGGCTCGCCGGAGGTACTGAAGATGATCAACGTTGTGTTGCGGCTGTCAGCCCGTGACTTGGTGCATGCGGACCTGGCGTCGTGCGGGTGGGCAGGATCCGACCACCACCTGGCCGACGTCGCCAAGCAGTTGGAACGTGCCCAAAACGGTGAGGTCGACTACCTTGCGGTCTGCCCTGCAACCGACATCCCCGTGGCGAAGGGCGGCGTCGACTACCAGGTCAAGGAGGGCGTCGGCACTTTGTGGCAGCTGGCGGTCCACCCCGCATTGCAGTCGTGCGGGATCGGCACGTTCCTTGTCGAAGCCGCAGAACTGCGGATCAGGAACCGCGGTCTGCGACAGGCCGAGCTGGCTGTGGAGGAGGACAATCCCCGGGCACGTGCACTGTACGAACGACTGGGGTATGTCGCGTACGACCGTCAGCCCGACTCGTGGGACGAGCAAGCCCCTGATGGATCGTTGCGCCGCTACGAAACGATGTGCACGTTGATGCGGAAGGAACTCGCGGTCGTCAGGCCCGGCTAGAAGCTGTCGGTGCGGAGCGGCTCCTCCGCACCCAGTCGAGGCGCATGGCTCGGCCACATCAATCCGCATGGGAGCAACTACCGTTGAGGAACGGGCGGAGCGACCGGACCTACGGAATCACCAGCGCCGGCCCGTTGTCCCCGCCCAGGTTCCTTCCGAACTGCGCCCCTGCCGTCTGCGCCCCCAGATCCGCCGGGTTCTCCGCGAAGGCCTTCGAAACCGTCAGGCCGGAAGCCGTGCCGCGTAGCAGCCACACTGCGCCGCCGTTCGTGACCCGGCCCAGGTCCTCCCCCGGCGCGCCCGCGGCCAGGTCCGCCTTGCCGTCGCCGGTCACGTCCAGCAGCCGTACCGAGCCGCCGAAGAGGTCGCCCTTCTCGACGCTCCCCGGCACACTAGGTGTGTTCTGGTGGAACGCCTGCGCGCCCGTGCCGGTGAGGCCGCCCCTGCCGCCCTTGAGCAGCACCACCGAGCCGGCCTTCGCCACCGAGCCGATCGCCTCGCCCGGGTCGCCCACGGCCAGGTCCGCGTATCCGTCGCCGTTCATGTCGCCCGCGCTCAGCCGTGCCCCGAACTGGTCGCCCTTCTCGCTCACGCCGGGCACGCCTGGGGTCTCCTGCGTGATCGTCTTCGTACGGGTCGTGCTGGGCCCGGCCGACGAGCCGTAGTAGATCTTGATCGTGCCCGGGTCGTCCTCCAGATACGTTTCACCGTTCGGGAAGACCCGGGTGGCGAGGTCGGCGTAGCCGTCCTTGTCGAAGTCGCCTACGGCGGTGGTGTTCGCGGAGGGCAGCCGTTGTGGGACGGTGGACAGACCCTGTCGTGTGCCGAGCCACAGCTTGCCGCCCTCGGCGTGGTCCTCGTAGACGTAGAAGGTGGCGAGGTCGTCGATGCCGTCGCCGTTGAAGTCGCCTGCCGCGGTGGAGCAGATCGTGTTGTCGGTGCTGAACGCGATCAGTTGCTGCTCGTGCGCTGGTGACCCGGTCCGGCCGAAGGGGCCGTAGAGCACTGCGCGGACGTCGAAGTCCTCGGCGTTGCGCATGAAGAGGTCCGTATGTCCGTCGCCGTCGAAGTCGCCGGCGGTGATGTCCTCGCCGGCGAACGCGTTCGCGGGTGCGGGGACGCGGACCGCGCCCTTGCCGGAGATGCCCGTTGCGCTGCCCCAGAGGATGATCACGGAACCGCTGATGTTGTTCGCCGGCTGGTGTTCGTTCGTCGCCACTGCCAGGTCGGTGAGGCCGTCGCCGTCCAGGTCTCGGGGGTTCAGCTCGTAGCCGAAGCCGTGGTTGTCGCCGGAGGTGCCGGGCACGCCCGGGGTGTCCTGGGTGATGATCGTGGTACGGGCCGGGCCGAGGCCGTTCGCGGAGCCGTAGCTGATCGCGACGTAGCCCGCCCAGGAGTGGCCGCCCACCGTGGCTGCGGGGGCGGCGACGGCGAGGTCCTGGTAGCCGTCGCCGTTGAAGTCCTCGCGCACGGTGGTGGCGCCCTCCCCGGCGAACGCCGTGTCCCCGGCGAGCGGCACGGTGAACGCCCCGATCAGCGCGGCGGCTGCGGCGGTTGTGACGGCCGGTCTGCGGATGCCCACGGTTCCTCCTTGATACGCGAGCGGTGGCGAGGCGCGAGCGCACGCGGGTGAGATTCGACTGTGAGACACACGGCATCGGCCGATGGTTGTGCGGTGAACTGTGCGTGAACAGCTCGTACGACGGTACTCAGCTCCATCGGGGCCTGGCACCCCACGCGGTGCAGGGCTCACGCGAGCACCGAGGTGATCAAGAGACTGTGACGGCCGGTGGGGTCCACCGGTGGGTGCGGGGCGTCGTGCTGGAGATGCCGTAGTCCTTCTTGAGCTGTTCGGGGATGGCGTAGTGCATGATGCGTCCGCGGGTGAGGGAGGACAGCTCGAACACGGTGGTGAGGTGGCCGAGACGGTCCAGGGCCCAGGCGCCGAGCGGGGAGCGGTCCTCGATGGTCTCCAGGACGCCGAGGAGATGGGGTACGGCCTTGACGACGGTGTCCCAGGGTGTGTGCGGTACGCGGAGCCAGTCGGCGCAGGTGTCGCCGACGAGGTAGCGGATCAGGGCGGAGACGATCGGGTCGAAGAAGGTGCCGGGTACCACCTCTTCGTAGAGGTCGATGAGTTGCCGGGTCAGGTGGGCGCCCTCCTCGGAGGGGCCCATGTGCCGGATCATGTACCGGTCGAGGAAGTGGCGGGCCTCGTCGAGGGTCTTGGGGACGGCGTCCTGGTCGACGCCGAGCATGGCGCCGACGACGCGCCAGGCGTAGTAGTAGGCCTCCGCACCCTCCTGTGACATGTGGATGCCGAGGCGGTGCAGGCTGTCCAGCACGAGCATGGAGAAGAACATCTGCCCGCCGATCATGTCCTCCTGGTTGATCGGCGTGCCGAGCAGGCCGGTGTCCCACCGGTTCTCGCGCCTGAGGTGGTGGCGGATGGAGGCGTGCAGGAGGCGGACCTTCTGTGCGGCGGGGATGAAGCGGCTGCCGGCTTCGAAGGCGTCGGGCTGCATCAGGTAGACGGTGAACTGGCCCGTCTCCGCCATCCGCTTGGACGGGTACCTCAGCCCGTGGGTGGCGGACAGCAGCTTCGCCACGTGCGGGACGACGTAGCAGGCGGGCATCGAGGCGAAGGACAGGGCGGTGGAGATGTGCACGTTGTTGTCGATGAAGAACAGCCGGGCCTTCTCCATCTCGGCCCAGTCCACCCAGGCCGGCGGGACACGAGTGGCCTCGAGGTAGTCCCGGGCGACGTCGGGCAGCCCGTCCGGGAGCGGAGCGCCTGCCGTGGAGACGTAGCGCATCAAGGTGTTGAAAGTGCCCACCTCGCCGCGTTCGAAGAGCGCGGCGACGGTGGCGTCGGCGAGTGCGTCACCGGCGTCCCGCAGGGCGTCCATCGATGCTTCGGTGTAGGTCATGAAGGGGCTCCTTGTCTTTCGCGGGATCGTCCGCGAGCGGCGGGAGGGGCGGGACGAGCTGGGGCCGGCTCAGGTCGGCGGGGGGTGTACGGCGGCGGTGCGCCGGTCAGGACAGGCGGTTCGCGGCTGACTGCGCCAGCGAGGTCAGCGCGCCGGCGGCGTGCGCCGGTACGTCCAGCTCGTGCAGAGCGCCCAGGGCCTCCTCGACCCGTGCGCCGATCAGGGCCTCGATGCGGTCGGGTGCCTTCAGTCGGCGCATCACCTCGCGGACGGTGTCCAGCGCAGCCGCGTCCAGGTCGGGGCGGCCCAGCAGGGTGCGCAGCCGTTCACGGTCGTTGTCGTCGGCGAGGCGCCAGGTCTCTGCCAGCAGGGCGGTGGGCCGGTGTCCTCGCACGTCGTCGGTGCCGGCCTTGCCGGTGCGTTCCGGGTCTCCGAACAGGCCGAGCAGGTCATCGCGAAGCTGGAATGCCTCGCCCAGCGGCAGCCCGTACGCGGAGTAGCCCTCGCGCAGCCGCTCACCGGCCCCGGCCAGGGCGCCACCGATCAGCAGGGGTTGCTCGACGGTGTACTTGGCGGTCTTGTACCGAATCACCTTCAGGGACGCCTGGGTGTCCGGGCCGACTCCGGTGCGCAGGATTTCGAGGCACTCCCCCGCGATCAGTTCCCGGGCCATCACCGCCCACAACGGGCGGGCCCGGGCGAGGTAGGCGGCCGGCAGACCGCTGGTGGCGAACAACTGCCCGGCCAGCGCCGTCAGCAGGTCTCCCACCAGCATCGCCAGCGACCGCGCGGCGGCATCGGCGTGCGGACGGTGCCGTACGGCACCGCGCAGGGCGACGTGTGCGGTGGGGCGCCCGTGCCGCAGCGGGCTGTCGTCGATCAGGTCGTCGTGCACGACCGCTGCGGCATGCACCAGCTCCATGGACGCCGCCGCCCGCACCAGCGCGTCGCTGTCCGGCTGCCCCACCCCACGCCAGCCCCAGTAGCAGAACGCTGCCCGCAGCCGTTTGCCGTCGGCGACCGCAGCTTCGAGCTGATCCGCCACCGGGCCCAGCAGCGGATCGACGGCGGCGAACTGGTCGGCCTCCTGGGCGACGAACCGATGCAGCACCTCGTCGACGCGGGTTTTGAACACCGCCGGCTCCCAGCGGTCAGACATCGTCCGCCGCTCGTCGAGCCAGGGCGTGCCGGGCGAGGATCTCCAGGTGGGCCGGGGGTACGGCCGCGTACCGGTCCAGCACCAGGCGCCCACGTGCGATGAGGTCCTGCTCCGCCTGCGCCGCCAACTCCGCGGCGTCCGAGCGGCGCAGCAGGCCCCGCACCGTTCCCATGGCCGAATCCAGCGTGCTCACGGCCAGATCGGCGAGCCCAGCCGCCAGCAGCACCGCCTGTTCGTCCAGGCTCCTGCGCCGTCCCGATTCTGATTCTGATTCTCGTGTCATGCTCTCCCCCACCCACAGCACGTACGGACGGCGCCGGTCACGCGCCACCTCTCCGAGCATCGCGCCAGGCCGGGAGCGGGAGCGGAAGAACTCACGATCGAGTGATCACATCGATTGATCGTACGGATCACCGCTGCGGCAGGCCCCAGAGTCGCTGCCACGGGTGAGTGTTGAGGCAGGGGACGACGATGGTCTCCATGCGGCCGGGAACGTGGATGCGGGGACGTGGCAGCGGCCGTCGTCGGACGGACGTGCGAAGATCCCTGGGTGAATGATCTACGTATTCGCTCTGCCTCCGAAGCCGACTTGGCTGCCCTCGTCCGCCTCCGTGACGAGGCTGCACGCTGGATGCTCGCCCGCGACATCACCGGGCAGTGGCTGCCGGGAGAGTTGGACGAGGATCACTTCCGCCGGGTCATGGCACACGGCGAGGTCTGGCTCGCGGAGGCCGGCGGGCGCATCGCCGGCGCCTGGGAGCTGTGGTGGGATGACGAAGACGCCTGGGGTCCACAGCCGCCCGTGGCCGGATACGTGCACCGCCTCATGGTGGACAGGGGTGTCGCCGCACCCGGCACGGGCAGGCTGCTGCTGACCGCCGCGGAACAGCGAGTGGCTGCGGTGGGACGGACATGTGTGCGCCTGGACTGCTTGGCCGGTAATGCACAGCTCAACGCCTATTACCGGAACGCCGGTTACCGCCCCGTGGGCCGCAAGGAGGGCAAGCCGCAGCCGAGCGGGACGCCCAAGTCCTTCACGCTACTGGAGAAGGAGCTGCCGAAGGCTGGGTAGGGCGCCGCGTCAGCGCAGTTCGAGCGTGAGCAGCGGCTCAGCAAACACAGGCGCTGGGGCGTCGGGATCTGCGGCGACAGCCTGCTCCAGTCGGTGGAAGCCGGCCTCCAGCTCGTCGGGACTGAGCTGCGCGAAGAACGAGAGGGTGCGCAGGCGCAGCCGTTCGAGCATGGCGCCGCGGGTGCCCGAGGACGGCTCGGTGACCGTGCCGAAGCTGACAACGCGCCAGCCGACCGAGGTGAACGTCGCGATGACTTCGTGCAGTGGCTGATATATCGAGGCGTCGGCCTCGTAACCGCGGGGGAAGTACTCCAGCCACCACGGCCGCGGATGGTGGTCACTGAAATTCGTGCGCAGGAGCAGCCGTCCTCCCGTCCTGAGCACCCTGGCCAGCTCCCGGGCCGCCCGGGGCTTGTCCTGGACGTGGTGCCAGGACCAGGCCATGAGAGCGTAGTCGGCGCTGTCGGAGGGCACGGGTATCTCCTCGGCGGTGCCTGGGAGATACCGCACAGCGGGATGCTGGGACTGCGTTTGCGCAACCTCGCGCATGCGCACCGACGGCTCGACGCCGATGACCGGTCCGAACGCTCGTGCCAGCGCGGGGGTGAACCTGCCGGTGCCTGAGCCGACGTCCAGCCCTGCCAGCGGACGCGGTTCGGGCAGCGCCGCTTCGAAGGCGCTCATCCATACGTGCAGTTGCTGCTGGGTGAGCGCGCGGCCGCGCGCATAGTCCTGATGCTGCTCCGAGTCGTAGTCGATCGATCTCATCGCTTCTCCTCGTGTCGCCCCGATATATCGAGTTGATACATCGGGACGATATTTGCCGACGCCTCATCCCACAAGGACGCCTATCTGACCGGGGCTTCACCGATGACCCGAGGTGCAATGTGACCCTCGTCAGTCGGTCGCACGGCGGTAGAGGCCGGCGCGCGCCGTTCAGTGCGCCAGTTCCGCCAGCACGCGCCGGGCGACGACGCGGAACTGCGAGTCGTTGTGAATGATCTCGGTCTGGATGCCCGAGCCCACGATGCGGCGTGCCCCGTCGGCAAGTGTCCGCACGCGGTTGAGTTGGGTGGGGGTGAATGCGGAGGGGCCGAGCGCGGCGAGGGCCTCCAGGGCGGTCAGTGCGGAGTTCAGGGTCGCGCCCGGAGCCACTGACTGGAGGATGCGGTCGGCAAGGTCGGTGAGCGCGATGCCCGCGGGGCGGTCACTGCCCGGGTGCGCGGCCACCAGTGCGTGGGCGGCGGCCGCGGTCATGTCCGATCGGTCGAGCATCGGCAGCAGGTGTGAGGTGGCCGGCCGCGCGGCGGGCCCGAGGAGGGTGGCGACCTCGGCCGCGCGGTTCGCGGTCTGGTGGCCCCAGGGATCGGTGGCCCAGGTCAGGCCCTCCAGGACCATGGGCAGCACGAGCGCCTGATCGCCGGTCAGCTCCCATACTGCACCGGCCGCCGCCAACCCGGCTCGGGTGGCGGGGATGGTCGTTCGGGTCTCCGCCGGTTCGGACAGCAGCGCCATGAGCTGGGGAAGGAGCGCGCGGGCCTGCTCGCCGAGTGAGGCGGCGGCTTGGACGTACTGGTCGCGCGTACCGCTCTGCTCGGCGAGCGCCGGCCCCAGGACGGCGATCAAGGGGTCGGCGTCGTTCGTCAGGGTGTGGAGCGCGGTCGCGGCTGCCTGGCGGTTCGACCTGGGGCCGGCCCCGGCGCAGGCGCGCAGGGCGGTGACCGCGTCGGGGTCGAGCTGTGCGTCGGCGACGGTGGCGAGCGCACGGCTGACCGGTACGGCGTGATGCGGCAGGGCGGCCGTCAACTCGGGTATCGCGGCCCGAGCCGAAGGCCCCCAACCGGCCAGGAGACCGGCGAGATACACCGGTTCGTTGGCGGTCGCGAGGCCGCCGGCCATCAGTGACTGACGCTTGCGAGGTGTCATGGCGTCGGCTGTCGCCGCGGCCAGCCGTGCGCGGACGGTGTCGAGCAGCGCCGGAGTGCACGGCAGCGGCGCCGGAGGACGTTGCAGGGTGAGCTGGAAGGCGGCTTTCAGAGCGTGTGGCCGGTCCGCCAGCCGTTGTGCGAGGAGATCCGCCGCCTCGGGCGCGCCCAGTGCCACCAGGGCTGCCAAGGCGCGGTCAGCCAACTCGTCCGTCCCCTGAGCGAGACGGGCCAGTGCAGGGACCGCCTTGGGGGCGGGCTCGCCCCAATCGCGCACCGCGGTGATGACGGCGCCGGCGGTGGCCGGTGTGTTCAGCAGCGGCAGCATCGCCGGCAAGAGCCGCGCCGGGGCTGTCCGGGAGCGCAGGGCGAGCGACTCGGCCGCCCAGGTCGCCTCCGCCACCGCCGTCCGGGCATCCGCGCCATCGCGCAGAGCCTCCACCGCGCGATCCAGGGCCGAGACGACGACCTCGATCGCCGCATCCGCATCGCCGCGCTCGTACAGGTCAACGGCGAGGGCCTGCAGCGGCTCCCGTTGCCACTGGCCGCCTGCCGTGTGCGGCCCCAGCGGCGACAGCGCCGCCACGACAGCGGCCAGCTCCCCATCCCACGGGCGACCGGTCTCCACACAGGCCAGAAGCGCTGCCACACGGACCGGCGGGGGCTCTGTCGCGCGCAGGCCGGCCGTACACAGTGCCTCGGACGCGTCCCGGTCGACCAGCACGCACGCGGTGAGCACGTCCGCTCGCACCACCGGTTCGGCTTCCACCTCCCAGCGGTGCCGCAACACCGTCCAGCCGGCCGGCCTCGCCGCCGACCCACACTGGGCCACCGCCCAGGCCGCGCACTGCCGTACCTCGGCGTCGGAGTCCGACAGCAAGGGCAGCATCAGCGGCAGTTGCGCGACGACAGCCGCACGCGCCGCACCCGGCTGGTCCAGGCCGTGTTCGTCCGCACTCTCGGCGATGGCGCCCAGCATGCCGAGCAGGTTCGCACGGCGCACCCCCGCCGCCGCCAAGCGGGCCAGAAAGGGGACGGCCGCCACCGTGGCCTCGTACACCGTGCCCTGGTGCACGATGCTGCCACACAGTTCCTGCTCGGCCTGTGCCGCAGCCTCCTCGTCCGCGCCTGTCACTACGCGCAGCAAACCGGGCACATCATCGGCGGGACCGTAGGCATGGTCGAGTTCCGGCCAGGCAATCCGGTCGAGGTCTGCAAACACGGTGGCAAGATCCATGCGGTGGATCCTGTCATGTGGGTCCGACAGCACGACGCGGCCGCCCGACTCCCCGACCGAGCTGGTGCACGGTGTCGTAGACCCTGGCCGCCCATGGACCACATCAGCGATTGACCTCAACCAAACTTGAGCTTTTAGGTTCCTTCCAGAACCGCAGGAACCGACCAGCGGTGCCTTTCAAGGAGGTTCGCCGTGACCGAGTACGCAGCCCATGTCGAGATCCCCGACCGCTACCGCTATGCCGTGATCCCGCACATCATGGTCGATGACGCCGCCGCGGCGATCGGTTTCTACCAGCGGGCGTTCGGCGCCCGTGAGGAGTTCAGGATCGATGCTCCGGGCGGCGGGATTCTGCACGCCGAGATCACCATCGGACGGTCGATCCTGATGCTGGGCGACGCCGGCGCGGGCGAAGCGGGGGCTGCCTCCTTCGCCGCGCCGACCTCGCTCGGCGGAGGTACGTCCGTCACACTGCATGTCTTCGTGCCGGACGTCGACAGCTTGGCGGAGCGCGCAGAAGCCGTCGGCGCTGAGATCGTCCAGCCGCCGAAGGACATGTTCCACGGTGACCGCACCGTCATCCTCAAGGACCCTTTCGGCCACATGTGGGTATTTCTGACCCACGTGGAAGACGTCTCGCATGGGGAGCTTCGGCGCCGCCTGGCCGCCGCCGGGTGACTGGCCCCCCGGTGCGAGCGGTGATCCGGACCGAATACCGACGGTCCCCCCGGTCGTGTGCTCCGAGGTCGCGGGCTCCGGAAACGCCGCTTAGCGTGGAAGGCAAGGCGCGTCCGGGCGGGCACGCACGGCAGGCGCGAGGTCCGGCCATCCCTCGTGAGGTTTCCCAGTGGGTACCGTCTCGTTCCTTCTCATCGTCGTCGTTCTGACAGCTCTGGCCTTCGACTTCACCAATGGGTTCCACGACACCGCCAATTCCATGGCGACATCGGTGGCCACCGGTGCCCTGAGACCACGCGTCGCGGTCGCGGTCGCGGGTGTGCTCAACCTTGCGGGTGCATTCCTGTCCACGGCCGTCGCGAAGACCATCTCCGGCGGCATCGTGGACGACTCGAAGGTGTCCCTGGTCATGATCTTCGCGGGTCTCGTCGGCGCACTCCTCTGGAACCTGATGACCTGGTTCGCCGGGGTGCCGTCGAGTTCGTCGCACGCTTTGTTCGGGGGGCTGATCGGTGCCGTGTGGGTCGGTGCCGGCGGTTCCGCCGTGCAGTTCGGAGTGCTCGTGGAGAAGATCGTGATCCCTGCCGTCCTCTCGCCGGTCGTCGCCGGCGTCGTGGCCGTGCTGGCGACCTACCTCGCGTACGTCATCACCGGGCGGACGGCACCTGATCAGGCACGGAGGGGATTTCGCAGGGGACAGGTCGGTTCGGCGTCGCTGGTCGCACTGGCGCACGGCACCAACGACGCGCAGAAGACCATGGGCGTCATCACTCTCGCTCTCATCTCCGCCGGGGTACTGCCCCACGACTCGGGGCCGCCCTGGTGGGTGGTGCTCACCGCCGGTCTGGCGATCGCGCTCGGCACGTATACGGGTGGCTGGCGGATCATCCGCACCATGGGCAAGGGCCTCACCGACATCGAAGCGCCACAGGGCTTCGCGGCCGAGACCAGCGCCACGGCCGTGATTCTCGCGTCCTCCCACATGGGCTTTCCGCTCTCGACCACGCAGGTGTGCACCGGCAGCATCCTGGGCGCAGGCCTGGGGCGCAAATTGGCCCAGGTGCGGTGGGGTACGGCCGGGCGCATCGCCCTGTCGTGGGTGCTGACGCTGCCCGCAGCGGCGGCCGTCGGCGGCGCCGCGGCCTGGATCGCAGATCACGGCACTTTCGGTGTGGCCCTGGTGGCGGCCGCGGCCGTCGGCTCGGCGGCCGGGTTCTGGGCCTTGTCGCGCCGCCGCCCCGTGACTGCAGACAACGTCAATGAACTGCCCGCTCCGCTGCCCCGGCACGCGGAGAACCCCGCGGCGTGAGCGGAGCGGCCGCCCGGTCCACGGGCTGAGGGAGGCGACGGATGGACATCGACTGGAGTGTCTTCGGCGGCGTATTCGGTGTAAGCCTCGGTATCACGCTGCTCACGGTCGTGCTGTTTTCTCTCGGCATCGCCGCCTGGCCCGGCGGCACCGACGGGGAACGGACGCGCCGTGCGAACCGGCCGATCGGCACCGCAGTGGCGGTGTTGTGCTTCTGCGTGTGCCTGGCGGTCGCCGCGTACGGGATCGCCCTGATTGTGGCTGGCTGACGGCCGTTTCAACCCGCTTCACCGCAGTTCATCGGTGCCCATCGCGGACGACCATCAGGCCCTCGTCGTAGGCCCGGTGCGCCTTCCACCACAGGTTCACGAATGCCTGGGAGCGGATCAGGTGCATCCAGTCGGTGCGGTACAGCTCCCGGTTGTAGTTCGACTCCCCCATCGTGGAGACGAACTACGAGTACATGGCCTTCACGTACTCCAGCGTGGCCTCGTCTTCCTCGGCGATCGCCCGCTCCCGGGCGTCCTTCAAGGTCCGGGACTCGTGGATCTCCAGCGGGTCGCACAGCCGTACTTCGGGCCCGAGAGACGGAGCAGCAGGCGCAGGGTCGGCTCGGTCACCCACAGCGGGCCCGACTCGTCCCGGCTGCCGATCGGGTTGGGCAAGTAGGCGTCGTGCTCCCAGGTGGGCGGGGTGATCAGGTGGACGCCAGCGCGTCGGCGGTCGTGGTGGTTGCCGGTGGAGCGCTCCAGCTGGCCGAGCGGCAGGTGCGTCTTGAGCGCGGACAGATAGGCGCCGTTGACGTCGAGGGCGGTCACCTCGTGCTTGCCGGGCGGCAGTTCGGCCCGTGACCACTTGGGCCGGGCCTCCCAGATCTGGTCGGCGCCCCGGGAGGTCTGCTTGCGCAGGATTGCGCGGATCGGACGGCCGTTCAGGTGCGCTCCGCCGCCGCGGGTCGCCGTGAAGATCTCCCGCCGCCAGGGATCGGCCGGCAAGCCAGCAACGGGACACCCTGCGGGCTCGCCAGGCCCAGCGAGAACGAGCACCAGCCGATGCCGTGCGCGTAGTTCGTCGTACCGTCCACCGGGTCGATCACCCAGTGCGGCGCCCCCTTCGTACCCTCGTGGACGCCGTACTCCTCGCCCTCGATGCGTACTCCGGGAACTCGCGGCACAGAACGGCCCGGACGTGGGCCTCCACCGCTTCGTCCGTGTCCGTCACGATGTCGGCCGGGGTGGCCTTCTCCCGTACGTCGCTCACGTCGCCCGTGGCACGTGGCCGGCGGATCCGTTCCGAGGCCCACTCGGCGAGTTCCGTCGCCACTGCCAGTTCCCGGTCCATCAGTCGACCACCGCCACCGTCGCTCCCGCTGTCGCGCCAGTTCTACAACATGGGCGGCCGGCCGCCCGGCCCGGCCTGCCCCAGGACCTGGCGTGCGTGCAGTTCGGAGCGTACGAGTTCCAGGAGCCGGCCCATCCAGTTGCGGCCCCGGCCGGAGTTGTCGCCCCAGAAGTACGAGTCCGCGTCGTCGTAGATCACGGTCGCGTCGCCGGTTCCCAGAAGGATCTCGGCCAGGTCGGGGTGTTGGTCGTACTTGGCGCGCAGCAGGTTCGTCATGACGGCGGTACGGGCCTGTTCCCAGCCCTCTCGACGCGGCGCCTCGGCGGCGAGCGTACGCGCCGCGTCGCCCGTGTCCGCCCTCGCGACCGTGTCCCGGACCGCGGGGTCGGCGACCGACAGGGCCCAGTAGGCATGGGCGACGGACGGATAGGCGACCTCCGCGACCTCGAGCGGGGCAGGGTAGTCGTTGCGCAGGCCACGCCTACCCGGGTCGGCCACTCGCTCTTGCGGATACGAGTGGTTCAGCTTGACCGAGGCAGGAGCGTGCGAGGTCGCCGGTCCATCGGCCGGGATCCGAGAGGGCCGCTCCGCGATCCATCGAGCCCGTTCCTCGAAGTAGGAGACGGCCTCGTCGTACACCTCCTGCGTGACAGGTGTGTCGGGCAGGCTTTGCGTGCGACCGCCGGGACCGGCCACCAGGACCTGCAACGGCCCGTCCTTGCGGTCCATGTCACCGAGGGCGTAGCGGCGCTGTGACGCCGGGATGGCCAGGTAGGCTTCGCGGACCGCGGCGCGGTTCTCCTCGGTCCGGTCGGCCAGGAAGACGTCCACCGCCGCGAGACACCGGGCCGTGGAGTCGGGACGGCCGTTCAGCTGGTCGAGAGTGTCCCGGACCTCGGCCACCAGCAACTCGGGCGTGAGCCAGGTGCGTGGCTCACTGAAATTCCAGCCGGCCAGGTCGTGCGCGGACGCCGAGGCGCCGTCCGGGAGACTGGTGGCGACCCAGCCGCTGCGGAGCTTGTCCTCGAACTCCTCGATGGTGACCAGGCCCCAGCAGTCGATGAGACCGTCGGCATAGATGAACAGGTCCGTCAGGTAGTAGTGGCCGCCGTTGCAGATGAAGGCGTGCCGCCAGGTGCCGGGTACGCGGATGCCGTCCGCGGTGCGATGGGTGGTCCTTCTGCCGATCATGCTGCGAGTGTGCCGGACAGGTCATCGAGGAGGCACACCAATTGAATGGCCGCACCCTCAGGGCGATCCCGAGTGGCGGAACCTGCCACGGCCGCTGCGAACTCACCCGGACCGAGTGAGAGAGCTGATGTCACCCACCGGTCCGGGCCTGTCCGTACGCGTCATCCGTGGAGCCGGCCGCCGTCGAGGACACTGACGGCAACGGCCCACCGCCCGGTCACCCGTAGTACGACCACGCCTGGTTGGCGGCGCCGGCGATGCAGCCCCAGAGCTGCATCTTCGTCCCGTAGTTCGGGATGGTGTTGGCGTCCGCGTCGAGACACGTGCCCGACGCGCGGTTCACGAGAGAGTTGCCCGAGGGGGACCACACCTGATTGCTGTTGCCGTTGCAGTCCCAGAGCTGCACCCTGGTCCCGTTGTTCGGAATCGTGTTGGCGTCCGCGTCGAGACACTGGAAGCCCTGGCCGGTCTGCACGTAGTAGTAGCCCCTGGAGATGACGGAGAAGTACCAGACCTGGTTGTTGTTGCCGTTGCAGCCCCACAGCTGCGCCTTGGTCCCGTTGTTCGGGAGGGTGCTGGCGTCCGCGTCGAGACACAGGTGGCCCGTCGCCTTGCTGGCGATCTTCTGGTAGCGGTACATGATCCAGTCCGACGCCTTCCGCGAGGCGGGGACCTTCGCGTCCGTGGGCGCGGGCAGTTCGCTGAGCGACGAGATGTCCACGATCCGGGGCCCCGCCGCCGCAGGGGCGGAGGACGCTTCGACCGGCTGGGCGACACTCAGGGCCAGGGCGAGGGACACGGCTCCCATGGCGGTGGTGATACGAAGGCCGGTCCGGGCCCTCGGACGTGACAGCTGACGGGACATGAAGCCTCCATGTTCACATGCGCATTGGCGTCGATCGCCCTGATGGGGACTTGGCGGCCAGTGGACCAGGCGAAGTCCCGACCGGCAACGCGACACGTCCGCAAGATCACCAACGGCCACCGGGACGGCCCATCCCCTCGCCGCCGCCCAACGATCCCCGCCCCGGGACCTGTTCGAGCGGGCGCCAGAGCAGGCGGCCGGTCAGGTTCCGGGGATGATCGTGCGGGTCTCGTAGGCCCACATCGCGATTTCCACGCGGTTGCGGGCGCCGAGTTTGGCCATCAGGCTCGCCAGGTGGGTTTTCACCGTGCTCAGGCTGATGTGTAGGGCATCGGCGATCTCGGTGTTGGTCAGCCCGCGGGCGACGGCGAGGAGTACCTCCTCCTCGCGGGTGGTGACCGGGGAGACGGGCTGGGCGGCGGGCCGTCCGGTCGGCAGGTCCGCGAAGGCCCGCAGCAGGCGCACGGTGACGCTCGGCGCGATGAGTGCCTCGCCGTCGGCGGCCGAGCGCACGGCCTGTGCCAGCAGTTCCGGCCCGGTGTCCTTGAGCAGGAAGCCCCGGTCCCCCGCACGCAAAGCGCGGATCGCGCGGTGGGCGGCCGCCGACGTTCGACAAGGACGACTACAAGCAGCGGCACGCGGTCGAGTGCGGGATCAACCGTTTCGCAACAGGCCCTGAAGGGTGTTGCACAAGGCTGTCTTCGGGCAGGCCAGAGTCAGTGAGCGGGGTTGTCTGCTCATGCGGTGAGGGCGAGGTTGTGCATGTGGGCGACGGCCTGGACCGCGTGATGAAGCCCGTCGCCGCGCTGGCGGCAGTCGCGGAGGATCTTGTAGTTCTTCATCCGGCCGATCACATGTTCCACACGGGCGCGGACCCTGCGGTGCTCGGCGTTGTCGTCCTCCTCGCCCTTCGGCAGAGCTCGCCCGGGGCGTTTGCGGTGCGGCACCGCCATTCCGCAGTTGAGATACGCGCCGTCACCGAGCACCGTCACGCCCTGACAGTGCTCGCTGAGCCCGGAAGCGCGCCAGGCATGCGCGTCCGCCGTGGTTCCCGGCACCGGACGCGCAGCTGCGATCACCAGCCGCGTGTCCGCGTCCACGACGACCTGCACATTCGCGAAGAACCGGTAGTTGCGACTGGAGGCAGCCACACCCCGGTCGCGGACCGGGATGAGGGTGCCGTCCACGATCCAAATCCGTTCCGGGGCATCGGCCGGGCGGGAAACGGGCTCCCGCGCGAGCAACGGTCCCAGCCGCTGGATGACCCGGCAGACCCTGGAGGAGGAGACGCCGAACAACGGGCCCAGCTGCCGCATGGTCAGGTTCGTTCGGTAGTACACACCGCGACCATCAGCACCCGCTCGGCCAGCGGCAAGGACCACGGCCCGCCCCGCAGCGTCCCGTTGCCGCCCCGCTCCCGCACCACCCTCAACAGACCCGAAAACTGCGCCATCCGCAGCCCCGTGAACGTCTCCACCCACACCCGCTCAGCACGTGACACCGCAGCCACACAGGAGATGCCCAGCTCAGAGCCTTGTGCAACACCCTTTAGTCGCCCTGCTCCACTCATGCCTCAGGAATCCGGTCGAGGAAGCCGAGAACGGAGGTGATCCGGCCGTCCTCGGCCAGGGTGACCACGTCCGAGCCGGCGACCGGTGCAGAGCCGTCGGTGGTGGACACCAGCTCCCAGCCGAAGCGGGCGATGTGATGGTTGCCGTCCACGTCACCGGCCAGCCTGAACTCAAAGCCGGGGAACTGCTCCTGCGCGGCCCGGACGACCGCGGCGATCTGCTCGTGGCCGCGCACGTCGGCCAGCGGGTCGGTGTAGGTGCCGTCCTCGGACCACGCCGCGGCGACCGCCTTGGCGAGCGCGTCGGTGTCCGTGGCGTTCCACGCCTCGAAGTAACGGGTGACAGCGGCAACGTAGATCGACATGATAAGACTCCCGTTCCGGTGAAGTGGCATGCCACTCAAGTCAGTTGGTCCGGGTTTCGGGCCGGAGTGCGCCGGCCCGAAACCCGATGACCCCACCATGCCGCGCCCCACCCGGGACGCGCGATTACCACCCAGGTAATGTCGTCCCGACACGGAGTCGGGGCCTCCCGCATGAAGGGCCCCTGCACTGCTACTCCGATGCCAGCCGCGGACGCCACGTGCCGTCGAGCGGAATGCGGCGGCCGCCGCGATCCGGTTGCGTGATTCCACCAGTCGGGTCCTCAGCGCGGGGAGATCCACGTCCACCAGCGCGCCGTCGCGCTTGACCACACGGCCGGCGACGAGAACCGTGTCGACAAGGCCGGGATGGCCGGCGGAGACGGTCGTGGCAGCCGGGTCGGTGACCGGGAACACGGTCAGGTCGTCGGCGCGCAGCAAGATCACATCGGCGTCCTTGCCGGGCCTGATGCTGCCTGTCCGGGCGCCGAGCCCGCACGCCTGGGCGCCGTCGACGGTGGCGAACTCCAGGAGGTCCCGGGAGCGCAGGCCGCCGTCCAAGCCGCGCTGCACCGCGTAGGCGGTGCGCAGGGTGGAGAACATGTCGCCACCGGCCGCCGGGACGTCGTCGACGGACAGCGTCGGACGCAGGCCGGCGGCCAGCACGCGGCCGGTCAACGGCCAGCCGAACCCCATCTTCAGCTCGACGTCCGGGCTGATCGACATCGAACTGCCGGCGTCGGCGAGCGTCCGCAGCTCGTCGTCATCGATCCCGTTGCCGTGCACGAACCGCCAGCTCGGCCGCCAGCTTCAGCTCCTCGGCAACAGTGTCCGTGGAGGTGTCTTCATGGCCGCGCAGCCCCAGCGCCATGGTGACCAGGCCGCCCCCGGAAAGGACCGGCATGGTCCGCGACGCCCTGCTGCCGGCTCCTCCGGGCGGATCTACTACAAGCGCGCCCACACCCCCTATTGACGACAGCCACCCGAGAACTTCATCGTCCTGCGCCACATCGCCGAACGCACCAACAACTTCGTCCGCTGGACGGAGTTCGATCGAGGAGGCCACTTCGCAGCGTTGGAAGAGCCCGACCTGCTCGTTGACGACATCCGAGCCTTCTTCCGCAACCTGCGCAACACACCCCTGTCCTGACGGGACGACAACTGAGGTGCGGGGCCCGGTGTGTCAGCGGTCCGAGGCCGGGAGGCAGGCCAGGCCGGTGTCGAGCATGATGCGGTCGACCGTCGCCGCGAGCGTGCTGTCCGCGCCGATGACGGTCTCGATGCCGCCAGGCAGCAGATCGTGTTCCCGGTACAAGCCGCGCATCTCCGCCTCGCCGTACTCACCCGGCAGTTGCTTGGTGGCGTGCCGGGCGAGGACGATGCGCCGCAGGTTGTCCTGGCCGACCAAGGCCAAGCCGCGGCCGAACTTCTCGCGGAGGCCGGCCGCGACGGACGACTTTCCCGAGGCGCTGTTACCGCGCAGCACGACCAGCCGGGTATCTTCCGTGCCCACCATCACGGCGGGCACTGTACCGGTCCACGGGTGTGGTGCGGGGGCGTCCTGGCCGCCATGTGCGGGGCGGGCAGCAGCATGCTCGGGAACCTGGAGAAGCAGGGCCAATGCCACGGCGCTCGGCGCGGTCCACGGTCATGTGGGTGCCAACTACCGGTCTTGCCCGGCCACGGGCGATGATCCGATCGTGAACGCCCAGGATGTTGGCGGCTGTTGAGGGGAGCGCACGGATGAGGGTCTTCATCTCGTCGGACATGGAGGGCACCGCGGGGGTCGTCGACTGGGACCAGTGCCGGCCGTCGGGCTCCGAGTACGGCTACTACCGGGACCTGCTGGAGCAGGAGGTCAACGCGGCGATCGAAGGCGCGGCGGCGGCCGGCGCACGGGCGTTCCTGGTCAACGACTCGCACTCGGCGATGTCCAACCTGCGCCCGGACCGGCTGGCGCACCGGGCACGTTATCTGTCAGGCCGGCACAAGCCGCTGTACATGATGCAGGGGCTCGACGAGTCGTTCGACGCGGTCTTCTTCGTCTCGTACCACGGCTCCATGTCCGGTGCCCCGGCGACGCTGTCGCACACCTACAACCCGCGCGCGATCGCCGAGGTCCGGCTGAACGGTGTGCCGACCGGGGAGGCCGGGATCAATGCCCTGGTCGCGCTCGGACACCGGGTACCGGTCGTGCTGATCACGGGCGACGACGTCACCGCCGCGCAGATCGAGCCGTTCTGCCCCGGTGTCCAGGCGGCGGTGGTGAAGAACTCGGTCTCCCGCTTCGCCGCCGACAGCCTGCACCCGGAAGAGGCTCGTGAGGTGATCACGGAGGCCGCCGGTGCCGCGGTGCGGCGGCTGGCCGACGCCCAACTGCCCGCGATCGCCCTGCCGGCCACCCTGACCGTCCGCTTCCGCAACGTCGACCTGGCCGAGATGGTGACCTGGATCAACGGTGTGGTCCGTGCGGACGAACTCACCGTCCGCCTACGCGACGACGACCCCGTCCGCCTGTACCGCACCTTCGTCACCATGGTCCTGCTCACCCGAGGCATCGCCGAGTAGCTCGCGGCTTGGTGATCAGGCCAGTTGAAATCGCCTTGAGCGGGTGGGTGTCCGGGCTGTCCGCGGACTTCCTTGCGGGCGGCGGGACTTCAGATCTGGCAGATCCCCCGCTCGTAGTCGACCGTGGCGGACTCCTTGGAGTAGGACCACTGCGGGCTCAGCAGCTGGGTGTCGAGCTGCTGGGCGGCGTGGGGGCTCTCGACGATGTACCCGAAGTCCTGCAACCACGCCGGGTAGAGGTTCTTCGAGCCGATGTAGAACGCGGAACCGTCGACCGAGACCAGCTTGTGGTGCTGCGCGTAGGCGTGTCCGTCGGCCCACTTCGCGTTCGGGGAGCTGCGGAAGGACGCGAGCTGCAGGTTGGAGCAGAGCGCTGCCGTGGCGCTGTGTTCGTCGCCGGTGACCTGGGCGAGCCGGCTGCGCAGTACGTCGCTGATCTCGGAAAGGGACTTGATCTGCGAGTAGCCTCCACTGCCGACCGCGCCGCGGTTGGCAGGGTCGCTGACGACGATGCGCACCTTGACGCCGGCGGCGAGCTTCGAGGCGAGGGCGTCGTAGACGCGGGTGTCGTAGCGGGGCAGCGGCGGGCAGGTCGCGTTGAGGTCCTGCTGCGAGATCTCGATGTGGCTGGTCGCACTGGAGATCAGTGAACGCAGCGCGCTCTCCTCGGGGTTGACCGTGTCGTAGTCGCGGTCGGCGTTGGTGTTGTCGTGCAGCCCGACCACGCACCGGGTGCCGGACGTGGACGGCAGGGTCGGATGCCAGGCGGAGGTGGGATCGGTGTCCTGGATGCCCACGCCGAGCCCGCCGACGGCGATCACCGGTACGTCGCCGGTGGCCGGGACGGCTCGCGGATTTGTGTCCCGCTCCATGGTCGCCATGCAGTCCCCTCCGCCGGAGGCGGCGTACCAGACGCTGGCGATGTTGCTCTGGTTGCGGCAGGTCCAGCTCCACAGCTGGTCCAGGTACCGGCCGGCCGTGCCGGCGGCGGGGCCGGTCAGGGCGAGGTCGACGTCGGTGACCGGGTGGGCGGTGTCGAGGTAGTCGCCCTTCCAGTCGTTGATGCCGCCGGTGATCGCGGACTCCCCGTCGACGACCAGGAGTTTGGAGTGGTTCCACGAGAAGGCGGTCTTCGACGTGGTCATCGAGGCGACGTTGAGCGTGACGGCGTCGGCCGCCGGGCCGAGCTTGCTGCGCAGGTCGTCCCGGTACTTCGAGGGCAGCACGTTCATGTGGTACAGGGGCGCGGCGCCGACGAGGACGCGGACCTTGAGCTTGTGACCGGAGGCCACGGAGGACTTCAGGCCGGCGACGATGGCGTCCTGGAAGGCACCGTCCGGGAAGGGCGCGAGAGTTGAGATGTCGACGGTCCGCGTCGCCAGGGAGATGTTCTCGGTCATCTTCACCAACAGCCGCTTGGTGCCTACGCGGTCCTTGCAGTCTGCGTCGCCCCAGCAGCCAGGCGTCTGGAGCAGCCAGCCGGCGGGGTCACCGTCCGCGGCGTCGAGCTGGTTGCCGCTCGTCCGCTCCCACACGTCCCCTTCGAGGCCGGGCGAGACCTCGCGCAAGGTGCGTTCCACGGCGTCGAGATGTGGGGTTGTCGTATCAGCGGCGGTGGCGGGGGCGGCGGGCAGCACGGCCAGGGAGAGGACGGATATCAGCGTGACGCGTGCGAGACGGTTTAAGGGGGAGGAAATGATCACCCGCAGAAGTTACCAGGCAGTACATCCCTCGTATGACTGCGATTCAGGGAGCACCGGGAAGGCGTCGCCTCGACGTTGACATTACATACGGTCGACCGCATGCTTTAGTGGTGACTTCGACATCCTTCACCGAGGAGACCGACCCGTACTGCCTGGCCACAGTCGATGCTGCGGCACTGCTGTTCGATGCCCCCTGGCAGCGCTACGCCGTGATCGGGGACAGCCTCTCCGCAGGGACGGGGGACAAGAGCGTCGGCTACGGGAACCAGGGCTGGTCCGATCGATTCGCCCACATCCTGCGGCAGGTGAGGCCCGATCTGGCCTACCTGAACACGGCAGTGATCGGTGCCACGACGATGGACACCCTCGACCACCAGATCGACGAGATACGGGACTTCGCCCCGGACCTGCTGCACATCCCGTGCGGCGCCAACGACCTCCTGCGCCGCTCACCGGATTTCGGGAAGATCGAGCAGGGCATGCGCAAGTTGTACGACCTGGCGACTGAGACAGGTGCACAGCTCACCACGTTCACCCTGGGGCGTTCCTACGTCGTGCCGGTCTTCCCCGACTGGACGGAGCGCGTACTCACCCTGAACGACCTCACCCGCGCCCTTGCCGCCGAGTACGACGTCGTCGTCGTCGACATGTGGGATCACCCCGTCAACTCCCGGGAGAACCTGCTGAGTGCGGATCGCATCCACTTCTCCACGTCGGGCCAGGCCGTCATGGCGAGCGAGATGGCCAGGTCGCTGGCCGCCACCCTGGCCCGCCGCACGCCCTGAACGCCGGTGCGCCAGGCCAACCGGAATGCCGGGCACTCCCGCCCATCACCCACAAAATGTACGATCGACCGTATGGATACTGGGACGGGAAGCTTCGTCACGCGGACTGACGCGGTGTCGATCACTGACAAGCGCCTGCTCAAAGGTGCGCGAGCGCGTGAGACCGCACTGCGGCGCGCCGTCGACATCGCCTCCCTCGACGGGCTGGACGACGTGAGCTTCGGCCGTCTCGCGACCGACACGGGTATGAGCAAGGCGGGTATCCAGACCCTCTTCAGGTCCAAGGAAGTGCTCCAGCTCGCGACCATCGATTATGCGCGCGCAATGTTCATCGACGCGGTCGTCCGCCCGGCGAGGAAGGCGGCCCCCGGAGTCGAGCGGCTGCGGTCTTTGATAGAGCACTGGTTCGACTACGCCAAAACCCCACTGTTCGAAGGCGGCTGCTTCCGCGTCGCGAACATCGCCCGTTTCGACAGCAAGCCGGGAGCGATCCGCGACGCCCTGGTCCACAACCAGCAGGAATGGCTCGACACCATCGCGAAGGAATTGCGAAACGCCGTCGAGTCCCACGAGATCGCTGAACTCGACGTCGACCTCGCGGTCTTTCAGATCGATTCCGTGCTCTGCGCGGCCAACACGGCTCTCCGCCTCGGAGACGATGACGTCATCGCCAAGGTTCGTCGCACCGTGGAGAATCTCCTGAAATCGGCCTGAGCACTCCTCGTACCGGGCCGTGCGGCGCAACAGGTGCCGGCGCTTCCTGGGACTCGCTCCCCGGAGGCGCCGGCACCTGTTCCACGTCGTCAGGCCTTCGGCGACGGCGCTTTCGGCAAGAGGAACACCAGCAGGGCCGCGAGCGCCGCGATGGCGAAGGTCGTCAGGGACGTCAGCGCGAATGCGTGTCCCGCCGCGTGCACCTTGTCGCCCGAGACGGCGCCTGTCTGGAAGGAGTGGAAGAACACTGCTCCGACGACCGCCACGCCCAGCGCAGCGCCGACCTGCTGGGCGGTGGACAGCGAGCCCGAGGCCATGCCTGCTGACTGCGGATCGATCCGCGCGAGAACCGTGTGGAGCAGTGGAGTGATCAGCAAACCGCCTCCCACGCTCTGCAGCATCAGGGTCGGGATGATGAGCAGAGGCGTCAGACGCGGCCCGGACAGCAGAACCACGGCGGTCGTCAGATAGCCGACCGCGAGGACGACCGCACCGACCTCCAGTACACGGCGGCCGTACTTCGGGACGATCCGTCCGGCGATCAGGCCGCAGACGAAGAAGGTCACCGCCGCCGGCGTGTAGACAAGCCCGGAACCGAGGGCCGACATGCCCAGCCCGTCCTGCATCGAGACGGACAGCGACAGGTAGTACGAGTACAGAAGCGCATACACGACCAGGACGAGGACGATACCGAGCGAGAACGAGCGCTGCGCGAAGAGTGACAGGTTGATCAGTGGCTCACCACCGCGCCGGTCGACTGCTCGCTCCAGCGCGACGAAGAGCGCGAACGCCGCCGCGCTGCCCACGAAGCACGCCCACGTCCACCAGGGCCAGCCCGCGTCCCGCCCCTGGATGAGCGGGTACGTGAGCAGCATCAGTGCCGCGCTGAGGACCAGAACGCCGGGCACGTCGAGCTTGCGGGTCTGCTCCGCCCGCGACTCCGGTACGTACTTGAGGGCCAGCAGGATCGTGACGATGCCGATGGGGATGTTCACCCAGAACACCGAGCGCCAGCCGGATCCGAAGAGGTTCGCGCCGATCAGGAGGCCGCCGACCAGCTGACCGCTGACCGACGCCATGCCGATGACGACCCCGAACACACCGAAGACACGGTGCCGGTGCTGCGCTGAGACCGTCAGCGTGATGACGGCGAAGACCTGCGGAACCATCAGAGCCGCGCCGAGGCCCTGGACTATTCGGGCACCGATGAGCACGCTCGGATCATCGGCCATGGCACAGGCGATGGACGAGAGCGTGAAGACCGCCGTTCCGATGATGAAGACGCGCTTGCGCCCGTACAGATCCGCGAGCCGACCGCCTGTGATCATGAAGACCGCGTAGCTCAACTGGTAGCCGGCGAGGACCCATTCGAGCGAGCTCGCGGTCGCCTTGAGATCGGTCTGGATGGCTGGACCGGCCACGACGACGATGAACGAGTCCAGGATCGCCATGAAGACACCGATCATGAGGGTCGACAGCGCAACCCAAGGCACCGCATCCCCTAAGCCCGGCCGCGCACTTGGCGCCGCCTTCACTGTGCGGCTGGCATTCGACATGTGTGGCATCCCTTTCGCGGCAAGGCGCACTGGCTCAGCGGTCCCGAGCCCCACCAAAGAATACGCACGACCGTATGCTTACTTCAATCGGTTATCCCCGACCACCGTGGAGCCCTGATGGGCCGTCACAGGCGAACTGCAGCCCGCAGCGCCCCGGGCCATGAACACCTCACACGGCCGGCGTCCACGGCTTCTCGGGAGCCGACGGCCCCTCCCAAGCACTGCGGAACTTCTCCTTCAGGGTCTTGGGCGGGGCTTCCTTCTCCTCCCGTGCATGCATGAGCCGCGCCGTGGTCACCCGCATATGGCACTCCCGGTGCCGCTGCCGCAGCAGCACCACCCACGCACCGTCCGGGGTGACGAAAGCATGCCGCGCAGGCTCGTCACCCGGGCGGGCATGCCGAGCGAGCACCTGCGGCACGTAGTGCAGGGCTGCGTCCTCGGCCACCGCTGCGGCATGTGCCGCATCCCCCTCGATGTGGTGAGTCCCCACCAGCGTCCAGCGATGCAGCTTCAGTTCCCCGCCTTCAACGCGCTCTGTCACTCGAGTGTCCTCTTCGATGAGGACGTACCACTCATCAGTCATGGGCGGGCCCTACCTACCTTTCTGCCTGTCAGCACTCATGGCTTGACGGCAATTGAAGATCAGCAGCCAGAACTCTATGGCTGAGGATCTGGGCTGCTGACCAGGTGGATGTTTCGGCCGCAGGTGAACGCCGATCCTCCGGCAGACCCTGACCGCATATCCTCCGGCCATGGTTGATCAACGCATGGTCGACGTCGGCGGGGTTCGGCTGGCTTGTCAGACGTCGGGTCCGTCGGATGCTCCGCCCCTCGTCCTGTTGCATGCGATGGGCGAGAATGCCGACGACTGGGACGCGGTTGTTCCGGCGCTCGCCCGGAGCCGACGGGTGCACGCCCTCGATCTGCGCGGTCACGGCCGAAGCGACTGGCCGGGGGACTACTCGCTCGAACTCATGCAGGCCGATGTGCTCAGGTTCCTGGACGCACTGGGACTTGGCTCAGTGGATCTGATCGGGCACTCCATGGGCGGGGTCGTGGCCTACCTGCTCGCTCAGGACTGTCCGCAGAGGGTGCGCCGGCTCGTCCTGGAGGACGTTCCCATCCCGCGCCCCCGGGAACGAACCACTCCGACCAGGCCGGACGGCGCCCTGACCTTCGACTGGGAGATGGTGCTGGCCGTCAGGCGGCAGATCGATGTGCCTGATCCCAGGTGGCTGCAGCGACTCAGCCGGATCAGCGCCAAGACCCTCGTGCTCGCCGGCGGTCCGCACAGCCATGTTTCCCAGGACGGCGTCACCGAGCTCGCCCGCCGCATCCCCGACGCGCGAGCGGCCACCATCCCGGTTGGACACCTGATCCACCACGCGGCCCCGGAGGCGTTCATTGAGACGGTTTCGGAGTTCCTGGAGGAGCACTTCCGTCCTGCCCGCCGACCATGAGATGCGAGGTGGCCGCGAACACGATCGCCGCGAGTACGACCCTCAAGCCACCGTCCAGTCGTCCTGCCTGCGCACCATCTCGGTGATCCAGACGGGAGCGAACGGTGACGTGCGGCCCGGGGAAGTCGGGTAGTCCTTGAGCACCTCCAGGCGCTCGCCGATGTCGATCGCACGGGTGCGGTACTCGGCGTGCTCGATCCCGATCTGAGCCAGGCAGTGGTTCATCGCCCACTGCAGGCGATCCGGAGCGTCCTTCATCTCCGCCTCGATGACGTCGAGCAGTCCTGCGAGGTCGAGGCCCTCGGGCCTCTTCGCCACGCGTTCGGTGGTCAGCGCCCAGCCGGCACTCGCGACCACCGGATCCGGATCGGCGGACCAGGCCACGCGCAGCTCTTCGGAATGCGGGCTCTTCTTCACCACATAGTTCACGAGCCAGTCCTGCACCTTGGGTGTGCGCGCCCCGCGCAACATGACGTCCAACTCGTCACGCTCGAACGCCTTCGGACGGCAGATCAGGATCGCCAGTAGTCTCGCAGCGGTGTCGTCCGTCTCCCAGAGCCGGCGCGCGAGTTCCTGCTGCGTCTTCAGCCGCTTCGCGAGCGCGCGCAGTTTGCTGTGGTTCACGCCGTGATCGTCACCGTGCTTCTCGTTCACCTCGCGTGTCCTCGGGTCCTCGAGCTCGGCCAGCACGGCCATTACCTCGGCCACTGTCGTCTCGGTCGGCGCCGTTGACCTGGCTGTCATCACCGGATCTGGGGCCCCCTCGCCCTCTGCGGGGTACACCGACACGAGCCATGCGTTGTCAGTGGCGGCATATAGCGTGCGTGGACCAACTGGTGCGACGCGATGGGGGATGTACGGATGGAGTTCTGGATCGAGCGAAGCGCTCTCGCCGAGGCCGTGGCCTGGGCGGCCAGGTCGTTGCCCGCACGTTCGCCTGTGCCCGTGCTGGGCGGCTTGATGCTGGACGCGGCGGAAGGGCGGCTGCGCATCTCGGGCTTCGACTACGAGGCGTCCGCGACCATCGAGGTCCCGGCGGACACGCTGACAGCCGGTCGGGTGCTCGTGCTGGGGCGCAGACTGCTGGATATCTGCCGGGTGTTGCCCGACACGATGGTGGTGTGCGCACTGGAAGGCGCGCGCTTCACGCTGGAAGGGGGCGGTACGTGCTTTGGGCTGTCGACCTTGCCCACGCAGGAGTATCCGGCCCTTCCCGAGCTTCCCCCCGTTTGCGGAAGCGTGGATGCGGCAGAGTTCGCGGCGGCGGTCGCGCAGGTCGTGATAGCTGTCGGCCGTGACGACTCCCTCCCGGTGCTCACGGGGATCCAGCTCCTGCTGGACGGCGAGTCGATGACCGTGGCCGCTACGGACCGGTACCGGTATGCCGTGCGCACGATGCCATGGAAGCCGGAGGTGGCAGGTTCCGAAGCGGTGCAGGTGGTGGTTCCCGGCCGCCGACTGACCGAGATCTCCCGTTCGCTGGCGAAGTCGGGGCTGATCCGCATCGGGCTGACCGGTTCAGCCGGCTCGGACGGTGGCTTGATGGCCTTCGAGGGAACCGGGATGCGTACGACACTCAGGTTGCTCGAAGGACGGCTGCCGCGCTACGACAAGTTGTTCGCACTGGACAGCCCGGCAGTCGCGGTCACGCAGCGGGAGGCGCTCGCCGACGCGGTCCGCCGGGTCGCGGTCGTCGCGGCGCCGAACAGCCCGATCCGGCTCGATTTCTCCGCCCAGGGAACGGTCCTCCTGCAAGCGGGGTACGAAGACGACATTGCTTCGCAGGAGCTCGCGGCCGCGTTGGTCGGCTCCGATGACCTGGCAGTCGCCTTCAACCCCGCTAACTTGCTGGAAGCCCTCAACTCCTTCAACGCCTCCCGAGTGCGCTTGGAACTTCTGGGCCCCGGTCAGCGGGCACTGATCAGTGGCGAACCGGGCGAGGATGACGCGACGTACGAGGACCACCGCCATCTACTCATGTCAGTACGGCAACTGAGCTGACGAACCGAGCCGATCGAGGACCTCGACGTACATGATCCGGCCGTCCACGACGTCCAGGCACAGCATGCCTCGCGAGGGCAGGAGCGGCACGCAGCGGTGGCCGGCGCCATATGGCCGGCCCTGCGGATGAGGTGCGGTCCGGAAGCTCTGGCAGAAGTCATCGCCGCAGCCGCACTCTTCGACCAGACGAAGATCCCACGCGCAGACAGCCAGCTCGCGTTCTCCTTCGTGCTCCAGGAGAGTGATCAGCTCTGTGACAAGATCCGGGATGACTTCGCGCACGAGGGGGTGGTCCTGCTCCATGAGCGGAGGGTAGCTGGGGTCGTCATCCAGCGCGCCAGGAATTATGCGGGACAGCCGTTGGCCAGCTGCACGCGGCGGCACCCACCCGGTGTCAGTGCCCCGGGATACGAGAGTGCGCGCTTCCACGCGGACGCCGTGTCCGGGTATTTTTCTGCCTGAACAGGCGATATCGCCACCGTCCGTCGCTAGGGTCGTCGCACCGGCCACCGTCGTGCCATCCCGGAAACCGGGGCGGCTGGCCGACAGCCTTGAGGAGTTCGTATGCAGTACTACGACCTCGGCAGCCACGGCCGGCGCGTGACAACGTCGTCCTCCGAGGCGCAGACGTGGTTCGACCGCGGGCTGAACTGGACGTACGCCTTCAACCACGAGGAGGCCGTCCGCTGCTTCGAGGCAGCCGCTGCGGCGGATCCCGACTGTGCCATGGCGGACTGGGGCGTGGCCTACGCGCTCGGCCCCAACTACAACAAGCCCTGGGAGTCCTTCGACGACAAGGACCTGGGGCGGAGCGTGGAACGTGCGCACGCCGCCGTACAGCGCGCCCACGCGAAGGCCGCCGGCGCAACCCCGGTCGAGCAGGCGCTCATCGACGCATTGCATGCTCGCTGTCCACGGGCCCAGTCCCCCGATGCCGAGGACTGTTGCGTGTGGAGCGCCGCCTACGCCGACAGCATGCGCTCCGTCCACGGACTCGCGCCCGACGACCTCGACGTGGCCACCCTCTACGCCGAGGCCCTGATGAACCTCACACCCTGGCAGCTGTGGGACATCCGCACGGGCAGGCCGGCCCCGGGCTCGCGCGCCATCGAGGCCAAAGCGGTACTGGAACGGGCGATGGCCACAGAGGCGGGCGTGCGGCACCCGGGCCTGCTTCACATGTACATCCACCTGATGGAGATGTCCCCGGCCCCCGAGGTCGCCCTGTCGGTGGGCGACCGGCTGCGCGGCCTGGTGCCGGACGCGGGACATCTCCAGCACATGCCGTCCCACCTGGAAGTGCTCTGCGGCGACTACCGCCGGGTGGTCTCCGACAACGCCGACGCGATCGCGGCCGACGAGAAGTTCCGCGCCCGCGCCGGAGCGATGAACTTCTACACCCTGTACCGGTGTCACAACTACCACTTCAAGATCTACGGCGCGATGTTCCTCGGCCGCTTCCAGGACGCCATCGACACGGCGGACCGGCTCGAAGCGGCCGTGCCCGAGGAACTGCTGCGCGTGGACAGCCCGCCCATGGCGGACTGGCTGGAGGGCTTCCTCGCGATGCGGGTGCACGTGCTCATCCGCTTCGGCCGCTGGGACGACATCCTGAGCCTGCCGATGCCCGCCGACGCGCAGCTGTACTGCGTGACCACGGCCATGCTGCGGTACGCGCGCGGAGTCGCACTCTCTGCCACCGGCCGGGTCGACGAGGCCGACGCGGAACGTCAGCTCTTCCGTGAGGCGGTCGCCCGGGTCCCCCAGACGCGAACGCTGTTCAACAACTCCTGTACGGACATCCTGGCGATCGCCGCGCAGATGCTGGACGGAGAGCTGGCCTACCGCAAGGGGAAGCACGAAGCGGCGTTCGCGGCGCTGCGCCGGTCGATCGAACTGGACGACGGGCTTCCGTACGACGAGCCGTGGGGGTGGATGCAGCCCACCCGGCATGCATACGGCGCACTGCTTCTCGAACAGGGCCTGGTCGCGGATGCCGAGGCCGTCTACCGCGCCGACCTCGGACTCGACGACACGCTGCCGCGCCCGCTGCAGCACCCGGGCAACGTCTGGGCCCTGCACGGCCTCCACGAATGCCTCGTCCGGCTCGGCAGGGAGGGAGAAGCGCTGATCATTGCCCAGCAGTTGAAGATCGCCACGGCGATGGCGGACGTGCCGATCGAGGCGTCCTGCTTCTGCCGTCTGGAAACGGTCGCGGGCTCGGCATCCGGGGACGGTTGCTGTACCGGGGAGTAGCCGGCGACACCGACCGCGACTCCGGCGCCGATACGGAACGGTGGGGCGGCCGGCCCCGCGTCATCAGCCCCGAGTCTGCCGATCATCGCCATCGGCGTCGCTCGGGCCCAGCCGTACGCAGCATTCCCCGGGCTCGGGAGCCAGGATGGCTTGGACTCCGTTGACCTGTAGGCCGTCGAGGTAGCCGCTGAGGAAGGCCTGGTTCATGCCGCACACCAGGTCAGGGGCCTTCGCGGCCAGCGGGTGGAAGGGGCAGTTGCGTAGCCGGAGCTGAGTGGGGGTTTCCCGTACGGGCTCGTAGCCGTACCGGTCCAGCAGGCGCTCGCAGGCGGTCAGCCCGCGCTCGGGGCCCAGCCGGCCCGGGCGGGTCTCGTCCCGGGCGGCCTCGCCCATCTGCCGACCGCGCTGCTCGGCGGTCCGTACAGCCGCCTGCGCGGCGTTTTCGCCCGCCTCCTCGGTCAGAACGGCATCGAGGAGCAGCTCCGCGAGGAACTCGTGGCGCCGATCGGGGATGCTCACGGTGATCTGCGCATCCGTGGGTTCGTACACCTTCGGTTGTCGGCCGACCTTGCGGATCCCGCCGGGCGTTTCGTAGCGGGCGCGCAGCAGCCCGGCGTCGACGAGTTTGTCGAGATGGAACGCTGCGAGTTTGCGGGAGATGCCGACGCTGGCCGCAGCCTCGTCGCGGGTGACGGCGCGGCGGGCGCGCCGGATGAAGGTGAACATGCGCCGCCGGGAGTCCTCGCTCAGGACGCTGACGGAGTCGATCGCGGTGTCGGCAGTGGTGGCGGCCGCGTCGGCCTGCGGAGTCGGGTCAGGAGCCACGAGACCACGGTAACTCCCATGCGAGTGGACACAAGGGCTGTTTTGACGCCTTGTACTGCGTACCTTGACGTTCCACCCCAATAAGGCCAACACTTATTGGTGAAACTAGTGGGAGGTTGCGATGGTCACTGAGTCGCGGCTTCAGGCGAAGCGTCCGGTCAGCGCCTCGCTCGCCGGCCCGTACGGCCACCCGTTCCACCCGATTCTGGTCACGGTGCCGATCGGCGCCTGGGTGACCAGCCTGGTGTTCGACATCGCTTCCCATGTCGTGCACCGTCCCGGATTCCTGACCCAGGGCTCGGAGTGGTTGATAGCCGTAGGCGTGATCGGAGCGGTGCTGGCGGCCATGGTCGGATTCCTCGACCTGTTCGCGATTCCGACCGGCACTCCGGCCCATGCCACCGCCTTGGTCCACATGACACTGAACCTGACGGTGACCGCCGCCTACGCCGTCAACTTCCTGTGGCGCTACAGCACCTACACCGACGGCGGGAGTGTCGGCGTCGGCAAGCTCGTCCTGTCCGCACTCAGCATGGTGGCCCTGGGCGTCTCGGGTTTCCTCGGCGGCAAGCTCGCCTACCGCTACGGCGTACGGGTCGCCGACGAGAGCACCCAGGCCGAGGGATTCGTGCCTGACCACAGCGCGCGAAACGCAGGCTCCGGCATGTGACCGGCCCACGCACCGTCCACGGCCGCCGGCGTCGACCGGCTGCCATCGACACGGTCATCACCAGGGAGTTCCCCATGGACATCGCCGCACTGATCGCCTGGGTGGTCACCGCCCTCGGCGGGTTCTACATGCTCGGCACCTGGATCCAACGGGGCGGAATCCAGCAGCAGCAATCCGGTACCAGCCACCTGCCCGCACCGGCCGTCTTCGGGCACTTCGCCCTGGCCGCGATCGGGCTCGTGGTGTGGATCATCTATGTCGTGGCCGACAAGACCGCCCTGGCCTGGACTTCGTTCGCTCTGCTGCTGCCGGTCGCCCTGCTGGGATTCGTGATGCTGGTCCGCTGGATCCCCGTCTACCGAGACCGCGCCGCCGCCGGGACGACTCCAGCTACCGCAGCAGCTCAGGGAGCGGAAGGGGCCGTCCCCGCCGAAGGCCACTTCCCGCTGCCGGTCGTGATGGCCCACGGCCTGTTCGCCGTGACCACCCTCGTCCTGGTCCTGCTCGCCGCCCTGGGGATCGGCGGCAGCTGACAAGCCGAGCTGATGCGAGTGCGAGTGACGATGCGGGTGATGGGTGATACGAGGGTCACCCGGCCAACTTCTTCGTGTCATCTGCCAGTACGGCGGCCGGACAAGGGCGGAGCAGACTCTCTGCCACGACCGCGGCCCGGCGAGCCTCTGTATCCAGAGGGCGGGCGTGGCCGCGTACAGGACGGGACACTGGAGGGGGCGGCACGTGAGCGTGCAGCAGTACGACGAGATCGGCGAGGCATTCGAGGGGTTCAAGTCCCTGCCGCTGATGCGTTACGGGGAGGTACCGAGCTTCCTGGGCATGGTCGGGGACGTGAGCGGCAGGTCGGTTCTCGACGTGGCGTGCGGCACCGGCTTCTACAGCCGGGAGTTGAAGCGGCGCGGCGCGTGTCTTCGGTGTCGACATCTCCGTAGAGATGATCGCCGCCGCGCGGGCGATCGAGCAGAGTGACCCGCTGGGGCTGCGCTACGAGGTCGGGGACGTGGCCGAACTGCGCCCGCTCGACCGGCGCTTCGACATCGCGGTGGGAGTGCAGTGCCTCAACTACGCTGCGGACATCGCGGAGATGGAGCGGATGTGCCGCAACATCCACCGGAGTCTGGTGCCGGGTAGTGAGTTCTTCGTGTTCGCCCAGAAGCCCGACTACCGGTTCGACTGCCCGTCCCTGGACAAGTACGGGTTTCTCTGCGAGCCGACCGGCGAGGAGATCGAGACGGGTCCGCGGGTGCGGGTCACGGCCCTCCTCGACCCGCAGCCGATCAGCATCGTCTCCGCGGTCCCGCGCCGCGAGGTCTACGAGGAGTGTCTGCGGGCGGCCGGGTTCAGTGACGTGAAGTGGGTTCCGTTGCAGGTGTCCGAAGCCGGAATCCGTGAGTTCGGCGAGGACTTCTGGGCGGACCTCCTCGCGCACCCGCCGCTGGAGATGCTGCGCTGCCGCGCCTGATGTTTTAGATGTCGGCGGGGAAGCTCCGATCGGGATCGTGAGGCACAAGGCGGTTCTTGGAGACTGAGTATGCGTACCGACTCCTTGCCACGTGGCTTCGCCGATCCGTCGCGCTCCCCGCCGACATACCGTCCCCCGTATGACCGAGGAGAGTGTTCGTCCAGCGGAACGACGGGGACGAGCGGATGTCCTTTACCTGGTTCCCGGACCGTCAGTACTTCATCGGCGGCGCCAGCGTGGCCAGGGCAGCGTAGCGATCGATTCGAGGCCGTGCGAGCGGGACACTCCAGGTTCAGCAGGCGTTTACGCAGGTCACAGCGTGTAGTTGACGAGCCGTCATGCCGCACGGACGGGCACCGAAGCCCCCTCCCCGAGCCCGCTGTCAAGGCCGCGTCAAGACTTCACCCCTCACCACCCTCAGTCGGATAAACGTTCATTCAAGGGAGTCCCCGATCGGGCAAAGAGGTCTACTCGCATAGATGATCCCGGTGCTGTCATGCTCACGATCGCCCGGAATCCTGCCGGGCACCGCACCGGGAGACCCCCACATGTCCCGAATACCCCGCCCCCTGGTGACCACCCTCTCCAGCCTCGCCCTCGCCGCAGCCGGCCTCACCGTCACCACCGGCTCCGCCCACGCCGCGAGCTGCAGCCAGGACTACCTCCCCCTGCCCGACCCGGTCTGTACGCCCGGCGACCTCAACCCCGACGTCACCCAGGACACCATCGACTCGACCATCTGCGTCTCCGGCTGGACCGCGACCGTACGGCCCTCAACCTCGTACACCAACGCGCTGAAGAAGAAGCAGATCGCCGAGTACGGCTACTCCGACACCAGCCTCTCGGACTACGAGGAGGACCACTTCGTCCCGCTCGAGCTCGGCGGTGCACCCAAGAGCGAGGAGAACCTCTGGCCAGAGCCGCACTCCGGCGACGCCACCTCTTCCCAGAAGGACTCCGTCGAGAACAAGTTGAAGAAGGCCGTCTGCGCCGGTCGGGTCAGCCTCGACGACGCACAGAACGCCATCATGACCGACTGGACGACCGCGCTCTCCAGCCTCGGCCTGGGCTGAGCCGTCGCCGCCTGTAGGGGGTCGGCATCTCCCCCGGGAGTAGCCGGCCCCCAACCACTTCGAGGGGACTGCTGCCGTACCAGGGCATGATTCGGAAGCAGTGATCCCTGGGCCACAATGCCCCCATGACCGATGATCAGTCCCGGATTCCCTCCCGTCCGCTGCTGCGTAGCCCCGAGGACGGTGAACTCATAGACGTCGCCGGTGTCGCACACTTCTTCCGGCTCACCGGCGAGCACACGGGCGGGCACTTCGCCTTCGAGGAGTTCAGCCTCGCCCCTGGCACCATCGGTGCCAGGCCTCATGTGCATGAAGGCCATGACGAGTACTTCTACGTTCTTGAGGGCGAGTTGACGCTCCACACCGGGGACGGCGAGGTGACCGCAGGTGCCGGCCATCTGCTCGCCGCGACCCGCGGCACCCCGCACGGCTTCCGCAATGCAGGGTCGGTCCTCGCTCGCGCCCTGTGCCTCTACACCCCCGCCGGTTACGAAAACTACTTCCGTGACGTCCACGCCGCCGTGAGCGCCGGGGCCGAAGCGACCGATGAACTGCTGGCCGAGTTCCGCAGCCATTACCGGACCAGCTCCTACCACGGCTGACGCCGACCCGTCCGCCGGAACCTCCCGGGGAGTAGCTGCATCTACCTGTCCGCAGAGGCAGAGGGCCTCCACGGGGGATGTTTTGATAGCGCAGCGAAAAGCAACGATCCTGATACTCAGCCTGGCGGTGTTGGTGGGGTTGGCGGGGTTGGCGGGGTTGACCGCTTACCTTTGGGTTCACCCCCGCCCAGCCGCCTGCGGATCACCCCAGCTGCGCTGGAAATGGACTCGCCTGGCCGACAGGCCGGCAGGCGCGCCGGCGGCCGTGCTCAGTGCCAGGAACAGAAGTACGAAGCCCTGCGCCTTCGATGGCTACCCGCAGCTGCACGTCTGGGTCGGCAAGGCGCAGGACGTGGAGTCGGCGCCGAAGAAGGAGGCCGTGCCGGTCCGGCTGGTACTGAACCCGGGCCGGACGGTCGACTTCCCGCTCTTCTACCAGCCACGCGACGTCCCGCGCATGAGCTGCTGGATCGCGGGGGGCTACAACGCCTCCAGCGATGTGGTGGTGCCCCGCCCCGCCAAGCACGACTACGGTTCCTTCGTGCACGTGACCGACGCGAAGGGACACCGGCTGCCGACCCAGGTGTGCAGCGACACCATTCAGGTGGGTCCGCCCCACCTGCGGTAGAGGGTCAGCTGTCGGGGACGCCCTCGGAAAGTCCCTCGGCGAACTCCCACCAGGCGAGCGGGAGCCAGTCGCCGTCCACGAAGGCGTCGACGGACGAGCCGCGGCCGCTGATGGCCACCGGCGTTCCCGGCGGGTACATGGTGCCCGAGATGCCGGGCACCGGGACGATCAAGGTCCCGAAACGCTGAGTCACTTTCCTCGTCCTCCCATTCGGCGCGAGGTTGAAACCGGAATTTAATTGACAATAGCTGGCCTGTTTCATGTTCCTCTACAGGGGGACCATGAGAGTTGGGTCACGTGAGGCGAACGGCCGCGACCTTTCTACTGCCCGTTCGCACCAGGCTACGTTCGGTTGACGGCCGTTTGGCCTCCGGCAGCGATCAAGCACCGCTCATCGGAGGTGTCATATGAAGGCTGTCGTCTACAAAGGACCGTTCGAGGTAGCGGTGGAAGAGGTCCAGAAGCCTCGACTCCAGCACCCGAACGAGGTGATCGTACGGGTGACGTCCACCGCCATATGTGGCTCTGACCTGCACATGTATGAGGGCCGCACCGCCGCCGAACCGGGCATCGTCTTCGGCCACGAGAACATGGGCATCGTCGAGGAACTCGGTGAGGGGATCACCTCTCTCAAGAAGGGCGACCGCGTGGTCATGCCCTTCAATGTCGCCTGCGGTTTCTGCAAGAACTGTGTGGCCGACTACACCGGATTCTGCCTCACCGTGAATCCGGGCTTCGCCGGTGGCGCATACGGCTATGTGGCTATGGGGCCGTGGACCGGGGGCCAGGCCGAATACCTGCGCGTACCGTACGCCGACTTCAACTGTCTGAAGTTGCCGGAAGGCACCGCGAACGAGACCGATTTCATTCTGCTCGCCGACATCTTCCCGACCGGCTATCACGGCAACGAACTCGCCCAGGTCTCCCCGGGTGAAAGTGTCGTGGTGTATGGCGGCGGGCCCGTCGGACTCATGGCCGCCTACTCGGCAATGATCCGCGGTGCGTCGAAGGTGTTCGTCGTCGACCGGGTGCTCGAGCGGCTGCAGAAGGCCGAGGAGATCGGCGCGATCCCGATCAACTTCGCCGAAGGCAACCCGGTCGAGCAGATCAAGGAGCAGACGAACGGCGAAGGAACGGACAAGGGCATCGACGCGGTCGGCTACCAGGCCATGGCCAGGGGCGAGAACCGCGAGGAGCCCGCGGCCGTGCTGAACTCGATCATCGAGACCGTCCGGCCGACCGGAGCGCTGGGCATACCCGGCCTCTATGTGCCGGCCGACCCGGGGGCACCGGACGAGCAGGCCAAGCACGGCAAGCTCATGGTCTCGATCGGCAAGCTCTTCGAGAAGGGGCTGCGTCTGGGCACCGGGCAGTGCAACGTGAAGCGCTACAACCGGCAGCTGCGCGACCTCATCATCTCGGGGCGTGCCCGGCCGAGCTTCGTCGTCTCCCATGAGCTGCCTCTGGCCGAGGCGCCCACGGCGTACGAGAAGTTCGACAAGCGCGTCGAGGGCTACACCAAGGTGGTTCTGCACCCAGGGCAGTAGCTCTTCCGCGGCGGCGCCCGCCGGCTGGGTCAAGGCCCGGGTCGGCGGGGGCCGCTCTGCCATGTCTGCGAGAACACATCGGCACGGCCGTCGTCTTCGCAGCCGGGTTCAGCGGATCACCAGGACGTGCTCGCCGCGTGGCAGCAGCTCGCCCACGACGGGCGCGCCGGGGATTTCGCCGGCCACCAGCAGGCCGCCGGAGGTCTGTGCGTCGGCCAGGAGCAGTGCCTCGTCCTCGCTCACCGCCGACAGGTCGGTGTGGGGGCGTACCCATGCGAGATTGCGCCGGGTGCCGCCGCTGACGTGCCCCTCGCTCAGCGCCTGCCGGGCGCCGTCGAGGTAGGGCACGGCGTTCGCGTCGATCAGTGCCGTGACCCCGCTCGCCCGGGCGAGCTTGTAGGCGTGGCCGAGCAGCCCGAACCCGGTGACGTCGGTCGCGCAGGTGAGCCCGGCGGCCAGCGCCGCTTCGGCCGCCTCCCGGTTGAGCCGCGTCATGACCTCGACCGCTTGCGGGAACACCTCGCCGGTGGCCTTGTGCCTGCTGTTCAGCACGCCGATGCCGAGCGGCTTGGTCAGCGACAGTGGCACACCAGGTTTTCCGGCGTCGCTGCGCAGCAGGCGGTCCGGGTCGACCAGGCCGGTGACCGCCATGCCGTACTTGGGCTCGGGGTCGTCCACGCTGTGGCCGCCGGCGACGTGACAGCCGGCGGCCGCGGCCATGTCCAGGCCGCCGCGCAGCACCTCGCGGGCCAGGTCGAGCGGGAGGACTCCTCGAGGCCAGGCCAGCAGGTTCACGGCGAGCAGGGGACGGCCGCCGGTGGCATACACGTCCGACAGCGCGTTCGCCGCGGCGATGCGGCCCCAGTCGTAGGGGTCGTCGACCACGGGCGGGAAGAAGTCGGTGGTCGCCAGCACCGCCGTGCCGTCCGGCAGCCGCACGACGGAGGCGTCGTCACCGTCGTCCAGCCCCACGAGCAGTTCACCCTCGGGGTCACGGACCGGTACGGCGGCCCCCAGGCCCCGTAGCACCTCCTCCAGCTCGCCCGGCGGGATCTTGCAGGCACAGCCGCCGCCGTGCGCGTACTGGGTGAGGCGGACGGATGCGCCGGGCGCCGTCAGTGAGGTCATGCAGATCATGATTCCGGATGCGTTCCGTTAGCGCCCGTATACGGCTTTTGCGAAGATGGCCGCGTGGCGCGGGGAGGCGTGTCCGGCCTGGTGACCGGCCCGGTCTTCAAAACCGTTGAACGGCAGGAGCTGCCGTTGGCGGGTTCGATTCCCGTCCGCCTCCGCCACGCATGCCCCGCAGGAGGCCCACGGTGAGCGGAAGAGGTGCCATGAGCGATCCGCGCCGTCGCATCCCCGGCACCGACGCCGTGCTGGCCGAACCGCGCATCGCGACCGCCGTGCGGACGCTGGGGCGCCCCCTGGTGAAGGCGGCTGTTGCGGAGGCCCAGCGACGCGCGCGGGCCGGAGAGATCGCTCCCGAGGACGTGGTGGACGCGGCGGTCGGCCAGTTGCCCGATCGGGCCTGTGGACTGCGGCCGGTGATCAACGCCACCGGGGTGCTGGTGCACACCAATCTCGGCCGTGCCCCGCTGTCGGTTGCCGCCCGGGACGCCGTGATGGCCGCGTCCGGATGCACGGACGTCGAGTTCGACCTCGTCGAAGGCCGCCGGGCGCGCCGCGGACGCGGGGCGCTCGCCGCCCTGGCCGAGGCCGTGCCCGATGCCGGAGCGGTGCACGTGGTGAACAACAACGCGGCCGCGCTGCTCCTGTGCGCCCTGGTGATGGCTCAAGGACGGGAGATCGTGATCAGCCGGGGCGAGCTGGTCGAGATCGGCGACGGGTTCCGCATTCCGGAGCTGCTGGCTTCCACCGGCGCGCGGCTGCGCGAGGTCGGCACCACCAACCGCACCCATGCACGGGACTACGCCGAGGCCATCGGCCCGGAGACCGGCTTCCTGCTCAAGGTGCACGCCTCCAACTTCCACATCAGCGGTTTCACCGCGGCGGCGGAGGTCGCCGAGCTGGCGGCGCTGGGACCGCCAGTGGTGGTGGACATCGGTTCCGGCCTGCTCGGCCCCCACCCGCTGCTCCCCCGGGAGCCGGACGCCACCACCGCGCTGCGTGCCGGGGCAGCGCTGGTGACGGCCAGTGGTGACAAGCTGCTCGGCGGTCCGCAGGCCGGGCTGCTGCTCGGTGAAGCGGGGCTGGTCGAGCGACTGCGCCGGCATCCCGCGGCCCGGGCCCTGCGGGTGGACAAGCTGACCCTGGCCGCGTTGGAAGCGACCCTGCGCGGTCCGGAGCCGCCCGTACGCGCCGCGCTGGCCGCCGACGCGATCGCCCTGCACGAGCGCGCCGCCCGGCTGGTCGAACGGCTGCGCGCCGAGGGAGTACCGGCCGAGGTGCTGCGTACGGAGGCGGCCGTGGGCGGTGGCGGTGCGCCCGGGGTGACCCTGCCCAGCGCGGCCGTCGGCCTCCCCGCGGCGTACGGCCCGTTGCTGCGCACCGGCGCGGTCCCGGTGATCGGCCGGGTGGAGCGTGGACGGTGCCTGCTGGATCTGCGCACGGTCGGCGCGGAGGAGGAGCAGGCGGTGCTGGAGGCCGTACGCGCCGCACGGCGGTCGCACCCGAGCGGTGGGCGCCCGGACAGCGACGACCACGGAAGTGAACGGCCGTGCACGTGATCGCGACCGCCGGCCATGTCGATCACGGCAAGTCGACGCTGGTGAAGCTGCTCACCGGAATGGAGCCGGACCGCTGGGAGCAGGAGCGCCGGCGCGGGCTGACCATCGACCTGGGTTTCGCCTGGACGACCCTGCCCGGTGGACCGGAGGTGGCATTCGTCGACGTGCCGGGCCACGAGCGGTTCGTGCCCAACATGCTCGCCGGTGTCGGCCCGGTCCCCGCCGTGCTGTTCGTGGTGGCCGCCGACGGGGGCTGGATGCCGCAGTCGGCGGAGCATCTGCAGGCACTGGACGCGCTGGGCGTGCGGCATGCCCTGCTCGCCGTCACCCGCTGCGACCTGGCCGACCCGGAGCCGGCACGGCGACAGGCGCTGGCCCGCCTGGCGGCGACCGGCCTGGGACCGGTCGACTCGGTGACGGTGAGCGGGCGCACCGGCGAGGGCCTGGACCGGCTGCACGACGGACTCAAGCGGCTGGTGGGAGGCCTGCCACCAGCCGATCCGGACGCCGACGTGCGGTTGTGGGTGGACCGTTCGTTCAGCGTCGTCGGCGCCGGCACAGTGGTCACGGGAACGCTGACGGCCGGCACCCTGCGCAGGGATGCGGAGCTTCAGCTGGCGTCCTCCGGGGCGGTGGTACGGGTGCGCGGCCTGCAGACGCTGGGCCGTGACACGCCCGAGGTCCATGCCGTGGCCCGCGTGGCGGTCAATCTGCGCGGCGTCGAGCACCGGGCGATCGGCCGTGGCGACGCGCTCCTCACTCCGGGCCGGTGGCTGACGACCGCCGAGGTCGACGTCGCGCTGCGCGGCGCCGACGGCAGCGAGGGTGACGCCGCCGAGCACCGTGACCTCCCTCGCGAACTCGTGCTGCATGTGGGATCCGCGTCCGTCGCCGCCCGGGTCCGGCCGCTGGGGGCGGGCAGCGCCCGGCTGCGGCTGGCCCGGCCCCTGCCGCTGCGCGTCGGCGACCGCGCGTTGCTGCGCGATCCCGGCCGGCACCGCATCGCCGCCGGTGTCGACGTACTCGACGTGACGCCGCCCGAGCTGAGCCGGCGCGGAGCCGCACGGTTGCGCGCTGCGGAGCTGGCCGCGCTCGTCGGTGCTCCACCGCAGGCGGCGGCCGAGGCGATGGTGCGACGCCGCCGCTTCGCGACCGTGAGCGAGCTGCACGCCATGGGGCTGCCTGTGCTCGGCGAGCCGGTGGGTGACGGTCTGAGGGTTCATCCGGTCGTGTGGCGGGAGTTGGTCGTCTCCCTGCGTGCCGTGGTCGACGAGTGGCGCGACGAGCATCCTCTGGAGTCCGGTATGCCCGTGGAGGCGGTACGACGGCGGATGCGGCTGCCCAGCGCCGGTGTCGTGGAACGGCTTGCCGGTGCGGCGTCGCTGCCGGTGGTGGAGGGGCGGGTGTGCGCGCCGGGCAGCCTCGCGGTGCTTCCCGAACCCGTCGAGGCGGCGGTGACCGCGCTGACCGCCGAGTTGCGCGCTGAACCGTTCGCAGCGCCGGACGCCGCGAGGATGGCGGAACTGCGGCTCGGGGCACGGGAGTTGGCCGCTGCCGTGCGCGCCGGACGTCTGCTGAAGGTGGCCGACGGTGTCTTCCTGCTTCCCGACGGCGACAGGCGGGCCGCCGAAGTGCTCGCGGAACTGCCCCAGCCGTTCACCCTCAGTCAGGCGCGGCAGGCGTTGCGCACCACGCGGCGGGTCGCGGTGCCCCTGCTGGAGCTGCTGGACCGGCGGGGTGTCACCGAGCGGCTTGCGGACAACACCCATCGTGTGCGCAGTGCGTCGGCGTGATCTGTGTTCGACATGCCCCTGGCGGGTCCCGGCGTTACGTTGGCTGCGACGGCGCAAGGGCACGAGGCGGGAGATCGCCATGGGCCTGTGGCAGTGGATCGACGGCTGGCCGGTGTACCGGCAGCTCACCGGTGACGATGCGCTGGGCCGGGGCAGCGCGGCGCGCTCGCGCGGCACCGAGCGGCTGTCCGCCCGTACCGAGCGGGCCGACCGGGTCGTACGGTCCGTGTGCCCGTACTGCGCCGTGGGCTGCGGCCAGAAGGTCTACGTCAAGGACGAGAAGGTCATCCAGATCGAGGGCGACCCGGACTCCCCCGTCTCACGCGGCCGGCTGTGCCCGAAGGGCTCGGCCAGCAAGCAGTTGGTGACCGGCCCCGGCCGGATCAGCGCCGTCCTGCACCGGGCGCCGTACGGCACGGGGTGGGAGCGGATCCCGCTCGACCGCGCGATGGACATGATCGCCGACCGGGTCATCGCAACCCGGCGGCAGACCTGGCAGGACACGCATCACGGTGTTCCGGTCCGGCGCACGCTGGGCATCGCCTCGCTCGGCGGAGCGACGCTGGACAACGAAGAGAACTACCTGATGAAGAAGCTGTACACGGCACTGGGCGCGATCCAGATCGAGAACCAGGCGCGGATTTGACACTCCGCCACGGTTCCCGGTCTGGGGACCTCGTTCGGCCGTGGCGGAGCCACGACGTTCCAGCAGGATCTGGCCGAGGCCGACTGCATCCTCATCCAGGGCTCGAACATGGCCGAGTGCCATCCGGTCGGCTTCCAGTGGGTGGTGGAGGCCAAGGAACGGGGTGCCACGATCATCCATGTCGACCCCCGCTTCACCCGCACCAGCGCGCTGGCCGACGTCCACGTGCCACTGCGGGCCGGGACGGACATCGCCTTCCTCGGCGCCCTGATCAACCATGTGCTCAGCAACGACAAGGACTTCCGCGAGTACGTGGTCGCCTACACCAACGCGCCGGCGATCCTGCGCGAGGACTTCGCCGACACCGAGGACCTGGACGGGCTGTTCTCCGGCTTCGACCCGGAGAGCCGGCACTACGACACGACCAGCTGGATGTACGAGGGAGCGCAAGCCGCGGCCGCGGCCGGTGACCGGGACCGGTGGCCGGCTTCGCGCGACGGGGGCGACGAGGGCGAACAGGACGCGACTGCCCGGCAGCACGGAGGCAGGGAGCTGGGCGAGAGCGGCCGCGCGCACTCGTACGGCTCGGGCGGTCCTGCCCTGGGCGGGACGCCGGCCATGGACCCGACGCTGCAACACCCGCGCTGTGTGTACCAGGTGCTCAAGCGGCACTTCGCCCGCTACACGCCGGAGTTGGTCGAGGACGTGTGCGGTGTCCCCCGCGAGCTGTTCGCCCGCGTGGCCGACGCGATCACCGCCAACTCCGGGCGCGAGCGCACCACGGCGCTGTGCTACTCCGTCGGCTGGACCCAGCACACGGTCGGGGTGCAGTACATCCGTACCGCGGCCATCCTGCAGTCGCTGCTGGGCAACATCGGGCGGCCGGGAGGCGGCATCCTGGCGCTGCGCGGACACGCCAGCATCCAGGGTTCCACGGACGTCCCCACGCTGTACGACCTGCTGCCCGGCTACATCCCCATGCCGCACGCCCACCAGCACCAGGACCTGGACGCGTTCGTGGCCGCGGACGCCGGCACGACCGGCTTCTGGGGCAACATGCGCGCGTACGCGGTGAGTCTGCTCAAGGCTTGGTGGGGCGACGCCGCCACCGAGGAGAACGACTACCGCTTCGACTGGCTGCCCCGGCTGACCGGCGACCATGGCACCTATCAGACGGTGCTGAACCAGCTGTCGGGCGAGTGCAAGGGGTACTTCCTCGTCGGAGAGAACCCGGCGGTCGGTTCGGCCAACAGCAAGCTGCAGCGCCTCGGCCTGGCGAACCTGGACTGGCTGGTCGTGCGCGACCTGCGCCTCATCGAGAGCGCGACCTTCTGGCAGGACGGGCCGGAGATCGAGACCGGTGAGCTGCGCACCGAGGAGATCCCGACGGAGGTGTTCTTCCTGCCGGCCGCGGCGCACACGGAGAAGGACGGCAGCTTCACCAACACCCAGCGGCTGCTGCAGTGGCACCACACGGCGGTCGACCCGCCCGGGGACGCCCGTAGCGACCTGTGGTTCTACCACCACCTCGGACGGATCATCAGGGAGAAGCTCGCCGGCTCCACCGAGCCGCGCGACCGTCCGCTGCTCGACCTCACATGGGACTACCCGACGTCGGGCCCGCTGGCCGAACCGAGCGCCGACGCCGTACTGGCCGAGATCAACGGGTACGGACAGGACGGGCAGTCCCTGTCGTCGTTCACCCAGCTGCGGGACGACGGCTCCACCTCCTGCGGCGTCTGGATCTACTGCGGGGTCCACGCCGACGGACACAACCACGCGGCGAACCGCCGGCCGCGCGACGAACAGAGCCGGGTCGCCCCCGGCTGGGGCTGGGCGTGGCCGGCCAACCGCCGCACCCTCTACAACCGGGCGTCGGCCGACCCCGAGGGAAGGCCGTGGAGCGAGCGCAAGCGGTACGTGTGGTGGGACGCCGAGCAGGGCCGGTGGACCGGGGACGACGTCCCGGACTGCGAGGCGGACAAGCCGCCCGACTACCGGCCGCCGCCGGACGCGACAGCACAGGACGCCCTGGCCGGCACCGACCCGTTCATCATGCAGAGCGACGGCCGCGCCTGGCTGTTCGCGCCGGCCGGGCTGACCGACGGCCCACTGCCCGCGCACTACGAGCCGTACGAGTCGCCGGTGGACAACCCGCTGTACGGACAGCAGACGAACCCGGCGCTGCAGACCTACGACCACCCGGCCAACCGGTACCACCGGGCCGGGAGCGAGGTGTACCCGTACGCGTTCACCACCTACCGGCTCACCGAGCACCACACGGCCGGCGGCATGAGCCGTACGCTGCCCTATCTCTCCGAGCTGCAACCGGAGTTCTTCTGCGAGGTCTCCCCCGAACTCGCCGCGGAGCGCGGCCTGGAACACCTGGGCTGGGCGACCATCACCACGGCCCGTACGGCGGTCGAGGCGAGAGTGCTGGTGACCGACCGGATCAAACCGCTGCGGATCCGGGGCCGCACCATCCACCAGGTGGGACTGCCCTACCACTGGGGTCCGAACGGTCTGTCGACGGGCGACGCGGCGAACGAGCTGCTGTCCGTCGTCCTCGACCCGAACGTACGCATCCAGGAGTCCAAGGCGGCGACCTGCGACATCCGGCCCGGCAGGCGTCCACGGGGCCCGGCGCTGCGGGCCCATGTGGCGGCCTACCGGCGGCGCGCCGGCCTCCCCGAGGACATCCCGCCGGGCGCAGGAGAGGGGAAGCGATGACTTCCGACCGCAACAGGCTGTCCGGCCCGCTGGCCGACCCCGCGGCGGACGCCGGTTACCCGGACACCCACCCGCCCCGGATGGGCTTCTTCACGGACACCTCCGTCTGCATCGGCTGCAAGGCGTGCCAGGTGGCCTGCAAGGAGTGGAACCTCGTGCCGGCCGAGACCGAGGAACTCGACCTGCTGGGGCAGTCGTTCGACAACACGGGCGCGCTGAGCGCCGACAACTGGAGGCACGTGGCGTTCGTCGAGCAGACGGTGGCACCGGACCGGCCGCCGGTCGACCTGGGCATGCCGGCCGTCGGGCCACCACCCGGGCACGACGCGGGCTCCGGGGACGGCCAGGTGCGCTGGCTGATGTCCAGTGACGTGTGCAAGCACTGCACCCACGCCGCCTGCCTGGACGTCTGCCCGACCGGGTCGTTGTTCCGCACCGAGTTCGGGACCGTGGTGGTGCAGGAGGACATCTGCAACGGCTGCGGATACTGCGTGCCGGCGTGCCCGTACGGCGTGATCGACATCCGCCCGGGCGACGGCCGGGCCTTCAAGTGCACGCTGTGCTACGACCGTCTGGGGGCGGGCCGGGAACCGGCCTGCGCCCAGGCGTGCCCGACCGACTCCATCCAGTTCGGCCCGTTGGAGGAACTGCGCGAGCGGGCCGACCGGCGGGTGGCCGAGCTGCACGAGCGCGGGGTGGACGAGGCACGGCTGTACGGCCGGGATCCGGGGGACGGCGTCGGCGGCGACGGCGCGTTCTTCCTTCTCCTGGACGAGCCCGAGGTGTACGGACTGCCGCCGGACCCGGTGGTCACCACGCATGACCTGCCGTCGATGTGGCGGCATGCGGCGGCGGCCGCAGTCGGTGTGGCGGTGAGTGTGGCGCTGTCCTTTCTGGGGCGGGGGACGTGGGAGAGGACGCGGTCGTGACGGGGCGCGGTGAGCGGGAGCGGCCCATGGTTCCGCGCGCGGAGTTCCGGTCGTACTACGGCCGGCCGATCCTCAAGCGTCCCACCTGGAAGGTGCCGGACGTGCCGGGGTATCTCTTCCTCGGCGGCACCGCCGGTGCGTCGGCGATCATGGCCGCGGTGGCCGAGCTGACCGGGCGGCGGGGGCTGGCCGGGGCGGGCCGGCAGGTCGCTGGTGCCGCATCTGTGGCGAGCGTCGCCGCCCTGGTCCACGACCTCGGCCGCCCCGAGCGCTTCACGCACATGCTGCGCGTCCTCAAGCCCACCTCGCCGTTGTCGGTGGGCTCCTGGATCCTCGCGCCGTTCTCCACGCTTGCCACCGCCGCGGCCGCCTCGCAGGCCACCGGAAGGCTGCCCGGGCTGGGCCGCGTCGCCGGACTCGGATCCGCCGTCCTGGGGCCGGCGATGTGCACGTACACCGCGGTACTGCTCTCCGACACCGCGGTGCCGGCGTGGCACGAGGCGTACCCGGAACTGCCGTACGTCTTCGCGGGCAGCGCGCTCACCAGCGCCGCGGGAGCGGCACTGCTCTGCGCGCCCCGCGCGGACCACGGTCCGCCCATCCGCATGGGCCTGCTCGGCGCGGGCATGGAACTCGCCGCGATGCGCCGTATCGAGCGGCGGCTCGGACTGGTCGGTGAGCCCTACGTCACGGGCCGGCCCGGGCGACTGCTGACCCTGAGCAAGGCGCTGGTCGTGACCGGAGCCGGCCTGTCGCTTCTCACGGGGCGTCGGGCGGCTCCGCTGCTGGCCGCAGGGGCGTACCTGGCAGCGGGACTGTGCACCCGGTTCGGCATCTTCGCGGCGGGTCTCGCGTCCGCTCAGGACCCGCTGTACGTCGTGACTCCGCAGCGGCAGCGCCTCGGGGCGGGGGGTCTGGATGGCGCGTAGGCCGTGTCGGCCGGAGCATCTCCGTCAACGGGGGCTTCACCACCCGCTGAACACAGGGAAGTTCATGCCACGGGGTTGTCGCGCAGCCATGCCAGGACCTGTTGGGCATGCACGTTGGGCGGGAAGATCGGGTAGAAGACATGCTCGATCACCCCGTCACGGATGACGAGGGTCAGCCGCTTGAACAGCGTCATCCCGTCCACGTCGAACGTGGGCAGGCCGAGGGCCGCGGCCAGGTTCAGCCGAGGATCGGAGAGCATCGGGAACGGCAGGCGGAGCCGCTCGACGACCTCGCGTTGATAGGCGGTGTCCTGGCTGGACAGGCCGAAGACCCTCCGCGCGCCGGCCGTAAGAAGCTCTTGGTGGTGGTCCCGGAAATCGCAGGCTTCGGTGGTGCAGCCCCGTGCTCCGGGGATGGCGTCCCAGCCGTCGGGGAGGTCGGCATCCGGGCGGCCCGTGAGCGGGTAGATGTAGACGATCGTGCGGCCGGAGCCAAGGGCATCGATACGGACCATCTCACCTGTGGTGTCGGCCAGTTCGAGTTCGGGTGCCTTCAGGCCGGGAAGGTGGGCGGCCGCGCCGTCGTCTTCCGGGACGGGCAGGTCCGCGGGCAGGCGGTGGAAGTCGCTCATGATGTGCTCTCCGTCGTCGGGCGCCGGGCTGTTGCTGTTGCTGTCGCGATAGGCGGCCTGTCTCAGATGCCGTATCAGGGTCGCTCGGCGGCTGGTCAGGGCCTCGATCCGCTCGGTCAGCTCGTCGATGGCCTCGCGATAGCCGGCCAGCGACGCCGGACAGTCGTCGGCGTGCTGCTGCCCGGACGCCAGGCACTCCAGGAACGGCCGTGTGCGCTCGACCGGGATGCCGAGGCTGCCAAGCGCCCGAATCTCGCGCACCATCCGCACGTCGTCCTCGTCGTAGTCCCGGTACCCGTTGGCGAGCCGACGCGGCGTGATCAACCCGAGCGATTCGTAGTAACGCACCGCTTTGATTGTCACGCCGGCGCGTCTGGCCAGCTCACCGATCTTCATGCCGCTCATCTCCACGAACGCTAGACCTTGACCTCAAGGGCAAGGTCAAGTCGCTCTCCGGAGACTCTCACGGGGTGCCGTGGGCCAGGCATGGGGCTATAGAGCAATCAGCCCGGCCGTCGTCTCTTTGAAGCCGCAGGCATCGAAATAGAACGGACGCAGGTGGTCCTCGAAGTCGACGTGAAGCCACGCGCACTTCGCGGCACGGGCTTCCTCGGCCGCGATCACGACGAGCCTGGCGCCAACTCCTCTTGCCCGGCAATGCTGGGCGACCACCGTGTCCAGGATGAAGGCATGAGCTCCGCCGTCCCAGACGACGTTGACGAAGCCGACCAGGATGCCGTCTTCCCGCGCACAGACCCAGCCGAGGCTGTGGCGTTCAAGTCGTGCTCGCCAGTCGGTCTGAGCAACCGGGTGGCCGAAGCCGTCGGCGTGCAGTGCGTTGAGGGAGGCGTTGTCGACGTCGGCCCGCCACTCGTACTTGATCGTCACGTCCCGATCGTATGGCGTGGCCGAGCCGGGGGCTGCCCGATTCTGGGGACGTCCGGCGGGCCTCCTGCGTGTACGCGCCGTCCGGCGGCAGCCTGGGCACGAGCCTGTGAGGTGATGACGGCGGTGAAGTCCGGCGCTGACGGACATTTCGCGGTCCTGGTTCTCATGCGCGGACAGCCGCCTCGGCGATCGCCAACGCCGCTGCCATGATGCTCAGTTGGGGATTCACCTGCGGGCAGCTGGGGAGCACGGAGGCGTCCGCGAGCAGTACTCCGTGTACTCCTCGGAGCCTGCCCCACGGGTCGGCCGGGAAGCGGTGCGGGTCTGCGCCTGCGGCGACCGTGCCGGTGGGGTGGTAGGCCGAGAGGTGGAGGTGGCGTGCGGTCGTGCCCGCCAGGGCGGTGTCCAGTTCCGCGAGGCCGTGTACGCGGGGTGTGCGGGGGATGCCGGTGAGCACTTCCTCGGCTCCTGCGGCGAACAGCAGCTCGCCCATGGCGCGCACGGCCCGTAGCAAGCGGCCTGCGTCGCGGTGGTCCAGGTCGTAGCGGATCAGTGTGCGGTCGCGGCCGAGGACGCGACCGGAGGGGCGGTCGGCGATCATCGCGCCGAGCGTGGCGAGCCGGTCGGCGGTCTCCAGTTCGCGGCGTAGCTCGGCGCCCAGTCCGGGGAGGATGAAGGAGCCCATGCCGGGCGGGGTGGCGGTGGCCTCGATGAGGATGCCTTGCGAGTGGTGCTCCTCCACTCCGACGCTCTGCAGCACTCCTTCCCAGGCGGTGACCGGTTCGGCGAAGCGTCCGGCGACGCTCGTGGCCGGGTGGACGCTGAGATTGCGGCCGAGGCGGGGGTGCCGGCCCAGGCCGGAGCGGCGTAGGAGTGGCGGGGACTGCAGCGCGCCCGCGGCGACGACGACCAGGGGGGCGAGGATCTCGAACCCGCCGTTCGCCTCGCAGCGTGCGCGTACCCCTGCCGCGCTCGGGCCTCCGGGCCGGTCCGTGTCGACGAGGATGCGCTCGACTCGGGCTCCGGTGACGACACGGGCCCCCGCGGCGCAGGCCTCGGGCAGCACGGACAGTTGCACGCTCTGTTTGGCGCCGGTCGGACAGCCCACCACGCACTGGCAGGAGCCCTGGCAGCCGGGCGCGTTGCGGCGCAGGGGCGCGGCCTGCCAGCCGAGTTCACGCGCGCCGCCCAGCGCAATGCGGCCGTTGTTGCCGAGGACGTCGACCGGTTGGGTGGCCACCCGCAGGGTGCGCTCGGCCTCGTCCAGGTGCCGGTCGAAGCCGTCGGCGGGCGTGAATCCGAAGTCCTTGCTCCAGCGGGCCAGGACGTGGCCCGGAGTGCGGTAGCAGGTACCGGAGTTGACGACCGTGGTGCCGCCGACTGCTCGGCCCGTAGGCAGCAGCAGCGGTGGGTTGCCGACGGCCACGGTCGCTCCGCCGTCCCGGTAGAGGTCGGTGAAGCGGTCCAGGGGCGTGCGCCGGCCGAACGACTCGGTGGAGTGGTGCTGCCCCTCCTCGAGCACGACGACGTCCAGCCCGGCTCGGGCCAGGGTCCGCGCGGCCATCGCCCCGCCCGCGCCCGACCCGACGACGACGGCGTCGGCGGTGGAGCGCGCGGGCCAGGCGGGCGCGGACGTCAGGTCGAGCGGCGGATCCTGGCGGGTGAGGCCGCGCGGTGCGGGACCGTCCTGGAGCATCCGCTCTGTTCCGGCGGCCAGGAGGACAGGCACCTTCAGCACGTCGAGGAGCGGGAGAAGGGCGGGCCGTGCGGCCAGTTCAGCCAGTACGGATTCCCGTTCGGGCGTGGTGAGTGCGCCGAGCGTGCGCCCGGTGCGTGTCATGGCGTAGGCGTCCACGCCGTGCGCTGCTGCCCTGAGGCCGGCTCGCGCGGCGAGAGGCATCGAGGTGAGGACCGTCGCCAGTCTGGCGGGGACGCGACGGGGCCAGTCGGCTGTGCCGTCGTCGGCGAGCAGGGCGGACACGAGGCCGGTGAGAGTCATCGTGTGCCCACTTCCGCGTGGGCCGTGCCCTCCAGCGTCCACTCGGCCTCGGTGCGCCAGCCGCCGAACCACCACCGCTCCAGCAGGACGTGCGCGTCGGCTCGCTCGCTGTTGTGACACGTCGCGTGTTGGCCGTCGGGGTCGGTGTAGTCGAGGGCGAGGGTACGGTCCGCTCGCTGGGTGACCTCGACCCGGATCCGGCGCAGGCCGGTGCGGCCGGTGACCGTCCAGGTGGGCAGGGCGATGCCGGCGCGGAAACGCCCTGCTCCGGCCCAGCCGGCGGCCGGCCGTTCGGGGCGGCGCGGCCAGGTGCGACCCTGCCGGCGCAGTCGGAGGAAGACCAAGGGGGGAAGCCTGCGCAGGCCCGGGCGCATGGAGACGGCGGCGACGATCTCCATGACGTCTCCGCCGCCGAGGTCGGCGTGCAGCCAGGCCCAGCGGCGGGCGTTGCCGTGGCCGTAGATGCGGGCGGAGGCGCCCGGAGCGGCGGTGAGGGTCAGCGTGGTGTCGTCGTGGGTGAAGGTGCCGTCGTAGGTGGCCCTGGCCGCGGGGAGCATCTGGGCAGCAGGAAGCAGGGGCCGGTGCCAGGACCAACGGGGGAAGGTGAACAGCGGTTCGCCCGTGGGGTGTTCGGTCAGGTCCCAGCGCAGGGCGCCACCCTCGGCCGCTCCGGACAGGCGTCCGGGTCGGACCGCGACTCCGTCGGCGCTGAAACCGGAGTCGTCGGGAGTCCATTCGGCGGGGCCGAAGCGGGCGTGCCGCACGGGTCCGTCCTTGGGGAAGACCGCGGCCCACCCGTGCGCGTAGGGCTCGGATCCGTCGGCCGGCGCGGTCAGTTCGTGGTGCAGCCACAGTCCGCTGCCGGTGGCCGGGTCGGTGACGGTGGTGTACCAGACCTCGGTACGGCCGGGTTCGCCGCACCAGCGGGGTGCGAGGAACGCCTCGGGTTCCTCCTGCCGTGGGAAGCGGAAACTGGCCAGGAAGGGGAGGAGTTGCGTGCCGAGGGGGAAGCGGAGGGTGCCGGCGCCGATCCGCTCGCCGTCCTCGTGGAGGGTGTACGGCAGCACGGTCATGGAGGCCATGGGGCTGCGCGGGGTGACGGACTTCCAGCCGTCGAGGGTGAGTCGGCGGCCTTCGGTGGTGAAGGTGATGCGGTAGCGGATACGACGTCGGGCGAGCGGCGAGATCTCCAACTCTCCCTCGGCGTACGGGTCGTCGGCCCAGCCCGCGATCCGGATCCGGCCGGTGGCGCGGGCCTCGGTCGTACCGAGGAGGCGGAGAATGCGGTCGGCCGAGACTGTCAGATCGAGGCGGACCCGGCGTGTACGGTCCTCGTCGTCGAGCCGCAACGTGCCGAGCATCGTCTCGCGAAAGACGGTGCCTCGAGTGGGCGAGCCGGTGTTCGTGGTCGCGCGTGAGATCGTCCGCCCGCTCATGCGAGGCCCTCCAGCATGATCCGCTCGGTCGCCGTCAGGTAGTGCTCGGCCGCCCGCCGGGCGGCGACCTCGTCGCCGCACACCACCGCCTCGACCACCGGCTCCAGGCGCCCGCGAGCCACCCCGGCGTCCGTGAACGGGCCCCTGAGTGCGGCACGCACCGGCAGATAGGCATTGAAGAGGGTGTTGGTCAGCAGGACGTAGACGCGGTTGCCGGTGGCGCGGGCCAGCGCTCGGTGGACCTCTATGTCCGCGAGCTGTACGGCATCGGCGTCGGCCGCCTCCCCCACGGCTGCCAGGAGCGCGCGCAGCTCGGCCCGCTGCCGGTCGGTCGCCCGCGCCGCGGCCCGCTCGGCGATCAACGCGCCGATGCTGCGCCGTACTTCGAAGACCTCACCGATCCAGTCGGGGCTGTGCCGTACGAGCATGGGCAGCAGGTCGGCACCGCCCAGGCGCAGGTAGTCCCGCACGCGGGTGCCGACGCCGTGCCGGGTCTCCAGCAGTCCGGCCTGCATCAGGCGGCCGAAGGCGTGCTTGAGGGTGGTGCGGGTGACGCCGTAACCGTCGGCGAGCGTCCGCTCGGGCGGCAGGTAACTGCCCGCCGGGTGGCGCCCGGCGAGGATGTCCTCACGCAGTCGGCTCTCCAGAACATCGACGATGGTCTCGCGGGGCAGTGCCTCCACGCCGTCCTCCCGAGTGGCTCAGTGGATGATCCACTCAACCAATAGACGTTCGTGGAGTCAACGGTCCGGCAGCTGCAACTCAGTTGACGTCGTGGACAGCGGTGAGGCCGTTGAACACTCCGACGTAGGCGGTGCCATCGGGGCCGAGAGTGATCGGGGCCCAGTTGTTGGCGACGCGATCATGGTCAAGTGCGCCTCGTGCGCGGAGCGCTGGGGTCCCGTCGCGCACAGGTCGATCCCGTTCTCGCCCATCGTCGACGGTGATGTTCCGCGTTCCTGTGCTGCGCATGAGACACGCGGGTCGCCCACGGTCGAGCCCTGCTGATAAACAGGCGTGATGACGGACAACGACTCCCATCGGTTCCAGGCAAGGCAGTCGGGGCTGATCGTGAAGGTCCCGGAGGCGGAGCCTGCTGTGCGGATGTGGCGCGAGCGGTTCGATCCCTCGGCCGGTGCCGGTGTCCCGGCTCATGTCACGGTGCTCTTCCCGTTTCTCGACGCGAGCCGGATCGACGAAGGGGTCTGTGCCGCGATCGGGGAGGCACTCGATCGGCATCAGTCCTTCGAGGTCCGGTTCGAGCACTGCGGACGGTTTCCCGGGGTGCTGTATCTCGCCCCTGAACCGGACACTCCCTTCAGGCGCCTCACCGAGTCGATCGTGGAGCGGTGGCCGGAGAACCCGCCGTTCGGCGGGCAGTTCGACGACGTCGTCCCACACCTGACCGTCGCCCAGGGCCAGGACGAGGCCGTCCTGGAGAAGGTCGAGTCCGATCTGCTCGGCAGTCTCCCCGTCGTCGCGCGCGTCTCGTCGGTCGACCTGCTGGTCCACGACGGGACACGGTGGCGGCAGTGTGTCACTTTCCCTCTGTGGTAGGAATCGGTCCGCACCGGACGGCGTCACCACGCCACGGCGTCGAACACAGCCGCCGCGTCCGGTTCCCGGCCGTGGTTCAGGGTCTGTTCGGCCCAGATCACCTTGCCCTGTGCCGCATAGCGGGTGCCCCAGCGGTCCGCGAACTGGGAGACCAGGAACAGGCCGCGGCCCCCTTCGTCGGTGGTGGCCGCGCGTCGTAGCCGGGGTGAGGTGTTGCTGCCGTCCGACACCTCGCAGACCAGGGTGTTTCCCAGCAGGATCCTGACCCGCACGGGCGGAGCGCCGTACCGGATCGCGTTGGTGAGCAGCTCGCTGAGGATCAGTTCCGTGGTGAACGCCGACTCCTGCAGCCCCCAGTCGTCCAGGCGGCGGCTGACGTCGGTACGCACCCGGGAGACGGCCTGCGCATCGGAGGGCACGTCCCAGGTGGCGACCTGGGACGGGTCGAGCAGCCGGGTCCGGGCGACGAGCAGCGCGACGTCGTCACCGGGTGTCTCGGGCAGCAGGGTCTCCATGAGGGCGCGGCAGGTCTCCTCCGGTGTCTGGTCCGCGTGGGCGACGGTCGAGCGGAGCAGGTCCAGGCCCTCGTCGATGTCCCGGCCGCGGCTCTCGATCAGGCCGTCGGTGAACAGGACGAGTCGACTGCCCTCCGACAGGGCCAGCTCGCCGGCCTCGAAGGGGTGCCCACCCACCCCCAGGGGCGGCGACAGGGGGATTTCGGGCATGGTCACCGTGCCGTGTTCGTCGACCACGGCCGGTGCTAGGTGGCCGGCCCGGGCGACGGTGCAGCGGCCGCCGACCGGGTCGTAGATGGCGTAGAGGCAGGTGGCGCCGGTGAGCGGGGCACGGTCGTCGCCGGCGTTCGCCGTCTGGGTGTCCAGGCGGGTCACCATCTCGTCGAGCCGGCTCAGCAGTTCGTCCGGGGCCAGGTCCAGGGAGGAGAAGTTCAGCACGGCGGTCCGCAGCCGTGCCATGGTCACGGCGGCGTGCAGCCCGTGCCCGACGACGTCGCCGACGGTCAGGGCCACCCGGAAGCCGGGCAGGGGGATGACGTCGAACCAGTCGCCGCCCACGCCTGACTGCGCCGGCAGGTAGCGGGAGGCGATCTCCAGTGCGTCCTGGTCCGGCAGGTCCAGGGGCAGCAGGCTGCGCTGCAGTGTCACGGCCATGGCGTGCTCGCGGGAGTACCGGCGCGCGTTGTCGATCGCGACGGCCGCCCGGGCGACCAGTTCCTCGGCCACGGCGACGTCCTCCTCGTCGAACCGGGCGGAGTCGGCGCCGCGCCAGAAGTTGACCATGCCGAGGACGATCCCCCGGGCCCGCAGAGGGACCGTGACCAGTGAGTGGATGCCGTAGTCCAGGGCCTGTCGTGCTCCTTCCGGGTCCTGCGCCCGCCAGTCCTGGGCGGTGTGCAGGTCCGGCACCAGGACGGCCTTGCCGCGTTGCAGCGCCGCCGCCATCGGGGTGTCCGCCACCACGAACTGGATCAGGTCTCCCACCGGCTGCAAGGGGTGTCCGGTCCGTGATTCGCTCAGCGCGGTGCGTCGCATGCGCAGTACGGCGCCGGTGGGTTCCTCGCCACGCAGCACGGAGTCGAGGAGCTCCACGGTGACGAAGTCGGCCATGCGCGGGACCGCCACCTCCGAGAGCTCCTCGGCCGTACGCCGTACGTCGAGCGTGGTGCCGATCCGCGTGCCAGCCTCGTACAGGAACGACAGCCGGCGCCGCGCCACCTCGGCCTGGCCGGACAGGGCTCTCAGTTCCGTCGTGTCCCGGAAGGTGGCCACCAGGCCCTGTGCGCCGTCGTCCGGTGCGATGTGCCGCGTGTTCACCGCCAGCAGTCGGTCCCCGGCCGGCATCACCTCGTCGGAGACGGCCTCGCCCGACGCCAGCAGCCGTCTGAGGCCGGGCCCGAGACCCAGCTCCGTCACGTGCCGCTGGTCGGCGTCCTCGGGCAGGTCCAGCAGCCGGTGTGCCTCGTCGTTGGCGAGCAGCAGTCGCCCGTCGCCGCCGACAATCAGGACTCCCTCGCGCACCGCGTGCAGCACGGCGTCGTGGTGCTCGTACATCTGGGTCATCTCGGCGGGGCCGAGTCCGTGGGTCTGCCGCAGCAGCCGCCTGCTGACGAGAGCCGCACCGCCGGTCGCGAGCACGAGTGCCCCCGCCGCCGCGCCGAGCAGTATCGGCAGCTGCTGGCTCAGCGCGTGGCCCAGGTTCTCGTACTGGATGCCGGCGCTGACCATGCCGATCACGCGTCTGCTCGCATCCGTCACGGGGACGACCGCGCGCACGGCGTCGGACGGCCGGCCGTGGTACGTCTCCGTGAACGTCTCCCCCGCGGCGGCTCGGCCGACGCCCTGTGCCTTGGTGCCGATCAGGTCGGGGTCGGGGTCGGTGAGCCGGACCCCGTGTGCGTCCAGGACGGTGACGAAGTCGACGCCGGATCCCAGCATCGCCCGCTCCGCCGGCGCCTGCAGCCGTGCCGTCGGGTCCGGTGACTGCAGCGCGAGTACCGTGCCGGGTGCGTGCGCGAACGCCTCCGCCGCGGCCAGGGAACGGTCCTTGGCGTTGCGCTCGGCGTCGTACCGCCCCTGCACCACCAGTGCGGCCGCTGCCACCGCGACCAGCAGCAGCATGATGAGGGCCTGCAGCAGGAAGACCTGCGCGGCGAGCGTGCGGACACTCAGGGACGGCCAGAGGCGGCGTCCCTGGGACGGCCAGGGGCCGGTACGACCACGACGGGTACGGCGGGGCGGATCGGACGCCCGCCCCGGGGCGGGCGGCGGCGCCGCTCTCCCCCATGGCCGGCGGGAGCGTCCGCTCATGCCCCTTTTCTAACACTGGGGCAGCGTCGGCTCTAGGCGGGCCGCTCGTCACCCGGTGGGGTCCGGCAGCGTATGGCGAGAGCCGCGATGTCGTCGTCGAGGCGTCCGCCGCTGTAGTGGAGCAGGTCCCGGTGAAGCCGGTCCAGCAGCTCACGGGGCGGCGCCGGGCCGAGCTGCCGCATCCACTCCGGCAGGGGGAAGAACGTGCCGTCGCGGTCCCTGGTCTCCGTTACGCCGTCCGTGTAGAGAAGCAACTGGTCGCCGTCGCAGAAGTTGACGGTGTCAACGATGTAGTGGTCCCCGAGGAGCGTCGCGAGGTTGAGGGGCGGCGAGGGCATGCTGGACTCGAGGACGCGGATCTTCCCGTTCTGCACGAGCAGGGGTGGCGGGTGCCCGCAGTTGAGAATTCTGACCTGCCCACCGCCGTTCGGGATCTCGGCGATCAGTGCGGTGGCGAAGTGCTCGGGCTGGTCCGGGGCGGGGATGGCAAGGCTGTGCCGGGCGATGCTGGTTTCCAGGCGACGGATGATGCTCCTCAGGTCGGGTTGGTCGTACGCGTTCTCCCGGAAGCAGTTGATCACTGCCGAGGCCGCTCCCACCGCTTGGAGTCCCTTGCCGCGCACGTCGCCGATGAGGAGCCGGACCCCGTACGGGGTGTCGGCCGCCTCGTAGAAGTCGCCGCCGATCCGGGCCTGCTCCTGGGCGGCCAGATAGAGCGACTCGATCTCGACGTCCTGGATGCGGCGCGGCAGCGGGCGGAGCAGCACTTTCTGGGCTGCGTCGGCGACGAGCCGGACCTGGAAGAGCATCTCCTCGCGCTCGAGTCGTAGATGGCTGGCGTATGCGGCCGCCAAGGTGACCGCGACGATCGCGGCACCCGTGTACGGCGTCCCCAGGTCGGAGTAGACGAGGCTGAGTCCGATCATGACCAGCAGGCAGAACGCCCCCAGCAGGATCGTCGGCACTACGGTCCACAGCGCGGCCGCGAGGGCGGGTGCTGCGGGCAGGAGGCGGCTGAAGGCGATCTCCCTCGGTGTGGCGAAGGCCAGGCCGCTGATGAGGAGGGTCAGGATCACCGGTGACAGCATCACGGGATCCCGTCGGCCGCCGAGTGGAGGGCGACGCTGGAGCCATCCCGACCTGATCACAAAATGCATCTTAACGGGATGTTACGGACAGCACGCCATGTAGAGGTACACACCCGCGGTCAGCAGTCGGTGATCAGCCGCTCGAAGCGGCAAGAGCCAGTCGCAGCGGCAGGAGCCAGGCTGCCGGCGCGCACGGGGGAAAACCCCCGGAGGTCACGTGGGGCAGCCCTCGTATCCACCGGGTGGCTGGCAGGCTTCTTCGGGGCGGTGGGCCGTCCCCAGAATTTTCGGCATGACGTTTTCCCCTGATGCCTCCGTGGCGACCCGGGCCTCCGACGCGTGTGCGGGCACGCCCGCCCCCGGCGCCGGCAGCGACTTCGCGAGACTGTCCCAGCGCGTGAGCGAGGCCGGGCTGCTGAAGCGGCGCCCCGGTTACTACACGGTACGGCTCGGTCTCGTGGTCGGGCTGTTCGCCGCGGGCTGGGGAGCCTTCTTCGCGCTCGGCGACACCTGGTGGCAGCTGGCCGTGGCCACCTTTCTGGCCGTGATGTTCGGGCAGGTCGCCCTGGTGGCGCACGACCTGGCCCACCGGCAGGTCTTCCGGCGGCGCCGGCACAGCGAGATCTGGGGACGGCTGTTCGGCAACCTCGGCATAGGTATGAGCTACGGCTGGTGGATGAACAAGCACACCCGCCACCACGCCAATCCCAATCATGAGGAGCTGGACCCCGACGTCGCCCCGGACATCCTGGTGTGGTCCACCGAGCAAGCCCGCGCCAGCAGTGGCCTGGCCCGTGTCCTCGGTGGCCACCAGGCGCTGCTGTTCTTCCCGCTGCTGACCCTGGAGGGCTTCAATCTGCACGTCGCGAGCCTGCGGGCGCTGCGCTCGCCGTCCATGAGGAACCGGCTGGTCGAGGCCGCTTTGCTTGTGCTGCACATCGCGGGTCTGCTCACCGTCCTGTTCCTGGTGCTCTCACCGGGGAAGGCGGTGGCGTTCCTCGCCGTGAACCAGTGCCTGTTCGGCGTCTACCTGGGCTGCACCTTCGCCCCCAATCACAAGGGCATGCCCACGATCACCGGTGCGCAGCGGCTCGACTTCCTGCGCCGCCAGGTGCTGACGTCCCGCAACGTGCGCGGCGGTTGGCTCACCGACGTGATGCTGGGTGGGCTCAACTACCAGATCGAGCACCATCTGTTCCCGAGCATGCCCACGGTCCACCTGCGCCGGGCCCAGGTGATCGTGCGGGATTACTGCGCGGAGATCGGGGTGCCGTACCACGAGACGGGGCTGATCCAGTCGTACCGCGAGGCCCTGGCACACATGCACCGGGTGGGAGAACCGATCCGGCAGCAGCGCAGGGCGTGATCGCGCCGGCTCGGTGCCCCCGGTCATGAACCCGGGGGCACCGAGCCGATCGGGCCGGCTCGATCGGCGGCTTCGGCTCAGTCGTCAGTGGGCGTGTGGGCGTGGTGGCCCCGTGTGAACGGCTCGAAGGTGTGGCTGAACTGCCAGGTGTCCTGGGCGATTCCGGAGCAGGAGTTGGCGCCGCCGGTGCCGACGCAGCCTCCGTTGTCGCGCTGGAGGGCCCAGAAGGAGAGGGTGTCGATCCCCTTGGCCTCGGCCCACTTCTCGACCGTGGCCGCGTTCTGCGTGGTGAAGGTCTCCTCGGGGCCGTAGTCGTCGATGCCGGGCATCTCGGTGACGCCGATCGTGCCCCACAGCTTCGCCGGGCTCTTCTTCGGGTGGAGGGCGGCCAGTTGGCCGTACAGGCCGGCGGCGGCGCTCTTGGTGTCGGCCGCCATGTCGTGGGCGGCGCCGTCGTAGTAGTCGAACGTCATGATGTTCACGACGTCCACCCGGGCGCGGTTGTCGACGGCGTTCTGCAGCAGGGCCACGCCGCTGGGCGCGAGGCCGGTGGTCGTCGTCGGCAGGGTGTAGGAGAACTGCAGGCTGTGGCCGGTACGTTCGGCCCAGCGCTCGGCCTTGGCGACGGCCTTGTTGCGGCGGTCGACGCCGGCGGCGTTGGTGATGGAGTCGGCCTCCACGTCGAGGTCGATGCGGGTGATGCCGTAGGTCGTGACGAGGTTCTCGTACACCGCGGCGATGGCGTCGACGCTGGTGCAGCTGTCGGCGAGTTCGGTGCCGGTGGTGTCGGCGCCGTAGCCGCCGAAGGAGGGGATGACGTTGCCGCCGCGGGCCTGGATCGCGGCGATGTCGCCGCCGAAGACCGACGGGGAGATCGGCTGGGTGGTGTCGCCGTTCCAGTACGTCGCGCACGAGCCCGCGGCGGGCGTCTGGAGGAAGGCCATCGTGAGGTACTTGTTGCCGGACTGCGCGGCGAGCGCCGCCGGGCTCTCACCGGTCCACGCCTCGAAGTACGGGGCCGCCACGTGTGCGGGCATGGGCCTGGCGGGGTGCCGGGACAGCTGCGACGAGGCGTGTGCGCCGCCTCCCCCGAGGGCAACCAGCGTGGCCGACAAGGCAGTTACGGTCACGCTGGACAGCAGCGCGTGGACAGGACCGGTTCGTCGCATTGACGCTCCCATGGCGAAATGAGCAGACGGGGACAGCGGGAAGACCGCGAGGACAGATGTGCGTGAGGTCGAACCGGGTCCATAGTTGGACTAGACCAATTAACTGTCAAGGTTCTTTACAATTAACTGACCAAGTCGGGGCGGGTGAACACCGGGTGCGTGTGGGGCAGTTCGCCGGTTCGCCGATGCGCGCGCGGCGCCGTGAGCACCGTCAGATGCGGGACGAAGCCGTGGGAGTGGTCAGTCCGCTGCTTCCAGGCCGGCCTTCTCGCAGGCGCGGCGGAGCGCCCGGGTGCAGAGCTGCTCGACGGTGTAGACGCGGTCCTTGAGGAGCGTTCGCCGGATGTCGGCGGCTGTCACTGCCCTGGGAGTGAGCAGGACGGTCGGGATGTTCTTGGTGGTGGGGCTGTTGATCGTGGTCATGGCGATGTCGCGCACGCTCTCGCCGCGCCCGAGGGCGACGGCCATGGCGGCGACCGCGGCGGCTTCCGCCGCGAAGGGCTTGTAGACCGTCATGACCTGTTCGCCCTTGATGATGCGACGTACGGCGTCGAGGTCGGCGTCCTGGCCGGTGACGGGAGGAAGTTTCCGCACCTGGGCGCCCTTGAGAGCGAAGATGACACCGGCCGCGATGGCGTCGTTGGCCGCCAGGACGCCGTCGATCCGCCCCGGGCCCAGGGCTGCGATGGCGGCGGACATGTTGGTGTGGGCGTTGTCCGTGCTCCAGCCCGGGGTGTCGTACGACCGGCGGATGTTCACCTTGCCGGTGAGGACGGACAGCGCCCCCTTCCTGAACCATGCCGCGTTCGGGTTGGTCGGATCGCCGTTCATCATGACGACGTTGCCGCCGTTCGCCCTGTCGCCCATGGCCTTGAGGAGTGCCTCGGCCTGGAGTTTGCCGACCTGTGCACCGTCGAAACTGACGTAGCCCGAGATCGGGCCCTCGGCGAGCCGGTCGTAGGCGACGACCGGGACGCCCGCCGCGTGCGCCTGCTGGATCGAGGAGCGGAGGGCCTTGGTGTCCGTGGCGTCGAGGATCAGGACCCTGACCCCCTTCGTGACCATGGAGGTCACCTGTTGCTGCTGTCTCGTCACGTCGTTGTCCGCGTTGGCGTACTCCAGGCCGCACCGGGGACACAGATCCTTCAGCCGCTTCTCGATCAGCGGTTTGTCGAAGTGCTCCCAGCGGGGCAGTGTCCGGCTCGGGAGCAGCAGCCCGACGGTGAAACTGTCCGCGCCCGTCCTGTCGTTGCCCGCGCAGGAGGCCGCGGGCATCACCAGGAGGCCCGCGACGAGTGCCGTCACGACGTGCCGGGTACGGGCCCTCATGGCAGCCCCTCCTGGTCCGTCCAGAGCCCCGGGCCCGGGCGGTCCGGATCGGGTGGCGGTACGACGATCTCGCTCCACACCTGCTTGCCGCTGGCGACCGGCATGGAGCCGAAGGACTCCGACATCGCCTCCACCAGCATCAGGCCCCGGCCGCCGGTCGACTCCCAGTCCACGATCACCGGTTTGGCGGGCGCGCGTGGGGAGGAGTCGCTCACGCAGACCCGTACCCGGTCCCCGCGGAGCGTCAGGTCGACGTGGACCGGCCCCTGGGTGTGCACCAGGGCGTTGGTGACGAGTTCGGAGACGACCAGCAGCACCGAGTCGGCGACGTGCTCGATGCGCCAGCGGCGCAGCGTGCGCGCGGTGAAACGGCGGGCGTGCATGACGGCGTCCGGCAGCCGCCACACCGCCCAGCCGGCCCGTATCGGCAGGGTCTTCATGCCGTCGTAGCGCAGCAGCAACAGCGCCACGTCGTCCTCGCGGCGGCCGACGTCACCGAGCAGTTCGTCGGCCACCCGGCCCGGGTCCGAGGGGTCGGCTGTGGCGAGCGCGGTGCGCGTGCGCTGCATGCCCTCGTCCAGGGGCAGGTCGGCGGCCTCGACCAGACCGTCGGTGACCAGGGCGAGCAGGGTGCCGGGGGCCAGTGCGACCGATGTCATGGGGAACTCCGCCTCCGCGGAGATGCCCAGCGGGAGCGCGCCCTCGACCTGCACCTCCTCGGTGCTGCCGTCGGGATGCCGTACCAGCGGTGCGAGATGTCCGGCGCGGACGAACAGGGTGTTGCCCTGCTCCATGTCCAGTTCGGCGTAGCAGCAGGTGGCGAACAGGTCGGTCTCCATGCCGACGAGGAGTCGGTTGGCGTGGGAGACGACCACGTCGGGTGGGTGACCCTCCACCGCGTACGCCCTGACCGCGGTACGCATCTGGCCCATGATCGTCGCCGCTCCGGCGCTGTGTCCCTGCACGTCTCCGATGACCAGTGCCACCCGGTCCTCGGAGAGGGCGATGACGTCGTACCAGTCGCCGCCCACCTGCAACCCGCGCCGGGCCGGCAGATAGCGGGCGACGGCCGTCCCGCCGGACAGTTCGGGCAGGCGCCGGGGCAGCAGGCTGCGCTGCAGCATCGTGGCGAGTTCCTGCTCGGCGTCGTGTGCGTGGGCACGTGTGAGGGCCTGACCGACCAGCGCCGCGGTCGCCGTCAGCAGGGAGCGTTCCTCGGGGACGAACTCGTGCGGCCGGTCCCAGCCGATCAGGCACAGTCCGGCGGGGCGGCCCTTGGCGGGCAGCGGCAGGACGGCGAGACCTCCGGGGCCGATGCCGTTGAGTCCGGGTTCGAGGGCGGTGCCGGCCGGCCACAGGTCCATGCGTCCGTCCCGCAGTGCCAGCCGCAGGGTGGGCAGGGCGCTGACCGGTGCGTCGGGCCACTGCGAGCGCCACTCGGAGCGCCACGCCTCGGGCCAGGCGGCGGGCTCCGGCGGGTCGAGCACGGTGACCATGAGCCGGTCGTCCTGCAGCTCGGCGAGCGCGACCCGGTCGGCGCCGAGCGGCTCCCGGAGCGCGGTGACCACCACCTGGCTGACGTCGGCGACCGTGGTGGCGTCGTCGAGTGCGGCGGTCAGCCACTGGATCCTGGAGACGTCGTCGGTGCTCCTGGGCAGGACCGAGGTCGCCGTCACCACACCCAGCACCTGGTCGGGCCGGTCGTCGGTGCCGGCGATCACCCGGCAGCTCATGCTCAGCCAGCGCATCTCGCCGGTGGGGCGGCGGACCCGGAACTCCAGCACCCGGCTGCCGAGCGCGTGCGCGGAGGGCTCCAGGACCGACATCAGTGCGTGCATGTCCTCCGGGAGGGTGTGGGCGAGCAGGGTGTCCGCCTTGCCGTCGAACTCGTCCGGCGTGATGCCGACCAGTTCGAGGAGGGTCTCGTCCGCCTCGACCAGGCCGGTGTCCGGCACCAGGGCGAACGAGCCCACGCGCAGCCACCGCAGTGCGGGACCCAGCGGCGGCGACGGCGCGGTGCCCCCGGCCGTCGCCTGGAGCAGGCCGGCGACCGCGTCGGCGTACCCCTCCAGGAAGCGCTGCTGCTCGGGCTCGAAGCCGTCCGCGCACGTGCCCACGGCGACGAGGCAGCCGAGACGCCGGCCCTCCGCGCGCAGCGGCAGTGCGCCCAGCGACGTCTGCGCGTGCGGCGGAGTCGGGCCGCCCTCGGAGAAGGAGGCGAGTGCCGTGGGATTCAGCCACAGCGGACGGCCGGTGCGGAAGGCCTGGGCCGCGGGTGAGCCACCGGACAGGAGCAGGCGCTCGGGCAGCCCGTACTCGGCGGCGGCGCGACCGGCGGTCTCCATCAGTCGCAGCTCTTCCGTCCCGGAGCCGAGCACGTAGACCGCTGCCAGCGCCGCTCCGGCGAACGTCAGTACGCGCGCACTCGCGGCGGCCTCGGGCACCGGCGGCGGGCCGGTACCGGCGGGGTCGGCGTCGGATGCCCGCAGCTGTGCGACACCGGCCCGGGCACTGCCGTCCTGAGGCATGTCCGCACCCACCTCCCGTCCAGGCCGAGGTGCCGACAGGGTGCGATGAGGGCCTTACACCAGAATCGCATATGCGGACCAACCGGACAGGTCGACGGGGTGGTGGCCGGGTTCGCAGATCACTGCGGCCGGTGTCACACTGACGACGTGGTCGTCCTCCCGGCCAGCCGGTTCAGAGAGGTCTCTCCGATGAAGACCTTCATGGGGAACGCGGCCATGGCGATGGCCGTTGTCTCGGCGGTGGTCGCCGTCGCGGCCTGCGGAACGGAGGCCGGGAACGCCTCCGCCGGGGGGAACTCGCCGACGATCGGTGTGCTGCTGCCGGACGCCACCACCGCTCGCTGGGAGACCCAGGACAGGCCCCTGCTCGAAAAGACGATCAAGGACCTGTGCCACGGCTGTGTGATCGAGCACGCCAACGCCAAGAACGACGTGGCCCTCCAGCAGGAACAGATGGACTCGATGATCACCGAGGGGGTCGACGCCATCCTGCTCGTGCCCGTGGACGCCAGGTCGATGCGCCCCACGGTCCAGAAGGCACATCAGGCCGGCATCCCGGTCATCGCCTACGACCGGCTCGCCGAGGGCCCGATCTCGGGATACGTCTCCTTCGACGGGAAGGAGGTCGGCAGGCTCCAGGCCCGATCGCTGCTGCAGGCCATGGGCGACAAGGCGGACGGCGGCCAGATCGTCATGATGAACGGCGATCTCGCCGACCCCAACGCAGTGGCGTTCAAGGAGGGCGCACTGTCCGTGCTCCGAGGGAAGGTGAAGATCGGCAAGTCGTACGACACGACCCAGTGGCGGCCGGAGGCAGCCAACATGAACATGAACGGCGCCATCGCCGCACTCGGCGCCGAGAACATCCAGGGGGTCTACTCCGCCAACGACGGCCTCGCCGGCGGGATCATCTCCGCGCTCAAGGCGAACAAGGTCCGCCCACTGCCCCCCGTCACCGGCCAGGACGCCGAACTTGCCGCCGTGCGCCGCATCGTCAACGGTGATCAGTACCAGACGGTCTACAAGCCGTTCACACCCGAGGCCTCCGCCGCCGCCGCCATGGCCGTGGCCGCGGCCCGCGGCGAGAGCCTCGACCGGATCGCCACGACGAAGGTGAGGACCCGCAGCGGGGAAGAGGTGCCGGCCGTCATGCTCACCCCGGTGTCCGTGACCGCCTCCAACATCAAGAGCACCCTGGTGAAGGACGGCGTGTACTCGGTCCGGCAGATCTGCACCCCCCGGCTCGCGGCCGCCTGCGACAGGGCCGGGCTGACCTGACAGCGCGGTTGCCCGACCGCGGCCGTGCCCCGGGAAGGAGATGGTTCTCGTGCCGGCTCCCCCGCTGCTGGCGCTGCACGGCGTGTGCAAGCGCTTCGGTGTCGTCGACGTCCTGACGGACATCGAGCTGGAGATCCACGCCGGCCAGGTCCTCGCTCTCCTGGGCGACAACGGGGCCGGCAAGTCCACCCTGGTCAAAGTGATCTCCGGCGTCGCCCCCGCGGACAAGGGCACCATCGAGTGGGAGGGCCGCCCCGTCACCATCAGGCGTCCCCATGACGCCCGCGCCCTCGGCATCGCCACCGTCTACCAGGACCTGGCGCTCTGCGGCAACCTCGACGTGGTCGGCAATCTCTTCCTCGGCCGGGAGATCCGCAGGTTCGGGTTCCTCGACGAGGTGGAGATGGAGCGCCGCAGCAGACGCCTGCTGGAGCGGCTGACCCGGGGCATCCCCGATCTGCGCGGCCCCGTCGTCTCCCTGTCCAGCGGCCAGCGGCAGACCGTCGCCATCGCGCGCTCCCTCCTCGGTGAGCCGCGGGTCCTGCTGCTGGACGAACCGACCGCGGCGCTGGGAATCGAGCAGACGGCCGAGGTCCTGGACCTCGTCGACCGGCTGCGCGACCGCGGTCTGGGCGTGCTGCTCATCAGCCACAACCTGGGAGACGTCAAAGCCCTCGCGGACCGGGCCGCCGTGCTGCGGCTGGGCCGCAACAACGGGTTCTACGACGTGAACACCGCGTCCCAGGAACAGATCATCTCCTCCATCACCGGTGCCACGGAAAACGTGCCCCGCCGGATGGCTCACCAGGAGTCGGGGTGGTGAAAGGGATGCACGACATGGCGGACCACACGCGAACCGAATCCTCCGCACCCACCACCGAGGCCCCCCGGCGCATGCGGGCGGTCACCCGGGCCCTGGAGCGCGGGACCGCCGTCTTCCGCCACAAGCTGCGCGCCGGCGAAGTGGGCTCGTTCCCCGTCATCCTCGTCCTCGCCTTGGTCTGGATCATCTTCCAGTCCCTCAACCAGAACTTCCTCTCCCCCCGGAACCTGTCCAATCTGAGCGTGGACATCGTGGGTACGGGCATGATCGCGGTCGGCATCGTCTTCGTGCTGCTTCTCGGTGAACTCGACCTGTCGGTCGGCTCGATCAGCGGCCTCGCGGCGGCGGTCTTCGCCGTCCTGAACGTGAACCAGGGCGTGCCGGAATGGCTGGCGCTCATCATCGCGCTGCTCTCCGGGACCCTGGCGGGAACCATCCAGGGCTTCTCCTTCGCCAAGATCCGGGTCCCGGCGTTCGTCGTCACCCTCGCCGGGCTGCTGACCTGGAACGGCGTCATGCTCGCCGTCCTCGGGACGAGCGGCACCGTCAACCTCGACGAGAACGGACTCGTCGCCAAGCTGACCAGCCACTACTTCACCAACCACGCCGCCGCCTACGGTCTGGCGGCCGTCGGCACGGGCATGGTCTTCCTCGGGTCCTACCTGGACCGACGGCGCCGCAAGGCCGTCGGCATGCCGTACCGCTCGTTCCGGGGCATCGCTGTACGTACGGCGGTTCTCGCGGTGATCACCTTCGCCGCCGCCTACGTGCTCAACCAGTTCCAGGGTCTGCCACTCGCCCTCCTGATCTTCCTCGTGGTGGTGGCCGGCCTCGACATCCTGCTCCGCCGCACGCATTACGGACGGCAGGTCTACGCCCTGGGCGGCGGTGTCGAAGCGGCCCGCCGGGCCAGTCTCAGCGTGCTGCTGGTGCAGACCGCGGTGCTCGCCGTCTCCGGCACCATGGCCGCGCTGGGCGGCCTGTTCCTGGCCTCGCGCATCACCTCGGTGAGCCAGGGTTCAGGCTCGGGGGTGCTGTTGCTCAACGCCATCGCGGCCGCCGTGATCGGCGGCACCAGCCTGTTCGGAGGGCGCGGTACGACGTGGTCCGCGGTGCTCGGCATCCTGGTCATCCAGTCGATCGCGTCGGGCATGGCGCTCACGGACACCCCCACCGCCGTCCAGCTCGTGATCACGGGCGGGGTGCTGTTCGCCGCGGTGGTCATCGACTCGCTGTCGCGGCGCTCGCAGGAGGCACACGGACGGGCTTGACGCGTGCGGTGGCGGACCGTCAGAGCCTTCGGTGGCGGACGGTCAGAGGATGGTCTCCTCCTCCGGGACGACGACCTCGTCGACCATGCGCTGGATCTTCTCGGTCGGCAGGGCGACCGCCAGGGCCCAGTAGTAGATGAGGAGGCTGAACGCGGCGACGACGCCGATGTCCCACCAGAGCGGGAACCAGGGGTGCTTGAGGGGCCCGAAGTCGCTGAGGTAGACGATGAGGCCCATGCCGACGAGGTAGACCGGCAGCCACTGCGCGGCGTGCAGGTCGAGCTGGGGCGTGATCGGGTTCATCTTGAACACGCGGTTGGCGATCAGGATGACGTAGCCGATGAGGATGGCGACGCCGAGCTTCCAGTCGGTCTCCCACCCGGACCACAGGATCAGCAGGTTGGCCACGACGAAGGCCAGCGGCGACATCCAGCTGCCGCCGGGCAGCCGGTAGGGGCGGTGGGCGCCCGGCAGACGGTTGCGGAACACGCCGAAGGACAGCGGGGCACCGGCGTACATGAGCACGCTGGCGCTGGTGATCAGCCCGACCAGGGAGCGCCAGCTCGGGAAGGGCAGGAAGCAGATGCAGCCGATCACGAACGCGGTGATCAGGCCGACCCACGGGACGCCGCGCCGGTTCGTGGTCTCGAACACGGTGGGCACGTAGCCATTGCGGCTGAGGCCGTACGAGACCCGGGAGGAGCCGGTGATGTAGATCAGACCGGTACCGGCGGGCGAGACCACGGCGTCCAGGTAGAGGACCGTAGCCAGCCAGCCGAGGCCGATGAGCGTCGCGACCTGGGCGAACGGTCCGCTCAGGGCGGTGAACGCGGAGGTGGCCCAGTGGCTGCCGATCTGGGACGCGGGCAGAGCGGCGAGGAAGGCCACCTGCAGGAGGATGTAGATGATGATGCCGAGGACGATGGATCCGATCACGGCCCGCGGGATGTCCCGCTTGGGGTTGGCGCTCTCGCCGGCGAGCTGGTCGGCCTGCTCGAAGCCGAGCAGCGCGAAGATGATGCCGCTGGTGGAAACGGCGGACAGGATGCCCTTGGCCCCGTAGGGGCCGAATCCCTCGGCCGCGGTGAAGTTGCTGGTGTGGAACTGGGCGACGGCCAACACGAAGATCGTCACCAGCGGGACGCCGACCTTCCACCAGGTGGCCGCGCTGTTGGTGCGGGCCAGCAGACGGATGCTCAGGAAGTTGATGGCCGTGATGACCGCCATCAGACCGACCGCGACGGCGATGCCCGTCGGGGTCAGGACGTGCTCGCCGCCCTGGATCTTCTCCCAGCCGCTCGCCCAGGAGTAGTGCTGGGCGTACGTGATCATCGCCAGCACCTCGATGGGTGCCACGGTGGCCGCCTGCAGCCAGGAGAACCAGCCGAAGGAGGCCCCGGCGGCCCCGCCGAAGGCGTAGTGCGGGAAGCGGGCGGTGCCGCCGGAGACCGGATACATGCCGCCGAGTTCGGCGTGCACCAGCGCCAGGATCAGGATGGCGACGCCGCCGATGGCCCAGGAGATGATCGCCGCGGGCCCGGCCGCCGCCAGTGCCGTCTGAGCACCGAACAGCCACCCGGATCCGATGATCGACCCCTCCGAGGCCCAGATGAGCCCGACGAAGCCGATCTCGCGGCGCAACCCCGGGTGGTGGGTTCCTGAGGCAGGTGCCCTTTCCGATGTGGCCATGCCCCACACCCCCTCAGTAGGTGATGCTCACCACCATCGTGCCACGGTGTGGCCCAACCGGCGGTCGGGTTGCGGCGCCGAGGACTTGGGGGTGCGGCGGGCGTCGGATCACTGCCCGGCGGTGGCCCTCCGCTGAGCCTGGTCGAACTCCGTCAGAGGGTCGCCGCCGGCCTGCCAGGGCCACCCGGTGACGGTGCCGCCGAGGGCCTCGAACACCGGACGGGCATCGTGGCGCCGGTCGGCGGCCATCAGCGCGTAGGCCAGGACGTTGAGGTCGGCCAGAGCCTTGGCATGGCGCAGGAATCCCGGCTGCACCCAGGTCCGGGCCACGCGGTCGAGTGCCTGGGCGGCCATCGCCTGCGACCAGTGGTTGCGCGCCACCAGTGCTTCGAATCCACCCCGGCCGAGGACGGACTGGTACTGCAGGACCTGGGCGGTGAGTTCCGTGACCGCGCAGGGCGCGTTGGCCGGCATGCGGGCGCACAGGGCGTCCACGAAGTCCAGGACCTGGATACGGGAGCCCGCCTCCTCCGGGGTGAGATAGCCCAGCATGCTCAGGTAGGCCTCGCGGTTCCAGCGATCGCGCGCGAGTACCTCGTTCCACACGCCGAACACCTGGGGCTGCTCCCAGCGTTGCAGGCGGGCCAACCCCAGGAGCACCACCCAGGGAGTGGGGTCCTCGGGGGCGATGTCGGCGGCACGGAGACAGGCGTCCGTGGCGTCGCCCGTGTCCTCCGGGCGCCCCTGCGCGCGGGCACGCGCCAGCTGGGTCCACGCGTGCAGCACGAGCGCGCTCGCGTTGCGTGGCTCGCGCGTGGCCCAGGACCGCGGCAGATGCGAGTCGGCCAGGAAGTCCGCCAGGGTGCCCAGGCGGTGCGTCCGGCGGTCCCAGTCTCCCGGCTCCTGGTCCAGGAGCCGGGAGATCTGCGCCGCGCACAGGTCCGTCGTCGCGATCGTTCCGGTCCTCGTGGTCGCCAGCAGGGACTTCAGCAACCTGCCCAGGTCCTGGTCGTCGAGTTCCGGGGCGAGGCGTGCCCGCTTGCGGCGACTTGAAAGAAAAGCCATGTCGGGAGGCTAGAGGCGGCCCGGAATAACGCAAGGTTTCAGCCAAGATCGTTATGGATTACACGAATCACCAGGGTCACCCCGTACGCGACTCAGACGGTCAGTTCCGTCCGGGCGGCCGGCGCGGAGTCGAGGCTGTGCCGGATGTACCACTCGGTACAGAAGAGCCGCTCTTGAGCCTCCTGGGAAAGGCCGGCGATCAGGCCGGGTACGGCTCCCCGTTCCACCTCGGTGCGATGAGCCAGTACGGCGGCGATCTTCTGTTCCATCCAGGGACCGACGTCGACGGTCGCGGTGACCCGTTCATCCGGAACGCTGTACACGGCCTTGTGCACTCCCACCACATCCCTCAGCGCCGGCACGGCGGAGTGCGGGTGCGTGGCCAGGTAGAGGGCACGCGGCTGCCAGGGGGCACCCGCATCGGGGTAGAGCTGCTCAAGTCCGGCCGCCTGGGCCGCGAGCACGGCCACCCGGTGAGTGTGCACGTGGTCCGGATGGCCGGTCAGCCCACCGTACGCGTCATGGGTGACCATGATCTCCGGACGGAAGTCCCGGATGTGCGTCACCAACCGCCCCACCGCCTCGTCGAGCGGCGCATCGCAGAACCGCGCACCACCCGGGGCCGACTGAGGCACGCGCGCATCGGCGTACCCGAGCATGCGTGGTGCCCCGGCCCCGAGGATGCGCAGCGCATCGGCCAGCTCCGCGGCACGCGGGGTGTCGGCCGCCCAGGTCGCCGTGACAACACCGACGCGCGCACCCGCGGCCGCGTGACGGGCGAGAACTCCCCCGGCGAACAACGACTCGTCATCCGGATGAGCGAAGACCGCGAGCAGGCTCGGCATGGGCATGGAGACCGCCTTCCGGTGAGGGGGCTGGATCGTAGACCAGGGGGCGGGGCGGCCTGAGGTCGACCGGCGGGGTGCTGCCGGGGGCGTCGGTGCAGTGTCGACGTGCCGTTGTGCCGCTGTGCCGATGTGTGGATGTGTGGATATAACTCTCCGTCGCGACGGGCCCGTCCGAGCTCGCCTCGACCGCATGCCCCCGCTTCCACGCCATCAGCACCCGCTCGCCGCCGTCCGCGTTCTCGGCGAGCCGGATGACCACCTTCTCGTCGCTGCCGTACAGCCCGACCCAGTCGCGCCAGGTGCGGCGGGCGGTCGCGCCGTCGGCCCACTCCCCCGTGACCATCGGGCCGCCGGCCACGAACTGGAGGCAAACCAGGTGCATCGTCATGGCAGCGGCTCCAGGGCGCGAGCCCGGCGGCGCAGCTCCACCCGTGCCGCCGGCGTTCCGGCCGGGCCGGACCAGTACGGATGCCACAGCAGCCGCCCGGACAGTGCCAGCAAGCGGCGGCGCAGGGCGGTGGGGTGCAGTGGGTGCGGCGCGGCGAGTGCTGCGTACGTGCGGTGCCAGTCCGCCTGGAGCTGCAGGAGGTCGGACGGGAAGGGGGCGTGCTCCATATCTTCAATTAGGTCACATGTTCGATTTCTGAGCCAAGCCGACACGGGGGTCCTGTGCGGTCTGCAGGCCGCGCCGGCACCACCAGCAGGTGTTGTAGGCGAAGGTGAACGGCGAATCCCCCGGCATCCACATGGAGTCCCTCCGCAGCCCGGTGGCGTTCGCCGCCGCGCTGCGGACGCCGGCGACCCGGATGCACACCGGCGGGGGCCGGGTGCCCGAGCTGTGGGAGGTCAGTCCGCCGGTATCGAGTCCGGCAGGCCCAGCGCCGCGGACACCTGACGCCAGATGGCCGTGAGGGCGCTGTCCAGGGTGACCGTCGGGTCGCGGAGCATGAGGCGGATGCCGTAGCCGTCGCTCAGGGACAGGACGAGTGTGCTGAGGTCGTCCACATCGGTCGGTGTGAACTCGCCGGACGCGATGCCGCGTCGTACCGCGTCGGCCACCCAGGTGTGCAGCTGCGCGTACAGGTCGACCGCGAAGGTCCGGGTGGTCTCGTCGCGCAGGGCCCTGGCCCACAGTTCCTGCCACAGCCGCCAGTCCTGGCGCAGTTCGGGATCGGTCGGCAGCAGGTTGCGCAGGACGCGGGCCAGGATGACGGCCGCCGGCGCCGTGTCCGCGTCGCGGTCGACGTCGAGGGCGGTGTTGGCGAAGGAGTGGGTCATCGCCTCGGTGAACAGCTTCTCGCGCGTGTCGAAGTGGTAGTGCAGCAGCGCCGTGGACACACCGGCCCGCTCGGCGACCATGCGCATGCGGATCTTCTCGAAGCCGATCTCAGCGATGACCTCGCACGCCGCGGTCAGGATGCGCTCGCGTGTGTCTGCCGTGCGCACCTTCGTGGACACCCTGCGGCTCCCCTCGTTCGGTGGTCGTACGCCCTGGCCATTTTCCCTCACCGCTGCCTCGCCGGTGTCGCGGCCCCACGCTGTTGTTCTTCGTACACGTGGAAGCCCCGCCCGGACTTCCGTCCCAGCAGGCCGGCCTCCACCATCCGGGAGAGCAGCGGTGGGGGTGAGTACTGCGGCTCGCGGAACTCGGCGTACAGGGACTCGGCGATGGCGCGAGTGGTGTCCAGGCCGATCAGGTCCGTCAGGGCCAGCGGGCCGAGCGGGTGCGCGCAGCCGAGGACCATCCCGCGGTCGATGTCCTCGGCCGTCGCGCTGCCCGACTCCAGCATGCGGACGGCCGCGAGGAGGTACGGGACGAGCAGCGCGTTGACGACGAATCCGGCCTTGTCCCGGGTCCGGACCACCTCCTTGCCAAGGGTGCCGGTCACGAAGTCCTCGGCCCGTGCCGTGGTGGTGGGCGAGGTCAGCAGCGACGGAACGAGTTCGACGAGCCGCAGGACCGGTACAGGGTTGAAGAAGTGCACGCCGACGACGCGGTCGGGGCGGCTGGTCACGGTGGCGAGCCGGATGACCGGGATGGAGGAGGTGTTGGTCGCGAGGATGGTGTGGTCGCCGTTGATCACGGAGTCGAGGCGGGTGAAGACGTCGAGTTTGAGGCTCTCATCCTCCGGCACCGCCTCGATCACCAGGTCGTGGTCGTGCAGGGCTTCTATCTGGTCGACCACGGTGATCAGGGCCGCCGCGGCCTCGCGTCGTTCGGCGTCGAGCCTGCCGTGTGCGACGGCCCGGTCGAGCGAGCGGGTGATGCGCAGCAGGCCCGCACGGGCCGCCTGCGTGTCGCGTTCCACGATCGTCACCGGCACGTCGGCGCGAGCGCAGACCTCTGCTATGCCGGCGCCCATCAGGCCGCAGCCGACGACCCCCACTCGCTCGATCTCGGTCATCCGTCTTCCTCTCCGATCTGTGCCGACGTACGGGTGTCAGGCGACGGGCAGGTCCAGAACCCCCGTGCCCCGCCTGATGAGTTCGTTGGCGATGATCAGCCGCTGGATCTCGGAGGTGCCCTCCCAGATGCGGTCCACGCGCAGCTCGCGGTAGAGCCGCTCGACGGGGTACGAGCGGTCGTACCCGCGGCCGCCGTGGATCTGCAGGCAGCGGTCGATCACGCGGCCCGAGGCCTCGCTCGCCGCGAGCTTGGCGATGGCGGCCTTGGCGTGCAGCGTCTTGCGGTCCTCGGCCGAGGCCTGGTCGATCTCCCAGGCGACCTGGTGGGTGTAGGCGCGGTTGACGGCGATGTCGACGGCACAGTCGGCGAGCATGCCCTGGATCAGCTGGTACGACGCGATCGGCGCCCCGAACTGCTCCCGCTCCACCGCCCAGTCACGCGACAGCTCCAGGGCCCGCTCGGCCGCGCCGGTCGTGCGGGCCGCGATCATGAGGCGCTCCTCGGTGAACCAGGAGCGGGTGATGTCGTAGCCCTCGCCGATGCCACCGAGGACGGCGTCCTCGCCCACCTGGACGTCGGTGAAGGTGAACTCGGGGTGCTCGTAGACGAAGGTGTGCATGAAGCGGGGCACCCGTGTCATCTCGATGCCGGGGGTGTCCTTGTCGACGAGGAACAGGGTGGGCGCGCGGTCCGGGCCCGCCGCGGCGAGCACGATCATGAAGTCGGCGTGGTCGCCGACGGTCACGAACCACTTCTCGCCGTTGAGCACCCATCCGTGGTCGTTCTTCGTGGCCGTGGTGGCCAGGTTCTGCGGGTCCGAGCCCGCGCCGGGCTCGGTGACGGCGTAGCAGTCGCGCCGCTCGCCCCTGATCACCGGGACGAGGAAGCGCTCGCGCTGCTCGGGGGTGCAGAACCTGAGGGCGTTGGCGGGGCGCCACACCATGTCCCACAGGGCGCCGGTGAGCCGGCCCAGTTCCTCCTGCACGGTGACCTGCTCGGCGATGGTGAGTCCAGCGCCGCCCCACTCGGCCGGCATGTTCACGGCCTGGAGTCCGGCGTCGAGGACCGCGTCGCGGATCTTGGCGTGGGCGCTCGCGGGGAGGCCGTTGTCCTCCTCGCACTGGAGCTCGTAGGCGGCGATGACGTCGGTGAGGGCGCGCGCGTCGGCCTTCAGCTGAGCCTGGCGCGGGGTGAGGCGGAAGTCCATGGAAGTCCTCGCTGTGGGGTGATCGGGGGCGGGCGGATTTCAGTGCGTGGGCAGGGCCAGGGCGCGCGTGCCGCGTTTGATCAGCTCGTTGGCGATGATCAGCCGCTGGATCTCGGAGGTGCCCTCCCAGATCCGGTCGACGCGCAGCTCGCGGTACATGCGCTCGACGGCGTAGGAGCGGTCGTAGCCGCGGCCGCCGAAGATCTGCAGACAGCGGTCGGCGACCCGGCCGGCGGCCTCGCTGGCGGCGAGCTTGGCGGTGGAGGCCTTGGCGTGCAGCGTCTTGCGGTCGGTGTGCGGCTGGTCGGCTTCCCAGGCCACCTGGTGGGTGTAGGCCCGGTTGACGGCGATGTCGACGGCGCAGTCGGCGAGCATGCCCTGGATCAGCTGGTACGACGCGATCGGCGCCCCGAACTGCTCGCGCTCCACGGCCCAGTCACGGGCGAGTTGCAGGGCCCGCTCGGCGGCGCCGACGGTGCGTGCCGCGATCATCAGGCGTTCGTCGGTGAACCACTCCTTGGTCAGCTCGTAGCCGTTGCCGACGCCGCCGAGGACGTCCTCGTCGGCCACGAAGACGTCGGTGAACGTGAACTCGGGGTGCCCGTTGACCGCGGAGTGCATGAAGCGCGGGACGCGTGTCATCTCGACTCCGGGCGCGGCCTTGTCCACGAAGAACAACGTGGGCTGCCGCTCGGGGCCGGCATCCGCCTGCACCAGCAGGAAGTCGGCGATGTCGCCGCAGGTGACGAACCACTTCTCCCCGTTGAGCAGCCAGCCGCCGTCAGTACGGGTGGCCGTGGAGGTGCCGGCGGACGGGTCCGAGCCCGCGCCCGGCTCGGTGACGGCGAACGCGTCGAACTTCTCCGCGCGGATCACCGGCAGCAGGTACTTCTCGCGCTGCCGCTCGTCGCCGTACGCCAGGACGTTGGCGGGCCGCCAGGGGATGTCCCAGAGGCAGTTGGTGACCTTGCCGAACTCCTCCTCGACGATGACCTGGTCGAGGAGGCTGAGGCCGGCGCCACCCCACTCGGCGGGCATGTTGATGGCGTAGACACCAGCGTCCATGGCGGCGCGGGTCAGTTCGGTGACGAGCTGCTGCGGCAGGGGTCCGCCGGCCTGCTCGGACTGGTCCTCGTAGCGCATGAGCAGGCGCGCGTACTCGGCGGCGCGGCGCTTGAGGTCTGCCTGTTCGGGGGTGTAGCGCATGTCCATGGGAGCCTCTTCGGTCGGCGGGACGGCGTGCGGGGGGGGGGCAGGTGGGGCGGTGCCGGTCAGGCGAGTACGGCTCGGGAGTCCAGGGCGAGGACGCCGTGGGGGCCGACGAGCAGGGGGTTGACCTCGATCTCGGCGATCTCCGGGTGGGCGGCGGCGAACGTCGTGATCGTCTCGACGGCTGCTGCGGCCGCGGCGACGTCGACGGGCGGGCGGCCTCGCACCCCGTCGAGCAGGGCGGCGGTGCGCAGTCCGCGCAGCAGGCTCAGGGCGCGGTCGGCGGGTACGGGGGCGAGGGTGAAGGCGACGTCGTGCAGGGCCTCGGCCAGCACTCCGCCCAGGCCGACCATGGCGACCGGGCCGAAGCGCGGGTCCCGGTTGACGCCGACGATCAGCTCGATGCCGTCGGTCAGGTCCGCCATGGCCTCCACGGAGTAGGAGGAGGCGCCGAGCCGGGCGTGCATCTCGCGGAAGGCGGCGAGCAGTTCGTCGGGTCCGGCCAGGCCCAGTGCCACGCCGCCCGCGTCGGACTTGTGCAGCAGGTGGAGGGCCTTGAGGACGTACGGGCCGGTGAACTCCTCGGTCGCGGGCAGCAGTTCCGCCTCGTCGTGGATCTCCCGGGCGGCGGGGAAGGCGAGTCCGGCCGCCTCGAGGGCTCTGCGGGTCTGCAGATAGCCGCTCTCGGGCAGTGCTGACGTCGGCCGGGGAAGGGGCGTGACGCCGGTGTGAAGCGCGCGGGGTGCCGTCGCGGCGAGGGCGCGGGCGGCATCCTCGGTGGCGGCGAAGACCGGGATGCCGGCCGCGGTGAGGGTGCGGCAGCTGGGAGACTCGGGGTACATCGACTGCACCACGAGGGGTTTCGCGGTGGCGTGGTGCCGGGCGGCTATGCGGCGCGCGGCCGCCTGTTCCCCGTCCGCGAGCACGGTGCCTCCGCCGCCGAGCCCGCCGTCGGAGGCCGCGTAGCCGCCGAAGTAGCCGGTCATCAGCACGGCGTCGACCTCCTCGGCCGCCAGCAGCGCGGCGACGGTCTCCGCGTACGAGCCGGGGTCCTGCTCACCCATTCCGGCGAGGTCCACCGGGTTGGCGACGGCCGACTGCGCCCACAGGGCCTCGCGGAGCTGTTGCCGCGTCGGCTCCTGGAGTTCGGGGACGGTCAGGCCGGCCGTCTCGACGGCGTCGGCGGCCACCACGCCGTGCCCGCCGCCGTCCGTGAGCACGGCGACCCGGCGACCGGCCGACCGTCGCGCGTTGTTCAACGCGGCAAGGACGACGGTGAGTTCACGGGGCGTGGCGACCAGTTCCACACCGGCGTCGCGGCAGGCCGCGGTCACGACGTCGGCGGAGGTGGTCAGCGCGCCGGTGTGGGACTGGGCGCTGCGTGCGGAGGCGTCGCCGCGTCCGGCGGTGAGCAGCACCACGGGCTTCCCAGCGCCGGCGGCCGCCTCGGCGAAGGCGCGTCCGTCGGCGAAGTCCTCCGCGTAGACCGCGATGGCGTTCGTGCCCTCGTGCCGGGCGCAGTCGGCGATCAGGTCGACGAGGGTGACGTCGGCCTGGTTGCCGAGCGAGACGAAGCGGGAGAAGCCGAGGCCGTGCGGGCCGAAGCGGAGCTGGAGTTCGAGGGCGAGGTTGCCGCTCTGGCTGAGCAGCGCGATGCCGCCGGGCGTGAAGGTGTCGGAGGCCAGGAAGAGGTCGGTGGTGTTGTCGGCCAGACCCAGGCAGTTGGGGCCGATCATCACGGCTCCGGCGGCGCGTACGCGTTCGGCCACGGCACGCTGGCGGCTGCGCCCCGCCTCGCCGGTCTCGGCGAACCCGGCGGTGATCGCGACGATCGCCCGCGCCCCACACCGCAGCGCCTCGTCGACGGCGTCCTCGAAACCGGCGGCGGGCACCGAGACCACCGCCAGGTCGACCGGCTCGCCGATCGCGCTCAGGCTGCGGGCGGCGGTACGGCCGAGTACCGTGCCGCCGCGGCGGTTGACCAGGTGGACGGGGCGGCGCCCGTTCGCGCGGATGGCCTGGGCGGCGATGGCATGGCCGTACTTGGCCGGGTCGTCGCTGGCTCCGACGACGGCGACGGAGACGGGGTCGAAGAGGGCCGACAGGTCACGTCCCATGTCACTTCACCAGCCGCAGCGCGGAGTTGGGGCAGGCGGCGACGGCTGCTTCGGCAGCGTCCTCGTCGCCCTGCGGGACGTCGTGCGCGCGCACCTGCGCGTAGCCCCACTCGTCGAGGTCGATCAGCTCGGGCGCGGGTTCCTGGCAGAGGCCGTAGCCCTGGCAGCGGGTGGAGTCGAGCAGGAGCTTCATGGTGCGGTCCTTTCGGTGCGGCGGAGTGAGGGTGAGTGGCGGGGTCCGGTTACGGTCGGGAGGCCGGATTGCGGCTCAGGGTCCGGATGCGGCACAGGGGCTGGACGGGGCTCAGGTGTCCGATGCGGCTCAGGAGTCCCGATGCGGCTCAGGTGCCCGGATGCGGCTCAGGGCACCGCCACCGTGAACCGGCGCCCGTCCTCGGGCGCCGCGCCTTCGCAGGCGGGGCAGGCGGAGCGGCGGTGGGCGTCGACGCGGTCGGGGAAGTGGGCGAGCAGGGTGGCGACGACGCGGGCGGCGGCGTCGAGCAGCCCGCAGGCCCCGCGGCCGGGCAGCTGCCGCGACCAGCGGCGCAGCTTGCCGGCCGTGTCGTCACCCGCCTGGCCGCGAGTGAGGGCCGTGAGGGTGCGGGCCAGCGCCCCCGTGCCGGAGACGCACACCCCGCACTGCCGGGCGCTCTGCGCCGCGAGGTAGGCGGCGGCCTCGGTGGCGACGGCGACCGGGCAGTCCTCGGGGTGCAGGAAGTGCAGCGCCCCGCAGCCGAGGGCTCCGCCGGCCGCGCGCAGGCGGTCGTGGTCGAGGGGAAGGTCCGTCCAGCCGGTGCCGTGCAGGCCGCCGAAGAGGCCGCCCAGCAGGACCGCCTGGGCTGTGCCGTGCCGGCACAGGTCGGCGAGGACCTTCAGGTGTGTTCCGGCCGGCACCTCGGCCAGCGCGGACGTACCACTGCCGCCCGAGAGGGTCACCAGATGGGCTCCGGCGACGGCGTCCGCGGCTTCGGGACGCGAGTAGATCAGCGCGATGCGTGCCAGCGTCTCCACATTGGCGACGATGGTGGGCGCGCCGCCGACACCGCTCTCGAAGGGGCGCGGAGGTTTCGCCGTGGGCAGCGCCGGACCGCCGTCGATGCGTCGTACGACCGCGGTCTCCTCCCCCGCGACGTAGGTGTGCTCCGTGTGTACGACGTCGATGCGCAGCGTGGGGGGACACTCGGCGAGGGCCCGGCGCACGGCCTGCTCGGCGGGAGCGTCGGAGAGGTACACGCAGCCGCGCTCGGCGCCGGTCATGGCCGCGACCAGGCGGATGCCGTCCAGGACGAGGTGGGGCCGGTGCCGCAGCAGCCAGCGGTCCTTCACCGAGCCCGGCTCGCCCTCCTCACCGTTGGCCACGACCACGGGCGGGCCCGGTGCGTCGCGCACGGCCTGGATCTTGACCGCGGCGGGAAAGCCGGCCCCGCCGCGGCCGCGCAGCCCCACAGCGGCGATCCGGTCGAGCAGCCGGTCGGGCGAGGTAAGCGGGGCGTAGCCGCCCGCGGCCAGGTACCGGGAGCTGTCCTCGCTGCCGCCGGACAGCCAGGCGCCGGACAGCAGCGGGGCGAGGAGGCCGGGCCGGCCGTCGGGGAGGAGGGAGAAGACGCCGGTCATGCGGTGCTCCTGGGGTCGGGGTGGCCGAAGAGGCTGGTGTAGTCGCGGGCTCTCAGCCGCACCAGCGCCCGTTCCAGGTCCCGTCGCTGCGTGGCCGTACGTACGTATCCGGAGCCGGGCAGGCCGATCAGCATGCGGTGGTGGTCGAGGACGACCTCGCCGGCCACCAACGCCGGCCGTGGGTCGGCGGGGGCGGTTTCCGCCGCGGCCTCGACCACCAGGTCGGTGACTTCACGGAGGTAGCGCAGCCAGTCGCGTTGCGTGCCGCGCAGCACCAGCCGCTCGACGCGGTGTCGCTCGGCGACGACGAGGGCCGCCGGCGGGCGGTCCTCCGCCGGGGATCGCAGGGCGGCCACGGCGGCGGGCAGTTCCTGTTCGGGCTCCGGCGTGAGACCGAGCCAGACGAGACTTCGGCGAGCGCTCATGCGTGCCTCCGGGGGCGCACCGACTCCGGGTGGTCCGGAGACGGGTGGCGCGGCGATGGCGTGGACGGGGGGCTCCCGTAACCGCGAGGAGAGGGGGTGGGGAGCTGTGCGGGGTGCCCGGCCGGCACCGGGCACGGCGTGGACGGTGACAGAGGATGTCCGGACCGGTGCGAGGTGCGCGGTCGTCCGCCTGGCACGACACTAACTAACTAATTAGTCAGCCCACAAGTCTTGACTTGATCCCACCGTCGGCCCACTCTGACTAACCAATTAGTCAGCCGGATGCAGGCAGGTCCGGAGCCTCACCCGACGTCGCACGTGGCGACGTACGTGACGCCTACCTGCCGTCCGTTCCGGGCACAGCCTCACCGCCCATCGCCGCCGCCGCGGCGCGGAGGAGGACCTCATGCACCCCTCGACCACCCGGGCAACCGACACCGTCTCGCCTGCCCCGCCGGAACCGCCCCCCGAGCACCCCGGGCAGGCCCTGCCGGCCCGCTACTACACGGATCCGGCCATCGCCGAGGCCGAGAGCGAACGCATCTTCGCCAAGTCCTGGCAGCTCGTCTGCCACGAGTCCGACCTTCCCGGACCCGGCGCACGCCTCACCGCCACCGCCGCCGGCCGGGAGGTGCTGGTCGTCCGCACGGAGGACGGCGGCCTCGCCGCCCACCTCAACGTCTGCCGGCACCGCGGCACCCGCCTCGTCACCGCCCCTGAGCCGTCCGGCAAGGCGATCCGCTGCCCGTACCACGGCTGGACCTACAAACTCGACGGGCGGCTCGTCGGTGCCCCCGAGGCGCGCCGGATCCCCTGCCTGGACAAGCCCCGGCTCGGACTGCACCCGGTCAACGTGGAGTCCTTCCTCGGGTTCGTCTTCGTCAACCTCGACATGGAGGCGACCCCGCTCGCGGAGAGCTGCGCCGGGCTCGCCGAGGCCGTCGGCCACTACGCCGACCCCGGCCTGGTCCCCGTCGGCAGGCACCGCATCCACGACCTGTCCGGCGGCGAGGAGCAGAACGCCAACTGGAAGGTCATCGTCGACAACTATCTCGAGGGCTACCACGTCCCCGTGGCCCACCCCGCGCTCATGCGGCTGCTGGACTACCAGGCCTACACGGTGGACGTGCAGGAGAACTACGTCCTGTTCGAGTCCCCGCTGCGCGACAAGCCCTCCTCGAACTGGACCGAGCGGCTCTACCAGCGGCTCGCCACGCCGATGCCGGGACTGACCGAGGCCGACCGGCGCGTGTGGCGGTACGCGGTGATCTATCCGAACACGCTCATCGACTTCTACCCTGACCACGTGCTCGCGTGGACCGCCCTGCCCACCGCCCAGGACCGGGCGGCGATCCCCGGCGGCTTCTACACCCGGCACGGGGAGAGCGTCCGCACCCGGCTGGCCCGGCGGCTGAACATCCACATCGGCTGGGTCACCAACGACGAGGACGCCGAGCTGGTGGAACGCGTGCAGGCCGGCCTGCGGACGCCCGGTTTCGAGCCGGGGCCGCTGTCGCAGCGCGAGGCCGCCGTCGGCTGGTTCGCCCGCCGGGTCCGGGACGACCTGGAGGGGGACACCCGGTGACGTCCTCCCGCGCGCCGTACGCCGTACGTCTCCTGTCGGGCTTACGCCGCGTCCGCTGACGCACGCACCCTCCCCAGACCGGTCCTCCCTACGGAGTCAGGGCCTCCGTGAGCCGACCAGCCGGTCCCGCCCTGGACTTGTGCCGTTCCTCGACGGAGAGGACGTTCCATGTCCCCCGAGGTACCACCGCCGACCCGACGCACCTTGCTGCGAGCGGGCGCCTGCGGCCTGCTGGGCGCCGCGGCCGGCGGCTGCGGGTTCATGCCCGCCAAAACGCCCGACGCCAAGCAGCTCGCCCCGGTCCGGGCGCGTGTCGACGGCGATCTCGTCTACTTCAACTGGGCCGACTTCGTCGACCCGTCCGTGTTCAAGGGGTTCGAGAAGGAGTACGGCGTCAAGGTCATCCAGTCGAACTTCGACTCGATGGAAGGCATGGTCGCCAAGCTCAACGCCGGCAACCGCTACGACATCGTCTTCCCCACGGCCAAATGGGCCCAGCGCCTGGTCCGGGGCGGCCGGCTGCGCCGCATCGACCACTCCCAGCTCACCAACTCGCACGCCGTGTTCGGCGCGTACGCGTACTTCGCCGACCCCTGGTACGACCCCGGCTCCGCGCACACGGTGCCCTTCACCGCGTACAAGACCGGCATCGGCTGGCGCCGCGACAAGATCGGTGACCTGACCGGGTCCTGGAAGGACCTGTGGAGCGACAAGGCCAGAGGCAAGGTCTTTCTGCTGGACGACCGCGACGAGGTCCTCGGCATGGGCGCCCTCGAACTCGGCCTCGGCGTCAGCACCGGAGACACCGGTGACCTCGACCGCATCACCTCCCTGCTGAGCACGCTTCGCCCACGGCTGCGCGGCTTCTCCAGCGACAGCTACAACAACCTCCTCAACGGCAACGCGGTCATGACCCAGGCCTGGAGCGGTGACATGGCCGCCATGCTCAACCAGGCCAAGGACCCCTCCGTGTTCGGCTTCCAGGCCCCGAGGGAGGGCACGCCGATCAACTCCGACTGCTACGCCATCCCCTGGAACGCCCCTCACCCCGGCACCGCGATGCTGTTCATCGACTACATGCTCCGGCCGGAGAACGTGAAGAAGAACATCGAGTACATCGGCTACCCGATGCCGGTGGCCGGTTCCGAGAAGACCTACGCCGAGCTGGTCAAGCCCTTCCCCGAGTGCCTGGTCACCGAGGACGACCTCAAGGCGGACCTGTTCTTCCGCAACGGCGGCCGCGCGGCGGAGGACGCCCGCGACACCGCCTGGACCCATGTGAAGGCGGGCTGACCATGGCGCTGATCCGCCCCTCCTCACGCACCCGCACCCGCCCTTCCTCGCGCACCCGTCGCCGGGACACCACCGGAAACCGGATGTGGGTCTGGTTCATGATGCCCGGCACCCTCTGGATGACCGGCTTCCTGATCGCCTCACTGGTCCTCGTCGCCGTTCTCGCGGTCGGCACCACCGACGACCTCGGCAACCCGCGCTTCGGCTTCGACCTGTCCGCGATACGCGCCCTCGCCGACCCCGCCTACACCGAGGTCCTGGCCCGCTCTCTCGGCTACGCCCTGCTGACCTGCGCGATCTGCCTGCTGATCGCCTACCCGGTGGCGTACACCATCGCCCTGCACGGCGGTCGGTACAAACACGCGCTGATCGCCGCGATCGTGGTGCCGTTCTTCGCCAACTACCTGGTGCGGATGTACGGCTGGTCGGTGGTCCTCTCCGACGACGGACCCGTGCTGCGCGCCCTGCGCGCGGTGGGGCTCGCCGACGGGAGCACGAAGATCCTCAACACCGGAGTCGGCGTGGTCGCGGGACTCGTCTACGGGTTCGTCGTCTTCATGATCATCCCGCTGTACGCGGCCCTGGAGCGGCTGGACGTCTCCCTCATCGAGGCCGGCCGCGACCTGTACGGCGGCCCGGTCCGCACTTTCTTCTACGTCACCCTGCCCGCCACCCGGCAGGGAGCGGCGGCCGGACTCGTCCTGGTCTTCCTGCCCGCCATGGGCGACTTCGTCAGCGCACAGCTCATGGGAGGACCGGACCAGATCATGATCGGCAACCTCATCCAGGACAAGTTCTTCCAGGGCCAGAACTGGCCGCTGGGCTCCGCGCTCACCATGCTGCTGATGCTGGTCCTGCTGGTCGGGATGTTCGGCTACCTGCGGCGCACCCGCAAGGACGAGGCGGAGGCCCGCCGATGACGCTGCTCAAGCCGTCCTCCGCCACCGCCCCCGCCCGGCCGGCGGCCCGTACCCGCACGCGGCGCGGCCGCGCCGACCGCCGGCCACGCATCCTCATCGCGATCACCGGGCTCTTCTTCGCGCTGCTCTACCTGCCCATCGCCGTCGTGGCCCTGTTCTCCTTCAACTCCAAGAAGTCCCTGACCGTGTTCGGCGGGTTCAGCCTGCGCTGGTACCGGGCCTTCGTCCACGACGACGTCCTCATCTCGTCGTTGGGCACCAGCCTGCGGATCTCCCTGGTGGCGATGGCCGGGTCGGTCGTCCTCGGTGTGGCGCTGGCGCTCGGCCTGGTCCGCTGCCGCACCCGGCTCGGCTCGCTGGCCGGCCTGATCATGCTGGTGCCGCTGATCACGCCGGAGATCGTCACGGGCGTGGCGTCGATGCTGCTGTTCAAGGGCCTGGGCGTGGCTCTGTCCACCGGCACGGTGATGCTCGCCGAGATCACCTTCTCGATCTCGTACGTCACGGTCATCCTCCGGTCCCGGGTCGCGGCACTGAACCCGGAGGTGGAGGAGGCCGCGATGGACCTCGGCGCCACCCGGTGGCAGGCGGTCCGCCTGGTGACCCTGCCGGCCCTGCTCCCCGCCGTACTGGCCAGCGCCGTACTGATCTTCGCGCTCGTCTTCGACGACTTCGTCCTCGCCTACTTCACCACCGGCGTCGACCCCCAGCCGCTGTCGGTGCGGATCTACTCGGCGATCCGCTTCGGGGTGCAGCCCACGATCAACGCGGTCGGCACGCTGATGCTCGCGGGCTCCATCGCCCTGATCGCCCTGGCCCTGTTCATCCCGCGCCTCTTCGGCCGCCGCGGCGGCCTCGACATCCTCTCCGGAGAGTGATCCATGGACGCGACCCCCGCCGTCCGGCTCGACGGCGTCTCCAAGCAGTTCGCCGACTCCTACGCCGTCCACCGGCTCGACCTGGACATCGAGGCCGGCCACTTCTTCTCCCTGCTGGGCCCCTCCGGCTGCGGCAAGACCACCTCGCTGCGCATGATCGGCGGGTTCAGCGACCCCACCGAGGGCTCGGTGCTCCTCGCCGGTGAGGACGTGACCGCGCTGCCGCCGAACCGGCGCAACGTCAACACGGTCTTCCAGAGTTACGCGCTGTTCGACCACCTCGGCGTCGCCGACAACGTGGCCTTCGGGCTGAAGCGCAAGGGCGTCGCCAGGGCCGAGATACGGCAGCGTGTCGGCGAGATGCTGGACCTGGTCCAGCTCGCCGGCCTCGCCGACCGCAAACCCCGTACCCTCTCCGGCGGCCAGCGGCAGCGCGTCGCGCTCGCCCGCGCGCTCGTCAACCGTCCGGCCGTCCTCCTGCTCGACGAGCCGCTGGCCGCCCTCGACCTGAAGCTACGCCGGCAGATGCAGGTCGAGCTGAAGCAGATCCAGCGCGAGGTCGGCATCACCTTCGTCTTCGTCACCCACGACCAGGACGAGGCGCTGACCATGTCCGACCGGATCGCCGTGATGAATGAGGGCCGTATCGAACAGTGCGGCACCCCGGAGGACGTCTACGAACACCCCGCCACCCGCTTCGTCGCCTCCTTCATGGGCACCTCCAACCTGATGACCGGCACCTACCGGGGCGGTGAGGTCGCCCTGGACCAGGGGCCCGCCCTGCCGGTCGGCGCCCGGAGCGGCATCGCGGACGGCACCGCCGTCAGCGTGTCGGTGCGCCCCGAGAAGATCTGGCTGTCGGACTTCGAACCGGGCATGTCGATACTGACCGGTGTCATCCGCGAAACCGTCTACAGCGGCCCCACCACGACCTATCTGATCGAACTCGCCCCGGGCGTGACGCTGTCCGTGCTGGAGCAGAACACGGCCCGTGCGCGCATGGAGGACCGCTGGAGCGGCGGAGAGACGGTGGAGTTCGGCTGGCGGCCCGAACACTGTCTGGTCCTGGCCTGATCCCCACCCGCCTCACTCACGAAAGCGAAGCTGATGCATCACGACGTGATCGTGCTCGGCGCGGGTCTCGCCGGGCTCGCCGCCGCCCGGGACCTCGCGGCCGCCGGAACCGACGTGCTCGTCCTGGAGGCCCGGGACCGCGTCGGCGGCCGGGTCGAGCAGACCCGCACGCCCGACGGCCGCACCGTCCAGCTGGGCGGCGAAGTGGTCGGCCATGCCCACACCGCATACCTGCAACTCGCCGAGGAACTCGGCCTGGAGCTGGTCGCCAGCTACGTCGCCGAACCCGGCCGTATCACCCGTTCCACACCCGAGGGTCGCTCGGCCGGCGACCCACCGCACTGGTTCGGCCCCGGCGACATGGCCCGACACGAGCAAGTCGGCAAGGAGTTCAGCGAACTCGCCTCCACTGTGGACCCCGACGACCCCTGGTCGCACCCGGACGCGACCGCCCTGGACCGGCTGTCCGTGGCCGACTGGCTGCGCTCCCGCCACGCCACACCCGCAGTGGTGCGGCTGTGGGACATGGGCCAACTGGCCCTGGCGGGAGGATCGTACGAGCGCATCTCGCTCCTGGCCGCGCTCCGCAAGAGCGCGGCGGTCCCCGGTACGGGCGACTACGACTACGACAACTGGGAGGGACTGCGACTGGCGGAAGGGTCGGCCACCCTCGCCGAGGTCATGGGCCGCGAGCTGGGGCCGCGCATACGCCTCGGCTCGCCGGTCGCCGCGCTGGACGTACGCCCCGGCCACTGCGCCGTACGCCTGGTCACCGGCGAAGTGCTCACGGCGGCGGCCGTGGTGAGTGCCCTGCCGGTGGGGCCGCTCCGGTCGGTCGCCGTCACCGGTGTCAGCGACGCCCGTCTGGCCTCGCTGCACCGACAACGACAGGCGACGGCCGCGAAGTTCGCCGCCGTGTACGACCGTCCGTTCTGGCGCGCGAACGGGCTCAACGGCCTCTCCGAGACCGAGGGCGTTCTGGGCAGTACCTGGCCACAGAACGAGGGTGTCCTGTCGGCGCTGGTCCCGCCCGAGCGCTACGGCGTCCTGCTGGGCACCCCGCCCCATCTGCGCACGCCCGAGCTGCTCGCCGAGATGGCCGCCATGTTCGGCGACGAGGCGCTGCGGCCGACCGCCTGCCATCTGCGGCTGTGGGGCACCGACCCGTGGACCCAGGGCTACGTCACCCAGTGGCCGCCGGGCGAGGTCATGACGGTGGGCCCGCTGCACGGCACGCACGAGCCGCCGTTCTACGTCTGCGGCTCCGACCAGTGGGTCGCGGGATACATGGAGGGCGCCGTCCGCACCGGCCGCGCCGCCGCCGAGGAGGCGCTGCGCCGTGGCTGACGACGTCCGCCTCAACCACATCGACGGCAAGGAGGTACCGGCCGCCTCCGGTGCCTCCGTGCCGCTGATCGACCCGGCCACCGGACTCCCCCACGGCACGGCCCCGCTCTCCGGCCCCGAGGACGTGGACGCGGCCTGCCGGGCAGCCGAGCAGGCCTTTCACGGCTGGTCGGCCACGACTCCGGCGCAGCGGCAGACCGCGCTACTGCGTATCGCCGACGCCCTGGAGCGGGAGGCCGGCGCGCTGGCGGGCGCCGAGGTGACCGACACGGGCAAGCCGCGCGCACTCTTCCTGGCGGACGAACTGCCCGCGATCGTCGACGTGTTGCGGTACTTCGCCGGGGCGGCCCGGAACCTGCCGGGCGCCGCCGCGGCCGAGTACACGCCGGGCCGTACCTCCGTCCTGCGCCGAGAGCCGGTCGGTGTCTGCGCGCAGATCACCCCGTGGAACTATCCGCTGATGATGGCCGTCTGGAAGGTCGCCCCCGCGCTGGCGGCCGGCAACACCGTCGTCCTGAAACCGTCCGACACCACGCCGTCGTCGGCCACTCTCCTCGCCCGGCTGGCCGCCGGGCATCTGCCGCCCGGGGTGCTCAACGTGGTGTGCGGCGACCGCGACACCGGGCGCTCGCTGGTGGCCCACCCGGACGTCCGGCTCGTCGCCGTCACGGGCAGCGTCCGTGCCGGGCAGGAGATCGCCGCCGCGGCGGCCGCCGACCTCAAGCGGCTGCACCTCGAACTCGGCGGCAACGCACCCGTGTTGGTCCACGAGGACGCAGATCTCGACGCAGCGGTCGAGCAGTTGTCGTCGCTGGCCTTCTACAACGCGGGGCAGGACTGCACGGCCGCCACCCGGATCCTCGTCCACCATCGTGTGTACGAGACCTTCCTGGACGCCTTCGCCGACCGGGCCGCACGGCTGCTGCCCGGCGGCCCCGACGACGAGCACGCCGACTTCGGTCCCCTCGCGAACGCCGCCCAACTCGCCTCCGTGCGCGGCCTGCTGGAGCGGCTCCCGGAGCACGCCGAGGTCGTCACCGGGGGCGGGGCCCTGGACCGCCCGGGCTACTTCCACGAGGCCACGGTGGTCGCCGGAGCCCGGCAGGAGGACGAGATCGTACGGAGCGAGGTGTTCGGCCCGGTCGTCACCGTGCAGCCCTTCACCGAGGAGTCCGAGGCCTTGCGTATGGCGAACGCCGTTCCGCAGGGACTGGCCGCGAGTGTCTGGACCCGCGACCACGACCGGGCCATGCGGGCGAGCCGCGCCCTGCACACCGGCATCGTCTGGGTCAACACCCATGGCACGACAGTCTCGGAGATGCCGCACGGCGGTGTGCGCCACTCCGGTTACGGCAGCGACCTCTCCCTGACCGGCCTGCTCGACTACACACAGGTCAAGCACGTCATGTTGTGACCACACGCTCCTGCGTTCAGGCGTGGACCAGGGCCAGCGTCTCCTTCAGGTTGTGCTCGGCGATGTCCGCCATCGCCGCCCGGTGGGGGAAGTCCCCGTCGAGCAGGCGCAGCGGCCCCGCCGTCAGGGAGAGACGCTGGGCGAGCGTGTAGAGCGCGAGCCGGTTCTCGTCCAGGCCGTCCACCGCCAGTGGACGGTAGGCGTCGTGCAGGCGGATCCGGAGGAAGACGTGCTCCCACTCGACGTCGAAGTACATCAAGCCCTCGAAGTCGATCGCCACGGGGTTCCCGGTCGCGTCGACCAGCACGTGGTCGGGCCCGAGTTCGCCGTGCACGACCGCGTACTGCGCGCGGGGCCGCACAGCCGCCGCGAGGTCCGTCAGTCGCTCCTCCAGCCGGTCGCGGGCTTCCGCGATCCGCGGGTCGCGCGACGCGGCCTCGGCGAGGTCCCGCAGTGCGCGGTCGAGGACCACTCCCTCGCACGACGTCCCCTGCGATGTGCCGCCGCCGTCGACCACGGCCACCTTGCCGTACGTGGACGCCCGGTGCCGCCGCATCGCGTCCAGCGCCTCCCCGAGCCGGTCCATGACGGGGGCTGCCGCGCTCGGGCCACGGGCGAGCAGCTGCTCCAGGTTCTCGCCGGGGATGTCCTCGACGATCGCGAGGTCGGCCGGACCGTGGGTGCCCTCGCGGTCGACGAGGCGGATGGCCGGGACGCGGACGCCGAGCGCGTCCAGCCGGGCGTGGGCGGCCTCGAAGAGGTCGAGCCCGAGGCCGGGCGAGAACGGGTCGGTGAGGTCGTCGTCGCCCTCGGCCGCCGGCCAGTAGTTCTCGGCGTCGTGCCAGAGGTAGGCGATCGCCGTCGTCGCGTCGTCCAGCAGCAGGCGGTACACGCCCTTCTTGCTGCCGCCCGCGACCCGCTCGACCGCCTCCAGCCGCCGCCCGCCGCCCAGCGCGGCCCGAGCCGCCCCCGCCAACTGCTCCCGCGTCACTGCCCCGGCTGCCACGCCTCGCCCCGCCTCTCCGTCACGGCAACCCGTGCACCCTACGGGAGCGTCAGCGTGGAAACGAGCGAAATCAGCAGGCAGAAGACCTGTGTCAGCGGCCCCGATCCGGGGATGCGCGCCGATTTTTGGGACATGCTTTACACGACACGTGCAACTGAGGCCCGGGTCCTCACTGTCTGACAGGGAGTCGGGCCCTTCAGGGCCGAAGAGCGAGAGAGCGGGGCGGGGCGTGGGACGGCGCAAGGGCAGCATAGGGATCGCACTTGTCACGGGTGCGATGCTGGTGGGCGTGACTGCCTGCGGCGGCGGGGGCGGCAGCGACAAGGCCGGTGGTGACGACGCGAAGGCGCCGGGCAAGCCGAGTGCGAGCGCCTCTCCGTCGCCGAAGAAGCCGGCGGGCCCGCCGATGCTGCTGGAGACGATCACCCCGCAGACGGGCAACACGGTCGGTGTGGCCATGCCGATCTCGGTGGTCTTCACGAACCCGGTGGCGGCGAAGGCGCGGGCCACGGTCGAGAAGCACATGAAGGTGAGCGCCTCGCAGCCGGTGGCCGGCGCCTGGCACTGGTTCGGGGACAGGCGCGCGGACTGGCGCCCGAAGACGTACTGGCCCTCCGGCACGACGGTGAAGATCGACGCCGACATGACGGGCGTCAGCAACGGCAACGGACGCTACGGCGTGCGCACCTACACGCACACCTTCAAGGTCGGCGACGACGTGCGCGCGGATGTGTCGGTGACCGGCCACACCATGAAGGTGACCCGGAACGGCAAGCTGGTGCGCACCCTGTCGATCAATGCGGGCAGCCCCCAGTATCCGACGTGGAACGGCACGATGGCCGTCATCGACAAGCAGGAGAAGGTCCACATGACCTCCTGCAGCGTCGGCATCAGCTGCGACAAGGGCAGCCCCAACTACTACGACCTGACGCTTCCCTGGGACATCCACCTGACCCAGTCCGGCACGTACGTGCACTACTCGACCGGCGACCCCAATCCGGGCAGCGGCAGCGCCCGCGGCTCGCACGGCTGCGTCCACCTGTCCCTGTCGGACGCCAAGTGGTTCTACGGCCAGGTCAAGCAGGGCGACCCCGTCACCATCACCGGCTCGACCCGCGCCAAGGCCCCGGCCGACAACGGCTACGCCGACTTCAACCTGGGATGGGACGAGTGGCTAGCGGGCAGCGGCTCCGGGGAGGGGACGACCGCGACGCTGTGATGTGCTGCGGTGGCGGCGCCGGTCGGCACTCCATGATGCCGACCGGCGCCGCCATCGTTGTACGCGCCCTTCGGGCTGACCGGAACCGGCTCGTTCCGTCCTCGCCCGACGAGCGTGCCCCGTCAGCCGCCGCCGGGGAGTTTGGGGAGTGCGCGGTGGGCGTACCAGGCTTCGAGAGCCTGGGCGCGGGTGCCGGCCGGGTTCTGGCGGTGCCAGGCGCTGGTGAAGCGGTTGAACTCGAACTGCTCCTCGATCTCGCGGGGCCGGGCCGCGTCCGGGCGCGTGGCGTGCCAGTGAGCAACGGCGTCCGCCAGGGTTTGGCCGGCATTCTGAGCGATGAAGTCGCGCATGAAGGTGTCGAAGTGGAAGCCGGGGCCGATCGCCTCGACGAAGTACCTCCGCAGGACCTGGCTGCACCGCTGTCCGGCCGGGATCACGGTGTCGCCGTCGACGGGCTCGGCCAACTGCACGGTCGCCGGGCGACGGCGGGCCGGGGCGGCAGGCAGCGGCAGGCCGTCCAGCGTCGCGGCGAGCCGGGCGGTGAGCGCTGCCTTGCCGCCGTGCCGCGCGACGCCCATCGTGCGGGCGAGACCGGTGAGCTCGTCCAGCGTCCAGTACCAGCGCAGCAGCTCGGTACCGGTGAGGTCGGCCGTCAGCGGCGGCCTGGGCTCGGCGGCCGTCGCACTGGTGTTCTGGTTCCCGTTCATGGCCGTCATTCTGCCGGACCGCGTCCTAGGATGCTCAGCCGTGCTGTGCGATGCGGTCGACCACCTGGACGTCCTGCAGAATCCTGGTCTCGTAGTACCAGTTGGCCTGCTTCCACTCGCCGTGCACCTTCTTCGGGCTGCTCCCCTTGGTCCGCAGGCCCAAGTAGTCGTAGGTCTTGCGATCGAAGAGGAAGGTCCACGCCGTCTTGGGGTACGAGACTCCGACGGCGGTCCGGCCGGCCACGTCCACCTCGTCGTAGTCCAGGCGGATCCGGGGAAGCTTCGCCAGCGCTTCGAAGGCGGCGGCCTGCAAGCCCGGGGGCATCACACGCGGTCCCATGAGCAGCATGCATCCGTTGAAGAACGCGTACATGTCGTTGTGGGGCGTGCTCGGTTGGCTCCCCCTGAACTGGGCGAGGAGTTTGTCGGGGTCCGTGGGCATGGTCTTGAGCTTGGAGTAGACGGTGGGAGGCCAGCGCACCTCGTGCTTGCCGAGCGGCGGATCGTGGTGGATCTTCCCGTGCTCCTGACGCAGGGACGGCTTGGAGCCGTCCACCGACATCCAGCTCTCGTCGGTCCACGTCCTGGTCCTGCCGCCCTTGACCGGCGTCCGCGTGATGTAGGTCCTGGTGTAGAAGTACTGGTCGTTGCGCGGCACGGGCAGGTCGTTGCCCGCGGCGCGTGACCTGTCAGCGGCCTTCTGCAGCACCTCCGTTGCGCTGATCGCGCCCAGACGGGGCTTGTCGTCGTCCTTGGCGTCGTCGGCCACCACGACCGTGACGCCCACTGCCGCCGCGGTGACGCCGACGAGTGCGGTACGGAAGACGAGGCGTCGGCTCAGTGCATGTCCACGGGATGCGCCACTGCGGGACTCCTCGACCATCGCGGCTCCGAGGCGGGCCCGGGCGGCGACGCGGGCGTCGTCGGACAGGGCGTGCCGGTCGGCTTCCCAGCCGCGCACCATCGTCAGTTCATCCATGATCCGTCTCCTTCTGGGGCGCGGTCGAGGTGGTGGGATCCGGTGCGCCCAGTGCCCGACGCAGCTTGGTGCGGGCCCTGTGCAGGCGGGAGCGCACGGTGCCGACGGGCACGCCCAGGGCCTGCGCGGCCTCCGTGTAGTCGAGTTCTCCCCAGGCGATCACCAGCAGCACGTCCCGGTACCGGGCGGGCAGTGCGGCGAGAGCGCCGGCCAGGGTGCCGTGCGTCCCGCCGGTGCTGAGCTTCTCGGTGATCCCGTCCTCGGGGCCTTCGTGCTCCCGGTCCGCGGACAGTGACGCCATGCGCGACAGTGCCCGCAGCCGGCGTGCCTCGTCCCTGCGGTGACGCCCGATCAGGTTGGTCGCTATCCCGTACAACCAGGGCCGAGCGTGCGCGTGCGACAGGTCGTAGCGCCGACGACGCTGGAACGCGATCACGAAGGTCTCCGCCATCAGGTCGTCGGCGGTGTCGGAGCCCAGACGTCGTGCGATGTAGCGGTGGATGTCGTCGGCGTAGCGGTCGAAGATCAGGGCGAATGCGTCGGGCGTCCGCCAGGACCGTTCGATCACCGAGCCGTCGGAGTCACCGACCCCGTCCGTTGCCGTGGCGAGTGCGGCAGCGGTGCCCGGCTGGAGCGTCACGCCTCACCTCTGTGGTTCATGTCGTATCCCTCGAAAGCCGTGTCGTGGTCACCTCCTGTTCGCCGATGCCGTCTCTCGAGTTCCACCCTGCCAAGTGACCTGCCTCACATGCCGCGTCAGCCCTCGTTGGGCATCACCCTGGTGACCTTGCCCTGGGTGTTCGCCTGGAGGTAGCCGGTCTGGCCGTAGGCGTTGGTGAGGTAGACGGACATTCCGGCAGGGTCGCCGAAGGGGTTGCCCGGAAGGATCACCGTCAGGTAGCGGGTCGTGACGTGATCGACCTTCAGTTTCCGCTCTGCTTCGGCCAGCAGGGCCGGGACCTTGTCCCAGTCGAAGTCGTCCAGGCTGACGGGCTTCTCCTCGCCGCTGAGCGTGTCGCTGATGATGCCCTTCTGGACGCCCTGGCCGGGGCGATAGGTGTACGAGTCCTTCTTGGTGTCGCTGCCCTTCACCATCAGGTCGGCGGAGACGTATTCCGGATACACGACGAAGGACCCGAACCGGGTCCGTCCGGTCTGCTGCTTGAACGCGCTGATGGCGGTGCGGATGCCGGCCGGAGTCAGCATGTTCTCCTTCGCGCTCGCCGTCGCGCCGGTCGACTCCTTCGCCGATGGCGTGACGTCCGGGGCGGTCGGGCCGCCGCCCGACGGCGACTTGCCGGCGGAGCCGCCGGACGCGGCGGAATCGGTTGCCTTCGAGTCTCCGTCGGGAAGCCCCGCCCAGACGAGAACCCCGGCGAGCGCCACTGCGGCGACGGGCAGGCCCACCACCTTCCAGCGCCGGCCACGGTCCGGCCGTACCGGGACGGTGGGAGAGACCGGACGCGCGTCCTGCGGGCCCTGGAACGTCGTCGGGGCCGCAGGAGCGGCGTACGGCCCTCCGGACATCGCGGGCGCGGGGCCGAAGCCCGTGGGTGCCGTGGCGGGCCCGGAAACGTACGGTGCCGACGGGCGGTGCAGTTGGTAGGAGGTGGGCGACTCGGGCTCGCGGGCGACGTCGGCGAGCATCCGGTCGAGTTGCTCGGCATCGGGCCTCGCCGCGGGGTCCCGGACGAGGACCCGCGTCAGGGCGTCCTGCAGCGGACCGGCGTTGACCGGCGGCGGGATCTCCTCGCTGAGGACGGCTGCCAGGGTGGCGAGTGTCGTGCCGCGGCGCAGCGGGTGGTGGCCCTCCACGGCCGTGTAGAGCATCATCGCCAGCGACCACAGGTCCGAGGCGGGACCGCCGTCCTTGCCGGAGACGCGTTCGGGCGCCATGTAGTCGGGGGTGCCGATGACCGACCCGGTGGCCGTGAGGGAGGTCGCCTCGCGGATCGCCGCGATGCCGAAGTCCGTCAGCACCGGACGCCCGTCGGGACGCAGCAGGACGTTGGCCGGTTTCACGTCGCGGTGCTGGATGCCGGCCTGGTGTGCGGCGCGCAGCGCGGCCAGCACCTCACGTCCGATCCGTGCCGCTTCCTGGGGGGACATCGGTCCGCGGGCCAGGCGGTCGGCCAGGGAGCCGCCGGTGACGAGCTCCATGACGATCCAGGGGTAGGTACCCGGACCTCCGTCGACCACATGATGGATGGTCACCACATTGGGGTGATCGATACGGGCCAGCGCGCGTGCTTCCCGCAGGACCCGCTCGCGCAGCATCCCGGCGGCTTCCGGGTCGTACTCGGCGAGGTCGGGATCGGGCGGCCGGACCTCCTTGACGGCCACGCTCCTATGCAGCACCAGGTCCGTCGCGCGCCAGACCATGCCCATACCGCCACCGCCGAGCCGTGCTTCCAGCTCGAACCGCCCGTCGACAACCCGTCTACCGCTGTTGTCGCTGCCCTCACCGTTCATGCGCGCGAGCTTAGCGGGAGCTTGGATGCCGTCTTCGCCGCAGGGGGGCCGGTCCCCGTTGCCCGAGCAGCGGGGGATTCGACGACGCCCGGCATGCTCGTGTGAGCCCTGTGTGCGCCCCACTTCGTGCGACGAGAATGCGCCATGCCTGTGGGCGGGCGACCGGTTCACGGCCCCGCTGCTCAACTACCCAGAAAGGCAGGTCGGCTGCGATGCTGTTGCGACTGCCCAGCTCCGTGTCCGAGGCGCGGGAGTGTCTGGCCGAGGGGGCCGTGCCGATCGGCGGGGCGACGCTGCTGTGGGCCGACTGGCAGCGGGACGGGTTCCCCGAACTGGCCATGTCGCTGCGCAGCCTCCCGGAGGCCAACGTCATCGGGCGCGAGACGCTGGGCGCCGCCGTGGTGCTGAACCGGATCGACGACCGGGTCCCGGACGTCATACGCCTGGCCGCCGCCTCGGTAGGGACCGGCGCCGTACGCCGGACGGCGACGGTCGGCGGCAACCTCGTGGGCAGCACGCTGCGTTGCCTGCTGCCGGCGGCACTCGTCCTGGACGCGCGGGCCTCGGTGCTGGGACCCGAGGGTGTGCAGGAGATCGACCTGTCCGAGGCGACGGCCAAGCGTCCGCTGCTGCTGAGCATCCACTGGCGTGAGCCCGTCGCCACCGCCTACCGCAAACTGCCGGCCGCAGCGGGCGGAGCACCGCCGCTCGTCGTCGCCACGGCGCTGCACGCCGACGCCGGCGGGCGAAAGCTCCTCCGTGTCGCCGTACGCGACGGTTACGACGTGGTCAGCGGCAGCGCCACGGGCGACACCGGCAGCGAGGACGCGATAGGCGCGCTGCGCTGGACGGCGCTGGGTGATCTCCCGTCCGCCGCATGGGACATCATCGGCGAACAGGCGACGCAACTGCTGCGGCCTGCCGCCGGTCACTGAGCGGGCGGACAGCCTCGGGCGAGCAGCAGGAGGGCGTCGACCAGGTCCTCGGCGGGGCTGCCGGTGGCCAGACGCCGCAGTTGCAGCCCCATCACCACCGCGACGGTGGTGGCCGCAAGGCGTTCCGCATCCGGCACACCCAGAGCGGTGAGGATCTGGGTGGCGAGCCGGTCGTAGGCGCGGAACGCCTCCGCCGCCGCCTCACGCAGCCGCTCGTCGCGCCCGGCCTGGATGTACAGCTCGAACGGCGCGAGATGGGCGCTGTCCAGTGCCGTGCCGCACGCGACCTGCCCGGCCAGGGATGCCGCGTCCTCGATGTCGATGCCCTCGGTCTGGCACTGGTCGGCCAGCTCGGTGAAGTACCGGGCCTCCTCGCGTACGAAGTGCAGCAGGCTCTCCCGCAGCAGATCGTGCTGGGTTTCGAAGTGGTAGGTGACCGAGCCGAGTGACACTCCGGCTTCCTTGGCGATCCGCCGGTTGGTGACCGCCGCGACCCCGCCCTCGCCGATGATCTGCAGGACGGCTGTGATGATGCGCTGGCGCGTCGTGGCGGCGGGAGCGTCGTTCGGCATGCCCCGCATTCTTCCATCCGCGTTCGGGTGGACAGTCCCTCGCACCCTCTCTATTGTTCGTTCGAACGAACAGTACGGGAGGGTAATCGTGCACATTGCTGGGGCAACTGTTCTGCTGACCGGGGTCACGGGCGGCATCGGCGGCGCGATCGCCGCGGAGATGTCCGCTCGCGGCGCGGACCTCATACTCACCGGCCGACGGCGCGAGGCGCTTGAGCCCCTCGCCGAACGCTACGGCGCGCGCACGATCCTGGCCGATCTCGGTGACGCCGACGATGTGGTGCGCCTCGCCGAGGAAGCCGCCGGGACCGACATCCTCATCGCCAACGCCGCCCTGCCCTCCAGCGGTGACGTGCTCGACTACACGCCGGAGCAGATCGACCGGGCGCTCGCGGTGAACCTGCGCGCGCCCGCGATGCTCGCGCGGTTGCTGGCTCCCGCCATGGTGACCGCCGGACGCGGGCACATCTGCTTCGTCGGGTCGCTGTCGGGGATGGCGGCCACCAAGTCGTCGTCCATGTACACCGCGACGAAGTTCGGGCTCCGCGGCTTCTCGCTGGCCTTCCGCCAGGATCTGCACGGCACGGGCGTCGGTGTCTCGATCGTCCAGCCGGGCTTCGTACGCGAGCTGGGGATGTTCGCGAACACGGGCTCGCCGACGCCCGGCGGGGTGCGGACCGTCGCGCCGGAGCGGGTCGTCAAGGGCGTGACGCGGGCGATCGAGCGCGATGTCGCCGAACTCAACGTGGCGCCGCTCGAGTTGAAGTTCCTCACCAAGGTCGCCTCGCAGTTCCCGGGCTTCGCGGAGCGCGTGCAGCGGCTGGCCGGGGCCGAGCAGACCGTCGACACGATCGTGGCGTCCCAGAAGTCGAGCCGCTGAGCCTTTGAGGGTGCCGCCCCGTCAGGTCGCGGGCTCGATCGTGACCTTGACGTGTTTCATCAGGGGCTGACCGCTCTGCGCGCTGTAGCGCTGCCGTCGCGGATCCTGGTGAAGCGGCTCGCGCTGCTGGTGTGTCTCGTGCACAAGGCGCGGCTGCGGGCCTGGGACGAAGCACGCCGTTGGCCATGAGCCACTCGACGAGGGTGATGCTGCCGCCGACGTTGATGTTGCCGCCGGGCTGCTGCTTGAGGGTCTGGAGCTGGCCGGTGATGTCGTCGCCCGTGATCAGGCGGCTGCCCTGCCACTGGCCGACCCCTGTGACGTCGTCGCTCTCCTCAGGCCATGCCGAGGGATCATCCGCAGCACCTCGACTAGCATGACCGAAAATTCACGTTTTCAGCCACTTCATCCCTCTCCCCCACGCCCCAGGAGCACGCATGACCAGCGAACCCGAGCCGATCAGTGAGGCCGCCCGTCAGGCGCTCGAAAAGGAACTCGCCGAAGTCCGCGCGGAACGCTCATCGGTCGCGGCGACTCTGCGCGACAGTGACACGACCGGCGACCGCGCCGACGAGGCCGACCAGTTGCGGCGCGCCGATGAACTGGATCGCCTGGACGCCCGCATCTCCGAGATCACCACGCGGCTGCGGCAGGCAGCCGACGCGGGCCGGCCCTCCACCGATGTGGTCGGGGTCGGCAGCACGGTCACCGTGCGATTCGAGGACGGCACAGAGGACACGTTCCAGATCGGCGCGCTGGCGGACGTGGTGGACCCCACGCTGATCACGGCCGACAGTCCCCTGGGGCACGCGCTCCTCGGCCGCCGGGCCGGAGACTCGGTGAGCTACCGCGCGCCGGAGGGCCAGCTGACCGCGGTGGTGGTGTCCCTCGGCGGGGCACCCGACGGACAGGGCTGATCCGGAGTCGGATGCGGGCTCAGCCGGGTACGGCGGGCGGGTCGTCGAGGAAGGTGACGGTCGGTACGTGGAACAGGCACCCGGTCATCGCGGTCGAGTAGTCGAGGATGCGGTCGTGCGCGGCTCGGCCGTCGCCGAGAAACATGTGCCTCAGCATCTGTTCGATGACGTCCGGCGTACGGGCGTACCCGATGAAGTACGTGCCGAACTCGCCCTCGGCGAGGTTGCCGAACGGCATGTTCTCGCGCACGATCTTGCGCTCGTCGCCGTGCTCGTCGGTGATGGTGTTGAGCGCCACGTGGGAGTCGGCGGGCTTGATGTCGTCGGGAAGTTCGACGTTGGCGAGCTTCGTCCGCCCGATGACCTTCTCCTGATCGTCCGAGGACAGGGCGTTCCACGCCGTCATGTCGTGCAGGTACTTCTGCACGATCACATAGCTGCCCCCGGTGAAGTCGGGGTCCTCGTCGCCGACGAACACCTCCTCGGCCGCGACGTGCCCTTCGGCGTTCTCGCTTCCGTCGACGAACCCGAGCAGGTCGCGCTCGTCGAAGTACTTGAAGGCCTGGACCTCGTCCACCACCGTGACCGCGCCGCTCAGCCGCTCCAGGATCAGCCGGCCCAGTTCGAAACACAGGTCCATGCGGCGGGCTCGCACATGGAAGAGGAGGTCCCCCGGGGTGGCCGGGGCGCGGTGGCGGACGCCGCGCAGTTCCACGAACGGGTGCAGTACCCGTGGGCGCGGTCCGGTGAAGAGCCGGTCCCAGGCCTCCGATCCGATGCCGACGACACAGGTGAGCCGGTCGTCGGGTGCGCGGAAGGCGACCGAGCGGCGCAGGCCCGAGACGTCCTGCAGCAGGTCGCGGACCGCCTCCTCGCGGCCCGGCACGATCGTTACGACGAGGAAGACGGTGGCTCTGGCCGGTTCGACGATCACTGCCTGCGACTCGGGCACGAACCGGCCTCCTCCTGAGATGGTCCCTCGTCCCATCCTGCTGCGTCCGGTGCGAAACCGCGCGAGGACGTCAGCCGGTGACGAGTCCCGCGACGAGGTTGATGGCGGTGGCGAGAATGCTGGTGCCGAAGACGTACGACAGGAGCGTGTGCCGCAGCACGATCACACGGATGGCCGTACTCGAGACGGAGGTGTCGGACACCTGGTAGGTCATGCCGAGGTTATAGCTGAAGTAGAAGAAGTCTCGGTACGCGGGCCGCTGGTCGGAGTTGAAGTCGATCCCGCCCTCGGCGGTGTAGTAGACGTAGGCGTAGCGGGTGGCGTACATCAGGTGCAGCGCGGCCCAGGCCATGAACACCCCGAGCAGCGCGAGCGCGGCGCCGACATGGCCGGTGTCGGAGGAGCCGAGCAGGAGCAGCAGCACGATCGCGACCAGTCCGCACGAAGCGACCGCCACGACCGCGAGTTCCTCGCCGAGGGGCCGGATGTCCTCACGTCGGGCGTTGCGGTGGGTGGCCGCGGCATCCATGGGCCACAGCACCGCCCAGCCCGCCACCACGAAGGCCAGCTCCGTCGCGGCGATCGCGGCCAGCGCACCCAGCAGCGCCCTGGCCGACAGCCCGACGACCGCGCCGGCCACGGCTCCGAGCGCCACCGAACCGGCCAGCCGGGGCAACGCGTCCAGCGGCAACCAGCTGCTCATGCGCCACCAGGGTAGTTCCGTCCCCGTCGGCCGGCCCGCCGGAGCGCGCCGCCTCGGGCAGGCGCGAGCGGTCCGGGCCGCATGGTTTGCGCCGACTCTCCCTTCCCGTGCGCGGGCACAGCCGGCGGAGCTCGGTCGCCGACGCGGGTCGTGCCCCCCCACGCGGCGCGCAGACCCAGCACGAGGTGGACGGAGCGCTCCCGTTCGCCGTGCGGGCCGCCCTGGCCATGGGCTTGGTCGCAGTGCCGATCGTGGCGGCGGGTCGGCCCGATCTCGCGGTCTACGCCATGCGGGGGTCCTTCACCACCACGTTCGGCCGTAATCTGCCCTACGCCCTGCGCGCCCGGGTCCTCGCGGTGGTGGCCGTGGCCGTGGCCGTGACGGCGTGCGGGGGCTGTGGGTCGGCGCTCGCGGGGTGGGCCCTTCCCCGGGGCGTCGCCGACTGGTGCCGCCGTGGTGGCGGTGGCGGTCGCGACGGCACTTACGTCTGCGATGCCACCCGGCTCGGCGTGCTCGGCACGGTGCTTCTCCCGTTCTCGTTCGCGATGACGGCCGGAGCCGCGCTCGCGTGGCTGTTGGCGGTCGCCGGCCGTTTCGTCCATCCCGAGCGGCCGCAGCGCCTGGCCGTGGCCATGGCCCTGCGCCGACTCGCCGAGGCGCTGGAGGCGTCCGCGTCGGGGGACGTTCAGCGGCAGACCCGGCACGGGGCCACCGTTGCCGTCCTGCACCCGTACCAGTCCCTCGACTCTCCGCCGCCGGCTCGAACTCGGAGCGCCGGGTCCGACCCCGACGAGGTGTCCCTGCGCCTGACCGACCCACTCGACCGGCTGCGCCACCACCGCCAGGGCGCTGCGCCGGCCGTGTCGTCGAGCACCGTGCAACCGACGAGAAATGCCGGGCAAGATGGGATTTTCCTCCACTGTCCGCGAGCTCGGGTGCACGCTCAGACTGCCTCCCATGACCCATCGAGCGCCGTGCACCGCATGACCCGTTCCCTAGTGCCCCGCGTCGCCGCCGAGGCCGTCGGGACCGGGCTGCTCGTGGTCGTGGCCGTCGGTTCCGGGATCCAGGCCACCCGGCTGTCGCAGGACGCCGGTGTGCGGTTGCTGGCCTGTTCGCTGGCCGCCGTCTTCGGGCTGGGCGTGCTCATCACGCTGCTGGGGCCGGTGTCCGGCGGGCATCTCAACCCCGCCGTCACGCTGTCCGCCTGGTACGCCGGCCGCCGCCGGAGCACCGGACCGACCCTGCGGGAGGTCGCCGCGTACATACCGGCACAGGTGGCCGGGGCGATCGGCGGCGCGATCCTGGCCGACGCCATGTTCGCGAAGCCACTGGTGAGGCTCTCGACCCACGAGCGGTCCGCCGGACACCTGTGGTTGGGCGAGGTCGTCGCCACCGCCGGGCTGATCCTGCTCGTCCTCGGCCTGCAACGCAGCGGCCGTGCCCGGCTGGTACCGGCCGCGGTGGCTGCCTACATCGGGTCCGCGTACTGGTTCACCTCCTCGACCGCCTTCGCCAATCCGGCGATGACCATCGGCCGTGTCGTCACCGACACGGCCGCCGGGATCGCCCCCGCCTCCGTGGTCCCGTTCGTCGCGGCCCAACTGCTCGGGGCCGGGCTCGGTATGGGCGCAGCGACGGCGCTGTTCGGCCGATCCGGGCACGCGGGAGACGACGCCGTCGCCCCGGCCGGACGCACAGAGCCCGCCTCGCGGTGATGCGCCTGCTCGGCCGACGAGGAGCAGGGTGCCTGACATGGCGTCAGAGATGCGCTCCGCCTGCCGCGTTCTACGGTCCGTGACACCACGATCACGCAACTGCGAGACTGGCCACTCGACGGCCCGGGGGCGCAGGTGGCGAAGGTGAGGAGTCGGAGTGGTCGTACAGCACCGTGCTCTGCCGGCGGTTCCGGCACCCGCCGATGTGTGGCTGCTGGTGCGGCAGCGACCGGCTGTGCTGCGCCGGTCCACTCACGAACTGGCGGCAGCGCTGGCCGATGCCCACGGCCCTCGCTTCGCGGTCTGGCACACCGACGAGCTGCTCTTCGGCGTCCAGGGCGGGCGGTTGGTGCTGCGTACCCTGGGCGGCGCGGACCTGCCCGCTCCTGAGGTGGTGTGCGTACGACAGGTCGCCGGCCCCATGCACAGCGACCGCGAGGTGACCTTGCTACGGCACCTGGAGCGCATGGGCAGCACCCTCGTCAACACGGTCGCCGCCCAGCTCAAGTGCCGTAACAAGGTGTGGCAGTTGCAGGAGCTGGCCCTGGCCGGGCTGCCGGTGCCCGACACCGTCTCCTACGCCACCGCTCCGCTCGAAGGCGTCGTGCGCAGTCCCCGGCTGAGGACGCCGTGCGTGGTGAAGTCCGTCAACGGCGCCAAGGGCGGGCAGGTCTTCCTCGCCCCCGACCCGCACCTGCTTCGCGAGGTGGCCGGCAGTCTCACCCAGGAGGCGCCGTTTCTCTTCCAGGAGCATGTGGCCCACTCGCACGGCCGTTCGCTGCGCGTGGTCGTGGTCGACGGTGAACCGGTGGGTGCCGTCCTGCACACCTCCCACAACGGCACCCTCGCCTCCAACATGGCCAAGGGCGGCTCCGCCACGCTGTGCGCCGGCCGCTATCCGCAGGCGGAAAAGCTGGCGGTGCGCGCGGTCCGCGCCCTGGGCCTGGACATCGCCGGGGTGGATCTGCTGTTCACCGCCGAGGACGCCTACACCATCTGCGAGGTGAACGCCGTACCGGGCTGGCGCCCGGAGATGACCGCGGTCACCCCCGCCATCGCGGCCTGCATCGCCGATCGCCTGTCCACCCGCGGCTGCGCAGGCTGATTCCCAAGCTGGGTACCCAGCTTGGGAATCAGCCCCTGAACCGGTCGGCTCACACGGCGCGCTCAGTGCACCGGAGCCGAGATCTCCCGCTTCAGGATCTTGCCGCTCGGGCCCATGGGCAGTGCGTCCACCAGCCACACCTGGCGGGGATACTTGTAGGCCGCCACCCGATCCCGCACGTACTCCTGGAGTTCCCCGGGGCTCGCCTCGGCTCCCGGGCGCAGGACGACCGCTGCCGCGATCTCCTCGCCGAGCCGTTCGTCGGGCACGCCAAGGACGGCCGCGAGGGCGACGGCGGGGTGCTCGTGGAGGACCTCCTCGATCTCGCGCGGGTAGACGTTGTAGCCGCCGCGGATGATGAGGTCCTTCTTGCGGTCGACGATGTACAGGTAGCCGTCCTCGTCCTGCCGGGCCAGGTCGCCGGTGCGAAGCCAGCCGTCGGGTATGGCGGCGGCGGTCTCCTCGGGGCGGTTCCAGTAACCCTTCATCAGGTTCGGTCCGCGCACCGCGAGTTCGCCGACCTCGCCCGGGTTCACGTCCCGGCCGTCGTCGTCCACCAGCCGCACCTCGACGTCCTGGATGGGGGTCCCGATGGATCCGGCCTTGCGCGGGCGGTCGGGGTGGTTGAAAGAGACGACGGGGCTGGTCTCGGACATACCGAAGCCTTCCAGCACCATGCAGCCGAAGCGCCGCTCGAAGCCGTGCAGGATCTCCACCGGCAGGGACGCGCCGCCCGAGATGCACAGGCGCAGGGTGGACACGTCGGCCTCGTCGGCGCCCGGGTGCTGGAGCAGCGCCGCGTACATGGTGGGCACGCCCTCGAAGATGGTCGCGCCGTGACGGGCGATGGCGTCGAGCACGGTCTGCGGATCGAACCGGGGGACGAGGACGAGCGCGGCGCCGCTGTGCACGGCGACGTTCATCGTGCAGGTCTGCCCGAAGATGTGGAACAGCGGCAGACAGCCCACGACCACGTCGTCGGGGGTCATCTGCTGCACGTTGACGACGTTGACCTCGGTGTTGTGGCGAAGTCCCGCGTGGGTGAGTGCCGCGCCCTTGGGGCGCCCGGTGGTGCCGGAGGTGTAGAGCAGCACGGCGATGTCGTCGCCGGCGACGGTGGCGATCTCGTACTGCGGCTCCAGCCGTGCCAACTCGGCCGCGAAGGCGGCTGGTTCGACCGACATGTGGCGCACGGAGGCCGCGGCCGCGCCCTGGGCGCCCTCACCGGGTGCCTGGTGCCACTCGAAGAGCAGCACGGCGCCGGAGTCGCGCAGGTGGTACTCGGTCTCCCGGGCCTTGAGCAGCGGGTTCATCGGTACGACGATGCCGCCGGCGCGCAGGATGCCGTAGTAGAGGGCGACGAACTCGGGCACGTTCGGCAGCATCAGCGCGACCCGGTCGCCGGGGCGCAGTCCCTCGGTGCGCAGCAGGGCGGCGGCCTGGGCGCTCAGCCGGTCCAGCTCGGCGTAGGTGGTGGTCGCCGTCCCCAGCCGCAGGGCGGCACTCTCGGGATGCCGGCCCGCCGTCTCCGCCAGGAATTCCGCCAGATTGGCCATGATGCCTCCTCGCACGCATGCTCGCCGGGTCCCCGCCGGCGCTCACGGCATCGTGGCGTCCGTGTCCGGAAGCGTCCATGGCCAGACGGACAGCTCACGCGGCCTGGGATTGTTCCGGGGAACAAAGAGCAAGCCGTACGCTGCAGGAATGAGTCTCTCGGAGGTGAGTGCCGCCCTACTGGGACGGCTGCCGGAACTGGGTGAGCGGATGGCGCGGCGCATCTGCGCCGAGGTGGAGTCCTACGCCGACGAGTCGCTGATCCCCTTCGCCTCTCTGCGGGAGTCCTGCACGGCCAACGCCGACCAGTTGCTGGGGCGTTTCGCGCTCGCAGCGGAACCCGATGTGCGGCCCGCGGAGCAGACCGGTCGGCTCCGCGCCGAGCAGGGAGTGCCGCTCGCGGACACGCTGCACGCCTATCGGATCGGGTTCGAGTTTCTCTGGTCGCAGATGGTCGACGAGGCGCAGCGGCATCCGGACGTCACGGACGCCCAGCTGGTGGCGGGTTCGTCGGAGATCTGGGCGCAGTTCGGCTGTTATGCGGAGGCTGTCGCGGCGGCCTACCGGGAGGCCAGTGCCGAGTTGGCGCTCCGGCGCGAGGCGCGCCGATCGGCGCTGGTCGAGGCGCTGCTCACGGGCGCGCTCGCGGACCGGACGACCCTGTGGGAGACGGCACGGCAACTCGGTCTGCCCGAGCGGGGGCCCTACGCGGTCGTGGCCGCCTCCGTGCCGGATCCGGGCGGAGAGCCCCTGCCCGGTATCGAGGCGGCCCTGCGCCAGACCGGTGTGCAGTCGGCGTGGCGGCTGCTGCCGGGCGAGCAGATCGGGCTGCTGTCGCTGGCTCATCCCGACGCCGAGACGGTGAGCCGTAGGGCGCTGCGACACCGTCCGGCGCGGGTGGGGGTCAGCCCCCGGTTCGACTCGCTGCGCGACACACCGCAGGCGCTGCGCTTCGCGCGGCTGGCGCTGGCCGGGCTGCCGGGCGACGGGCCGGGCGTGGCCCGCTTCGACGACAGTCCGCTCGCCATGCTGGTCGCCGCCGCGCCTGCCGAGGCGGCGCGCCTGGTCGAGGTCGTCCTGGGGCCGGTCCTGGAACTGCCCGCGCCCGAGCGGACACGGCTCCTGGAGACGCTCGGGCACTGGTTCACGGCGGGAGGCGTCGCCGCCGAGACGGCGAACCGGCTCTTCATCCACCCGAACACGGTGCGCTATCGACTCCGGCGGATAGAGGAGCTGACGGGCCGTTCGCTCTCCGACCCCGCCGCCCTCGCCGACCTCGGCACCGCCCTGCATACGCTGCGACTCGTTCCGCGGTCGGACAGCAGCCGCCACTGAAAGTGCCGGGTCAGCGCGTTCGGTTACGACGCCGATTCGGCAATTCAGCAGCTCGAAGATTTCTGGGCCACACATGGGTTTATCCGGAATTTCGGGGCACTCGCAGACGTGGAAAACCTTCCGACACCGGCAGGAGGCACTCATGCTCATCCTCGGAATCATCCTGCTCATCGTCGGCTTCCTCACCGGCATCTCGATCCTGTGGACCATCGGCATCATTCTCGTGGTGGTCGGCGCGGTTCTGTGGATCATGGGCTCGATGGGCCATGCACTCGCGGGTCGACGACATTATTGGTGAACGCCGACGCTTCCCACCGATCGAACGTGGTCACTCCTGGTTTTCCAGGAGTGACTTGAGGGTGGAGAGTTCCGTGTCGACCAGGGCGATCTGCTCGTCGAAGAACTCGTCACTGAAGCCCGGCGGCCGATAGAAGGTGATCATGAATTCGGTTCCGTCGCCGTTGGGGACGACGCGGGCGGGGACCCGCCAGGACGCGGTGTCGTCCAGGTAGTCGTGGTCCAGGATGCCGAGTTCGGCATCGGCGCGCAGGCGGAGCCGGGCCGGACCCACCGGGGTCGACATGGCCCACCAGTCGGGGTCCTCGGTGGGCTCGATCGACTTGATGTTGACGACGGCCCACTTCGACCAGTTCGCCGGGTCGGCCAGGAAGGCGAAGACCTCGGCGACGGGCCGGTCGATGTTCACGGTCTTGGTGCGGGAACGGGCGATCATGATGACTCCTCAGCGGTGTCGTGCGGTAGCGCGGGGTGGGGTTCCCCGATGAGGCGGCGGATCCAGCTCTCCAACTGGTCGCGCTGCGGGACCTCGAGCGAGCCGAAGAAGTAGGCGTCGTTCTGGTCGGCGAGGCCGGCCAGAACGGGGACCAGCGCCCGGCCCTCGTCGGTGAGGACGAGCAGCACGGTGCGCCGGGAGTCCGGATCGGGCTCGCGGCGGATCAGGTCCTTGGCCACCAGGCGGTCCACGAGCCGCGAGACGGCTCCGGGATCGATGGCCATGTGCTGTGCCACCGCCTTGGTGGTGGTGTGACCGTGGAACACGCTCGCCATCACCCCCCACTGGGAGACGGTGACGCCGTGCCGGCCGATCTCGGCTTCGAAGCGGGCGTGGACCTCGTCCGAGAGCCGTCGCAGCCAGTAGCCGAGGTGGTCGTGCAGTCCGTGTGTCGTAGTCACACACTCATCGTGATTGCCTAGACAACTGTTGCCAAGGCAATCATCGGGGGTGCGACGCGCCTGTCAGGCAAGGCTGTGTGCCGGCTCGCCCGCCGGGAAGGCGGTATCCGGCATCCGACCGCGGCATCCGGCGCTAGATGATCAATTCCAAGGGATGCCTGGGTGTGGGGTGGGCGGCGGCCGAAGCCACCGCGAGACGGTCAGGCGGCGGGCTGCCGGCCCTGGTTTTCGAGGTGGCAGCGGGCGATCAGGCGCCAGGGTCGACTTCGGGGTGCGTGAACCGCACGGGCTTGCCCAGCGACCGGGCGTAGGCGATTTCGGCTCGGGTGCTGTCTCCGATGTAGTCGCCGACTACGAGCACCTCATCAGCGAGCCGGATCTTCGCTCGGTGCAGATCGTCGAGTCGAACCTTCAGCGCCTCGGCCTCGACAGGATCGGACCAGAGTTCGTGCGGCGACTTCATGTCACAGCCCGGTTTGACGACAATCCTTCCGGCTTTGGTCTCCCGCAGATCGGCCTCGGTCATCTCGGTCATGAAACGGGTGGAGCCGCAGATCACGACGATACGCGGGAGGCTCAGCTGCTTCTTCGCGTCGGCGAGTTGCTCCTCGGGGGTGAGCGGTTGCGGGTATGACACTGGTTCCTCCTGGTGGTGTGGTCCAAGGGGTGCCTGCGGAGACGAGAACGAGGGTGTCCAAGATCGTCTTATGGCGAACGACGTGGACACCCTCGCGACAGCACTCCATGCGACGACCGACGACATGCTGACGGAGCATCCCGACCTGGCGCCGTGGCGCCCGCCGGTCGGCATCACGCCCCGCCTGAGCGATGCCGAACTGGTCACTCTCGCCACGATGCAGGCCATACTCGGCTTCACCTCCGAGGCCAAATGGCTCCGCCATGCCCGTGCGCACCTGCGCCACCTCTTCCCCTACCTGCCCCAGCAGCCCGGCTACAACAAGCGGCTGCGCAAGGCCGCCGGTCTGGTGCGAAGCGTCAACCGGATCCTGACCACCACCTCGGCGTGGAGCGACGATGTATGGGTCGTGGACTCCACCCCGGTGGAATGCGGCCGCTCCCGCGAGACCGTCAAACGCTCCGACCTGGCAGGCTGGGCCGAATACGGCTACTGCGCCAGCCACAGGCGCTTCTTCTGGGGCCTGCGCCTGCACCTGGTCTGCACCCTTCAGAGCCTGCCCATCGCCAGCGCCCTGACCGGAGCCAAGGCCAACGACGGGAGACCCTCCTCGACCTCCTGGCCGCCGAATGCGAGCTTCTGCGAGAGCGCCACGAACAGACGCTCATCGGCGACAAGAACTACTTCGGCCGTGGCTTCGAACGCGAACTGTCCGAGCATGGAGTCCAGTTGCTGCGGCCTGCCCGTAAAGGTGAACGGCAACGGCCTGGCGCAGCCCTGTTCAAGCCGCTGCGACAGGTCATCGAATCGATCAACGAGACCTTCAAGGGACAGCTTGACCTCGAACGGCACCGAGGGCGCACACCCGGAGGGGTCATAGCCCGCGTCATGCAACGCATCCTCGCGCTGACCGCCGCGATCTGGCACAACGACGCCACCTGACAAACCGTCCTACGCTCACTGATCGCCTACGATCACTGACCCCTTGGACTAGATCATCTGGAGGCGCACCGACATCTCCACCGTCACGTCGTCACCCTCGGTAAGCCCCTGCGGCTTGCGCACGGCGTTCTTGAGCGGAAGCAGGTAGGAGCCGTCCTTCGGGAAGAGCGACGTCGTGAAGGTGACCTCGCCGATCCGGGCCTCGACCGGAATCACGCCCCAGCCGTACGTGGCCATCGCGGCCACCTCGCGGATGTCGGCGGACTCCTCGTCCGGCACGGCGACGAAGTAGTAGGGCGACGGCCCACGCCATTCGATCACGCGCCCGGCGAAGGTGAGGTCCATCAGATCGGTCCCGTTGCTAGGAGTGGGCAGGTCGCGCTCAGCGTACCTGCGCCTCCTGGCCTCAAGGTTGCATGGATTCGCCTCAGTTGGACCGTGGGGAGGGGCACGTGCCGGTGCGGCAGCGACACTCTGCTCGGACGCCCCTCCCCCCTTCGCCCGGTGTCAGAGCTTGGCGCCGAAGTCCTGTGTCCACCAAGGGCCACCGGAACCCTTGTGGACGCCCACGCCGATCTCCTTGAACGAGCAGTTGAGGATGTTGGCGCGGTGGCCGGGGCTGTTCATCCAGGAGTCCATCACGGACTGCGGGGTCTGCTGGCCCTTCGCGATGTTCTCCCCGTACGTGGACCAGCGGTAGCCCGCGGCGGTGATGCGCTGACCGGGGTCGGCGCCGTCCGGGTTGGTGTGGTCGAAGAAGTTGCGGGCGGCCATGTCGTCGGAGTGGGCCTGCGCGGCCTTCTCCAGTTGCGCGTTCTCGGTGAGCGGTCCGCAGCCGGCGGCCGCGCGCTCCTTGTTCACCAGCGCGACCACCTGCGCCACATCGCCCGCCGGGGCGGGCTGCGCCTGCGGGGTGCTGGGCGTGCTCTGCGGCGGTCGGGTGGACTGCCGGGGAGTCGGCGTGGGCTTCTTCGCCGGGTGGGGCTTCTTGGAACTGCTCGCCTTCTTCGAGGTCGACGGGGACGGCGACGGGGAGGCCGAGGCCGAGGTCTCGACGACGCGGGGTGCGGAGAGGTCCACCACGGGATCGCCGGCGGCGCGCGCGGCGGTCGCCCCTTCGTTCCCCGACCCGGAGTCCGTCCCGAAGTACCAGAGGCCGCCGCCCACGACGCAGGCCGCCACGACGGCGCCGCCGACGGCCCGGCGCCGGATGCGCCGACGCCGCCGGACCTCGCCCCGGGAAGCCGACCGGCCGCGCGCAGCGCGGCGACCGTCCGCCGGGCCCGCTGCGGCGTGGTCCGTGGAGGCGTCCAGCCGGGACGCCGAGCCGGCCAGTCCCATCTCGCTCGCGGCGGGGCCGCCCATCTTCGCCAGCAGTGCGGTCGACACCGAGACCAGCCCCAGGCCGGCCAGCAGCCCCTCGGCGGGCATCAATCCGCTCCACAGACCGGAGCAGTGCACGCAGCCGCGGGCGTGCCGGGCTATTCGCTTGCGCCACAGTGCGGAGGGCCGGCCGTCCCAGGAGGCCAGCACGCCCTGCAGCTCCGCGCACGGCGGTTGCGCGTCCAGCGCCCGGACCACCACGCGGGCCGCCTCCAGCTGCGCCTTCATCCGCTGTACGCGGACCGCGGTGTGCTGGGGCGACAGCTCCAGGGCCGCCGCGACCTCGCCGCGGGTCAGCTCACCTGCGCACTCCAGCCACCACAGCGACAGCAGTCCCCGGTCGTCCGGCTCCAGCCAGCGGGTGGCGCGCGCGGTCTCCAGGCGCTGGCCGGAGAGCTGCAGCTGAACCATCGTCAGATCCACGAAGTCCGCGCCCGGATCCGCGAGTTCCTCGGCCTCCTCGACGGCTCCCGAAGCGAACTGCCGGTCCTGCCAGTGCGCCCGGACCTGGTTCATCGCGATGGCCACGAGCCAGGAGCGGAAGCTCTCGGGAGTACGCAGACCACCCAGCGAGTCGAGGGCACGGAGCATGGTCTCCTGCACCACGTCGTCGACGTCGACCGAGCCGTTCAAAGCACGCCCCACGATGTTGTAGACCAACGGGAGGTACGCGCTGACCAGAGCGTCCTGGGCCGCCGCGTCACCCGCCCGGGCAGCGGTCACCAGTGCCGCCGACGCCATCGTGTGCTCTGTACTCATCAATCGCTTCCCTGTCCTCGAATGCCGAACGGTGCTGTCCGATACCTGGGAGACCGCCCGGTGAGCCCCCGATAACAGTTCTTCGGAGATTCGTTCGACGAGAGGTTGGCCGCATCGGCCCGTCGGCCGCAATGGGGGAGATCACACCCGGCGCGGACCCGGCGGTTCCGCTCAGGCTCGCGCCCCGCCGTCGACGCGGAGGACCGTACCGGTCACGAAGGAGGAGCGGTCGCTGAGGAGCCAGGCGGCGGCCTGGGCGATCTCGTCGGGGTCGGCGGCGCGGCGCAGCGGGGTCTGTGCCCTGATCCGGTCGAGGACTCCGGGCGATTCGGCCTCCCAGGTGCGGATCATCTCGGTCAGTGTGCCGCCGGGGGCGATCGCGTTGACTCGGATGCCCTCCGGGCCGTACGTGACGGCGGCCGACTCGGTAAGGCTGTTGACGGCCCTCTTCATCGCGCCGTAGACGGGCAGTTCGGGGTTGCCGCGCAGGCTGCCGATGGACGAGTTGTTGACGATGGCTCCTGTTCCTGCGGTGGCCCGGATGGCGGCGACCTCGGCGACCATGGCCACCCAGACACTTTTGAGGTTCACGGTGCAGACGTGGTCGAAGTCGGCCTCCGGGAGCTGGTCCATGGGGCCGGGCCGCTGGATGGTCGCGCCGTTGTTGAAGGCGATGTCGAGGCGGCCGTACCGGTCCACGACGCGGTCCACGGCCGCGCGCACACCGGCCGCGTCGGCCAGATCGCAGAGCACGTAGTCCGCGCTGCCGCCCGCCGCCCGGATCTCCTCGGTCACCGCCTTGAGCTGTGTCTCCGTCCGGGCCGCGAGCATCACCTCGGCGCCCTCCCGGGCGAACAGGCGGGCCGCGGCGGCGCCGATGCCGCGCCCGGCACCGGTGATGAAGGCGACCTTGCCGGCCAGCAGACCGATGGGAGTGGTGGTGGATGTGTTGTTCATGGCAGCGAGCCTGCGTCGGCCCTGGGAGCCGATCCAGGCACCGGCTGTACCTGGATCGGCTCCCCGGACCCCGCGCACACTGAGGACGTGGACAGACCAGAACTGGCGGCCTTCCTGCGCAGCAGGCGCGAGCGGATCACCTCTGCCGAGGTGGGGCTGCCCACCGGGCCGCGCCGCCGCACCCCGGGGCTGCGCCGTGAGGAGGTGACGCAGCTGGCGTTCATCTCGACCGAGTACTACACACGGCTGGAGCAGGCGCGCGGCCCGCGCCCCTCGCGCGAGGTGCTGGCCGGGCTGGCCCGGGCGCTGCGTCTGTCGGACCCGGAACGCGTCCACCTCCACCACCTCGCCGGCGCGCCGCCGGGCCCGCCGCCCGGGCCCCCGCGCAAGGTGCGCCAGAGCATCCTCGACCTGCTGCACCGGCTGCCGCAGGCCGCCGCGATCGTGACGTCGGCGACCTTCGAGGTGCTCGCCTGGAACGACCTGGCGGCCGCCCTCATGGAGGACTTCTCCGCCCTGCCGCGGCGCGAGCGCAACCTCGTCCGCCGGGCCTTCCTCGGACCGAGCCCCCACGGGCGGCGGTTGTACGGGGTGTCCGACGCGGACGCGTTCGCCCGCGCCTCGGCGCAGCGCCTGCGCGCAGCCGCGGCTCGCTATCCCGACGACCCCGAGCTGACCGGCCTGATCGAAGAACTGCTTGCCGGCAGCGTGGAGTTCGCCCGGCTGTGGGCCTCCCATGACGTGTCCGCCGAGCCCACGCTGTGCAAGACGTTCCAGCACCCGGTGGTCGGCCCGGTGACCGTCAACTGCGACGTCCTCCACATCACCGACCGGGACCAGCAGGTCGTCATCTACACCGCCGCCCCCGGCTCCCCGTCCGAGGAGGCGCTGCGGCTGCTGTCGGTCATCGGCACCCAGCGCATGGACGCCTTCCGCTGAACGGCGTCAGGCCGTGGCGTCAGAGGCTTCGGCACGGTCCGACAGAGCCCTCAGCAGCCGGTCGTGCCGTGCGGGCGGTACACGGCGCCTTCGCTGCCACCACCCTGCACAACCTGCATGTGGCCGTCTTTCGGATCACTCTCACGGGCGTGCGATAGGTTGCCCGCCATGACTGGACTCGGACCCGTCGCCTGGCCACCTGCACCGATACGGACGGAACGGCTCGTACTCCGGGAGTCCGAGGCCCGAGACCGTGCGGCGTTCATCGAGCTGTTCGCCTCGCCCGAGGTGGGCACCTACATCGGTGGCCCTCAACCGCGTGATGAGCTCGAACGCGCGGTGCCTGAGGTGCCCGGGCGGCGCCCTGGCCTTTTCGTGATCGATCTCGACGGAACGATGATCGGCATGATCACGCTCGATCGGCGCGAGGCAGAACGCCCGGGTCACGTCCGTCCGGATGGCGGGGAGGCCGAACTCGGTTACATGTTCCTGCCGGAGGCGTGGGGACGCGGGTACGCCGCCGAGGCGTGCGCGGCGGCACTCGCCTGGTTCGCCGACGCGCGTCCCGGCGAGCCGGTGGTGCTCTGCACCCAGAACGCCAACGACCGCGCGATGCGCCTCGCGGCGAAGCTGGGGTTCACCGAGGTGGAGCGGTTCGAGGAGTACGGCGCCGAGCAGTGGTTCGGCGTGTGGTCGTCGGTCACGCCGTCAGGTTGAGCCAGGCCGCTTCTTTCGGAACCACCGCCCGCCCCGCTTCGGTTGTGGGTGCCCACAAGGAGATAGTAGCCATGTACATAGTAGTCATGTACTGTATTCCGCGTGAGTTCAGCAGTACGGCTCTTCACCGAGAAGGACGAGAAGGAGCAGTCATGACCACCACCGCCCCCACCGTCAACGGCCGGGTCATAGCCCTGGCGCACTATGCCGCACGTGCCCTCCTGGAGGGCGTGCTGGTCCGCCACGGCGCCACATTCCACCAGAGTGTGACGCTCCGGGCCGTCGTGGTCGCGGGCGAGTCCGTCGGCCGCGACGAGCTCGTCGCCGACGTCACCGGCTCGCTGAAGACCGGCGAGTCGGTCGTGCGCGGCGTGATCGAGGAGATGACGGCCGCGAAGCTGCTGGAAGCGGACCCGGCGGAGACCTCCCGGGTGCGGCTCACGGACAACGGACGGGACCTGTACGAAAGCACCACCGCCGAGACCGCCGAGATCTCCGCCCGGCTGTACGCCGGCATTCCGGACGAGGACCTGGCGATGGCGGGCCGCGTGTTGAGCCTGATCACGAAGCGGGCGAACGCCGAGTTGGCCGGCGCCTGAGGCGAGGATTCCTCAGCCGGACAGTCCTCGAACAAACTTGGCGACCAGCGCCGCCGCTCACCCTGATCGGTCCGGAGCTGGTGCGGGACCTGGTGGAGTTGATCCGGGCGCTGGATGCCCCCTCGCTGCCGGTGGTCACCATCGGCAAACTACGCGGCCGGGCGCGAGGAACGGGCAGCGAGCTCGAGGTACTCCTCGGCGCCGATGACTACGACGCGGAGCCGGCCGAGCGGTACGGCTGGATCAACCGCGCCGTTCCCGACGACGAACTCGATGCCGTAGTGGACCGGTTCGCCCACCGCGTCGCACGCTTTCCGGCCGACGCCGTCGTCGCGACCAAGACCTCCGTCGCGCACGCGACCGCGCCCTCGGACGACGAGCTCCGCGCCACCACGGCCGTGTTTCAGCACTTCGTGCGCGAGGGCGCCGCGGGCCGGCGCACAACTCTCCTGATGGAGCGCGGACTCCAGACGCGCGGCAGGACGGAGCTCGATCTCGGCGAGGCGCTGGCGGCCCTTTCCCCTGACCGGTCGCACGACGAGGTGTCCTGATACGGCCGGCGCCCATGCGGTGATGCTCTCTGAGAACCGCTTGTCTCCCTACGCTGACAGCATCGGAACCCAGTGATTCATCACCTGGTGCAGACGCTGCCGGTGGTCGGCGATCCAGTTGACGGTGACGCTGTTTCCCTCGTCACGGCAAGGGAGATCAGCTCCCTCGGAGCGATCTCGCCCATAGTTACCCCTTCATCGGCGAGTACCGCAGGATCCGCGTCCCGTCAGGGGTGCATCCGCCGTCCATTTCGTTGGGAGTTCTAACGGCACAGCTCGTCGCCCAAGGCCGTGCGCGCGTACCGCACCGTACGGCCGCTGCGGGTCCGGCTGAGCAGCCCCGCGTCGTAGAGGACCGCCAGGTGCTGGCTGACCGCGCCGGGGGTGACGTTCAGGCGGTGGGCGAGTTCGGTCGTGGAGGCGGGTTCGGCGAGGAGGCTCAGCAGGCGGGCGCGCGGGCGGCCGAGGAGTCGTATGAGGGCGCGGTCGGTGACCGGTGGCGGTGCCTCGGAGAGGGTGGCGCGGCCGCGGGCCGGATAGATGAGCACCGGCGGGCGCGAGGGGTCGATCACCGTCTGGGCTCCCCGGGCGAAGACCGTCGGCATCAGCACCAGGCCGCGCCCGGCGATGCGGATGTCGGCCGGGGGCCAGGGGGCCGTGTCGCGCGCGCGGGTCAGCCGCAGCTGGTCGCCGGTCCACACGAGCCGCGAGTCGAGCCCGACGAAGAGTGCCGCTGCTCCTTGCTCCGCCAACACCCTTGCCTGATGGGCGAGATCGGCCTCCAGGATGCTCTGCACACGCGGCCACCAGCTGTCGTGGAGGCAGGTGTGCCAGTAGGCGTCGACGGCGTCGGTGAGCCGGGTGAGGAAGGCCGCGGGGTCGGCCAGGGCTCGCGCGACGACCGGTGGGAGGGCGTCGTCGGTGCGGTAGGTGGCGCGGAAGTCGGCGGCGACGACGTCCGGCGGGGTGCGGCGGACCTCGTCGAGTTCCTCGGAGAACGTGGGGCGGGCGCGGGCCGGGCGTGGGGTGAGGAAGTCGGGCACCCACAGCCAGGGGGCTATCAGAGCGGTGAGCACTTCGCGGTCGAGGGTCTCCAGGCGCGGGCGGATGCGGCGCAGCCACGGCCGGTGGTGCGGGTAGCGGGCCGGGTCGTGCAGGCAGCGCAGCGAGAACACCGCCTCCTGCAGCGGGGAGTAGGCGAAGGAGGTGGTGGCGAGGTCGCCGACGGCGAAGCGGAACTCGATCATTGAGCGCCACGCTAAATCATTGTCGGACGCCGGTGAGGACGGGGTTGGCTGTCGACATGACCACGACACCTATCTCATCCGCCCCTGACCAGCACGACAGTCCCGAGGCGAGTCGCGCGACCCGTGCGGGCGGGCTGCTCCCGGCCGACCCGGTCCTGCGCCTCGCCACCGTGCTGACCGCCGTCAACTCCCTGGGCAACGGGCTGTACTTCCCGCTCGGCATCCTCTACTTCACGCGCATCGTCGGCCTGGACGCGACGGCGGTCGGTGTCGGGATGACGGTCGCGGGTCTGGTGGGTGTCGCCGCCGGGGTGCCCGCCGGGCGGGCCGCGGACCGGTGGGGTGCCCGGCAGATGGGGGCCCTGCTGTGGGGCGGCACGGGCATCGCCACGGCCGCGTACACGCTGGTGCACTCCTACGCCGGGTTCCTCGTGACGGTGATCTGCGCGACGGCGTTGCAGATGGCGAGCCGTGGGGTGCAGGGCGCGCTCTACGCCGACGTGCTGCCTGCGGCCACGCGGGTGGAGGCACGGGCGTATCTGCGGATGGTGACCAACGTCGCGATGGGCCTGGGCGGCGCGCTTGGTGCGGTCGCCCTCCAACTGGACACCCGGGGCGCATATATGACGGTGATTCTGGTGAACGCGCTGTCCTTCGCGGGCCCCGCGCTGCTGGTGCCGCGGATGCCGCTGGCGTCGCATGTGCGCGAGCGGGCGGCGCTGGACGACGACGCCCCGGCCGTGGACCGCTGGCGGGCGGTGCGTGACGTGCCGTTCCTGGCGGTGACCGTGCTCAACGCGGCGCTGGTCGTGCAGTACACGCTTTCCGAGGTCGGGTTGCCGCTGTGGATCGTGGAACGGACCGAGGCGCCGCGCTGGACGGCGGCCCTGCTGATGATCGTCAACTGTGTGCTGGTGGCGCTGCTGCAGGTGCGGGCCGCCCGCCGTGCCTCCCAAGTGCCCAGCGCGGTACGGGCGATGGGCTGGGCGGGACTGCTGCTGGCGGTGTCCTGTGCGGTGTACGCCCTGTCCGCGGGCCTCTCCCCCGTGTGGGCCGTGCTGTCGCTGACCGCCGGCGCGGTGGTCCAGGTCTTCGCCGAGGTGCTGTCGGCGGCCGGTGGCTGGACCCTCGGGTACGCACTCGCCGACGCCCGGGCGCACGGCGTGTACCAGGGTGTGTTCGGCTCCGGGATGTCGGCGGGGATGATGGCGGGACCGGCCCTGGTCACGGTCACCGCGATCGCCCACGGCACGCTCGGCTGGGCGGTGCTCGGCGTGGTGTTCGCCGTGGCCGGGCTCGCGGTGGCCCCCACCGTACGCTGGGCCCAGCGGGACGGCGCCTGGCGGGGCGAACCGGCCTGACGCCGCACCTCCGTCGGTCAGGGGGACGGCTGTGTCCGCTCCGGTGTGTCGAGGTCAAGGGCCGCACCGCCGAGGGCTGTTGCCACGCGGGTGACCGCTTCGGCCGGCGGGTGCGGCAGGCGGGCCAGGAGCAGGCGCCGCTGCTCCTGGGGGCCGCCGCGGACCGGCAGGATGCGTACACCCGGCGGCGCGGCGGGGGTCAGTGAGGCCGGCACGGTGGTCAGTCCGCAGCCGGCGGCGACCAGGTGGAGCTTGGCCAGCCAGTCGCGGGCGGTGTGGGCGATGTCGGGCCGCTCGTCCAGGCCCGGCCACACCCCCATCAGCCCGTCCTCTCCGGAGGAGGACCCGGCGATCCAGCGCTGACCGCGCAGGTCGGCCACGTCGACGAAGTCGCCGCGGGCGAGCGGGTGGGTGGCCGGCACCGCGAGGCGCAGGGCGCGCTCGGTGAGCGTCCGCAGCACCAGCGGGGGTGACTCGGCGTCCGGCGGCCGGAACGGCGGCGCCGACGCCAGCAGCGCCAGGTCCAGGCTGCCGGCGCGCAGGGCACGGACCAGGGCCGGGGTGCCGCCCTCCCGGCCGACCACGTTCAGGCCGGGGTCCGTGCGGCGCAGCGCGGTCAGGGCCCTGGGCACCAGCACCGCTCCGGCGCTGGGGAACCAGCCGAGCCGGACCGTCCCGGCCTGCCCGGGAAGGCCGGACAGTTCGCGCGCGGCCGCGTCGATCTCGTCGAGCACGACCGTCGCCCGGCGCATGACGACCCGGCCCGCCGCGGTCAGCCGTACGCCGTCGCGCCTGCGTTCCAGCAGTTCGGTGCCCGCCGCGCGTTCGATCGCGGCGATCTGCCGGGACACCGCCGACTGGGTGTAGCCCAGCGACGCGGCGGCCGCGGTGAAGGTTCCCTGCTCGGCCACCGCGCGAAAGACGCGCAGTGCCGTGAGCGACACATCGCTGAAGTCCATGACGTTTACGCATACCAGCCGTGCGGAACTTTCGTTGGACTCATAGTGCACGTGTTTCTAGCGTGGCATGCATGAACGCTTCGCGAATCACCCTCGTCACGGGCGCCAACCAGGGTCTCGGCCGCGCTCTCGTCGAGGGGCTGGCGGCCCGTATGGGCCCCGACGACCTGGTCCTGCTCACCGGCCGCAACCCGCGGCGCGTCGCCGAGGCCGCCGCCGAGGTGGCCCGACTGCCCACCACCCGCGGTCAGGTCCAGGGCCGGGTCCTGGACGTCACCGACACCGACGCCATCGACCGGCTGGCCGGTGAACTCCACCGGCAGTACGGCGGCGTCGACGTGGTGATCTCCAACGCGGTCGCCCGGGTACTGCCCGACGAGTCGCAGTCCGAGCGCGCCGACGAGTTCATCGACGTCTCCAACACCGCCACACACGCGATCCTGCGTTCCTTCGGGCCCGTTCTGCGCCCGGGCGGGCGGCTGCTCGTCGTGGCCAGCAGCCTGGGCACCCTGGGCCACCTCGATCCGCGACTGCACCCCCTCTTCGACGGTGCGAGCCTCGACCAGGTCGAGTACGCCGTCGAGTCCTGGCGCAGCGAGGTCCACAGCAGGACCGCGGAGGAGGCGGGCTGGCCGCGCTGGCTCAACGTGCCCTCCAAGGTGGCGCAGGTCGCCGCCGTCCGGGCGGTCGCGGCCGAGCGCCGCGCACACGACCTCGCCGCCGGCACCCTGATCGCCTCCGTCTGCCCCGGCATGGTCGACACGGCCACCTCCCGCCCGTGGTTCAGCGACTACAGCCAGGCCCAGTCCCCCGCCGACGCCGCCCGGGCCGTGCTCGACCTGGTGTTCACCGAGGGCGTCGATCCGATGCTCTACGGCGAGCTGGTCCGCTTCGGCAAGCCCTTGCCCTGGCACGACGGCGCGCCCCTGGTGGAGCAGGACCGGATGCTCAGGCCGTGACCTGGCCAGGGGCAGCGGCCGGGTCCCGTGCGTCACGGTTCGCGGTGCTCGTGTGCCGCGAGTTCCAGTGCCGCGGCCTCCGCCTCCGCCACGCGTGTCTCGGCCTCCACGTCGATCGAGCGGGTCAGCCACCAGTACAGCAGTGCGGAGACCGGCAGGCCGATGAACAGGGAGATGTCGGCTCCGCCGAGCGCTTCGGCGGCGGGGCCGACGTACAGGGTTCCGACGGAGAAGAACGGGATCATGACGCCGAAGCCGACCAGGTACGCGATGATGCCGTGCCAGCCCCAGCGCCCGTAGATGCCGTTCGGGTTGAAGATCTCGGCGACGGCGTAGTGCCCGCGGCGTACGACGTAGTAGTCCATGAGGTTCACCGCGGTCCACGGGATGAACAGGTAGAGCACCAGCAGCAGGAAGTTGTTGAAGTTCGCGAGGAAGTTGGAGGTCGCGGCGAGCGCGCCGACCAGGGAGAGAGCCGCGGTCAGGCCGAGGGTCAGCAGACGCACGCCGAGCGTGGGCTGCACCCGCTTGAACGAGTCGATGGCGCTGATGAGGGTCAGTGAACCGCCGTACATGTTCAGCGCGGTGACGGACACCAGGCCCAGGGCGGAGAAGAGCAGCACGATCGCGCCGAATCCGCTGAACACCTTGTCGCCGGCGGCGTTGATCGACGCGATCGTCTCGAAGTCCTTGCCGGCCCAGGCGGCCAGCAGCGATCCGAGCACCATCAGCCAGATACCGCCGAGCGCGGAGCCGAAGTACGTCCAGTAGAAGGTCTTGCGGACGGTCACGTCCGGCGGGAGGTAGCGCGAGTAGTCCGAGACGTAGATCGCCCAGCTGATCTGATAGCCGGCGACCACGCCGAACTGGGCCAGGAACGGCGTCCACTTGAAGGCGCCGAGGTCGAAGGAGCCCGCCGGGTAGTGCAGGGTGGCCAGGACACCGATGGTGAAGATCCCGAAGATGAGAAGGAAGGTGTAGGTCAGGAACCGCTCGGCCTTGTGGATGACGTCGTAGCCCACCAGCGCGATGACGAGCGCGACCACGGTGACCACGACCACCCACAGCTTGACGCCGCCGTGCACCGTGGTGTGCAGGGCGTCGGCGGCGAGGATGCTGTTGAAGACGTTGAATCCCGCGTACTGGATGTAGGCGAAGAGCCACACCAGGAGGGCGCCGACGTAGCCGAACTGGGGCCGCGACTGGATCATCTGGGGCAGGCCCAGCTGGGGGCCCTGAGCGGAGTGGAAGGCCATGAAGAAGGTGCCGATCAAGGTGCCGGCGACGATGGCCAGCAGCGACCAGATGAGGTTGCCGCCCTCGGTGATGCTGATCAGCCCCACCGCGAGGGTGGCGATCTGGGCGTTGGACATGAACCACAGGGGGCCCAGATGCCACAGCTTGCCGTGCCGCTCGTCCAGGGGGACGTAGTCGATCGACCGGATCTCCAGGCCCGACACTCTCGGCTCAGCTGATGTGCTCATGACGCCTCCCGGGCCCAGTATGCCTCTCTGGTCACTTTCTTCCCCACGGGTGAGGAGAGCAAGCCGTTCCGATGTTCACGCGGCGTGAGCGGTGGTCGCGTTCGGTTCTCGTGTGCCCGTTGTTGCTCTGCTCACAATTCGGTCCTGAACGGGCCTGCCGTGGCAGCGGTCACTTCGCGAAGCGGGCGTTTTGTTTACGTTCGCAGTCCTGTGTCCCTGTCCCCCGAACTGCCGAGGCCCTCTCCATGGCGTACCGAATCCGCTCCTCGTCGCACCCCCGAGGCCCCCGCGCGGCGATCTGTGGCGTCCTCGCGGCCGCGGCGTCAGCACTGCTCGCGGCCGGTGCGCTCGCCCCGGCACCGGCGGTCGCGGCCACCACGTCGACGGGGTCCGGCTCCGCCCCGGCCGACTTCTCCGCGTCGGTGCACGCCAAGGGCAAGGCGCGCGTGACGGCCGCGGTGCTCGACCTGGAGGGCACGGGCCGGACGCCCACGGTGTATGGCGACGACACCACCTACGACACGGCGAGCATCATCAAGGTCGACATCCTCGCCACGGTACTGCTCCAGGGACAGGACTCCGGGCACGCCCTGACCGCGAAGGAGCGTGCCCAGGCGGAGGCGATGATCGAGCACAGCGACAACACGGCGGCGAACGCCCTGTGGCGGCGCATCGGCCTCGCCCCGGGACTTCAGGCGGCCAACAAGCGGCTGGGACTGACCACCACCAAGGGCGGCCCCGGCGCCAAGTGGGGACTGACCCGGACCACGGCGAGCGACCAGATACGGCTGCTGCGCGCGGTCTTCGACACCGGGGCCGCCTCGAAGACGGGCTCCGCGCGCGCACTCAGTGACACGTCCCGCGGCTACATCCGTACGCTGATGGGCCGCATCGCCCCCGAGCAGTCCTGGGGCGTCTCGGCTGCCGCCGGCTCCGAGTGGGCCCTGAAGAACGGCTGGCTCCAGCGCAACACGACCGGGCTGTGGGACGTCAACAGCGTCGGCCGGATCACGGCCGGCAAACACCACTACCTCGTCGCGGTCCTGTCGGACGGCAACACCTCGATGAAGGACGGCGTCGCGCTGGTGGAGCGGGCGGCCCGGGCCGCCGTCTCCTCGACGACGGCCCACTGACGCCGCCCGGCTCCCGACGAGGTCAGGAAGGCTTGACCGCCGACACGGCGGTCGCGGTGACCTTGTTGTCGCACTCGGCGATCTCACCGTCCGACAGGGCCACCTGGTGGGCGCCCGACCCGGGCAGGCCGACCACCAGCGTCGGGTACACGGTGGGCTTCGCGCCGGACGTGCAGTAGCCGTCGCCCTCGCCCTGCACCTGGACGAAGGTCAGCTTCACCCATGCCTTGCCGCCCGGGGCGACCTTCACGCTCGACGCGGAACCGGCGGGGGTGACCTTCAGCGGAGCGTTGTGCTCGGGCGAGCCGTTGCCCGCCCCCGCCACCGTCGGGTGGCCCTGCAGGACGCACGCCTTTCCGGAGACGTTGGTGAACTCGACGATCGCCGCTCCGGTGCCGGTGCCGTCCGGGCGGTTGGCAGCCTGGTACGCCGTCACCTCCAGGGCGGTGAGCGGACACGTCGGCGCGGTGCCGCCCGACGGGTCGGACGCCGGCGTGGCCGTCGCGCCCGAAGGGGTGGAGGTGCCGCTGCCGGCGGGCTTCGAGGCAGCGGTGGCCGGGCTGCTGGGAGACGAGGCCGTGGGGGAAGCGGCCGCGGTGGACGGAGCCTGGGACGACTTCTGGGCCGACGGGGCGCCGCCACCGGACTGGCACGCGGTCAGCGACAGAGCGGCCGCGATCGTGACCATCGCCGACGCGGTGACGCGGATGGTGTTTCGGTGCTGCATGGGGTCCCCCGATTTCGGAAGCAAACAGGTCGTCCGGCTCGGTGCCGGTGGTCACGGACAGAGACAGACCAACCTGACCAGGGGTTCCGCTGTGGATCAGCTGTGACATGGCAGTGACAGAAATCCGGCCGGATCGGCACGTAAGCACAGGTTAGGGCCGGGCAGGCCCCTGCCCCGGCAGCGGCGTGGCGTGTCCGGTGCGGGCCGGGGATCGTGGTGGGGAGAGCCCTCTGTAGAGCCGGTTTGGAGGCGGGTATGACCGTGAACCGTATCGGCCTGGTCGTGCACGGCGGACGGGCGGAGGCCGTGGCCGCGGCGAGCGCCGTGCGTGAGTGGAGCGCCGAGCACGCCGTGGAGTGTGCCGACATCGACGTGTGGCAGGAGGGCGCGCGGCACAGCGCCCGGGAGGAACTCGACGCCGCGGGCGATCCGGATCTCATCGTCACCCTCGGCGGCGACGGAACCTTCCTGCGCGGTGCCCGGCTGGCGGCCGAGAACGACGCCCTGGTCCTCGGCGTCGACCTCGGCCGGGTGGGCTTCCTGACGGAGGTCCCCGCCACGGCCGTGCGCGCGGCGCTGGACGCCGTACGGGAGGACCGGATCACCGTCGAGAGCCGGATGCTCCTCACCATGCGGGCGTCCTGCCGGCTGGAGGTGCCCGATCAGGTGGAGGCGCTGGTGCACTACGCCCGTGGGCCCATGCTGCCCCCGCCCCGGGTGCGCATGGAGTGCGAGACCGGTGACGACTGGGGTGTCGCCCTGAACGTCACGGCGCTGAACGACGTCGTCCTGGAGAAGCTGGCCAGGGACCGGCAGGTGTCGGTGGGCGTCTATCTCGCCGGGCGGCTCCTCGCGTCGTACTCCGCCGACGCGCTGCTGGTGGCCACGCCCACGGGCTCGACCGCGTACAGCTTCGCCGCCGGTGGTCCGGTCGTCTCGCCCCGCGCGGAGGGCCTCATCTTCACTCCGGTGGCCCCGCACATGACGTTCAACCGGTCGGTCGTGGCCGCTCCGGACGAGCCCATCGCGCTGCGGGTCCTGGAGCGGTCGGGCCAGGCCGCCGTCAGCATCGACGGTCAGGTGCGCGGGGTGCTCAACCCCGGGGACTGGATCGGCGTGTACGCCGCTCCCCGCCGGCTCAAGGCGGTGCGGCTCGGCCCCATGGACTTCTACGGCCGGCTGCGCGAGCGCATGAACCTCACCGACGCGCCGGCCGCGCTCGCCGACGGGGTCGCCGCTCCGCTGTGGCCGGTGACGTCGCCCCCGCCGGGCGACCTCGCGCACCTGGCCATGCCCTCGGCTCCCGACGCGGCGGAGCGGCAGCGGCTTCCCTGAGGTCTGCCGCACGGGCCTCGGGAGTTTCGTAACGCCCCCGATTTCATCGGTCGTCCGTACGATCCCAGGCGTCGGCGCACACGCCATCGTCACAGCATGACTGACACCCCCCACCACAACACCGCGGAACCGCAGCGCGCCCCCGAGCCGGCCGACACCCGGGCCGGCGCCACCCGCAGATCGGCCATCGCCACCCTGGGCGGCGCCACCCTCGGCGTGGCCGCACTGGGCCTCGCCGCCACGCAGCCGGCGGCCGCCGCGGATCCCCGCACCCCGGCCCGGCTCGCCGCGGCGTGCGTCCTCACGCCCGAGCAGACCGAGGGGCCCTACTACCTGGACCTGGAGACGGTCCGCAAGGACATCACCGAGGGCAAGGCCGGCGTTCCGCTCACCCTGCGCGTCACGGTGACGGACAGCACCACCTGCGCCCCGCTGCCCAACACGGCGGTCGACATCTGGCACTGCGACGCGCTCGGGATCTACTCCGGTTACGTGGCCGGCGGTTCCACCCCGGACACGACCTTCCTGCGCGGTGTGCAGCTGACCGACGCCGCCGGCGTCGCCGAGTTCACCACCGTCTACCCGGGCTGGTACGTCGGCCGGGCCCTGCACATCCACGTCAAGACACATGCGGGCGGCACGGTGTCCAACGGGACGTACCACGGCGGCCATGTGTCCCACACGGGCCAGCTCTACTTCCCGGAGACCTACAACACCAGGGTCGCCGCCCTGTCTCCCTACCGGAACAACAGGGCGACCCGCACGCTCAACGCCAGGGACGGCATCTACCGCAACGGCGGGTCCTCGACCCTGCTGACCCTCACCCAGGCGGGCAGCGACCTCGGCAAGGGAGTGACCGGAACCGTCGTACTCGGGATCGACCCCGGCGCCACGCCCTGACGGGATGGTTTCCTCCCCGGAGTGGGCGGCCAGGAATCGGGGATGACCCGGAGTCGAACGTGTGAGGCATGCGGTGCAGCACTGATCACGAGACCGCACGGCGGTCGGCCGGCCCGGTACTGTTCCAACGCCTGCAGACAACGGGCGCTCCGGCTGCGACTGGCAGCACGGCGAGCCTCGCCGTCCGGACCGCCGCCCCCTGCCACCCACGACCACGGCCCCGTCCTGCTGTCGGCACTCGACTCCTTCGTCGGCCGGCAGCAGGAGATGTCCCGCCTGCGCGCCCTTCTGAGAAGCACCCGGCTGCTGACGCTGACCGGTGCGGGCGGGGTGGGCAAGACGCGGCTGGCGCTGGAGTGCGCCAGGGGGTTGCCTAACCGCTTCGCCCGGGTGGACCTCGTGGAGCTGGACTCGCTGCGGGACGGCTCTGTGCTGACGCAGTCCGTGGCGGCCGCGCTGGGCGTGGGCGAACGAGCGGGCCGGACCGGCGCCGACGGTCTGGTCCGTGCGATCGGGGACGCCTCCCGGCTGCTGGTCCTGGACAACTGTGAGCATCTGGTCGAGCCGTGCGCCCGGCTCGTCGCGACCTTGCTCGGCCACTGCCCTCGGCTGCGGATCCTGGCCACCAGCCGGGAGGCCCTGCGGGTGCCCGGAGAGACGGTGTTCCGGGTCGGCGAGCTGTCCCTGCCCCCGGCCGACGCCGGGGACGACGTGGCGGCCCTGCTTCGGGCGGATGCCGTGCGGCTGTTCGTCGAGCGCGCGTCGAGCCGCTCGCCCGGCTTCTCGCTCGACCGGGACAACGGTCGTACGGTTGCCGAGATCTGCCGGCGGCTGGACGGCCTGACCCTGGCCGTCGAACTCGCGGCCCGGCACGTCGGCGCCCTCGCGCCGGGCGACATCCTGGCCGGGCTGGACGACCAGCTGTGCCAGCTGGACCTCCTGGCCGACGGAAACAGAACCGGGCCCCGGCGCCACAGCGGGCTCGCCGCCGCCGTCGACTGGAGCCATCGGCTGCTGGACCCGGCGGAGCAGGCCGTCTTCAGGCGTCTCGCGGTCCTGGTCGGTGGCTTCGACGTGGCCGCGGCACGGTCGGTGTGCGTGAGCGACGGCATCGGACCGGGGCAGGTCTTCCGCATTCTGTGCGCCTTGGAGGCCAAGTCCCTGGTCGTACGTCTGCCGGGTGACGCAGCGCCGACCCGCTTCAGGCAGCTCGGTGCCATCCGCGCCTACGCTCTGGAGCGGCTGCGCGCGTCCGGCGAGCTGCCGGGCACCCTGCGACGCGCCCTCGCCTGGCTGACCGCACTGGCCGACGGGGGCCGCGGGGACGTGTTCGCCGACCAGGCGAGCAGCCCGCTGGCGGTGGAGCGGGACAACCTCGCCTCGGTGCTGGCCTGCGCCACCGGCCACGGCGAGGCCGCGCAGGCACGGCTCACGCTGGAGCTGGCCCGCGTCCACTACCAGCAGGAGCAGCCGTCGGCCGCCCGCGCGCTGCTGACCGGACCACTACGCGAAGCGGACGGCTGGGCGCCGGGCGGAGAGGCGCCCGCGCTCGCCGCGCGGGTGGCCTGCCAGCAGGCCGACCTGGACGAGGCGCTGCGCCGGGGCGAGCAGGCCGTGGCCAGGGAGCGGACGCGCCACGACCCCGCCGGACTGGCCAACGCCCTGGACGCCCGGGCTGCGGCACGGCTGTGCCGCGAGGAGTTCGCCGAGGCCGTCGCGGACCTGCGCGAGTGCCGGGACGTCCTCGCCTCGCTCGGCACAGCCGAGGAGATCGCGTGGTGCACCCATCACCTTGCCTGGGCGCTGCTCCAGGCGGGTCTGGCGCCGGAAGCCGACGCGCTCATGGCGCGGTGCCTGCCGGTGCTCAGGGAGCACGCGCCCTGGCCCCGGACCGCAGCCGCGCTGCACACCGCGGGAGCCGTACGCCTGGCCCTCGGGCAGGTGGAAAGCGCCGAGCACCTGTTCACCGAAGTCCTGCGGATCACCCCCGGGACGAGCTTCCACTCGCTGTATCCCGTCGAGGGCCTGGCCCTCGTGGCCGCCGAGCGCGGGGACCCGCAGCGCGCCCTGCGGTTGTACGAGGCGAGCGCACAGGCACGCCGCCGGCTGGACACCGAGCCCGAAGCACCCTGGCGACGCACGATGGAACAGGCGGCGGACCGGGTCGGGAAACTGCTGTCGCCGGCCGCACGGGAGGCTGCCGTCACCGGCGCACGGGGGCTGCACGGGGAGCGGCTCGTCGCGTACGCCCTGCGGACGAGCAGCGGCGCGGACGAGCGGTCACGGCTGACCGCCCGGGAGTTCATGGTGGTCGAGCTGGTGACGGAAGGGTTGACCAACCGGCAGATAGCCGAACAACTCAGACTTTCGATGCATACGGTCGCCACGCACCTGGACAAGGTGCGCGACAAGTTGGGCCTTCGCTCGCGCACACAGATCGCCCTCTGGGCGGCCGACGAGAACCGGAAGCTTTGGTTCCGTGACATCCGTCACGCCGCCCCGAGAGCTAGGGGTGCCGAATAGTAGATACCGTTCTGGCGACATATGGGATTTGTCCGGCTTGGCGTGGGCACCTGGCGGGTCAGGCAGGACGGCATTGCGTCGACTCGGCGTTCTCACCCGTTCCCCGAAACACACCGGGTTTCTGACGGGGCAACAGCATTCTCCGCAAACTGCAAACGTGGGACCAGCACGCTCCCCTGCGCTTGGCAAGGACCTTCAGTATCTACGAAGCAAGGTAGTACGAAGGCTCTTTGCGCTCCCTGTGAGGGCTTTCTAAGAATGACGGCCCGCAGGAAGTTACCGGTGAGGTCACGCATGGCGAAGCATCGTAAGAAGCAGCACTACCGGCGGTTGGTCATTGGGGCGGTCGTCCTGAGTGCGGTGGGCGTACCGTCCGTCGCCACGGCCTGTAGCGACTGGGGGAACGACGGCGGGCCCCGGGCCGGCGGCGCCGGGAACCACTCGGCCCAGACCTGGCAGTACCACGCGCACCACGATCACCACCGGAAGAGCCACTGGAATCACCACTGGCAGGGCGGCGAGAGCAGCGCGCCCACTGCGGCGCCGTCGAAGACTCCGACCGCCTCCGCGACCCCCCACAAGACCGCAAAGCCGAAGCCGAAGCCCACCGCGACGCACAGCGCCCCCAGGCCTACCGCCTCCGCGACTCCCACCCCGCGGAGCACCCCGAAGCCGACCGCCACGGCCTCCGGGGTCGTCGCTCGCATCGTGGCGCTCGTCAACGCCGAGCGCAGCAAGGTCGGTTGCTCGGCCCTGACCCTGAACTCGACCCTGACGAAGGTGGCGCAGGCCCACAGCCAGGACATGGCGGCGCACCAGAACATGTCGCACACCGGGTCCGACGGGTCCTCCCCCGGCGACCGGATCACGCGCGGCGGCTACAACTGGAGCACCTACGGCGAGAACGTCGCCTACGGCTACTCCACTCCCGAGCAGGTGATGGCGGGCTGGATGTCCAGCCCCGGCCACCGGGCCAACATCCTCAACTGCTCGTTCAAGGAGATAGGCGTCGGCCTGGCGCAGCCCAACAGCTACTGGACGCAGGACTTCGGGACCGCCCGCTAGCCGGCGGACGGCAGGCCTTCGGCCGCCCCCAGCACCGCACCGCTCGGGCGGGTGCGGTGCTGGGGGCGGCCGAAGAGCTTTCCCAGGAAGCCAGCGAGCGGCGGTTTCCTCGGCGACCGTGCGAGCCGCGGCCGCCTCGCCCGGGGCGGTCTGGTGCACCTTGGGGGCCGGCTGCTCGGGCGCGGCGTCGGCGGGGGCCGCGGACTGCGCGACGCCGTCGTCCTTCACGGCCTTCGCCTCGCTCTTGAGGATGCGCATCGACTTGCCGAGCCCGCGAGCGGCCTCCGGCAGCTTCTTCGAGCCGAACAGCACCGACGATCGCCACGATCAGCAGGCGCCAGATTGCTGCATTGCGCAACTTTACAACGGCTATATCCGCACCGGGACTTCAGATCAGTCGTCGGAGTCGGGCTTGGTGCGTGCCGCCGCGTAGGCCTGGGCCGGTGTCATGGGAACGCCGCCCAGCTCCACCGTCTTGTAGGGGCT
>NZ_JBIATY010000008.1:0-392749 GCF_042892235.1 Streptomyces sp. NPDC001816
GGTACTGCAGGGGGGACCCTGTGGGAGAGTAGGACGCCGCCGAACAATCATTGTGGGAAAGCCCCGCACCGTATGGTGCGGGGCTTTTCTGCGTTGTCCCTGCGCCGGCGTCTCGCTGGGCCGGGGTGGGGTGAGCTTGTCGAGGTCCAGGCTGATCTCGAAGGGCACGGAGCGCTGGAGGGTGCCTCGGAAGATACCGGCGGGGGCATATGCGCCAGTCGGTTCGTCGAGTTCGTAGGCGTGGACGACGGGGGCGCCTTGGTCGTCCTCGATGCACCAGTAGTGCGGGATGCCTGCCTCCGCGTACTTACGGAGCGAGAACAGGGTGTACACGGGCGGTCGGTGGCTGACCTTCCGGCCGGGCGGCTCCGGCGCGAGTGGCGGTTGAGAAGGGAGCATTCCGTGCTGAAGAGGGTTGGATTCTATGCAACGGCCGAAGAAGTCCTCGAGCTGAAGGGGCCCGTCGCGGTGTCCGCCGAGGACACGATCGTGCGTTACCTGGAGGAGGGGGAACTACTCGTCGCGACGGATTCCTGGGTCGACGATCTGGTCGATCCGGACATCAAGAGGATCTGCCAGTACTCGATCCGTACCGACGGAGTGTGGGTCTGGCCGAGCAGCCTCGTCTACTACCTCGTCAGATACCACACGGAGCTTCCGGACGATTTCCTGCGGCACATGGATGCTTCGGGCTGGACGGTACCGACGCTGGACGAGGCCGCCCTTGATGCCGTCATGGACCAGTTCATGCTGGAGGAGTCCCTGGACCCGGAGGAGCCGGATGCCTGAAGGCATGTGGGCGGGCAGGCGGACTGGGGCCGGTAACTGGGCTGCCGTGCGGCTGATCGACGTGGAGATCGTCGGCCGGCACGATCGGGCGCCGCTGCGGCGCTGGAGCACCGCCCGCACCACGCTGCTCGGCGACGCGGCCCACCCGATGCTGCCGCACCACGGGCAGGGCGCCAACCAGGCCGTGGAGGACGGCGTCGCGCTCGCCGTCTGCCTCGCCGAGGCGGGGCCCGGCGGCGACGGGATCGCCGCCGCGCCGGCCCGTTACGAGGCGGTGTGCCGCCCGCACACCACCCACGACGACGTGTCCGGCGGCAACGCCGCCTGACCCGCACCCGACCGACCCACCACCCCAGGGCCCCCGATGCCGTCACCGGCGCCGGGGGCCCTGGGAGTGTGGCCTCGTCAGGGCGTCCATCGTGATCACCGCCGGGCAGCGTGGGGACTCCCTAGCCGCGCCCGATCACCAGCCCGTATTCCAGGGCGCTCGTCGACGACGGCAGCCCCAGGCTCTTCGGCGTCAGGGCCCTGGAACCCGTCGCCGTCGTGCCCTGCGCGGTGCCCGGGAGGAGCCAGACGCCGCCCTGGGCGGAGTTCTCGCCGGGAGTGCCTGCCGCGAGGTCCGCGTGGCCGTCGGCGTCGTAGTCCTGAAGGCGGACCGATGCGCCGAACCGGTCGTTCGTCTCCGCGGTGCCCGGGACGCCGCTGCTGTTCTGGGTGAAGCCGACGCTCGTCGCCGTACCGCCGGAGGACAGCAGGCCGGTGGCGGTGCCGTGGACGAGGACCACCGTGCCCGCGTTCTGCCGCGAGCCGACCGCCTCGTACGCGTCGCCGATGGCGAGGTCGGCGTAGCCGTCGCCGTCGATGTCGCCCGCGGCGAGCGCTGCGCCGAGGCGGTCCTCGGACTCGGCGGTGCCGGCGATGCCCGGACTGTCCTGCTGGATCTCCTGGGTGCGGGCGCCGAAGCCGTCGGACTTCGAGCCGTACGCCACCTTCACCAGCCCGCCCTTGAACGCCTCGGCACGGCCCGTCGAGTAGTCCGCGCAGTCCGGAGCGTCGGCCTCGTAGTTGGGGTAGCAGGCGCCGAGTGCCAGGTCGTCCGTGCCGTCCGCGTCGAAGTCGGCGGCGGCGAGGGAGGCGGCGGAGGCCGTGGTGCTCCACAGCTGCACCGGGGCGCCGTCCTGCCAGCGGTAGATCCGGACGAATCTGCTCTCCATCGCCGTGACCGAGACCGCGAGGTCGTCGTCGCCGTCGCCGTCGAAGTCGCCGGTGGTCAGGGCGCTCACGCCGCCGAAGTCCGCCCCGGCGATCTCCCCGCTCAGGGTGTCCGGGGAGTCGGCGGTGAGCGGGCCGGGACGCAGCACAGCGCCGCCGTGCTCCTCGCCGCTGCGGCTGAGAACCAGGTCGGTGCGGCCGTCGCCGGTCACGTCCCCGGCGGCGATCACCGCGCCGATCCGGGAGAACTCGCTCGCACCCTGCGCGACCGTGTAGCCACCGCTGGTGAAGCCGGAGGCAGAGCCGCGCAGCACGGTGACGGTGCCGTGTTCGGCGTACTTGTCGGCGGAGAGCGACTCGCTGGAGGCGCCCACGACCAGGTCGGCGTAGCGGTCGCCGTCGACGTCCGCGGCGGTGACCGCGGAGCCGAAGAGATCACCCGCCTCGGGGGTGCCCGGCACTCCGCTCGTGGCCTGGCTGATCCGTACGGAGCCGTACTTGCCCGGTCCGTCCGGGCCACCCCACACGACGTTCACATAGCCGGCCTTGGCCTTGTCGCCGACCTGCCCGGAGGGCACGCCCACCGCCAGGTCCGGGTAGCCATCGCCGTTGAAGTCTCCCTGCGGCGCGGGGGCGTCGGTGGCCTGCGCGGCGGTGGGCGCGGTAACGCCCAGCATGGTCGCCGCGCAGATCATCGTCGCGGAAAGGATCTTGTTACGCATCGTTGTCGCTTCTCCTGGTGGTACTCAAGACAACCGGTCTGAACCGGTCTGAACCGGTGTGAACAGGTGTGAACCGGTGTGGTCAGTGGGCGAAGACATCCGCGAACTTGCGGCCCTCGACCACCGGATAGCCGAAGTCCGTCGCGTTGAAGGCGGTTGCGTACGACGTCGTCAGGCCCGCGGTCGTGCCGCGCAGCACCCACGCCGCCCCGTCGTCGTATCCCCCGGGCACCACGTCCTCGCCGAACGCGCCGATCGCCAGGTCCGCCCTGCCGTTGCCGTTGATGTCGCCCAGCCGCAGCGAGGAGCCGAAGTGGTCGCCGGCCTCGGCGGCGCCCGGTACGCCCGGCGTGGCCTGGTGGAAGAACTGGGCCCCGCTCGTGGTCAGTCCGGCCGGACTGCCCTTGAAGAGATCGATGTTGCCGACGTTCCGGTGGCCGTCCAGGTCCTCGTACGGGGCGCCGACCGCGATGTCCGCGTAGCCGTCGCCGGTCGCGTCGCCCACCGCGACGGCGGCGCCGAGGTCGTCGTAGTCCTCGCCGATGCCCGGTACACCGGCGCTGTCCTGGGTGTACCGGGTGCCCGTGGCGGGCAGTCCGGCGGCCTCGCCGTACCGCACGGTGAAGGAACCGCCCTTACCGATCTCCGTGTTGCCGGTGACCAGGTCGTCGTATCCGTCGCCGTTGATGTCGCCCGCCGAGACGGCCTCGTCCCAGGCGGTGCCGCCCGCTCCGCTCCCGTCGGCGAGCACCGTGTAGCCGGAGCCGATGTCGCCGGGACCGCCGCGCAGGAGGCCCACGTAACCGTGGACGGCGCCGGTGCTGTCCGCGCGGCCGCCGTGCACGACGAAGTCGCTGCCCTCGGTGGCGGAGAAGTGACCGGCGACGATCCCGTCCAGGCGTACGCCCTCGGGCAGGAACCCCACTTCCGGTGCCAGCGCGCCGTCCTGGGTGGGCTTCCCGTCGGCGTACCACCAGAAGGTGTTGGCACCGACGACGACCAGGTTGCCGGTGCCGTCGCCGTCGAGGTCGGCGAAGGCGGCGCCCGTCCCGAACGCGACGGCCTGGGCGTTCGGGGCGGTGACCACGGTGCCGCCGGACGTGAACGGGTGCGCTCCGCCCCAGATGATGGTCACCGAGCCGTTCGCCTTACCACCCGTGACCTGCTCCAAGGGTGCGCCGACGATCAGGTCGGCGTAGCCGTCGCCGTCGACGTCACCGCTGGTGACGCTCTCGCCGAACTGGTCCCCGGACTCCGAGGTCCCGGGAACGCCCGGGGTGTTCTGGGTGATGTTCACCGACCGGGCGGGGCTGACGCCGGAAGACGAGCCGAACAGGACGGTGACCGTGCCGCCGCTCGCCTTGGGCGTGCCGATGGCCAGATCGCGATACCCGTCACCGTCGAAGTCGTCCCACAGCCCGGAGGGCGCCGCAACGGCACCGGGAGCGCCCAGCCCCGCACAGGCAAGGGCGGCAGCCACCACAACGGCGAAGGTACGTATGCGCAAGGTCATGCTCCCGTCAGTGAACCGAGGCTTCAGCGACGTACGACATGCGTGGTGAACGAAGGGTTGTACACGAGAAAGCACAAGGTGAACGTGCGGCCGCCGCCACCACCGCTTCCGCGGGCAGGCGTTCCTCTCCTCAGCGGCGGGCGGCAGTTCACCTACGTCGTGGTCGCGCCGGCACCGGAGGGCTACGCCGAGTCGTGGAGCACGCCCGCACCACAATGCTCGGCGACGCGGCCCACCGATGCTGCCGCACCACGGACAGGGTGCCAGCCAAAGGCGGCCGGGGAGAACGACGCCTGCCCGTTCAGAACTGGAGGCCCCGGCTCCCAGCCAGGCGCAGTTGGGTGGGGTCGCCGCGGAATTCGTCCGATGCGCTACATGCCCCAGAGGCGGGTAGCGGCAACGGCCGCACAGCGCAGTGCGGGCCGATGCGCGCGTGGTCGCCCTTCAGGAGGCTGTTGGCGTGGCGGTCGAGGCCGGCGTCTTGCCGGGCGCGGTGGGTTGCCCGGTGAAGACGACGAGGTGCCACGTGCCCTTGTCTCGGGTCACCGTGAAGGTGTCGTTCATGGGTTTGCCTGCCTTGTCGGTGGCGGAGAGATGGGCGCTCCCGACGATCGCCAGCCGCATTCCGACCGAGCGGGTGAACACCCTGGGGGCAGAGCGGCGGCCTGCCCGCGTGCTGCTCTTCTGGCCGATGTGCTGGAGGCCACAGTTCCGGCTGTGGGCTGGCCATAGGCTCGTTGGCATGACCGATGACCACCTCACCCGCGTTGTGGAACGGCTGGACGCCTGGCTCGAAGCGAACGCGCCAGCTGACTCCGCGGCACTGAACCCCCCTGCCGCGCAAGGTGACATCAGCAAGATCGGCGAGTACTTGATCGATCTACATCCGGACGTCGTCACCTGGCTGAAATGGCACGATGGAGCCACAGCCACGACAGGCCCTTCTCATGCCGGGTTTCTTCTGCCGGGCGGCTACGCCCCGAACACCGCCGAGGAGATGGGCACTGGCCAGCGCGAGATGGAACGAAAGGTTGCGTGGAGCTTCGACGAGGAGGACGAGAACGAAGCCTATTGGTTCACCGTCGAGGACGGGCGCGAACTCGACATCATCGGTGACGGAACGACTGTCTATTCGACAGAGGACCTGGGACTCGTACCGGCTCCAACCACCTGCCACATTCGGTGGGTCCCGTTCGCATCCTTGACGGAGTCCGGACACGACTTGATCGTCGACCACCGGCAAGGGCCGACGTACGGGGCTGTCCGCAGGATCGAACCGGACCTGGTCGACCCCTGCGCTGTGGTGTGGCCGAGCGTGCGGGCAATGTTCACCTCCGTGGTCGAAGCACTGGAGACGGCCCGACCAGTCACGGTGGGGACCGTGGCATACGTGCCGAGGGTCCTCGACGGCGCCCTCGACTGGGAGATCGTCGGGTAGGCGTGCGGACAGGCAGAAGGGGCCGGCGAGTCGGGCTTCGCCGCCGGCCCCTTCTTCTCACACCGCAGCGTCAGTTACGGGCGGACCTCACACACCTCGCCCACGGTGCACCCCTCCAGCCCGGGCGCCTCGATGTAGAAGGCGTCGTTGTCGGCGACCGCCGCCTGGACATGACCCGGGTGCGCGAGCTGTACGGCTGCACGGACGCCGCCTTCGCCGCGCGCGAGGTGGCCGAAAGACTGTCGGGCTGTGTGAGCGGCTGCGTCGTGCCGTTCACGTTCGACCCGGACCTGGAACTGGTCGTCGACACCGCCCTGCTGGACAACGACTGGATCTACTTCAACGCGGCCCGCCTCGACCTGTCGATCGCCCTGCCGGTGCCAGCGTAGGTCACCCTGACCCGCCCCCGCACGGCCCCGCCGACCACCCCGCCGTTGGCGGGCGTCCTCGGACCCGGCGCGGACGTCCCGCAGGAACAGCGCTCCTAACGGCCCATCGCGGGATACGGCGCCGGATCCGTCACCCAGCCCGCCATCAGCACCAGCCGCGACTCGCGGTCCACCGCGAGGAAGCCGAAGGGGCGGTCGAAGGCCACGCGGACGACCGTGGTCTCGTAGCGGTACTGCGGGACGGCACCGGCGCCGTATGGCATGAGCGCCGTCACCGCCGCCGCCCGGAAACCGAGCGCGCCGAACCGGGCGAGGGCCGACTGGCGGGCCGCCCCGATGGCGAGCGGGAAGGCGCTGATGCCGGGGAAGTGGCCCTCCCGGGCGTCCGAGGCCGCAGTGAGCCCGAACAGGGCGTGCAGCGCCAGCAGATCGTGGTCGGCGCGCACCTCGTACGCCACCGTCCGTACGTCCAGCGTGATCGGCTCCGGCGCGAGCGCGGGCTGCTGTTCCACGTGCAGGCCGGGGCCGACATGTCCGAACGGCAGCTGCCCGCCCCCGGTGACCGCGAGCGTGCGCTCCACGACCCCGACCCCGGCCGTGAGCACCTGACTCGGTGTCATGCGCTCCTCGCCGAGCACCAGATGGACGTCGATGCCGTTGTCGCCGGGCACCGTCAGCGCGGTCACGAAGCCGTCCGGCGTGCTCGTCAGGCCGATCCGGTCCGGCCGCACGCTCCTGCGGTGCAGCCCGAGCAGCGAACGGCCCTGCCAGGGACCGGAGTCCGGGCGCAGCATCGTCTCGGTGAACGGATGCCGCCAGTCCGTGCGCAGCGTGAGCGCACTGGCCAGCACCATCCGTGCTTCCCGGGTCAGTGTCACCGGCATGCGCTCCACGAGCCCGCCGGTCCGTTCGGCCGCCCAGGCGTCCAGCCGCTCCTGCGCGGTGACGAGGTCCTCCCCGAACACCCCGTACGTCCCGGCCGGCAGCCCGGCCCGCCACTCCTCGCGCAGTTGCAGCGTCTCGTGCGTCCACAGGCCGAGCGCCGCGTCCAGGCCGGACACCGACTGCATTCCGGCCAGCAACTCCCGTGCGGCGGCGGCCGCCTGGTCCGCGGGCACGCCGAGCGCCCCGGCCAGCTCGGCCCGTGCGGCGCCCGTCGCGCCGTCCGCGAGGAAGGCCAGCAGGGGCCAGACCCCGGCCGCCGAGAACGCCGTACCCTCCGGTGCCGCTGCCGCCGCCCACCGTGCGGTGAGCCCGTTCACCGCACCCACGGTGGTGTTCCCCACCCGGCTGTCCGCTCGGGGTTCCACCCTCATTCCGCCCCCACTCGTGCCCCGCTTACCATGCGCCCAGTCGTACGTCAGTCCAGCCGCCGACGCTGGGGCCTGTCCGACAATCCCCGACCCAGGAGCACGGTACCGGTGTCCATACCCCCGCCCCCCGGCCCCCACCAGCCACAAGGGCCGTATCAGCCACCCCAGCAGTACCCGCAGGGGCCGTACGGGCCGCCGTCGTACCCGCAGCCGCAGGGCCCGCAGAGCCCCTACGGGCCGTACCAGCCGTGGGTGCAGGGCTACAGCCCCTACAACCAGCCGGCGCCCGTCAACGGACTCGCCATCACCTCGCTCGTGTTCGGTGTGCTGTGCTGTCTGCCGGGTGTGGGGCTGTTGCTCGGGCTGGTCGCGCTGCGGCAGATCGGCCGGCGGGGCGAGCGCGGCAAGGGGCTGGCGATCGCTGGCTCGGTGCTGTCCGGGCTCGGGCTCGCGCTGTGGGTGCTGATGCTGGCCACGGGCGGCGCGTCCTCCTTCTGGGAGGGCGTCAAGGAGGGCGCACGCGACGGCGCGAGCATCTCGCTGGCCAAGGGCGAGTGCTTCGATGCGCCCGGCGGCCTCAGCGGCGAAAAGAAACACGTCGACAAGGTCCCCTGCTCCGGCGAGCACGACGGCGAGGTGTTCGCCTCCTTCCTGCTGAAGGACGGGGCCTACCCCGGCGACGACTCGGTCGGCGGCACCGCCGACAGGCGCTGCCACGGCCTCCAGGACACCTACGCGATGGACGGCTGGGCCGTGCCCGACGACGTCGACGTTTACTACCTCACGCCCACCGAGGACAGTTGGTCCACCGGGGACCGGGAGGTCACCTGCGTGTTCGGCAGCGTGACCGAGGGCGGGAACCTCACCGGCTCGCTGCGCAACGACGCGACCGTCCTGGACCCCGACCAGGTCGCCTATCTGAAGGCGGCTCACGTCCTCAACGCCGCCCTCACCACCGCCCCCGACACGGAGTACGTCGAGGACGACCTGCCGGGGCACAAGGCGTGGGCGGGCCGGGTATCGGCTGCGCTGGCCGAGCAGGCCCGGATGCTGCGTGCGAACGAGTGGCCCGCCGACACCGTGGGGCGGGTCACCGTCCTCGCGTCCGACCTGGACAAGGCGCGGGCGGAGTGGGCGAAGGCCGCGAAGGCGAAGGACGCGGACGCCTTCTACCAGCACTACGACACCGGGCTCAAGCTGCTCGACCCGAAGGAGGCGGTCCCCGTGCGCAAGGCCCTGGGGCTGGAGACCACCCCGCCCGCCGACGAGAAGGGTGACGGCGGCTCGGGCGACTCCGGCGGCGGGAGCGGGGGCGCGCTGGCGGTGTGAGCGCGCCGGGGCGTGATCACGGAGAGGTGTGACCGCGGCTATAGCGGGGAGAAAGTGCCTGGTAAAGCCCTCCCCGGCCACAAGTCATCACATCGAGTGATTCTCTGGCCTTTGCTTGCGTGGCACAACCCACGGTTGCCAGGCTGTTGCTGTCTGTACAACCTGATGGGAGCGGCCAGTGACTTTCGGTGAGCAGCCGGCGTATCTGCGTGTCGCGGGTGATCTCCGCAAGAAGATCGTCGACGGTTCGCTGCCGCCCCACACCCGGCTCCCCTCCCAGGCCCGCATCCGCCAGGAGTACGGCGTCTCGGACACGGTCGCGCTGGAGGCCCGCAAGGTGCTGATGGCCGAGGGCCTGGTCGAGGGCCGCTCCGGCTCCGGGACGTATGTGCGCGAGCGCCCGGTGCCCCGGCGCGTGGCCCGCTCCGGGTTCCGGCCGCCCTCCGGCGCCACGCCCTTTCGGCAGGAGCAGGCCGACGCCACGATGCGTGGCACCTGGGAGTCCAGCAGCGAGCAGGCCGAGGCCGGGGCCGCCGTCGCCGAGCGGCTCGGCCTCAAGCCCGGCGAGCGCGTCATGCGCACCAGGTATCTGTTCCGGGACGCGGGGGAGCCGATGATGCTCTCCACCTCCTGGGAGCCCCTCGCCGTCACCGGCCGCACGCCTGTGATGCTGCCCGAGGAGGGCCCGCTCGGCGGCATGGGCGTCGTCGAGCGCATGCGAGCCATCGACGTCATCGTGGACAACGTCACCGAGGAGGTCGGCGCCCGCCCCGGCCTCGCCGAGGAACTGCACGTCCTCGGCGGCGTCCCCGGACATGTGGTCCTCGTCATCCAGCGCACCTACTACGCCTCCGGCCGCCCCGTGGAGACCGCCGACGTCGTGATCCCCGCCGACCGCTACCAGGTCGCGTACCACCTGCCAGTGAAGTAGCGCACACCCCCGCACGCTCCCGGGCGGGCGTCCTCGCCCCGTGATCCGGCTCCCGCCCCCTGCGGCCCGTTGCAATCCGGCCGTTTTCCCAGGTGATCCAGGGTCCGCCCGAAATGCCCCCGACGCACGACAGAAGGGGGTAGGGCGGCGCGTTCCCCATCGTGCGCCCCCTGTGTTCTGGCTGGTTGCGTACCTCTTTGTGAAAAGGCGTATTCGCTGCGTAAAGGTAGGGCGTACGCTCAGGCATATGCGGATTGCGGTTTCCTTAGGCGGGGCGCAACGGGGGCCCGGGAGGGAAAGCGGGTGGGGCGGTGCGAGAAGGAACGGTGGGGGCGATGAGTGAGGGCACGGTCGCCCTGCCCTGGATCGTCATAAGGCAGGACGACAACGGCAATCGCTACCGCGTGGGACGGTATGCGACCCGGGCCGAGGCTCAGAAGATCGCCGACAGTCTCGACGACCGCGGCCACAAGCAGCTCTACTGGGTCGAACGCATCGGCCAGAACGGCGACGGCACCCACAACTGACCTCAGGCGCGCTCAACTGACCACTGACGCGCTCCCGTAGGCTCCGCTCCATGACCGAACGGATCGTGGTGGTGGGAGCCGCCCTGCTCGACGCCGGCCGGCTGCTCGCCGCGCGGCGCAGCGCGCCTCCCGAGCTGGCCGGGCGCTGGGAGCTGCCCGGCGGCAAGGTCGAGCCCGGTGAGCGGCCCGAGGACGCCCTGGTGCGCGAACTGCGCGAGGAACTCGGCATCGACACCGAGGCGGTCGAGCGCGTACCGGGGGAGTGGCCCCTGCGATCCCCGTACGTCCTCCAGGTGTGGATCGCGCGCCTGCGCCCCGGTTCCGCCGCGCCCCGCCCCCTCCAGGACCACGACGACGTGCGCTGGCTGACTCCGGACGAGGTCTGGGACGTGGCATGGCTGGACCAGGACGTGGCGGCGGTGCGGGAGATCGAGACTCTGGCCGCTTGGGCGTAGGGCCGGCACTCCCTCGGAACCCGGCATTCATGTCCGTTGCGCGGAGCACCCCGTACGCCGTTCGTGCCACCGCGCACCCTTCCGCACGGTAATGCTTCCCGGATACCGGGTATGTCCCCATTAACCCCACGAAACCGGACATGGGTGGGCTCTTTGGCCTGGGAAGTGATCGGCGTGATCGACACCGAAGGCGACTGCGCCGAGTGGACGTTTCCCGCGGAACCCGGCGCCGTGCGCACCGCCCGCGCCGCGGTCCGGGGCCAGTTGCACGGCTGGGACCTCGACTGTCTCGCCGATCTGGCCGCGCTGCTGGTCAGCGAGCTGGTGACGAACTCCCTGCGGCATGCGACCGGGCCGATCGGCGTACGGCTGGTACGCCCTGCCGGGCTCGGCGACACGCTGCTGGTCGAGGTCTCCGACCCGCTCCCGGACCCGCCGCGCGAACGCACCGCCCGCGCCGAGGACGAGAGCGGCCGCGGTCTGCAACTGGTCGCCGGCTCCTCGCGCCGCTGGGGGACGCGGCCCGGCGATACCGGAAAGACCGTCTGGTTCGAACTGGTGGTGCCCGGGTGAGCCTGGTGTACAGGCCGCCGCGCGCCGTCCATGCTGCGACGCGCGCCCGGTACCGGGGTGGGGGTGCGTGATTCGAGGGCGTGTTCCCTGGTTAGAAGACTGGATGTGTCGTCGCAGTAGGTCCGAAAAACGCCTGGACCGAGCTGTGATCGTGAACACCGTGTCGTGCGGCGCCGTAGTGCTGGATACTGCGGGCAGCCGCCCCCGGTGACCGGTGCCGGGTGCGGTGAGCTGGAGGGGACGGTTCGCGTGAGCGAGATACCAGCGAAGGCCACGGAGTCCGAGGACCCGTCGGGCGGCGCGAGGAGCCAGGCCGTACAGACCGCGGTGCCCGGCGACGCCATGTGGCAGAGCAGTCCGCCCGGCTCGATCTACGACTACATCAGGGTCGCGTCCTTCTCCATCAGCTCCGGCGGGGTGGTCGAGCAGTGGAGCCTGCGCGCCGAGCAACTCTTCGGGATCCCCGCCGAACGCGCCGTCGGCATGGACCCCATCGAGGCCTTCATCGATCCCGATCTGCGCGAGCGCGGCCAGCGCAAGATGGCCGAAATCCTCGACGGGCGGGAGTGGACCGGGGTGGTCCCTTTCCGGATGCCGGACCTGCCGGACGGGGCGCGCGGCGAGGAAGGGCTCGCCGAGGTCTACGTCATGCCCACTCGGACCGCCGAGGGCGACAAGGCCGCCGTCTGCATAGTGGTGGACGTCCGCACCCTGCGCAGCATCGAGACCGACCTCGCCGCCTCGCAGGCCATTTTCGGTCAATCCCCTTTCGGCTTCCTGCTGATCGACATAGACCTCAGGGTGCGCCGCGCCAACATGCGCTTCGCCTCCATCTTCGGCGGAACCCCGGACGACCACCGTGGCAAGGGAGTTCACGACTACCTCCCGCGCGCTGAGGCCGAGCGGGTTTCGGCCACCCTGCGCCGGGTGCTGGAGACCGGCGACTCCATCACCGACATGCATGTCACGGGCTTCGTCCCGGGCTCCGAGGAGCGCCGGCACTGGTCCGTCAACCTCTACCGCGTGCACAGCGGCAGCGGCCGGCCCATCGGCATCGCCTGGCTCGGCACCGACATCACCGCCCGCCGCGCCGCAGCCCGCGAGGCCGCCGCAGCCCGGCGCAACCTCGCCCTGCTCAACGAGGCCGGCGCCCGCATAGGGAACTCCCTCGACCTGGAGACCACGGCCCGCGAACTCCTCGACGTCGTCGTCCCCGGGTTCTGCGACCTCGCCACCGTCGACCTCTACCAGGGCCTGCTCACCGGCGACGAGACCCCGCCCGGCCTCGCCGACGGCAGCGCGGCACTGCGCCGTGTCGCCTTCGCCAGCGCCGTCTCGGGCGCGCCCTTCGACGGCGACGGCGACCCCGTCGCGGTCGGCGCGGTCCACCACTTCCCGTTCAACTCGCCCTGCGCGGACGCCCTGCGCACCGCCCGCCCGCAGCGCGTCCCGGCCGAGGACGGCGGTCTCGTGCAGTCCATGCTGGTGGTGCCGATGGTCGCCCACGACACGGTCGTGGGTCTCGCCCAGTTCGCCCGCACGAAGGGCAGCGAGCCGTTCGGCGACCGCGACCGGGACCTCGCGGTGGAGCTGGCCGCGCGGGCCGCCGTCTGCATCGACAACGCCCGCCTGTACCGCCGCGAGCACGAACGCGCGCTGATCCTGCAGCGGTCCCTGCTCCCGCCCGGCGACCCCGAGGCGTCCGGCCTCGACATCGCGTGCCGCTATCTGCCCGGCAACGCGGCGACAGAGGTCGGCGGCGACTGGTTCGACGTGATCGAACTCCCGGGCCACCGTACGGCCTTGGTGGTCGGGGACGTCATGGGCCGCGGTCTGCGCGCCGCGGTGGCAATGGGCGAACTCCGTACGGCGGTCCGCACGCTGGCCCTGCTCGACCTCGAACCGGCCGAGGTCCTCTCGGCGTTGGACGAGATCGCCCGCGGCCTCGGCACCCCCGGCGGCGTCCAGCAGGCCACCCGCGCGGCCCGCCAGCCCCGCGACGCCGACCTCTCCGAGGTCTATCTCGCCACCTGCGTGTACGCGGTCTACGACTCGGTGACCAGACGCTGCACGTTCGCCAACGCCGGCCACCTTCCCCCGGTGCTGGTGGAACCCGGCGAGGCGGCCCTGATGCTCGACGTGCCGCCGGGCATGCCGCTGGGCGTGGGCGGCGAGCCGTTCGAGGAGGTGGAGGTCGAACTCCCGGAGGGCGCCCTGCTCGCCCTCTACACGGACGGCCTGGTCGAATCCCGCGACCACCCCCTGGACGAGGGCCTCCAGGCCTTCGTCGGCGCGCTGACCGACCCATCCCGCCCCCTGGAGGACGTCTGCGACCACGTCCTCAACACCCTCGACACCCACCACGGCGAGGACGACATCGCCCTGCTGATGGCCCGGGTCCAGGGCTTGCCCGCCGACTCCGTCGGCGACTGGACGCTGCCGCGCGAGCCCCGCAGTGTGGGGCGGGCCCGTGAATACGCCCGCGCGCAGCTGCTCAGCTGGGACATGGAGCCTCTGGTCGACACCACGGAGCTGCTGGTCAGCGAGCTGGTCACCAACGCGCTGCGCTACGGCGAGGGCGAGATCAGGCTGCGGTTGCTGCTGGACCGCACCCTGGTCTGCGAGGTCTGGGACTCCGGCCTGGTCCAGCCCCGCCGTCGCCGTGCCCGCGACACCGACGAGGGGGGCCGGGGACTGCAACTGGTCGGCCTGCTCAGCGCGGCGTGGGGCTCACGCCGTACGCCGCGCGGCAAGACCGTCTGGTTCGAACTCCCGCTCCCCGGAGGCGAGAACAGCCTGACGGACCCGGCAGAGGCCCTCCTCAGCCTCTTCTGACCCGCCGCCCTGGGGGCTCCGCCCCTGCACGGGTGGGAAACGGGGGTCTGGGGGCGGAGCCTCAGGGAGCGCGGCGGCTAGCCGAGGTGGCGGCGCCCCCGGGTCTCCGGGCCGCCGAAGCTGGCCGGGGGACCGCCGTCCGGCTCCTCGGCCAGCAGGATTCCGCCGAGGACGGCACCGGTGAGGCCGGTGGCGTGGCCGTCGGCGTACGGGTTGCCGTGGGCCCGCACATCGCGTTCGGCCAGATCGCGGGCCTCTCGCGCGAGCACGTCCGCGTCGGCGCCCGAGCCGAGCGCCCGCTCCGCCTCCGCCAGCCGTGCCCGCGCCTGAGCGCCCACCGCCCCCCGGTGCACCGCGATGAAGTCCTCGGCCCCGCCGAGCGCGCTGCGCGACACGAGCCGCGCGGCCGCCTCCACTGCCCCGGAGCGCCCCACCTCCAGCCGCTCCACCGCCCGGGCGATGCGCCGCAGCGCGTCCAGCGGATCGTACGGGCCGGCGGTCAGCTCCGCGCGTACGGCGGCCAGTACCCCGTCGGCGTGGGCGATCCGCGCGTGCAGCTCACCGGGGGCCAGCCGTCCGCCGTTCCGCCGTGCCTCGGCGATCTCCGCCTCCCCGCCGGTCAGCGCGGCCGGCACCAGCGCGGCCGCCTCCCGCAGCTGTGCCGCGAGCCGCTCGACCCCGCCGACGAGAACACCGGCCTGGGCGACGCCGCCCTCGGCCGCGCGCAGCCGGCGGGCCGCCCGCTGTCCGTCCCCGGAATCGGCCGCCTGACGGGACTCGTTGAGCTGCGACGTGGCGAACACCAGCCGGTCCTTGGCCTGTTCGACATACCCGGTGACGGGGGCCCCGGCCGAGGGCGCGTACCGCAGGTGCAGCTCCGCCGCCGTGGCCTCGGCCGCGGCCGTCCGCGCGGTCAGCTCCCGGAACCGCCCCTCGGCGACCTCCAGGGCCGCGCCCACCCCCTGCTCCAGCCCCCGCAGCAGGTCCAGCCCCTCCGCCTCGGCATCCAGCCGCCGCCCCGCCTCCGCGCACCGCCCGACCACTCCCACCAGCGCCTGCCGACGGGCACTCGCGTCCCCCGGAACCCCCTCCTCGTAGCGCCGCCATATCGCGAACGCGGCCGACAGTTCGGTCTGCGCGGCCCGCAGGGCGTGCACATACGGCTCGACCGCCTCGCTGCCGAACAGCTCCTCGACGAAGGGAAGTTCCTCGCTGCTGGCGCGTACACAGTCGTCGGCCAGCACCAGCGCGGCGCGGGCCTGCCGCTCGCTCTCGAGCGCGGAGGGCGCGGGCGGCGCCGCCGACACCACGCCCGGCGTCGTCCGGGTCCGGGCCCGCCGGGTGCGCCGCAGATAGCCGTACCCGGCCAGCACCCCGGCCGCACCGACGGCGACCAGCGGCATGAGGAGATCGGTGACGGACGTCCCTTCCTGCTGCGTCGTGGCGGCGCTCGCGACCGGCCCGGCCGGGGAGACGGGAACCGGATCATGCTCACCGGCCGTCATCACCGGCAACACCAGCCACCCGGCCCCCACGAGCGCACCCAGCACGGCATGCGTCACCCGCACCCGTATGTGCGCCTTGGCACGCCGGGGCCGGCCCCGGATCAGGGAGGACGTCACATTTTGGAGCGTATGGGCAGGTAGGCGGCTTCGCGAGTGGGGCGGATACGGCTGGGGGACGTGGCAGACCAGGAGGCAGGATTGAACGAGGAGACGGCCGGCGAAGCGACGGGTCCGGAGGCCGCCGACGGCGAAAACCTCCCACAGGGGCCACGACCACGACGCCGGCGCCGCCGCATCGTCATCATCGTCGCCACCGCACTGACGCTCCTGCTCCTCCCCGTCCTCACCGCGGAAACAGCCCTCCGCCTCAACTACACCGGCGACCCCGCCCACGGCACCCAGACCCGCAACCGCGACGCCCTCTGGCTCGGCCACGCCTGGGTCGACGGCCGCAAGACCGACAAGGACGTCAAAGCCCTCGCCCACCGCCTGCGGGGCACCGGCATCCGCGACCTGTACGTCCACTCGGGCCCGCTGGAACACGACGGCACCCTGCCCAAGTCGGAGTACCCGAAGGCACGTTGGCTGATCAAGGCCGTCCACCGGGAGCTGCCCGGCATCCGCGTCCAGGCCTGGCTGGGCGACAAGCTGGCCGGTGAGACCCCCGACGGCCTGCACCTGGAGCGCGCCGCCACCCGCACCGCCGTCGTCGCCTCGACCCGCCGGATCCTGGCCGCCGGCTACGAGGGCGCCCACTTCGACCTGGAGCCCCTGCACTCCGGCGACAGCGACTACCTCTCCCTCCTGGACGACCTGCGCGCGCTCACCCACGCCCACCACGCACTGCTGTCCGTCGCGGCCCACCAGATAGACCCGCTGCCCGCGTTCCATTCCTTCGCGGGTCTGACCACCGGCCACCCCAAGTGGTGGTCTCAGGCCTACTTCGGGCAGGTGGCCCGCCGGGTGGACCAGATCGCCGTCATGTCGTACGACACCGCGCAGCCGCTGCAGAGCCTGTACGGCGGTTACGTGGCCCAGCAGACCAGCCTCGCCCTGGAGGTCGCCCCGGACACCACCGACCTCCTGATGGGCCTGCCCTTCTACCACACCGACAAGATGGGCCACTGGGCCGCGGCGGAGACCGTACCGGCCGCCGTACGCGGTGTCCGTCTGGGCCTGTCCCGCACCGACGCCGACCGCGCCCGCTTCGGCGTCGCCCTGTACGTCGACTTCGCGGCGACGGAGGCGGACTGGCGGGCGTACCGGAAGGACTGGGTCGGATGACTACCGAGGCGGGCGTTCCGGTGGGACGCTGATCGTCATGCACATGTACTTGGTGGTGTCGGCATGGCTGGTCGTGGTGCTGCTCGCGGCGGGCGGCATCGCGTCCATCGTGGCGGACTGGGTGCCGTGGCCCGCCCGACGCCGGGTGATACGGCCGCGGCTGTGGGGGTACGGCACCCTGGTCACGACGCTCGGGCTCAGCCTGCTCCTGTTCCTCGGGCCGTTCGACAACGCCGGGTTCGGCGACGTCGCGTTCTTCGCGTACATCGCGCTCTTCCTGGCCGGGTTCATCATCCAGGCCCTCGCCCAGCGCCCCGGCCGGGACACTACGAGGACCTCCTCCTGATCTTCGACCCCAGCCAGACCAGCGGGTCGTACTTGCGGTCCACCGCGCGCTCCTTCAGCGGGATCAGCGCGTTGTCCGTGATCTTGATGTCCTCCGGACAGACCTCCGTGCAGCACTTGGTGATGTTGCAGTAGCCGAGGCCGTGCTCGTCCTGGGCGGTCCCCTTGCGGTCCAGGCCGGCCTCCTCCGCCGCGTCCAGCGGGTGCATGTCCAGCTCCGCGACCCGCATCAGGAAGCGCGGCCCGGCGAACGCCTGCTTGTTCTCCTCGTGGTCGCGGACGACATGGCAGGTGTTCTGGCACAGGAAGCATTCGATGCACTTGCGGAACTCCTGCGAGCGGTCCACGTCCTCCTGGAACATGCGGTACTCGCCCGGGCCCACTCCGGCGGGGGGTACGAAGGCCGGAACCTCCCTGGCCTTCTGGTAGTTGAAGCCGACGTCGGTCACCAGGTCCCGGACCACCGGGAAGGCGCGCAGCGGGGTGACGGTGATCGTCTCGTCCCGGGTGAACACCGACATGCGCGTCATGCACATCAGCCGCGGACGCCCGTTGATCTCCGCCGAGCACGAACCGCACTTGCCCGCCTTGCAGTTCCAGCGCACGGCGAGGTCGGGCGCCTGGGTCGCCTGGAGCCGGTGGATGATGTCCAGCACCACCTCCCCCTCGTGGACCTCGACCCCGAAGTCCTCCAGGCCGCCGCCCTCCACGTCACCCCGCCACACCTTGAAGCGGGCCTCGTAGCTGCTCACTCGTACAGCTCCTCTTCGGCGAGGTACTTGACCAGCTCCTCCTTCTCGAAGAGGGCGAGCAGGTCCGGGCGGATGGGTTCGGTGGTCTCCCGGGTCAGCCGGATCTGGCCGCGCGCGGGATCGGTCGCCGCGAGGCCTCCGGTGGGATCGGCCAGCGAGCACAGCAGGTTCACGTTGCGCCAGGCGCGGTCCATCGTCGGATGGTCCTCGCGGGTGTGACCGCCGCGCGACTCGGTGCGCTCCAGCGCGGCCCGTGCCACGCACTCGCTGACCAGCAGCATGTTCCGCAGGTCCAGGGCGAGATGCCAGCCCGGGTTGAACTGGCGGTGCCCCTCGACACCGGCCCGCCGGGCGCGTACGCGCAGCTCGGCCAGCTTCTGCAGGGCCTGCTCCATCTCGCCCTCGCGGCGGATGATGCCGACCAGGTCGTTCATGGTCTGCTGGAGTTCCTGATGCAGGGTGTACGGGTTCTCCGGCGGGCCCGCCTCGCCCTCCGTCTCCGCGGCGAAGGGCCGCAGGGCCTCCGCGGACGCCAGGTTGACCTGGGCCTCGGCGACCTCGGGACGCTCGGCCGTGCCCGCCGCGTACTCGGCTGCGTGCCAGCCGGCCCGGCGCCCGAACACCAGCAGGTCGGAGAGCGAGTTGCCGCCCAGCCGGTTGGAGCCGTGCATGCCGCCGGCGACCTCACCGGCCGCGAACAGCCCCGGCACCCCGCGCGCCGCCGCCGTCTCGGAGTCGACCGCGATGCCGCCCATCACGTAGTGGCAGGTCGGCCCGACCTCCATCGCCTCCGCCGTGATGTCGACGTCCGCCAGCTCCTTGAACTGGTGGTACATGGAGGGCAGCCGGCGCCGGATGACCTCCGCCGGCATGCGCGTCGACACGTCCAGGAAGACCCCGCCGTGCGGGGAGCCGCGGCCCGCCTTCACCTCGGAGTTGATCGCCCGGGCCACCTCGTCTCGGGGGAGCAGCTCCGGGGGACGCCGGTTGTGGTCCGGGTCGTCGTACCAGCGGTCGCCCTCCTCCTCCGACTCGGCGTACTTCTCCTTGAAGACGTCGGGGATGTAGTCGAACATGAACCGCTTGCCCTCGGAGTTGCGCAGCACCCCGCCGTCGCCGCGCACCGACTCGGTGACGAGGATGCCCTTCACCGACGGCGGCCAGACCATGCCGGTCGGATGGAACTGCACGAACTCCATGTTCAGCAGCGGCGCCCCGGCGAGCAGCGCCAGCGCGTGACCGTCGCCCGTGTACTCCCACGAGTTGGACGTCACCTTGAACGACTTGCCGATTCCGCCGGTCGCCACGACCACGGCGGGGGCCTCCAGGACGAAGAAGCGGCCGGACTCACGGTCGTAGGCGAAGGCTCCGGAGACACGATCGCCGTCCTTCAGAATCCGGGTGACCGTGCACTCCTGGAAGACCTTCAGCCCGGACTCGTAGTCCCCGGTCTCCTTGAAGTCCTCCTGCTGCAACGCGACGATCTTCTGCTGGAGCGTGCGGATCAGTTCGAGCCCCGTGCGGTCGCCGACATGGGCGAGCCGCGGGTACTCGTGGCCGCCGAAGTTGCGCTGCGAGATCTTCCCGTCCTTCGTACGGTCGAACAGCGCACCCCAGGTCTCCAGCTCCCACACCCGGTCCGGGGCCTCCTGCGCGTGCAGTTCGGACATCCGCCACTGGTTGAGGAACTTGCCGCCGCGCAGGGTGTCACGGAAGTGGACCTGCCAGTTGTCGTGCTTGTTGACGTTGGCCATGGCCGCCGCGATGCCGCCCTCGGCCATCACCGTGTGCGCCTTGCCGAACAGCGACTTGCAGATCACCGCCGTACGGGCGCCCCGCTCGCGCGCCTCGATCGCGGCCCGCAGCCCGGCGCCGCCGGCACCGACCACGACGACGTCCCACTCCTGCCGGTCCACCACGGACATCAGTCAGTTCCTCACTGGGGTCTCTAGAAGAAGCGCGGGTCGGCGAAGACCCCGGATGCGACGAGGTAGACGTAGAAGTCGGCGAACGCCACGCTCACCAGCGACGTCCAGGCGAGCAGCATGTGCCGGGCGTTGAGCTTCCCGACGAACTGCCACGCCTTGTAGCGCACGGGATGCTTCGAGAAGTGCTTGAGCTTGCCGCCGACGATGTGCCGACAGGAGTGGCAGGAGATCGTGTACGCCCAGATCAGCACGATGTTGACCAGGAAGACGAGGGTGCCGAGGCCCATGTGGCCCCAGCGGTAGTGCTCGTCGCGGAAGGCCAGCACGGTGTCGTAGGTCAGCACGCCGGCGACCAGCAGGGCGGCGAAGAAGAAGTACCGGTGGACGTTCTGCAGGATGAGCGGGAAGCGGCTCTCGCCGGTGTACGTCCGGTGCGGCTCGGCCACCGCGCAGGCGGGCGGGGACGCCCAGAAGCTGCGGTAGTAGGCCTTGCGGTAGTAGTAGCAGGTCAGCCGGAAGCCGAGCGGGAAGATCAGGATGATGACGGCGGGCGAGATGGCCCACCAGCTCCCGAAGAGGTCGGCGTTCGGCCCCGCGTGCATGGTCGCGCAGTTCTGCGCCAGGCACGGCGAGTAGAAGGGGGAGACGTACGGCGCCGCGTAGTAGTCCGCGTTCGCGAAGGCCCGCCAGGTCGAGTAGACGACGAAGGCGAACAGACCGGCCGCGGTGACGGCGGGCACCAGCCACCAGCGGTCGGTCCGCAGATGCGGTGCGTCGATCGCGGCGCGCGTACGCGAACGTACGCCGCCGCTGTTCTGTTGAGGTTCCGTACCAGTCGCCAAGACAGACTCCGGTCGGTTCGGTTCAGGGAGCGTGCCGGTCGCGGGCGCCCAGGCCTTCGTCGTCCGAGTCCGTCCACAGGCTGATGTCGTACGGCGTGTCGGAGATGGTGACGAGGTCGGGCCGGTCCGCGGCGGCCGGGCTGCGCGCCGCGTCCCGCAGCAGCGCCAGGCTCTCGCGCAGATGGTCGGCATCCATCCGGACCCGGCGCATCTCCAGGCCACCGCTGCCCAGCTGCTTCTCCAGGCGCCCGAGCGACCGGTACAGATCGTCGAGGCTGCGCTGGACGGTTGTCAGTTCGTCGTGCACGGACATGACTTGCCCTCACTTCCACGGGTCCTGCGGGCCCTGGGCGGCAACGTTCATGCGCCTTGGAGTGTTGCGCGTCACACCTGTCGCTGTGAAGAGATGTGCACCGATTGGCGGAGTCGCGTGGGTGCATCTCCGGGTGTGTTGCGCCACACGGGTGGCTTACTTTCCGTCGTCGTCGTGTCGCCCGCTGTTGCCGGATCCTTTCCTCTTCACTGGGCGCATAGATCTGATCAGCTCCATATACGGCCAAAAGTGATCATAACGCCCTCGGCTTCCCGGAGGTAGCAGAGATGTCCCACGACGGCGTCGGAATCCGCGCGGTCCTGCGCTCGGCCGCCTTCCTGACCGCGGGGGCCCTCGCGGCGTCCCTGCTCGCCGGCTGCGGCTCCGACGAGGAGCCGAGCCGTCCCCTGGCCGGGCAGGACATCGACCTCGTCGCCCGTGACCAGGTGGCCGAGGGCGGCACCCTGAAGTGGGCCGTGGACGCCGTACCGGAGACCCTGAACACGTTCCAGGCGGACGCCGACGCGGGCACCACCCGGGTCGCCCAGGCCGTGCTGCCGTCGATGTTCCGCCTCGACGCCACCGGGCGTCCGGTGGCCAACCCCGCCTATCTGGAGTCCGCCAAGGTCATCGAGACCGAGCCGCGCCAGGTCGTGCTGTACAAGCTGAACCAGCAGGCCGTCTGGAGCGACGGCCGGGAGATCGGCGCCGCCGACTTCGTCGCCCAGTGGCGCGCCCTGTCCGGAAAGGACAGCGCCTACTGGACCGCCCGCAACGCCGGCTACGACCGCATCGAGAAGATCGAGCGCGGCGCGAACGACCTCCAGGTCCGGGTCACCTTCTCCCGCCCCTTCGCCGACTGGAAGTCGCTGTTCTCCCCGCTGTACCCGAAGGACGTCATGGGAACCCCGGACGCCTTCAACGACGGCGCCCGCCGCAAGCTGGACGTCACCGCGGGCCCCTTCAAGGTCGAGAAGGTCGACACCGCCACCAAGGACGTCGTCCTCACCCGCAACCCGCGCTGGTGGGGCAAGCCCGCCAAGCTGAACGAGATCGTGCTGCACGCCGTGGACCGCGACAAGCGGGCGGCGGCGCTCGCCGACGGAACCGTGGACCTCGCCGACATCGATTCGGCCGAGGCCGAGCGGATCAACCTCGCCTCCCGCCAGGGGGGCACCGGCACCCCGCTGCAGGGCGCCGGCAAGACCTCCGCCAAGAAGCTGCGCTCCTGGGCCCTCGCGCACGGCCTCGACTCCGACGCGGTCAAGGCGGGCCAGAAGAAACTGCGCAAGGCCATCACCCGGTACCTGGAGGAGCAGGAGCAGCTGCACGCCTTCGACGTGCGCAAGTCGCTGGAGCCCGCCTACACCCAGCTCGCCCTCAACGGCGCCTCGGGCCCCCTCACGGACGAGCGGGTCCGCCAGGCCATCGCCCGCGCGATCGACCGCGAGGAACTGGCCAAGCTCGTGCTGACCCCGCTCGGCCTGCCCGCCGTCCCGGTCGGCAGCCACCTCGCCCTGTCCGGGCAGGCCGACTACGTCGACAACAGCGGCGCCCTGGGCGGCGTGGACACCAAGGAGGCCGCGGCGCTGCTCGCGGACGCCGGCTGGGTGCTCGGCGGACCGGTCAAGGAGCAGAAGAAGACCGAGAAGGCGGCCGGCGCCGAGGCCGAGAAGAAGAAGGCCGAGGCCGAGAAGAAGAAGGCGGAGGAGTCCGACGGCGGCGACGACGGCCAGTACATCGTCGGCGAGGACAACAAGGGCAGCGACGACAAGGGCAGCGACGACAAGGGCAAGCACCACGAGTCGGCCGAGGAGAAGGGCGAGAAGAGCGAGAAGGGCGAGAAGGGCGACGAGGGCGGCAAGCACCTCTCGCAGGACGGCAAGCAGTACAACGGCGGGCAGGGCGGCGCCCCCGGCGCCTACGCCCCGAAGGGCACCGCGGCCCCGGCCGGCGCCGTCACCGCGCCGCTGGCCAAGGACGGCAAGGCCCTCGCCCTGCGCTTCGTGCTCCCTTCGGGGCCCGGCTCCGAGACCCTGAACTCCGTCGCAGCGCGGATCGCGGCGATGCTCGACAAGGTCGGCATCCGCACCACGATCACCAAGGTCTCGGACGAGAGCTACTTCAAGGACCACGTCGCCGCGGGCGACTACGACCTCGCCCTGTACTCCTGGCCGTCCTCCGCCTTCCCCGCGACCGACGCCCGGCCGATCTACGCCAAGCCGGTCCCGGCCGCCGACGGCTCGGTGAACGTCGAGCAGAACTTCACCCGGGTCGGCACCGACCAGGTCGACCAGCTCTTCGACCAGGCCGCCTCGACGCTGGACGAGGACGAGGCGCGGGACCTGATTCGCAAGGCGGACTCCCGGATCTGGGCGGCCGCCGGCTCTATCCCGCTCTACCAGCGCCCGCAGCTGGTCGGAGCCCGGAAGAACCTGGTCAACGCGGGTGCGTTCGGGTTCCAGACACCCGTCTACGAGGACATGGGCTTCCTGAAAAAGGGCGCCAAGGTCTCACCGAGCCCGTCCGGCAGCTGAGACCGCCACGGCCCTGAGGAGGCCGACCCCCTCAGGGCCACGTAACATGGGGTGAGGCCGTGGCATGTCAAGCCCGGCAGGGCCCGCGTCACACGGACGTACGCACAGGGGCCTTCCTCACACTCCGGGAGTACGTCGCAATATGGCCACGCGCCACGACATCCGCAACGTCGCCATCGTCGCCCACGTCGACCACGGCAAGACCACCATCGTCGACGGCATGCTGAAGCAGGCCGGCGCGTTCGCCGCCCACCAGCTCGACCAGGTCGACGACCGGGTCATGGACTCGAACGACCTGGAGCGTGAGAAGGGCATCACGATCCTCGCCAAGAACACGGCGGTCAAGTACCACCCGAAGGACGGCGGGGACCCGATCACCATCAACATCATCGACACCCCCGGCCACGCCGACTTCGGTGGCGAGGTCGAGCGCGGTCTGTCGATGGTGGACGGCGTCGTGCTGCTGGTGGACGCCTCCGAGGGCCCGCTGCCGCAGACCCGCTTCGTGCTGCGCAAGGCCCTGCAGCAGCGCCTGCCCGTCATCCTGTGCATCAACAAGACGGACCGCCCGGACTCCCGCATCGACGAGGTCGTCAACGAGACCTACGACCTCTTCCTCGACCTGGACGCGGACGAGGACCAGATCGAGTTCCCGATCGTCTACGCCTGCGGCCGTGACGGCGTCGCCTCGCTGACCAAGCCGGACGACGGCACGGTCCCGGCCGACAGCGACAGCCTGGAGCCGTTCTTCTCCACGATCCTGGAGCACATCCCGGCCCCGACCTACGACGAGGCCGCCCCGCTCCAGGCCCACGTCACCAACCTGGACGCCGACAACTTCCTCGGCCGTATCGCGCTGCTCCGCGTCGAGCAGGGCGAGCTGCGCAAGGGCCAGACGGTCGCCTGGATCAAGCGCGACGGCTCGGTCAGCAACGTCCGCATCTCCGAGCTGATGATGACCGAGGCGCTCACCCGCAAGCCGGCGGAGATGGCCGGCCCCGGTGACATCTGCGCCGTCGCCGGTATCCCGGACATCATGATCGGCGAGACCCTCGCCGACACGGAGAACCCGGTCCCGCTCCCGCTGATCACGGTCGACGAGCCCGCGATCTCCATGGTCATCGGCACCAACACCTCCCCGCTGGTCGGCCGCGGCGGCACCGGCAAGGGCGCCGACGCGAAGTCGGCCGTCAAGGACCGCAAGGTCACCGCCCGCCAGGTCAAGGACCGCCTGGACCGCGAGCTGATCGGTAACGTCTCCCTCCGCGTCCTGGAGACCGAGCGTCCCGACGCCTGGGAGGTCCAGGGCCGTGGTGAGCTGGCGCTCGCCATCCTGGTCGAGCAGATGCGCCGCGAGGGCTTCGAGCTGACCATCGGCAAGCCCCAGGTCGTCACCAAGGACGTCGACGGCAAGGTCTACGAGCCCGTCGAGCGCATGACGATCGACGTGCCCGAGGAGCACATGGGCGCGGTCACGCAGCTCATGGGCGTCCGCAAGGGCCGTATGGACAACATGTCCAACCACGGCTCCGGCTGGGTGCGCATGGAGTTCGTGGTGCCCTCCCGCGGTCTGATCGGCTTCCGCACCGAGTTCCTGACCCAGACCCGCGGCACGGGCATCGGCCACTCGATCCACGAGGGCCACGAGCCGTGGTTCGGCACGCTGCAGACCCGTAACAACGGCTCGCTGGTCGCCGACCGCGCCGGCGCAGTCACCGCGTTCGCGATGACGAACCTCCAGGAGCGCGGCGTGCTCTTCACGGAGCCGGGCACCGAGGTGTACGAGGGCATGATCGTCGGTGAGAACTCCCGCTCCGACGACATGGACGTCAACATCACCAAGGAGAAGAAGCTCACCAACATGCGGTCGTCCACGGCCGACGTGGCCGAGTCGATCGTCCCGCCGCGCAAGCTCTCCCTGGAGCAGTCGCTGGAGTTCTGCCGCGACGACGAGTGCGTGGAGGTCACCCCGGAGGCGGTCCGCATCCGCAAGGTGAACCTGGACGCCCGCGAGCGCGCCCGCGCCGCGAGCCGCGCCAAGCACGGCTGACGCCTTCTGACACCCCCGTAAGACCCGGTCCTCCGCCTACCGGAGGGCCGGGCTTTCGGCGTGCTCACGCGCCCTGGAGGGGGCGAGTGTTCGGATACCGGAGCAGCGCGCGTCACGTTTCGGACATGTAAAACAAAAAAATATGACAGAGTGTCCGATTTGCCGGTCTGTCCCCGTTCGTGTCAAGCGCGCATAGGTGTCGATCTTTGCAATTTTTGCTCAAAATATTGACGGTAGGGAGATCCCTATGTCGTCCGCCCTTGACGCGCGTTGAACACATTGGCGAAAGTTCCCCCAAACCGCAGAACTCTCCGGTATCTGCGCTGCGCTCAACTCTCCAACCCCCCGGGGGAAGAACACACATGACCAGTCCAGCCAAGGCTGAAGGCTCCGGGCCGTCGGTTGCCTTGGAGCCCGAACTCGAGTCGAAGCCTGCGCCTGCGAAGGACGAGAAGAAGCTCGAGGGTCGCTCTCCCGGCCAGTTGATGTGGCAGCGCTTCAAGCGTGACCGTACCGGTGTCATCTGCGCCGCGATAGTGATTTTCTACTTCGTCGTCGCGCTGGCTGCGCCGCTCCTGACGAAGATCAGCGGGACGGACCCGTACACGCTGTACGGGCAGGACCCCACGTACCAGGACACCCCCGTCCTCGACGACTTCGGTCTGCCGCTCGGTTACTTCGGCGGTCTGTCCGGAACGCACTGGTTCGGCGTCGAGCCGCAGTACGGCCGCGACATCTTCGCGATGCTGGTGTACGGCATGCGCACCTCGCTGTTCATGGCGATCGGCGTGACCGTCCTGATGATGGTCACGGGCATCATCCTTGGCCTGATCGGCGGCTACTTCGGCGGCAGGACCGACTACTGGATCGGCCGGGCCACCGACTTCTTCCTCGCCTTCCCGCAGCAGCTCTTCTTCATTGCCTTCATGCCCGTGGTGACCGCATTCTTCGTGGACCCGCGGGAGTCGACGCCGACCTACTTCCGGGCGGTCGCGATGCTGATCGTGCTGTGGGTGCTCGGCTGGATGGGTATGGCCCGCCTGGTTCGCTCGACCGTGCTGTCCCTGCGTGAGCGCGAGTTCGTGGAGGCCGCCAAGGTCTCCGGGGCCTCGCCCTGGCGGATCGTCCGCAAGGAGATCCTGCCGAACGTGGTGACGCCCATCCTGGTGCAGTTCACGTACACGCTGCCCAGCACCATCCTCACCATTGCCTTCCTCTCCTTCGCGGGTGTCGGCTTCGTCGAACCGACGCCGGACTGGGGGCGACTGTTCGCCCGGGGCGCCCAGTACGCGGAGCAGGACCCGTCCTTCATCTTCTTCCCGGGTGTGGCACTGGTGATCTTCGTCCTGGCCTTCAACCTCCTCGGAGACTCGGTGCGGGACGCGTTCGACCCCAAGTCCGGGCGGTAGTTCGTCCGCTGGAGGGGGGATGACTGCCACCCCCGAGTCGGCCTACCAGCCGCGTCAGGCAGTACTCATGGATAACAACCGACAGGTAGGTGCATTCGCCTCATGAAGTCGTTCAGCTCGCGCAGAGCGCAGGCCATCGTCGTCGCCATCGCGGCCGGCTCCCTCGCGCTCACCGGGTGCTCCGAGAACAAGGGCACCAACACCGGCGCGAACTCCAAGAAGGACCAGAAGGAAGCTTCGGTCCAGTCGAAGGCGGTCAAGTACGTCGACGCTGCCGGCTCAACCGGTCCGGCCGCGGAGATCGCCGGTGCCCAGAGCGGCGGCACCATCACGGTCTACCAGGAGGCGGGCCTCTCGCACCTGGACCCGGGCCAGACCTACGTCTCCGACGCCGGCCAGGTCGCCAACCTGCTCTTCCGTCGCCTGACCCAGTTCCAGGAGGACGACAAGGGCAACATCTCGGTCGCGGGTGACCTCGCGACCGACTCCGGCAAGTCGTCGGACGGCGGCAAGACCTGGACGTTCACCCTCAAGGACGGCATCAAGGACGCCAAGGGCAACGCCATCACGTCCGCCGACGTCCGCCACACCGTCGAGCGTCTGTACGCGAAGTTCATCTTCGACGGACCGACCTACCTGCAGACCTGGCTGAGCGGCGCCGACTACCGCAAGGCGCTGCCGGACGGCGGCTTCGGCAAGAAGCACCTGCCGAAGTCGGTCCTGGACACCCCGGACGACAAGACGGTCGTCTTCCACTTCGACCAGCCGCGTCCGGACCTGCCGCAGACCCTGGCCATGGCCGGCTACGCCATCGTCCCGACGAAGGACGACACCAAGGAGAAGTACGACAAGGCCCCGGTCGCCACCGGCCCGTACAAGATCCAGTCGTACAAGAGCGGCAAGTCCCTGGTGCTCGTCAAGAACACCAACTGGGACCCGAAGTCCGACTCCGTGCGCCACCAGTACGTGGACGGCTTCAACTTCGAGTTCGGCGTCACCGAGTCGACCCAGACCAAGCGTCTGATCGCCGACCAGGGCGACGACAAGAACGCCATCCAGCTCACCGGCGGCGTCGAGGCCACGCAGATCCAGGACGTCATCAAGACCCCGTCCGTCAACAAGCGCACGGTCAAGGGCTACCAGCCCTACGTGATGCAGCTGAGCTTCAACCTGGACCGCGTCAAGAACCTCAAGGTGCGTCAGGCCATCGCCTACGCGGTGAACTCCAAGTCGCTCATCGCCGGTGAGGGCGGTGTCTACGGCGGTGACGTGGCCCCGAACTACTTCGCCCCGACGCTGCCGGGCTACGAGGCCAAGTACGACCCGTACGGCCGTCTGCAGACGCCGCAGGGCAACATCGCCAAGGCCAAGGAGCTCCTCAAGGGCGTCCCGGCGTCCGAGAAGAAGGTCGTCTTCGCCTACGGCAACACCGAGAACGGTCAGAAGCGCAAGGTCGCCATCGAGGACGCCCTGACCAAGGTCGGCTTCGACGTCGTCTCCAAGGAGGTCGACTCCGCGAGCTACTACGAGCAGATCGGCAAGCTGGACAACCCGTACGACATGTACATCACGGGTTGGGGCCAGGACTGGCCGGCTCCGTCCACCGTCGTCACCCCGGTCTACGATGGCACCCAGGTCGCCGACGGTGCGCCGAACTACTCGCACGTCAAGGACCCCAAGGTCGACGCCCTGATCAAGAAGGCGCTGACCCAGCAGCCGACCGAGGCCGCGAAGACCTGGAAGGAAGCCCAGCACTACCTGCTGGAGAAGGTCCTCCCGGCGGCCCCGCTGTGGTACACCAAGCAGTTCCAGCTCTCCGGGTCCAACGTGGGCGGCGCCCGCTACGGTTCGGTGTCCAGCCTCATCGACATCAACCACCTGTTCCTGAAGAAGTCGTAACTCTCTACGGCTGATCGCGGGGACGCGCACCAGGCGGAGCGCGTCCCCGCACCTCCGTGAAACCTCCCACTCGTCTCCGCAGAGAGCAGCCCTCCCGCCATGCTTCAGTTCATTATCCGGCGCACGGTCGGTGCCCTGGTCACCCTGTTCCTCATCTCCGCCGCGACGTTCTTCCTGTTCGTCGCCGCGCCTTCCGATTACGCCTCTCTGGCCTGTGGCAAGGACTGCTCTCCTCAGAGACTGGAGGACATCCGCCAGGCCCTCGGTCTCAACCTGCCCATCGTCCAGCAGTTCTGGGACTTCATGTCCGGCATCGTGATGGGCCGTGACTTCCCGACCGGACACTGCAGCGCCCCGTGCCTCGGGCAGTCGTTCTACTCGGGCGACATGGTCTGGGGCACCATCCTGGACCGCTTCCCGACGACCCTGACCCTCACCATCGGCGGTGCGGTCGTCTTCCTCGTGCTCGGTGTGGGCGCCGGTATGGTCGCCGCCTTCCGGCAAGGCTCAATGGTGGACAAGCTCGCCACGGGCGTGTCCATGGTGCTCAGCTCGTTCCAGATCTACTTCCTGGGTCCGATCGTCCTGATCATCTTCGTGTACAGCACGGGCTGGATGGACAACCCCAAGTACGTGCCGATCACCCAGGATCCGTGGGGCTGGTTCACGGGGTTGCTGCTGCCCACCCTGGTGATGGCCACCATCTTCACCGCTCAGTACACCCGTATGGCACGTTCCTCGATGATCGAGCAGCTCGCCGAGGAGCACGTCCGCACCGCCCGCGCGAAGGGCATGTCGCGCAAGTACGTCTTCTTCCGTTACGCCTGGCGCGGCTCGATGATCCCGATCGTCACCGTGCTCGGTATCGACCTCAGCAGCATGCTCGGCGGTGCCGTCGTCACGGAGCTGACCTTCTCCCTCCAGGGGATCGGCCGGCTCGCCGTGGACGGCGCGGTCCACAAGGACCTCCCGCTGACCATGGGCGTCATGTTGTTCGGTGCCTTCTTCATCCTGCTCTTCAACATCCTCACCGACATCGCGTACGCCTGGATCGACCCGCGCGTCCGGCTCTCCTAGGAAGAACGAACCACCGTGACCACACTGACCAAGACCGAGGGCACTCCGGCCCCGACCGGTGCGGAGAGCTTCCTCTCGGTGCGCGATCTGAAGGTGCAGTTCTCCACCGAGGACGGCATCGTCAAGGCGGTCGACGGCCTCTCCTTCGACGTCGAGCGCGGCAAGACCCTGGGCATCGTCGGCGAGTCCGGCTCCGGAAAGTCCGTCACCAACCTGACGATCCTGGGCCTGCACAACCCCCGCACCTCGAAGGTCGACGGCGAGATCATCCTTGACGGCAAGGAACTCGTCACCGCCAAGGAGAAGGAGCTGGAGCAGCTCCGCGGCAACAAGATGGCGATGATCTTCCAGGACCCGCTGACCGCGCTGTCGCCGTTCTACACGGTTGGCCGCCAGCTGTCCGAGCCGTTCATGAAGCACCGCGGCGCCTCCAAGAAGGAGGCGAAGGACCGGGCCATCCAGATGCTGGAGAAGGTCGGCATCCCGCAGCCCAAGGTCCGCTTCGACGACTACCCGCACCAGTTCTCCGGCGGTATGCGCCAGCGCGCGATGATCGCCATGGCGCTGATGTGCGACCCCGACCTGCTGATCGCCGACGAGCCGACCACCGCGCTCGACGTGACCGTGCAGGCGCAGATCCTGGACCTGCTCAAGGACCTGCAGCAGGAGTTCGGCTCCGCGATCATCTTCATCACCCACGACCTGGGCGTCATCTCCCACATGGCCGACGACCTGCTGGTGATGTACGCGGGCCGGGCCGTGGAGCGCGGCAGCGTCCGCGAGGTGCTGCACGAGCCGAAGCACCCCTACACCTGGGGTCTGCTCAGCTCGATGCCGCGCCTGGACGGCGACCTGCACGAGAAGCTGACGCCGATCCCCGGCGCCCCGCCCTCGCTGCTCAACCCGCCCTCGGGCTGCCGCTTCCACCCGCGCTGCGCGTTCAAGGACGAGGTGCAGGGCGGCCTCTGCTCGGACACGCGTCCCGTGCTGGGCGAGGGACGCGCCGCCGCGTGCCACCTCACGGCTGAGCAGAAGCAGACCATCTTCATCGACCAGATCCAGCCCCGGCTGCGCTAGGGAGCACCGAGACATGAGCGACAACCTCACCCTCCCCGAACAGCAGGGCTCCACCACGACCTCGTCGGAGACCCTCCTCGAGGTCAAGGGACTGACCAAGCACTTCCCGATCTACGGCGGCTTCCCGATCAAGCGGAAGGTCGGCGCGGTGCAGGCCGTCGACGGCATCGACCTGACGGTCGGCGTCGGCGAGAGCGTCGGTCTGGTCGGCGAGTCCGGCTGCGGCAAGTCGACCACGGGCCGGCTCATCACCCGCCTGCTGGAGCCGACCGCCGGCAGCATCAGCTACGCCGGGCAGGACATCACCCACGCCTCGCGCCGCCAGCTGGCGCCCGTGCGGTCCGAGATCCAGATGATCTTCCAGGACCCGTACTCCTCGCTGAACCCGCGCCAGACCGTCGGCACGATCATCAAGTCGCCGATGGAGGTCAACGGGATCGAGCCGGAGGGCGGCCGGGAGAAGAAGGTCCGGGAGCTGCTGGAGCTCGTCGGCCTGAACCCGGAGCACTACAACCGCTTCCCGCACGAGTTCTCCGGCGGCCAGCGTCAGCGCATCGGCGTCGCCCGCGCCCTGGCGCTGAACCCGAAGCTGATCGTGGCGGACGAGCCGGTCTCCGCGCTGGACGTGTCCATCCAGGCGCAGGTGGTGAACCTGCTCCAGGAGGTCCAGAAGGAACTGGGCATCGCGTTCCTGTTCATCGCCCACGACCTCGCCATCGTGCGGCACTTCTCGCAGCGCGTCGCGGTGATGTACCTCGGCAAGGTGGTCGAGGTCGGCGACCGGGAGGCGATCTACAACCGGCCCCGCCACCCGTACACGCACGCCCTGCTGTCGGCCGTCCCCGAGGTCGGGGTCGAGGACGAGGACCGCGAGCGGATCCGGCTCTCCGGTGACGTCCCCTCGCCGATCTCCCCGCCGTCCGGCTGCCGCTTCCGCACCCGCTGCTGGAAGGCCCAGGACAAGTGCGCGAGCGAGGAGCCGCCGCTGGTCCAGCTCTCCGGGAACCGGGACGGCCACCTGACGGCCTGCCACTTCCCGGAGGAGCCGACCACTCAGCGCGACGAGGACGTCGTCCTCGACCCGGCGCTGAAGTCGCTGGAGGAGCACGCCTCCGAGGACTGATCCGCGGCCCTGGCCACGGTGATGATCTCGGGACTGGGGGCGGGGGCCAACGGCCCCCGCCCCCAGTCCCCGTAGCGCTCGGCGACGGCCAGTTCGGCCTCGCCGAGGAAGCCGTCCAGCGCGTCGGCGTCCAGGAACCGCAGGGTGCTCCGGCACACCTGCGGCCGCTCCCAGCGCGCCCCGGCGTAGGTCTCGGTGAACGTCATCCGGTCCCCGACGAGGTCCGGATCGGCCTCGTGCCACACGCGCACGGGGGCGCCGTCCCCGTCGGTGAACTCATGCACCCGGTCCGGGGTCCAGCGCTCCCAGGCCCGCGCGGCCGGATTCCGGGTCTCGAAGACGAACCGGCCGCCGTCGGCCAGCGCCCGGCACGCCCCGCGCAGCGTGCTGCGCACCTGCTCGTCCCCGAGGAGTTCCTGGAAGGCGTGACCGGTCATCACGACCAGGTCGAACGCCCCCTCCCACCGGTGCGTCGTGAAGTCCCCGAGCACCCATTCGAGGTCCGGCTCCGCCCGCCGCGCCTGCACGAGCATGGCGGCCGCCGGATCCATGCCGGTGAGCCGTCCCCGGTGCCCGGCCTCCCGGGCGGCGCGCAGCAGCCGGCCCGTACCGCAGCCGAGGTCCAGGACCGATCCGGCCGCCATGACCAGTTCCAGGTAGAAGTCGTCACCGGGGCCCCATGGGTTCAACCTCTCGTACAGCGCGGCGAGTTCGACGTCACGGAAAGCGCGATCCACCATGCCGGGAGTCTGCCCGCTGGCCCGGCCGAACGGTAAGCGTTTCCACGATTCTGTCGTGCTCGCTGTCCTCCGCCTGACGGGTGCTCACCCAAAGGGGCAGGTAACGTGTGCGCGGTGCACCTTTTGATGTGATATTTGCCGGTAGGTGACCACGAGGAGGTACCCCATGCGCGGAGCCAGGCACGCCGGACGGGCCGCCGGCGCGGTGGCGGTGGCGCTCGCCGCGGCGGCCTGCGGGGGCGGCGCGGACACCGGTGGCGGCACCGCCGCCGGGGTGCTCAGCTCCTCCTGGGGCGACCCGCAGAACCCGCTGGAGCCCTCCAACACCAACGAGGTGCAGGGCGGCAAGGTCCTCGACATGGTCTTCCGGGGCCTGAAGCGGTACAACCCGAAGACCGCCCAGGCCGAGAACATGCTCGCCGAGAGCATCGACACCACGGACTCGCAGAACTTCACCATCAAGGTGAAGGACGGCTGGACCTTCTCCAACGGCGAGAAGGTGACCGCCAAGTCCTTCGTGGACGCCTGGAACTACGGCGCGAGCCTGAAGAACAACCAGAAGAACGCCTACTTCTTCGGCTACATCGAGGGCTACGACAAGGTCCACCCCGAGAGCGGGTCGCAGAGCGCCGACACCCTTTCGGGTCTGAAGGTCGTGGACGACCACACCTTCACCGTCAAGCTCAACCAGAAGTTCTCCGGCTTCCCGGACACCCTCGGCTACGTGGCCTTCGCCCCGCTGCCGCAGTCGTTCTTCACCGACCACTCGGCCTGGCTGAGCAAGCCGGTCGGCAACGGGCCCTACGCCATCGAGTCCTACACGAAGGGCGCGCAGATGGCTCTGAAGAAGTGGGACGGCTACCCGGGCCCGGACAAGGCCCAGAACGCCGGTGTGACCCTGAAGGTCTACACCGACAACAACACCGCCTACACCGACCTGATGGCCGGCAACCTCGACCTCGTCGACGACATCCCCGCCGCGCAGCTGAAGAACGTCAAGAGCGACCTGAGCGGCCGGTACATCAACACACCCGCTGGCATCATCCAGACCCTCGCCTTCCCGTACTACGACCCGGCCTGGAACAAGGCGGGCTCGGAGAAGGTCCGCACCGGTCTGTCCATGGCGATCGACCGCAAGCAGATCACCGACACGATCTTCCAGAAGACCCGCACCCCGGCCACCGACTGGACCTCCCCGGTCCTCGGCACGGCCGGCGGCTTCCAGGACGGCCTGTGCGGCAAGGCCTGCGAGTACGACCCCGCCGAGGCCAAGAAGCTGATCCAGGAGGGCGGCGGGCTCCCCGGCGGCCAGGTCAGGATCACGTACAACGCGGACGCGGGCTCCCACAAGGAGTGGATCGACGCCGTGTGCAACTCCATCAACAACGCGCTCGGCAACGAGAAGGCCTGCGTGGGCAACCCCGTCGGCACCTTCGCCGACTTCCGCAACCAGATCGGTCAGCACAAGATGAGCGGCCCGTTCCGGGCGGGCTGGCAGATGGACTACCCGCTCATCCAGAACTTCCTCCAGCCGCTCTACTACACCAACGCCTCCTCCAACGACGGCAAGTGGTCCAACAAGGACTTCGACCAGCTCGTCGACCAGGCCAACGCCCAGACGGACGCCGCCAAGGCCGTCTCCACCTTCCAGCAGGCCGAGGAGGTCGTCCGGGACAACATGGCCGCCATCCCGCTCTGGTACCAGAACGGCAGCGCGGGCTACTCCCCGCGGCTGTCCAACGTGGCCCTCAACCCGTTCAGCGTCCCCGTCTACAACGAGATCAAGGTCGGCTGAGCCGCCATGGGGCGCTATGTCGTCCGGCGGCTGCTGCAGATGATCCCGGTCTTCGTCGGGGCCACCCTGCTGATCTTCCTGATGGTGAACGTGATGGGCGACCCCATCGCCGGGCTGTGCGGCGAGCGGGCCTGCGACCCGGCGACGGCCGCCCAGCTCAGGAAGGAGTACGGGCTCGACAAGCCGGTCTTCCCGCAGCAGTACCTCACGTACATGGGGCACATCTTCACCGGCGACTTCGGCACCGCCTTCAACGGCCAGCCCGTCACCGAGCTGATGGCGACGGCGTTCCCGCCGACCATCCGGCTGACGATCGTCGCGATCCTCTTCGAGATCGTCATCGGGATCACCCTGGGCGTGTTCTCGGGCCTGCGCCGCGGGCGGCCCCTCGACACGGGCGTTCTCCTCGGCACCCTGGTCGTCATCTCCGTGCCGGTCTTCGTCACCGGCCTGCTGCTCCAGCTCCTCCTCGGCGTCCAGTGGGGCTGGATCCAGCCGTCCGTCTCTCCGGAGGCCCCCTTCGACGAGCTGATCGTGCCCGGCCTCGTCCTCGCCTCCGTCTCCCTCGCCTACGTCACCCGGCTGACCCGCACGTCCGTCGCGGAGAACAAGCGGTCCGACTACGTCCGTACGGCCATCGCGAAAGGCCTGCCCAGGCACCGCGTCGTCACCCGGCACCTGCTGCGCAACTCGCTCATCCCCGTCGTCACCTTCATCGGCGCCGACATCGGCGCTCTGATGGGCGGCGCGATCCTCACCGAGCGGATCTTCAACATCCACGGCGTCGGCTACCAGCTCTACCAGGGCATCGTCCGGCAGAACACCCAGACCGTGGTCGGCTTCGTGACGATCCTGGTCCTGGTCTTCCTCATCGCCAACCTGCTCGTCGACCTGCTCTACGCCGTACTCGACCCGAGGATCCGCTATGCCTGAGCAGCCGTACGACCCCGATCGCGCGATCGCGCCCACCGGCGCGGGCGGCGGGATGGACCTGGCGGCGAGCGAGGCGGAGACGCTGGAGAAGACCCCCGGGGGACCCGAAGGCACGGGACCAGCCGGCAAACCCCGCAGCCTCTGGTCCGACGCCTGGCGCGACCTGCGCCGCAACCCCGTCTTCATCGTCTCGGGGCTGGTGATCCTCTTCCTGGTCTTCATCTCCCTGTGGCCCTCGGCGATCGTCTCCGGCAGCCCCCTCGCCTGCAACCTGTCCAAGGCCCAGCAGGGGTCACAGCCGGGAGCCCCCTTCGGGTACGACGGCCAGGGCTGCAACGTCTACACACGGACCGTCTACGGCGCCCGTACGTCCGTCACGGTGGGCGTGTGTGCCACGCTGGGCGTCGCCGTGCTCGGGTCGGTGCTCGGCGCGCTCGCGGGTTTCTACGGCGGCCTCGGCGACTCGGTGCTGTCCCGGGTCACCGACGTCTTCTTCGCCATCCCCGTCGTCCTCGGCGGTCTCGTCCTGCTCTCCGTGGTGACCAGCAACACGGTCTGGCCGGTCATCGGGTTCATGGTGCTGCTGGGCTGGCCGCAGATCGCCCGTATCGCGCGCGGCTCGGTCATCACCGCCAAGCAGAACGACTACGTCCAGGCCGCCCGCTCCCTCGGCGCCTCCAACTCCCGCATCCTGATGCGGCACATCGCGCCCAACGCGGTCGCGCCGGTGATCGTCGTGGCGACCATCGCGCTCGGCACGTACATCACGCTGGAGGCGACCCTGTCGTACCTCGGCGTCGGACTGAAGCCACCGAACGTGTCCTGGGGCATCGACATCTCTGCCGCCTCCCCGTACATCCGCAACGCCCCGCACGCCCTGCTCTGGCCCTCGGGAGCCCTCGCCCTCACGGTCCTGGCCTTCATCATGCTCGGCGACGCGGTACGCGACGCCCTGGACCCGAAGCTGAGGTGAGTGGCCGTGCTGCTGGAAGTCCGTGACCTGCATGTGGAGTTCCGGACCCGGGACGGGGTCGCCAAGGCCGTCAACGGCGTCAGCTACGGCGTGGACGCGGGGGAGACGCTCGCCGTGCTCGGTGAGTCCGGCTCCGGCAAGTCGGTCACCGCGCAGGCCGTCATGGGCATCCTCGACATGCCGCCGGGGCGGATCACCGGGGGCGAGATCCTCTTCCAGGGCAAGGACGTGCTGAAGCTGAAGGAGGAGGAGCGGCGCAGGATCCGGGGCGCCGGAATGGCGATGATCTTCCAGGACGCGCTGTCGGCGCTCAACCCCGTGCTGTCCGTGGGCGACCAGCTCGGCGAGATGTTCGTGGTGCACCGGGGGATGTCGAAGAAGGACGCGCGGGCCAAGGCCGTCGAGCTGATGGACCGGGTGCGCATCCCGGCCGCCGAGGAGCGGGTCAGGGACTACCCGCACCAGTTCTCCGGCGGTATGCGCCAGCGCATCATGATCGCGATGGCCCTCGCCCTTGAGCCGGCCCTCATCATCGCCGACGAGCCCACCACCGCCCTCGACGTCACCGTCCAGGCCCAGGTCATGGACCTGCTCGCGGAGTTGCAGCGCGAGTACCACATGGGCCTGATCCTGATCACGCACGACCTGGGCGTCGTCGCGGACGTGGCCGACCGGATCGCCGTGATGTACGCGGGCAAGATCGTCGAGTCCGCCCCCGTCCACGACATCTACAAGGCGCCCGCCCACCCCTACACCCGCGGCCTGCTGGACTCCATCCCGCGCCTGGACCAGAAGGGGCAGGAGCTGTACGCCATCAAGGGCCTGCCGCCGAACCTCATGGACATCCCGCCCGGCTGCGCCTTCCACCCCCGCTGCCCGATGGCCCAGGACGTCTGCCGCACCGACGTACCCCCGCTCTACGAGGTCTCCGAGGAGCGCGGCAGCGCCTGCCACTTCTGGAGGGAGTGCCTGCATGGCTGAGCCGATCCTGGAGGTCAGCGGCCTCGTCAAGTACTACCCGCTGATGCGGGGAATCCTGTTCAAGAAGCAGGTCGGAGCGGTGAAGGCGGTCGACGGCGTCGACTTCGCCCTCGCCAAGGGCGAGACCCTCGGCATCGTCGGGGAGTCGGGCTGCGGCAAGTCGACGGTGGCGAAGCTGCTGTGCAGCCTGGAGCGGCCGACGGCCGGCTCGATCAGGTTCAAGGGCGAGGACATCACCAGGCTGTCCGGCCGGGCCCTGAAGGCGGTGCGCCGCAACATCCAGATGGTCTTCCAGGACCCGTACACCTCCCTCAACCCGCGGATGACGGTCGGGGACATCATCGGGGAGCCGTACGAGATCCACCCGGAAGCCGCCCCCAAGGGCGACCGCCGCCGCAGGGTGCAGGAGCTGCTGGACGTGGTCGGCCTCAACCCCGAGTACATCAACCGCTACCCGCACCAGTTCTCCGGCGGCCAGCGCCAACGCATCGGCATCGCCCGGGGGCTGGCCCTGCGCCCCGAGGTGATCGTCGCCGACGAGCCGGTCTCCGCCCTGGACGTCTCGGTCCAGGCCCAGGTGCTCAACCTGCTGGACCGCCTCCAGTCGGAGTTCGACCTCTCCTACGTCTTCATCGCGCACGACCTGTCGATCGTCCGGCACATCTCGGACCGGGTCGGGGTCATGTACCTGGGCCGCATCGTGGAGATCGGCACGGACGCCGAGATCTACGACCACCCCACCCACCCCTACACCCAGGCGCTCCTCTCCGCCGTCCCGGTCCCCGACCCCGACGCCCGCGACCACCGCGAGCGGATCATCCTCACCGGCGACGTCCCGTCCCCGACGAAGATCCCCTCGGGCTGCCGCTTCCGCACCCGCTGCTGGAAGGCCCAGGAACGCTGCACCCTGGAGGTCCCGCTCCTGGCGGTCCCCGAGGCGTTCCGCGGCACGACCGGCCCCGCCGCCCACGACTCGGCGTGTCACTTCGCAGAGGAGAAGCTGGTGGTCCCGCCGGAAGAGACCGGAGTGAACGGCAACGGGCCGGGGTGACATGGCGCATCCCCGGCCCGCTTACGGCACCCGCACGGCCGTACGCTGTTCAGACTCGCGCGTCCGTATATCGGTACCGCTTCCGTGAAGTTGCCTGCGTGTAAACGCAGTTCATGCCTGTTTGCACGGTTGTGCGAGCGAACGCCTCAGGAAGTCCACCTGGAGCAGGAGCAGGTTCTCCGCGACCTGTTCCTGGGGGGTCATGTGCGTGACGCCGGACAGCGGGAGCACCTCGTGGGGGCGGCCCGCGGCGAGGAGGGCCGAGGAGAGGCGCAGGGTGTGGGCGGCCACCACGTTGTCGTCGGCCAGGCCGTGGATGATCATCAGGGGGCGGTGCGGCTCGGCGGGGGAGGAGAGGCCCGCGTCGGTGACCAGGGAGTTGTGCGTGTACGTCGCCGGGTCCTCGACCGGGTTGCCGAGGTAGCGCTCGGTGTAGTGGGTGTCGTAGAGGCTCCAGTCCGTGACCGGGGCGCCCGCGATGCCGGCGTGGATGACGTCGGGGCGGCGCAGGACGGCGAGGGCGGCCAGGTAGCCGCCGTAGGACCAGCCGCGGACGGCCACCCGGGAGAGGTCGAGGGGGTAGCGCCCGGCCAGGTCCTGGAGGGCCTCGATCTGGTCGTCCAGGGTGAGGGTGAAGTCGCGGTGGACCGCCTTCTCCCAGGCCGGCGAGCGGCCCGGTGTGCCCCGGCCGTCGGCGACGATCACCGCGAAGCCCTGGTCCGCGAACCACTGCGAGGTCAGATGCGCGTTGTGCGCGGCCACCACCCGCGGGCCGTGCGGGCCACCGTAGGGATCCAGGAGCACGGGGAGCGGAGTGTCACCGGGGTAGTCCGTAGGCATAAGCACGGCGCACGGAATTCTGCGTGCGCCCCCCTCGGTGAGGGTCACTCGCGGCGACAAACCGGGAACTTCGGCGCAGGACCGGACAGTCGCCGTTCGCTTTCCGTCACGCAGCACCTGGACATGGGTGCCCGGGCTGTCGAGCGTCGCGGAGGCCAGGACCGTCACGCCACCGGCGCGCACCGCCGAGTGCACCCCGGGCTCCTGCGACACGCGCTCCACGCCGAGTTCGTTCACCCGGTAGACATGAACCTCGCCGGTCTCCGGGGACTCCGCCTCCTCGCCCGCCGACGCCGAAACCAGCACGTCGTCGGCCGTCACGTCGAGTACCGCACGGATGTGCAACTGCGGTCCGGTCAATGGTCGTTCGCCCACCGCCAGCACCCGCGCGCCGCCCTCGTCCGCAATGCGGACAAGCTGCCCGGACGGGCTCCAGCAGGGCACTCCGGCGAAAATTTCCAGCCATGTTGGATCTTCATCCGCGTGCACCATCCGGGTCGAACCCGAGTCCGGATCCACCGCGAGGAACACCTGGCTGCGCTGGTCCCGGGCCTGCACCAGGAGCAGGGGCGCACCCGCCTCTGACCAGTGCACACGGGCCAGATACGGATAACGCGCACGATCCCAGACGATCTCCGTGCGGCTGCCGTCGAGGTCGATCACGAACAGGCGTACGTTCGCGTTCTCCGTCCCGGCCGCAGGGTACGCGACGTGTTGTGGCTCACGCTCCGGGTGGGCCGGGTCGGCGATCCACCACCGCCGCACCGGCGTGTCGTCCACGCGCGCCACCAGCAGCCGGTCCGACTCCGGCGCCCACCAGAATCCGCGCGAACGCCCCATTTCCTCGGCCGCGATGAACTCGGCGAGTCCGTAGGTGACCTGATCGGCCTCCGGTTCGGCCAGCGCCCGGTCGTCCGCGCCCTCGGCGCCCGTCACCCGCAGCGCGCCCTGCGCCACGTACGCGATGTGCCGCCCGTCCGGCGCCGGACGCGGGTCGATCACCGGTGCGGGGACCCGCAGTTCGCGCGCCGTACCCGCCCGCAGCTCGGCCGTGAAAAGCCGCCCTGACAAGGCGAAAGCCGCCAACTCCACGGCCGCGTCGGTGGCATAGCCGACGATGCCGGCTCCGCCCTCCCGACTGCGCTCCCGGCGCGCCCGTTCCTCGGGCGAGAGCTGTTCCGACGCGCCCTCCAGGAGGGTGTGCGGATCGGCCGCCAGGCGCTCGGTGCCGTCCGTGGGATCGAGGATCCACAGGGAGTTGGCCCGGTCCGTGCCGGAGCCGGAACGCAGGAACGCGACACGCGAACCGTCGGGTGCCACGGTGAACGCACGCGGCGCGCCGAGCGTGAACCGCTGCGTGCGGGCGTGCCGACGGGGGAAGGAGTCAGCCTCGGTCGTCATACCCCGACCATATTGGCCATGCGCCCCCTTGTGCGGCCGTGCGCCGAGCGATGCGCGAGCACGGAAAGTTATGATCACTACCGCTGAGTGGGTATGAACCCCCTGGCGTGTGCATGAAATTGCTGTACTGATCTACAACCGAGTGACAACCCCCATAGTCCGAACCCCCCCGCGTCCCTGGGATCTTTGGAGGTGAGCCGCCGTGGCACTCTCGATTTCGGCGGTGGTGCTGCTGGCGATCATCGTCTTCCTGCTGATCAAGAAGTCAGGACTGAAAGGCGGCCATGCGGTCGTCTGCATACTGCTCGGCTTCTACCTCGCCTCCTCGACCGTCGCGCCCACGATCAGCGAGCTGACGACGAACGTCGCCAGCATGATCGGCAGCATCAAGTTCTGACCTGTTCTGCTGCTTCCTGCTGCGTTTCGTAAGTCTGGGGGGCGAGGCCGACGTACCCGAGGCTGAGGTCGAGTAGGTCGTGGTCAGGTGTGTCGGGCGACAATTGGACGCCCGGCCCCAGAACGGCTCACCCTCCATATGTGAGGGCAGCTAGGGTCGTGACCACGCAGCGTGGAAGGGGTACGCCCATGAGTGCACAGCACGCCGAGTCACCGCCACCGATCATCCCGCAACCGCCGATCACCCGCGATGCCCTGCGCGAAGCAGTCAAGCAGGTCGCGCTCGCCCGGCTCCCCGAGTTCGACCGCGACCTCGGCGAAGCCTTCGACCAGGCGATCCAGCTCTCGTCCATCACACCCATGCGGCTGTTCCTGGAGAAGTGGGCAACGCTCGTCGCCATCGAGCGCCACCCTGGGCAGGCCCGGATGATGCGTGAGGCCGAGCAGACCATCGCCGATCCCAACGCCACGGAGGCGGCCTTCCGGCAGGCCCAGGCGACGGTCACCCGCATACTCGACACGGCGTCCGCGGCGGCCGGAGTCGCCCGGCGGTGAACGAACGAGAAGAAGGCCAGGAGGACGACACCACAGGGTGGGCCTGGGAATACGACCCGAACGCCGAGTGGGTGGTCGGCGGCATGAAAGCCGCGGACCGGGAGGCGGTCGTCGTCATCGCGTCCGCGCTGGCCGACCTGGCTGCATACGGTCTCGACCCGGACGGGCGCCTGGACGAAGACCCGAACCCCATGCGGCTGCGTACCTACAGCACCGGAACGATCCTCGTCTGGTACCAGGTCGTTCCGTACCGCAAGCGCGTATACGTCAAGCGCGTCAATCTGTGATGCAGCGTCAGAGCTCGCCGCGTCCATGCGGCTGGCTCGTCAGCCTTCGGACGCGTATGGCACGAATTGAGCCCAGGCCCCAGGCGTCAGCACGAGCCGGGGGCCCTCGACGTTCTTGGAGTCGCGGACGTGGATGGTGCGGGGTGCTATGGCGATCTCGACGCAGGAGTCGCCGTCGGGGCCGTCGCTGTAGCTGCTCTTGAACCAGTCCAGGGCCACTTCGACGCAGGAGTCGCCGTCAGGCCCGCTGCTGTAGCTGCTCTTGAACCACGCCAGCTTCATGTTTCTCCCAGCAGTTGCTCGATGAGGCTCAGTGACTCCCCGGGCGGAAGAGCCTGGGCTCGGATGGTCCCGTACCGCTGTTCAAGAATGCGCAGCTCCTTGAGGTTCGAGATCGGGCGTCCGTTGAATGCGCCGTCGGCTCGTCCCACCGCCGTGCCGTCCTCGAACTTCAACAACTCGATCCTGCCGCTCATGCCGGGGTGTGGCGGGCTGTCCAACGGCATCACTTGAAGCGTGACGGTGTTCAACCGCCCCACCTCCAACAGGCGTTCGAACTGTTGTCGCCGCACCATTGTGCCTCCAACCCTGCGGTGCAGGGTCGCCTCCTCCAGGACGAACCCGAGGGCCGGTGCAGGCGACCGCTCGAAAATGGACTGCCTGGCCATGCGGGCGGCCACTCGCCGTTCCAAGTCCTCCGGTGTGTAGGCGGGCAGCCAGCACTCCAGCAACGCTCGCGCATGCTCGGGCGTCTGCAACAAGCCAGGGATGCTGCTGCACACGTACACGCCGATCTCGACCGCCTTCGCCTCCGACTCCGCCAAGTCCCGCACCTTCTTCGGGTACCGGACCTTCTCCACGTCCTCCTTCATCGCGGTGATCAGCCCATCCGCCCTCAACACCTTGTCGGCCTTGTCCAGATACTCGGGCCGGGGAATCCGCTTCCCACCCTCGATCTTGTAGACCATGTCCTCGCCGTAGCCGACGGCCCTTCCGAAGTCGGCGGCCTTCATCCCCACTGCCTCCCGTCGCAGCTTCAACTGCCGCCCGACGGTGGCGATGACCGCAAGACCCCACTCGTCGTCCGGATCCACCTCCCACCCCGGCTCGTCCGTCTCGCCGTTGAGCTCGACCGTCATCACCCCTCCTGACAAGCAAAGACACACCGGACAACCACCGGACAGTCACCGTACGCAACGGATCAGTCACTCATCACGCTAAGCGCCACTGGCCACTCTGAGTGACGTGAATCAGAAAATCGGCGAGACCGCGACCCAACTCGACAACTGCATCCCCAACTTCACCGTCCTGCTGTTGTCCACCCCGCGCGGTGCCCGCCTGGCCCGGCTGCTCGCGGCGGACCAGCTCCGGAGCTGGGGGCTTCCGACGGATCCCGCGACGCACATCGTGGCCGAGCTGGCGGCCAACGCCGCCACCCACGGTCGCCTGCCCGGCCGCAGCTTCCGCCTCACGCTCTACGTGGTCGGCCGCACCCTGCGTATCGAAGTCACCGACACGCGCGGTGACCGCCTCCCCAAGGTCGAAGTGCCCGACGCGCATGCCGAGTCCGGTCGTGGACTCATGCTCGTCGACGCGCTCGCGGATCGCTGGGACGTCACCGAGGGCCGCTTCCCGCGCAAGACCGTCTGGGCCGAACTGAGCCTTCCGTCACCGGAACCCGACCTGACGGGTTCCGGTGACGCCGGCGACTGAGAAGCAAAGAACGACGGGGGAAAGGAACCCCGCCAAACCCCACCCCTCCCGCCCGCGGCCCACGCTCACTCGGGCGGGTGAACATCCCCGACTCAGCTGGATTTCGCAGCCCCGGGCGGCTCTACGCTCAGCGCAACACAACCGCACACATGCGACGGCCCCCGCCGGGACTGGCATCCCAATGCGAGGGCCTGACCACCGAGGAAGGTAAGGACTTCCCGATGGGTACCGAGCACCCTAGCGTGCCCCCGCACGCCCAGTCCCGTATCGCGGGCAACAAGCACTCGAACCGGGGCAACCAAGCCGCGCACTCCGGCGGGCTCATCCACGACAACACCCGCCACACCACCCGCTTCACGGTGATCGGCAACCACCTCACCCAGCACCCGGACCTCTCCCTCCTCGCGATCGGTCTGGCCTGCCACATCCAGTCGCTGCCGAAGGGCGCCCGCGTCGACATCAAGAGTCTCGCCGCCCGCTTCCCCGAGGGAGCGACCCGTATCGCCGCAGCGCTGCGCGAGCTGGAGACCCACGGCTACCTCCGCCGCGACCGCGAACGCATCCCCAGCGGCCGCATCGTCACCCGCACGATCTCCTGCAACCAGCCGACGGCCCGGCGCCACCCAGACAGGTCCGGCTGCCCCGCCCGCCGCCCCGCACGACCGGCGGCGGCACCGGCCGAGCGCCCGTCCCGAACCGGTCGCAAACCCCTCCCCGCCGTACCCCAGCCCGCCTGCGCCGCCCCGGCCCTGCTGCAGACCGCCTCCGACCTCCTCGCGGACCTGCGCCGCCATGACCCATGCCTGCTCCTCTCGGCCGCCGACACGGCCCACCTGGCCCCCGGCGTCGCCGCCTGGCTGGAGCGTGACGTCAGCGCCACTGCCGTGAGGCAGGCGCTGACCGCCGACCTGCCACCCGAGGGCCTGCGACGCCCCGCAGCCCTGCTGGCCCACCGCCTCACGGCCCAGCTGCCGCCCCCGCCGCCGTTCCGCGCACCGGCCGCCCCACCGCCCGTACGGCACCCGTTCCAGACCTGCGACGGCTGCGACCGGCCCTTCCGCGCGCCCGAACCCGGCCGCTGCCGCGACTGCCGAACCGATCTCTTGGAGGCCGCCTAGCATGAGAGCGACGATCCTTGCCCCTGGGCACAGACGACGAGGAGCGAGCGCCATGACCATCGCCCCGGACAACGCGCGGCAGGGCGCTTCCCACCGCTACCAGGCCATGCGGGATTTCGTTCAGTCCGCGGACGACACCCTGCCCGGCAAGTTCGAGATCACCCAGGAAGGGATCGTCCACGACATGATGTCGCCCGTCGGCCCGCACGAGCTGACCACTGTGCACCTCCGGAGGCGCCTCGAAAAGGTGATGCCGGAGGAGATCGTGGCTCACACGGGCGAGCCGGATGTCGAGGACGAGTCCCAGGGGCTCATGCGCCGCCCCGACGTAATGGTGATCACCATGGAGGACATGGACGTCCCGGACTCCTTCGATCCCCGCACTCTCATCGCCGCCATCGAGGTGGTGTCCCGCTCCAACCCGGACAACGACTGGGTCACCAAGATGCGCGACTACCCCCTGATGGGCATCCCCGTCTACGCGATCTTCGACCCCCGCACCGCCACCGGCGCCGTCCTCACCGACATCCACCCCACCCCCGACGGCCCCCGCTACGCCACCCGCAAGGACTTCGTCTACGGCGAGGACGTCACCATCGCCGACTGGACGATCTCGACGGACGCTCTGCCGCGCTACAAGGACGAGACGAGTGCCTCGTAGGGTGGTCCCATGACGGAATTGCCCGAGCGGCGTCTGCTGCTGGTGCACGCGCACCCGGACGACGAGTCGATCAACAACGGCGCGACCATGGCCAGGTACGCGGCCGAGGGTGCCCATGTGACTCTGGTCACCTGCACTCTGGGGGAGCGTGGCGAGGTCATCCCGCCCGAGCTGCGGCATCTGACCGGTGTCGCGCTGGGCGCACACCGGCGCGGTGAGCTGAGTGCCGCCCTGCGTGAGCTGGGCGTCGCGGACCTGCGGCTGCTCGGCGGCGCGGGCCGCTACGGCGACTCCGGCATGATGGGCATTCCCGACAACGAGGACCCCGCCTGCTTCTGGCAGGCCGACCTGGACGAGGCCGCCGGCTCGCTCGTCGAGGTGATCCTGGAGGTCCGCCCGCAGGTTCTCGTCGCGTACGACGACAACGGCGGGTACGGCCACCCGGACCACATCCAGGCCCACCGCGTGGCCATGCGGGCCGTCGAGCTGGCGGCCGAGCAGGGGCACCGGATCGAGAAGGTCTACTGGAACCGCGTCCCGCGCTCCGTCGCCGAGGCCGCCTTCGCCCGCCTCCAGGACGAGCTGCCGAACCTCCCGTTCGCGAAGAGCGCCTCGCTGGCCGACGTACCCGGCGTGGTCGACGACGAGCGGATCACCACCGCGATCGACGGCAGCGCCCACGCCGCCGCCAAGGCCGCCGCGATGCGTGCCCACGTCACCCAGATCGAGGTGGCCGAGCCGTACTTCGCGCTCTCCAATGAACTCGCCCAGCCACTGTTCACCACCGAGTACTACGAGTTGGTGCGCGGCCCGGCGCAGCCCGGGGAGATGGGGGCTATGGGGGAGATGAGGGAGACTGACCTGTTCGCCGGTATTGCCAACGGGGAGGCGTCATGAGCGCCGACGGACGCGGCTCGATGCTGGCCCAGCCGATGCAGCGGCCCCCGGTCGGACGGATGGCCGCCTACCTCGGGCTGTTCCTGCTCGGCGCGATCGTCGGGCTCGCCGGAGCCCTGGTCCAGGCCGCCTGGTTCCCGGGCGGGCTGCTGCTCGCCCTCGCGGGCGCCGGCGGGCTGTTCCTCGGCGGGGCGTACGCGCTCGGCGGCCGGGCCGGGGCGGTCGCGCCAGTGGCCGGCTGGATCGTCACCGTCGTCCTGCTCACCTCCACCCGCCCCGAGGGCGACTTCCTCTTCGGCGCGGGAGTCGGCTCCTATCTCTTCCTGCTCGGCGGCATGGCCCTAGCTGTGATCTGCGCCACCATTGCCCCCGGACGGCAACCCGCCGACGGTCCCGCCCGACTTGGCAAGTGACGTACCACTTCGCCGTGCGGCGCACGTGCGAGTCCGGTGTGGGTTTCCTCGGCGGTCATGGGATACCCGCCAGACGTGGCCAGTATGGTGGTGCGCGCCGCCGAGCTGCCCGCTGAGGTCGTAACGGGCGGCGGAGCCAACCGGGAGAACCTGCCTTGAGTCGTGAAACTGACACTCCGTCCTCCGGGCCCAACGGGTCCGGCGGAGCCGCATACCCCTCGGGGACGCCGCCGTACGGAACCCCCATGGCTGCCGACGCCGGTCCGGACAAGGGCCGTTCGGCCACTCCGCCCGAGGAACGCAAGACCGAGACCACGCTGACGACGCGGATCCGGATCAACATCCCCGGATCCCGGCCCATCCCGCCGGTCGTCGTGCGCAAGCCCGTCGGCGACGGCGAGGCCGCCGCGGACGACTCCGGCGCCGACTCGCGGCCGGCCCCCGCCGCCGCGAAGTCCACCGGCACCGTCGAACCCCCCGCCGAGCCCGCCTCGCAGGCCGAGGAGAAGCGCAGCGACTGGTTCGCGCCCCGCAAGTCCGGCGCGCCCAAGGGCGGTCCGGGCGCCGGCGGCACGAACGGCGCCGGGACGCCCGGTGGTTCCGCCGGCGCGCCGAGCAAGCCGAGCGCCCAGCCGAGCGGTCCGAGCGGCTCGGGTGCCGCCGGCACCCGCCCCGGCGGCGGGCGCCCGGGTGGTGTGGTCGGCTCCATGAGCGTGCCCGGCGGCTCCCGTCCCGGCGGTACGAACGGCTCGGGCCTGCCCAGCGCCACCGGCGGCCCCGTGGCCCCGGGGCACGGCGGCGGCACCGGCTCCTTCGACGTGACCGAGGCGCTGGCCGCGGGCCCGCGCGGCGGCTCCCGCCCCGGCGCGACCGGCGGCGGCGAACCGAGCCGCGACGACCTGCCGTACTTCGCGGAGAGCGGCGGCACGGGCGGAATCGGCGGCGCCGCCCCCGGCGCGAGCGCGTCCGGCGGCCCCGGTGGTCCCAGCGGCTTCAACGGGCCGAACGGCCAGGGTGGCCGCGGCCCGCAGGGCCCCGCGGGCCCCACCGGCGGACCGGTCACCGGCGACGGACCGTTCGTCCCGCCGGCCGCTCCGCGCAGCTCGCTCAGCGACCTGGACCGGGACCTCGGCGAGTCCTTCGACTCTCCGGGCGGCTACGACACCGGCAGTCACCAGCTGCCCGGCAGCTATGACACCGGCAGTCACCAGCTGCCCGGCGGCTACGACACCGGCAGTCACCAGCTGCCCGGCGGCTACGACACCGGTAGCCACCAGCTGCCCGGCGGCGCGAACGGCCCGGCCGGCCAGGGCGGTCCGCTCGCCACCGGCGCCTTCCCCGGCCCCGGCACGGCACCCGGCGGCGGCCTCAGCGACGACACCGCGATCCTCACCCCGCAAAAGCCGGCCCCCGGACCGGGCACGCCCGGCTACCGCGCCCCGGACAACGTCTCCGGACACACCGTCACCAGCGGCATCCCGGTCGTCCCGTCCGCCGGGAACACCCCGTTCGGCGCCGGTGCCAACCCCGGCGGCCCGGTGCCGCACACGGCGCCCAAGCTGCCCGACCCGGCCCCGCAGCCCAAGGCCCAGGCCAAGCCGAAGAAGAAGGGCCGCAGCAAGGTCGTGCTGCTCGGCGTCGGCGTGTTCGTCCTCGCGGGCGGTGCCTACGGCGCCGGCCTGCTGATGAACCACACCGACGTGCCCAAGGGCACCACCGTGCTCGGCGTCGACGTCGGCGGTGGCACCCGCGACGAGGCCGTCAAGAAGCTCGACGACGCCTTCGGCAGCCGCGTCAACAAGCCGCTGCAGCTCTCCGTGGGCGGCCGGACGGTGTCCCTGACGCCTCAGAACGCGGGCCTGCAGTTCGACTTCCAGAGCACCGTGAGCGAGGCCGCGAAGAGCGACTACAACCCGGTCTCCGTGATCGGTTCCCTCTTCGGCCAGAAGCGGGAGGTCGAGCCGGTCATGCCGGTCGACGAGGAGAAGCTCCAGGCCGCGCTGGAACAGGCCGGCGGCGGCTCGGGCTCCGGTGCGGTCGCCGACGGCTCCATCACGTTCAAGGCCGGCAAGGCCGTGGCCGTCTACGGCAAGGCGGGCAAGGCCATCGACGCGGCCCGGTCGACCCAGGCGGTCGAACAGGCGTACCGCACGCTGGTGGAGACGGACAGGGCGACCCCGGTGGCCGTGCCGACGACCACCAAGCAGCCGACGGTCTCGAACGCCGAGGTCGACCGCGAGATGAAGGCCTTCGCCGAACCGGCGATGTCGGCCCGCGTCACGGTCCAGACGGACGCCGCGCACTCGGTCCCGCTGAGTCCGCAGAACTCGCTGTGGAAGTTCCTCAGGGTGGAGGCCACTCCCGACGGCAAGCTCACCGACAAGCCCGACCTGGCGGCCCTGAAGCAGCTGTACGGCCAGACCTTCGACGGCGTGCTGATCACCCGGGCCAACGGCAAGAAGACGGCCGTCACGCCGCAGGACGTCTACGTCGCCCTGCGCCAGGCGCTGATGAGCAAGACCAACCGGGTCGCGGTCATCGACACGAACCCGAGCTAGCGCGACCCGCAGGGGGCGTCCGCCGGGCGCCCCCTGCGCGCGTGTCACCCGAACCGCATGACATCTGTCATCCGGCGCTCGGGACCGCCGACACTGCCGCGTCCAGGGTCCCCACGGCCAGCATGGTGGGCATGACAACGACAGCGGCACCGGCCACCACCACCCCGGTGGTCGGGTTCGACCAGGTGACCAAGATGTACGGGAGCGTACGAGCCGTCGACGGGCTCTCGCTCCGGCTGTACCCGGGCGAGACCGTCGCCCTCCTCGGCCCGAACGGGGCCGGCAAGTCCACCACCCTCGACCTGCTCCTCGGCCTCAAGCAGGCCGACGGCGGCACGGTGAGCGTGTTCGGGACCAGTCCGCGCGAGGCGATCGTCGCCGGGCGGGTCGGGGCCATGCTGCAGAGCGGCGGGCTGATGGACGAGGTCACCGTCGCCGAGCTGGTGAAGCTGGCCTGCTCGCTGCACCCGAAGCCGTACAAGGCCGCCGACGTCCTCGCCCGCGCGAGCCTCACGCAGATCGCCGACCGCAAGGTCAACAAGCTCTCCGGCGGCCAGGCCCAGCGCGTCCGCTTCGCCCTCGCCACCGCGGGCGACAGCGACCTGATCGTCCTGGACGAGCCGACCACCGGCATGGACGTCTCCGCCCGCCAGGCCTTCTGGGCCACCATGCGGGAACAGGCCGACCAGGGCCGTACGGTCCTCTTCGCCACCCACTACCTCGAAGAGGCCGACGCCATCGCCGACCGCGTGCTCGTGCTGCACCGCGGCCGCCTCCTCGCCGACGGCACCGCCGCCGAGATCAAGGCCAAGGCGGGCGCCCGCCGGGTCTCCTTCGACCTGGAGGGGACCATCGACGAGGCGGCCCTGCGCGGCCTGCCCTTCCTCACCTCCCTCGACGTATCCGGTCAGACCGTCCGCATCCAGTCCTCCGACGCCGACGCGACCGTCCACGCCCTGTACGGCCTCGGCGTCTACCCCCGCAACCTCGAAGTCGCCGGCCTCGGTCTGGAGCAGGCCTTCGTCGCCATCACGGAGGCCGAGGAGGCCAAGCAGTCATGAGCAGCCTGATCAAGCTCGAACTCGCCCGCGCCCTGCGCAACCGCAAGTTCCTGTTCTTCTCGGTGATCTACCCCTCGGCCCTGTTCCTGCTCATCGCGGGCAACGCCGACTCCAAGACGAAGATCGACGGCTCGGGCCTCACCCTGCCGACCTACATGATGGTCTCCATGGCCTCCTTCGGCGCGCTGACCGCCGTCCTGATGGGCAACAGCGAGCGCATCGCCAAGGAGCGCGAGAGCGGCTGGGTACGGCAGCTCCGGCTGACCACCCTCCCGGGGCGCGGCTACGTTCTCGCGAAGACCGCCGGCGCGGCCGTCGTCAGCCTTCCGTCGATCGTCATCGTCTTCGTCGTCGCCGCGGCCGTGAAGGACGTACGACTCGACGCCTGGCAGTGGCTCGCCCTCACCGGCGCCATCTGGGCCGGCAGCCTCGTCTTCGCCGCGCTCGGCGTCGCCATCGGCTACCTCGCGACCGGGGACGCGGTCCGCCCGATCACGATGATCACCTACTTCGGCCTGTCGATGCTGGGCGGCCTGTGGATGCCGACCACCACCTTCCCGCAGTGGCTCCAGGACATCGCCAAGTGGCTCCCCACGCACGCGTACGCTGCACTGGGACGGGCGATCGAGCAGAGCCAGGCCCCGCAAGCGCAGGACATCGCCATCCTCGTCGTCTCCTTCGTCCTCTTCGCGGGCGGCGCGGCCTGGCTGTACCGGAAGGACACGCTGAAGGCGTGAGCACCATGACGGAAGGCCCATGGGCCGACGAGGCGCGGCAGGAACGCGTGGTGCGGATCGGCTGGCCGCCCCGCAACCGGCGTGAGCTGACGGTCAAGGTGCTGTGGATCGGCGTCTGGCTGGTGTTCCTCGGCTCGCCGATCCACGACCTGGCCAACGGCCACCACAGCACCAGGGCCACCGTGGCCGGCTCGATCGGTCTCGCCGCCTTCGTCGGGGTCTATCTGTCGCTGGTCTTCCGCAACATGGGGCGGCCGTTCTCCGGGCGGGTCGTCGGCACCCTGATCGCGATCCTCGGCGTCCTCGCCCCGCTGCTGGCCTACACCCTCGGCAGCGCCTGGCTCGGCCTCTTCATCTACCTGTCGGTCGCCTGCGGGGCCACCCTGCCGCTGAGGGCGGCCTACTGGGCCATCCCGGCGTCCGGCGCCGTGCTGTACCTCGTCGGCCTGCACTCCGACGAGAAGGAAGCCCGCGGCCTGGTCCTCCTGGTGATCCTCATCGGATTCGCGATGACCGGCGTCGGCCAACTGGTCCGTACGACCATCGAGTTGCGCAAGGCCCGGGCCACCGTCGCCCAGCTCGCCGCCAACGAGGAGCGGCTGCGCCTCGCCCGCGACCTGCACGACCTGCTGGGCCACTCGCTCTCGCTGATCACGCTGAAGAGCGAGCTGGCCGGCCGGATGCTGCCCGACCACCCGGACAACGCCGCCCAGCAGGTCGCCGACATCGAACAGGTCAGCCGCCAGGCCCTGGTCGACGTCCGCGAGGCCGTCACCGGCTACCGCCGCCCCCGCCTCGCCGCCGAACTCGCCGGCACCCAGGTCGCGCTGGCCGCCGCCGGGGTGGTGGCCGAGGTGCCCGGGGAACCCGACCTCGACGGCATCCCCGAGGAGACCGAGTCCGCCCTCGCCTGGGCGCTGCGCGAGGCGGTCACCAACGTGGTCCGGCACAGCGGCGCCGACCGCTGCGTCGTACAGGTCCTGCGCCGCCAGACCCTGGACGGCCCGGCCCTCGAACTCTGCGTCGAGGACAACGGATCCGGCGGTCCCGGCAACGGCCCGGGCAACGGCCTGACCGGCCTGACCGAGCGCCTGGAGAAGGCCGGCGGCACGCTGGAGGCGGGCCGGGTCAAGCACGGGTTCCGGCTGGTCGCCCGGGTGCCGGCGGCCGCCTCGGCGGACTAGTGCCCCGACGGGCAAACGTTGCCTGCTGGGGCACTAGTACCGGGGCACTAGGATCCGGGGCATGACGAGCACGATCAAGGTCCTGCTGGCCGAGGACCAGTCGATGGTCCGCGAGGCGCTGGCCGCACTTCTCGGCCTGGAGGACGACATCGAGGTCGTCGCCCAGGTCGCGCGCGGGGACGAGGTGCTGGCGGCCGTCGGCGCGCACGGCGTCGACGTGGCGCTGCTCGACATCGAGATGCCCGGCTGCACCGGCATCGAGGCGGCGGCCCGGGTGCACCGCGAGTACCCCGCGGTCAAGCTCGTCGTCCTCACCACCTTCGGCCGCCCCGGCTATCTGCGCAGCGCCATGGAGGCGGGCGCCGACGCGTTCCTCGTCAAGGACGCGCCGGCCGCCCAACTCGCCGACGCGGTGCGCAAGGTGCTGTCCGGGGAACGGGTCATCGATCCCACCCTGGCCGCGGCCGCGCTGGCCGAGGGCGCCAACCCCCTCACCGACCGGGAGCGCGAGGTGCTCCGCGCGGCGGCCGACGGCTCCACCAACGCGGAGCTGGCCCAGGCCCTCCACCTCTCCCAGGGCACGGTCCGCAACTACCTCTCCACGGCCATCCAGAAGCTCGCGGTACGGAACCGGGCGGAGGCGGTGCGGATCGCCCGGGAGAAGGGCTGGCTCTGAGGGCCAGTGCCCCGACAGGCAACGTTGCCTGCCGGGGCACTAGTTGAGCATCGACCGGGCCGTGTGGGCCTGCTGCCGCACCTTCCGGGCAGCCGACTCGTCGACGACCTCGATCAGGTGGGCGTACGTGTCCAGCTCCTTGGCACCCGCCGCGAACTCACCGCGCTGCACCAGCAGCTGACCCCGCTCGTAGCGCAACCGAGCCGGATGCGCGGGCATCAGCAGGCTCAACTCCACGGCCCGCAGCGCGACGTCCGACCGCTCGGGCCGGGCCGAGGCCCACGCCCGGATGTTGTTCAGGATCCGCTGCACGACCTCCAGAGGCGTCGCGGGCACCAGCATCGACGGCTGCAGCGGCGCCCCCGTGGCCCCCACCACGAGCAGCTCGGCATCCGCCCCGGTCAGCACCTTCCCGCCGTCGAACGGATCGGCCAGCACCTGCTCCTGCGCCGCCCCGAACCCGACCACGAAGTGCCCCGGCAGCGCGACCCCGTACACCGGGGCGCCCGCCCGTCTCGCCACCTCCATCCACACCACCGACAGCAGGATCGGCAGCCCGCGCCGCCGCCGCAGCACCTCGTGCAGCAGCGAGGACTCCAGCCGCTGGTAGTCGGACGGGGTCCCGTGGAACTCGTAGCGCTCACCCAGCAGCCGGCACAGCGCCTGCGCCCAGGCCGACGGCCCGCCCGGCCGGTACGGCAGCAGCCCGGCCAGCCGGTCCAGCTCCAGCTGGGCCGCGTCCATCCCGGCCTCGTCCAGCGTCCCGTCCGCCTCGGCACCGATCAGCAGACACAGCGCCGACAGATCCGGCCGCTCCGACCGCGCCTCCTCCCCGAACCGCCGCCGCACCTCGGCGGACCGCTCCGGCGGGGGCGGATACGGAGGCGGAAGGAAACGGTGCCGCATGCCTGGCTCATGCCCGTCCACAGCGATCCCTACGACCGTTCGACGCGAGTGTTCTTCGGAGCCGGTTGAGGGTGCTCGTCGCCGCTCTCCTCCGGCGCCCGGTAGTGGTGGTACGCGTGGTGCGGGGCGAAGCCGAGGTCGGCGTACAGGGCGCGGGCCGCCTCGTTGTCGTCCTCCACCTGGAGCCAGGCCGCCGAGGCGCCCTCGTCCAGGGCGCGGCGGGCCAGTGCGGCCATCACCTCGGTGGCCAGCCCCTGCCGTCGCCGGGCGGGATCGACCTCGACGGCGGCGAAACCGGCCCAGCGTCCGTCCACCACACACCGTCCGATCGCCGCCGGCGGCTCCCCGGCCGCACCGGGCACGGTCGCGAACCACACCGAAGGCCCGCTCTCCAGCACCCGCAGGGCCACCTCGCTCACCCCCTTGCGCTGATACCGCGCGAGCCACGCCTCGTCCGCCTCCCGGGACAACTCCACCCCGGCGCCCTCGGCCCGGTCCGCGACCGGTGCCAGCTCCCCGGTCCACAGCTCGGCGGTCACCTCCCGCACCCAGCCGCGCCGCTCCAGCTCCGCGCACAGCAGCTCCTGCGTGCCCTCGGCGCCGGTGGCGGTCTGCACATAGGCGGGCAGGCCGCGCTCGCCGTACCAGCGTCGTACGGCCGCCAGCGCCGCATCGAGCGGAAGCCCCGGATCACCGAGCGGCAGCACACTGTTGGCCCGCCGCGTAAACCCGCCGGCAGCCCGCAGCTCCCACTCGCCGAGCGACTCGCTCTCCACCGGCCGCCACCCGCGCGCGGTGATCCGCGCCAGCTCCGGATAGCTCGCGGCCGGACCCCGGCGGCGAGCCGGCGCGGCCGGCACCACCTTGCCCGCGACCAGCACGGACTCCGGGATCCGGACACTCTGCCCGTCCCGCCGTGTGATCATGAGCACGCCGTTGTCCCATGATGTGAGAACACCCACCGTGTCGGTGAACTTCTGCTCCGTCACCCCAGGTTCGCTCAAGCGCCGCACGGACACCCGTTTGCCCACGTCAGCAGCGGTGATACGGACCTCGAGGCGCCCTTTCGCCGAGATTTCCACTGGTCAGTTCACCCCTCCTGTATGGATCATGCCCCGGAACGGAGATACTAGGGGCGGGCATCGACGACGCCGCGCTCCCGCGCGCCAGGCGGCGGAGCCTACGGAGGCCCGCCAGCGCCCAATCGAGGAGGAACGACAGCGTGACCTACGTCATCGCGCAGCCTTGTGTCGACGTGAAGGACAAGGCGTGCATCGAAGAGTGCCCGGTCGACTGCATCTACGAGGGCCAGCGGTCCTTGTACATCCACCCGGACGAATGCGTCGACTGTGGTGCCTGTGAGCCGGTCTGCCCGGTCGAGGCGATCTTCTACGAGGACGACACTCCGGAGGAGTGGAAGGACTACTACAAGGCGAACGTCGAGTTCTTCGACGAGCTGGGCTCCCCCGGTGGCGCCAGCAAGCTGGGTCTGATCGAGCGCGACCACCCCTTCATCGCCGCGCTGCCGCCGCAGGCCTAGTGACCGTTTGAGCGGCCGCGGCCGACGGCCGGCGGCCCGCCAACCGCGCCGCCTCGGTCCCGCACGCCCCGATCGCCCCGATCGCGCCGTGCGGGACCGAGGCGTTTGCCGTACCGACGAAAGCGAGCAAGATCCGTGTCCGCAGTCTCCGACCGTCTTCCGACGTTCCCCTGGGACAAGCTTGAGCCGTACAAGAAGACGGCCGCCGCGCACCCGGACGGCATCGTCGACCTGTCCGTCGGCACCCCGGTCGACCCGGTCCCCGAACTGATCCAGAAGGCCCTGGTCGACGCGGCCGACTCGCCCGGCTACCCGACGGTCTGGGGCACCCCCGCGCTGCGTGACGCGATCACCGGCTGGCTGGAGCGCCGCCTGGGCGCCCGCGAGGTCACCCACCGCCACGTCCTGCCGATCGTCGGCTCCAAGGAACTGGTCGCCTGGCTGCCGACCCAGCTGGGCCTCGGCCCCGGCGACAAGGTGGCCTACCCGCGCCTGGCGTACCCGACGTACGAGGTCGGCGCCCGCCTGGCCCGCGCGGACTACGAGGTCTACGACGACCCGCGCGACCTGGACCCGGCGAACCTGAAGCTCCTCTGGCTGAACTCGCCCTCCAACCCCACCGGCAAGGTCCTCGCCAAGGACGAGCTGACCGGCATCGTCGCCTGGGCCCGCGAGCACGGCGTCCTGCTCGTCTCCGACGAGTGCTACCTGGAGCTGGGCTGGGAGGCCGACCCGGTCTCGGTCCTGCACCCCGACGTCAACGGCGGCTCCTACGACGGCATCCTCGCCGTCCACTCCCTCTCCAAGCGGTCCAACCTGGCCGGCTACCGCGCCGCCTTCGTGGCCGGCGACCCGGCGGTCCTCGGGCCCCTCCTGGAGATCCGCAAGCACGGCGGCATGATGACCTCGGCGCCGACGCAGGCGGCGGCGGTCGCGGCCCTGGGCGACGACGAGCACGTCCACGTCCAGCGCGAGCGCTACGCGGCCCGCCGCACCCTCCTGCGCGAAGCCCTCCTGCACCACGGCTTCCGCATCGAACACAGCGAGGCCAGCCTCTACCTCTGGGCAACCCGCGACGAGTCCTGCTGGACCACGGTGTCCCACCTGGCCGACCTCGGCATCCTCGTGGCCCCGGGCGACTTCTACGGCGAGGCGGGCAAGAACTTCGTGCGAGTGGCCTTCACGGCAACCGACGAACGCGTCCGCACAGCGGCAGCCCGCCTGACGAGGTAACCACCGCTGCCGCTGCCGCTGCCGCTGCCGCTGCCGCTGCCGCTGCCGCTGCCGCTGCCGCCGGCGCCGCCACCGCTCCCGCCACGGCAGTGGCTGCCCGCCCCCGCCGCCCCCGCCGTGGGCAGTCGTTCCGCAGGGCGGAACGGGTGGGCACGGCCTGCAGTGCCGGGCGCCGCCCGAACACCGCCCCGCCCCTGCCGACGTAGGCACGCAAAAGCCGACGGGGCCCAGGAACTCCTGGACCCCGTCGGCCGTCAGAGCCAGGCGCTCAGCCGCCCAGCGGCAGACCCTTCGTCGGCAGGGAAGACGTGGGCAGGGACGACGTCGGCAGCCCACCCTTGGTGAGGGACGACGTCGGCAGCCCACCCTTGGTGAGGGACTCCGTCGGCAGCCCACCCTTCGTCACACCGGACGCGGTGTCCCCGAGGGCACCCCCCGCGGTCCCGGTCGCGGAGCCCGCGGCCTTCTGCACCGCAGGCGTCGCCTTCTTCACGGCAGCACCGCCGGTCTTGCCCGCGGCCGGCACCGCCTGCTTGACCGCCTTGCTGCCTGCGTTACCCGCCAGATCGGTGACGTTCTGCGCCGCACCGTCGACGGTGTCGCCGACGTGCGCCCCGTCCAGGGCGGACACACCGCCGAGGTTCGCGGGCGCAGCCGGCAGGTTCGTGGCCGCGCCGGCAGAGCCGGCCGCACCGACCCCGGCGGCCGCTCCCGCTGCGACGAGCAGCGCGGCACGGGCGATCCGGCGGGTCAGAGGGAGGGACATGATGCTCCATTCGACGGGTGGAGAACGGTGACTGTGTCCGGACTCGGACGCTGTGACTACCGACTCGAAGCCGACGAAGGTTGCGGAGGCCAAAGGTAAAGAATGGATAACGCATCGCATTATCGTTTGTGGATAAAAACGGGCAAAGAACGCCACCGCGCGATCCCGCAGAATCCTTACAGCCCTTGATTTCCAAGGCATCCCGAATCCACGCCGAAACCCGCGGGAAAACACGCCCACCCCGAAGCCGTACAACCCGGCCGAGTGAGCCCCCGTACTACTGTCCGGTGATGATCCGGACCGCCCCCGCGGACTTCTCCGCCCCCGCGGTCCCCTGCGCGCCGGCCGTGCGCCACTGACCGCCGTTGCTCCCGGCGGCCCACTCCCGCCCCGCGTACGCCACCCGCTGGATGTGCAGGGACGAGGAGTTGGCCACGGCCCACTGCGCCAGCTGCCAGCCCCGCTCCCGCTCGTCGCGCCCGTCGGCGTCCGTCCTGCGGCCCTCGGGCACCGGCACGGTCACGGTCCGCCCGTGCGCCGTCGCGGTCACGCTCGGGGACGGCGACGGCGACGGAACCTCCGCACCGCCCACCTCCGCCCCGGTCTCCTGCAGCGCGTCCCGCCCGAAGTCCCGCACCAGCGCGGCCCGTACCGCGTCGGGCCCGGTCGCCTCGGCGGTACCCTCCGGGCGCCCGTCGCAGGTCAGCGTGGCCGCCGCATGCCCGGTCAGCGCGGCCGCCAGCAGCGTGGCGTCCGGCTCGTGCTTGGCGTACGCCTCCGGATAGCCGCTGCGCTGCACCCGCTGCGCGGCCACCGTCAGCGGCAGGTCGGTGTAGTCGGGCACCCGGGCCAGGTGCGCGTAGAAGATGCCCGCCGCGTACGCCGGGTCCATGATCTGCTGCTCGGTGCCCCAGCCCATCGAGGGCCGCTGCTGGAACAGGCCCAGGGAATCCCGGTCGCCGTGCTCGATGTTGCGCAGCCCCGACTCCTGGATGGCGGTCGCCAGCGCGATGGTCACCGCCCGCTCGGGCATGCCCCGCCCGGTGCCGACGGCGGCGATCGTCGCCGCGTTCACCGCCTGCTCGGGCGTGAACTCGTACGACGCCCCGTCACCGGCGCCGGAGACCACCCTGCAGCCTCTCGCGCCCGGGCCTCCGGTGACGTACTGCACCACGAGATAGGCGGCGACGCCGGACAGGACCAACAGGGCCGCACCGATACGGACGAGGCGGCCGCGGCGCTTGGGGCGAGTGGGGGACGGCTCTGGCACGCGTACAAGGTACTGGAGGCCTCCCCGCCCCTCACGCCGGGTCCACCGGGTGTAGCGCACACCGAAACCCGGCGTGCGTGCGCGCTAGGGTCAAGGCCATGGCCGACACCTCGCTTGACCTCACGCTGGACGCCGCCGCGCTCACCGCGCAACTCGTGGACTTCCCCTCCGAGAGCGGCGCCGAGAAGCCCCTCGCGGACGCGATCGAGACCGCCCTGCGCGCCCTGCCGCACCTCACCGTCGACCGGTACGGCAACAACGTGATCGCCCGGACGAACCTGGGCCGTGCGGAGCGGGTCATCCTGGCCGGCCACATCGACACCGTGCCGATCGCGGACAACGTGCCGTCCCGGCTGGACGAGAACGGTGTGCTCTGGGGCTGCGGCACCTGCGACATGAAGTCCGGCGTGGCCGTGCAGCTGCGCATCGCGGCCACGGTCCCCGCCCCCAACCGCGACCTGACCTTCGTGTTCTACGACAACGAGGAGGTCGCCGCCGAGCGCAACGGCCTCAAGCACGTCGCCGAGGCCCACCCGGACTGGCTGCAGGGCGACTTCGCGGTCCTCCTGGAGCCCTCCGACGGCCAGGTCGAGGGCGGCTGCCAGGGCACGCTGCGGGTCCTGCTGAAGACCACCGGCGAGCGGGCCCACTCGGCGCGCAGCTGGATGGGCTCCAACGCCATCCACGCGGCGGCCCCCATCCTGGCCAGGCTGGCCTCCTACCAGCCCCGCTACCCGGTCATCGACGGCCTGGAGTACCGCGAGGGCCTGAACGCGGTCCGCGTCACCGGCGGAGTCGCCGGCAACGTCATCCCGGACGAGTGCGTGGTGACCGTCAACTTCCGTTACGCCCCCGACCGCACCGAGGAGGAGGCGATCGCGCACGTCCGCGAGGTGTTCGCGGACTGCGGTGTGGCGGAGTTCGTCGTCGACGACCACAGCTCCGGCGCGCTGCCCGGCCTCTCCCACCCGGCCGCGGCCGCCTTCATCGAGGCGGTGGGCGGCACCCCGCAGCCCAAGTACGGCTGGACGGACGTCTCCCGTTTCTCCGCGCTCGGCGTTCCGGCCGTCAACTACGGCCCCGGCAACCCGCACTTGGCGCACAAGCGCGACGAGCGGGTCGAGGTGGCCAAGATCCTGGCGGGCGAGGAACGGCTGCGCACCTGGCTCACGGCGTAAAGGTTCCCGTACGCCGCTTCATGGCAGACACGCATACGTCCCCCCTCCGTAACCCGCGTAGATCTAGTCTGAATCCGAACTACCGGCAAGCGGAGGGAGCGCACATGGCTACCGGAAACCCCGAGGGGAAGAAGCAGCCGCCGGACGAGCAACGGCTCGGCCCGGTCCTCCGACGGCGCAGTCAGGTCACGGCCAGTACGACCGACCAGCGGCTGCTGGACGCGGGCGGGCCCTCCGACTGGGTCCACACCGACCCGTGGCGGGTCCTGCGGATCCAGTCGGAGTTCATCGAGGGCTTCGGCACGCTGGCCGAACTTCCCCCCGCCATCAGCGTGTTCGGCTCAGCGCGGACGCCGGTGGACTCGTCCGAGTACGACGCCGGGGTGCGGCTGGGCCGAGGGCTGGTCGAGGCCGGCTGGGCCGTGATCACGGGCGGTGGCCCCGGGGCGATGGAGGCGGCCAACAAGGGTGCGCTGGAGGCGGGCGGCATCTCGGTGGGCCTCGGTATCGAGCTGCCCTTCGAGCAGGGGCTCAACCCCTACGTCGACATCGGCCTCAACTTCCGGTACTTCTTCGTCCGCAAGATGATGTTCGTCAAGTACGCGCAGGGTTTCGTCGTCCTCCCGGGCGGCCTCGGCACCCTCGACGAGCTCTTCGAGGCCCTCACCCTCGTCCAGACCCAGAAGGTCACCCGCTTCCCGATCGTCCTCTTCGGCAGCGAGTACTGGGGCGGCCTGGTGGACTGGCTGCACAACACCCCGGTGGCCCAGGGCAAGGCCGCCGAGAAGGACCTGCTCCTGTTCCACGTGACCGACGAGGTCGAAGAAGCGGTGGCCCTGGTCTCGAAGGAAGCAGCCCGCTGAGCCCACCCCCCGGGGGCGCCCGCCCCCGGGGTCAGGCCAGGCCTCGTCTGGCGACCGCGGGGGCCCGGTGGCCGGCGATCGCCGCCACCATGTCGAGCACCTGGCGGGTCTCGGCGACCTCGTGGACCCGGTACACCTGCGCCCCGAGCCACGCCGACACCGCCGTGGTCGCCAGCGTCCCGATCAACCGCTCCTTCACCGGGCGGTCCAACGTCTCGCCCACGAAGTCCTTGTTGGACAGGGACACCAGCACCGGCCACCCCGTGGCGACCATCTCGTCCAGCCGCCGCGTCGCCTCAAGGCTGTGCCGCGTGTTCTTCCCGAAGTCGTGCCCCGGATCGATCAGCACCGACTCCCGGGGCACCCCCAGCGAAACGGCCCGCTCGGCCAGCCCCACGGTCACCTTCAGGATGTCGTCCATGACGTCGTCGTACGTCACCCGATGCGGCCGGGTCCGCGGCTGCACCCCTCCCGCGTGCGTGCACACCAGCCCGACCCCGTACCGCGCGGCAACCTCCGCGAGCCCCGGATCGACCCCGCCCCACGCGTCGTTCAGCAGGTCCGCCCCCGCCTCGCACACCGCCGCGCCGACCTCGGCCCGCCAGGTGTCCACACTGATGATCACGTCCGGGAAGCGGCGCCGCACCTCCGCGACGAAGCCGACCGTGCGCCGCGCCTCCTCCTCGGCCGTGACCTCCTCGCCCGGCCCCGCCTTCACCCCGCCGATGTCGATGATCGCGGCCCCCTCGGCCACCGCCTGCTCCACCCGGGCGAGCGCCGGCTCGTCACGGAACGTCGCCCCCTGGTCGTAGAAGGAGTCCGGCGTCCGGTTCACGATCGCCATGATCACCGGCTCGTGGGGCCCGAATTCCCGCCTGCCCAGCCTGAGCATCCGCTGTGACCTCTCCTAGTACGTCCCGCAGTACGGCCGCCTGCGACCCTAGCTGTCAGACTCGCATGGCACGATCGGAGCCTGACAGATTCAGCTTCCGGCACAGCGTCGGGCGCAAGGAGCGTGGGGACCTCAGCGATGGTTATGTTCTTGTTCCTGGTCATCGCCCTCGCCGTCGTGGTGGCCGCGGTGACACTCGCCGTGGTGAGCGGCGGTGAGAGCGCACCGCTGCCGGAGGCCGCCCCGGAGCGGCTGCAGGACCCGCTGCCCCCGGACCGGCCGGTCGGCAGCGCGGACATCGAGAGCGTGCGCTTCCCGCTCGTCCCGCGCGGCTACCGCATGGCGGACGTCGACGACGTCCTCGCCCGCCTCGCCGCCGAACTCGCCGAGCGGGACGCCCGTATCGCCGACCTGGAGTCCGCGCTGGCCGGCGCCAGAGCGGCCGCCGCGCACGCCCGCCCGGAGCGGCCGGGCCAGGGGGAGCAGCGGTGAGCGACGGGGCCGCCCTCGCCGGGCCCGACGGCGCGCTGCGCTGCCCGTGGGCCCTGTCCACCGAGGACTACGTGTCGTACCACGACGAGGAGTGGGGCCGCCCGGTCCACGGCGACGACGCCCTCTTCGAGCGGATCAGCCTGGAGGCCTTCCAGTCGGGCCTGTCCTGGATCACGATCCTGCGCCGTCGCCCGGGCTTCCGTACGGCCTTCGCGGGCTTCCGGATCGAGAAGGTCGCCACGTTCACGGACGAGGACCGCGAGCGGCTGCTGGCCGACCCGGGCATCATCCGCAACCGCGCCAAGATCGACGCGACGCTCGCCAACGCGCGCGTGCTCGCCGACTGGGCGGAGGGCGAGCTGGACGAGTTCATCTGGTCCCACGCCCCCGACCCGGCCGCCCGCCCGGCCCCGAAGACCCTCGCCGACGTCCCCGCGGTCACCCCGGAGTCCACGGCCCTGTCGAAGGCGCTGAAGAAACGCGGCCTCAGATTCGTCGGCCCGACGACGGCGTACGCCCTGATGCAGGCGTGCGGGCTGGTGAACGACCACCTGGAAGCGTGCGTGAGCCGCACCGACCAACCCGCCCGCTGACCGCGGCCGACCTCAGCGGCCCAGGTACTTCGGCTTCTCCTTGTTCACGAACGCCTGCACGGCGATGGCGTGGTCCTCGGACCGCCCCGCCCGCGTCTGCAGCTCGTCCTCCTTCTCCAGGGTCTCGGCGAGGGAGTGCGTCATGCCGTAGGCCACCGCCTCCTTGATCGCCGCGTAGGCCACGGTCGGGCCCTCGGCCAGGGCCCGGGCCACCTTCTCCCCCTCGGCCCGCAGCTCGGCGGCCGGCACCAGGCGGTTGGCGATGCCCAGCTCCAGTGCGTCCTGGGCGCTGATGCTGCGCGGGAAGAGCAGCAGGTCGGCGGCGCGGCCCGGGCCGACGACCCGCGGCAGCGTCCAGGAGATGCCGGAGTCCGCGGTCAGCGCGACACCCGCGAAGGAGGTGTTGAACGCCGCCGTCTCCGCCACCACCCGGTAGTCCGCGGCGAGCGCGAAGCCGAAGCCCGCCCCGGCCGCGACCCCGTTCACCGCGGCGACGACCGGCTTCGGCGCCCCGGCCAGCGCCTTCACGATCGGGTTGTAGTGCTCCTTGACCGTGCTCATCGTCTGCCCGGACCCCGTCTCACGGTCCGCCGCCAGCAGCCCGATGTGCTCCTTCAGGTCCTGGCCCACGCAGAACGCCCGGTCGCCGGCCGCGGTCAGCAGGATCGCCCGTACGGCGGTGTCCCCGGCCGCGGATTCCGCCGCCTCCCGGAGGGCGACCTTCGTCGCGATGTTCAGCGCGTTCATCGCCTCGGGGCGGTTCAGCGTGATCGTCGCGAGTCCGTCGCTCACCTCGTAGAGCACGGTGTCGGCCATGGCACATCCCCTCCGGTCGTCGCTGGTGACGTACCGCTCAGTACGTCCCTGTCCGAAGGACAGCATGGCGGAGATCGCCGTCCAAGGGCCGGACCCGACGTGTGACCTGCGTCAAAGAAAACCGGAGTGGAGTCGCTCCGAGGGCGTCCGCGAGGTGGCGCAGTATCGCAGCCACATCCCCGAATTGAGTGGTTTTGCTCGCGCGCGTTGCCCAAGCGATGCCGACTGATGTTGGTCATCGGGTCCTGGGATGCGGGATAATGGCTTGGAAGCAATGTGTTCGATGCCGGTGTCGCGCGTCCGCTCCGGACCGCGCGTGCCCTCCCGGGGCCGTCGGCAGACGATGAGCTGGTTTCAGGAAGGGGAACGAGCATGGCGGCCATGAAGCCGCGAACGGGTGATGGCCCGCTCGAGGTGACCAAGGAGGGGCGGGGCATCGTCATGCGCGTTCCGCTCGAAGGCGGCGGTCGACTCGTCGTCGAGCTGACCCCTGACGAGGCCGAGGCACTCGGCGACGCCCTCAAGAAGGTCGTCGTCTGACGCGCCCGCGACCCAGTCCTACCGGCTGCCCCGGCATCGTATGCGGTGCCGGGGCAGCCGCGTTCCCGGACCCCCGCGTCCCGCCCGTCACCGCTTGACGGCGCACAGCAGGCCGTCGCCCACCGGCAGCAGTGACGTCACCAGCTCCTGGCTCTCCCGCACCGTGCGCAGCAGCTCGCGCAGCCGCAGCACCTCCGTGGGCTGCGGTCCCGAGTCGACCGTACGGCCGTTGGCGAATATGCCCTCGAACACGACCAGGCCGCCCGGCCGCAGCAGGCGCAACGATTCAGCGAGGTAGTCCGAGTACTCCAGCCGGTCCCCGTCGCAGAACACGAGGTCGTAGCCGGCGTCCGCGAGCCGGGGCAGCACGTCCAGGGCCCGGCCGGGGATGAACCGGGCCCGGTTGCTGGCGAAGCCGCAGGCGCGAAAGGCCTGCCGGGCGAACTGCTGGTGCTCCGGCTCCGGGTCGACCGTGGTGAGCACCCCGTCGGGGCGCATGCCGTGCAGCAGATGGATTCCGGACACCCCGCAACCGGTGCCGATCTCCGCGACCGCCTTCGCGTCCACGGAGGCGGCGAGCATGCCCAGCGCGGCGCCCGTGCCGGGCGACACCGAGCGCAGCCCTGCCTCCCGGGCCCGGTCCCGGGCCCAGCGCAGCGCTTCGTCCTCGGCGACAAAGGCGTCGGCGAACGCCCAGCTCGTCTGCCGGTTGCCGGTAATGACCCTCTCCTGTCCCCCACTGGATGCCTGGGCGTGACTGTATCCGTTGGTGCCGGGAACCCGCAGATGGGACTGGGCGTTTAAAGGGTTGAGCCGGTGGCCCGGGACGCGACGGGGGGTAAGAGGTGGATCAGGACGCCGAGCACATGCTGACGCAGCCGTATGAGCCGTATCAGCGCGTATCAAATTCTCGTAAAACCGCTTATCCGGAGCTAACGGGCGAGGTGGCTATGGTAGGGGCTCCACTGGACACCACCAGAGCCGACAGGGGAGGTGCGGCCACGCCCGGAGACCGGGGAGGAGTGCTGCGGCGCTTCCTCGGGTCGGCGGGCAGGCCGAAATCCGTGACCGACACCGCTGCTGACCACAGCCACACCGCCGGCTTCGCCGCGGGTGAGACCCAGACCGCGACCTTCTCCACCGACGCGGACGGGCAGGCATGGACTCCGCCCACGTGGGAGGAGATCGTCAGCACGCACAGTGGCCGGGTCTACCGACTGGCCTACCGCCTCACGGGCAACCAGCACGACGCCGAGGACCTCACCCAGGAGGTCTTCGTCCGCGTCTTCCGCTCCCTGTCGACGTACTCGCCGGGCACCTTCGAGGGCTGGCTGCACCGCATCACGACCAACCTCTTCCTGGACATGGTCCGACGCAAGCAGCGCATCCGCTTCGACGCCCTCGGCGAGGACGCGGCCGAGCGCCTGCCCAGCCGCGAGCCCACCCCGCAGCAGGTCTTCAACGACGCCCACTTCGACGCGGACGTCCAGCAGGCCCTGGACACCCTCGCGCCCGAGTTCCGCGCCGCGGTCGTCCTGTGCGACATCGAAGGACTGTCGTACGAGGAGATCGCCGCGACCCTCGGCGTGAAGCTCGGCACGGTCCGCTCCCGTATCCACCGCGGCCGCTCCCAGCTCCGCAAGGCCCTCGCCCACCGTTCGCCCGAGGCGCGCAAGGCCGAGCGGCGCTCCTTCGTGGCCCGTGTCCCCGCTCTGGGGGGAGGGGGCGCGACCGCGTGAGTGGATCTCGACCGAAACCTGCTCCGGCGCACCTCGCCGAGCAGCACCTGGGAGACCGACTCTCCGCCCTGGTGGACGGAGAGCTCGGTCATGAGTCGCGTGATCGCGTCCTCGCCCACCTGGCCACCTGCGCCCGGTGCAAGGCGGAGGCGGACGCCCAGCGACGCCTGAAGAACGTCTTCGCGCAGGCGGCCCCGCCGCCGCCCTCCGAGAGCTTCCTGGCCCGCCTCCAGGGCCTTCCCGGGGGTGGTGACACCGACGGCGACGGCACGTCGGCGCCCGAGGGCGGCCTCTTCGGGCGTGGCCCCGACGCCGGCGTCTTCGGCATGGGACGCGGCGAGCGCTTCGAGTTCGGCTACGTCCCCGCCTCACCCGCCCACTCCGCCGCCCCCGAGGACCGCGGCTTCCGCATCCATCCCGTCGGCCGCCCGGACGCCGACCGCTCCGCCTCGCGCGGGCTGCGGTTCGCGTTCGCCGCCGCCGGCGCGGTGTCGCTGGCCGCGCTCGCCCTCGGCGGCGTGACCACCGCCATCCCCGGCGACGTGGCCGCGGACGCCCGCAGCGGCTCCGGCAGCGGCAACGTGGCCCCGACGCGTTCGCCGGGCACGGGCGCGGCGACGCCCGACTCCCAGCGCCGTCGCGCGGTGGGACCGCTGCTCGCCCAGGGCAGCAGCCTGCTCGGCCAGACCTCGGTGGCGCCGACCTCCATGTCCGCGCCGCTGGTGCCCGGAGTGCCCGCCCCGGCCACGGGACAGGTCCAGGACGCCGTGCACGACCTCACCGCCCCGGTGATGGCGGGCGCGGCCGCGGTCTCCCCGCTGATACGCCCGCTGAGCGAGATCACCCCGTTCTCGCTGACCTCCGGATCCGCGTCGCCCCAGGTGACCGGCCCCGGCCTGCTGTCCGCCCCCGTCCCCGACACCACCGCCGCTCCCTCCCACGAGGCGCCCTGACCTGCCCCTTCGCCGCCGCCGTCGAACCTGGTTGAATCCTGTGAAGCCGTGCCCGCGGCGCTGACCCGGGCACGGAGTCGACGTTCCGCGGCCACCGCCGAAGCTCGGCGCGGCCGCGGCCAGCCGTGGGGAGAGCATGAACGAGGGGAACCCGACGTCCGTCCCGCCCGGGGAGCGCGTGGGTCACGGGGAACAGACGTCGGCCGGGGAATCACCGGCGAGTCCCGCAGTCGGCGACTTCGAACTGGCGAAGCCTGCGGCGGTTGCACCGGGCGGCACGGGGATGGGCGGGGTGGCTGAGCCTGTTGCTGCTCAGCCTGCTGCGGCTGAACCGGTGGTGGCTGAGCAGGCGACTGCGGATTCGGCGACGGCTGCGGCAGAGCCGGTAACGGCAGAGTCGGCCGGGGGCGAGCTGGGGACAGCAGAGCCGACCGGGGGAGCGTCGGCCACGGCAGCGTCGGGCGGGGGAGCGTCGGCCGGGGCGGGCTCCGTCACGGCAGCGTCGGCCGGGGGAGCGTCGGCCATGGCAGCGTCGGGCGGGGGAGCGTCGGCCATGGCAGCGTCGGCCGGGGCGGGCTCCGTCGTAGTACCGCCTGCCGAGCGCCCCAAGCCCCTGCACGACCCCGACCCCTACAGCACCCCGCCCTACGGCGAGCCGGGCCCCTGGGCGCCCGCACCACCGGTCCAGCACCCGGCGGCGACAGCGGCCCAGGGAATGCCGACAGCGACGGTTACACAGCCGCAGGCGGCAGCACATGTTCCGGCCGCTTCGCAGAGGCCGACGATTCCGCAGGCACCGGCGGCCGCACAAGCTATGGCCGCACCGCAGCCAACTGCCGCTTCGCAGGCGCCGACGGTCCCGCAGCCCCCGGCTGCCCCGCAGGTCTCCACTGCTCCACAGGCACAGGCATCTCCACAAGCACCCGCCGCTGCCCAAGCCCAGGCCGCCCCGCAGCCACCTGCAACTGTCCAGCCGCAGGCCGCCCCGCAGGTCCCCGCACCCGCCGCTCCACAGGCACAGGCATCTCCACAAGCACCCGCCGCTGCACAAGCCCAGGCCGCCCCGCAGGCACCCGCCGCTGCACAAGCACACGCGGCCCCTCAGGCACCCCACCCGTCACAGGTGTCGGCGCAGGCTGTGCAGCCCGCGCCGGGGTACGTGGCTCCGGTCTCGCCCGCCCCCGCGGACCCGGGTGCGCCCCCGCCGGCGGATGCCTCGGTGTCCGCGCCGGGCGCGCCGTCGGCGTGTGCGCCGGGGGAGCTGCCCGGCCCCGGCCACGGCTCCGGCCCCGGCCCCGGTGCCGTGGTCGCGGCCTCGCCGGAGGCCGGTGCTTCCGTTCCGCCGGAGCGAGCCGACGCAGGCCCCTGGCAGCGCTACGACCCCTGGGCCGCGTCCGCCGCCGGGCAGCAGCCTCTCGTGCACGGACCGCTGCAGCAGACCGGTGCGGCGGTGCTCACCAAGGAGCAGCGGAGCAAGCGGGGCAAGCGGATGCTTCTCGGGTGGACGCTGCTGGTCGCCGTCGTCTCCAGCGGCATCGGCGGGATCGCCGGCGCCTATGTCGAGCGCGAGGGCGTGGGCGACGTACAGCTGCCGCAGGCCGGAAAGGTGCCCGCCGGACGCGCGCCGGACAGCGTCGCCGGGATCGCCGCCAGGGCGCTGCCCAGCGTCGTCACCCTGCACGTACGCGGGGCCGACGAGGCGGGCACCGGCACCGGCTTCGTGCTCGACGCCCGCGGCCACATCCTCACCAACAACCATGTCGTCCAGCCCGCCGCGTCCGGGGGCGAGATATCGGTGACGTTCAGCAGCGGCGCCACCGCCAAGGGGAAGGTCGTGGGCCGCGACAGCGGATACGACCTGGCCGTCGTCCAGGTCAGCGGCGTCCACGGGCTCACCCCCATGCCCCTCGGCAACTCGGACAACGTCCAGGTCGGCGACCCGGTCGTCGCCATCGGTGCCCCCTTCGACCTGGCCAACACCGTCACCTCCGGCATCATCAGCGCCAAGGAACGGCCCATCACGGCCGGCGGGGAGAAGGGCGACGGCAGCGACGTGTCGTACGTCGACGCGCTGCAGACCGACGCCCCCATCAACCCGGGCAACTCCGGCGGCCCCCTCCTCGACGCCCAGGCCCGGGTCATCGGCATCAACTCCGCCATCCGCTCCGCCGACGACGGCACCGACTCCGGGACCGGACAGGCCGGCTCGATCGGCCTCGGCTTCGCCATCCCGATCAACCAGGCCCGGCGGGTCGCCGAGGAACTGATCAACGACGGCCACGCCACCCACCCCGTCATCGGCGTCACCCTCGACATGGGCTACACCGGCGACGGCGCCCGTATCGACACCACGGCCCGGGACGGCGGCCCCGCCGTGGCCAAGGGCGGTCCCGGCGACCGGGCCGGCCTGCGCGCGGGCGACGTCATCACCGAGGTCGACGGACAGCGCGTCCATTCGGGCGAGGAGCTGATCATCAAGATCCGGGCCCACCGGCCGGGCGACGGGCTGCGTCTGACGGTCGAACACGGGGGCACAAGGGAGGTCTCACTCGTGCTGGGCGCTTCAGACCAGAACTGACAGAAGTCTCACCTCGGGACGGTACCGGTCCGACAGCTACGCCGGGTACCGTTGAGCGACCGAGAACATCGCAATGGGAGCGTCAGGTGTTCAATGACATAGGACCACTCGAGCTGGTGACGATCATCGTGCTCGCTGTGCTCGTCTTCGGTCCCGACAAGCTCCCGAAGGTCATCCAGGACGTGACGCGCACGATCCGGAAGATCCGCGAGTTCTCGGAGAGCGCGAAGCACGACATCCGCAGCGAACTCGGCCCGGAGTTCAAGGACTTCGAGTTCGAGGACCTCAACCCCAAGACGTTCATCCGCAAGCAGCTGGACAACGACGAACTGGGGCTGAAGGAGATCCGCAACGGCTTCGACCTGAAGAAGGAGATGGCCGAGGTCACGGACGCCGTCCACGGCCACGAGAGCGAGGCCTCGTCCTCGTCCTCCTCCTCTTTGTCCTCCTCCGGCGGTCGCATCGACATGACCAAGAAGCCCGAGGACACCGGCAAGGACGACCGTCCGCCGTTCGACGCGGACGCCACCTGACCGGACCCGACACGCGCACCGAGCGGCGGACGTGACGCGTTTCATAGGCCGCACCCGCCGCTCACAGCGCGAACAGGCCTTCTGCGCGACCCACGCGCCGGGCGCTTTCCCTGCTGCTCTCATCGGTGTGGATATGCTGCCGAGTTGTTGTGCGGACCGGACACTACGCCCGAAGGGGGGCGGGCCACCCCGGTCCGACGAGAGCGAGGAGGCGTCCGGGAGATGGAGACGACGAGTCGGGTGGGCGCGCAGGCGTCGGCCGCGGAGGGCGGACAGCAGTTCCCCTCCGCCCGGCGTACGGTCAGCGGCTATCTGCAGGCGCCCTTCCCGTGGTACGGCCTCGACGAGGCGTTCACGGGGCCCCGCTGGCTGATGCAGGTCGGCACCGCGGCCGACGGCGCCGTCGAACACGGGTCGATCGGGCACGGTGACGAGCCCTCCGTCCGCAACGAGCACGTCGCCGCTTCGGCGGACGAGCCCCGGGAGAAGTTCGCGGTCGTGGTGACCGTGGCGGCGAACCCGTCCCGGCGCAGCGCCGACGGCACGGGCCTGCTGGAGGCGACCTCGGTCTCCTCGGCGGCGTGGCTGGCGGGGGTGGGGCTGCTGTCGTTCACGTGGCCCGGCCAGATGGACCACAGCCTGCGGGACGACTGGCTGGAGCAGCAGACGGAGACCGCGTGGGCCCTGGCCGATGACCTCGAAGGACCCGAGTGGTCCACCCTCTCCCTTCCGGTGGACGGGGTGCCCATGCCCTTCCACTACCAGGAGTCCGAGTTCGGCTGGGTCCTCGCCGGCTCCACGCACCAGGGCGTGCACCTGGGCGCGTACGGCAGAGGAATGAGCGCCTACGGCCTCGGCTTCGCCATGGTCAAGGACATCTCGACCTACGCCTAGCACGAGCACGGAGCAAGGCTCTACGACGAAGGGGGCGCCGTCCGCAACGGACGGCGCCCCCTTCGTCGTAGAGGCCCTGGAACTGCCCTGGGGCTGACTGGAAGCCCTGAGGCTGCCTAGAACTTGTTCCTCTGGTAAAGCAGCAGGTCACCGACCTTCCGAGTCATCCGGGGCCGTGCTCGGGCCGTCAGAGCGGGAAGACTCCGTGAAGAGGGCATCCACGGCGGACCGGGTCCGGCTGTCGCTGCTGGGCATGAGGTGTGTGTACGTGCGCAGCGTGAACGCCGGATCTGCATGACCGAGGTATTCGCTCAGGGCCTTGATGCTCTCCCCGGCGTCGAGCAGGACCGATGCGTAGAAGTGCCGCAGCGCGTGCATGCCGTTTCCAGGCCCGGGGGTGATTCCGCCGGCCACAAGCGCCGGGTGCCAAAACTGCTTGTTGAACGAATTGCGGGCGATTGCCGCACCAGCCGGGGATCGGCAGATCAGCGGCACGGAAACAACCGGACCATCCAGCGTCCGCCACGACAGCTTGGCGTCCACGGGCGGGTACCGAGTCAGGTGGGCCTTCAGGGATGCAGCCACCGAATCTGGCAGGGGTACGTCTCGCACCTTGCCGCCCTTGGGTAGGGCAAAGACCGGGCGCCACCGTAGGAGCTTCACCTGTCGCACGACGTGCAGAGTGCCGCTCTCGAAGTCGACATCACCCACGCCGAGCCCGAAGGCTTCACCCTGGCGAAGTCCACAACCGGCCGCAAGGTCGACAAGCACTCGGTAGCGGTCGTCGAGCGCAGTCCGCACAGCGCGCACCTGCTCATACGACCAGGGGACAACCTTTCGTGGATCAAGACGCGGTGCCTTCACCGAACGCGCGCGGCAGGGGTTCTCATGGATGACTCGATCCTCCACCGCAGCGGTGAACACGGTCGAGACGTGCGCGAAGATGACCCTGCGATATGCGGCAGCAAGGCGGATCTCCTCCAAGGTCCGCAACCAGGACCGTATGTGTGACGGAGTGAATGACGCCATCGGCCGGTGCCCGATGTGCGGGAAGGCGTGCAGACGCAACCGGGATTCGACGGACTCACGCGTCAGCGGATCAGCGTCCTGGCTTCTCATCCACTCTTCCGCGAACTGCTGGAAGGTGATCCGTCCGGCACGGGGCGAGACGTAGGCCCCGCGAGCCATGTCGGATTCGAGGTTGGCGAGCCACTGTTCAGCCTCGCGTTTCCGGCGATCCGGAAAACTCTTGGACTTCTCCGTGCCGTCCGGCGCGATATACCGGGCGCGGTAACGCATGCCGGTACCGTGCCGCTCGGTCTTGACCTTGATGGGCTTGCCGTCCGGTCCGATCTCGGTCTTGTACCAGCGATCTTGGATGTGGCCAGCCATTAGGCAGCCTCCCCGATTCGGGAGTCCACCCAGGCCCGCACGTCGCTGGGGTCGAAACGCAGGTGCCGGCCGACCCGGAAGCCGCGGGGACCGGTGTGCTTCCGGCGCCACTGGTAGACCGTCTCCACGCTGGGAAGCTCGAACATCTCGACCAGGTCCTCAGGGGTCAGGAACCGGTTCGGCAGCTCTGAGGCCATGGTCAGCAGTTCCTTTCGTCGGCGAGCAGGGCGGGTGGTTCTTCGCGGGCGATCTCGCGGTTGTGCTGGATGTCGCGGCGGATGTTGGCGGCGAGCCAGGATTCGCCGGGGGTGTGGCCGTGGCCGGCGTAGGTCCAGTGGGCGAGGGTGAGCGTGGTTGCCTCCGGGTTGTCGTCGGGGTCGGGCAGGCCGAGCGCTTCGCGTTGTTGTGCGGCGCGGTAGTCGGCGCGGGTCTGGCGGAGGGCGCCGAGGGTGGTGGAGTAGCGGCGGGACTTGGTGGAGAAGTGGCCTCGGAAGCCGAGCATGTGAGCCCAGTCCCGGAGCTTCCGGTCGGGGTAGAGCGCGTGCAGGTCGAGGCACGCGGCGATGAGCCGGGCGGGGTGGTCGGGCACGTCGAGCAGGACCAGGGCCTCTTTGTTGCCGATCCGGCGATCGACCGTGCCGGTCGTCTCGGCCGCTTTGGTGGCGTACTTGGCGACGTAGGAGGCGACCGCCTGTTCGGTGATCTCTTCGCCATGGCCGAAGGCGCCGATCGGCTGGATGTCGAGCTGTGTGCCCCACCGCAGCGTGCGCGCCGGCTCGGTACGCGCCGGTTGCTCGGGGTCCGGCTGATACTGAGCGGCGGGGACATCGACCGCGACGCGGGCAGTGGCGGCGTGGATCGCGTCGGTGAGCAGGTCGAGGGTGGCCCAGGCCGGCGGCAGGTCGTCGGGCCCGCCGGGGCCGTCGAATCGGATCACGGCGTGGAAGTGCACGGCGCCGCGTTTCTGGTATTCGGCGACCTTGCCGAAGGAGACGCGGGACTGTTCGCGGGCGGCTTTCTGGGTGAGTCCGGCGCGGCGGGCGATCTCGCGGCGGAGGTAGATCGTGAAGTAGCGCCACAGGTCGGAGGCGTGGTTGTTCCACAGCACAGCGCCCGCGTAGTCGTAGGTGTCGGGGTCGAGCGGGGTACCGAGTTCGGGCGCGTCCTCCGCGTGGCGGGTGCCGCAGCGGCAGGGCCGGTTGCCGGGCCGGTTGTGGACCGGGCCGAACGAGGGTGCGGTGAGGGTGGCGAAGACGCGGGGGTGATCGCGGATGGTGTGCGGGGTGCCCTTGTCGGGGTCGCCGACGAGGCCGGCGCGGATGAGGTGGTAGGTGTCGCCGGCGTAGGTCCAGGCGCAGGACGGGCAGCGCGAGGCGCGGCGGTTGCCGCAGGCAATGCGGAGCCGTCCGCCGGGTTCGGTGTCGGTCGAGTAGGAGTGGAGGACGTGGCCGGTGGCCTTGTCGCGGGTGACGGTGGAGCCCATGAGGTGGATCGGGTCGGAGCAGCCGCCGGTGCGGCGGATCTGGTCTTGAACACGGTCGAAGCCGGTGGACCCGGCCAGCCTCAGCACGTCGGCGAGGGTGGCCGGGTCCAGGCCCGCCATGGTGGCGGTGTCGGTCACGCGAAGACCTCCTGACGGGCGCTCAGGAAGGCGGTGCCGATCCACTTGGTGAAGGCGGGCGGGATCGCTTCGGTGAGTTCCTCGCGGACGTCGGTCCAGGCGATGCCCATGGCCTGCTGCATCTCCGGGACGGTTGCCTTGCCGCCGCCGTTGCCGTAGGCAGCCACGTAGGGGCCCTCACGTTTGACGCCGTGGCGGTGGCCGCGTACGTAGCCCCGGTGCTTGGGGTGAGCCGGGCGGGCGGTGGCCCAGCGGCCGAGTTCGAAGTTCCGGTGACGCAGCACCGCGAGGCCGAACATCTCGCCGCACAGGGTGAGGTCTTTGCGGATCTGGGCCCGTCCGTTGGGCTGTTCGATCACGTACGGCAGGGGTGAGGCGTCGAGGAGTTCTCGGGTGGCGGCGACGAGGTCGGTGTGGGTGCCGCCCCAGCCCTGTGAGGCGTTGGTGCCCACGGTGAGGGCGCAGCCGGCCTGGCAGGGCGGGGAGGCGTGCACGAGGGTGTACCGGTCGATGTCACCGGTGGTGATCAGGTGGGCGAGGTATTCGAGCGCGTCACCCCGGTGGTAGGCGAAGGGGTAGCGGGGGCGGTCGGCGATGTCGCAGCCGTCGACCTCGAACCCGGCCCGGTGGTAGCCCATGGCCGCCCCGCCGGCACAGGAGAACAGGTCGAGGACGCGGGACCGGTGCGCGGCGGTCACTTCTGGTCCTCCTTCGCGGTGTGGGCGTCGATCCACTCCTCGGCGCACACCTTGTGGACGGGCTTGCCCCGGTCGGAGCGGAGCGGGGTGGGCTTGGTGCAGATCACGCACGGCTGGTCGCCGGTGTGGTCGAAGTGCTCGGGCGAACGCCAGTCGAGGAGCGCCACGGCCGTCACCTCCCGACCTTGGCGAGCGCGGAGGCGGGGGCGGTGTGGCCGGTGCCCTTGCAGGTCGGGCAGGTGACGCGGAGGGTGGCGCGGGTGCCGTCGGCGTGGCGGGTGCCGGTGGTGATGGCGGCGGTGGCGAAGCCGTCGCAGTCGCGGCAGACGGGCGTGTTCAGGGCGCGCTGGGGCATCATGAGGTTTCCCTTTCGGGTCCGATGGGTCTGGAAGGGGTGCAGGCGCCGGGGCGGCGGATCTTTGGCGAGAGAGCCGCCCCGGGGCCGTTCAGTGCTTGTGCAGGTCCTTGATGAGCAGGCGCAGGACGACCGCGACCACGGCGACGGAGACGCCGGTAATGGCGACCGCGAGCAGTAGCGAGACCAGGACCGCGCCGACGACGAGGACCGCGGCGCCGCCGCCGGCGGCGAGGGCGAGCGCGCTGCCGGGGGTGAGCTGGACGGTGGGCCGGTTCGAGGCCGGGGCGACCGGGACCGGCGCCGGGGCCGTCGGCTGGACGGGCGCCGAGGTGTAGGCGGTCGGGGCGGTAGCCGTGGCGGGCGGTGCGGTGTCCTGAGGCGGGTACTTCGGCGTGAACACGAGGCGGTTCCCTTCTACTTGAGGACGGTGCCGAGGGCGGGGGCGAGGAAGCTTCCGGCGACGAGGTAGCCGCCGACCAGGAGCACGGCGACCAGCCACCACGGCGGGCGGGCGAGCTTGACGCCGAGCCATCCGACGACGAGCAGGGCGAGCCAGAGCGGTACGTCCATGGCGATCTCCCCTCAGGCCTTGCAGCGGTGGGTGCGGGCGGCGAGTTCGGCGCCGGCGCGGGTGTCGTAGTCGGCGGCGAAGCCGCAGCCGGGGGCGGTGCAGGCGGCGGTGTGCTTGTCGCGGCCACGGCCGTCGTAGGACGTGGCGACCTGCACGGGGCCGATGCGGATCACGTTGCGGAAGCGGCGGTAGGCGGTCACGGGCGTTTCTCCTTCCTGGTCAGGTGAGTTGGAGTTCTGCGGCGATGGCGTCGGCCATCGGGGCGGGCAGTTGGAGCCGGGCGGACAGGGCGTCGGCGGGCATCGGAGACCCGGTGGAGGCCCGGTGGGCGTCGGCGATCTTCCGGGCGTGGTCGAGCAGCGCGACAGGAACAGCGGGAGCGCTCGGCGCGGGCTTGGGCGATGCGGGGGTCAACTCCGGCACGGCCGCGACGGGAGCCGGGGCGGGGGCGGGTTCCTCGGTGCGGTGCATCTCGACTTCCGGCGCGGCCACCTCCTCCACAGCCCGTGGAGGACTGGCCGGGTCGGTGGGCGAGTGGACCAGGAGAGTTCCGCCGAGGAAGGCCAAGGCGGGCCAACCGGCGACGAGGATGCGCAGCCAGGCAGGCACGTGGGCCAGGTCGAGGAGTCCGGCGGTGGCGATGTTCGCGCCGAGCGATGCGAACAGGGCGATCACGAACCAGGTCCAGGCGGAGCGGTCGCGGCGGGCCGTGCGCAGCCGACGCCAGGCGGCGACAAGAAGCAGGTCGACCGAGACCGGGTAGGCCCATGCTTTCCAGCCGGTCTGTCCGGCGGCTTCGGCCAGGTCGTGCAGGTGGGCGAAGGACAGCGCGCCGGCGATGACGGCTTGTACGAGTACGGCATCCGGGCGGATCGGTCGGGACATGCGGGGCACCTCCCTTCAGGGGGAGTTGGGCCAGGGGCGGGCGGGGAACGGTGTCCGGCCGCCCAGCCCCGGCGGGGGTTCAGTCGGTGGGGGCTTCGCCGGAGCCGAGGCAGTTCAGGCAGATCCCGGTCTGTTTGCCGACGGTGCGGCGCTTGCGGCCCACCTGGACCGTGCGGGAAACCTCACCGGAGCCGTTGCAGACCGGGCACGGCGCGGGCTGGTCCGGGGGCGGGGCGGTCTTCGGCTCGGCCACGGCGATCAGTCCTCGCCGAGGCGGGGGTAGCCGTGACCGGCGGGCGGGTAGGCGCCAGCGGCGCGGGCCGCGAACTCCGCAGCGAAGATCTCGCCCAGGACCACGACGAACTCGTCCACGACCAGACCGAGGTACAAGTCGTTCTGCAAGGTCTCGTAGAGTCCGCCGAACCGGTTGACGTCGTCGCGCTCCTGCGGGGTGAACTCGTACTCGTACCTGGGGTTTTCCGGCATTGCCGTCCTCCTGTTTTCGGCATGGCGCGGGTAGGGACTTGGCGCGAAGCGGTCGCGCCGACCGTGGCGGAGCGGGTGTTACTCGGTGACCGGCCGGGGCTTGACCAGCGACGGACCGGCCGCCGGCGCGGGGGCGGGCACGTGGGGGCGGAACGGGTCGAGGAACGGCAGATCCGGGACCAGGTGGGCGAACTCCCGGCAGACCGCCACGACTTCATCGCGGCTGGTGTTCGGTGTGCGGATCTTCGACCAGCCGCCGGAGGAGTCCGCCGCGACAGCGGTTCCGGGGCGGTTCATCGGGATCAGGCTCGCGGCCGGGACCGCGTCCGGGGCCACGTCCGCCAGGCCCATTTCGGCGGTCTGCTTGTCGTTGACGCGGTGCACTACGCGGCCGGTGAGCTGAGCGCGGAGCATGGTGGCGCCCTTGCCCAGGTCGGAGCCGAAGCGCTGCCCGCAGATCTCCAGGTAGATGCCGATCGCGCGGGCCATCTGCGCCAGCCGGATCAGCGCGGTGACGATCCGTTCCCTGATCTCCTCATCCTTCTTGGAGGAGATCAGGAACAGTTCCGCCACCTCGTCGACCAGGACGACCACCGGCACCGGCCGCAGCTCTTCGGGCAGTTCCCACAGGTCGGAGACCCCGTGACGGCTCAGCAGGTCGAAGCGGGCTTCCATCTCCGCGACCAGGACGCCGAGCAGTGAGGCGGCATCGTCGGGACTGGTGACCAGCGCCGACAGGCGGGGCGCGAAGGCGGACTGTTCCACCCCGCGCTTGCAGTCGACACCGACCAGGGCCACCGGCAGTTGCGCCAGTCCCTTGATCAGGTTGCGCTGATACATGGACTTGCCGGAATGGTTGGCGCCCAGGGTGAGCGCCATCGGTGCCTTGCGGTAGTCCCGCTCGAACGCGGTCCCGTCCTCCCGCACCGCGACCGGAACGGCCATGCCGTGCGGGCGGGCCTTGCGGGGCATCCGCACCCGGCGCAGCACGTCATAGCCGGTCATCCGCAGTTCGACGAAACCGGGCTTCGTCTCGACCACGGTCACCGAGTGGACACCCCAGGCGTGCCGGAGCCGTTCGGAGGAGGCGATCACGTCGGCGGGCTCCAGGCCGGCGGGAAGCCGCAGCGTCACCCGTAGTCCGGTCGAGGTGCCGCGTACCCGGCGGATCTTCGGCGGGACCGGCTGTACCTCACGGCGGGCGACGCTGCGGGTCATGAACGCCCGCAGACCCGACGGGTGCACCGTCAGTCCGCACACGTCCATCGTGGAGCGGTACGAGAGGGTGAAGCGGCCCCAGGTGACCGGCATCCCGACCAGCGACCAGTACACACGCGGCGCGCGTACCTTCGCGTAGCCGAGACCGCTGGCACCGGCCAGGGCTCCCGTGGCCTCCAGCCACATCGTCAGGTCGGTCATGGTCAGGCCGCCGGGGTGATCGCGACCGCGCGGAACGAGATCCCGTGCCGCTTCTGGCCGTTGAACTCGTTTTCCCAGTCACGGGCCTTCAGACCGATGACCTTCACCGGCATGCCCGGCGCCAGACCCTCCGGGTAACCCGTCTCCGGGATGGTCACCTGGTACAGGTTCCCCTCCCCCTCGTCCGAGACCAGCAGACCCACGGTCGACAGACCCGCGCCGGTCTCGCGGTCCATGGCCCGCTCACCGGTCTTGGCGTTGGCCAGCTTCGGCGTCGGCGCGGTCGCCACGAACACCACAGCGGTCGAAGTGTCGATCTTGAAAGACGGCATGAGCACATCCCTCGTTCTGGGAGGCCGCCCAACGCGACCTCTCTAGACATCTCCATTGGAGCACCTCTCTAGAGATGCCGTCAAGGGAGATGTCTAGAGACGTTGTCGTAACCGGATTGCGGCACGCGTACAGAGCGGGTGCCGCGCCTATGGCCTAGGCTGTCTAGAGAAGAGAGGAGGGCTCCGGAATGGCCAACACCGACAACGACCGTCGGCCGAAGTACCAGCGGATCGCAGACGCTCTACGTGAGGCGATCCAGTCGGGCGAGTACGGTCCCGGTGATCGGCTTCCGGGAGAGAACGACCTCATGGCCGCGCATGGCGTGGCCCGCATGACGGCCCGCCAGGCCCTGGGCGTGCTCAAGGACGAAGGGATTGCCGAGTCACGCAAAGGCGCCGGCGTGTTCGTCCGAGGCTTTCGGCCGCTCCGGCGGCGCGGGATCCAGCGGTTGGCGCAGGAGCAGTGGGGTAGCGGCCGTTCCATCTGGTCTGCCGACATCGAGAACCGCACGCTTGTTGTGGACCAGGTGGCCGTGTCGGAGGAGGCCGCGCCCGAGCGCATCGCCCCGGTTCTGGATCTCGCAGACGATGACCGCGTGTGTGTGAGGCGTCGACGGTTTGTCCTGGACGGTAAGCCCGTGCTTCTCGCGACGAGCTACCTCCCGGCATCGATCGTCGCGGGGTCGGCGATCACCCGGGAGGACACGGGACCCGGCGGAACGTACGCCCGTCTCGCCGAACTCGGCTACAAGCCGGTGCACTTCCGCGAGGAGATCCGGTCGCGCATGCCCTCGAAGGACGAGGCGGCGCAGTTGAGCATGTCCGCGGGCACGCCGGTCATGCTGATCTGCCGGACCGCTTTCGCGGACGAGGGGCGCCCCGTCGAGATCAACGAAATGACGCTCGATGCTGCCTCATACATCCTGGAGTACGACTTCGACGCGTGATCCAACGCGAGTTGTTACAGGTTTCTCTACCTCATCAAGCCCCGGCTGCGCTCCGCTCCGCCGGGCGCGCTCCCGGCTCCGCTGCGGGCGCCGCTCCTGCCTCCGGCTCGCTCCGCCCGCGCTGCGCCGACGCGCGCCCACTGGTGGATAGGGCCAGTGGCCATGAGTCGATCACCACGTATGCGACGGTCAGAACTGTGCCTCCGGCGGGGGATCGGCCGGCACCGGGATGGAGGGGGCGCCGTTGCCGACTGCGGGTCCGTCGTGGCGGATGCTGGGGGCTCCCATCCCGTACACCATCGCCCCAGGCAGAGCCGAGCAGACGCGGCCCCTGGCGTCCAGGTCGTTCGTACAGTGGCGCGCTCCACCTGGACGCCAGGAACCACGCCTGCTCCACGGTGTGTGGGTCGACGGCGTACGGGATGGGAGCTGGGGTGGGTGGTAGGTGACAGCAAGGTCCACAGCTCATCATGACCTTCGAAATGAAGGTCGTGATCTCGATCCTTTGTTACCGCGCAGTGTTCGCCGGGCTGGGATCAATCACGCTGTGCACTTTGAGTAAGCAGTGCCGTGAGGTGCCCAACCTCTCGCATACGCAGGTGACGCGCGTAGGTTCATCGACCCAGAGGAGACTTCCGTCACACAACTGGGTTTGAGTCCTAGCAAAACGGTCCACCGTGGCACGCCGTGACGGGGCACCGATCAGGGAGGTTGCCGCGGAATCGAAGGCTCCGGCCGAAACGCGGGGCACGCAGTGTCTAGCGAGAGAATGACTCTCTGTCAGGAAGGTCCCGTAACCTGATTGTCATGAGGCCGCCTTCGAAGTGAAGGCGGCCAAGACAGCTCGCGTGCGGGTGGAGCCGCCGAGAGCTCGGAGTTCAAGGGAGTTCAACCTTGTCCAACGTGGACCCTACCGTGCCACCAGAAAAAGGTAACCCCCGGGGCAGCCTTTTCGATCGGCTGATGCTCCTGGATCACAACGGCCAGGAGTGCTGGTCCGCTCGCGACCTTCACGCCCTCATGGGCTACGACAGGTGGGAGCGCTTTGAGGTGGCCATCAATCGGGCCATCGCCGCAGCCGAGAACAGCGGGCTCGACCCGCTTGACCACTTTCGGGGCGCATCGAAAACGATCAACGGTGGCCGGTGGGGCAGGCAGATGGTCTCCGACTACCGCCTCACCCGCTACGCCTGCTACTTGATCGCCATGAACGGCGATCCGCGCAAGCCGGAGATCGCAACAGCCCAGACGTACTTCGCCGTGAAGACTCGGGAAGCGGAGGCCAGGCAGGAGCCTGCGGACGTCTCCAGCCCAGAGGGCATCCTGGCTCTCGCCGAGAAGTACGTTGAAGCTGCGCGCGAACTCGTCTCGACGAAGAAGGAGCTTGCGATCGCTGCACCGAAAGCGGGTAAGTGGGACGCCTTCTGTGACTCTGATGGCCTCATCGACATGGCAGCCGCCGCGAAGGCCCTGAACAAGATCACTGGCGGGCTCGGGCGCACCAAGTTCATGGAGTTGCTGCGCCGCGACGACATCCGCTTCCTGCAGCGCCAGAACCCCCGTCTGCCCTACGAGTGTCACACCAAAGCCGGCCGTGCCGAGGTGAAGTTCATAGCAACGCCCAACGGTCAGTGGGTGGAACAGACCCTTTTCACCTCGAAAGGTCTGGACTGGCTCGTCGACCGGCTCAGCGGCTCGATGCTGCCGGCGGCATGACGCACCCGTAGTGAGTTCACGTCTCCGGCAGCGCGATTGCGGACGCGGGAGGCACAGATGGGCCCGGGCAACGTATGGTCACCCGGGCCCGATCATCTGTGGTCACACGATGTGAACGCGCTCCAAGTTGCCCTGCTCGTCGCGCAGGAGCACTTCCTTGCCGTCCTGCATCTGTTCGGCTAGGAAGCCATACACCTGCACGGAGCGGTTGATGACGTCCGTCTTGGATAGTCCTGTGATCCTCATCAAGGTGGCGACAGCCTGCGCAGCAGCCGCGATGAGGGTCACGGTGAAGCGCTCGTTCTCGCGCACGGCTTGCAGGCCGTTTGAACGAGTCACGCGCACCTTCCTCTCTGTTATGTCCCCCGAGCCCTCTTCTCTGGCCTATCTGTCTTCTGATCACGTCCCTGATCTTCTGTCAAGCGGAGGCTACGCCGCCGGTGACCTCCATCATCGCATGCCCTAACCAATCATGCACCAGATTGGTGCATGAGAAGCACCAGAATTTCTGGTTGCAGGTGCATTACGGGTCGCTTCCGGCGTATGCTCGTCCCGGGACGGAGCGCGGAGCACGGAGGGTGAGCTCCGTCCCACTGGTGAGGGCTCGGACTAGCCGGGCCCCAGCAGCTACTGGGGGTAGCAGCGATATGTCCGACGTATTGCCCGTACTCACCGTCGATCTTTACGGGGACCCGCCCTAGCCAGGGTCAGGCCCGATCGCGTGGTGAGTCCCGTGGCGACAGCGGCTGATCAAGGGCAAGAGTCCTACGGCCTGCTGCGGACACCGAGTTCAGGCGTTTGCGCTCGGTTTGCCCTAGGGACGAAAGGAACCACGACACGTGTCGGATGTCGTCATCCCGGCAGAGTTGCCGGAGGACGAGGAACAGCCCTCGGAACAGGCCGAGGTTCGCATCTGGACCAGTCAGGACGAGCCGCCGGAGGTGCCCACGCAGGGCGCTTCGGCTAGCTTCAAGATCGAGAAGCTGGGCGCGGAGGGCGGGATCGAGGTCCCACCCGAGCATGCCGGGCAGCTGATCGCCATATCCCCGCTGATGCTGGGCATGGTCAGCTCCGCAGCTGGACCGATCATCCTGCTGAGCACCACTGCGGGCCTGGAAATGCACTGGGGCGCCAAGTTCGCTCTTGCGCTGATCCTGGCGGTCATCCCGATCGTCTACGTGCTCCTCGGCGACCGGCGCGACGAGACCTGATCTCGAAGCGCACCCCCAGCCCCTTCTCAAGTACGTGCGCCACCCAGTGCCGGGCCTTGGTTCTCCAGGGCCCGGCACTTACAGTTTCGCGCCACGGATGTCGTACAACAGGGAAGCACCGCAACCGCGGCAGCCCAGACCGAGTTGATCCACTCGTTCTCCGGGCCGTCTCCGGGCCGTGCGAGGGCGCTCAGTGATAACCAACGATGACAGACGGCAACGGCTCCGCCGCTGGTCAGAGGGATGACCGGCGGGGGAGCCGCAGTTCACAGATCTGCGATTTCAGAACTTGTTCTTCGGAGTGATCCCCAGCGACAGGCCCGACAGCCCCCGCTGGCGGCCGCCCAGCTTGCCCGCGATCGCTCGCAGGGCCGAGCCCGCCGGGGACTCCGGGTCCGTCAGGACGACCGGCTTGCCCTCGTCGCCGCCCTCGCGCAGGCGGACGTCGATGGGGATGTTGCCGAGGACGGGGACCGTCGCGCCCGTGGTGCGGGTCAGGCCGTCCGCCACCAGCTGGCCGCCGCCCGTGCCGAAGACGTCGACCATCTCGCCGCAGTGCGGGCAGGGCAGGCCGGACATGTTCTCGACCACGCCGACGATCTTCTGGTGGGTCTGGACGGCGATGGCGCCGGCCCGCTCGGCCACCTCGGCCGCGGCCTGCTGAGGCGTCGTGACGACCAGGATCTCGGCGTTCGGGACGAGCTGGGCGACGGAGATCGCGATGTCACCGGTGCCGGGCGGGAGGTCCAGGAGCAGGACGTCGAGGTCGCCCCAGTAGACGTCCGCGAGGAACTGCTGCAGCGCGCGGTGCAGCATCGGGCCGCGCCAGACGACGGGGGCGTTGCCGGGGGTGAACATGCCGATGGAGATGACCTTCACGCCGTTCGCGGACGGCGGCATGATCATGTTCTCGACCTGGGTCGGACGACCGTCAGCGCCCAGCATGCGCGGCACCGAGTGGCCGTAGATGTCGGCGTCGACCACGCCCACCTTGAGGCCGTCGGCGGCCATCGCCGCCGCCAGGTTGACCGTCACCGAGGACTTGCCGACGCCGCCCTTGCCGGAGGCGACCGCGTAGACCCGGGTGAGGTTGCCCGGCTTGGCGAACGGGACCTCGCGCTCGGCCTGGCCGCCGCGCAGGGCCGACGCCAGCTCCTTGCGCTGCTCGTCGCTCATCACGTCCAGCGTGACGTCGACCCGGGTGACGCCCTCGACCCGGGAGACCGCCTCGGTCACCCGCTGGGTGATCGTGTCGCGCATGGGGCAGCCGGAGACGGTCAGGTAGACGGTCACCGCGACCGCGCCGTCCGCGCTGATCTCCACCGATTTGACCATCCCCAGTTCGGTGATGGGTCGGTTGATCTCGGGGTCGTTCACCGTCGCCAGTGCCTCGCGCACCGCGTCTTCCGTAGCCATAAGGACGATGGTACGGCGCGCCGAGGGGCCTCCGGGTAGCCCCTCAGCGGTCGTCTGCGTCACGTCCTGGCGACCGTTCTGTCCGTTCCGCCGGGAATACGACATGGCCGTCGTGGCGTCGTCGCTCCTCCAGCTCCTTGATCAGGTCCTGCAGCTCGGAGCGGATCCAGTCGCGGGTGGCCACCTCGCCGAGACCCATCCGCAGCGTGGCGATCTCCCGGGTCAGGTACTCGGTGTCGGCGATGGACCGCTCGTTCTGCTTGCGGTCCTGTTCGAGGTTGACCCGGTCGCGGTCGTCCTGCCTGTTCTGCGCGAGCAGGATCAGCGGGGCCGCGTAGGAGGCCTGCAGCGACAGCATCAGGGTCAGGAAGATGAACGGGTAGTTGTCGAAGCGCAGGACGGCCGGCGCGAAGATGTTCCACACCACCCACAGGATGATGACGACCGTCATCCAGACGATGAAGCGTCCCGTGCCCAGGAAGCGGGCGATCTTCTCCGACAGCCGGCCGAAGGCCTCCGGGTCCCACTCGGGCAGGATCCGGCGCCGGGGCGGGCGCGGCTGGTCCAGGCGGGGCGTGCGGTGCCGGGTGGCGGCCGTGGCGCCCACCGGGGTGCGCTCGCGGGTGCTCTCACGCTCAGGAGCCATGCGTACTCGCCCCCTCACTCGCCGCCCCGTTCTCCTCGTTCAGATGGAACTCCGTCTCCCGCCAGTCCTCGGGCAGCATGTGGTCGAGGACGTCGTCCACGGTCACCGCCCCGAGCAGCGCACCGGACTCGTCCACCACGGGCGCGGCGACCATGTCGTACGTCGCGAAGAACCCGGCGATGACCGGCAGCGTGGCGTCGGGGTCCAGGGGCTGCAGATCGTCGTCGACCAGCGAGCTGACCAGGGTGTACGGGGGGTCGCGCAGCAGCCGCTGGAAGTGCACGGTGCCCAGGTACTTGCCGGTCGGGGTCTCGTCGGGCGGCCGGCAGACGTACACCTGGGCGGCCAGGGCGGGGGAGAGGTCAGGGTTGCGGACCCGGGCGAGCGCGTCGGCGACGGTGGCGTCCGGGCGCAGCACGATCGGCTCGGTCGTCATCAGACCGCCCGCGGTGTGCTCCTCGTACGACATCAGGCGCCGCATCTCCGCCGCGTCGGCGGGCTGCATCAGGCTGAGCAGCCGCTCCTTGTCCTCCTCCGGCAGTTCGGAGAGCAGGTCGGCCGCGTCGTCGGGGTCCATGGCCTCCAGGACGTCGGCCGCGCGCTCCTCCTTCAGCTTGCCGAGGATCTCGATCTGATCGTCCTCCGGCAGCTCCTCCAGGACGTCGGCGAGGCGGTCGTCGTCCAGGGCGGCGGCGACCTCGGCGCGCCGCTTGGCGGAGAGATGGTGCAGGACGTTGGCGAGGTCGGCGGGGCGCAGCTGCTCGAAGGTGGCGAGCAGGCTCTCCGCGCCCTGCCCGTGCTCCTCCAGGGAGAAGCCGGTGACGGCCGACCACTCCACGGTCAGCGTCTCGCCCTTGGCCCGCCGGAAGGCGCCGCCCTTCTTCCCCTTCCGGACGAAGACCCGGTCGACCTCCCAGTCCCGGCGGGCGGGCAGCTGCTGCACGGACACGTCGAGGACGGTGACCTCCTCGCCGGTCTCCACCAGCGTCACCCGCCGGTCCAGCAGCTCCCCGAAGACCAGCCGCTCGGTCGGCCGCTGCTCGAAGCGGCGGACGTTGAGCACACCGGTGGTGATGACCTGCCCGGACTCGATGCCGGTGACCCGGGTCATGGGCAGGAAGATACGGCGCCGGGTGGACAGTTCGACGACCAGCCCGAGGACGCGCGGAGGCCGTCGCCCGACGCGCAGCATGACGACCAGTTCGCGTACGCGACCGACCTGGTCGCCGGTCGGATCGAAGACGGGAACCCCGGCGAGGTGCGAGACGAAGATCCGGGGGGCGCCGGCTGCCATGGCTGTGCTTCCTTTGCTTGCATTGCGTGGGAATTGCTGTTTTCTGCCCGCTCGCGTGCGCTTCAGGCTAGCCCGTACCGATCGGATACGCCCTGGTGGGCGGTCCGGACGGACTGGCTCCGCCGGGCGGGTGGGGCCCCGGTACGCTGCGGTACGCCGCTCAGGACTCGGCAGAAAGGCAGCGTCACCTGTGACTGCGAATCCCCAGGGCCGTACCCGCCGGGCCACGCTGCTGAGCGCGGCATGCGCACTGGCCGTGACGGGAGCGATGGTGCTGACGGGGTGCAGCAGCAGCGAGGACCCGGACGCGGGGACCAACGGGGTCGGCAAGCTGTCCCCGGACCAGATCCAGACGAAGACCCGGGCCGCGGCGGACGCGGCGCCCGCGGTACGGCTGTCCGGGACCGTGGTCACCAGCGGCCGTACGTACAAGCTGGACATGCGGCTGAAGGCCGACGGCGGCACCGGCTCGGTCACGTCCCAGGGGGCGACGTTCGGCCTGCTGCGGGTCGGCAAGCAGCTGTATCTGAAGGCCGACGCGGACTTCTGGAGCCATGGCGGCGACACCGGGGCGGCCGGCAAGCTCAACGGCAAGTACGTCAAGGTGCCGCAGGGCGATCCCGCGTACAAGAAGTTCAGCGGCTTCACGGACAAGGCTGTCCTCCTCGACGGTCTGCTGACCCTGCACGGCAAGCTGGCGACGGACGGCCACCACGACCAGTCCGGCACCCGCACCATCCGCATCACCGGCGACGCCGGCTCCGGCGGCACCCTCGACGTCTCCCTCCAGGGCAAGCCGTATCCCCTGCGCCTGGTCCGTGCCGGCAGCGCAGGAACGCTCAGCTTCTCGGACTGGGGCAAGGACTTCACCGTGACCGAGCCCGCGAAGTCGGAGACGGTGGACTACGGCAAGCAGCTGCCGACGTCGTAGATCACCCGACCCCGCCGCAACGGCGATCAGTCACGACGTACGTGTCCGCCGGGGCCGAACCCTGCTCGGCCCCGGCGCTACTTCTTCCGGCGCCTGGCCAGCAGCCGGGGCAGTCCCGCCGGGATCGGCTGACGGGTGGTGGCCGGAGTCGGCAACGGTCGTTCCGCCAGGCTGCCGGCAGGCAACGGCACCGAAGCCCCCGTCGGCACCAGGCGGAGCACCCGGCACTCGCGCGCCCAGCGCCGCGGCATCTCCTCGCCGTCGGGGGCGTTGAGCCGCTTCCCCTTCAGCTCGGCCACCGCCGCCTCCCACTCCGGTGAGCCGGAGGCCAGCTCGGACACGGTCGCCGACCAGCTGACCAGCCGGCCCCCCTTGTCCTTGCTGCGCACGGTCACCTCGGCCGAGCCGCCGTCGGTGAGGCCGGGCAGCGGCTGCTCTCCGGGCCCGTCGCCGACCAGGCACACCGCACCCTCGTGCCACACGTGCCACAGTGCACGCGCGGCCGGGGCGTCGGCACCCCTGACCCAGATGAGGCCGGACTTCTTGCTGGCCTCCTCGATGAGGGCCAGGTCGAGCAGCTCGCTTGTCATGCGCCCAGCCTATCCAGGCCCGCTCACAGCCAGCCGTTGCGCTTCAGCGTGCGGTGGATGCCCAGACACAGTGCGACCGTGATCCCCATGATCACCGGGTAGCCGTACTTCCAGTGCAGCTCGGGCATGTACTTGAAGTTCATGCCGTACACCCCGCACACCATCGTCGGTACGGCGATGATCGCGGCCCAGGCGGTGATCTTGCGCATGTCCTCGTTCTGCGCGACGGACGCCTGCGCCAGGTTGGCCTGGAGGATGGAGTTGAGCAGCTCGTCGAAGCCCACGACCTGCTCCTGAACCCGGGCGAGGTGGTCGGCGACGTCCCGGAAGTACTTCTGGATGTCCGGGTCGACCAGCCGCATCGGCCGCTCGCTCAGCAGCTGCATCGGCCGCAGCAGCGGAGCCACCGCCCGCTTGAACTCCAGTACCTCACGCTTGAGTTGGTAGATCCGCGCCGAGTCCACACCACGCGAGACACCGCCCCGGCGGCCCGGTGAGAAGACCTCGGTCTCCACCTCGTCGATGTCGTCCTGCACCGCGTCGGCGACCGCGATGTAGCCGTCCACGACATGGTCGGCGATGGAGTGCAGCACGGCCGAGGGGCCCTTCGCGAGCAGCTCGGGGTCGTCCTGCAGCCGGTGGCGCAGCGCCCGCAGGGAACCCTGGCCGCCGTGCCGGACGGTGATGAAGAAGTCCCCGCCGGTGAAGCACATGACCTCGCCGGTCTCGACGACCTCGCTGGTGGCGGTGAGCCGGTCGTGCTCGACGTAGTGGATGGTCTTGAAGACGGTGAAGAGTGAGTCGTCGTACCGCTCCAGCTTGGGCCGCTGGTGGGCCTGGACCGCGTCCTCGACGGCCAGCGGGTGCAGCCCGAACTCGCGGGCGATACCGGCGAATTCCGCCTCGGTCGGCTCGTGCAGACCGATCCACACGAACCCGCCGTCGCGGCGCACCTGCCGCATCGCCTCCTGCGGGGTCAGCGGCCCCGCGCTCTGCACCCGGGCGCCGTCGCGGTAGACCGCGCAGTCGACGACGGCCGAGGGCGTGGCCGGGTCACGCGTGGTGTCGTACGAGGCGCTCGTGCTCGTCGTCTTGCGCAGCGATTCACGCGACGACGGACGGACCACGGCACGCAGGTCGCGGATCATCGACATGGGCAGGCTCCTTCGCAGGCGGGCAGCGAAAGCGCACGGCAACGGGTGGAACTACCCGGAATGGGGACGTCCTGACTGCGGATGTTTGGCACGTCCACAAAGCGGGGAGCACCGCACCGTCGCGGTGGCGGCTTCGCTACTGATGCAGAACTGATTCAGGTCAGACAGATCAGGCAAAGCGAAACGAAGTGCTCTTCCGAACGAAGACGCAAACGGGAAGGCGGCAGCCAGCCAGGAACTAGATCAGCAGCCGGAAGAGCGAGTGGTACTACCAGGTCGACTTCGATCCATGACAGCCCCACCTCCTCCGGCCGGTCCCTCGTAAGGGAGTCTCATCGGCGTCGGGACTTGATAGCGACGCTTCTGCGTGCTGCCCCGAACCACCGGCTCAGCGTAGCAGCAGCCCATAGTGTCAAGGCGCCGCTTTGCCCGCTGCTGACGAGTTCTATGCTCACCGCATGGTTGATGTTCTTCCTCTGGTCGAGGCCCGGTTGACCACCGCGCTGGGCGCGCCGGACGCGCGGGCCGCGGTCACATTCCTCGGTACGGACCGCATCGAGGTGCTCCGTTTCCAGGAGGGGGACGTGGTCCGCTACGCCACGCTCGGCATGTCCGTGCACCCCATGACGGACCCCACGGCGATGCTCGCCGACCCCGTCAAGGGCCCCCGCGCCGAGCTGGTCCTGTCGGTCCGCGCGGGCCTCGCGGAGACCGACAAGGTGCTCCGTCCGCTCGCCGTACTCGCCGCGTCCCCGCAGGTGGAGGGTCTGGTGGTGACCCCCGGCGCCTCCCTGGACGTCGGCGATCCGCTGTGGCCCGGCGCCCCCTTCACCTCGGTCCTGGTCGGCGAACCCGGCGGCCTCGTCGAGGATCTGGAGCTGGACGATCCGATGGATCCCGTGCAGTTCCTGCCGCTGCTGCCGATGACAGCGAACGAGGCCGCCTGGAAGCGGGTGCACGGCGCCCAGGCCCTCCAGGAGCGCTGGCTCTCGAACGGCACGGACCTGAGGGACCCCGCCCGCAGGTCCGTCCCGCTCGACTGACCCGGAGTGACCGATCTCACCAACACAAGGCTGGAATCGGCCAGTTGGCAAAGATGGTGACACCGTCCTCGGCGGTGCGCGCCGCGCCCGGATGCCTGTCCTTCGCGAGGTGCGTGCGCCGGTCGGGTGATCGTCCTTGACGTAACGGGACGGGGGTAGGACCGTGGAGCTCTATGAGGGGCGAACCCAGTTGCCCGAAGTGTGGTGGCCGGGTCAGGGCTCCCGGTCTCTTCGCCGATTCCTGGCAGTGTGATGCGCACGGGACGGTGCACCCGGTGCAGCCCGTGGTCCCGCCCAGCGTCGAGGCGCTCAACGTCGTGGTGCACCGCACACAGGTTCCGGTGTGGATGCCGTGGCCACTGCCGGTCGGGTGGCTGTTCACCGGTGTGGCCTATGCGGGGGACGACCGCAGCGGCGGCCGTGCCACCGCCGTGGCCTGCTCCGGTCCCGGCCCGCTCGGCGGCATGGGCGAGCTGATCCTGGTCGCCGAGGAGCTCGGCGTCGGCCTCGGCGCGCGGTACGCCGGTATCGACGGCCCCGACCCGGGGGCGTACATGAACGTCGAGAAACCGCCCCAGGCCAAGGTCCTGGCCGCCGGCCGCCCGACCCCGCTCTGGCATGTCTATCGCACCCCCGACGACCGGGCCGTCTTCGCCGGTGAGGCGCTCGGAATGTGGCTGTGGGCGGTGATGTGGCCCGAGCAGGCCGGCCTGCTCATGTATGACGAGCTGGTGCTGACGGATCTGCGGCAGGCGGGGGCGGAGCTGGATCTGGTGCCGTGCGGGGCGCTTTCGCCGCGCTTGCTTCAGCCGTAGAGACCGTAGGGGCTGAGGTTCGTGGGTGCCTGCGGGTCCGTCGTGGCTGGTCGCGCCCACGCGGCGGAGCCGCATCTCGATACAGCCCCGCGCCCCTTTGGCGGCTGCGCCGCCATGTAGGGGGTGCATCCCGGGTGCGGGTGTGACAGGGCATCCCTTCGCGACCGCTATCCTTAGGTGTCCCCTTCCGTCCCGTCACCGCCTGGAGTTCGTGTCGTGCGTATCGATCTGCACTGCCACTCCACGGCTTCCGACGGTACGGACACCCCGGCCGAGCTGGTGCGCAATGCCGCTGCCGCCGGGCTGGACGTCGTCGCGCTGACCGACCATGACACCACTCGTGGGTACGCCGAGGCGATCGCCGCGGTGCCCGAGGGGCTCATTCTGGTGACCGGCGCCGAGCTGTCCTGCCGTATCGACGGCATCTCCATGCACATGCTGGCCTACCTCTTCGACCCCGAGGAGCCCGCCCTGCTCGCCGAGCGGGAGCTGGTCCGGGACGACCGGGTGCCGCGGGCGCAGGGCATGGTCGCCAAGCTGAACGCGCTGGGCGTGCCGGTCACCTGGGAGCAGGTCGAGCGGATCGCCGCCGGCGGTTCCGTGGGGCGTCCGCATGTCGCGACCGCGCTCGTCGAGCTGGGCGTCGTGCCCACGGTGAGCGACGCGTTCACCGAGGAGTGGCTGGCCGACGGCGGCCGGGCCTTCGTGGAGAAGCACGAGACCGACCCCTTCGAGGCGATCCGGCTGATCAAGGGCGCGGGCGGCGTGGCCGTCTTCGCGCACCCGGCCGCCGCCAAGCGCGGCCGCACGGTGCCGGAGTCCGCGATCGCCGAGATGGCCGCAGCCGGCCTGGACGGCATCGAGGTCGACCACATGGACCACGACCTCGACGCCCGGGAGCGCCTGCGGGGCCTCGCGAAGGAGCTGGGGCTGCTGGTCACGGGGTCCTCGGACTACCACGGCAGCCGCAAGACCGTGTCGCTGGGCGAGTACACGACGGACCCCGAGGTGTACGGGGAGATCATCCGGCGGGCCACCGGCGCCTTCCCGGTGCCGGGCACCGGCGGGGCCTGAGACCCCTCAGGGGTCGACCCCGCTCCACCTCACGCCCGTTTCCCTCTCTCCTGCAAGGCCTGTACTTCCGCCATGTTCGACGTCGCCGTCTTCGGCTCTCTGTTCCTGACCCTTTTTGTCATCATGGATCCCCCCGGGATCACCCCGATCTTCCTCGCGCTGACCGCGGGGCGCCCTGCCAAGGTGCAGAAGCGGATGGCCTTCCAGGCCGTCTGTGTGGCTTTCGGGGTCATCGCCACGTTCGGCGTCCTGGGCCACCAGATCCTGAACTACCTGCACGTCTCCGTTCCCGCGCTGATGATCGCGGGTGGTCTGCTGCTTCTGCTGATTGCGCTGGACCTGCTCACCGGCAAGACCGATGAGCCGAAGCAGACCAAGGACGTGAACGTCGCCCTCGTGCCGCTGGGCATGCCGCTGCTGGCGGGGCCCGGTGCCATCGTGTCCGTGATCCTGGCCGTGCAGAAGGCCGACAGTGTGGCCACGCAGGTCTCGGTGTGGTCCGCGATCCTCGCGATCCACGTCGTGCTGTGGCTGGTGATGCGTTACTCGCTGCTGATCATCCGGGTCATCAAGGACGGCGGCGTGGTCCTCGTGACGCGGCTCGCGGGCATGATGCTCTCCGCGATCGCGGTGCAGCAGATCATCAACGGTGTCACTCAGGTGATCCGGGGGAGCTGAGACGTGGGCTCGGCTCCCCCGGAAAGCTTGAGTGGCGTTCCGTGTTACGAGGCCGGGGTCTCGGCCGGGCGGATCCACAGGCGCTGTCCGATGGCGGCGGCCTGCTGAACGATCCCGTTGACGGAGGCGGCGTCCACGACGGTGCTGTCCACGGTGGTGCCGTTGACCTCGTCGAGTCGCATGATTTCGAAGCGCATGTGGCTTCTCCCTTCGTCTGGTCATCCTCCAGAGGAGAACTACTGGTGTGTCCTGCTGTCGTAGGTAGTCAACGGCATGCGTGTTACAAACATTCCCTACGCTAAAGAAATTTTTCGAACGCCTAATTACCGACCGGTAGGTGGGACGCGTGGGACCGACCGGGACCGGTTGTGTTCGTAGCGTGACCGCCGGGACAATGGAAGCGATGAACGACGACCTGGCGGCCCTCGCCGCCCGTATCGACCACACCAACGAGCTGCTGCAGCGCATGCTCGCCGAGGTGGCGAAGACGCCCTCGACCCACGCGATCTTCGTCGACGCGGGATACCTCTACGCGGCCGCCGGTCGGCTGGTCGCCGGAACGGAGGACCGACGGGCCTTCGACCTGGACGCCGAGGGCCTCATCGAGGCACTGATCGACAAGGCCCGCACGATCTTCGCGGACAGCCGGCTGCTGCGCGTCTACTGGTACGACGGCGCCCGCCGCCGCATCCACACCGCCGAGCAGCAGTCCATCGCCGAACTGCCCGATGTCAAGGTCCGCCTCGGCAACCTCAACGCCAACAACCAGCAAAAGGGCGTCGACTCCCTCATCCGCTCCGACCTGGAGTCCCTCGCCCGCCACCGCGCGATCAGCGACGCGGCCCTGCTCGGCGGCGACGAGGACCTGGTCTCGGCGGTGGAGGCGGCCCAGGGTTACGGCGCCCGCGTCCACCTGTGGGGCATCGAAGCACCCGAAGGCCGCAACCAGGCCGAGCCGCTGCTCTGGGAGGTCGACAGCCAGCGCACCCTCGACCTGGAGTTCTTCAAGCCGTACGTCTCCCGCCGCACGGCCGCCGCCTACGAGGCCCCCGCCGGCACCCGGCCCACCCGCGAGGACGTCCGCTTCGTCGGCGCCCAGATCGCCGCGAAGTGGCTGTCCGCGCGCGGCCGCGAAGCCCTCGTCGAACTGCTCCCCGGCCACCCCTACCTGCCCGGCTCCGTCGACCAGGACCTGCTGGTCGAGGCCGAAGGGCTGCTCCAGTACTCCCTGCGCGGCCAGGCGGACCTGCGCCGCGCCCTCAGGGACGGCTTCTGGGAGCACCTGCAGACGCAGTACTAGCCCCTCCTGGGTGCCCGCCACCCGCCTCAGCCCAGGCGCTCGTCCCAGAAGTCGGCGATCGCCCGAGCCGTGGCGAGCGGGCGGTCGGTGTTGGGTGAGTGCTCGGCCCCGTCGATGACGGACCGCCGCGCCCGAAGCCGCACCGCCATCTCGTCCAGCAGCGCTGGCGGCCAGGTGTCGTCCTGCGAGCCCGACAGCACGTGGAACGGCAGCGGTACGGCGGCCAGTTCGGCGATACGATCCGGCTCGGTACACAACTGGCGCCCGGTGGCGAGGAGTTGGGCGGGCTTGTTGCCCAGCCAGCGGCGCCGCAGATCGTCCCGGCCGACCAGGCCGCCGTCGAGCTTGCCCGTGTCGGTCTCCTCGGGCGGCTCCATCGCCTGCATCGCGTCCCACACCTCCGCCATCGTCATCACGCCGAGCGCGTCCCGCAGCAGCTTCACGCGCTCCTGCTGGGAGACCGAAATCTGCGCCGGGCCCGAGGCCATCAGCGTGAGGGAGAGAAACGGCGCGTGGTCGAGCAGCACGGCCGCACGCGAGATCTGCCCGCCGAGCGAGTGCCCCAGCAGATGCACCGGCGTTCCGATCGCCGCCGCCTGTGCCAGCACGTCCCGCGCCAACTCCTCCTGCGCGTAGGCGGATTCGTCGTGCTCGGGCCCGTCCGACTCGTACTGCCCGCGGCCGTCCACGGCCACGGTCCGGTACCCGCGCTCGGCCAGCGGCACATGCAGCGGATTGAAGTCCTCCTTGCTCCCGGTGAACCCCGGCAGCAGCAGCGCGACGCCCTTCGGCTCGACCCCGTCGGCCACGGGCGCGTCGACGACGGCGAACTCACCGCGCGCGGTCCGCAGGGAGTACGCACGGGCACCGTGGGGCGGGACGAAGGTGGCAGGCCTGCTCATGAGGGAGAGGCTATCGGGCGCCGCGCGGGCGGGGCGGAGGGAGGGTGAGGCAGAGGGAGGGAGATAAGGGGATCGGGGCGATGGGGGGAGCGGGGCAAGGGGGGAGATGGGCGAGGGGGGAGAAGACCGACGGCCCGGTCCCACTGTGGTGGGCCGGGCCGTCGGGTGAGGCGGTTGTGCTTGTCCTGCGGTGGGGCCGGTCAGGCCTCGGTGGCCTCCACGGCCGCCGTCGCCTTCCGCGTCCGGCGCGGCTTCGGCGCCGTCTCCGTGGCCTCGGCCACGGGCTCCGCGGCCTTGCGGGTCCGGCGGCGCGGCTTGGCATCCGGCTCGTCGGTGGCCTGCGCCGGAATCTCCGGAGCAGCCGCCGCGGCGACGGCCTTACGGGTCCGCCGTGCCTTGGGCGCGGCGGCCACCTCTACACCGTCCACCGTGGCTTCGGCGGCGGCAGCGGCCGTCTTACGGGTGCGACGGGGCTTGACCTCAGCCTCCGTCGCCTCCGGGGCGGTGGCGGCCGTCTTGCGGGTGCGACGCGGCTTGGCCTCGGTGGCCTCGGCCGTGTCCACGGCGGCTTCGGCGGTGGCAGCGGCGGTCTTGCGGGTCCGGCGCGGCTTGGCCTCGGCCGTGTCCACGGCAGCCTCGGCGGCAGCGGCTGTCTTGCGCGTACGGCGCGGCTTGGCCTCGACGTCGGCCTCCACCGTTTCCGGGGCGGCGGCCGCGGTCTTGCGGGTGCGGCGGGGCTTGGTCGCCGGGGCGGCCTCGTCCGTGCCCTCGGCCGGCGCGACTGCCGTTTCGGCGGCGGTGGCGGCGGTCTTGCGGGTGCGGCGCGGCTTGGCCTCGGTGGCCTCGGCCGTGTCCACGGCGGTCTCGGCGGTGGCAGCGGCTGTCTTGCGGGTCCGGCGTGGCTTGGCCTCGACGTCGGCCTCCACCGTTTCCGGGGTGGCGGCGGCCGTCTTGCGGGTGCGGCGGGGCTTGGTCGCCGGGGCGGCTTCCTCGGTGCCCTCGGCCGTCGCGACTGCCGTTTCGGCGGCCGGTTCGGCCGTCTTGCGGGTACGACGGCGCGGCTTGGCCTCGGTCACCTCGGCGGCGGCCTCGGGCGCGGCCTCGGCCACGGGTGCGGCCTCGATCACCGGAGCCTCGGTCACCTGGACCTCGGCCGTCTCGGCCGACTTCCGGGTGCGGCGACGGCGCGGCTTCTCCGGGGTCTCCACCGCGGCCGGTCCCTCCGCTGTGTCCACGGCGGCCTCGGGGGTCACGGTCGCGGCAGTGGCCGGCACCGCCTCCGCCGGGGCTCCGCCGCGCATACGGCGACGGCGGCGCGGGGTGCGGGTCGCCGAAGGCTCCTCCGCGGTGCCGGTCTCGGCGGTCGGCGCCGAGGCGGTCGTAGCGGGGGAGGCGTCCAGCGCAGCACCGCCACGGGTGCGGCGGCGACGGCGCGGCGTGCGCGCCGGGCGCTCACGCTCGGTCGTGGCGGACTCGGCACGGCCGTCGCGGCCGTCGCGACCGTCGCGGCCGTCGCGACCGCCCCGGCCACCGCGACCGCGCGCACCGCGGCCACCGGTCTCGCCCAGGTCCTCGAGCTCCTCCGCGTCGAGCCCGGCGCGGGTGCGCTCGGAGCGCGGCAGAGTGCCCTTGGTGCCCTCGGGGATGCCGAGGTCCGAGAACAGGTGCGGGGAGCTGGAGTACGTCTCCACCGGGTCGTTGAACTGCAGCTCCAGCGCCTTGTTGATCAGCTGCCAGCGCGGGATGTCGTCCCAGTCGACGAACGTGATGGCCGTACCCTTCGCGCCCGCGCGGCCCGTACGGCCGATGCGGTGCAGGTACGTCTTCTCGTCCTCGGGGGACTGGTAGTTGATGACGTGGGTCACGCCCTCGACGTCGATGCCGCGCGCGGCGACGTCGGTGCAGACGAGGACGTCGACCTTGCCGTTGCGGAAGGCTCGAAGGGCCTGCTCACGGGCGCCCTGGCCGAGGTCGCCGTGGACGGCGCCGGAGGCGAAGCCGCGGCGCTGCAGCTGCTCGGCGATGTCGGCCGCCGTCCGCTTCGTACGGCAGAAGATCATCGCGAGCCCGCGGCCATCGGCCTGCAGGATGCGCGCGACCATCTCCGGCTTGTCGAGGGAGTGCGCGCGGTAGACGAACTGCTTGATGTTCGCGACCGTCGCGCCCTCGTCGTCCGGCGCGGTGGCGCGGATGTGGGTGGGCTGCGACATGTAGCGGCGCGCGAGACCGATGACCGCGCCCGGCATGGTCGCCGAGAACAGCATGGTCTGGCGCTTGGCCGGCAGCAGGTTGATGATCTTCTCGACGTCGGGCAGGAAGCCCAGGTCGAGCATCTCGTCGGCCTCGTCGAGGACCAGGCTCTTGATGTGGCTCAGGTCCAGCTTCTTCTGCCCGGCCAGGTCCAGCAGGCGGCCCGGGGTGCCGACGACCACGTCGACGCCCTTCTTCAGGGCCTCGACCTGGGGCTCGTAGGCCCGGCCGCCGTAGATCGCCGTCACGCGCACGTTACGGACCTTGCCGGCCGTCAGCAGGTCGTTGGTGACCTGGGTGCACAGCTCGCGGGTGGGGACGACGACGAGCGCCTGCGGGGCGTCGGTGAGGGCCTCGGGCCGCGCGCGGCCCGCCTCGACGTCGGCCGGGACGGTCACGCGCTCAAGGAGCGGAAGGCCGAAACCGAGCGTCTTGCCGGTACCGGTCTTGGCCTGGCCGATGACGTCCGTGCCGGAAAGGGCGACGGGGAGCGTCATCTCCTGGATGGGGAAGGGATTGATGATGCCGACGGCTTCCAGGGCCTCGGCGGTCTCGGGCAGGATTCCGAGTTCACGAAACGTCGTAGTCAGGGTTTTGCCTCTTCTGTGTGCGCGGTGCGAGGCGAGCGCGGGGGTCATGACTGACCGTGCCGGGGACGTCGGCTGCCGTACGGACGAACCACTCGGGCAAGCCGTAAGACACGGGACCTCTGCCGACGCTCTAGCGCTCGTACCGCTGAGGGTGTCCCTCCGGTCGTCGTACGTAATGAGCCGTACGGCCGGGGAGGGCTGTCGGGTCGGAGCCGATCGGGCCACCGACCGGGCATCCTCATGCGTGCGCCCTGTCAGAAGACGTCGAACATCGTCGACGCACTCTCAGCAGGCGCATTACCACCATACCCCGGATTGGCGCACATGCGATGGCCGATTTGGTCACGTAGTCGTGGTCACAGTGGTTGGCCAGGGGCTTCCGAGGTACGGCAAGCGGGCTATTGTGCGCCTCATGACTAGCTCTGACAAGCCTGAGAACGCGTCCGCCGCACCCGCCGAGCACACCGGTGTCGCCGCCCAGGACTGGGCGCAGGCATCCGCCGACCCGCACTACCGTGCCGCGGTCGTGGACCTGCTCGGCGCGCTCGCGTACGGGGAGCTGGCGGCGTTCGAGCGGCTCGCGGAGGACGCCAAGCTGGCACCGACGCTCGCGGACAAGGCGGAGCTGGCGAAGATGGCCTCGGCCGAGTTCCACCACTTCGAGAGGCTGCGGGACCGGCTGACCGAGATCGGCGAGGAGCCGACCGCGGCGATGGAGCCCTTCGTGGCGGCCCTGGACGGCTTCCACAAGCAGACGGCGCCCTCGGACTGGCTGGAGGGCCTGGTCAAGGCGTACGTCGGCGACTCGATCGCGAGCGACTTCTACCGGGAGGTCGCGGCCCGCCTCGACTCCGACACCCGCGAGCTGGTCCTCGCCGTCCTCGACGACACCGGGCACGCCGGGTTCGCGGTGGAGAAGGTGCGCGCGGCGATCGACGCCGACCCGCGCGTGGGCGGCCGGCTGGCGCTGTGGGCGCGGCGGCTGATGGGCGAGGCGCTGTCGCAGTCGCAGCGGGTGGTCGCCGACCGGGACGCGCTGTCGACGATGCTCGTGGGTGGCGTTGCCGACGGGTTCGATCTCGCGGAGGTCGGCAGGATGTTCTCGCGGATCACTGAGGCGCACACCAAGCGGATGGCTGCGCTGGGCCTCGCGGCCTAAGAGCCGTTGCGCTCTGTGGGGGGTGGTTTCGGTCGGCTCGCGGCTACGGGTGGGTGGGGGCTGGGCGCGCCCACGCGGCGGAGCCGCATATCAAACACAGCCCCGCGCCCCTGGCGGCGCTGGCGGCTTCGCCGCGCCGCCGCCCCCCCGTCCCGGCGCCTACGCCGTCGCTGATCGTCGGCGGAGGCGGGCTGACGGGCGGAGGAGGAGGGACAGGGATGCTGCGGAGACGATCGCGGCGCCCAGGAGGTTCAGCAGGACGCTGCCCGAACCGAGGGCGCTGTGGGTGACGAAGTCGCCGAAAAGGGCTCCGGCGACGCCTGTCGAGAACACCAGGGGCCGGGCGGGCAGGCGGTGTGACAGCCGGTGGGTCGCCGCCCAGGCGAGGACCAGACCGAGCACAGCGGATCCGAATGCTTCCAGGATCATCTCGGGGTCCCTCCCACGGCCGGCCTGCGCTTCACGGTCGTAGCCGGTCATACCCGTGACCTGCGGATTGCAATCCTCCTCTGTGGGCGACTTGTGCTCCATCTGTGCGCAGGCCGCACAGGCGGAAGGGCCCGGCGGCACAGTGCCGCCGGACCCTTCCCGAACCCTGGTCTAGAGAGCGCCGAAGCCCACCTTGCGGACCGTCGGCTCGCCGATCTCCACGTACGCCAGGCGGTCCGCCGGGACCAGGACCTTGCGGCCCTTCTCGTCCTGAAGGCTCAGCAGCTGCGACTTTCCGGCCAGCGCCTCGGCCACCACGCGCTCGATGTCCTCGGCGCTCTGACCGCTCTCCAGAACGATCTCGCGGGGCGCGTGCTGCACGCCGATCTTGACCTCCACGGCTATGTCCCTCCGACGGTCAGTGATGTGCGCGATCTTCCGCGCCGTACCCAGCACACATTAGCCCGGTGAGCGGACGTACACGCTGCGGGCCGGAACGCCAACAGCGAACACCGGGCGGGAACAAATGAGCGTCAGTGGTTCTCGGTGCCGTGCAGCGGGAAGCCGGCGATGCCCCGCCAAGCCAGCGAGGTCAGCAGCTGCACGGCCTGATCGCGCGGCACGCTGCGGTCGCTGTGCAGCCAGGAACGCGCCACCACCTGGGCGAGGCCGCCGAGCCCGGAGGCGAGCAGCATCGACTCCGCGCGAGAGAGGCCCGTGTCCTCGGCGATGACGTCGCAGATCGCCTCGGCGCAGTCGTTGGTGACCTTGTCGACCCGCTCGCGCACCGCGGGCTCGTTCGTCAGGTCCGACTCGAAGACCAGGCGGAAGGCACCGCCGTCGTCCTCGACGTACGCGAAGTAGGCGTCCATGGTCGCCCGCACGCGCTGCTTGTTGTCGGTCGTGGACGCCAGTGCGCCGCGCACGGCCTGGATCAGCGACTCGCAGTGCTGGTCCAGCAGGGCGAGGTAGAGGTCGAGCTTGCCGGGGAAGTGCTGGTAGAGCACCGGCTTGCTGACGCCCGCCCGCTCGGCGATGTCGTCCATCGCGGCCGCGTGGTAGCCCTGCGCGACGAAGACCTCCTGGGCGGCGCCCAGCAGCTGGTTCCGTCGGGCTCGGCGCGGCAGACGGGTGCCACGCGGGCGCGCCGCCTCGGTTTGCTCGATGGCTGTCACGCCGCCTCCCAGAGTCGTCCACATGCGGTGTAAACCGCGCGGCCATCGTACTTTTCGGTAACCGTGGTGTGCGCGGTGCGAGCGCAGAATTTCACGTACCGGACGGCGACGAAAGCCACAAAGGCAGGCTTACACGGCCGGAGGGGTGCCGAGTGGTCCCGCGTGGTCAGCGGTAGTCCTCTTCGTCCTGTGTCACCACGCGCGTCTGTTCGACGAGATCGGCCTCGTTTCCGCGGGCGGGATCCACTCCCGTAAGTGGGTCGTCGCGCTCCGGCGTGATGTCGGCGTGCTGCTCGACGGCGTCACCCTCCGGGGCCTCCACGTCGATCGACGGGGTGTCCTCGGCCGGCAGATCCTCGGTCACGTCGGGCTCGATGGGGTCATAGGCCATGGTGGGCTCCCTTCCTACGAACGTCCCTGGAAGCAGCAGGGGCCACATACGGGTGCCCGGTACGAGCCTAGGAGACACCTGATCCGGACGCCATGCCAAGGACGCCCGTTCGCCGCGCGGCTCCCCGGTCCGGGTTTCCGCCGCGACAGGGGTCAACCTGTGATGGCGAACACATGAGCCACAGCGTGATCGTCTCGTAACATTGCCGCATGTCTTCGACCGAGTCGCCGTCCGTAACGGCCGCCAGTGTCCTCCCGAAGGTGGCGCCCGTCCGGGTCGGCGAGGGCGAGCGGCTGAGGTCGGTGGGGCTGCCGGGGGTCACCCTGTCGGTCCGTTCGCGGCGCCCCGCGCGCGAGGGGCTGCCGCCCGCACTGTACGTCCACGGGCTCGGCGGTTCCTCGCAGAACTGGTCCACCCTGATGAGGGAGCTGGACGGCGTCGTCGACAGCGAGGCGCTCGACCTGCCCGGCTTCGGTGACTCCCCGCCCCCGGACGACGGCAACTACTCCGTCACGGGGCACGCGCGCGCGGTCATCCGTTATCTGGACGCCGCCGAGCGCGGCCCGGTCCACCTCTTCGGCAACTCCCTCGGCGGAGCGGTCGCCACGCGCGTCTCCGCCGTACGGCCGGATCTCGTACGCACCCTGACGCTGGTCTCGCCCGCCCTGCCGGAGCTGCGCGTGCAGCGCACCGCGATGCCCACGGCGCTGCTGGGTGTGCCCGGGGTGGCCGGACTCTTCACCCGGCTCACCAGGGAGTGGACGGCCGAGCAGCGCGTGCGCGGCGTGCTGGGGCTGTGCTACGGCGACCCCGGGCGGGTGACGTCGGAGGCGTTCCAGCAGGCCGTGGAGGAGCTGGAGCGGCGGCTGCAACTGCCGTACTTCTGGGACGCGATGGCACGCTCCGCGCGCGGGGTGGTCAATGCCTACACCCTCGGTGGCCAGCACGGGCTGTGGCGCCAGGCCGAGCGCGTGCTCGCCCCGACTCTGCTGATCTACGGCGGCCGTGACCAGCTGGTCGGCTACCGCATGGCCCGCAAGGCCGCCCGCGCCTTCCCCGACTCCCGCCTCCTGTCCCTGCCGGAGGCGGGTCACGTGGCGATGATGGAATACCCGGAGCTGGTGGCCGGAGCGTTCCAGGAACTCCTCGCGGAGAAGGGGGAGTTCGGGGGCGCGGGTGAGTCCGGGACTGCCGGCGCGACCCGGATCGCGGAGGCCGCGGCGCCCAGGGCCGGATCCGACACGACCGCCGGGGGCGACGTCGCCGCCACGGGCGCGGGGAGCTGAGGGCCGAGGTGGGACGCCACAGCCGCCGCGGACCGGCCCCCAAGGACGACTCCGCCGACATAGCCGCCCGGCGAGGGGGACGGGGCTCTGCCCCCGGCACTCCGCGCGAGACGCGACAGCCCATCCTGCCCGGCCAGCGCCAGGCACCCGAGGGCGCTCCCCAGGGGTACGGCACACCGCGCACCGCCCAGGGCGCGCCCGGTTTCCCGCCGGGGACCCCGGCGGGAGGCGCACCGCGCTTCGCTGACGGCACTCCGGCTCAGGGTGTGCCGCGCTTTCCTGGCGGCGCGCCTGCGCGGCTTCCCAATGGCACCCCCGCCCCTGGTGTGCCGCGGCTTCCCGATGGCACTCCTGCCCACGGTGTACCGCGACTCGGCGGTAGTGCCGGGCAGGCCCGTGGCGGGCATCCCGAGCAGCGTGAAGTCGGCGGTGGCTGGGGGGAGTTCGCGGGTGCGGCCGGGTCCGGCGTCGGGGTTGCTCCCGGGGGGCGGCCGGGCGTTGGCGGGCCCGGTGTCGCCTTTCCGCGGCAGCGGCAGGGTGGGCCGCGTCGTTCCGGTGGTGGGCCCCGGCAGGACTACCTCGAGGCCTTCGAGGAGGACGTCGACGTCTTCGCGCCCCGGTCCGGCCGTACGGACTCCGCTCAGGAGCGGGAGTCGTACGACGCCGGTGCCGAGCCGGCGGCCGACGGGGGCGAGGCGCCTCCGGCCGGCCTGCCCGCGCAGCGCGGCGGCGGCAAGGGGCGGGCCTTCACGGGCATCGCGGCCGCGGCCGTGACCACCGTGCTCGCGGTCGTCGTCGCCGGGCACGTCACCGACCGCAACGACGACACCGACGCACGCTCGCAGTCCGCCACCGGCCAGGCGCGCGGCACCCAGGTCCCCGGGCAGAGCACCCCGTCCGCCTCGCCGAGCGTGGCGACGCTGACGTACGAGCAGAAGATGGACCGGAAGTACCCGCTCGGCGTCACGCTGCAGGGCTCGGGAAAGTTCGACACCGTCCCGGGGTTCGACAAGGCGCCCGGCAAGGGGCAGAAGTTCACCTACCGCGTCGACGTCGAGCAGGGACTCGGCCTGGACGGCGAGCTGTTCGCCGCGGCCGTGCAGAAGACGCTCAACGACAACCGCAGCTGGGCCCACGGCGGCGCCCGTACCTTCGAGCGCGTCTCCTCCGGCAAACCCGACTTCGTGATCACGCTCGCCAGCCCCGGCACCACCGCCAAGTGGTGCGCCAAGTCGGGCCTGGACACCACGGAGGACAACGTCTCCTGCGACTCGGCGTCCACGGAGCGCGTAATGATCAACGCCTACCGGTGGGCACAGGGCAGCAAGACATATGGGGACAAAATCCACCCGTACCGGCAGATGCTCATCAATCACGAGGTGGGCCACCGGCTCGGCCACGGCCATGTGTCGTGTCAGAAGGACGGCGAGCTGGCGCCGGTCATGCAGCAGCAGACCAAGTTCCTCGACCACGACGGAATCCACTGCCTGCCCAACCCCTGGCCCTATCCCGGGAGTTGACAGGCGTCGCACGCGTCACATTGACATGAGCAGCAAGGTCGTTCATATTTTTGCGCATGTGGTCTAGTCATGCCGTCTCCAACAGCGCCGCCATCGAGCTGGCGCTGATCGGCGTGACCGCGCTCTGCGTGGCCGACATCGACTGTCGCTGACGCCGCCTCCCTGGCGTTCGCGTCGCGACTTTCCTCCTTTTCCGTCCGTGACCGTGTCACGGGCTTTTCGACGACCCGACGCCGGGGCCGACGTCTGCCCGCAGCCGTCTCACTCCTCGTCCGCATGTCTCACTCTTCGAGAATTCCCCGATCAGTTCCCCGAGAGGTCGTCTTTCCGATGCGTCAACCGTCCGTCATAGCGCGCCGCGTGGCAGCGGCATCCGTCAGCCTGGTCGTGGCAGCGGGCGCCGCCGCCTGCGGCCCGAAGGACAACGATGCCAAGGGCTCCGGTGGCGACTTTGCGCCGCACAAGGGCGGCACGCTGACCGTCCTGAACTCCGAACCGCAGCAGGACTTCGACCCCGCCCGCCTCTATACCTCCGGCGGCGGCAACGTCCCTTCGCTCGTGTTCCGCACGCTCACCACGCGCAACCGGGAGAACGGCGCGGCCGGCGCCAAGGTCGTCCCGGACCTGGCCACCGACACCGGGCGCCCCAGCAAGGACGCGACCGTCTGGACGTACACCTTGAAGAAGGGACTCGAGTACGAGGACGGCACCCCGATCACCTCGGCCGACATCAAGTACGGCATCGAGCGCTCCTTCGCCCCCGAACTCTCCGGCGGCGCACCGTACCTGAGGGACTGGCTGGTCGGCGCGGCCGACTACCAGGGCCCGTACAAGGACAAGAAGGGCCTCTCGGCGATCGAGACGCCGGACGCGCGGACCATCGTCTTCCATCTGAACAAGCCCGAGGGCGAGTTCCCGTTCCTGGCCACGCAGACGCAGTTCACGCCCGTCCCGAAGGGCAAGGACACGGGCACCAAGTACGAGGAGCACCCGATCTCGTCGGGCCCGTACAAGGTCGTGAAGAACGAGAACGACGGTGAGCACCTGGTGCTCGAGCGCAACACGCACTGGTCCACGGCCGTCGACGCCGAGCGCAAGGCCTACCCGGACACCGTCGACGTCCGCTCCGGCCTCGACTCCTCCGTGATCAACCAACGGCTGTCCGCGTCTCAGGGTGCGGACGCGGGCGCGGTCACCACGGACACCAACCTCGGCCCGGCCGAGCTGGCCAAGGTGACCGGTGACAAGGAGCTGGCCGCGCGCGTGGGCACCGGCCACTTCGGCTACACGAACTACATCGCGTTCAACCCGACGGTGAAGCCGTTCGACGACGTCAAGGTGCGGCAGGCGATCTCGTACGCCATCGACCGGTCGTCCGTGATCAACGCGGCCGGCGGCTCCGCGCTCGCCGAGCCCGCGACCACCTACCTGCCCGACCAGAAGTCCTTCGGCTACGAGCCGTACGACCTCTTCCCGGCGGGCAAGGCCGGCAACCCGGCCAAGGCCAAGGAGCTGCTGAAGGAAGCCGGTTACAAGAACGGGCTCACCATCACGCTCACCCACTCCAACGACAAGAACTTCGAGACGGGCCCGGAGATCGCCACCGCCGTCCAGGACGCCCTGAAGAAGGCCGGCATCACGGTCAAGCTCCAGGGCCTGGAGGACAACGACTACCGGGACAAGATCCACAGCGTGAAGTCGGAGCCCGGCTTCTTCCTCGCCCACTGGGGTGCCGACTGGCCCTCCGGCGGTCCCTTCCTCGCCCCGATCTTCGACGGCCGGCAGATCGTCAAGGATGGAGCGAACTTCAACACGGGCCTGCTCAACGACAAGTCGGTCAATGACGAGATTGACGCGATCAACAAGTTGACCGACCTTGACGCGGCCGCCAAGCGGTGGGGTGCACTGGACAAGAAGATCGGCGCACAGGCCCTGACCGTGCCGCTGTTCCACCCCGTCTACAAGCGCCTGTACGGCAAGGACGTCAGGAACATCGTGATCAGCGACTGGACCGGTGTTCTGGACATCTCCCAGGTCGCGGTCAAGTAGCGCCGTGAGCGAGGCACTTGTCGCCACCCAGGCCCCCGGGACGGACACGCCCGTCCCGGGGGCCACGGGGGCCCGTCAGTTCTGGCGGCGGCTGCGGGCGCAGCGCGCCGCCCTCGTCGCGGCGGTCGTCGTCGCGCTGCTCGTCCTGGTCGCGCTCGCCGCGCCCCTGCTCACCGCCCTGGAAGGCCAGGACCCGACCACGTACCACCCCTCCCTGATCGACTCCGCGCGCGGGGGCGTGCCCATCGGCTCCTTCGGCGGCGCCGGCGCCGGCCACTGGCTGGGCGTCGAACCGCAGACCGGGCGCGACCTGTTCGCGCGGCTGGTCTACGGAGCACGGGTGTCGCTGGGCGTCGCGCTGGCGGCGACCGTGGTGCAGGTCGCGATCGGGGTCGTGGTCGGCGTGGCCTCCGCGCTCGGCAGCCGATGGGTTGATCAACTGTTGAGCCGGATCACGGACGTCATCGTCGCCATGCCGCTGGTGATCATGTCCCTGGCGTTGCTGGCGATCGTCCCGTCGAGCTTTCCGCGCCCCGTCCTCGTCACCCTCGTCATCGGCCTCATCGCCTGGGGCAACATCGCCAAGATCGTGCGCGCCCAGACCCTCACCCTCAAGGGCCTCGACTACGTCTCCGCGGCCCGGCTGAGCGGGTGGGGCACCTGGCAGATCGCCCGCCGCGAGCTGCTCCCGGGGCTGGCCGCGCCCGTCATCACGTACGCGGCGCTGCTCGTCCCCATGAACATCTCGGTCGAGGCCGCCCTCTCCTTCCTCGGCGTGGGCGTCAAGCCGCCCACGCCGTCCTGGGGGCAGATGCTCACCAGCGCCGACGTCTGGTACCAGGCCGCGCCGCAGTACCTGCTGCTGCCGGCCGGAGCCCTGTTCGTCACCGTCCTGGCCCTGACCGTCCTCGGCGACGGCGTGCGCACCGCACTCGATCCGCGCGCGGCCTCCCGCCTGCGCGTCGGCACCGGCCGAAGGAACGAGAGCGGGACCGGGAAGGAGGAGACCGCATGAGCGGCTTCGGCGGTTTCGTGCTGCGCCGCGCCGTCGGCATGGTGGTCACCCTGCTCGCCATCTCGGTGATCGTCTACGTCGTCTTCTACGCCACCCCCGGCAACGTCGCCCAGATCACCTGCGGCCCGCGCTGTTCGCCGCAGCAGGTGCACCAGGTCGCCGCGCAGCTCAAGCTCGGTGACCCGCTCTACCTGCGCTACTGGCACTTCCTCGAAGGCCTCTTCGTCGGCCAGGACTACTCCACGGGCACCTCGGCGGCGCACTGCTCCGCACCCTGCCTGGGGCTGTCGTACCAGAGCGACCAGCAGGTCATGGACATCATCCTGACCAAACTTCCGGTCAGCCTGTCGCTCGTCCTCGGCGCGATGGTGCTGTGGCTCCTGCTCGGCGTCGGCACCGGCGTGCTCTCCGCCTGGCGGCGCGGCCGGATCTCCGAGCGCCTGCTGACCGCCCTCACCCTCGCAGGCACCGCCACCCCCGTCTTCGTCATCGGCCTCGTGCTGATGATCGTCGTCTGCGGCGAACTCCAGCTGCTGCCCTTCCCGCAGTACGTGAACCTCACCGACGACCCCGAGCAGTGGGCGTGGAACCTGCTGCTGCCCTGGCTCTCGCTCGCCCTCATCGAGGCGGCCGCGTTCGCCCGGCTCACCCGCACCTCGATGCTGGAGACGCTCGCCGAGGACCACATCCGCACCTTCCGGGCGTACGGCGTGGGGGAGCGCTCGATCGTGGGCCGGCACGCCCTGCGCGGCGCGCTCGCGCCCGTCATCGCGCTGAACGCCAACAACGTCGGCTCGGCCGTCGGCGGCGCCGTCCTCACCGAGACCCTGTTCGGCCTGCCCGGCATCGGCCAGGAACTGGTGCACGCGGTGAAGGTCGTCGACCTGCCGGTGGTCGTCGGCATGGTCCTGGTCGTCGGCTTCTTCGTCGTCATCGCCAACGCCGTCGCGGACGTCCTGTACGCGGTGGCCGACCGACGGGTGGTACTCGCATGAGCCTGGTGGAAGTCACGGACCTGACGGTCGAGTTCGGCTCGCTGCGGGCCGTGGACGGGCTCTCCTTCCGGCTGGAGAAGGGCGCCGCCCTCGCGCTGGTCGGCGAGTCCGGTTCCGGCAAGTCCACGGTCGCCGGCGCCCTGCTGGGCCTGCACCGGGGCACCGGGGCACAGGTCGGCGGCACGGTGCACGTCGCCGGCACGGACGTACAGCAGGCCCCGGACGCGGAACTGCGGCGGCTGCGCGGTGCCAGGGCCGCCATGGTCTTCCAGGACCCGCTGTCCTCGCTCGACCCGTACCACGCGATCGGCGACCAGATCGCCGAGGTGTACCGCGTCCACACGCGCGCCTCGCGTCGTGCGGCACGCGCGCGTGCCGTCGAGGTGCTGGAGAGGGTTGGAATTCCGGACGCACAACGCCGGTCCCGGTCGCGCCCGCACGAGTTCAGCGGCGGCATGCGCCAGCGCGCCCTCATCGCCATGGCGCTCGCCTGCCGGCCGGACCTGTTGATCGCCGACGAGCCCACGACGGCCCTCGACGTCACCGTCCAGGCCCAGATCCTCGACCTGCTGCACACGCTGCGCGAGGAGACCGGCATGGGCCTGCTGCTCGTCACCCACGACGTGGGCGTCGCCGCCGAGAGCGTCGACGAGGTACTGGTCATGCGGCACGGCCGGGCCGTCGAGCACGGCCCGGTCGGCACGGTCCTGGCGGCGCCCGCGCAGGCGTACACCCGCGAACTGCTCGACGCCGTCCCGCGCGTGGACGCACAGCGCGCCCCCTCCGAGGCGTTCGACGAGGTCGTGCTGGAGGCCACCGGGCTCCGGCGCGAGTTCGGGCGCGGCAAGCGGGCGTTCACGGCCGTGGACGACGTCTCACTGACCGTCCGCCGGGGCGAGACCCTGGGCGTCGTGGGGGAGAGCGGCAGCGGCAAGACGACACTGGGCCGCATGCTGGTCGGACTGCTCGAACCGACCGCCGGTGAGATCCACTACGCGGGGCGCCCGCACACCGGCGTGAACCCGGCCGTCCAGATGGTCTTCCAGGACCCCGTCTCCTCCCTCAACCCCCGTCGCAGCGTGGGCGAGTCCATCGCCGATCCGCTCCGCGCGCGGGGGAGGGACGAGCAGCACATCCGGGCGCGCGTGGTCGAACTGCTGGAGCGCGTCGGGCTCGAAGCGGCCCACTACGACCGCTACCCGCACGAGTTCAGCGGCGGACAGCGCCAGCGCGTCGGCATCGCCCGGGCGCTCGCCGCCGACCCGCGCGTCATCGTCTGCGACGAGCCCGTCTCGGCGCTCGACGTCACGACGCAGGCCCAGGTGGTCGAACTGCTCGGCGAGCTGCAGCGCGAACTCGGCCTGGCGCTGGTGTTCATCGCGCACGACCTCGCCGTCGTGCGCCAGGTCAGCGCCCGGGTCGCGGTGATGCGCCGCGGACAGGTCGTCGAGTCCGGAACCGTCGACGAGGTGTACGACGCCCCGCGCGAGCCGTACACCAAGCAGCTCCTGGCCGCCGTGCCCGCGCTCGACCCGGAGCTGGCGGCGGTGCGGCGGGCGGCCCGGCGGGAGCCGGCCGTGGCGTAACGTTTCGAACGTGGTCGATCACCGTCTGCTCTCCTAGCGCGACGGAACGCTACCCGCACGCGAAAGTTACGACCGTTCACCCCTTTTGGTGGCGCGATGGACAACCGTCCGTCGCGCCACCGCCATGTCCGCATACGTTCGTCCCGCTGCGAGCCGCCAGGACCAGGGCGGCTCCCACTCACGGGAGATCGGGGGTGCACACGTGCGCATCGGACTGCTTACGGAGGGTGGCTATCCGCATGTGAGCGGTGACGCCGGGCTCTGGTGCGACCGGCTCGTGCGCGGGCTCGCACAACACGAGTTCGACCTCTACGCGCTCAGCCGCAGCCGACAACAGGAGGACGCGGGCTGGGTCCCGCTCCCCGAGCAGGTCAGCAGGGTGCGTACGGCCCCGCTGTGGACGGCCGAGGACGACGAAGTCGCATACGGGCGGCGCGCGCGCCGGCGCTTCACCGAGTGCTACGGGGAACTGGTCGGGGCCTTGTGCGCCGGATCCGACACCACTTCCGGTGATGCGTCCGCTCAACAGGCGGACCGTTTCGGCGACGCGCTGTACGGCCTCGCCGAACTCGCCCGCGACGAGGGCGGACTGGTCGGCGCGCTCCGCTCCGACACCGCCGTCCGCACCCTGGAGCGCGCCTGCCGCGCCCCCGGCGCGCTGCGCACGGCACGCGAGGCGCGCGTACCCGACCTGCTCACCGTCACGGCGCACCTCGAACGCGCCCTGCGCCCCCTCTCGCTCGACTGGTACGGCGACGACGGCCTCGGCGCGGCCGACCTCTGCCACGCCACCGCCGGCGGCCAGGCAGCCCTGCCCGGACTCCTCGCCCGGCACTTCGCCGGCGTACCCCTGCTGGTCACCGAGTACGGCGTGCAACTGCGCTCGCACTACCTGGCCCTGGGTCCCGACGCCGCCGCCCCCGCCGTACGCGCCCTGCTCGCCGCCTTCCACGGCCATCTGGCCACCGAGGTCTACCGGCGGGCCGCGATCCTCACACCCGGCAACGCCCACACCCGCCGCTGGCAGGAACGGTGCGGCGCCGACCGCACCAGGATCCGCACCGTCCACCCGGGCATGGACGCCACCCGCTTCGCGGAGGTCGGCGAGTCCCCGGACCGCGCCGACGCGGACACGCTCGTCTGGGTCGGGCGCGTGGAACCCGCCAAGGACCTGGTCTCCCTGCTGCACGCCTTCGCCGAGGTCCGCAAAGAGGCGCCGAAGGCCCGCCTGCGGATCGTCGGCGTGCCCGCGGGCCCCGAGGGCCCGGCCTACCTGCGCCACTGCCGGGCCCTGGCCGCCCAGCTCTTCCCGGACGAGGCGGAGGGCGTGCACGCGGTCGGCGACAACCCGGTCTCCTTCGAGCAGATCGGCGACCCCGAGGCCCCGACGCTGCCCGACGCGTACGCCGGCGGCGCCGTCGTCGTCCTCTCCAGCGTCGTCGAGGGCTTCCCGATCAGCCTGGTCGAGGCCATGTTCTGCGGACGCGCCACCGTGTCCACCGACGTCGGCGCGGTGGTGGAGGTCATCGGCGGCACCGGCCTCGTCGTGCCACCGCGCAATCCGCGGGCGCTCGCCGAAGCGTGCGCGGCGCTGCTGCACGACCCCGAGCGCCGTGAGCGCCTCGGTGCCGCCGCCCGCGCCCGCGCGCTCGAACTGTTCACCGTCGAGCAGAACATCGCGGCCTTTCACGGCATCTACCTGGAGATCGTCTCGCGCTGCCCGGTACGCCGCGTCGTCCTCGACGAGGCGGGCGCGCCCCTGCCGTTCGCCGCCCCGGCCGAGGCCCACGTCCCCGTCCACTGGACCGGCCCCACGGCCCGCGTACTGACCCGGGGTGTTCCGGGCTGGGCGGCGGGCGGCCCGGTCCGCGCGACCCCGCTGGCGGCTCCGGAGGGGGCGCGGTGAACGGCTCCGGCGGGCTGGACGACACCCGCGGCACCCACGACGACCGGGCCGACTGGGACGTCCTGAGCCGGCCGGGCCGGCAGGACCGTCCCGCGATGCCGAGCGGCGCCGACACCTGGGACGAGCGGTCGGGGGAGTGGCCGGCCGGTGCGCAGACGCACGGCAGCGCGAGCGGGGAGGAGCCCGTGCACGCGGGGGCTTCCGCCGGACCGGGGCCCAAGCCGCCCTCGGCAGCCGGGACTTCCTCCGGAGCGGCTCGCCCGCTGACGCCCTCGGCGCCGGTGGGGGCCGCAGCGGACTCCGGATCCGGCAGGAGCCGTAGACCCACCGCCCGGCGCGGTGCCGCCGACCCCGTGAAGGCCCTGCTGCACCGTCACCGGGAGCTGTGCGAGCGGGCCGTGGACCCGCTGGAGATCGCCGCCGGGCTGGAGGCCCACGGGGTCACCGACCGCACCGCCGCCCGCTTCCGGCACCGCGACGTCTTCTCGCTCGCCGAGGAGCTGTACGCGCGCGTGCCCCGCGACGGCACCCCACGCCCCCAGCCCGAGCTGCTGTGCGCACCCCGTGTCCGTGCCGACTGGGTCCTGCTCACCCTCCTGCCCGGGGCGCTCGGCGCGGCCGTCGTGACCGGGCTGCACCTCACCCAGGGCCGGCCCCGCCTGCTGGTGGCCCTCGGTGGCCTCCTCGCCGTCGGCCTCGCCGTCCGCGCGGCCCTGCGCCGCGGCCCCCTCGCCACCGAACCCGGCACACCCCCGTGGCGGACGGCGACCGGCACACGCGCGTGCACCCTCTGGCTGCTCGGGTACGCCCTTCTCGGTGACGGACTCCTGCAAGCGGTCGTGACCGGCGGCCCCGACGACCTGCCCACGGGCATCCCGGACGGCCCCTGGCCGGTCGCCGTCGCCCCCGCCCTGGCGCTCACCCTGGCCTGCGCCCCGGCCGCCTGGTGCGCCCACCTCCTCACCACCGGTGCCCGCCGCAGGCTCGCCGGCAGCCGGGGCCTGGAGGACTTCACGGCCGCCGCCCGGCCCCTGCTGCTCGGCGCGTTCGCCCTGTTCCTGGCCGCTCTCACCGTTCTGCTCGCCCTGAGCGGCGCCGTCCTCGACGAGAGCGCGGCCTACCCACAGGCCCTCACCCTGGGCGCCCTCCTGCTGCTCGCCCGCCTCCTCACCGTGCACCACCACCGGCACGCCCCCGCCCTGACCCTGGGCGCGGCGGCAGCCGTCGAGGTGGCGGCCCCCGCCCTGCTCCTGGCCGGCCGACTGCCCGGCTGCACCTTGCTGGCGACCCCCGTCCAGACCCTGGTGGACGCCTGGGGCCCGGCCGCCGTCCCGGCGCTCGCCTGCGGCACCGCGGCCCTCGTCCTGCTGGTCCACGCCCTGCGCACCCTCACCCAGGCCTCGGCCCACGCGCCGACGGGAGCACCCGGGTGAACCCTCCGCCACCGGCCCGAACCGAGCCCGCCGCCACCCGCCCCGAGCGGGTGGCAGCACCTGGCCGCGGTCGAGGCCGCGGGCGCCCGGCCCACCGCCGGAGGCAACCGCATCACCCCTTAGAAGGAGAAGACCAGATGACCACCTCCCGACACGGAGCGCCCGGAGCGTCCGGAGCCTTGGGAGCAGCCGGAGCGCACACCCCGGGAGGCGCCCGATGAGGGTCCTGCTGATCGGAGCGGGCGGATACATCGGCCGCTTCGTCGCCGACCGCCTGCTCGCCGACCCGGCCGTCCAGCTCACCGCGCTCGGCCGCGGCGACGACGCCGACGTCCGCTTCGACCTCGCCACCGGAAGCCCCGGAGCGCTCACCCGCTTCCTGGACGCGGTCCACCCCGGAGTCGTCGTCAACTGTGCCGGCGCCACCCGCGGCGGCGCCCGCGAGCTGACCCGGCACAACACCGTGGCCGTCGCCACCGTCTGCGAAGCCCTGCGCCGCAGCAGCTGCAGCGCGCGCCTGGTGCAGATCGGGTGCGGCTCCGAGTACGGCCCCAGCCAGCCCGGCTCCTCCACCGCCGAGGACGCCGTGCCCCGGCCCGGCGGCCCGTACGGCGTCAGCAAACTCGCCGCCACCGAACTGGTCCTCGGCTCCGGTCTCGACGCCGTCGTCCTCCGGGTCTTCTCACCCGCCGGACCCGGCACCCCGGCCGGCTCCCCGCTCGGCCGGCTCGCCGAGGCCATGCGCCGCGCCATGCAGTCCGGCGACGGTGAACTCAAACTCGCCGGCCTCGGTGTCCAGCGCGACTTCGTCGACGTCCGTGACGTCGCCCGCGCCGTGCACGCCGCCTCTCTCTCTGCCGCGCAGGGCGTCATCAACATCGGCTCCGGCCGCTCCGTCCGGCTCCGTGACGCCGCCGCCGTCCTCGCCCGGGTCGCCGGATACGGCGGCGCACTCCACGAACTCGACGCCCCTCCCGGGCCGTTGCGCAGCACCATCGGGCACCCCCGCACCGACGCCGACCACGCGTCCCCGGTCGCCTACCCCTATCCGGACGGCTGCGGCAGCTGGCAGCAGGCCGATGTGCGCACCGCCCGCGACCGGCTCGGCTGGCGTCCCCGGATCAACCTCGAAGAATCCCTGGCCGACATCTGGATGGAGGCGGCATGCCGCATCTGACCAGCACCACAGCGGGCACCACCAGCACCGGCATCCGTACCGCCCTCGGCATCCCCGGCTACGCGCATCCGCTCGTCGCCCCGGCCCAGTGGGCCGAACTCGCCCGCCCCGGCACCCCCCTGGACTGGGTCGTGCTCAACGTCGCCGCCGGGCCCGGCACCCGCCCCGACCCGCACTGTCTGGAAGCCGCGGGCCGGGTACGCAACGCGGGCGTCCGAGTCTTCGGACACCTGGACCTCGCCCACGGCGCCCGCCCTCTCCCCGACCTGCTCACGGACGCGCACCGCCACCTCGACTGGTACCGCGTCGACGGCTTCCTGCTGGACCGCACCCCCACGGACCGGGTCGCGCTCCCCGAGGTCCGCCGCGCGATCACCGCGCTCCGGGCGATCAGTGACACGCCCCACATCGTCCTCGGCCACGGCAGCCACCCGCACCCGGGGTACGCGGACGACGCCGACCAGCTCGTGACCTTCTCCGGGCCCTGGTCCGACTACCGCTTCTCGCAGGTCGCCGAGTGGACCGCCGACTACCCGCCCGACCGCTTCTGCCATTTCGTGCACGGCGTACCCCTCGGTCATCTGGAGGAGGCGCTGCGCATCGCGCGGTGGCAGGGCGCGGCGACGATCTACTTCACGGACCGCACCGACCGCGGTGGCCGCACCGACCCCTGGGAGACCATGCCCGGCTACTGGGACGAAATCGTCTCGCGGGTCGGAACGGGTGTCTCGGAATGAAGAAGGCCGTGGCAGTGTTACGGGGAGAACAACCGTAGTGATTGACCGACCAACGGAGTCCCCGTGTCGCTGCCACCCCTGGTCGAGCCAGCTGCTGAGCTCACCGTAGACGAGGTCCGCCGGTACTCCCGCCACCTGATCATCCCCGACGTCGGGATGGACGGGCAGAAGCGGCTGAAGAACGCCAAGGTGCTCTGTGTGGGCGCCGGCGGCCTGGGCTCGCCGGCGCTGATGTACCTGGCCGCCGCGGGCGTGGGCACTCTCGGCATCGTGGAGTTCGACGAGGTCGACGAGTCGAACCTGCAGCGCCAGATCATCCACAGCCAGGCCGACATCGGCCGCTCCAAGGCCGAGTCCGCGCGCGACAGCGTCAAGGGCATCAACCCGTACGTGAACGTGATCCTTCACGAGGAGCGGCTGGAAGCCGACAACGTGATGGACATCTTCAGCCAGTACGACCTGATCGTCGACGGTACGGACAACTTCGCGACCCGCTACCTGGTCAACGACGCCTGCGTGCTGCTGAACAAGCCGTACGTGTGGGGCTCGATCTACCGCTTCGACGGCCAGGCCTCGGTCTTCTGGTCCGAGCACGGCCCCTGCTACCGCTGCCTCTACCCGGAGCCCCCGCCGCCGGGCATGGTCCCCTCCTGCGCCGAGGGCGGCGTGCTGGGCGTGCTGTGCGCGTCCATCGGCTCCATCCAGGTCACCGAGGCGATCAAGGTCCTCACCGGCACCGGTGAGCCGCTGGTCGGCCGCCTGATGATCTACGACGCCCTGGAGATGCAGTACCGCCAGGTCAAGGTCCGCAAGGACCCGAACTGCGCGGTCTGCGGCGAGAACCCGACCGTCACCGAGCTCATCGACTACGAGGCCTTCTGCGGCGTCGTCTCCGAGGAGGCCCAGGAGGCGGCGCTCGGCTCGACGATCACTCCCAAGCAGCTCAAGGAGTGGATCGACGACGGCGAGAGCATCGAGATCATCGACGTCCGCGAGCCGAACGAGTACGAGATCGTCTCCATCCCGGGCGCCAAGCTGATCCCGAAGAACGAGTTCCTCCTCGGCACCGCCCTCGAAGGCCTCCCGCAGGACAAGAAGATCGTCCTGCACTGCAAGACGGGTGTCCGCAGTGCGGAAGTCCTCGCCGTCCTGAAGTCCGCTGGCTTCGCGGACGCCGTCCACGTGGGCGGCGGCGTGATCGGCTGGGTCAACCAGATCGAGCCGCACAAGCCGGTCTACTGATCACTGGCCTCGCTGACCAGCGAGGCTGAAGAAGCCCACGGCTCTGACCAGTTCAGACGCCGTGGGCTTCTGTCGTTGTTGGTTGGCGTTGGTTGACCTCGCACGGCCCCAGGACGGCCCAGCAGCTCGGCCCATAGGGAACGGGCTTGCCCAGCAAGTGGCCCAACGTGCTGATCACCCGGCCCTGCCGCTCGTTGGCCTCGCCCGGCAGAGCCGGAATGGGCGCGCCAGCGGCAAGGTGCTCGCCGACCAGCCACGCCGCTCGGCGAGGCGCTTAGAAGGCGCTCTGCAGGTTGAGCCTCATCTACCTGTTGGCCTGCGCTTATCCCTCAACTGAAAGCTCTGCCAAGCGGACTTCGACACGGATTCGACAGGCACCCACTTCGGCCCGACGGCCAGTCTGCTGCTGCCCTCGTGAGTCAGTTGTGCCATGCCCGTGCCGATGACGCTGGTTCACCGCTCTACGGGGAATGCATCTGGGAGGGCAGGAGTCAGAGGAGACGCCAACTCCAGCACCATGCAGTCCAGTGGCCGGCAGGCCTCTCCTCGTGACCAGCCGCGCGCTTGACGAGCACTTGCCGGCCCCCGAGGACGTGCACCTGGTCGCCGGGGCTGAGCATCAAGGGGCGATCAAGCTCGTAGATCGCATCCGGATCGAACCGCAGCTCGTTCAGAAGCAATGCTCTATCTGCCGTCACCGGCTCACCCTGCAACCTCATGGAGACAGGATGGGGCATCCGAGCCTGGTGAGCACCGCTTTAGGAGTTCGATCTCCCCTTGGCCTGGTCGGGTCTCGCCTCGTGAACCAGTGCCACAACTGGCTGCTGGGTGTTGCCGCCGTCCGGGGTCGTTGATGTCAGCGGAACAGTTCCGGCACCGCGCAGACCTCAAAGGATCGCCCAGTCGGTCGGTACACCTCCATAGCGTCCGGCAGGTCCGCCGGCCATCGTCCTCGCGCTCGGAGAGAACGAAGCCTGCGGACTTTTATGGGCTGGCTGCAATTGAGATAGGCCAAGGCGCCGTCGGCCATGCGACGCATCTTAACGGAGCGACCGCTTCGTCCCGAAGCAACTTGGGTGGTCGGGGTGCCGCGGCTAGGGGGAGGCTGATCGGGCGGCTGTTGGTGGGCGCATGTCGTGTCGACAGCCGTTTCCGCCCCATCGCAATTGTGAATGCGTAGAGTTACCTCTGCTCGCTCAGGTCGTTTGGTGAAGGGGCACGTAGATGTCGGATATGGAACTCGCTGCAGTGCATCTCGGCGAGGATTTCCAAGGGAAGGCAATCCTCGTCGTCGCCGGTGCGATTCTTGCCTTCATCGGCAACTTTCTGCTCGATCAGTATAAAAGGCGTCGAGAGCCGAGGAAGCGTCTCACTTGGACCGCCCACACGCAAGTTGGAATCGTCTCCGTCGACCCGAAATTTCAGCAACTTGTTAAACTCGCATACAACGAAGAGCCGATCGAAAACATCTGCGCGCTCGACTTCAAAGTAAAGAATACTGGAACTGAGGTGGTTAAAAATCACCAGGTTCGCCTTGCCTTCCCTGAAGAATCTAAGGTGCTTGAGGCGCGCCTCTCGCCTGAGCCGGATCGTGAACTAGGCGTCATTCGCAATGCGGCCAAGGAGGAGGCCAATAGTGAGGTTGTGTACGAGATTGGGCATCTCGAAGTCGGCGAAGAGGTAAACATTCAAGTCGTGGCTACCGGGCGGACGGCGAAAGATTGGAGAGTTCGCTCGCATAACGATGAGGGGAATGTTCGATTCGAGGAAAGGGAGGTGCAGCGCATCACTGATGACACTGAGCACATCGTCCCATTCGTCGTGCTGATGATCACTCTATGGTTCCTCCCTGGGGTCTTTTCTTACGCTGGTTCACTCGGAGGCCTTGCGGCTGGCGTGGTGCAACTAGCTCTTTTTGTCGCCCTAATCTCGCAATTGGTTCCCGTAGCGCGCATCCTCAGGGATTTGGTGCTTAGGATGCAGTCCGATCGCCCAGCTGTGCCAACGAGTGCAGGACGGGATGAATTTGTAGTTCGGTATGATCGGGAGACGTTTGTCACGGATGTCCCGTCGAAATTCGAAGAGTCTAAGGGGTCGGACGGCTCATGATTCCGACAGAGCTGGCAAAGCCTGTTCCCCGTGGTTTCCCGCCGGACCGGACGCTCGCCCGATAGGTGCGCTCCTCGATGCGTACTACGGTCGCTGAGGCTTGCTGGGTCGGCCGGTCAGCCGCGTACGTGCCGTGATGGTCGGCTGCGGTAGTACCGCTTGCTGAACTTCGCTGCTGTACAGCGACCGGCCCCACCTCATTGGCCCTGCTGCCGTCGGTTACGACGCAATCCCCTGGCGCCGACACTTGGCCAATTGGGAACGCTGCCTGAGCACTTTCAAGGCCGTGAAGGCGGGTCGCGCTATGTTATTGAGCCGTTGGCGGGGGATTTCTCGCTGATTCGAGCATTCTCATCATACCGCTATCAAATAGCAGCGGATAGAACGCATGGCAAAGCTCTTTGACGAGTGCGAGGGGGGCCCCGTTCCCTGCGCAGTTATTGTGGATCGTCTCAAAGATGGCCAAAATCATTGCATTTTTGGTGGCCATCTCCAAGTCGTCGGGACTTTCGTTCTTCAAGTGCTCGAAAACAATCAGCGGAAACTCTTCCGTGAAGCCACCGGCGGGTTTTACGGCCTTGATTGCGACGCCAAAATCGAAATCTAGAGACGCAAGCACGCCCTTGTAAAAGTGCTTATTTGTCTCAAGTTCCATCTCGACTGCCTCTTCTAGGCATGTTCTTGCGTATACTGCTGAGCGATTAGCATGCTCAATGCGAGCTGCCCAGGCCAGTCTTTCGACGGCGGCTTGGTCGAATGGGAGCTCCGGTGAGAAGGTGAGGCGGACGGATCCGTTGGCGCGATCGGACAGCTCCACGTGATCGAACTGATCCTGAGGAAGAGTGAACCAGCCTCGATCCTTGGATACATCCCACAGCACTACGACCACAAGGTCGGCGGTCCTTGCCCAGCGCAGAACCTGCTTAGCTTTTACGCTAATCTGAGGCAGTCGCTTAGCTGAGCAATCCTTTTCTGTTCCCTTCACTTGCACCCAGATTCTCGCCGGATCTAAGCGTCCCTCGAAGCAGATCTGCACCATTAGGTCTTCCCCATAGTCCTCGTGAATCTCGTCTACAGCATGCCCCTGCCGGTTCCATTCCCGTCGTACTCCTGCAACCGCTAGTGATGCGATTCTGTGTTGTATGGGCCTCTTCGGCATGCCTGCCTCGTGGGGTTCATGACCGCAAAGCGGTCAACGATGCGTCTCGGGCGCATTTACCTGATTATTCGTTCGCAGTTTAGGGCGCGGCACTAGTCGAGGGGTAGAGCGCAAGGTCGGTGGAGCGGCTTTGGGCTGGAGCTGCTTTGGCGCGAGTGATCATGGCCCCGTAAGCTTCCGGCGCGTCGGGCAGTCTGTGGACCTGCCCGGTGAAGCACGACGTTGGGGCCATGATCTTCGAGGCTCGCGCCAAAGTGGCTGCCTAAAGCCGTGGAGCCGACCGCCCCAGCCACAGAGGGTGTCTCCCACCTTCATGCCCGCAGCCGAGAGCGCGCCGCCGGGCGCGGCCAGCCGGGGCGAAGACAGGAGGCAGGCCGCGCCGCAGAGGCGGCGCGCGCCCGCGCCGTGCGCGGGCCTTGATGAACGTAGAGAAACTTCCACCGCGCCAGGCTCAGGTCGCGTCGTCCTCCTCCATGCCGCTACGCGGCAACGCCATCCGGCTTCTGGCCATGCTCGAGATAGATCGGTGCGGCCCCTGATGATCGGGCCTCGATCGCGGCACGGATTCGGCGAGCCAAGCGCGGGATCGTCTGCTCGGCCACCTCGTCGGGGGCCAGGAAAGCGAAGCTCTTCAGCTCGTCCGCCTGCAAGGTCACTCCGGCCAGAGTCTCCGGCGTGAGCTGACCGCCGTCGAAGAGGTACAGCACCTTGTCCCCCTCGGCGTCGCTCGGCGCCCAGTCGACGGCCAGCAAGCGCGCCAGCGGAGGAGTGATGCCCAGCTCCTCCCTCACCTCTCGAACGGCGGCCTGGAGGGGTGACTCCCCCACCTCGACGTAGCCGCCGGGGATATCCCAGTAGTCCTTGTAGGTGGGCTGCACCATGAGGACCCGCCCGCCGGCATCAAAGAAAAGCGCACCCGCGGCCATGCGCGGATGCGCCATCTTCGCTTCGTGTTCGCTCACTGCCATGTGGCCGAGCGTACCTACCTCAGACGACGTGCAGCCGGTCGGCCAGCTCCGCCAGTGTCCGGCTGGGTCGGCCACGCTGGTTCCGTACCCAGGTGAGGACAAGCTCCCTGGCGAGGTAGTGGCTACGGACCTGCTCCGGTGCCCACTGCTCGGCTTCGAGGATCATCGACAGGGCGTCGTCGGTCCGGTTGTGCGCACTGAGGGCACGGGCCACTTCAAGGTTGTGGCGTGTCCGCCGCTCGGTCGGCAGTCCGGTGGTGTCGATCTGCGGGCCGAGATCCATGGCCACCTGCATGTCACCCAGCTCCGCCGCCGTGGCGACCCGGTGAATGGCGACGTTCGTCGGCCCGAATGCGGTCCACATGTGGTTGGCATCCCGTCCGAGCCGCTGTGCTGCTTGATCCGCCTCCGCGAGAAATGCGCGAGTGGTGGCTCGGTCGTCGGCGCGTGCGGCTGCCATCGATCCGGCGAGGAAGAGGGTCCCGTAGATCGACAGGAACTCCGCGCTGGCGTCCCTGAGCGCTGGGCGAAGGTAGTCGGCTGCGTCACTGACCAGCTGCACGGCGGCGTCGAACCGGCCATTGGACAAGAGGCAGTGAGCCACGGAGCGGAAGAGCGACCCACTCACGGCCATGTTGTCGGACTGCTGAGCCGCTGCCAATCCGCGGTCCGCCGCGATCCATGCCAGGTCGGCTTCACCAACCTTGGTCAACACCATGGCGGCACCCTGGTAGGTCATCGCCATCAGCTCGTGCGCACGCTCGCGGTCCCGGCCTCCCTGCGCCTGCACTGTGATGAGCGCGTCGGCCAGCACGAGGGGAAGACGCCGGGTCGCGAACCCGTACCGGGAATCCTGGTAGGCGTCCCAGACTTCGGCCACGCTGGTCTTCAGCTCGTCGAGGGGTGTCGGCTCGCCCTCGGTGGTTACGCCCAGGAGCGGGGTGAGCTGCCGGTAGTTCATCAGTGCCGACCGAAGCGCCGGAACCGTCCGGGTCCCGCTGTCCGCCGTCCACTCCATCAGGGTCGGCTCGGCGAGTAGATCGCCAAGAGTCACGTCCAGCGCGTCGGCCAGAGACTTGATGACCGACAGTCTGTCCAGCTCCAGCCGGTTGTTCTCGGCCTTGCTCAGCCAGTCGACCGTACGGCCCACCAGTCCGGCCAGGACCTCTTGGGACATGCCACGTCGGCGGCGGTACCAAGCGACTCGCTCACCGATCGTCAGGTTCGTCGTCATTCCTCGCATGGGAAGAGCGTCCCCCTGTCTCTTCGCGCGACCCCGGAGAGATTTTCCAGGGTGGTGAGCCGGACCGGTCCTAGCGTTGCTGACAACCCGAGGAGCTGTCAGACCGATAGTGCAAAGAGGGGGCCGTGATGGCGCTGACCCCGGTGGAACGGCTGGAACTGATCAACCAGATAAGGGAGCTTGGTGATGAGGTGGCGGAACTGGCTCGCCGCGCGGACGCGTTGGTCACTGTCCTCCGGCCTGCTGCCGCACCAGCTCCTCAAGCTGATCCATCCGGTCGGCCAGGCGGCGCACGTCCCGGCGAACCTCCGACAGGTACTCGGTGATCTGCTCGAACTCAGGGCTCCGCTTCGCTGAGACGCCCTCGGTGGGCAGTGCGGCAAAGCTGCCCTTGCCTTGGTGGGAGATCGCGTAGCCGTCCTCGCGGAGTCGAGAGATCGCCTGCCGGGCCACGGTGCGGGACACACCGTGCTCGGTCATCAGCTGTGCCTCTGAGGGCAGTTTGTCCCCTGGCGCGAGTTCTCCGTCTCGGATCTTGCGCTTGAACTCGTCGGCAATCTGCAAGTACGCGGCCCGTCCGGCGGTGAAGTCGGCCATAGCCCCTCTCCGTGGTTGTCGTACCTAGTGCAGCACATCCCTCGGACAGGAGTCGAGGCCCAACCACTTGACACACCAAGTAGTACAGGTGCAATCTCGAAGACAGAAGACGTACTAAGTACGTCAAGTCATCGACTCTAGGAGCGCATTCATGCGTCAGATCCCCGTCGACACCTCCGCCGCGACCGTGATGGTCGCCAAGACCCCGCAGCCCAAGGTCAAGGACCGCCGTACGGGCGAGATCGCCACCGACGCCGAGACCGGCGCGCAGCTGATGACCGTGGACGTGATGTTCGCGGCGAACGACGAGGTCGAGATCCTCTCCATCACCGTCCCGGAGACCGGCATCTCCGGCGAGCTGTCCATGGGTACCCCCGTCGCGCTGACCGGTCTCATCGCCCGGCCGTGGGAGAACGAGTTCAACGGCCAGAAGCGGCACGGGATCGCCTTCCGCGCGGTCGCCGTCACGTCTCTTGTCGCCGCTGCTTCGAAGCCGAAGGCGGCCTGATCATGACCGGCTTCACGGTCGCGCTGGTGCTGGTCGTCGCCGCTGCGGGTCTCCTGCGGTGGCGGCGCCCCGCCTGGTACTGGCTGACCTTCGGGGTCGCTCTCGCCGCCCTGCGGGTCCTGGTCCGCTACGCCTCCGTCATGGACGCCTGCGGTCTGACGGTCCCGCCCGCGCGCTGGCGCCTCGCCTTAGCGCGGGTCACCAACCGGCCCGTGCCGGAGTCCCGTCCGCCGCGCATCCTGCGGCTGCGGCCGACCCGCACCGGCCTGGTCCTGCGGCTGGGACTGCGCCCCGGACAGGATGCCTTCGACGTCGCCGCCGCCTCGGACCGGTTGCGGCACTCGTTCTCGATGTACGGCGTCACCTCGCGTGAGCTGCGCTCCGGGGTCGTGGAAGTGCGGATGACCGGCTACGACGTCCTCAAGCGGGTGCAGATGCCCGCCAAGCTCGACACCCGTCCGATGCGCGTGCCGGTCGCTCTCCGCGAGGACGGTTCGGTCCACTACCGCGACTACCGCGCCGTCCCGCACGCCCTCACCCTCGGGGCCACCGAGTCCGGCAAGTCCGTCTACCAGCGCAACCTGGTCGCCGGGCTCGCCCCGATGGACGTCGCCCTGGTCGGCATCGACTGCAAACAGGGGGTGGAGCTGTTCCCCCTGGCCCGTCGTTTCTCCGCGCTGGCCGACAACCCCGACACCGCCGCCGAGCTGCTCGACGCGCTCGTGTCTCGTATGGGAGCGGTCTACCAACTCATCCGCGCCGAGCAGCGCGTCACCGCTGACGTCCCGGACGCCGAGATAGCCGCGGACATCTGGGACCTGCCCGAACACCTGCGACCGGTGCCGGTCGTGGTCCTCGTCGACGAGGTCGCCGAACTCGCCCTCTTCGCCAGCAAGGATGAGGAGAAGCGGCGGGATCGCATCATCACCGCCCTGGTTCGCCTCGCCCAGCTCGGCCGCGCCGCCGGCATCTACCTGGAGATCTGCGGACAGCGCTTCGGCTCCGAACTCGGCAAGGGCATCACCATGCTCCGCGCCCAGCTCACCGGCCGCACCGCCCACCGGGTCAACGACGAGACCTCCGCGAACATGGCCTTCGGCGACATCTCCCCGGACGCCGTCCTGGCCGCCATCCAGATCCCCGCTGAGATCCGCGGGCTCGCCATCGCCGGGGACTCCACCGGCGGGTGGCACCGCATCCGCGCCCCGCACACCTCCCTGCGCCAGACCACCAACACCTGCAACCGGCACGCCGACCGCACCCCGGAACTGCCCGAACTGGCCCCCTTCCGGCCCAGGCTGACCAGCTCCTGTGAGGCCCCGGTGCCTCTGTCCAAGACTGCTCCCGCCTCGGCCTGACCCTTCCCACTTCCAGGTTGGCGCGACCGCTTCGCGCCAGGTCCCTACCCCCGCCATGCCTGATCACAGAAAGGAGCCCCGATGTTCTGCGAGCACTGCGGCGATCTTGACGGCGCCGAGACCGGCATCGACCACGACGAGCGTGACTGCCCCTGGTACGAGGTCGCCACCGACGACACCGACAACCCGGAGGACTGACCCGCCATGTGCCCCGACTGCGAGGACTTCGCCCGCACAGTCCTGCTGCTCGGCCAACTCGCCCTCTACGCCGACACCACCGGCGCGGACCTCGACTTCGTCGACGCCGTCAGTCCGTCTCTGGCCGCCTCGCTGCCGGAACCGCCGACCGGGGAGGCGGCCTGATGGCCACCCGTCACGGTCTGCGCGTCGATGCTGTCCTGGTTCAGGCCGTCATCGCCGGAGCCCTGTCCTTCGCCCATCTGCACGACCTGGCCGCCGCTGCCGGGCAGGACGGGTGGAAGGCCTGGGCCTACCCGGTCAGCGTCGACCTGCTCCTGGTCGCCGCCTGGCGTCGTCTCCGTACGGACGGCCCGTCCCGGCTCGCCTGGTGCTGGTTCCTGATCGCGCTGTTCGCCTCGCTCGGCGCCAACGTCGCCACCGCCGGATTCCTCGACCTGGCCAACCCGCCCGCCCTGCTCCGTCTCGGCATCGCCGGATGGCCCGCCCTCGCCTTCCTCGGCGGCACCCTCCTCGCCCACTCAGCAGACCACCAGATCCCGGATCCGCCGGCACCCACCCGGATCCCGGAACCCGACATCGCCACCGAACCGGAACCCGAGCCCCTGCCTGAGCCGGAGCCCATACCCGCCCCGGCAGAGGAGGCACCGGCCCTTCCGGCCGCCGACCCGGCGCCCGCAGTTCCCGCCGTCCTCGTCGACCACGCCCGCAAGGTCGCCGCCGAGTACCGCGACCGCACCGGCGCCCCGATCGACACCGACACCCTGCGCACCCGCCTCGGCGTCCCGCCCCACCTCGCCGACGCCATCGCCGCCCAGCTCGCCTGACCCGGACGACAGGACGACAGATGACCTCCGACCCCGCCGACCTGACCGCTGCCGACTACCTCGACGCTGCCCGCGAGATGACCGCCGCCGACCGGCCCTACCTCGCCCACTTGCTCGCCGAGGAAGCCGCCCAGCTCACCACCGACCCGGCCACCGCTGCCGGTATCCGCGCCAGCTTCCCCGACCCGACCACCACCCAGAAGGAGAAAGACTGACATGCCCGCCCGCGACAACTTCCACTCCGTCCTGCGCATCGGCCCGGTGCAGATCGGCACCCACCGCGACCGCACCGGCCAGACCAAGCACGCCGCTGTGTGCACCGCCGACCGCTGCGGCTGGTCCGCTGACTACTCCAGCCAGACCGCCGCCCAGCTCGCCGCCCGCACCCACCGCTGCCGCCTCCGCTAGGAGACATCCGTCATGCAGGTCCCGCTCTGGCTCGCCCTCGCCGTCGTCGGCTACCTCGGCGTCAAGTTCCTCCGCCCGCCCTGGTGGCTCGTCGCCGTCCTCCTGCTCGGCGGCTACCTCCTCGCCGACAGCGTCCTCGCCCCCGCTATCGACACCGCCCTCACCAAGTAACCGCAAGGGAGAACCGCGATGCTCCGCCCGAAGATCCCCACCATGCCCACCCCGACCGGGCTCGTCTCCCCGCCCACCGTCGTCGAGCCGACCAACGTGGTCCAGCACGCCTCCACCACACCCGCCCCGGTCCCGGTCGCGCGGGTCTCGTCCCGGCCCACCGTCCAGCTCACCCCGGGCACCGTCCTCGCCCTCGTCGGCGGCGGCACCGCCGTGGTCCTGGTCGTCGGCGCCGTCCTCGTATCGATGCTCCTCGCCGTCACCATCACCGGCGCGTCCGTCGCCGTCTGCGCCCTGGTGATCCGCTCCCTCATCACCGCCGACGCCAAGCGCCGCTGACCGCTCCCGAGAGCGACGCACAAGCCGCCAAGCACGCCGCCGCTCTTGGGACCGGAATCCGTAAGCCAACCGCCATCGCCGAGGGAGAAAGTCATGGACCTGACCACAGCCGCGAGCATCGTGCCGTTACTCGGGTGGGCCGTGCACGGCGGCATCCTCACCCGCCGCCTCGCCACCGCCCGCCGCGACCCGCTCACCGGCCTCCACACCCGCGCCGGATGGACCACCCGCGCCGAACACCTCATCCGCCGGCACCCGCGCGCGGCCGTGCTCCTGGTCGACCTCGACCACTTCAAGACCCTCAACGACACCCACGGCCACGCCGCCGGGGACGCCGCCCTCATCGCCACCGCCGACCGGCTGCGCACCTGGTGCGGACACAACGGCATCGCGGGCCGCCTGGGCGGAGACGAATTCGTCGCCGCTGTCCGAGACCTGGCCGCCGCCGACGTCGACGCGCTCACCGCCGCACTCCACCAGCCGCTGCACTACGACGGGACGTCCCTGCCGCTGGCTGCCTCGGTCGGCACCTGCACCATCACCCAACTCCCGGTGCCCGCCCTCACCGACGCCCTCGCCGCCGCCGACGCGGCCATGTACGCGACCAAAGGCCGCGCCCGCCGGGGCTCCCGCTCCTCTCGCTGACCGGCCACCGGGTGGCGCACAAGCCGCCAAGCACGCCGCCACCCGGGGCCGTTCCTTCCAACCGCAATCGAAAGGAACACCATCATGGCCCAGCACACCCCGCCCTCGCCGAGGATCTGCCCGGCCTGCGACGGCTTCGCCTCCGTCGCCATCACCCTCGGCGGCCGAGACGCCCGCGGCCACCTGCGCACCATCACCGCGCACTGCCCGGCCTGCCACGGCACCGGCACCGCCCCCGCCCGCCGCGTCCGGGAGGGCGCCCGTGCCTGACACGCTGCTCGACCCGACCACCCTTGGCGACCTGCTGAGGGTGGCTTCGGCTTCTGACTACGCCCGCTGGGAGGACCAGGTCCGCCGTACCGGCGGCTGCGCCGACCCCATCCATCTCACCGGCTGGGTCCTCCACAAGGACAAGACCACCGGCGAGACCCTGCACCACTACTCCACCGAGAACGAGCCCGGCGGACGTCTCCGCATCGCCTGCGGCAACCGCCGCGCGTCCCGCTGCCCGGCCTGCGCCTGGGTGTACGCGGGCGACACCTACCGCCTCATCCGCGCGGGCCTGGCCGGAGACGAGGACAAGGACATCCCGGCCACCGTCCGCGACCATCCCCGCGTTTTCGCCACCCTCACCGCCCCTTCGTTCGGCCCGGTCCACAACCGGCCGGACCGAGGCGTCTGCCGCTGCGGCACCCGTCATGCCGTCGACGATCCCGCCCTCGGCACCGCCCTCGACCCGGCCACCTACGACTACGCGGGCGCCGTCCTCTTCAACAACCACGCCGGTGAGCTGTGGATGCGCTTCGCCAACCGGCTTCGCCGCGAGATCGCCGCCCGCGCTTGCCTCACCCAACGCGAACTCAAAGGGGCCTGCCGCGTCTCCTACGGCAAGGTCGCCGAATTCCAGAAGCGCGGTGCCGTCCACTTCCATGCCGTGATCCGCCTCGACGGACCGGACGGGCCCGACTCCCCACCGCCGACATGGGCCACTACCGACCTGCTCACCGACGCTATCCGAGCGGCTGCCGCGCATTCGTACAGCAGCGTGAGCGTGCCTGCCGCAGAGGACCAGCCCGCCCGCACCTTCCGCTGGGGCACCCAGCTCGACGTCCGCCCGGTCAAGGCGTTCGGTGACGGCTCCGACCTCACCGAACAGGCCGTCGCCGCCTACGTCGCCAAGTACGCAACCAAGGCCGCCGAGACCACCGGCACTCTCGATCGCCGCATCGGTGAACTCGCCGAACTCGACCGCCACCAGGTCCCCGACCACGCCCGCCGCCTCATCAAGGCGTGTAGGGAACTCGACCCGCTCTACCCCGACCGCCGTCTGTGGGCCTGGGCTCACATGCTCGGCTTCCGGGGCCACTTCAGCTCAAAGTCCCGCAACTACTCGACCACCCTCGGCGCCCTCCGTCAGGAACGCGCCGACTACCGAGCTGCCCAAGAACGCGAAGCCCTCGGCCTGGACGACGTCGAGCCGGACACCGTCCTGGTCCTGGCCGACTGGCAGTACGCCGGACACGGCCACACCCCCGGCGAATCCGCCCTCGCCGCCACCATCGCCCGCGACCTCCAGCTCAACCGCGAAACCGCCCGCGAAGCCCTACGTGACCACCTCGTCGATGAAAGGGAATGCTGACCATGGCCTCAGAGCTGCCGAACCGGTTCCTGACCCCTGAAGACCTGGTCGATATGTTCGAGCTGCCCAGCGTGGAGACGGTCTACCAGTGGCGCCGCAAGCACACCGGCCCGCGAGGCTTCCGGGTCGGCCGGCACCTCCGCTTCGACCCAACCGACGTGCGGGCCTGGGTGGACTCACAGCTGGGGGAGGCTGCCTGATGGCCGGGCACATCCAAGACCGCTGGTACCGGTCCGAGACTGGCCCGGACGGCAAGACGCGCAAGGTCAAGACCGAGCGATACGGCGTCGGGCTGCGTTATCGCGCTCGCTATGTAGGTCCCGACGGCACTGAGAAGTCCAAGAGCTTCCCCGACCGCCAGAAGCGGCTCGCTGAGCAGTGGCTCGCACAGATCGAAGCGGACATGTCACGTGGGCAGTACATCGACCCGCAAGCCGGTCGCCTCACCGTTCGCCAGCATGCCGAACGCTGGCTGGCGTCGCTCACCATGGACCCGGGCACGTTTGTGGGCACCGAGCAGCGCATCCGCCTGCACGTTCTGCCGTACCTGGGCAGTCGCACACTGGGGTCGCTCCGCCCGACGCACATACGCGAGTGGCTGCGGAAACTTCAGGACGGGGGAGTCGCGCCTGCCTATCAGCGGGTGATCTTCGCGAACCTCTCCACCATGTTGACGGCGGCTGTGGATGACCGCCTCATTCCCGAGAACCCCTGCCGTTCGTCGTCCGTGCGTGCGCCGAAGCTCGACCCGCGCCGGATAGTTCCCTGGCAGCGCGAGCGTGTGCTGGCGGTTCGCTCGGTGCTGCGGGAGGAGTACCGGGCCATGGTGGATCTGGCTGGTGGATGTGGCCTGCGGCAGGGCGAGGCCCTGGGCCTTGCGGTCGAAGACGTGGACTTCATCGAAGGAGTGGTCCACGTGGTCCGCCAGGTCAAGCTCATCCGTAACCGCCCGGTGTTCGCGCCGCCCAAGGGAGCCAAGACACGCACGGTCCCGCTGCCCGAGAGCGTCGCTCGGTCGCTTGAGGAACACATCAGCCGGCATCCGCCCGCCGCTGTGACGTTGCCGTGGCGGGCGGTCGATGGCTCGCCGGTCACAGCGTCGCTGCTCTTCCATAGGAATCAGGACCGCCCGGTCAACCGTAACGACTTCAACCGCTGGGCCTGGCGCCCGGCCCTGGATGCGGCGGGCGTCCCTCACGGCCGGGCGAGCGGCATGCACGCCCTGAGGCACTTCTACGCCTCCGTTCTCCTGGACGCGGGGGAGAGCATCAAGGCTGTGTCGCAGTACCTGGGGCACCACGACCCGGGCTTCACCCTGCGCACGTACACCCACCTGATGCCCAGCAGCGAGAAGCGCACCCGGGAGGCCGTGAACCGTGCCTTCGCGGACGGCCCGGATACCGATGACGGCCCCACGACGGCCCAGGGGGAGTGAGGATGCAGGAAACATGCAGGCTAGGCGGCTCATGGCCTGACTTGCCGGTCTACTGATCACCGGCCTCGCCGACCAGCGAGCCTGAAGAAGCCCACGGCTCTGACCAGTTCAGATGCCGTGGGCTTCTGTCGTTCCTACTTGAGGTTGACGGTTTGCGTCTCGGTGCCGGTGCTCGCCGGCCTCGTGATCGTGATGCTCTTGCCGAACGTGTGCTGTTCGTTGTCACTGTCCACGCAGGTGATCTTGACGTTGGCCGCCAGGCCCTTCTGTGGAACCTTCGTGAAGGTCACCGAGTAGGACTCCGACACGTTTTCGCCGGAGAGCTGATCCGACGCGGTCTTCCCCTTGGCGACTATGGTCACGTCAGTCGCCGAAGAGTCCTCGAATCGCTCGCAGCTCGCGGTTCCCGCCACGGTGACCCTGGCTGAATTCGGATTGCCGTGTGCCGTACCGGTCGCTGCCGCAGGAACGACGACTGCCAGCGAGGCCACGACCATGGCGGAGCCGAGCCTGTTCGCCTTGCTGCTGAAATCCCGCATTCCAGTCTCCACTTGTGAGCTTCGGACCGCGCTGACGAGGACGTCGGGCTGCGTGAACCCGGGTATGGCGTCGCATCGCCGCTGCGGCGTGCCGTCGCGTGGTGGTTGCGCCTCCCGAGGGCATGACCGAACGCACGCTGCTTGTGCGTGGGGCCGGTTGTGCTGCGCGCGGGGTGGCGCGGAGTGTCATGGTGGCCGGTGCGTTCCGGCTTCCGACGCCCGTCAGTCCGCTTGCCGGCTGCGACGAGGCCAGCCGTGGCGTCTACAGTCCGACCGTAGCGACTCCTGAATAGTATGTCCACTTATGGGCTAGTTGTTGTAATTTATTCCTCAACTGCCGCGCCCTGCCGCGCTTCTGACCCGGAACGCGGGTCGTGGGCGGGGCGCCGGCCGTCGTCAGGAGCAGACCGTGCCGTCCTTCGGTACCCTCCCGTCGAGCAGGTAGGCGTTCACCGCCGAGTCGACGCAGTCGCTCCCGTTGCCGTACGCCCCGTGTCCCTCGCCCTTCCAGGTGAGCTCCACGCCGACGCCCTTGCCAAGCTCGTCGGCCATCCGGCGGGCACCCTCGTACGGCGTCGCCGGGTCCCCGGTGTTGCCGACCAGCAGGATCGGTGCCGCACCCGGCGCGCCGACCTCAGGGGTGTCGTACTGGCCCGGCACCGGCCAGTCGTGGCACCAGCCGGCCGTGTCCCAGCCCAGGAAGTCACCGAAGACGGGTGAGATCCGCTCGAACTCCGGCAGCAGCTTCCTCGTCTGCGCGAGCGTCGGCCGCTGCCTGTCGTCCAGGCACGATATGACCCGCTGGGCGTGGCCCCTGGTGCCGTAGTGCCCCGAGGCGTCCCGCTCGTTGTAGTCGTCCGCGAGCGCCAGCAGCTGTGAACCGTCGCCCTGCTCGGCCGACTTGAGCGCGCTGGTCAGCCGGGGCCATCCCGCCTCGCTGTACAGGGGCACGATGATGCCGGTGACCGCGAGCGTCTGGTTCAGCTTCCGCCCGGACGACGTGGGCAGCGGCTTCGCGTCGAGCCGTCGCAGCAGGTCCACGATCTTCCTGGAACCCTGCTTCGGGTCCTGGCCGGTGGACTTCAGGTAGTCGTCCAGGGCCCGTTGGAAGCCGCGGGCCTGGTTCTCGGCGTGGCCCACCGCGTCCGCGGTCGGGTCGACCACCGCGTCGAGGATCAGTCTGCCGACCTGCTTCGGGAACAAGTGGGCGTACACGCCGCCCAGTTCGGTGCCGTAGGAGATGCCGAAGTAGTGCATCGTCCGGTCGCCGAGCACCTGCCGCATCAGGTCCATGTCGCGCGCGGTGTCGGTCGTCGAGACGTGCGCCAGCAGCGGACCGGCGGCCTTCTGGCACCCCTTGCCGAAGTCGGTCGCGTCCTGCAGGTACGCCTTCTCCTCGGCCGGTGTGTCCGGGGTGATATCCACTCCCTCGGCGGCCTCGATGTCCCGGTCGGCGCGGCAGCGTATGCCCTCGCTGGCGCCGACCCCGCGCGGGTCCCAGCTCACCAGGTCGTAGCGCTCGCGCAGCTTGGAGACGGTGGCCCCGTAGTACGGCATGACCGAGACGCCGGAACCGCCGGGGCCGCCGAAGTTGAACACCAGCGAGCCGATCTGGTCGCTCCCGGTCGCCTTCGCGCGGATGAGGGCGAGGCCGATCGTCCTGCCGCCCGGCTTCGACCAGTCCAGCGGGACCTTGAGCGTGGCGCACCGCCAGTCGTCGCTCGGAGCGCCGGAGTCTTTGGTGGACTTGCAGCGGTGCCAGTCGAGGTGCTGCGAGGTGAGCGAGGCGGGGAGGTCCGCCGTGGACGGTGGCGCCGACGCCGGAGCCTGGCCGGTCTCCCCGGCCGAGCTGGTCCCCTTGCCCTCGTCGCGGCCCCCGTCCGACGAGCCGCCGCCGCATCCGGCCACCAGCAGCGCTGCGGCCGCGGCGGCCGTCCACCGCAGGAATCGAGACATGCGCACCCCCTCGCAGGCCCTCCGCGTCGTGCCGCGGTGGGCGTTCAGGCCATGGTAGGCGGAGCGGGATCAGCCCGCGGTAGCCTGTGGATAACCGTCTGACCTGCGACTTCATATGGATGGTCGGACGTTTGTTCCGGGGTTCCCGGATTCTAGGAGCAGACCGTGCCGGCCTTCGGCACCTTCCCGTCCAGCAGGTAGTCGTTCACCGCGCTCTGCACGCACTTGTTCTTGCTGTCGTACGCCCCGTGCCCCTGGCCCTTGTACGTCAGCTCGACGCCGACGCCCTTGCCGAGCGCGTCCACCATCTGCTTCGCGCCCGCGTACGGGGTGGCGGGGTCGCCGGTGTTGCCGACGACGAGGATGGGCGCCGACCCCGGCGCGCTGACGTCGGGGTGGTCGGCGGCCCCGGGCACGGCCCAGTCGGTGCAGCTGACCATGCCCCAGGCCAGGTAGTCCCCGAACACCGGGGAGGCGGCACGGAACTCGGGCACCTTCTGCTGGGCCTGGTCCGCGGTGTACCGCGGTTTCTCGTCGGAGCAGTTGATGGCGATGTTGGCCGCGGTGATGTTGCTGTACTCGCCGTTCTCGCTGCGCCCGTTCATCGAGTCGGACAGCAGCATCAGGATCTTGCCGTCGCCCTCGTAGGCTTGCTCGAGCCCCTCGGTGAGGTACTCCCAGAAGTCCTTGGAGTACAGGGACTGCGCGATGCCGTTGGTCGCCGCGGTCTGGGTCAGCTGCCGCGGGAAGATGCCGGGGATCGGCTTCTTCTCCAGGTCCGCCAGCAGTTTGGCGATGCGGTCCTTGACCTCCTGCGGGGTGTCGCCGATGGGGCACTCGGTCGTCTTCGAGGTGCAGTCCTCGGCGAAGTTGTCGAGCGCGAGCTGGAAGCCCTTGGCCTGTCCGAGCGCGCTCTGCTCGGGGTTCAGGGTGGGGTCGACCACCGCGTCGAAGACCGCCCGGCCGACGTTCTTCGGGAACAGGTGCGCGTAGACGCCGCCGAGTTCGGTGCCGTAGGAGATGCCGAAGTAGTGCAGCTTGTCGTCGCCGAGGACCTGGCGCATCAGGTCCATGTCGCGGGCCGCGTCGGTGGTGCGCACATGCGGCAGGATCTGCTTGGAGTTCTTCTCGCAGGCCGAGTTGAACTGTTTGGTGCGGTCCAGCAGCTGGGCGCGCTCAGCGCTGTCGTCGGGGGTCGCGTCCTGCTGGAAGAACTCGTCGAGCTGGGCGTCGCTCTCGCACTTCACGGGCGCGCTGCGGCCGACCCCGCGCGGGTCGAAGCTCACCAGGTCGTAGCGGGTGTTCAGGGCGGCGTAGTCCGCGCCGAAGGCGGGCAGCGTGGCGACGCCACTGCCACCGGGGCCCCCGAAGTTGAACACGAGCGAACCGATCCGCCGGCTCGGGTCGCCGGTGGCCTTGGCGCGGATCAGGGCGATGTCGATGGTGTCGCCCTTGGGGTCGCTCCAGTCCCGGGGCGCCTTCATGGTGGCGCACTGCCACTTGGCACCACTGGGCAGCGGGGACGGAGAGGTGCCGCCGCCCTCCGCCTCGGACGGCGCCGGGCAGTCCTTCCAGTCCAGCTTCTGTGCCGGCAGGTCCCCGTCCTTGGCGCCCTCGCTGCATCCGGCCAACAGAGCGGCCAGCACCACGGCGCTGGTGGTCAGAGCGGCGGCACGCAGCCGGATGGGGTTCGCCATACATCCATCCTGCGCGCGCGCACGCCGGGGCGCGCGGGACGCGAGCCGTACGAGGTACGCCCCTGGCCTGCAGCGCAGGCCCGTTCCGCGACGCCGCTCCTACAGGGCACCCTTGCGCGTGAGCTGGTTGAAGGCGAGCCAGCCGGGCAGCACCGGCAGCCACAGCGTCAGCAGCCGGAACAGCAGGACGGCCGGCGCGGCGACCTCCTTGGGGAGGCCGACGGCGATCAGGCCGAGCGTCAGGCTCGCCTCGACCGCGCCGACGCCGCCCGGGGTGGGCGCCGCGGAACCGAGCGCGTTTCCGGCGAGGAAGACCACGGCGACACTGGCGATGCTCAGCGAGGCCGAGTTGTCGCCGAACGCCCGGATGGAAGCGTCCAGGCACATCACGAAGCAGAAGGTCAGCAGCAGCATGCCGCCGATGCCGGTGACCAGCTTCTGCGGCCGCTGGAGCACGTCGAGCATGCGCGGCACGACACCGGCGAACAGCGACCTCACGCGCGTGACGACGAATTTCCGCAGGAACGGCACCGAGGTCACCACGAGCACCAGCACCGCCACGGTCAGCAGCCCCGCGATGACCGTCCGGGACGGCGACAGCGACGGCGTCTTCTCGGTGCCGGTCAGGTAGCCGAAGGACAGCAGCATCAGGATGTGGCAGCCGAGCCCGAACAGCTGCGACGCGCCGACGCTCGCCACCGCGAGCCCCGGGCGCACGCCCTGGCGCTGCAGGAAGCGCGTGTTCAGGGCGACACCGCCGACCGCCGCCGGAGCGACGATCTTCACGAAGGACCCGGCGACCTGGGCGGCCACCGTCCGCAGGAACGGCACCCGCTCCGGCACGAACCCCAGCAGCGCCATCGCGGCGGCCACGTAACTGAGCGCGGAGAACAGCACCGCGGCGATCACCCAGCCCCACTGGGCGTTGGCGATCAGCGGACCGAACTCGATGTGGGTGAGCTGGGTCAGCAGGAAGTACGCACCGATGGCACCGGCGATGAAGCTGATCAGCGTGCGCGGCCGCACCCGCTCCAGACGGGCCGGCTCCACGGGTGCCTGCGGCCTGATCCGCAGCACCTCGTGGCGGATCTGCGTGAGCAGATCCTCCTCGCGGGCCTCCTCGAGTGCCTCGTCCAGGGCCCGCTTCTCCGCCCGCTGCTCGGCCCGGACCGTCTTCTTGTCACGCTTTTCGAGCACGGGCCCGGCCGTCTCGGAGGCCTCCGCCAGCCGGGCCTGCTTGGCCTGCCGGGACGCCTCCAGCACCGCCTCGCGTTCACGCTGGGCCCGCTCCCGGGCCAGCTTGCGCAGGGTCGCGCGCGTGGAGCGGGTCAGCGCGATGGGCTGCAGCATCGGCAGGCAGTCGGCGACGGCGTCCGGGCCGAGCACCCCGACGGCCGAGGCCACGGCCCGCTCGGCGCCCACCCGCAGACCGAGCGTGGTGACCAGCTGCGCGACGTCCATGCGCAGCAGCAGATCGCCGGCCGCGATCTCGCCGCCGCGCAGCTCCGCGAGGATCACCTTGCCGGAACGATCCACCAGTATCGCGTCACCAGCCAGCCTGCGGTGCGCGATGCGCCGGGACTGCAGCGCCTGCACCTGGTGCCAGGTGTGGCGCAGCAGTTCGTCGGTGATCTCCTCGTCCGGCAGCGAGTCCAGCGTGCGCCCGCCGGTGTGCTCGTAGACGAGCATCACCGCGTCCGGGCCGAGTTCGGAGGTGGCGATCAGCTTGGGCGCATTGGCGCCCGCCGAGATCGCCGCGTACGCGAGCAGCGCCTCCTGCTCCAGCGCCTGGCGCAGCGACTGGAGGCTGGAGCGGGTGGCGAAGCCGCGCAGGGTCAGGTTGCGCCAGGCGCGGTAGAAGAAGCCCTGGGCCTGCTGCTCACGGTCGACGACCGTGACGTCCAGCGGCGGGCCGTCCTCCAGGGTGACGAAGTAGCGCCGTCCGCGGTCGCCGTTCTCCTCCACGGACTCCTCGCGAGCCGCGCTGACCGGGTGGAAGCCGACGTGCCTGAGGCCCGCCATCAGGGTCCGGCCGGTGGGGCGGACATTGGGCGAGCCGACCGCGTACAGCGTGCCGTAGGCGACGGTCCAGCCGATCAGCACCGTGAGGATGATCGAGAACGGGGTCGTGTAGCCGGTGACCAGCATCGAGAACGCGTCGAGCAGCAGCACGATCCACAGCACCGCGCGCCATCTGGGTCGGCGGGACATGCCGACGGCCGTCATATAGGCGATGACGGGCGCGAGATAGCCGTGCACCGGGTCGGTCAGAGCGTGGATGTCGCCCGGTGAGGGCTGGGTCAGCGCCTCCTGGATGGAGTCCGGGGCGGCTCGGGCGACCCACAGGTCGGTGGCGAGGGTCACTCCGTGTGCGAGGACGGCCGCCAGGACGCCGTCGGCGATCCGCAGCCCGTCCCGTTTGATCAGCCGCTCGATCGCGAAGGCGACCGGCACCAGGAGGATCGCGATGCTGGACGCGAGTCCCGCGATCTTGATCAGCAGGTCCGGGGCCTGCCCGGTGCCCTTGTTGATGTCCTGTTCGAGGCCCGAGGTGGTGCCGTGCGCGAACGCGGCGATCGCGACCAGCACGACGATGGCGAGCACGCCCACCAGGAAGCGCATGAGGTCGGAGGGGCGGTGCACGCGCGCGGGGAGCAGCGGTTCGTCGCCCTCGACCTCCTCCGGATGAGGATCTTCGTCACCGGAGCCAGGGCCCTCGTCGGAGCGCGGGTTCCCGGGGACGTGTGCCCCCTCGGCGGCGCCGGTGACGTCGCCACGCGCACGCGTGCCGTCGTCGCGCGCACCATCGTCCGCGCGCACGTCCTCGCGCGATGCATCTGTTCGCACGTCCTCGCGCGGTGCACCCGTGTCGTCCGGGCCCGTCGCACCGGTGTCTACCTGGCCGGAGCGGGCGGTCTCGGGACGCGCGGAAGCGTCAGGGGTGCCCTCCGCGCCTTCGGGGTGCACGCCCTGCTGCATCATGGTCTCTTCTTGGTCTCGTATCACCGGTCACCGCCCGCACGATGGTGGCATGCCCCACCGGCACACGCGGGCATCAGGGTGCGGATGGGCGGTCGGACAGTCTGCCGGAAGCGCCGCCCGAGGGCGAGGGGCCCGGGCCCGGACTTCCGTGCCGCGTTGTCGGTGGGGTGCGGCAGGATGGGGCGAATGAGCGAGCAGAGCCCTGCCGAGGACACCCGAGAGGGGTACGCGGACGCCTTGCCGGAGTACGCCGAGCGGGTCCTGGAGGTCGCCGAGCGGATTCCGCCGGGCCGCGTCATGACGTACGGCGATGTCGCCGAGTGGCTCGAGGAGGGCGGACCCCGTCAGGTCGGCCGGGTGATGGCCCTCTACGGGAGCGCCGTCCCCTGGTGGCGCGTGGTGCGCGCCGACGGGGCGCTGCTTCCCGGCCACGAGCTGCGTGCCCTCGACCACTACCGCGCGGAGGGCACGCCGCTGAAGGAGGCGGGCAGGAGCACCGAGGGCCATCTGCCGCGGCTCGACATGAGACGTGCGCGATGGGACGGCGGCACGGTCGCGGAGGGTCACACCTGACAGCTTCCGCCATCGGATGCCGTCGAGGGGAACCCGTGGCCCGTACGAGGGACACGGGGGACGTCCGTGGCATGACGTACGTTCGTGAGGTGAGGGACCCACGTGACACGAGGGCCACGAGAGCCGCGAGGGAAGAAGCGGAAGCCCTGCTTCCGCCCGAGGCGGCGGCGTAGCGTCGGCTGCACGTGTCCCCCTCACCCCGCGGCCACCGCCTCGCACGCGTGACCGCCTGCCCACCAGCACAACCACCAGGACCGGCGAACCACGTGAGCTCCTCTTCCTCCATCAGGCGCCTGCCGCACCCCCCGGTGCGGCAGGGGAGCCGTGGCGCTTACCGACTGGTCCGTACCCCGCCTGCCGAAGTGGATCCCCCTCGTCTTGACGCGGCACAGCGCGCCGTGGTTGACCACAAGGCCGGACCACTCCTCGTTCTCGCAGGTCCGGGCACCGGCAAGACCACCACCCTGGTGGAGTCCGTGGCCGCGCGCATCGCCCGTGGCGGGGACCCGGAACGGATCCTGGTGCTGACGTTCAGCCGCAAGGCCGCCGTCGACCTGCGCGACCGCATGGCCCTGCGCATCGGCGCGGCCCGCGCGCCCCGGGCGACCACCTTCCACTCCTATTGCTACGCCCTGGTCCGCGCCCACCAGGACAGCGGCCTGTTCGTGGAGCCGCTGCGCCTGCTCTCCGGCCCCGAGCAGGACGTCACCGTGCGCGAGCTGCTGGCCGGGCAGCCCGAGCTGCAGCAGCTCGGCCTCGACCACGTGAGCTGGCCGGACGAGCTGCGCGCCTGCCTGACCACGCGCGGCTTCGCCGACGAGGTCCGCGCCGTCCTCGCCCGCAGCCGTGAGCTGGGCCTCGGCCCCGGCGCACTGGACGCCTTCGCCCGCCGCATCGGCCGCCCCGACTGGCGCGCGGCCGCCGCCTTCCTCGCCGAGTACCTCGACGTCCTCGACCTGCAGGGCGTCATCGACTACGCCGAACTGGTCCACCGCGCGGTGCTGCTCGCCCACCGCCCCGAGGCCGCGGCACGGCTCGCCGCCCGGTACGACGCCGTGTACGTCGACGAGTACCAGGACACCGACCCCGCCCAGGTGCGGCTCCTGCAAGCCCTGGCCGGCGGCGGCCGCACGCTGGTCGCCTTCGGCGACCCCGACCAGTCGATCTACACGTTCCGGGGCGCCGACGTGAACGGCATCCTGGACTTCCCGGCGGCCTTCCCGCGCGCGGACGGCCGCCCGGCCCCCGTCGAGGTGCTGCGCACCTCCCGCCGCTCCGGCGCCGCCCTGCTGGCCGCGACCCGCCTGATCACCCAGCGCATGCCGCTGCCCAGGCTGCCCGCCGAGAAGGTACGCGCCCACCGTGAGCCGGCAGCCGTGCGCGACGGCGGCCGCGTCGAGGTCTACACGTACCCGACGGCAGGTACGGAACTGGACAACATCGCCGACATCCTGCGCCGCGCGCACCTGGAGGACGGCGTCCCCTGGAGCGACATGGCCGTCCTCGTACGCGCCGGCTCCCGCACCATCCCGACGCTCCGCCGCGCCCTCACCGCGGCCGGCGTCCCCCTGGACATCGACGGCGACGACCTGCCCCTGCGCCACGAGCCGGCGGTCGCCCCCCTGCTGACGGCACTCAGAGTGGTGGCGACGGCGGAGGCCGCGCGGCGCCCTGGCGAGGAGGCACGCGGCGAGGGGGAGGGGACCGGGGCGAACGCGGACGGCGCTGGCGACATCGGCACGGATGCGCTTGCCGGGGCTGACGCGGACGGTGCTGCCGACGCCGGCACCGATGCGGTCGCCGAGGCTGGCACGAAGCACCCTGCCGTAGTCCGCACCGATGCGCTTGCCGAGGCCGACGCGGACGGTGCTGCCGAAGCCGGCACCGAAGCGCTGGCTGAGGCTGACACGGACGGTGCTGCCGATGCCGGCACCGATGTGCTCGCCGGGGCCGACGCGGGCCACCCTGCCGTAGTCGGCACCGATGCGCTTGCCGAGGCCGACGCGGACGGCGCTGCCCAAGCCGGCACCAAAGCGCTGGCTGAGGCTGACACGAACGGCGCCGCCGTAGTCGGCACCGATGCGTTTGCCGCGGCCGACGCGGGCCACCCCGCCGAAGTCGGCACCGAAGCGCCTGCCGAGGCCGACGCGGACGGCCCTGCCGGCACCGGCACCCGTGAGCCCGCCGCACAGCCGGCCCCCGATGCGTACTGGCTCGACGCCGAGACCGCTCTCACCCTGCTCGCCTCTCCGCTCGCCGGTATGGACACCGCTGACCTGCGTCGACTCGGGCGTGCCCTGCGCGAGGAGGAGCGGGTCGCCGGGAACCCGCTGCCGCCGCCCTCGGACGAGCTGCTCGCGCGGGCGCTCGCCGAACCCGAGCGCCTCGTGGCGCACGACCCGGCGTACGCGCGGGGGGCACAGCGCCTCGGCGCGCTGCTCCGCAAGGCCCGTGAGCGCCTCGCGGGCGGGGGCACGGCCGAGGAGGCGCTGTGGGACCTGTGGGAGGGCACACCCTGGCCCACGCGCCTGGAGCGGGCCGCCCGGCGCGGCGGTGCGGCCGGCCGTAACGCGGACCGCGACCTGGACGCCGTGTGCGCACTGTTCGCGACCGCCGCGCGCGCGGAGGAGCGCATCGGTGGACGCGGCGCCCTGAACTTCCTGGAGGAGATCGACGCCGAGGACATCGCCGCCGACACCCTCACCCGCCGCGCCGTGCGCCCCGACGCCGTCCGCCTGATGACCGCCCACCGCGCCAAGGGCCTGGAATGGCGGCTGGTGGTCGTCGCCGGCGTCCAGGAGGGGCTGTGGCCCGATCTGCGCCGCCGCGGCTCCCTCCTGGAGGCGGACCGCATCGGCCGTGACGGACTCGCCGAACCGCTCACCCCGGGCGCGCTGCTCGCCGAGGAGCGACGCCTGTTCTACGTGGCCGCCACGCGCGCGCGTGAGCGTCTCGTCGTCACCGCCGTGAAGGCACCGGCCGACGACGGCGACCAGCCCTCCCGTTTCCTGACCGAGCTGGGCGTCGAACCCCGGGACGTCACCGGCCGCCCGCGCCGCCCGCTGGCCGTGGCCGCGCTCGTCGCCGAGCTGCGCGCGACCACCGTCGACCCGCGCGCCTCGGCGGCCCTGCGGGAGGCCGCCGCCCGCCGTCTGGCGAGGCTCGCCGCGCTCGCCGACGAGGACGGCCGCCCCTTGGTGCCGTCCGCGCATCCCTACCGCTGGTGGGGCATGTTCGAGCCGACCGAGAGCAAGGTGCCGCTGCGCCACCACGACCAGCCCGTCGTGCTCTCCGGCAGCGCCCTCGACCAGCTCGCCAACACGTGCGCCCTGCAGTGGTTCCTGGGCCGCGAGGTGAAGGCCGACGCGCCCGCCACCACCGCCCAGGGCTTCGGCAACGTCGTCCACGTCCTCGCCGACGAGGTCGCCTCCGGCCGCACCCCGGCCGACCTCGACGTGCTCATGGAACGCCTGGAGTCGGTGTGGAACGCGCTCGCCTTCGACGCGCCCTGGAAGTCGGCGCAGGAGAAGGACAACGCGCGCGCGTCGCTCGAACGCTTCCTGAACTGGCACGTACTGGACCGCACCGGCCGCACCCCGGTGACGAGCGAGCAGGACTTCGACGTCACCCTCGAAGCGGGCGACTACCAGGTCCGCATCCGTGGCCAGATGGACCGCGTCGAAGCGGACGGCGAGGGCCGCGCCTACGTCGTGGACTTCAAGACCGGCAAGCAGGCGCCCAGCGCCGCCGAGGTGGCCCGCCATCCGCAGCTCGCCGTCTACCAGCTCGCCGTCCGTGAGGGCGCCGTGGACAACGCCTTCGACGGCGTACGTCCGGAGCCCGGCGGCGCGGAACTGGTGCATCTCAGGCAGGGCGCGGCCAAGCGGGACGGCGGCGAGAGCCTGCCCAAGGTGCAGGCCCAGGAGCCGCTGGCGGGGGAGTGGGTCGGCGAACTGCTGGCCACCGCCGCAGGCAAGGTCCTCGACGAGCGGTTCACCCCGACCGCCGGCCAGCACTGCACGCACTGCGCGTTCCGCGCCTCCTGCAGCGCCCGGCCCGAGGGGCGGCACGTGGTCGAGTGACCTGTGCCAGGGGCGAGGGTGACGTACGGCACCACAGGCGTTGACCTGCGTCTCTTCCTCCCCGGGCGGCCGATCTGTCCTCGGATGTCAGTGCCCGCCGCTAGCCTCTGACGACATGCCCGCCCGTATCACCGATCCCGAGCAGCTCAAGGAGCTCCTCGGCATCCCGTTCACTCCGGAGCAGACGGCCTGCATCACCGCGCCGCCCGCACCGCAGGTGATCGTGGCCGGAGCCGGGTCGGGCAAGACCACGGTGATGGCGGCCCGCGTGGTGTGGCTGGTCGGCACCGGCCAGGTCGCCCCCGAACAGGTCCTCGGCCTGACCTTCACCAACAAGGCCGCGGGCGAGCTGGCCGAGCGTGTCCGCAAGGCACTGATCAAGGCCGGCGTCACGGACCCCGACGCCCTCCCGTCACCCGACCACCGCCCCTCGACGACAGCGCTTCGCGCTGACCCCATGTGGCCGGACCCGGACCATCCGCCCGGCGAGCCGGTGATCTCGACGTACCACGCCTTCGCCGGCCGTCTGCTGACCGACCACGGCCTGCGCATCGGCCTCGAGCCGACCTCCCGGCTGCTGGCCGACGCCACCCGCTACCAGCTCGCCGCGCGCGTGCTGCGCGAGGCCCCCGGGCCCTACCCGGCGCTGACCCGCTCCTTCGCCGACCTCGTCAGCGACCTGCTCACCCTCGACTCCGAGCTGGCCGAACACCTCGTGGCCCCCGACGAACTGCGCGCCTGGGACGCCGGCCTGCTGCGCACCCTGGAGGGCGCCAAGCTCACCAACGCCGACCTGCGCAAGGTCCCCGACACCGCGGCCGCCCGCCGTGAACTCACCGACCTCGTCGTGCGCTACCGGGCCGCCAAACGCGAACGCGACCTGCTCGACTTCGGCGACCAGATCGCCCTGTCCGCCCGCCTCGCCGGCATCCGGGAGGTGGGCCGGCTGCTGCGCGAGGAATTCCGTGTGGTGCTCCTGGACGAGTACCAGGACACCTCCGTGGCCCAGCGCGTCCTGCTGTCGGGCCTGTTCGGCGGCGGCACGGGCCACCCGGTGACCGCCGTCGGCGACCCCTGCCAGGCCATCTACGGCTGGCGCGGCGCCTCCGTGGCCAACCTGGACGACTTCCCCGAGCACTTCGCCCACGCCGACGGCAGACCCGCCACCCGCCAGGCGCTCAGCGAGAACCGCCGCAGCGGCGGCCGCCTCCTCGACCTCGCCAACGGCCTCGCCGAACCGCTGCGCGCCATGCACGCGGGCGTGGAGGCCCTCCGCCCGGCCCCGGGCGCCGAACACGACGGCACGGTCCGCTGCGCCCTGCTGCCCACCCACGCGGAGGAGATCGACTGGATCGCCGACTCCATCGCCCACCTCGTACGCACCGACAAGGCCCCTGGCGAGATCGCCGTACTGTGCCGCACGGCCACCGACTTCGCCGAGATCCAGGGCGCCCTCGTCGCCCGCGACATCCCCGTGGAGGTCGTCGGCCTCTCCGGCCTGCTGCACCTGCCCGAGATCGCCGACCTCGTCGCCGTCTGTGAAGTCCTCCAGGACCCTGGAGCCAACGCGTCCCTGGTACGCCTGCTGACCGGCCCGCGCTGGCGCATCGGACCCCGCGACCTCGCCCTCCTCGGCCGCCGCGCCCGCCTGCTGGTCGCCCACGCGCGCGTGGACGACGCCGACGACCCCGACCGCAGGCTCGCCGAGGCCGTCGAAGGCGTCGACCCGTCCGAGGTGATATCGCTCGCGGACGCCCTGGACACCTTCCTGGAGGCGCCCCTCGACGAGCGCGCAGGGGACGACGACGGGCTGCCGTTCTCCCCGGACGCGCGCGTGCGCTTCGCCCGCCTGGCCGCCGAACTGCGCGATCTGCGCCGCTCCCTGTCCGACCCGCTGATGGACGTCCTGCACCGCGTCCTCGCCGTCACCGGCCTGGAGGTGGAGCTGTCGGCGTCCCCGCACGCGCTCGCCGCCCGCCGCCGCGAGACCCTGTCCAACTTCCTGGACGTCGCGGCCTCCTTCGCGGCCGGCGACGGCGAGGCCACACTGCTCGCCTTCCTCGGCTTCCTGCGCACCGCCGCCCAGTACGAGAAGGGCCTCGACAACGCCCTGCCCGGCGGCGAGAACACCGTCAAGGTGCTCACCGCGCACAAGTCCAAGGGTCTGGAGTGGGACGTCGTCGCCGTACCGGGACTCGTCAACGGCACCTTCCCGAGCGCCCAGGGCCGCGAGAAGTGGACCGCGCAGGCCAAGGTGCTGCCGCACGCCCTGCGCGGCGACACCGCCACCCTGCCCGACGTCGGCTCCTGGGACTCCCGGGGCATGAAGGCCTTCCACGAGGCCATGAAGGAGCACCAGCACACCGAGGAGCTCCGCCTCGGCTACGTCACCTTCACCCGCCCCCGCTCCCTCCTCCTCGGCTCCGGCCACTGGTGGGGTCCCAGCCAGAAGAAGCCACGCGGACCCTCCGACTTCCTCCAGGCACTCCACGACCACTGCGCCGCCGGGTACGGAGAGATCGAGGCATGGGCCGACGAGCCCGCCGAGGACAAGGAGAACCCGGCCCTGCACACGGCCACCGCCGACCAGGTATGGCCCCTGCCCCTGGACGACGCGGCCCTGGCCCGCCGCCGCGCGGCCGCCGAAACCGTCCTCACCCACCTGGACACCCTGGCCGCCCGGCAGGACGGCCACCCGCCCGCCACCCACGACCCCGCCACCGTCGACGACCCGGACTGGCCTACCCCGGCGGACGAAGAAGACCCCGACTGGCCCGCCCCGGCCGACGACGAGGACCCGTACGGCGAAGCGTTCCCCTACGACGAGGACCCCTTCGCCGGAGAGGCGCCGTACGACGAGGGCGTCGCGTCCCCAAAGGAGCCCGCCGACTGGGATTCCTGGACCGGCGAGCGGCCGACCGTCCCCCACCAGGCGCCCGCCCCGGCCGAGCCCACCCGGGCCGGCGAACGCGCCGCCGAACGCACCCACGCCACCGAGCCCGGGCACCCCGCGCCCCTCACACCCGAGGAAGCCCGCGCCATCGCCTCCTGGGACCGTGACCTCGACGCGCTCACGGGCGAGCTGCTGCGCGCCCGGCAGGGCGTCACGGACGTCCCCCTGCCGGCCACCCTGACGGCATCCCAGCTACTGCTTCTCGCGCAGGATCCGGACGGGCTCGCACAGGAACTCGCGCGCCCCATGCCGCGCCCCCCGCAACCCGCCGCGCGCCGGGGCACCCGCTTCCACGCCTGGGTCGAAGCACGCTTCGAGGAACTGACGCTGCCCATGCTGGAACCGGACGAGCTGCCCGGCAGCGAAGCCGAGATCGCCGACGAACGCGACCTCGAAGCCCTCAAGGACGCCTTCGAACGCACCGAATACGCCCACCGCACCCCGTACCGGATCGAGGCCCCCTTCCAGCTCACCCTCGCCGGCCGCGTCGTACGCGGCCGCATCGACGCCGTCTACCGCACCGGCGACGGCGACGCGGCGACCTACGAGATCGTCGACTGGAAGACCAGCCGCACCCGCAGCGCCGACCCCCTCCAGCTCGCCGTCTACCGGCTGGCCTGGGCCGAGCAGCAGGGCGTGCCGCCCGAGTCGGTCACGGCCGCCTTCCTGTACGTGCGCACCGGCGAGGTCGTACGCCCCGAGAACCTGCCCGACCGGGCCGCCCTGGAACGGCTGCTCAACGGTGATCCAACCGAGTGACACACAAGAGGCACGCAAGGGATCCCGAGTGTGACGAACAGCCCGCCGAGGATGTCGGTGCGGGCCGATAGGCTCGAGAGCATGAGCCAGACCCCGGACAGCGCCGTCCGTACGTACATCGAGCAGCAGCGCGCCGCCTTCCTCGACGACCTCGCCGCATGGCTGCGCATCCCCTCCGTGTCGGCCCAGCCCGACCACGCGCCCGACGTACGGGACAGCGCCGAATGGCTCGCCGCCAAGCTCAAGGAGACCGGCTTCCCGACCACGGAGGTCTGGCCGACCCCCGGCGCCCCGGCCGTCTTCGCCGAATGGCCCTCGGGCGACCCGCAGGCGCCCACCGTCCTCGTCTACGGCCACCACGACGTCCAGCCCGCCGCCCGCGAGGACGGCTGGGACAGCGAGCCCTTCGAGCCCGTCATCCGCGACAACCGCCTCTACGCGCGCGGGGCGGCCGACGACAAGGGCCAGGTGTTCTTCCACACACTCGGCGTCCGCGCCCACCTCGCCGCCACCGGCCGCACCGCCCCCGCGGTCAACCTGAAGCTGCTGATCGAGGGCGAGGAGGAGTCCGGCTCCGAGCACTTCCGGGCCCTCGTCGAGGAGCACGCCGACCGGCTCGCCGCCGACGCCGTGATCGTCTCCGACACCGGCATGTGGTCCGAGGACACCCCGACCGTCTGCACCGGCATGCGCGGCCTCGCCGAGTGCGAGATCCGGCTGTACGGCCCCGACCAGGACATCCACTCCGGTTCCTTCGGCGGCGCCGTCCCCAACCCGGCCACCGCCGCCGCCCGCCTGGTGGCCGCCCTGCACGACGAGCACGCGCGCGTGGCCGTCCCCGGCTTCTACGACGGCATAGCCGAGCTGACCGACCGCGAACGCGAGCTGTTCGCCGAACTGCCGTTCGACGAGGAGCAGTGGCTGCGCACCGCCAAGTCGTACGCCACCCACGGCGAGGCCGGACACACCACCCTGGAGCGCATCTGGGCCCGCCCGACCGTCGAGGTCAACGGCATCGGCGGCGGCTACCAGGGCCCCGGCAGCAAGACGATCATCCCCTCCTCGGCCATGGTGAAGCTGTCCTTCCGTCTGGTCGCCGGCCAGGACCCCGACCACATCGAGAAAGCCGTCCGCGCCTGGGCCGCCGAGCAGGTACCCGCCGGGATCAGGCTCCAGATCAGCTTCGGCCCCGCCACCCGCCCCTGCCTGACCCCGCTCGACCACCCCGCGCTGCAATCCGTGGTCCGCGCCATGGGCCGCGCCTTCCAGAGCCCGGTCCGCTACACCCGCGAGGGCGGCTCCGGACCCGCCGCCGACCTCCAGGAAGTCCTCGGCGCCCCCGTCCTCTTCCTGGGCATCTCCGTCCCCTCCGACGGCTGGCACGCCCCCAACGAGAAGGTCGAACTCGACCTCCTCCTCAAAGGCGTCGAAACCAGCGCCTACCTGTGGGGCGACCTCGCCGAGAACTGGCGTCACACACCCTGACCGACACGCGCCGTACGGGACCGCATGGCGCGCGGGGCACACTGGAGGGACCGCCCGCACGCCCCGCCCGAGCCCGCCCCGGTGCCCTCCCGCCCACACCCGCCCGAACCGCCCGCCGAAACGAACCTTTCCACTGGGGGAGTTGGAAGCACCCGTGACCACCTGGACCGACCACACCGCCGACCGACCCATCTCGCTGACCGCCCCGAGCGGCATCGACCGCGCCGCCCACCACCGGCTCGACGAGGCCTGGCTCGCAGCGGCATGGAGCCACCCCACCACCCGCTGCTTCGTGGTCTCCGGCGGCCAGGTACTCATCGACGAGACGCCCGACGGCCGGACCGAACTCGTCATGACCCCCTCCTTCGAGGCACCCCTCACCGAGGCACACCGCTACTTCCTCGGCATCGACGAGGACGGCGTCAGCTACTTCGCCCTCCAGAAGGACGCACTGCCCGGCCGCATCGACCAGTCCGCCCGCCCCGCGGGCCTGCGCGAGGCCGGACTCCTGCTGTCACCGCGGGACGCGGGCCTCATGGTGCACGCGGTCGGCCTGGAGAACTGGCAGCGCACCCACCGCTTCTGCTCCCGCTGCGGCGAGCGCACAGTCATCGCCGCAGCCGGCCACATCCGCCGCTGCCAGGCCTGCGGCGCCGAGCACTACCCGCGCACCGACCCCGCCGTGATCATGGCCGTCACCGACGAGGAGGACCGGATCCTGCTCGGCCGCCAGGTCCACTGGCCCGAGGGCCGCTTCTCCACGCTCGCCGGATTCGTCGAGCCCGGCGAGTCCATCGAGCAGTCGGTACGCCGCGAGGTCTTCGAGGAGGCCGGTGTCACCGTCGGCCAGGTCGAGTACGTGGCCAGCCAGCCCTGGCCCTTCCCGTCCAGCCTCATGCTCGGCTTCATGGCCCGCGCCACCTCCACCGACATCGACGTCGACGGCGACGAGATCCACGAGGCCCGCTGGTTCTCCCGCGAGGAACTCCACGCGGCCTTCGAGTCCGGAGAGGTGCTGCCCCCGTACGGCATCTCCATCGCCGCCCGCCTGATCGAGATGTGGTACGGCAAGCCGCTGCCGACCAGGAACTTCATCTGAAGCCACGGGCACGCACCCGTGTGGGACAGGACACAAAAAGGCGGCTCCAGAGGCACCAACAGCCTCAGGAGCCGCCTTTCCCACAGGCCCCGACCGGGCCTGTTACGCGGCGAGCTTCTGCTTCACCTGCGCCAGCGACGGGTTCGTCATCGTGGAGCCGTCAGCGAAGAGCACGGTCGGGACCGTCTGGTTTCCGCCATTCGCCTTCTCCACGAACGCGGCGGACGCCGGGTCCTGCTCGATGTTGATCTCGGTGTAGGCGATGCCCTCCCGGTCCAGCTGCTTCTTCAGCCGCTGGCAGTAGCCGCACCAAGTCGTGCTGTACATCGTCACAGTGCCCTGCATATCTCTCGCGCTCCTCAGGCAGCTCGGGGAAGGTCGTCCAGGAGCACAACGTAAGGGACCGGGACGGCATTCCCGCCTGGGGTATCCGGCCCGGCTGTGACACCTGCCGCATTAGTACGACCGCGAGGGCCCGCCTGTGGACAACCGGCACAGCAGTCCCGGACGACCTGGCAGCATTGCCGTGTGACAGCAGCAACGCACTCCACCCTCTTCCCGCAGACACCGGACTCGGCCGACGCGGTGCTCGAAGGGCTCGACCCCGAGCAGCGCGAGGTGGCCACCGCCCTGCACGGCCCGGTGTGCGTCCTGGCCGGAGCCGGCACGGGCAAGACCCGGGCGATCACCCACCGCATCGCCTACGGGGTCCGCGCCGGGATCCTCCAACCGTCCAGCGTGCTCGCCGTCACCTTCACCAACCGCGCCGCAGGCGAGATGCGCGGCCGCCTCCGCCAGCTCGGCGCCCACGGCGTCCAGGCCCGCACCTTCCACTCCGCCGCGCTGCGCCAGCTCCAGTACTTCTGGCCGAAAGCGATCGGTGGCTCCCTGCCCCGGCTCGTCGACCGCAAGATCCAACTCGTCGCCGACGCGGCCGCCACCTGCAAGCTCCGCCTCGACCGCGGCGAGCTGCGGGACGCCACCGCCGAGATCGAATGGTCCAAGGTCACCCAGACCGTCCCCGCCGACTACCCGTACGCGGCAGCAAAGGCCGGCCGCGAAACCCCACGCGACCCCGCCGAGATCGCCCACCTCTACGCGGCCTACGAAGACCTCAAACGCGACCGCGCGGTCATCGACTTCGAAGACGTCCTGCTGCTCACCGTCGCCATCCTCCAGGACCGACACGACATCGCCGAACAGATCCGCACCCAGTACCAGCACTTCGTCGTCGACGAGTACCAGGACGTCAGCCCCCTCCAGCAGCGACTCCTGGACCTCTGGCTCGGCAACCGCGACAGCCTGTGCGTCGTCGGCGACGCCAGCCAAACGATCTACTCGTTCACGGGAGCAACACCCGACCACCTCCTCGACTTCCGCGTCCGCCACCCCGGCGCCACCGTCGTCAAGCTCGTCCGCGACTACCGCTCCACCCCCCAGGTCGTCCACCTCGCCAACGGACTGCTCACCCAGGCCAGCGGCCGCGCCGCAGACCACCGGCTGGAACTCGTCTCCCAACGCCCCTCTGGCCCCGACCCCGTCTACACCGAGTACACCGACGAGCCCGCCGAGGCCGAAGGCGCCGCCCGCCGCATCCGCGAACTCATCGACGCCGGCATCCCCGCCGCCGAGATCGCCGTCCTGTTCCGCACCAACTCCCAGTCCGAAACCTACGAACAGGCCCTCGCCGACGCCGGAGTCCCCTACCAGCTCCGCGGCGCCGAACGCTTCTTCGACCGCCCCGAGGTACGCAAAGCAGGCGTCGCCCTGCGCGGCGCAGCCCGCTTCGGCGGCAACGACTCCCTGCTCGACGACGCCGTCGACCTGCCCTCCCAGGTACGCGCCGTCCTCTCCGGAGAAGGCTGGACCAGCCAACCCCCCGCCGGCTCCGGCGCCGCCAGAGAACGCTGGGAATCACTCGCCGCCCTCGTCAACCTCGCCCACGACTTCGCCGCCGCCCACCCCAAGGCCACCCTCGCCGACTTCGTGGCGGAACTCGACGAGCGGGCGAACGCCCAGCACGCTCCCACCGTCCAGGGCGTCACCCTGGCCTCCCTGCACGCGGCCAAGGGCCTGGAATGGGACGCCGTCTTCCTGGTCGGCATCGCCGAGGGCATGGTGCCGATCACCTACGCCAAGACGGACGAACAGATCGAAGAAGAACGCCGCCTCCTCTACGTCGGCGTGACCCGCGCCAGAGAACGGCTGCACCTCTCCTGGTCCCTGTCCCGCTCACCCGGCGGCCGTCCCAACCGCAGGCCCAGCCACTTCCTCGACGGCCTGCGCCCCGGCTCCACCGCCACCGTCGGCCGCACCGGCACAGGAGCCACCGGAGGCATCGAACGCGGCACCCTCACCGAGATCCCGGCCGTCCCGCGCCGCACCCAGCGCACCCCCGCCCGCTGCCGCGTATGCGGCCGCACCCTCACCGACGCCGGCGAGATGAAACTGATGCGCTGTGAGGACTGCCCCTCCGACATGGACGAAGGCCTCTACGAGCGGCTGCGCGCCTGGCGCGCCGTCCAGGCCCGCAGCAGCGGCCAGCCCGACTTCTGCGTCTTCACCGACCGGACCCTGATGGCCATCGCCGAGGCACGGCCCGACAGCCCGGCCGAGTTGTCCCGCATCCCCGGCGTCCTCAGCCGCAAGCTGCAGCGCTACGGAACCGAAGTTCTGGCCATCTGCGCAGGTCAAGAGGGCGGAGAAGGCGACGAGGACGACTGATACGAACTCGTCGAAAAAATAGTTTGCGCATGCCCCAGCAATCCCCATAGGTTCTAGGCACGGAAACAGCGGCCTTCTCCAAGGCCCTGATCCCGTGATGTACTTGCATACCCGAACGGACTGGCTCACCCCAGTCCCCAAGACGCCGAGAGGAGGCGAGTCCAGTGATCAGCATCAACACCAGCTTCATCAGCACGGCCAAACTGACCGATCGCTCGACCGTCTCCACGTGCATGCTCGGCGCCTCGAACCAGGGCACCGGTCTGTCCGGCATTCGTGCCGACCGTCCGGCGTCCTCCCTGTCTCTCGCGGGTCTTCCCATCCGTGAGCGCAATGAGCGACCGACCAAGGCACTGGAAGCGGTAGTGGCACGGGCACATGCCTATGCCTTTGCGGCAGCCGGTGCCGGATTCCGGAAGCAGACGACGCAGCACCACCTGATGTGGGCCTTCCGTGGGCCAGAACCCTGGAGTGATCCAGCCTGATCGCCGATCAGGCCGGCGCCTTCAGGGCCGCGGAACCCCACCCGGGATCCGCGGCCCTTCTGTTTGCCCCGAACGGGGACGACAGAGCGAAGGGGCCTCGGGACAAGGAAAGAACCCGGTACCAAGCCGACACCCGGTCAACCGGCCGGAACGACCAGACGAGGAAGACCAACCGTGCAACTCGAAGCGCACGCCCCGTCCGTACCGCCTTCACAAACGATCCCCCCGCCCGGCCTCACGGAGGACTCCACCTTGACCCCCCTCACCGCGCTCACCGCGCTCGACGACGCCATCGAGAACCTCGGCGTACCCGTCCCCTGCCGCTCCTACGACCCGGAGGTCTTCTTCGCCGAGTCGCCCGCGGACGTCGAGTACGCCAAGTCCCTCTGCCGCACCTGCCCGCTGATCGAGGCCTGCCTCGCCGGCGCCAAGGAGCGGCGTGAGCCCTGGGGCGTCTGGGGTGGCGAGCTGTTCGTCCAGGGTGTCGTCGTCGCCCGCAAGCGGCCCCGTGGCCGCCCGCGCAAGAACCCGGTCACGGCATGAACACCGCAGGAACGATCGATCGCCCCCTCACGCACGACCCCAAGAAGCAGGCCCCGATGAAGCCGTCCACCAGCGAGCCCACCGGCTCCGCGACCCCAGACTTCACGATGAACGGCGCGACCGGCTCGCGTCAGAACAGGACCCGAGAGATGCAACTCATCCCAGAAGCCCTGGCCCGTGCGCATATGCACGAGCGCCTGCACGACGCCGCGCGGGAACGTCAGGCCCTGCGCCTGGTGACCGCTCGACGGATGCAGCGCCGGGCGGAACGCGCCTCGATGCGCGCCCGCCGTGCGCTCGCCATGGCCGTCATGCAGTAACCCAGCACACCCGAAGCGGTGGCCTCCCGGTCCAGGGAGGCTAAGCCTTCCCCGAGGGGGCCGGTCCGACCGAACGGACCGGCCCCCTCGGTGCGTTGTGCACGGCGATCCACCGGCCGGAGAGTTATCGTCACCAGGTGACGAGTCCTCTTGGAGGAAGTGATCAGGGCGGCTCCAGCACGGAGCCACGCCCCCTCGTGTGCGCCCGCTGCGGCACCCCCGCCGACGGCTCCCAGCCGACCACGTGGACCTGCTCCGTGGAGAACGGCATCCGTCAGTACTTCTGCGACGTCTGCTCCCGGGAGAACCTGCGGGCGATCGAGGGGCGGCTGGACTCGTCCTGGTGGTGAGAACGCTTCTCCGGGGGCCCTCCCCCCTCCCCACCCCCGCCCCTCCCCACCCCGCCCCTCACCAACACCGTGGCAGCCCGGCAGCCCGGTATTCCAGCAGCCCCGGTCACGCCTCCACAGCCGGTTCCTCCTCCATCGCTTCGTCCTCGAGGACGAACCCGGGCAGCCACTCCTCCAGTTCGTCCCGCAGTCGTACCGTGGCCCCCAGTTGGCACAGCACGCCGATGGTGCTCAGCGTCACCCGGTGTATCAGCAGATAGGCCGGCGGCAGGTTGAGCTGCTTGCCCAGCTGGTAGGCGGGGGAGCGGGGGTCGGCGATGCGGGCGGCCTGGCTGCGCATCCATGAGCGGGTGAAGGTGAACGCGTCGGCCCGGGCCGGCTCGATGATCGGCAGCAGGTAGTCGAGGACCGCGTCGGGGTCCAGCTCTATGGACTCCTTGACGAACCCCTCCCCGCACAGCAGCTCGTAGACGGTCTCCGCCTCGCCGTCCAGGGTCATCCGCAGGGAGATGCCGATCGGTGTCGGCAGGCCGCCCGGGAGCCGGTCGACGGTGCCGAAGTCCAGGACGCCCAGGCGCCAGTCGTCGTCGCCGTCCGGGCCGCCGGGCAGCAGACGGAAGTTGCCGGGATGCGGATCGGCGTGCAGCAGGCCGGTGCGGGCCGGTCCGGAGAAGAGGAAGCGGGCCAGGAGCTGGCCGGCGCGGTCGCGCTGTTCCTCGGTGCCGTCCGTGATGATCTCGGACAGCGGGATCCCGTCGATCCACTCGGTGACCAGGATCTGCTCGCACTGGTGCACCACGGCCGGGACCATCACGTCCGGGTCGTCCGCGAACTCCTGCGCGTGGGCGTCCTGGGCCTGGGCCTCCAGTGCGTAGTCCAGCTCCTCGGAGACGCGGTCCCGCATCTCCGCGATCAGCGGCTTGATGTCCATGCCGGGGATGAGCGGCCCCAACAGCCGGGCGAAGCGGCTGAGTTGGCTCAGGTCGGACAGCAGGGCCTCGCCCGCGCCCGGGTACTGCACCTTGACCGCCACCTCACGGCCGTCGTGCCAGACCGCCCGGTGCACCTGCCCGATGGAGGCCGCGGCCGCCGGCTTGTCCTCGAACTCCAGGAACAGCTCCCGCCAGTCCTCGCCCAGCCGCTCCTCGAGCACCGCGTGCACGGTGCGGGTCGGCATCGGCGGCGCCGCGTCCTGGAGCTTGGTCAGTGCCGCGCGGTAGGGGCCGGCGACCTCCTCCGGCAGGGCGGACTCGAAGACGGACAGGGCCTGCCCGAACTTCATGGCTCCGCCCTTGAGCTCGCCGAGGACTTTGAACAGCTGCTCCGCGGTGCGCTGTTGCAGCTCCCGGCCGACGATCTCCGCGGACTCGCCCACGATCCGCTTGCCCAGCCCCCAGGTCGCCCGGCCTGCGAAGCCGAGCGGGAGCGCGGCGAGCTTGGCGGTACGGGTGACCGCCTTCCGGGGAAGATCAGACATGCGCCCTCCAAGTCCCAGTCGGCCGCGCCGCGCCTGCCTCGCGTCGTCGCTCGGTCGACGGCCGTTGCACCGCCATTGTCTCGCGCGGCTCCCCGTCGGTTGAGGAGTGCTCCCCATTTCCTCTTTCCGCGGCCCCGCACTCGCATGCCGGGTGGGGCCGCACCGGTCGGGAGTGCCAGTTCAGAGTGGGCAGGGAGGTCTCCCAGCGGGCGCCCGTGCTGGACGGCGACGCTCCGTCGAGGAAGGCGAGGGCGTGTGCGGCGGCCAGCCCCGCGACGGTGGTCGCGAGTGCCAGGTCGCAGGCGCCGACGCGGCGGGCCTTTCCGGAGCGCCACTGGGCGACCAGGCGGGGCCAGGCGGGGTCCCGGTCCGTGCGGTCCTGGTGCAGACAGCCGGCGCAGCTGGTCTCGCCGGGCAGGACGAGCGGTCCGACGATCCCGGTGCCTTCGACGACGCCTGCGTACAGGTGGGGTGTTCCCGAGGCCATGAGGGGTTCGGCGGTGAACGGGTCCGGTGTGTGCACGGCGACGTCGTCCCTGGGGGCGAGGATCACGAGGGAGAGTCCGGGGTCCGCCGTGCCGCAGCTGGTGGAGCGGGTGCGGCGTGGTGGGCGGTCGGGGGCGGCGCGGCGGACGGCTGCCCGTGCCGCTTCGTCCCGGCGCTCGCGGAGGGAGTCGGCGGGCAGCCCGCCCGGGGCGATGTCCCACGGTTCCACGCGTCCCACGTCGCGCACGTCGACCTCGCCGACGCCGGCCCCGGACAGTACCGAGGCCAGTACGGCGCCGACCCGCCCCGCGCCTCGTACCTGTACCCGTAGGGAGCGGCGGGCCGCGAGCCGGCCGAGGGCGCCGCCTGGTTCGGGGGCGGTCAGGGAGAGGGAGGCGAGGTCGGGGCGGAGCCGCTCCAGGACTTCCGTCTTCTCGCGCAGGGTGTCCGCGGTGGGTCCGCCGCCGCGCGTGTCGTCGAGCAGGCCGGCCCGGGCCAGCCGGTCGAGGAGTGCGTCGACGTCGCCGTCCTGCAGGTCCATGCGCCGGCCCTCCTCGCGCAGCAGGGGCAGGGCCCGGGTGCCGTTGAGCAGGTCCAGGAAGCTGCCCGTGGCCGTGTCCATCGGGCCCAGTGTCATGGCGTGCGCCGGGGTCATACCGAACTGCACGGTGTTGAGGTCGCGCCAGCCGCGCCGCAGCGCGGGTTTCACCATCGGATGCATGGCAGGTCCCCCGTATCCCGTGAATTGCCCTGAAGTGTTCCTTGAGTCCGTGGGTGTCCATGACGTTCGTGGACATCCGTGTTGTCGGTGAAGCCGGTCGAGCTCCGTCGACGCCTGCCAGCATGCCGGGTCGTGCTGACGGGTGGCGGGCGTTGTCCACAGGCGGGGGATGATCGTCGTACTAATTGGGTGTACCAGTCGGGCATATCGGTCGTACAAATCAAACGCATGGTGGGGTATCGGCATCGAACCGTTCCGGAGCCGGGACTTCGGCGCTGTCCAGCGGGTAACGTCGGGGCGTGCCCGCCGACCCCCTGCACCGCGCCGGAAAGCCACAGCGCAGCACGACGAGCCAGCCGCCGAGCGGCTCGGGGGCGAGCGCGATCGAGGTCCGCAGGAGTACCCGGCGCCGCCGCACGGTCTCCGCGTACCGCGAGGGCGATCGCACCGTCGTACTGATCCCCGCCCGGATGTCCGAGGCGGAGGAGCAGCGCTGGGTGACCGTCATGCTCGACAAACTGGCCGCCCAGGAGAGCAAACGGGTGCTGGGCGACGCGGAGCTGACCGAGCGCGCCGAGCGGCTGTCGGACCAGTACTTCGACGGCCGGGCGCGCCCCGCCTCCGTGCGCTGGGTCACCAACCAGAACACCCGGTGGGGTTCGTGCACCCCGGCCGAGGGCAGCATCCGGCTCTCGCACCGGCTGCAGGGGATGCCGGAGTACGTCGTCGACTACGTGCTGTGCCATGAGCTGGCGCATCTGCTGGTGCCCGGTCACGGGCCGGACTTCTGGCGGCTGCTGGAGTCCTACCCGCGCACCGAACGGGCGCGCGGTTACCTCGAAGGGGTGGTGGCGGCCGAGCGGCTGCCCCATGTGCCCGGCGCGCGCGGGGAGTGAACGGGCGCCGTAGTTCTGCCCCCGGGCGCGGTTGTGTACCGGGTCTGTACCGGCTGCGTCCGATGTCGGGGTTTGCCGTTAGCCTGGCGCGACGCACTCAATTCGGGATGGGGGACGGTCGTAACGCATGGCCAGGGAATTCCAACGCGGCCACAAGGCCAGGATCAGTGACCTGACGGCGGGTACGGATCTGTACGTAGGCGTGCAGATCTCCGCCCCCGGACTGACCTTCGACATCAGCTGCTTCGGTCTGGACGCCGACGAGCGTCTCTCGGACGACCGGTACTTCGTCTTCTTCAACCAGCCGAAGTCCCCGGAGGAGTCCATCCAGCTGCTGGGTACCCAGTCGGGCGACACGGAGTCGTTCCGGGTCACCCTGGACCGGATCCCCTCCCAGATCCGCAAGCTGTCCTTCACGGCGACCATCGACGGTGCCGGGCAGATGTCGCAGATCAGTCCCGGATACGTGCGCATCGTGGCCGGCGGCGAGGAGGTCGCGCGGTACTCCTTCAACGGCTCGGAGTTCACCACCGAGCGGGCCGTGATGCTCGGTGACTTGTACTTCAAGGACGTGTGGCGGTTCGCCGCGGTCGGTCAGGGCTTCGACGGCGGCCTGGAGGCGCTGCTGAAGAACTTCGGCGGCGAGGTGGCGGAGGAGGAGGCGCCCGCCGCCCCGCAGCAGCCGCAGTCCGGCGCCGCCCCCGGCTTCGCCCCGCCCGCCCATGCGGGCCCGCCGCCCGCCTTCGGCGCCCCGGCGCCCGCGCCCGCCCCTGCTCCGGCTCCCGCGCCCGCTCCGCAGGGCTTCGCGCCGCCGAGCGCGACTCCGCCCCCGGCCCCGGCGCCCGCGCCGAACGTGCATGCGGCGCCGACGATCGTCGCCCCCCTGACCCCGCCCGCCGGCGGCACGGTCCATCCGCCGGCCCCGGCGCCCGCGCCCTACGGCCAGCCGCCGCAGCAGCCGTCGTACGGCGGCCAGCCCGGCGCGCCGATGCCTCCGGGCTACGGCCAGCAGCCCTCCTACGGCGGTCAGCCGGGCGCGCCGATGCCGCCGGGCTACGGCCAGCAGCCGCCCTACGGCCAGGTCCCCGGCCAGCAGGCCGCCCCCTACGGAGTGCCGCAGGGCGCTCCCCAGGGCGGTGCCGGTGTCACGGCCGCGCTCCAGGCGTTCAAGGAGACGCCCACCGGACAGCGCTGGACGCAGCAGAACAAGAAGCTGATCCGTGTCGACCTCGGCATCGGCGGGCAGCCCGTGCTGGCCCGGCAGGGCAGCATGGTGCTCTACCAGGGCAAGGTCGACTTCAGCTACAAGGGCGCCGGGTTCGCCGGGCGGCTCGTGGGCAACGCGACCGGCCAGGAGATGCAGCTGATGCGCTGCACCGGCAACGGCCAGGTGTTCCTCGCCGAGAACTCCACCCACCTGCACCCCGTCGAGCTGCAGGGCGACGCCATCTGCGTGTCCGCGGAGAACGTCCTCGCCTTCGACGAGAGCCTCCAGTACGAGGTCCGCCGCATCGAGGGCCACGGCATCCCGGGCGGCGCGCTGTTCACCATGCAGTTCCAGGGCACCGGCACGATCGTCGTCAAGACGCACGGCACGCCCGTCGTGCTGCCCGTGACGCCCACGACCTTCGCCGACTGCAACGCGGTGGTCGCCTGGTCGGCCGCCTCCCAGGTGATCGTCTCCAGCCAGGTCCGGATGCGCCGCAACGCCTACCCGGGCGACACCGGTGAGAGCGTCAACCTGCAGTTCCGGGGCGCGCCCGGCAACTTCATCGTCGTCCAGCCGTACGAGGTCTGAGGGAGCCCGTCATGAACCAGCCGCTCGCGGGCTACGCCCCCGCACCCGTCACCGCCCGTATGGAGAACCACGGCAATCACATGCTGAAGGTCGCCCTGCAGACCGGGAACGACCTTCTCGCGCGCGTGGGGTCGATGGTCGCCTACGAAGGCTTCATCCAGTACGAGCCCAACCCGCCGGCCGTGCGCCAGATCGCCCGCGACTGGATCACCGGCGAGGGCGCGCCGCTGATGAAGTGCTCCGGCGACGGACTGCTCTACCTCGCCGACTACGGCGCCGACGTCGTCGTGATCAACCTCAACGGCGACGGCATCTCCGTCAACGCCACCAACCTGCTCGCCTTCGACGCCCACCTCAACTGGGGCGTGGAGCGCGTCAAGGGGCTCGCTAAGTTCGCCGGGCAGGGCCTGTGGAACACGAGGATCTCCGGGCAGGGCTGGGTCGCGCTGACCTCCCGGGGCAAGCCGATCGTCGTCGACTGCGGCGGCGGCGAGGACGAGACGTACGTCGACCCCGACGCGCTCGTCGCCTGGTCCCCGAACCTGAAGGTGAAGGGCAAGCGCAGCTTCAAGGCGCAGTCACTGATCGGCCGGGGCAGCGGTGAGGCCTACCAGATGGCCTTCTCCGGCCAGGGCATCGTCGTCGTCCAGCCCAGCGAGGACAGCACCGACCGCCTCCGGTTCCGGGGCTGAGGGGGAGCCAGAAACATCATGCAGAGCCCGCTTTTCGCGTACAACGACTCCCAGACACAGGAGCGTTGGAGCCTGCAGAACAAGCAGATGCTCCGGGTCACCCTGGAGGGTCACGACGACCTCCTCGCCCGCAAGGGCACCATGGTCGCCTACCAGGGACTCGTCGAGTTCGACGCCGAGTACCGCAGCAACAGCCAGGCACGCGCGCGTGCGTACACCGGCGAGGGCCTGGACCTGATGCGCTGCCACGGGCAGGGCACGGTCTACCTCGCCAACCTCGCCCAGCACGTGCACGTCATGGAGGTCGAGCAGGACGGCCTGACGGTCGACAGCAGCTACGTCCTCGCCATGGACTCCTCGCTGCACCACGAGGTCATCGCCGTCGACAGCCTCTACGGCATCTCCGGGTCCGGGAAGTACCAGCTGAACATCACCGGGCGCGGCAAGGTGGCCCTGATGACCTCGGGCGCGCCGTTGCTGATGCAGGTCACGCCCGACAAGTACGTCAACTGCGACGCCGACGCGATCGTCGCCTGGTCCACCGGCCTGCGGGTGCAGATGCAGGCCCAGACGCACTCCTCGGGAGTGTGGCGGCGGCGCGGCAACACCGGTGAGGGCTGGGAGCTGAGCTTCATGGGCTCCGGGTTCGCGCTCGTGCAGCCCAGCGAGCTGCTGCCGCCGCAGAACGCTCAGATCGGCCAGGGCCTCGCCGCGCAGTTCGGCATGGGGCAGCAGGGGGCGCGCGGCCAGAACCAGGGCAACGTCTGGAGCTGACCGTCCGGAAGACAAACGTAAGGGGCGACCGCTGTGGCGGTCGCCCCTTACCTGTTCAGAGCCTGGCGCGGGTCGCGTCCAGCAGACGTACGACCGACTCGTCCGCCACGTCCGCCACCTCGTCGTAGGCGAACCAGCGCACGTCCAGCGACTCGTCGCTGACCACGTGCTCGGCGTCGCTCGGGGCCAGCGCCGCGTACTGCACGTCGAAGTGCCAGTGGCACGGCGGCGGGATCGGATGCCGGTCCAGGCGCACCGGACCGCCCGGCAGCAGCGTCAGCCCCGCGATACCGGACTCCTCGGTCGCCTCACGCAGGGCCGCAGCGGCCAGAGAGGCGTCGCCCGGCTCGCAGTGGCCGCCCATCTGCAGCCACATCCGCAGCTTCCTGTGCAGCGTGAGCAGCACCCGGTCGCGCTCGGGGTCGATCACCAGCGCGCTCGCCGTGACGTGGCCCGCGTGGCAGGCCTTCCACATGCCGTCCGGGTGGGCCGCCAGATGGTTCAGGTAGGCCTGGCGCAGGTCTTCCTGGCCCTCGTACCCCTTCAGGACGAGGACCGCGTCGTCGTGCAGACTCACTCGGCGTCGTCGCCCTTGCCCTCGTCGTCCTTCTTCAGGTTCGGCTTCTCGCCGGAGCCGCTCGCCGCCTCGCCGAGCATCTTGTCCAGCTCGGAGAAGTCCAGCTGCTCGCGGTGCACGAAGCCGTCCGGGTCGTCCAGGTCGGAGGCCGTCGGCAGCATGTCCGGGTGGGCCCACAGGGCGTCCCGGCCGTCGACCCCGCGCGCGTCCGTGAGCGAGGCCCACAGACGGGAGGCGTCGCGCAGCCGGCGCGGGCGCAGCTCCAGGCCGATCAGTGTGGCGAACGTCTGCTCCGCCGGACCGCCGGTGGCCCGGCGCCGGCGCAGGGTCTCGCGCAGGGCGTCGGCGGACGCCAGACGCGGCTTCGCGGCCGCGTGGACCACCGCGTCCACCCAGCCCTCGACGAGCGCCAGAGCCGTCTCCAGACGGGCCAGGGCCGCCTTCTGCTCGGGCGTGTCCTCCGGCTGGAACATGCCCTGCTGGAGGGCGTCCTGCAGCTGCTCGGGGTTCTGCGGGTCGAACTGGCCGACCACGTCCTCCAGCTTGGCCGTGTCGACCTTGATCCCGCGCGCGTACCCGTCGACCGCGCCGAACAGGTGCGAGCGCAGCCATGGTACGTGCGAGAACAGGCGCTGGTGCGCGGCCTCGCGCAGGGCCAGGTAGAGCCGGACCTCCTCCTGCGGCACGCCGAGGTCCTTGCCGAAGGCCGCCACGTTGGCCGGCAGCAGCGCCGCCTTGCCGGCCGGGCTCAGGGGCAGGCCGATGTCGGTCGAACCGACGACCTCGCCCGCGAGCACACCGACGGCCTGCCCGATCTGCGTGCCGAACATGGCACCGCCCATCGAGCGCATCATGCCGATCAGCGGGCCCGCCATGGCCTGCATCTCCTCCGGCAGGACGTCGCCCATGGCCGCGCCGACCCGCTCGGCGACCGGGTCGACCAGCTCCTGCCACGCGGGCAGGGTCGCCTCGACCCACTCCGCGCGGGACCAGGCCACCGCCGAGGCGGCGCCCGACGGCAGGGACGTCGCGTCGTCCAGCCACAGGTCGGCCAGGCGGACGGCCTCCTCGACCGCGGTGCGCTCGGCGGTGCCGACGCTCGCGTCCTTGACGCCGTCCGGGGTGCCCTGGGAGACCGTCTGGCGGGCGATCTGCTTGGCCATGTCCCAGTTCACCGGGCCGCCCTCGTAGGAGAGCATCTGGCCCAGCTGCTGGAACGCGGCGCCCAGGTCGGTGGGGTTCAGAGAACCGAACATCGCTGCGAACGGATTGTCGGCGCCGGGGCCGCCAAAGCCTCCGGCTCCGGGCAGGCCGCCGAAGCCGAACGGGTTGGCCGGTCCCTGCCCACCACCGCTCTGCTGGTCCTTCTTCTTGCCCTCGTCGCCGTCTTCCGGCTCCTCCGGCGGAAGGCCGAATCCGAATGGGGTGTCACTCACGGGGTTCCTCGGCTGGTAAGGCCGCCGGTGATTCTCCGGCGGCGCGGCTGCCCGACATCACCACCCAGCGTAGACACCCGGACCCGATCGGGCCTCGGTGCTTCGTCCACAGAGGGCCTGCGGCAGGATGGATGCACCTGGTACGGCCGCGTCAGTCGCGCCCGTACTGAAGACAACCTCTGGAGACGCCAGGTGAGTTCCCCGGATCCGCAGGTTCGCGCAGCGCGAAACCCCTCAACCCCGCCCGCCGTGCGCGGACCCGTCGTCGCGGTCACCGGCGCCGCCGGCGGGGTGGGCGCCCTGCTCACCGAGCGGCTCGCCGCATCCGAGGAGATCAAACAGGTCATCGCCATCGACGAGCGGCGCGGCGAGTGCGCGGCAGCGCAGTGGCACATCCTCGACGTGCGCGACCCGTCGATCGCCGACAAGCTGCGCGGCGCGGACGTGGTGGTGCATCTGGCGCTCGACCTGGACCTCGGCAGCGACCCGGCCGCCCGCACCGCTTACAACGTCCGGGGGACACAGACCGTGCTGACCGCGGCCGCGGCGGCCGGGGTGCACCGGGTGGTGCTGTGCACGTCCGCGATGGTGTACGGCGCGCTGCCGGACAACGAGCTGCCGCTGTCGGAGGACGCCGAGCTGCGGGCCACGGCCGAGGCGACCGGGGTCGGGGATCTGCTGGAGATCGAGCGGCTGGCGCGGCGCGCGCCGCGGGCGCATCCGGGGCTGAACGTGACCGTGGTACGGCCCGCCGTGCTGGTCGGGGGCACGGACACCGCGCTGACCAGGTACTTCGAGTCGCCTCGACTGCTGGTCGTCGCCGGGTCGCGGCCCGCGTGGCAGTTCTGTCACGTCGAGGATCTGTGCAGCGCTCTGGAGTACGCCGTCCTGGAGAAGGTCGACGGGGAGCTGGCCGTCGGCTGTGACGGGTGGCTGGAGCAGGAGGAGGTCGAGGAGCTGAGCGGGATCCGGCGGATGGAGCTGCCGTCGGCGGTCGCGCTCGGCGCGGCGGCCCGGCTGCACCGGATCGGGCTCACCCCGTCTCCGGCGGGGGACCTGGCGTACACGATGTATCCCTGGGTGGTCAGCGGGAGCCGGCTGCACGACGCCGGGTGGCGGCCGGGGTGGACCAACGAGGAAGTTCTCGCGGAGCTGCTGGAAGAGGTGTCCGGGCGGCATACGGTCGCCGGGCGCCGGCTGGGGCGCAAGGACGCGACGGCGGCCGGTGCGGCGGGAGCGACGGTGGCCCTGCTGGGCGCTGCCGCTGTGGTTCGGCGGGCTCGGAAGGCTCGGCGGCGGTGAGGCGAGGGGCTCTGCCCCGCTGACGAGCCTCTGTAGAAGGCTCCAAAGCAGCACGCGCGCGTGCCTGGTGAAACTCGTATTCCTCGTTGTCGGGGCATGCGGCACGATGGACCCATGGCAGCTACGAACGATCACCCCGGTGAGCAGGCGGCTCAGGATCCCATCAAGCTGATCGGCATCCGGGAGACCGCGCTGTCCGTGGACGAGGTCTTCCGGGCCGTCGGGGACGACGCCGCCGGCGGCATCGCGCTGTTCGTGGGGACCGTGCGGAACCACGACGGGGGCGCCGACGTCGACGCGCTCGGGTACTCCTGCCATCCCAGCGCCGAGGCCGAGATGCGGCGGATCGCCGAGAAGGTCGTCGCCCAGTACCCGGTGCGCGCGCTGGCCGCCGTCCACCGGGTCGGCGAGCTCGACGTCGGGGACCTCGCCGTCGTCGTGGGCGTGTCGTGCCCGCACCGGGGCGAGGCCTTCGAGGCGTGCCGCAAGCTGATCGACGACCTCAAGCACGAGGTGCCCATCTGGAAGCACCAGAAGTTCTCCGACGGCACCGAGGAGTGGGTCGGCGCCTGCTGACTTCGGTCGCACCCGTGTTCACGTTCGGCCCACCACTCCCTCCGGTTGCGTAACCGACCCCCTGCCGTGAGCGTTGTCGGTACGGATGGTTAATCTGCTGATCGGTCAGTCGCGGACGCTCATGGGGTTGGGAGGTCGGCATGGCAGCGCTTGCCTGGTTGCTGATTCCGCTTGTGGCTGCGGTCGGTGCCGGTCTGTGGGGCAGCTGGGCCAACCGGACTCGGCGGGCCCGCAGCGACGGACCCGAACTGGACGGGTACGCCCGTTTCCGCGAGGCCATGGAGAAGCCCCGCTCGGATGCGCGCGGCGCCTGACGGGGGTGCCCTGACGGTGCGCTGACAGAGGCGTCCCGTACTGTCGTTGCATGCCACGCCGCACCGCGACGATGCTCGCCTCCACCCTGATGCTGATCGCGCTCCTGTGCGCGGGAGTGCTCATCCCCGTGCCGTACTCGGAGATGTCCCCGGGGCCGACCGTGAACACGCTCGGGGAGCACGACGGCGAGCCGGTGCTGCAGATCGAGGGGCACAAGACCTACCCGACGGACGGGCATCTGAACATGACCACCGTCCGGGTCACCAGCGCCGACTTCCGGATGAACCTGGTGGAGGCCGTCTACGGCTGGCTGGCCCACGACACCAGGATCGTGCCGCACGACACGCTCTACCCGGACGGCAAGACGGAGGAGCAGTCCACCCAGGAGAACGCCGAGGAGTTCAGCCAGTCCCAGGAGAGCGCCAAGGTCGCCGCCCTGAAGGAACTGGGCGTCCCGGTGAAGTCCTGGGTGATCGTCTCCACCGTCGTCAAGGGCTCCCCGGCCGAGGGCAAGCTGCACGCCGGTGATGTGGTCAAGGCCGTGGACGGTACGGCGGTGAAGCAGCCGTCCGATGTCGCGAGGCTCGTCACCAAGCACAAGCCGGGGCAGGACGTCGTCTTCACCGTCGTCCCCGTCAAGGAGCAGACCGCCGCCGAGAAGGAGCACAAGACGGCGACCAGGACGCAGGACGTGAAGATCACGACGGCGACCTCCGCCGACAGCGGTGCCAAGCGGGCCATCGTCGGGATCTCCGCCGGGACCGACCACACCTTCCCGTTCACCATCGACATCAAGCTCGCCGACGTCGGCGGGCCCAGCGCCGGACTGATGTTCGCGCTCGGCATCTACGACAAGCTCACCCCGGGCAGCCTCACCGGCGGCAAGTTCGTCGCCGGTACCGGGACCATCGACGACAACGGCACGGTCGGGCCGATCGGCGGCATCGAGATGAAGACCGTCGGCGCGCGCAGCAAGGGGGCCCAGTACTTCCTGACGCCCGCCGAGAACTGCGCGGCCGCCGCCAAGGACACCCCGAGCGGACTCACCCTGGTCAAGGTCAAGACCATCGGCGACGCGCTCGACGCCATGAAGGACATCCGCAGCGGCGACACCGCCGACCTGCCGAAGTGCACCGCCAAGGGCTGACGAGCGGATCCCGGTACACGGCTGGGGGCGCCCCTTGTGACAAGGGGCGCCCCCAGCGCCGTACAGGACCTGTGAGACCGGTGAGACCGGTGAGAAGAGGACGTCAGTCCGCGAACGTGGCCGACAGGGCATCCGCCAGGCCCGGCACCAGGTCCGGGCCCGTCAGAACCTCCGTCGGGGAGTCCTTCTCGCGCAGCCGCAGCGCCGAGTCGCGGCTGCCGTCGCGCAGCACCGCGACCGTCATGCGGACCTCCTGGCGCTCGGGGTGGTCCGCCACCCACTTGGTCAGCTTGGCCCCGCTCAGGCCCTGCGGGACCTGCGCCTCGGCCGACGGAGGCAGCATCAGGCGCTCCACCGTCAGCGCGCAGCCGACCACCGCGTCCGGCCAGGCGATGGTGCCGAGGAACTCGTCGAGCGGCTTGTCCGTCGGGACCTCGTCCTGCTCGATCGGGGTGAGACCGGTGGTCTCGGACTCGTCCTCCAGGCCGAGCTGGGCGGCGAGCGAGGGTTCCTGAGCCCGCAGCCGTGCGGTGTCTACGAGGGCGAAGAGGCGAGCGGGCTGGTCCCAGCCGAGGCCGGAGGCGTACTCGTCGATCTCGAGTACGGCCCGGGTGAGCGGGCTCGCTGCCATGGGAGTGTTGGACATGGTCACAATCCTGCCTCGTTACCGGCCGGAATCGGGAACCGAGTAAACCGTGAGTAAGTTGCATAGGTGTGGGCCCGCGATCACGGGGGGCCACGGAGGGCCCGCGAACACGAGGGCCTGACGGATCGACAGCGAACTTCGAGGTGCGCACCTTGGCTTTCCAGATGCCGGACCGCGGCGGAGGCCCGACGGGGCCGCGGATCAGAGCGGGCCGCCCGTCCCGGCGCGCCCGGACCCTGCTCATGACGCTGGGCGTCCTGTCCGTCCTCGGCATGGCGTTCACCATGTTCGCGGGCTTCTGGACGGACTGGCTGTGGTACCGGTCGGTGCACTACTCGTCCGTGTTCACCACGACCCTGTCGACCAAGATCGGGCTGTTCTTCGTCTTCGGTCTGCTGATGGCTCTCGCCGTGGGCTTCAACATCTGGCTCGCGCACCGGCTGCGGCCCCCGCTGAGCGCCATGTCCATGGAACAGCAGAGCCTGGACCGCTACCGGATGGGCATCGCGCCGTACAAGACGTGGATGCTGCTCGCCGTCACCTCCCTCGTCGGGCTGATCGCGGGTGCCTCGGCCTCCAGCCAGTGGCGCACCTGGCTGATGTGGGTCAACGGCGTGCCCTTCCACCAGAAGGACCCGCAGTTCCACCTCGACGTCTCCTTCTACGCCTTCGACCTGCCCTGGTACCGGTTCCTGCTCGGCTTCGGATTCGCCACCGCGATCCTCTGCCTGATCGCCGCCGCGCTCACCCACTACCTGTACGGCGGGCTGCGGGTCACCAGTCCGGGCGCGCGCGCCACCGCCGCCGCGACCGGGCATCTGTCGGTGCTCCTCGGCATCTTCGTGGCGCTGAAGGCCGTCGCCTACTGGCTCGACCGGTACGGCCTCGCCGTCAAGTCCAGCGACTTCAAGGCGACCGGCAACTGGACCGGTCTGCGCTACGTCGACGCCAACGCCTATCTGCCGGCCAAGACGATCCTGTTCTGCATCGCCGTCATCTGCGCGCTGCTGTTCTTCGCCACCCTGTGGCGGCGCACCTGGCAGCTGCCCGTCATCGGCTTCGGCCTGATGGTGCTCTCCGCGATCCTGATCGGCGGCCTGTACCCGGCCATCGTGCAGAAGTTCCAGGTCCAGCCCAACGAGCAGGCCAAGGAAGCCCCGTACGTCCAGAAGAACCTCAAGGCGACCCGTGAGGCGTACGGCATCGACGACGCCAAGGTCACCGAGTACCCGGGCAAGTCCGGCACCACGGACAAGACCAAGCTGCGCGACCAGGTCGACGACACGGCCAGCATCCGCATCATGGACCCGAACGTCGTCTCGCCGACGTTCCAGCAGCTTCAGCAGATCTGGAACTACTACGGGTTCCCGACCAACCTCGACGTCGACCGGTACGCCAAGGACGGCAAGGACCAGGACACCGTCATCGGTCTGCGCGAGCTGAACCTGGACGGCATCCCGAAGAACAACTGGATCAACGACCACTTCCGTTACACGCACGGCTACGGCGTGGTCGCCGCCAAGGGCACCGAGGCCGACTCCGGGGGCCGGCCGGTCTTCACGGAGAAGAACCTGCCCTCCGAGGGCGACCTGGGGACGTACGAGCAGCGGATCTACTACGGCGAGAAGACCTCCGCGTACTCGATCGTCGGCGGTCCCCAGAAGGAGATCGACTACTCCGACGACAAGGGTGCGAAGACCACCAGCTACACCGGCAAGAGCGGCGTCAACCTCGACAACCCGATCAACCGGGCCGCGTACGCGGTGGCGTTCAACGAGCCGCAGATCCTCTACTCCGGTGCGATCGGCAAGGGCTCGCGGATCCTGTACAACCGCACGCCCAAGGCCCGCGTCGAGGCGGTCGCCCCCTGGCTGACCATCGACGGCGACGCCTACCCCGCCGTGGTGAACCACCGCATCCAGTGGATCGTGGACGCGTACACGACCACGAACGGATACCCGTACGCCTCCCGTACGACCCTCGGTGACACGACGGCCGACTCGCTGACCGCGACCAACAACTCCCGTGCGGTGGTGGCCCAGCAGAACCAGGTCAACTACATCCGCAACTCGGTGAAGGCGACCGTCGACGCGTACACCGGCGAGGTCACGCTCTACCAGTGGGACACCAAGGACCCGGTGCTGAAGACCTGGATGAAGGCCTTCCCCGGCACGGTGAAGTCCCGCGCGGACATCTCTCCGGACCTGATGGCCCATCTCCGCTACCCGCAGGACCTGTTCAAGGTCCAGCGCGAGCTGCTCACCCGCTACCACGTGACGGACGCGCAGACCTTCCTCAGCGGCAGCGAGGTGTGGGAGGTCCCGGACGACCCGACCAACGACTCCGGCAGTGCGGTGCCGCCGTACTACCTGAGCATGAAGATGCCGGACCAGGCCGCGCAGGCGTTCTCGCTGACGACGACGTTCACACCGAACGGGCGGGACAACCTCAGCGCGTTCATGTCCGTCGACTCCGATCCGCGGGCCAGTGACTACGGCAAGATCAGAGTCCTGAAACTGCCGACGAGCACGACCGTCGACGGACCCAAGCAGGTCCAGAGCCAGTTCAACTCCCAGGCGGACATCGCCGAGACGATCAGCCTGCTGAGCAGAGGCCACTCCAAGGTCGAGTACGGCAATCTGCTGACCGTGCCGCTGGACGGGGGCCTGCTGTACGCGGAGCCCGTCTACGTACGCGGCGGTGAACTCAAGTACCCCTTGCTGCGCAAGGTGTTGGTCACCTACGAGGGCAAGACCGCCTTCGAGGACACCCTGGACGCGGCGCTCAACAAGGTGTTCGGAGTGCAGGGCACGACCACCCCACCCGATACCGGCACCACCAACCCGCCCGGAGCCGGCAACCCGACGGTGAAGCAGGCGCTGGAAGACGCGCAGAAGGCCTTCGCCGCCGGGCAGCAGGCCCTGAAGGAGGGGCCGGACTGGGAGGCGTACGCCAAGGCGCAGAAGGACCTGCAGGACGCGCTGAAGCGGGCCGAGGACGCACAGTCCAAGGCCGACAAGACGGCTGACAGGACAACCGACAAGACTGCAGACAAGGCAGCAGACAAGAACACGAGTTGATCAAGGCCACTCTGCGCCGTGGTACTGTTACCAGGCAACGGCGCGGGGTGGAGCAGCTCGGTAGCTCGCTGGGCTCATAACCCAGAGGTCGCAGGTTCAAATCCTGTCCCCGCTACTGAAGTCGAAGGCCCGGATCCTGAGGGATCCGGGCCTTCGTGGTGTGCGAACTCATGTACAGGCGGGGAAGTACGGCCGCGCCGCCATGGGGAGTTGGGCGACCTGTGTTTCACTTATCTCTCTGTGGGCATGTCGACAAAACGCTGAAGTGACCTCACGGGCTGCGGTATACCGGGTGTACCCAGGTTGCAGGTGGTGCGACGATGGATGTTATGGGGGAGAAGGCAACTCTGTTCGAGACAGGGCGATTTGTGCAGCCTTCGAGTGAGGAGCCGACGCGGGACGAGATGGGCGACATGGGGGAAGCCGCCGAGGAGGTACGCCTCCGGCTCACCGCTGAGACCGGCGACACCGAGGCGATGAGCGTCCTCGGTGCCATGCTGCTGCGCCGCGGTGATCTCGACGGAGCCGAGCCCCAGCTGCGTGCCGCCACCGCGGCCGGGGACCGGGCCGCCGCCAACAACCTGGGTGTCCTCCTGCACCAGCGCGGCTACCCCGAGGAGGCCGCCGGCTGGTGGCGGATCGCCGCCGTCGCCGGTTCGGCCGCCGCCGCGCACGCGCTCGGCCGGCACCACCGTGAGCGCGGGGACGAGCCCGCCGCCGAGTACTGGCTGCGCCAGTCCGCCGAGCAGGGCCATGTGCTGGGCGCGTACGCGCTCGCCGACCTGCTGGAGCACCGCGCGGACGCCGGCGCCGAGCAGTGGATGCGGGCCGCCGCCGACCGCGGGCACCGCGAGGCCGCCTACCGGCTCGCACGTGCGCTCGACCGCAGGGTCGCGCACGAGGACGAGAGCGGGGCTGACAACGCTGTCGCGGAGATCGAGCAGTGGTACCGGCAGGCCGCCGCGCGCGGTCACCGGCGGGCCGCGCTGCACCTCGGCGCGATCCTGGAGAAGCGCGGGGAGCTGAAGGAGGCCGGGCGCTGGTACCTGACCTCCGCCAAGGACGGGGAAGCGCGCGCCGCCTGCGCGCTCGGGTTCCTGCTGCGGGACGCCGGGGACACCGAGAGCGCGGCCGTGTGGTGGCTCAGGGCCGCGCAGGACGGCGACGGCAACGCGGCCAACGCGCTGGGCGCGCTGCACGCCGAGCGCGGGGAGACGCAGACCGCCGAGCGCTGGTACCGGGCGGCGCTGGACGCCGGGGACGACAACGGGGCGTACAACCTCGGGCTGCTCTGCGCCGAGCAGGGGCGGACCGCGCAGGCCGAGCAGTGGTACCGGCGGGCCGCCTACGCCGGGCACCGGGAGGCGGCGAACGCGCTGGCCATCCTGCTGCTCCAGGGCGGCGACACGAGCGGGGCGGAGCCGTGGTTCTCCAAGGCGGCCGAGGCCGGGAGCGTGGACGCCGCGTTCAATCTGGGGATCCTGCATGCCGGGCGGGGCGAGGATCGGTTCGCTCTGCGCTGGTACGAGCGGGCGGCCGCCGCCGGGCACACCGAGGCCGCGCTGCAGGTCGGGATCGCACGGCTGCGCGAGGGTGACGAGCCGGAGGCCGAGCGGCATCTGCGGTGCGCGGCCGGCGGCGGCAGCGCCGAGGCGGCGTACCGGCTGGCCACCGTGCTGGACGCGCGGCGGCCGCCGGAGCCCGCGCACGAGCTGGGCGAGGTCGTGCACGAGAAGACCGAGTGCGAGGAGTGGTACGAGCGGGCGGCCTCCCAGGGGCACCGGCGGGCGCAGGTGCGGGTGGGCATGCTCGCGGCGGCCCGGGGTGACGTGGTCGAGGCGGCGCGGTGGTACCGGGCGGCGGCGGAGGCCGGGTCGCGCAACGGGGCGTTCAACCTGGGGCTGCTGCTGGCCCGGGAGGGCAGCGAGCCGGAGGCGGCCGTGTGGTGGGCGCGGGCCGCTGACGCGGGGCACGGGCGGGCGGCTCTCCGGCTGGCCCTCGTCTACGCGCGTCGCGGGGAGCTGGCCGAAGGGCAGAAGTGGGCCGACCGGGCGGTGGCGCTCGGGCCCGCGGAGGTCGCCGAGCGGGCGGGGCGGTTGCGGGACGCGCTGCGCGAGGAGCTTTCCGCGTGACCCCGGCCACCTCGCCCCCAATCGATTTGCTTCGGCGGGCTGCCCTCACGTAATGTCGTGTTCACCGACGCGGGGTGGAGCAGCTCGGTAGCTCGCTGGGCTCATAACCCAGAGGTCGCAGGTTCAAATCCTGTCCCCGCTACTGAAGGCCCAGGGCCGGAATCCAGAGATGGATTCCGGCCCTGGGTGTGTTCATGGGCAAGAACGAGTGTTCATGAGCAAGAAAAAAGGGGGGCTTGCGGCCCCCCTTGTGTCACGCGCCCGCGCAGTTCGGGCACAGTCCCCGGTACGTCACCTCGACGTCCGACACCGTGAAGCCGAAGCGTTCCGTGTCGGGGAGGTCGGCGAGCGGGTTGCCCGTGGGGTGCACGTCACGGATCGCGCCGCACTGGGCGCAGACCAGGTGGTGGTGCGGCCGGTGCGCGTTCGGGTCGTACCGCTTGGCGCGCTTGTCGGTGGTGACCTCGAGCACCTCGCCGAGGGAGACCAGCTCACCCAGCGTGTTGTAGACGGTCGCCCGGGAGATCTCCGGCAGCTTCACGACGGCCCGCGCGTGGACCTCGTCGGCCGTCATGTGGACATGCTCGCCGTCGAGAACCTCGGCCACGACACGCCGCTGCGCGGTCATCCGCCATCCGCGTCCGCGCAGCCGTTCCAGAAGGTCGCTCATACCGACCAGTGTAACGGAATCGAGACCAGGTTCTGAACGGGTGTGACTTTGGAATGCTGATTGACTTGGACTAAGTCCAATGTTGGGCTCTCATGCGGGCACCTGCTGCCGTGCCGGCGCCCAGCAGCGGATGATGTCGCGGACCGAGACGATGCCGGCGGGCTCGCCGTGATCGAGGACGACCAGATGCCGGAAGCCGCCGTGCGCCATGGCGCGGGCCGCCTCCTCCAGGGTCCAGGTCGGGGCCGCGAAGACGACGTCGGTAGTGGTGTGGGCGTGGATCAGCTCCGCGTCCGGGCTCTGGCCGAGGCCCACGGAGTTGAGGATGTCGCGTTCGGTGATGATGCCGATGCCGCCGGCGTCGGGGTCGAGGATCACGGCGGCGCCGACGCGACGGGCGGACATCAGCGCGGCTGCCTGGCGGAGGGTGTGGTTGGGGCCGAGGGTGAGGACCATGGTGCTCATGGCGTCACGGACGAGCATGGGATGGGCCACCTCCTAGGGGAATCCCCGGAACCGCGGCACCGGCCGTCAGTTCAGAGATTCACAAGTTCACAAGTGGGGGTGGGCTCAGAGTGCCAGGTAAAGGGCGGGTCAACAAGAGGGCGCGCGTGGCCAGTTGAGGGCGTGCGCGGGCTTCTCTCCTTGCTCAGTAGCGCTGGCTGAGGTACCCCAGCAACTCGTCGTGCAGCAGTCCGTTGGACGCGGCCGCGTCGCCGCTGTGCGGGCCCGGGCGGCCGTCGAGGCCGGTGAAGGTGCCGCCGGCCTCGGTGACGATGATCGCGTTGGCGGCCATGTCCCACAGGGACAGCTCCGGTTCGGCGCAGAGGTCGACCGAGCCCTCGGCGACCATCATGTACGGCCAGAAGTCGCCGTACGCGCGCGTGCGCCATACCTCGCGGGTGAGGTCGAGGAAGCCGTTCAGGCGGCCCTGCTCCTCCCAGCCGGAGAGCGAGGAGTACGCGAAGGAGGCGTCCGAGAGCTTGCCGACGCGGGAGACGTGGATGCGGGTCGCGGCGGACAGGCTGCGGCCGGTGAACGCGCCGTGCCCCTTCGCGGCCCACCAGCGGCGGCCGAGGGCGGGGGCGGAGACGACGCCGACGACGGGGTGGTAGCCGCCCTCGCCCGCCTCCATCAGGGAGATGAGGGTGGCCCACACGGGGACGCCGCGGACGTAGTTCTTGGTGCCGTCGATCGGGTCGATCACCCAGCGGCGCGGGCCCGTGCCCTCGATGCCGTACTCCTCGCCGAGGATCGCGTCCCGGGGGCGGGCGCGCTGGAGCTGGCCGCGGATCAGCTCTTCCGCCGCCTTGTCCGCTTCGCTCACCGGGGTCATGTCCGGCTTCGTCTCCACCTTCAGGTCGAGGGCCTTGAAGCGGGCCATGGTGGCGGCGTCGGCCGCGTCCGCGAGGACGTGGGCGAGGCGGAGGTCGTCGAGGTAGTCCGGCATGTGAGGAACGGTATCTGCCGAGGGGGAACGGGGCTATAGGGGGCCTGAGGGACAGGAGCGGGGGAACTTCCTTCGGTGCATCGGCGACCGAGGGCGCCCCTCCGCACCACCGCGAACCCTTGACAGTGCATGTACGCGCGTCAAATCTGGGCGCAGAGTTGCTCGCCCCAGGGAGGCGATGATGCCTGCAGCCCGGGAATCGCTACTGGACGCCGCCTACACGGCGCTCGGGCGCCGACCGTGGTCCGCGGTGCGGATGGTCGACGTGGCAGCGTCCGCCGGGGTGTCCCGGCAGACGCTGTACAACGAGTTCGGGAGCAAAGAGGGGCTGGCCAGGGCGCTGGTGCGGCGGGAGGCCGACGGGTATCTCGCCGGGGTGGAGCGGGCTCTCGCCGCGCACACCGACCCGCGGGACCGGCTGACCGCCACCGCCGAGTGGATGGCGGCGGCCGCCCGGGACAACGCGCTGGTGCGGGCCATGCTCACCGGCTGCTGGAGCGAGCGTCTGCCCACGCCGACCCTGTCCGCCGTGCCGTCCTCCTCCGCCGTACCCGCGCAGCGCCGGGCGGACGGACCGCTGCCCTCGCCCCGCGACTTCGTGCAGATCGTGCGGGACCGGGCGGTGACGGTGCTGGCCGGTCCCGCCGCGGCCGCGGCGGACACCGCCGAGCTGGTCCGCTCCTGCGAGCTGGCCGTACGGGTCGCCCTGTCGTGCGTCGCGGCCCCGCCGGGGGAGGGCGCGGTGGCCGAGCTGGTGCGCAGCGCCCTGGTCCGGCAGCGCGTGGGCTAGGGGGCCTGCCCGGCGCGTCCGGGCGAAGGGCCCCTGTGTCTGTGCGGCAGATCACGCCGGAAGGCCGAGGGGCCGTCCGGCGAGCCGGGCACGGAAAGGCTCAGTGCGCCGACCCCGACAGCTGCAGGCCGATCACGCCGACGATCACCAGGGAGATCGAGACGATCTTCAGGGTCGACACCAGGTCGCCGAGGAAGACCATGCCGTAGATCGCGGTGCCCGCCGCGCCGATCCCGGTCCACACCGCGTACGCAGGGCCGACGTCGAGCTTCTTCAGGGAGAGGGTCAGCAGGCCGAAGCTGCCCAGCGCGAAGGTGGCGAACGCGACCGTCGGCCACAGGCGGGTGAAGCCGTGGGAGAGCTTGAGGCACACGGCGAAGCCGGTCTCCAGAAGCCCGGCCACGATGACCAGCAGCCACGCCATGTGCTGTCCTCCCGTAGGTCCGGCCGTCCGGCTGGGTGCGCTTATGCACTTACCGTCCCGGCACCCCGGCAAACAACGCGATGCTCAGTCGCCTTCCCGGCGCTCCCGCGTGGCCAGCAGCCGGCGCAGGGAGAACAGCCGCGCCGGGTCCGCGTGACCCTCCTCGACCCACGCGTCCAGCGCGCAGTCCGGCTCGTCGTGACTGCACGCGCGCGGGCAGCCCTCGGTGCCCGGTTCCAGGTCCGGGAAGGCGTGGATCACCCGGGACGGGTCGATGTGCGCGAGACCGAAGGAACGCACGCCCGGGGTGTCGATGACCCAGCCGTTCGCACGGGGCAGCGGCAGCGCCAGCGCCGAGGTGGTGGTGTGGCGGCCGCGGCCGGTCACCGCGTTGACGTGGCCTGTCAAACGGCGGCGGTCCTTCGGCACCAGCGCGTTGACCAGCGTCGTCTTGCCGACGCCCGAGTGGCCCACGAAGGCGGTGATCTTGTCGTCCAAGTACTCGTGCACCCGGTCCGCCGCGTCGCCGTTCTCCAGCTCCTCGCGGCTGGTGACGACGTAGGGGATGTCGAGGTGGCCGTACAGCTCCAGCAGCTTGTCCGGCGGGGCCAGGTCCGACTTGGTCATCACCAGCAGCGGTTCCAGACCGCCGTCGTAGGCCGCGACCAGACAGCGGTCGATCAGGCGGGGGCGGGGTTCAGGGTCCGCCAGGGCCGTGACGATGGCCAGCTGGTCGGCGTTGGCGACGACCACCCGCTCGTACGGGTCGTCGTCGTCGGCCGTACGACGCAGCAGCGAGCTGCGCTCCTCGATGCGGACGATCCGGGCCAGGGTGTCCTTCTTGCCGGACAGGTCGCCGACGAGGGCCACCCGGTCGCCCACCACGGCCGCCTTTCGGCCCAGTTCGCGGGCCTTCATCGCCATGATGGGACGGTCTTCGACCAGGCAGGTCAGCCGGCCCCGGTCGACGGTGAGGACCATGCCCTCGGCCGCGTCCTCGTGCTTGGGCCGGATGTTCGTGCGCGGCCGGTTGCCCTTGCGGTTGGGGCGGCTGCGGATGTCGTCCTCGTCGGTGTGCTTGCCGTAGCGGCGCATGGTCCCAGTCCGCCCGTCAGTTCCCCAGCATCCCGGTCCACAAGTCGGGGAAGTCCGGCAGGGTCTTCGCCGTCGTCGCCACGTTCTCGATCTGCACGCCCTCGACCGCCAGGCCGATGATCGCACCGGCCGTCGCCATGCGGTGGTCCTCGTAGGTGTGGAAGGTGCCGCCGTGCAGCGGGCGCGGGCGGATGTGCAGGCCGTCGGCCGTCTCGGTGACGTCGCCGCCGAGTTCGTTGATCTCCTTGGTGAGCGCGGCCAGCCGGTCCGTCTCGTGCAGCCGCAGATGGGCCACGCCACGGAGGGTGGAGGGGGAGTCCGCGAGGGCCGCGACCGCCGCGATGCCCGGGGTCAGCTCGCCCACGTCGCCCAGGTCGACATCGATGCCGTGGATGGCGCCCGAGCCGGTGAACTCCAGCCCGTACTCGGTCAGTTCGCAGGAACCGCCCATCTCGGTGAAGATCTCCCGCAGCCGGTCACCCGGCTGGGTGGTGCGGGCCGGCCAGTCCGGGATCAGCACCTTGCCGCCGGTGACCAGGGCGGCCGCCAGGAACGGCTGGGCGTTCGACAGGTCCGGCTCGATCGTCAGGTCCCGGCCGAGCAGCGCGCCCGGCGTCACCCGCCACACGTTCGGCTCGCCGCCCGACTCCGGGGTGTCCACCTGGGCGCCGACCGCGCGCAGCATGTCCACGGTCATCCGGATGTGCGGCATGGAGGGCAGGGACGTGCCGGTGTGGCGGACCTCGACACCCTGGTTGAAGCGCGGGCCGGACAGCAGCAGCGCCGAGACGAACTGGGAGGACGAGGAGGCGTCGATCGACACCGGGCCGCCGTCCAGCGCCCCGCCGCCGTGCACGGTCAGCGGCAGCGCGCCCCGGCCGTCGTCGTCGATCCGGGCGCCGAGCACGCGCAGCGCGTCGATCACACCGTGCAGCGGGCGCTCGTACGACCGCGGGTCCCCGTCGAACCGGATGGGACCGTCGGCCAGCGCGGCCACCGGCGGCAGGAAGCGCATCACCGTGCCGGCGTTGCCGACGTCGACGGTGGCCGGACCGCGCAGACCCGTGGGCAGCACCCGCCAGGCCTCACCGGAGCCGTCCGGGCCCCCCGCGACGGAGGAGCTGGATGACACGGTCTCCTCGATCTCCACGCCCATGGCCCGCAGGGCACCGGCCATCAGCAGCGTGTCGCGGGAGCGCAGCGGGCGGCGCAGCCAGCCGGGCTCGGACGCCAGGGCGGCGAGCACGAGGGCGCGGTTGGTGACCGACTTGGACCCGGGCACGTGGACCGTCGCGTCGACGGCTCCGCTCGCGTGCGGGGCGGGCCAGAGGGCGGGGTGGGCGGTGTTCGGGGCCATAGGGCCACTTTATAAGGAGGGCCCGGCGTCAACCTTCCAGCAGCCAGCGGCCCCCACCGATGAGCGAACTCAGCGACACCGCGTGGAACAGGAACAGCCACAGCCCCGCGGGTACGTGCGTCAGCCGCGACAACTGGTCCGCGTCCGAGTCCCCCGCGCCTCCCCGCGCCCGCTTCGCCTGCAGCTCGAAGGGCGGCCGTACGCCCCCGAACAGCAGGAACCACACCACCGCGTACGCGAACGCCGCCTGCACCTGCGTTCCCGCCAGCCAGGACACCAGCAGGAAGGCACCCCCGGTGAGGACCACGGTGAGGACTCCGTACGCGTTGCGGATCATCACCAGCATCACCACGAGCAGCGCGGTCGCCGCCCACAGCAGCAGCGTGATGTGGCCCGCGGCCAGCAGGGCGGCGCCGCCGAGGCCCAGCAGCGAGGGGGCCGTGTAGCCCGCGGCCGCGGTGAGGATCATGCCGAGGCCGTACGGCTTGCCGCGGCTGACCGTGAGGCCGCTGGTGTCCGAGTGCAGGCGTATGCCCGTGAGCTGCCGGCCCGTGAGCAGGGCCAGCAGCCCGTGGCCGCCCTCGTGCGCGATGGTGATCGCGTTGCGCGAGAGCCGCCACAGGGAGTGCGGGACGACGGCGGCGAGGGCGGCGACGAGGGTGGCGAGCACCACCCACAGGTCGGGGTCGGGCTGGGCGCCGGTGAGCCGGTCCCAGAGGTCGGGCAGCGCGGTGGCGGCGAGGCTGTCCATTCTGGTTTGTGGCTCCCTGTCGTCGAGATCAGTAGGGGTCGGCGCGAAGCGCCGTCGTTGAGGGGTGGTGGCCGGGTGACGGGTGGGCCTGGCAGTGTGGCACGTATGTGCGGACGGTATGCATCCAGTCGTAGGCCCGAGGATCTCGCAGGAGTCTTTGAGATCGAGAAGTGGGAGCCCGAGGAGACCCTGGAGCCGGACTACAACGTGGCTCCGACCAAGGAGGTCTACGCAGTCCTGGACCGCCCCCTGAAAGACGCGCCCGAGCCGCGGCCGGTTCGGCAGCTGCGCAGGCTCAAGTGGGGACTGGTGCCCTCCTGGGCCAAGACGCCCGAGGGCGGCGCCCGGATGATCAACGCGCGCGCGGAGACCGTGCACGAGAAGCCGGCCTACCGCCGTGCCTTCGCCGCCCGGCGCTGCATCCTGCCCGCCGACGGCTACTACGAGTGGGTCACCGCCAAGGAGGAGCGGGAGCTGGAGGTCGAGGGCAAGAAGAAGCGGCCCCGCAAGCAGCCGTACTTCGTGCTGCCCGCCGACGGCTCGGTGTTCGCGATGGCCGGGCTGTACGAGTTCTGGCGGGACCGGACCCTGCCCGACGACCACCCGCAGGCCTGGTGGGTCACCTGCTCGGTGATCACCACGGAGGCGGAGCACACCCCGCTGGCCGTCGCCCCCGCAGAGGGCCCGCACACCCTCGCCGAGATCCACCCCCGGATGCCGCTGATGCTCACCCCGGACCGCTGGGACGCCTGGCTGGACCCGGCCCGCACCGACCCGGACGACCTGCGCGAGCTGCTCGCCCCGCCCCCGCCCGGCCTGATGCGCGCCTACCCGGTCGCCACGGCCGTCAGCAACGTCCGCAACAACGGCCCGGAGCTGCTGAAGGAACTGGAGGCGCCGGAAGTGGGCACCCTCTTCTAGCCTTCATAACGTGATCGAGATTGTCGAGACCGACGCCGGGACCGCCCGCATCACCTGGCACCGGGCGAAGAAGGCGCGGCTGGTGCTGGCCGTGAGCCACGGGGCCGGCGGTGGTGTCGAGGCGCGGGACCTGCAGGCGCTCGCCCAGGTGCTCCCGGGGCACGGCGTGACCGTGGCCCTCGTCGAGCAGCCCTGGCGGGTCGCGGGCAGGAAGGTCGCGCCCGCGCCGAAGACCCTGGACACCGGTTGGCGCGGCATCTGGCCCGCGCTGGCCGGGATGGCGCTGCCGGTGATCTCCGGCGGCCGCAGCGCGGGCGCCCGGGTCGCCTGCCGCACCGCGACCGAGCTGGGCGCGCACGCCGTGCTCGCGCTGAGCTTCCCGCTGCACCCGCCGGGCAGGCCGGAGCGCTCCCGCGCCGACGAGCTGCTCGGCGCCGGAGCGCCCACGCTCGTCGTCCAGGGCGGAAACGATCCCTTCGGCAAGCCGGAGGAGTTCCCCGAGGGGGCCTACGAGCTGGTGGAGGTGCCGTACGGCGATCACGGGTTCGCCGTGCCGAAGCGCGCGGAGATCACGCAGGAGCGGGCGCTGGAGATCGTCACCGGCGGTGTCGTGGAGTGGGTCGCGTCACTCGGCTGACCCCCGGGAATGTTGCACGGTGGAGTGCTGTTGTGGCGGACAGAAGTGCTGAAGCACCGGCACCGACCGTCGTAGAGAGGAAGTCCGCCGCATGGGTTCGACCATCTGCCCGAGCCGTAGCAGCCGCCTTGACCTGGACTGGACGGTGCTGCACGCGGCCAAGGCCGCTCCTATTCGAGCGGCGGCAGGCACGGGTCGTGTTCTATCCTCCGAAACGAGTGGGATCGGTTTCGGTCCTGCCCGGGATCTTGAGGAGGTGGGTCCGGTCACTGGGACCGACGCAGGGACCGACAACGGCCAGGCGGAGCTGCCCGAGGGCCGCGGCGACAGCGCGGAGTCGACCGCCGAGCGCAGTGCGCGCTTCGAGCGGGACGCGCTCGAATTCCTCGACCAGATGTACTCGGCCGCGCTGCGCATGACGCGCAACCCGGCCGACGCCGAGGACCTGGTGCAGGAGACGTATGCCAAGGCGTACGCCTCCTTCCACCAGTTCCGCGAGGGCACCAACCTCAAGGCGTGGCTGTACCGGATCCTCACGAACACCTTCATCAACTCGTACCGCAAGAAGCAGCGCGAGCCCCAGCGCAGTGCGGCCGAGGAGATCGAGGACTGGCAGCTTGCCCGTGCCGAGTCGCACATGTCGACGGGTCTGCGCTCCGCCGAGTCGCAGGCGCTCGACCACCTGCCCGACTCGGACGTGAAGGAAGCGCTGCAGGCGATCCCCGAGGAGTTCCGCATCGCCGTCTACCTCGCGGACGTAGAGGGCTTTGCGTACAAGGAGATCGCGGACATCATGGGGACACCCATCGGTACGGTGATGTCCCGGCTGCACCGGGGCCGCCGTCAGCTGCGCGGCATGCTCGAGGACTATGCCCGTGAGCGCGGGCTGGTCCCGGCCGGCGTCGGAGAGTCGAACGAAGCGAAAGGTTCGGGCTCATGAGCTGCGGAGATCCGCACGAGACGGACTGCAGTGAGGTCCTCGACCACCTGTACGAGTTCCTCGACAGCGAGATGCCGGACGTCGATCGCGACAAGTTCCAGCACCACTTCGAGGAATGCTCTCCGTGTCTGGAGAAGTACGGCCTGGAGCAGGCCGTGAAGAAGCTGGTCAAGCGCTGCTGCGGCCATGACGACGTGCCGGCCGACCTGCGCGCCAAGGTCATGGGGCGGATCGACCTGATCCGCTCCGGGCAGACCGTCCCGGAGCACGACGTGACGGCCACGCCTCAGGAGAGCTGAGAACCAGCCATCACCCGAATGTGCTAATCCTCGGGTCATAAGTCCCCGGACCCCCCGATTCCCGCCCTAGGCTCCGAGCCCGGACAGGCACCGGTCGGGGAGGGGCGTCATGGAGGCGGTTCCAGCGAGGGCGCGGGCCTATGTGGCCTGCGTCGCCCTGCTGGCCGTGGTCTGTGTTCTCTGTGTTCTGCCCCTGTCGGCCACCCACACGTCCTGGTCGGCGCTCGCCCTGCTCACCGCCCTGTACGCGGCCTGTGAGCACGTCGTACGGCGCCGCCTGGGCGGCACCTTCTATCCCGTCCTGCTCGCCGGGGCGTTCCTGCTGCCCCCGTCCGCCGCCGCCCTCGTGCCGGTGTCGGCCGCGCTGCTCGCCCGCGTCGAGGAGCGGCCCGTGGGGCTGCGCCGCGTGTGGCGGGCCGCGCAGCCCTCGCTGGCCGTGTGGGGCGCGGCCCAGGTGCACTGGGCGCTCGGCGGCCGGGACACCGTCGTGGCCTGCGACTTCCCCCACGCGCTCGTTCCGGCCGGGGCGGCCGTCCTCGCCTTCTGTCTGGTGCTCACCGCGCTCGACGGCGGCCTCCTCGCGGCGGGCGTGGGGGTACCGCCCACACCTTTGCGGCAGTGGGGGAGGGTGCCCCTGCGCCGGGCCTGGCGCGGGCTGCTGTCCCGCTCCCTCGCCCCGGTCGCCGTGCACGGACTCGCCGGGCTGATGATGGCCGTGCTGTGGCGCAGCCGGTACGGGCCCGTCGCTGCGCTGCTGGTGCTGCTGCCGATGTTCGTCTCCTGCTGGGTCTTCGCCCAGTACCACCGGGAGCGGGCCGCCCACCAGGCCACCATCCGCGCTCTGGTGCAGGCCGTCGATCTCAAGGACGGCTACACCCGCGGCCACAGCGAGCGGGTCGGTCAGGCCTCGGTGATGATCGCCCGCGAACTCGGCATGGACGACGAACGCGTCGAGGTGCTGCGCTTCGCCGGCATCCTGCACGACGTCGGCAAGCTCGGCGTCCCCACCCGGCTGCTGCGCAAGGACGGCCCGCTGACCCCCGAGGAGCGGCGGATCATCGAGCTGCATCCCGAGTACGGCCATGAGATGGTCCGCGGGATCTCCTTCCTCGGCGAGGCCCGCACGGCGATCCTGCACCACCACGAACGGCTCGACGGCAGCGGCTACCCCTACGGACTGGTGGGCGGCCAGATCCCCGAGTGCGCCCGCGTGGTGGCCGTCGCGGACGCCTTCGACGCGATGACCTCCACCCGCTCCTACAGCAGGGCCCGCCCGGTCGAGGCGGCGGTCACCGAGCTGGAGCGCTGCGCAGGAACCCAGTTCGACCCGCGCATGGTCACGGCGCTCGCCCGGGCCCTCGACCGCCACGGCTGGCACCCGGCCGTCACGGCCGACGAGGCGGCGCAGCGGATCCCGGACCGGCAACCGGTCGCCGGCAGCCCCAGCGGGGCAGCCCGATGACCGCCCTGCGGCTCATCCACGCCTGTGCTGCCCTCACCGCCGCCGTCTCCCTCGCCGTCACCCTGTGGACCGGCCTGGCCGACCGGCGCGTCGCACTCGCCTTCGGGGTGCTCATAGCCGTCGGCGAGCTGACCCGGTGGAGCGGTGCCCAGGTACGGCAGGCCGCGCCGCTGGGCACCGCCGGATCGCTGTCGTACGCCCTGCTGGGCGCCGACGCGGGGCATCCGACCCTCCACGGCGCGCCGCAGGTCGTCACCATCGTTCTCGCCGCCTCCCTGCTCGGCGGGGTCCCGCACATCTGGTGCGGACGCACCCCGACCCTCGACCACCTCGCCCGCCGCGTCCTGAGCGTCGGCTTCGCCGCGATCTGCTTCCAACCCCTCTACAACGAGGGCGCGTTCGAGTCCTGGAACGGCGCCGGCTACGCGCTGCTGCTCATCGCCCTCATCGTCCTCACCGCCCTGTGCGACGCCGTTCTCGCCGCCGCCCTCGCCCACTCCCGCACCCACTGGCCCTTCGGCCCGCTCCTGCGCGAAGAACTGCGCGGACTGCTCGGCATCGGATCCGCCGTCTGCGCGACCGGCGCGGTGATGGCGCTCGCGGTCGCCGTGGTCGGGCTGTGGGCGCTGCCGGTGTTCTGCCTGCCGCTGCTGCTCGCCCAGCTCTCCGTGCGCCGCTACGACGCCGTGCGCGCCACCTACCGGCAGACCATCGCCTCCCTCGCCCGGGCCACCGAGATCGCCGGATACACCCCGACGGGGCATGCCCGCCGGGTCGCCACGCTCAGCCTGGCCGTCGGCCGGGACCTGGGCCTGTCCGGGCCCGGGCTGACCGTCCTGGAGTACGCGGCCCTCATGCACGACATCGGCCAGCTCAGCCTGGTCGACCCCGTCCCCGCCGGCGCCACCGCCGCGCTGCCGCGGGAGGAGCAGCGGCGCATCGCACTGCTCGGCGGGGCCGTCGTACGGCAGACCGGGGTGGACGCGGCCGTCGCCGTGGTCGTGGAGCGGCAGGCCGACCCCTGCCGGGAGCAGCCGCTCGCCGCGCGGATCGTCAGAGCCGTCAACGCCTACGAGGAGAAGGCCCGGGACGCGGGGCCCGACGGGCCGCTCAGGGCCCTGGAGGAGCTGCGGCTGGCCACCGCCGGGGACTACGCTCCCGAGGTCGTGGAGGCGCTCGCCCGGGTTCTGGCCCGGGACTGTCTGACGCTGCCCGCGTCGGGGTAACCCATGGGTAATGAGCGCCCTTCCCGCCGTACGTGGTTGGATGCGAGGGAGAGGGTGTCCGGGGGCACAAGCCAGCCCACGTGGAACTGGAACTGGCAGGCGGGAATCGTGAGGATCTTCGGCAAGGGACGGCACCGGCCCTCCGCCTCCTGGCGGCAGGCCACCGACCGCGCGTTCACGCTCATCGGCGACGGCCGGTACGAGGACGCGGGCGAGCTGCTGACACGCGCCGCCGACCTGGAACCCTGGCTGGCGGAGTCCTGGTTCAACCTTGCCCTGCTGCACAAGTTCCGGCACGACTGGGAGCAGGCCCGCGCCGCCGGACTGCGCGCGGTGGCCCTCCTGGACCGGGAGACCGGCGCCCCCGACTGGTGGAACGTGGGCATCGCCGCGACCGCCCTGCAGGACTGGCCGCTGGCCCGCCGCGCCTGGCAGGCGTACGGGCTGCGGGTGCCCGGCGGCGCCACGGCTTCCGGCGAGCCGCTCGGCATGGAGCTGGGCAGCGCGGCCGTACGGCTCTCCCCGGAGGGCGAGGCCGAGGTGGTGTGGGGCCGCAGGCTGGACCCGGCCCGGATCGAGGTGCTGTCCATCCCGCTTCCCTCCTCCGGGCGGCGCTGGGGCGAGGTCGTCCTGCACGACGGCGTCCCGCACGGCGAGCGCACGACGTCCGCCGGGCACTCCTACCCGGTCTTCGACGAGATCGAGCTGTGGGCGCCCTCGCCGGTCCCCACCTGGGTGGTGCTGCTGGAGGCGGCCACCGAGGCGGACCGGGACGCGCTGGAGCAGCTGGCCGCGGACGCGGGGTTCGCCGCGGAGGACTGGTCGTCCTCGGTGCGGCTGCTGTGCCGGATGTGCTCGGAGTCGCGGATGCCGTCGGACGAGGGGGACGGGGTCCATCTGGATCCGCATGATCACAGCGAGCCGGGTCATCCCGGGCCGCTGGGGCATCGCACGGACGGGCAGCTCTGGGTTCCCGAGCGGGAGTGCGGGGTGGCTGCGCCGGCTTCGCTCGTTCGGGGGTTGCTGGACGGGTGGGTGGCGGACAGTCCGGACTCCAGGGACTGGCGGGATCTCGAAGAGGTTTGCTGAGACCGCAGCCGGCTGCGGGTCCGATGTGGCTGATCGCGCAGTTCCCCGCGCCCCTGAAGGGGCGCTGCACGTACCCTGTATCAGCATTCACCCCTAGTTTTTGTGCAGGAAGGCGTACGTCGGTCATGGCGCAGCAGGACACCGATCAGCAGCACGCGGGCGTGCTCCCCGTCGACGACGAGGGCTATGTCGTCGACACGGAGGACTGCGAGGAGCGCGAGAACGCCTGGCGCGAGCGCGGCACCTCGCGGCCGATCACGGTCGTCGGCAACCCGGTCCTGCACAAGGAGTGCAAGGACGTCACCGAGTTCGGTGCGGAGCTGGACCAGCTGGTCGCGGACATGTTCGTCAGCCAGCGCACCGCCGAGGGCGTGGGCCTGGCCGCCAACCAGATCGGTGTCGACCTGAAGGTCTTCATCTACGACTGCATGGACGACGAGGGCGTCCGGCACGTCGGCGTGGTGTGCAACCCGAAGCTGGTCGACCTGCCCGCCGACAAGCGCCGGCTCGACGACAGCAATGAGGGCTGCCTGTCCGTACCGACCGCGTACGCGCCGCTCGCGCGTCCCGACTACGCCGAGGTGACCGGCCAGGACGAGAAGGGCAACCCGATCAAGGTCCGCGGCACCGGCTACTTCGCTCGCTGTTTGCAGCACGAGACCGATCACCTGTACGGGTACCTGTACATCGACCGGCTGTCCAAGCGCGACCGCAAGGACGCGCTGCGGCAGATGGCCGAGAACGAGCCACGCTACCCCGTCGTCGCCAACGACTGAGACGTCCGGTCCGACCGTACGGACACCGTACGAGAGCAGCAACGACGCACGTTACGACGCCCGTTCGGGATCCTTCCCGACCGGGCGTCGTTCGTTTGTTCGCCGCAAGGTTCCCGGCATCTGGGGTGGTGCGTGAAGCAAATCCGTTCCCATAATGGTCAGTTGTGGTGCTGAATGGGAAGCGCGGGGATACGCAACGGCGCACACCCGGCACGGCAGGGAGGGGTGTGCGCTCCTGGCAGCTGAGAGGGGACTGTTCGTGCACGCTTTCTCACACGGCACCACATCGTCGACAGCGGTCGCAGTACCGCCGTCTCTCGCCCTCCCGGTGATCGAGGACGCGATTCCCCGGAAACTGCACCCGTATTGGCCAAAGCTTCAGGAGAAGACCCGGCAGTGGCTCCTGGAAAAACGGCTGATGCCGGCGGACAAGGTGCGGGAATATGCCGATGGTCTGTGCTACACCGACCTGATGGCGGGGTACTACACCGGCGCCCCCGACGAGGTCCTGCAGGCCATTGCGGACTACAGTGCCTGGTTCTTCGTCTGGGACGACCGGCACGACCGTGACCGGGTGCACGGCCGGGTGGCCGACTGGCGCCGGCTGCGGCACCGCCTACACGCGGCACTCGACGCACCCCGGCACCATCTGCACCATCGGGACCCCCTGGTTGCAGGGTTCGCGGACAGTGTGCTGCGGCTGTACTCGTTCCTGCCCCACACCTGGAACCTGCGGTTCGCCCGGCACTTCCACGACGTGATCGAGGCCTACGACCGCGAGTTCCGCAACCGGAGCGCGGGGTACGTTCCGAAGGTCGAGGAATACCTCGCCCTGCGACGGCTCACCTTCGCGCACTGGATATGGACGGACCTGCTGGAGCCGAGCGCCGGATGCGAACTCCCGGACTTCGTGCGAAAACATCCGGCCTATCGCCGTGCGGCCCTGCTGAGCCAGGAATTCGCCGCCTGGTACAACGACCTCTGCTCACTGCCCAAGGAAATAGCGGGCGATGAGGTGCACAATCTCGGCATCAGTCTCGTCACCCATGAGGGACTGACACTCGAAGAAGCGGTGGAGGAAATCCGGCGGCGCGTCGAGAAATGCATCGCCGAATTCTTCGAAGCCGAGCGGGACGCCCTGCGGTTCGCCGGCGAACTCGCCAACGGCACGGACCGCGGAAGGGAATTGAGCGCCGCCGTCCGCGCCTGTGTCGGTTATATGCGGAACTGGTTCAGCTCCGTCTACTGGTTCCACCACGAGTCCGGCCGGTACAGGGTCGACAGCTGGGACGACCGGTCCACGCCCCCGTACATCAACAACGAAGCCACAGGTGACAAATGACCGTCGAGTCCGTGAAGCCCGTGGCCCCCGAGGGCACCGGAGTGCGCGAACCGCCCCTCGCCGGCGGCGCCCTCCCGGTCCTCGGCCACGGTCTGAAACTGGTCCGCGACCCGCTCGCCTTCATGTCCGGGCTGCGCGAGCACGGTGACGTCGTACGGCTGAAGCTCGGCCCCAGGACGGCGTACGCCGTCACCACACCGGCGCTCACCGGCACACTCGCGCTCAGCCCCGACCACAAGATCGACGGCCCGCTGTGGGAGTCCCTCGAAGGCCTGCTCGGCAAGGAGGGCGTGGCCACTGCCAACGGCCCCCGGCACCGCCGCCAGCGGCGCACCATCCAGCCCGCCTTTCGGCTCGACGCGATCCCCGCGTACGGCTCGATCATAGAGGAGGAGGCGCATGCGCTGACCGAGCGCTGGAAGGCGGGCGAGACCATCGACTGCACCTCGGAGTCGTTCCGGGTCGCCGTGCGCATCGCCGCCCGCTGTCTGCTGCGTGGCGACTACATGGACGAGCGCGCGGAGCGGCTGAGCATCGATCTCGCCACCGTCTTCCGCGGTATGTACCGCAGGATGGTCGTCCCGCTCGGGCCGCTGTACCGGCTGCCGTTCCCCGCCAACCGCGAATTCAACCGGGCGCTGGCCGATTTGCATCTGCTGGTCGACGAGATCGTCGCCGAGCGGAGGGCATCTGGTCAAAAGCCGGACGATTTGCTGACGGCATTACCGGCGGCGCAGGACGACAATGGCGACCCCATCGGGGAACAGGAGATCCACGACCAGGTGGTCGCGATACTCACCCCCGGAAGCGAAACAGTCGCCTCCACGATCGTGTGGCTGCTCCAGGTGCTCGCGGAACATCCGGAACACGCCGAGAAGGTGCGCGCCGAGGTCGAATCCGTGACCGGCGGCCGGCCCGTTGCATTCGCGGACGTCCGGGAGCTCAGGCACACCAACAATGTCGTCGTCGAGGCCATGCGGCTGCGGCCCGCCGTATGGATATTGACGCGCCGCGCGGTGACCGACACCGCGCTCGGCGGCTACCGCATTCCGGCGGGCGCGGACATCGTGTACAGCCCGTACGCCATCCAGCGCGACGGCCGTTCCTACGACCACCACCTCGACTTCGACCCCGACCGCTGGCTGCCCGAGCGGGTGAAGGAGGTGCCCAAGTACGCGATGAGCCCGTTCAGCGTGGGCAACCGCAAGTGCCCCAGCGACCACTTCTCCATGTCGCAGCTGAGCCTGATCACCGCGGCGATCTCGGCGTAGTACCGCTTCGAGCAGGTCGGCGGGTCGAACGACACCACCCGTGTGGGCATCACACTCCGGCCCGACCGGCTGCTGCTGCAGCCCGTGCAGTGGTGAGAGACACTCGCCGATGACCGGCGCGCGCTCAGGTGGCTTGCGAGCCCCGGAACGCGCGCCGGATCGTTGCTCGGCCGAGGGCGACCGGACTCAGAAGTCCTCGTCCAGGTCGACCGTGCCCTCCACGGCCACCTGGTACGCCGACGGGCGCCGCTCGAAGAAGTTCGTCAGCTCCTGAACGCCCTGCAGCTCCATGAAGGAGAAGGGGTTCTCGGAGCCGTACACCGGGGCGAAGCCGAGGCGGGTGAGGCGCTGGTCGGCGACGCACTCGAGGTACTGCCGCATCGAGTCGGTGTTCATGCCCGGCAGGCCGTCACCGCACAGGTCACGCGCGAACTGCAGCTCGGCCTCGACGGCCTCCCGCAGCATCTCGGTGACCTGCTGCTGCAGCTCGTCGTCGAAGAGCTCCGGCTCCTCCTTGCGGACGGTGTCGACCACCTCGAACGCGAACGACATGTGCATCGTCTCGTCGCGGAACACCCAGTTGGTGCCGGTGGCGAGACCGTGCAGCAGACCCCGGCTGCGGAACCAGTAGACGTACGCGAAGGCGCCGTAGAAGAACAGGCCCTCGATGCACGCGGCGAAGCAGATGAGGTTGAGCAGGAAGCGCCGGCGGTCCGCCTTGGACTCCAGACGGTCCAGCTTCTCGACCTCGTTGATCCACTTGAAGCAGAACTCGGCCTTCTCGCGGATGGACGGGATGTTCTCCACGGCCGCGAAGGCGGCGGCGCGGTCGTCCGGGTCGGGAAGGTAGGTGTCGAGCAGTGTCAGATAGAACTGGACGTGCACGGCCTCCTCGAAGAGCTGGCGCGACAGGTACAGGCGCGCCTCCGGGGAGTTGATGTGCTTGTACAGCGTCAGCACCAGGTTGTTCGCGACGATCGAGTCGCCCGTCGCGAAGAAGGCCACCAGGCGGCCGATCAGGTGCTGCTCGGCCGGTGTCAGCTTGGCGAGGTCGGCGACGTCCGAGTGGAGGTCGACCTCCTCGACGGTCCAGGTGTTCTTGATGGCGTCCCGGTAGCGCTCGTAGAAGTCGGGGTAGCGCATGGGGCGCAGCGTCAGCTCGAAGCCCGGGTCGAGCAGGTTGGTGTTACGGCTGGACATTACTGGCAGGCCTCGCAGGACTCGGGGTTCTCAAGGGAGCAGGCGACGGCGTCGGGGTCGGCGACCTGCTGCACGGGGATGGTGGTCTGGGTCTGCGCCTGGGCGGCCCGGGCGATGCGGGTCGCCGGGCGGGAGCGCAGGTAGTACGTCGTCTTCAGGCCCTGCTTCCAGGCGTACGCGTACATCGAGGAGAGCTTGCCGATCGTCGGCGTCTCCATGAACAGGTTCAGGGACTGCGACTGGTCCAGGAACGGGGTGCGGGCCGCGGCCATGTCGATCAGGCCGCGCTGCGGGATCTCCCACGCCGTGCGGTACAGCGCCCGCACGTCGGCCGGGATCCACGCGAAGCCCTGCACCGAGCCGTTGGAGTCGCGCAGCGCCTCACGGGTGCGCGCGTCCCAGACGCCCAGCTCCTTGAGGTCCTGCACCAGGTAGGAGTTGACCTGCAGGAACTCGCCGGACAGCGTCTCGCGCTTGAACAGGTTGGAGACCTGCGGCTCGATGCACTCGTACACGCCCGCGATGGACGCGATGGTGGCGGTCGGGGCGATCGCCAGCAGCAGCGAGTTGCGCATGCCGACCGCGGCGATCCGCTCGCGCAGGGCCGCCCAGCGCTCGGGCCAGGTCAGGCGAACGCTCGGGAAATGGTCGGGGTGCAGGACACCGCGGGCGGTGCGGGTCTTCTCCCAGGCCGGCAGCGCGCCGCCCCGCTCGGCCAGGTCGGCGGAGGCCTCGTACGCGGCGAGCATGATCCGCTCGGCGATCCGTGTCGACAGGGCCTTGGCCTCGGCGGAGTCGAAGGGCAGGCGCAGCTTGAAGAAGACGTCCTGCAGACCCATCGCACCCAGGCCCACCGGACGCCACCTGGCGTTGGAGCGGCCCGCCTGCTCGGTCGGGTAGAAGTTGATGTCGACCACGCGGTCGAGGAAGGTGACGGCCGTGCGGACGGTCTCGTCGAGGCGCTCCCAGTCGATGTCCCCGCCCTGCACGAAGGCACCGAGGTTGACCGAACCCAGGTTGCAGACCGCCGTCTCGCCGTCGTCGGTGACCTCCAGGATCTCCGTGCAGAGGTTCGAGGAGTGGACGACGTGGCCCGCCTCGGCCGTCTGGTTGGCGGTGCGGTTGGCGGCGTCCTTGAAGGTCATCCAGCCGTTGCCGGTCTGCGCGAGGGTGCGCATCATGCGGCCGTACAGGTCACGGGCCGGGATGGTCTTCTTCGCGAGCCCGTTCGCCTCCGCCTTGCGGTACGCGGCGTCGAACTCCTCGCCCCACAGGTCGACCAGCTCCGGCACGTCCGCCGGGGAGAACAGCGACCACTGCTCGTCGGCGTTGACCCGGCGCATGAACTCGTCCGGGATCCAGTGCGCGAGGTTGAGGTTGTGCGTACGGCGGGCGTCCTCACCGGTGTTGTCGCGCAGCTCCAGGAACTCCTCGATGTCGGAGTGCCAGGTCTCCAGGTACACCGCGGCCGCGCCCTTGCGCCTTCCGCCCTGGTTCACGGCGGCCACCGAGGCGTCCAGGGTCTTCAGGAACGGGACGATGCCGTTGGAGTGCCCGTTGGTGCCGCGGATCAGCGAACCGCGGCTGCGGATGCGGGAGTACGAAAGACCGATGCCGCCGGCGTGCTTGGAGAGCCGGGCGACCTGGTGGTAGCGGTCGTAGATGGAGTCCAGCTCGTCCAGCGGGGAGTCGAGGAGGTAGCAGGACGACATCTGGGGGTGCCGCGTGCCGGAGTTGAAGAGCGTGGGGGAGGAGGGCAGGTAGTCGAGGCGGCTCATGAGCCCGTAGAGCGCGGCGACTTCGTCGACGGAGCGGGTCGTGTCGTCCTCGGCGAGACCCGCGGCGACGCGCAGCATGAAGTGCTGGGGCGTCTCGATCACCTGGCGGGTGAGGGGGTGGCGCAGCAGGTAGCGGCTGTGCAGGGTGCGCAGGCCGAAGTAGCCGAAGCGGTCGTCGCCGTCCGCGTCGATCAGCGTGTCCAGACGCTCGGCGTGCAGCCGTACGAACTCCGCCGTGCGGTCGGCGACCAGGCCCTCGCGGTGGCCCACGGCGACGGACTCGGTGAAGGACGTCACGCCCTGCGAGGCGGCCTCGGCGCGGATCGAGATGGTCAGCAGCCGGGCGGCCAGCCGGGAGTAGGCGGGGTCGTCGGAGATGAGGCCGGCGGCCGCCTCCGTGGCCAGCTCGCGCAACTCCGCCTCGTCGGCCCGGGCGGACCGGCCCCGCAGCGCGGCCGCGGCGACCCGGCCGGGGTCGGCGTCGGGGAGGTCGGCGGTCAGCTCGGTCAGGGTCCGCAGCAGCGCGGCACCGGGACCGTCGGTCTCCACCGGAGCTGCGGTCGCCTGGACGGCTGAAGCCGGGTCGGCTGGCGCGATGGTCACGTGGGGCTCTCCCTCGCTCGGCACAGGGCCTGGCGGAGGGCAGGGGCAGCACGAGCGCGCACGGCGTCGCGTCCACCGGCCCACTCCACGAGGCCCGGACGTCTGAAGGCACCCGGACCGGACGGCCGGGCGCGCGCTGACGGCAGGTCCTCGGACTGAACAGGCGTGCGGAAGCACGCAAGTACACCGTTGCGGGACAGTTCCGGATTCGCACCGGATTCCCCTGCGGCGACAGCGAGGATGAGCATACATCTAGTGCCGGGTTGTGGTGTCACCCCCAGATGTTGTGTCTGTTGCGTGTCGTGACGGCTTCAGAGGGTCAACAGCGGGCCGCCGTGGTGCTTGTTGTCGGCGGCCCGCTGCGGGTGCCTAGGGGGTTGCATTCGGCGTCAGTTCCGCCTGGACCCCCGCGTCGCCCGCGTCCGCCGTGTAGTCCTCGGGGCGGGTCTCGTCGATGCCCTCGGGGGCCTTCAGGGCCTTCAGCGCGAAGGTCAGGACCACCGTGACGGCGACGTTCAGCACGAAGGCCGTGAGGCCGATGTAGCCGATCTCACCGATGCCCGGGATCTCCTTGGAGTTGCCGCCGAAGTGCTTCTGCGTCGGCGAGGCCACCCCGTACGCGGCGAACGTGCCGTAGACCATGCCGACCGCCCAGCCGGCCAGCAGCGCCCAGCGGTGGCACCAGCGGGTGAACAGGCCGCCGACCAGGGCCGGGAAGGTCTGCAGGATCCAGATGCCGCCCAGCAGCTGGAAGTTGATGGCGACCGTCTTGTCCATGGTGAGCACGAAGACCAGGGCGCCGACCTTGACCAGCAGCGACACGAGCTTGGAGACCTGGGCCTCCTGCTTCGGCGTGGCGTCCGGCCTGATGAAGTCCTTGTAGATGTTGCGGGTGAAGAGGTTCGCCGCCGCGATGGACATGATGGCCGCGGGCACGAGGGCGCCGATGCCGATCGCCGCGAACGCCACGCCCGCGAACCAGTCCGGGAACATGTCCTCGAACAGCTGCGGAATCGCCAACTGCCCGTTGGTGACGTTCACCCCGGCCGCGATCGCCATGAAGCCGAGCAGCGCGAGCAGGCCCAGCATCAGCGAGTACAGCGGCAGGATCGTGGTGTTGCGCCGGATCACCTCACGGCTCCTGGACGAGAGCGTCGCGGTGATCGAGTGCGGGTACATGAACAGCGCGAGCGCCGAACCGAGCGCCAGCGTGGCGTACGTCCACTGGCCCGCGGGGGCCGGTACGAGCCCGCCCGCACCCGCCTTCGTGAACTTCTCGCCGGCCTTGGCGAAGATGTCGTCGAACCCGCCCAGCTTGATCGGGATGTAGATGATCGCCACCGCGATGACGATGTAGATCAGCGTGTCCTTGACGAACGCGATCAGCGCGGGGGCGCGCAGGCCCGACGAGTACGTGTACGCGGCCAGCACGCCGAAGGCGATGAGCAGCGGCAGGTCCTTCACGAACCAGTTGGTGTTCTCGCCGCCGCCGACGCCCATCACGTCCAGCACCGCCTGGATGCCGACGAGCTGGAGCGCGATGTACGGCATCGTCGCGAGGATGCCGGTGACCGCCACGGCCAGCGACAGGCCCTTGGAGCCGAAGCGGCCGCGCACGAAGTCCGAGGTCGTCACATAGCCGTGCTTGTGCGAGACCGACCACAGACGGGGCAGGAACGTGAAGATCAGCGGGTAGACCAGGATGGTGTACGGCACGGCGAAGAAGCCGGCCGCACCCGCCGCGTAGATCGCCGCCGGCACGGCGACGAACGTGTACGCCGTGTACAGGTCGCCGCCGAGCAGGAACCAGGTGATCCAGGTGCCGAACGACCGCCCGCCCAGGCCCCATTCGTCCAGGGAGTGCTCGTTCTCGGCCCTGCGCCAGCGGGCGGCCAGGAAGCCCATGACCGTGACGGCCAGGAAGAAGAAGATGAAGACGCCGAGCGCGACGCCGTTGACGCCGTTCTTCACTGCGCCGCCCCCTTGCCCTGAGTGGCCCTGCGGGCGCTCTGGTCACGCTGCCAGAGCTTGTACGCGAGCATCGTGAGCGCGGTGGAGATCAGCACCCACAGCATCTGGTACCAGTAGAAGAACGGGATCCCGATGAACGCGGGATCCGTCTTGGCGTACGAGCCCACCCACAGCATCGCCATGAAGGGCGCGACGAGACACAGGCCGATGATCACGCGGACCGGTGTCACCACCGGTGGTCTCACTTCAGGCGTTTCGGACATGCCACGGCTCCGTCCCCTGGTTGATCACCTGTGTAATGCGCAGGCAATCTAGGTGACGGTGTCGTGGCAGCGGAAGACCTCGTCCGCACATCGGTATGTCGATTTGGAGGTTGTGGCGTGAAGACGCCAACACCCCTCAGTCCTGCGGGCGCTTGAGCCTCGCCACGAACTTGTACCGGTCGCCTCGGTAGACCGAGCGCACCCACTCCACCGGCTTGCCCTCGCGGTCCAGGGAGTGACGGGAGAGCATCAGCATCGGCAGGCCCACGTCGGTGCCGAGCAGGCCCGCCTCGCGCGGGGTGGCCAGGGAGGTCTCGATGGTCTCCTCGGCCTCGGCGAGATGGACGTCGTAGACCTCGGCGAGCGCGGTGTACAGGGACGTGTACTTCACGAGCGACCGCCTGAGGGCCGGGAACCGCTTGGCCGACAGATGCGTGGTCTCGATCGCCATCGGCTCGGCGTTGGCCATGCGCAGCCGCTCGATGCGCAGCACGCGTCCGCCGGCCGTGATGTCGAGCAGCTCGGCGAGCCGGTCGTCGGCCGTGATGTAGCCGATGTCGAGCAGCTGCGATGTGGGCTCCAGGCCCTGGGCCCGCATGTCCTCCGTGTACGAGGTGAGCTGCAGCGCCTGCGAGACCTTCGGTTTGGCGACGAAAGTGCCCTTGCCCTGGATGCGCTCGAGGCGGCCCTCGACGACGAGCTCCTGCAGGGCCTGGCGGACGGTGGTGCGGGAGGTGTCGAACTCGGCCGCCAGCGTGCGCTCGGGCGGGACCGGCGTGCCCGGCGCCTGCGTCTCCGTCATGTCGAGCAGATGCTTCTTCAAGCGGTAGTACTTGGGCACGCGCGCGGTACGGACCGTCGTCCCGGCCTCGTTCTCCGCACTGCCGACGTCGGTGCTCATGCTCTGCCTTCCCGGCTCCTGATGCCGAAAGCGACCGACATCCCATCGGCCACGGCTCACATCGTGGCACGGCTTCGTGTGTCAGGGCTCCACCCGCACGCTCCGTGATCTCCTCTATATACCGTCGCACCCGTTGTTGGTCTAGTCCAACGGCTGGTGCGCGCGGTACCGGTGCGGGTACCGGTACCGGCGCCCGACCCCCTAGATCCCCTGCCAGTCCGGCTTGTTCGCGTAGGTGTGCCGGAAGTAGTCGGCCAGCTTGAGCTTGGACGCGGCGGCCTCGTCCACGACCACCGTGGCGTGCGGGTGCAGCTGGAGTGCGGAGGCCGGGCAGACGGCCGCGACCGGGCCCTCGACGGTCGCGGCGACCGCGTCCGCCTTGCCCTCGCCGGTCGCGAGCAGCACCAGGTGCCGGGCCTCCAGGATGGTGCCGATGCCCTGGGTGATCACATGGTGCGGCACCTGCTCGATGTCACCGTCGAAGAAGCGCGCGTTGTCGATCCGGGTCTGCTCGGTCAGCGTCTTGATCCGGGTGCGCGAGGCGAGCGAGGAGCAGGGCTCGTTGAACCCGATGTGCCCGTCCGTCCCGATTCCCAGCAGCTGCAGGTCCACCCCGCCGGCCTCGGTGAGCGCCCTGTCGTACGTCTCGCACGCCGCCTGGACGTCCTCTGCCGTGCCGTCCGGCCCCATGAACGCGTCCATCCCGATGCCGAGCGGCTCCAGCACCTCCCGGCGCAGCACCGAGCGGTAGGACTCGGGGTGCTCGGCGGGCAGCCCCACGTACTCGTCGAGCTGCGCTATGCGGGCCCGCGCGGTGTCCGCGGCGCCGGAGCGCACCTTGGCGGCCAGTGCCTGGTAGATGGGCAGCGGGGTCGAGCCGGTGGCCACACCGAGCAGGGCGTCGGGCTTGCGCCGCAGCAGCTGGGCCATGGCCTCGGCGATCAGCTCGCCGCCCGCCGCCGCGTCCGGAACGATGACAACTTCCACGCTGGGCCTGCCGTTCTGAAGAGGGCCTGGAGAACAGGGGAGAGGTCGGAGCAAGAGTCTCTATGTGGTTTAGACCAATCTAACAGAATCGGACTCCTGGGCCCAGGTGGGACGTCCGCTGCAGCGCTTCGCCGACATTTCTCTAGGGGGCGCTATAAAATGCACCCCATGGTGACCAGCGAGGACGCGAAAGCGCAGGCCAAGCCCGCCAGGACGCGCGGCCGCCCGCGCTCCTTCGACCGCGCCACCGCGCTGGAGAGGGCACTCATGGCCTTCTGGGAGCACGGCTACGAGGCCACCTCCGTCTCCGACCTCACCCGGATCATGGGCATCGGCGCCCCGAGCCTCTACGCGGCCTTCGGCGACAAGCGCAGCCTGTTCGAGGAGGTCGTCCGGGTCTACGCCGACACCCACGGCGCCTTCGGCGACCGCGCCCTCGCCGAGGAGCCCACCGCCCGCGCCGCCGTCGCACGCACGCTGCGCGAGGCCGCCGCCGAGTACACCGACCCCGCACACCCCTACGGCTGTCTGGTCGTCCACGCGGCCACCAACTGCACCAGCCCCGAGGTGGAGCAGCTGCTGCGGGAGCGGCGCAATGCGGGCATCGCCGCGCTCGAATCCCGGATCCGGGCCGACGTGGCCGAGGGGCGACTGCCGGCCGGCGCCGACGCGGCTACGCTCGCGCGGCACACCGGAGCCATGATCCAGGGCATGTCCCAGCAGGCGCGGGACGGCGCGAGCCGGGCGGAACTGGAGGCACTCGCGGAAATTGCCATGGCCATCTGGCCCCGCGGCTGACCCGGGCGGGCTAGGCTGCGTGGCATCGCGTGCCAGCAGACTTCAACACATACCCCCACGCGCATGGACACGCCATCGTGGTCTAGTCCAGAATGCGTAGGGGAAAATCGTAGCGAAAACTGAACAGCTTCCGTCTTCCCCGCACAGGAGGACGGACGAGGAACCGGCGCTCTCTGCCCTGACTGCCCCGGCTCCTCGACCTTCGGCCGACCGGGACCGCACACCCCACGGCCGATGATGCTCCGGGCTGCGGTGCCGGGTGGGTTGAGGGTCCCTCCCAGGCGCCGCGGCCCGCGGGTGTTTTTTCGGCCATCCCCGGGCCCCGGGTACGCTCACAACGTGCCCTCCATGAACGAACTCGTACGCCAGCACACGGCCCTCGGTGACTCCGACCTCGAGTGGCTCCACCTGCTGGTCTCGGAGTGGCAGCTGCTCTCCGACCTCTCCTTCGCCGACCTGGTCCTGTGGGTCCCCACCCGCGACGGCACCCGGTACGTCTCGGTCGCCCAGATGCGCCCCAACACCGGCCCGACCTCCTACCAGGACGACATGGTCGGCCACCTGGTCCCGCGCGGCCGGCGGCCCATGCTGGACGCGGCGCTGGACGAGGGCCGGATCGTGCGCGAGGGGGACCCGGAATGGCGCGAAGAGGTCCCCGTCCGGGTCGAGTCGATCCCCGTACGGCGTGAGGGCCGCGTGCTGGGCGTCATCGCCCGCAACACCAACCTGCTGACCGTCCGCACCCCGAGCCGCCTCGAACTGACCTACCTCCAGAGCGCCTCGGACCTCGCGCAGATGATCGCGGCCGGCTCCTTCCCCTTCCCCGACCAGCAGGTCGACATGGACGCCTCGCCGCGCGTCGGCGACGGCCTGATCCGGCTGGACGCGGACGGCATCGTCCAGTACGCCTCCCCGAACGCCCTGTCCGCCTACCACCGCCTCGGTCTCGCCGCCGACCTGGTCGGCCACCATTTGGGGCAGACCACGGCCGAACTCGCCCCGACCCGGGGCCCGGTGGACGAGGCGCTCGCCAAGGTGGCCAGCGGCTGGGCGCCGCGCGAGTTCGAGATCGAGTCGAACGACGGGGTCATCCAGTTCCGGGCCATTCCGCTCAAGCCCAAGGGCACCCGCATCGGCTCCCTGGTGCTGCTCCGGGACGTCACCGAACTCCGCCGCCGCGAACGCGAGTTGATCACCAAGGACGCGACCATCCGGGAGATCCACCACCGGGTGAAGAACAACCTGCAGACCGTCGCGGCGCTGCTGCGGCTGCAGGCCCGGCGCATCGGGTCCGAGCGCGGCCGGGAGGCCCTGGAGGAGGCCGTACGACGGGTCGGCTCGATCGCGATCGTGCACGAGACGCTCTCCCAGAACCTGGACGAGCGGGTGGAGTTCGACGACATCGCCGACCGGGTCCTCGCGATGGTCGCCGAGATCTCGCCGGGCAAGGTGACCGGCCGGCGCAGCGGACACTTCGGGATCCTCGACGCCGAGGTCGCCACCCCGCTGTCGATGGTGCTCACCGAGATCCTGCAGAACGCGCTGGAGCACGGCTTCCGCGAGGGTGACACCGGCACGGTCGAGGTCTCCGCGGTCCGCGGCGGCACCACCAAGGAGGCCCGCCTCCTCGTCACCGTCCAGGACGACGGCGTCGGCCTGCCCGAAGGTTTCGACCCGCAGACGGCGGGCAACCTGGGCCTGCAGATCGTACGGACGCTGGTGGAGGGCGAGTTGGGCGGCACCTTCGACATGGTCCCGGCGCCGGAGCGGGGCACACAGGTCATCCTGGACATTCCGGTGCGCTCGCAGAAGTAGGAACCACCCGCCAGGTCCGACGCACAGCGGCCCGAACAGCATTGAGCCCCGGGCCACTTGGTGGTCCGGGGCTTAAAGCTCGTTGCTGCTCTGCTTGTCGCTAAGCGCATCGGGGGTACTGCGCGCTGCGGCTCGGGGGCGGGAGATGCGTACGCGCTGTACGCGCCGCCAAGCTCAGGCTGTCAGCAGGGGTGGGACTGTCAGGCGGAGGCCTGACGGGCCCGGTTGCGGGCGGCGCGGCGCTTCATGGCGCGGCGCTCGTCCTCGCTGAGACCACCCCAGACGCCGGAGTCCTGACCGGACTCGAGCGCCCACTGCAGGCACTGCTCGATAACCGGGCAGCGACGGCAGACGGCCTTGGCTTCCTCGATCTGCAGCAGCGCAGGACCGGTGTTGCCGATGGGGAAGAAGAGCTCGGGGTCTTCCTCGCGGCAAACGGCGTTGTGACGCCAGTCCATGGCTGCTACCTCTCCTTGGTATTACGTGCAAGTTGCTTGTGAATGTGAACGCTTTCACGAATCCCTCAACAAGTGAAGGGCCGACCGCCGAGTCTTCCCCGGCGTGGTCCTTGGTTTGGAGAGGGGTTCCGGTGATCAGTGGAGGCCGGTGTTGCGGGCCGTCCCGATCGCCACGTAGAGACTCGCAAACCTCAGCGACGGATACAACCCCTTCCGGAAAGTTTTTTTTGATTCCTCGGTGTCGACTGGGTCACAGCCGTACTTCCATGGGGTGGATCCTGGCCTAAACGTTCGAGTGAAAGGACTTTAGCCCGTTCCGCTCACACAATCACACGCAGTGCGCGGCGTACGCCTGTGAACGTCACGCTCGTACGCAGTCCGAGGTGGTCGCCGTCCATCTGAAGGGGGAGGGGGGCCTTCGAATGCAAGGTGAACTGGTCCAGATCGTGCAGTGAGACCGCATGCCTGCCATGGGGTCCGCGCTCGGGGGACGAAGTGAGCAACTGCGTGCCATACCGGGCAACCGCGGCCGTCGACAGACGGCTGAGACCGAGTACGTCGATGCCCGTATCGAACGACGCCTTAGGTGACGTGTACATCGGGCGATTGCCGAGATACGTCCAAGGGGACGTGTTCGAGACTATGGCGACAACAAGATCGGTGATCGGGTCGGCGCCGGGCCGCTCCAGGGTGATCGCGCCGTGCCGGCGGTGCGGCTCGCCGAGGAACTGCCGGACCACCTGTCGTACGTACAGCGCGTGGGTCGACTTCTTGCCGCGCTCGCGCTGCTGCTCGACCCGGCCGACCACACCCGCGTCGAAGCCGAGCCCGGCGTTGAAGGTGAACCAGCGGTCCGGCACCGCCTCGTCCTCGGTGCCGGGCGTGCCCGAGGTCAGGCCGAGCCCGACGACCCGCTCGGTTCCGTCGCGCAGCGCGTCCAGCAGGGCGCCGGTGGCCTCGACGGGATCGTTGGGCAGCCCCAGGGCGCGGGCGAAGACGTTGGTGGAGCCGCCGGGGACCACGGCGAGTCCGGGCAGGCGGTCCGGGTCGGGGCCGGCGTGCAGCAGGCCGTTGACGACCTCGTTGACGGTGCCGTCGCCGCCGAGGGCCACGACCAGGTCGATGTCGTCGCTCTCCGCGGCCTGCCGGCCCAGGTCGCGCGCGTGACCGCGGTACTCGGTGGTGACCGCCTCCAGCTTCATCTCGCTGGCGAGCGCGTGGATCAGCACGTCACGCCTGCGTGCGCTTGTGGTGGTTGCCGCCGGATTGACCACGAGAAGTGCACGCATGGATGGCAGCGTACCTACTGGGGGGTACCCGGCCCAGACCGAGGTAGGGATCAGGTAAGAGGCGAGGGCGTGAGCCTGGACACCCGCCACCGCGCCGGGCCCGGGGCGGAGGCGGCCGCCGCGGGGTGCGGGGCTACGCTGCTGGCGTGAGCAGTGAGCAGAAATCCGCCCCGGAAACGACCGAAGAAGCCGAGCCCCGCCCGCGTCGGCTGACGTACGCGGCGGCGCTGGCCGGGCTGGAGGGGGCCGCCCTGGTGGTCGGCGGCGTCTGGATCCTCGTCCTCGGACTCACGGGCGATCCCGACGACCGGCAGCAGGCCGTGACCGGCGGGATCACCCTGGTGGTGCTCGCGCTGCTGCCGCTGCTCGCCGCGCGCGGTCTGCTGCTGAGGCGCAGCTGGAGCCGCGGCCCCGCCGTCATCACGCAGATCATGGCGCTTCCGGTGGCCTACAACCTGCTCAAGGCCGACAGCATGGCCATCCCGGGCGGCATCGCCCTGGCCGTCGTGGCGATCGCCTCGCTGGTGCTGCTCGTGAACTCGGCGACGACCCAGGCCCTCGGGATCAAGGGACCGGGCCGGGCCGAGTAGGGCTCACCGCTCGACGCTCACTCCTCTACGAGCAGCTTCTCCCGCAGCTGGGCGAGGGTCCGGGCGAGCAGCCGGGAGACGTGCATCTGCGAGATGCCGACCTCCTGCGCGATCTGCGACTGCGTCATGTTCCCGAAGAAGCGCAGCAGCAGGATCCGCTTCTCGCGCGGTGGCAGGTCCTCCAGCAGCGGCTTGAGGGACTCGCGGTACTCCACGCCCTCCAGCGCCTCGTCCTCGGCGCCGAGGGTGTCGGCGACCGCCGGGGACTCGTCGTCGGTGTCGGGGACGTCCAGCGACAGCGTGGAGTACGCGTTGGCGGACTCCAGGCCCTCCAGGACCTCCTCCTCGGAGATGGCCAGCTTCTCGGCCAGCTCGTGGACCGTGGGGGAGCGGCCGTGCTGCTGGGACAGCTCGGCCGTCGCCGTCGTCAGCGCGAGGCGCAGCTCCTGCAGCCGGCGCGGCACGCGGACCGCCCAGCCTTTGTCGCGGAAGTGCCGCTTGATCTCGCCGACGACGGTCGGGGTGGCGTACGTGGAGAACTCCACGCCGCGCTCGGGGTCGAAGCGGTCGACCGACTTGATCAGGCCGATCGTGGCGACCTGGGTGAGGTCGTCGAGCGGCTCGCCGCGGTTGCGGAAGCGGCGCGCCAGGTGCTCGACGAGCGGCAGGTGCATACGGACCAGCTGGTTGCGCAGCTCCGCGTACTCCGGGCTGCCCTGGTTCAGCTTGCGCAGCTCGATGAACATCGCACGCGCCCCGCTGCGGTCCTGTGGGTCGTGCTGGGTGGCCTGCACGGCCTCCGCGCCCAGCGCGGCGTCCTCGGCGTATCGCTCGTGCTCGCTCATCGTCCCGCCCGTAGCCCTTCCCCGAGCCCTCGCCTCCGCGGGGGCGGCGGATCCGATCCCGCCGCGTCCCTCCGAAGGCGCGCTCTGCACGGCACCGTCGCTGCCGGCCTCAGCGGAGTCCTCCTCCGGGTGCGGCCTGGCCTGCTCGGGGATGCCGTCGATGCCGTCCGCCATGCGTCGGGAACCGTCCGCGGGGCCTCGGTCCCCCGTCGGCAGCTCCCGTGTGCCGCGCTCTTCGTCCCGCACCGGCCCGTCCCCGTTCCTCACGCCGGCCCGGGGCCCGCGCCGCGCTGTTTGTAGAGACTGATCGACACGGTTTTGTCCTCGTCGACGGCGGACGAGACCTTGCCCGCGAGGGCCGAGAGCACCGTCCAGGCGAAGGTGTCCCGCGAGGGGGCGTGGCCGTCGGTGGTCGGCGCCGACACCGTGACCTCCAGCGAGTCGTCGACGAGCCGGAAGACGCAGCTGAGCACGGAGCCGGGCACGGCCTGCTGCAGCAGGATCGCGCAGGCCTCGTCCACGGCGATGCGCAGGTCCTCGATCTCGTCCAGGGTGAAGTCCAAGCGGGCCGCAAGACCGGCCGTGGCCGTCCGCAGCACCGACAGGTAGGCACCCGCAGCCGGCAGCCGGACTTCCACGAAGTCCTGGGTCGCGGGCTCGCCTGCGATCTGGGACACCCTCACCTCCATGGTGGTACAAGCTTTACGGGGCCGAGGGTCGCCCCTCGGGGTAACGCACATGTGGTTCCGCGGTGACGCTATCGCGCTCCGAACGGTCCTGTCCCCGGGACCCCAACCCCCTGGCGTCACTCACAGTAAAGCTGTGGATACGCTCCGTGTCTAGAGGGTCTGCGGGCCCAAATGGGAAGAGCGCGCGCCGGGTTGACGTACCCCGGCGTCAGACGCTCGAACCGTCCGCGGCCGCGGCCGTATGCCGTGTCAGTGCAGTGTCACACGAGAACGTGGTCGACGAAGCACCACCGCCAGTCCTCGCCGGGTTCGTAGGTCCGCATCACCGGGTGACCGGACGTCTCGTGGTGCTCCGTCGCGTGTCTGCCGGGCGAGGAGTCGCAGCAGCCGACGTGGCCACAGGACAGGCAGAGCCGCAGCTGCACCGGATGCGTCCCCCGCGCGAGACACTCCGGGCAGGTCTCGCTCAGCGGCTCCGGCTCCGGGTGCGGCAGCGCGTCGGAGTGCGTGCACTGTTTCATGATTGCCAGATTACGACGGGCGTGCGGGTGGCCGCGCGCAAAAACGAGGGTGGGCGAGGACCATGGATGTGATGCCGCTGCTGTTGCTGGTGGCGGGCAGCGCCGCGGTGGCGGGGGCCGCCCGGCGCACCCCGGTGCCGGCACCGCTGCTGCTGGTCGCGGTCGGCCTGGCGGTCTCCTACGTCCCCGGAGTGCCGGACTACACCCTCGACCCCAAGATCGTCCTGCCGCTGCTGCTGCCCCCGCTGCTGTACACCTCGGCGACCGACAGCTCCTACCTCGACCTGCGGGCCCAGGTCAGGCCCGTGGCGCTGCTGTCGGTGGGCTACGTGCTCTTCGCGACCTTCGCCGTCGGCTGGGCCGCCTACATGCTCATCCCCGGGATGCCGCTGACCGCCGCCCTGGTGCTCGGCGCGGTGGTGGCGCCGCCGGACGCGGTGGCCGCCACGGCGGTCGCGCGCCGGGTCGGCCTGCCGTCCCGCATCACGACGATCCTGCAGGGCGAGTCGCTGCTGAACGACGCCACCGCGATCACCGCCTACAAGGTGGCCGTCGCCGCGGTCGTCGGCGAGGGCGCCACCTGGGCGGGCGGGATCCGCGAGTTCCTGCTCGCGGCGGTCGGCGGCGTCGGTGTCGGCCTCGTCCTCATGGCACCCCTGCACTGGCTGCGCACGCACCTGAAGGAACCCCTCCTGCAGAACACCCTCTCCCTGTTGATCCCGTTCGTCGCCTACGGCGTCGCCGAACAGGTGCACGCCTCCGGTGTCCTCGCGGTCGTGGTCGTCGCCCTCTACCTCGGTCACCGCGCGTGGGAGGTCGACTTCGCCACCCGGCTGCAGGAGGAGGCGGTGTGGAAGATGGTCGCCTTCATCCTGGAGTCGGCGGTCTTCGCCCTCATCGGCCTGCAGCTGCCGGTCGTCCTCAAGGGGCTCGGAGGATACGAGGGCGCCAAGGCGACCTGGTACGCCGTCGCCCTCTTCCTCGTCGTGGTCCTCGCCCGGTTCGTCTGGGTGTATCCGGCGGCCCTGCTGCCCCGCCTGTTGTCGGCGCGCATCAGGGAACGCGAGGAGGACCCCACCTGGCGGGGTGCGATGGTCACCTCGTGGGCCGGCATGCGTGGTGTCGTCTCCCTGGCCATCGCCTTCTCCATTCCCACGGTCCACGACGGCCACCCCTTCCCGCAGCGCAACCTGATCCTCTTCCTGACCTTCACCACCGTCATCGGCACCCTGGTCGTGCAGGGCCTGACCCTGCCCCCCTTGATCGGCCTGCTGAGGTTCCCCGGCCGCGACCGGCAGGCCGAGACGCTCGCCGAGGCCAACGCCCAGGCGCAGGCATCCCGGGCCGCCGAGAACTGCCTGGACGAACTCCTCTCCGACGAGCGCAACGCCCTGCCCCCGCCGCTCGCCGACCGCCTGCGCAGGGTCCTGGAGCGCCGCCGCAACGCCGTCTGGGAGCGCCTCGGCCAGGTCAACCCCGTCACCGGCGAGTCCGTGGACGACACCTACCGCCGCCTGTCCCGCGAGATGATCGGCGCCGAACGCGAGGTCTTCGTCCGCCTCCGCGACCACCGCTACATCGACGACGAGATGCTCCGCGCCCTGCTCCGCAGACTCGACCTGGAAGAGGCGGCCGCTTACCGGGAAGCGGGCTAGGGCCGGTCCCCACCAGGACCCGTGACGGCGGTCGGCGTCCAGGCGGTCCTGGGCCTACGGGAAGGGCCGCCCGGTGACGACCGCTGCGATCGCCGTACCGCGCGCGAAGGCGCCCTCCTCGGCCAGCGCGGCAAGTCCGTACAGCAACTTGGCGACATAGAGACGTTCCACAGGCAGTCCGTGGCGCTGCTCGAAGTGCTCCGCGAAGGCGTCGAGTTCGGGGGTCGTACGGGCGTAGCCGCCGAAGTGGAAGCGGTCGTCGAGGGACCAGGTGCCGGTGCGGGTGCCGAAGGTCTGCTCCTGGAGGGTCTGTATCTCGGTCTCCAGGAAGCCGCCCTTCAGGACCGGTATGCCCAGCGCGCGCTGTCCGGGGGCCAGGCCGGCGGCGAGCCCCGCGAGGGTGCCGCCGGTGCCGCAGGCCACCGCGACGACGTCGGCGCGGCCGCACAGCTCCTCGCCCAGGGCCCGGCAGCCGCGTACGGCCGCGGCGTTGCTGCCGCCCTCAGGGACGACGTAGGCCCCCTCGGCGCCGGCCTCGCGCAGGATCGCGGCCAGGGTCTCCGGCTCGCTCTTGTGCCGGTATGTCGATCTGTCGACGAAGTGCAGCCGCATGCCGTCGGCCGCGCAACGGGACAGGGACGCGTTGAGCGGGCGGTCGGCCAGCTCCTGGCCGCGGACCACGCCGACCGTGGGCAGACCGAGGAGGCGGCCCGCGGCGGCGGTGGCCCGCAGATGGTTGGAGTACGCCCCGCCGAAGGTGACCAGCTCGCGGCCGCGCGCTGCCGCGAGGTTCGGCACCAGCTTGCGCCACTTGTTGCCGATCAGCTCCGGGTGGATCAGGTCGTCCCGCTTGAGCAGCAGACGCAGGCCGTGCCGGGCGAACCGGTCGTCCCGTACCTCCACAAGAGGGGAGGGCAGGTGCGGGGCGAGCGGGCCGGTGCTGGTCACGGCCTCATTGTCGCCCGGCGCCGGCCAGGTCCGGCAACCACACCTACGCCTTCAGGCGCTCCTCGACCCGGTCCCGCAGCCACGCCATCGAGAAGCCGCGCGGGTCCACCTTGCCCGGCTGCCACTCCAGGTGGCCGATGACCGAGCGCTCCGTCCAGCCGTGGTGCCGGCACACCGCCGCCGCGGCGCGCACGATCGCGTCCAGCTGCGCCTCGGGCCAGGGATCCTCGCCGTCGCCCAGGTTCTCGCACTCGAAGCCGTAGAAGTGCCGGTTGCCGTCGGTGTTCATCTCGTTCTCCGGGGGCAGCCGCTTCTCGGCGATCACCGCGCGCAGGACGTCGTCGTCGCCGAGGCCGGCGTGGTTGGCGCGGCCGTAGCCGACCAGATGGAGCGTGCCGTCCTTGGTGATCACTCCATGGCACAGCGGGCCCGGCAGCTCCGCATGGCCGGCCCGGCAGATCTCCACGGTCTCGGCGCTGCCCTGGGTCACCGTGTGGTGGATCATCACGCCGTGGACGGGACCCCAGGGCCCCTTGTGGTTGCGGTTGTGGGTCCGCCAGTCGCCGACCTCGACGACCTCGACGCCTTCCGCCCGAAGCGCGTCCAGGAACCCGTTCGCGGACATGGGTGGGGCCATGACCGCCTCCTTCGTGCTGTGCCCGGTGGCCGCGGGGCGCGGCCCTGTCGTACCGCTGCTTCTACCGAAACCGGACGCCCCGGACTACATCGTTCGCACGCCGTGCGAGCCGATCCGGCCAGGTCACACGGGGTGGGGCAGTGGACAGGGTCCCTCTTTCTGCCCAGTAATCCGATGATCCATTCCCGCTCTTTCGGGTAATGGCGTGCGTACTTTCCGTAATGAAAGGCTCACTCGCGAGACCGGTGTGCGATTCGGCGCCGGCCATACATGAGAAGGGCTTTTTCTTATGTCGGTAGGCGAAGAGGTCCGCACGGAGCAGGGCAAGCCGCAGCAGTCACTCGGCACTGCGGCAGCGCGGAACCTGGCCACCACGACCAAGTCCGCCCCGCAGATGCAGGAGATCACCTCCCGCTGGCTGCTGCGGACGCTGCCCTGGGTGGATGTACAGGGCGGCACATACCGGGTGAACCGGCGACTGACGTTCGCCGTCGGCGACGGCCGCATCACCTTCGTGAAGACCGGGGACCAGGTGGAGGTGGTCCCCGCCGAACTCGGCGAACTCCCGGCGCTGCGGTCGTACGAGGACCAGGAGGTGCTGACCGAGCTGGCCCGGCGCTGCCGGCAGCGGGAGTTCGCGCCCGGCGAGGTCATCGCCTCCTTCGGCAACCAGACCGACGAGGTGTATCTGCTGGCCCACGGCCGGGTCGAGAAGATCGGCACGGGCCCGTACGGCGACGACGCGGTCCTCGGTGTCCTCGCCGACGGCGCCCACTTCGGCGAGGCGGCGCTGCTGGACCCGGACGCCATCTGGGAGTACACGGCCCGCGCGGACACCGCGTGCACGGTGCTGATCCTCGCCCGCCAGGACTTCGAGCAGGTCGCGGAGCGCGCCGACTCGCTGCGTGAACACGTCCAGCAGCTGCGCGCGCTCCCGGAGCAGCGGACCAACAAGTACGGCGAGAAGGAGGTCGCGCTGGCGGCCGGCCACAGCGGCGAGCCGGACCTCCCGCACACCTTCGTCGACTACGAGGCCCGGCCGCGCGAGTACGAGCTGAGCATCGCCCAGACCGTGCTGCGCATCCACACGCGCGTGGCCGACCTGTACAACCAGCCGATGAACCAGACCGAGCACCAGCTGCGGCTCACGGTCGAGGCGCTGAAGGAGCGCCAGGAGCACGAGCTGATCAACAACCGCGAGTTCGGGCTGCTGAACAACTGCGAGTACGACCAGCGGCTCCAGCCGCACGACGGCGTACCCAGCCCGGACGACATGGACGAGCTGCTCAGCCGCCGGCGCGGCACCAAGCTCTTCCTCGCCCACCCGCGCGCGATCGCCGCGTTCGGGCGCGAGCTGAACAAGCGCGGACTGGTCCCGGAGACCGTCGAGATCGGCGGCAACCGCATCCCCACCTGGCGCGGTGTGCCGATCTACCCGTGCAACAAGATCCCCGTCACCCCGGAGCGCACGACCTCGATCATCGCCATGCGTACCGGCGAGGACGAGCAGGGCGTCATCGGCCTGCGGCAGTCCGGCATCCCGGACGAGATCGAGCCGAGCCTGTCCGTGCGGTTCATGGGCATCAACGAGCAGGCCGTCATCAACTACCTGGTGACGGCGTACTACTCGGCCGCCGTCCTGGTGCCCGACGCGCTCGGCGTGCTGGAGAACGTCGAGATCGGCCGGTGGAGGTGACGTTTCCGCACTTCGCGGCCGTGTTCCCGCCCTTCGGGGCGGGTACACCCTCAGGGTATGTGTCCAGCCGGAGCGGAAGCACCACCGTCCGCGGACTGTGCGAGGGGGGCTCATGGCCGAGTTCATGACGGAGACCAAACAGCGTTCACCCGCGACGGGCGAGAGGCGGGGGCCGGCCGGTGACGCCGGGGCCGGTCCCCCCGACGGGCAGGAGGCGGCCGCGCTGCTGGAGCGGACCCGGGCCGTCGTCGACCCGGAGCTGCGTGCGGCGGTCGAGTCGCTGCCCGGCTCGATGCGCCGGATCGCGCTCTACCACTTCGGGTGGGAGCACGCGGACGGCACTCCTGCGGCAGGCAACGCGGGCAAGGCCATAAGGCCCGCACTGGTCCTCGCCGCGGCCGCCGCACTCGGCGGCCCGCGGGCGCGGACGGCGGCCGTCCGGGCGGCCGTGGCGGTCGAACTGGTGCACAACTTCACGCTGCTGCAGGACGACGTGATGGACCGCGACACCTCCCGCAGGCACCGGGCCACGGCCTGGACCGTCTTCGGCGACGCGGACGCCATACTCGCCGGGGACGCCCTGCAGGCGCTGGCCCTGCGGCTGCTCGCCGCGGATCCGCACCCGATCTCGGGCGCGGCCGCGGTCCGGCTCGCCGACTGTGTCGTGGAGCTGTGCGCCGGACAGCACACCGACACGGTCATGGAGGGGCGCGCGCCGGACGAGGTCACCCTGGACGAAGCGCTCGCCATGGCCGAGGCGAAGACGGGCGCGCTGCTGGGCTGCGCCTGCGCGCTCGGCGCGCTGTACGCGGGCGCCGATGCGCACGACGTGGCGGCGCTGGACGCCTTCGGCCGCCAGGCGGGGCTCGCCTTCCAGCTGATCGACGACGTGATCGGCATATGGGGGGACCCGCAGCGCACCGGCAAGCCGGTCGGCGCGGATCTCGCGGTCCGCAAGAAGTCCCTGCCGGTGGTGGCCGCGCTCGCGTCCGGCACCCCGGCGGCCGCGGAACTCGCCGCGCTGTACGGGAAGCCGTACGTGAAGGGGGAGCCCGGGGACGGCGGGGAGATCGCGCGTACGGCCCTCGCCGTCGAGCAGGCCGGCGGCCGGGACTGGGCGCAGGCCGAGGCGGCCGACCGGATGGCCCGGGCCATGCAGGAGCTGGCCCGCGCCGTGCCCGCGCCGGAGGCGGCGGGCGGTCTGCTGGCCCTGGCCGAGTTCGTGACCCGGCGCAGCAGTTGAGGCCGCGGTGGCACGCGGCCACGGCAGTTGAGGCCACGGTGAGATACGGCCACGGCAGTTGAGGCCGCGGTGGTACATGGCCACGGCAGTTGAGGCCGCAGTGGTACATGGCCACAGCAATTGAGGGCCGCGGTGACACGCGGCCGGTAAGGACCCCGGAGTCACCGGGACCGTGCGGCTCCTGACCCCGCACGACCTCCCGGGGGCTCCGGCCGGAGGGCCCCGCGCATCTTGACGGTGTGCGGGGCCCGCCCACTGCCCGGTCGGGGGTGGGTTCTCGTTGTCGGCGCCGGCGGCTGCCGCCCTGGTCGGCGCGCCCGTAGCGAGGCCTGGGTGCGGGCGCCGCGCCGGCTGCACGACTGCTGCGTGGACGTGACCGCCGCTGCCGACGGCCTGCCGATCGCCCTGGTGAGCTGTCCCGGCGAGTGGTCCGCCGCGCTACCCCTCCGGCACGATCGTCGTCACGATCCTGTCGACCAGCCCCTCCGGCACGCCCACCCCGTCCAGGACTCCGTCCAGCACGCCCGGGAGGGTCAGGTGTTCCAGGATGAGGCCGAGCATCGCGAGGTAGAGCACGGTGACGGTCTCGTCGCCGCCGGGCAGGCCGGACTGCCGGTGGAACTCGATGCCCTGCTCCAGGTCTCCGCGCACCGACTTGGTGAAGGAGGCCCGCAGTTCGGGGCGCCGGGTGGCCTCCAGCCGCATCTCCAGCAGGGCCAGATACCCGGTCCGGTCGCCGGTGGCCCGGTCCATGATGTCCTGCATGAGGGCCCTGACCAGGGAGCGGTCGCGGGGCCGGCGCAGCAGCGTCTCCAGCACCTCGGGATCCGGTGCGAGCCGTACGTGCAGCCGGGCGTCGATCTGGCGGAGCAGGTCCTCGCGGCTGGTGAAGTAGTTGGAGGCGGTACCGGTGGGCACGCCCGCCTCGCCGTCCACCGCGCGGAACGTCAGCCCGCGCGCGCCCTCCCGCGCGAGCACCTCGATGCCGGCGTCCACCAGCGCCGCCCGCCGTTCCGGATTGCCCGCCATGCGGAATCCCTTCTCCTACTTGTCCTCGGTGCCGACAGCAACCCGGAAAAAGCTTGCAACCACTACAGTCGGAGTACTACAACTGAAGCACTACAAGCGGAGTGGTTGTCCGATCGCTCCGCAGCCTACGGAAAGAGACCGGCTTGCGAAAGCTCACGTACTTCATCGCCTGCTCGCTCGACGGCTTCATCGGCGACGAACACGGCGACGCCACCGCGATGTTCCGCTTCCTGGACGAGGAGTACCTCGACTTCCTCAAGGCGGAGTTCGCGGAGACCCTGGCCACCCCGGCCCGCCGGCAGCTCGGCATGGACCACCTGGAGAACCGGCGGTTCGACACCGTCGTCCAGGGCCGGGCCAGCTACGAGGTGGCGCTGAAGGAGGGCGTCACCAGCCCCTACGCCCACCTGCGCGAGTACGTCGCCTCGCGCACCCTGGGCACCTCGCCCGACCCGAACGTCGAGATCATCGACGGCGACCTGACCGGCCGGGTCCGCGAACTCAAGGCGGAGGACGGCGGGTTGGACATCTACCTGTGCGGCGGATCCCAGCTCGCGGGAGCACTGCTCGACGAGATCGACGAACTCGTCATCAAGACCTACCCGATCGTCTACGGCACCGGCATGCCGATGTTCGGCACCGGCCTCGACATCAAGGAGTTCACCCTGGACGAGGTGCGCACCTTCGGCAACGGCGTGCTCGTGCGCACGTACCGCAGGAAGCGCTGAGACCCCGCGCGCCCTACCCTGGGGGCATGGACAGCGAAGAACACGTCTGTCCCGTCTGCGGACAGCCTGTCGACACGGTCGTCCGGCGGCACAAGACGCTGGGCATCTGGGTCCCGCTGTGGGGCCCCGGCCCCTGCTACAACCCGAAGTGCCCGGCCCACGTCGACCTCGCCGCCGGGCAGGTGCACCCCGCCCCGCAGGACTCCGCCGCGAAAAAGTCCTGAGCCCGTGTCGAGAATCCCGGCCCGGCTCCGACGTCCCCTGTGAGAGCCGCCCGCAGCAGGCGGCCCCGAGCCGAAGGAGCGGACCATGAAGTACCTGGTGATGGTGCAGGGCACGCAGGCGGACTACGACGCGATGGCCGGCAAGCCCTCCGAGCACGCCCCGTCCTGGACCGAGGCGGAGCTCAAGGCCATGTACCTGTACATGGGCGCGATCAGCGACGACCTCGCCGAGTCCGGCGAACTCGTCGACGCCCAGGGCCTGGCCGAGCCCGCCCGGACCCGGCTGGTCGCGCGCGGCAAGGACGGCCGGACCGTGATCACCGACGGCCCGTACGGCGAGACCAAGGAGCTGATGGCCGGCTACTGGGTGGTGGACTGCGCGAGCCTGGACCGGGTCACCGAGATCGCCGAGCGCGTCACCCGCTGCCCCGGCCCCGAGGGCCTGACCGACTACCCCGTCGTGATCCGGCCCATCATGGACGGCGCCGGGGACATCTGCGCCGAATGACCGGCCCGACCGAACCGACCGAACCGACCGAACCGACCGGCATCGAGGACCTGTTGCGCCGCCACGCGCCGCAGGTCCTCGGCGCGCTGGTGCGCCGGTACGGGCACTTCGACACGGCCGAGGACGCCGTACAGGAGGCGCTGCTCGCGGCGGCCCGGCAGTGGCCGCAGAACGGGGTGCCGGACAATCCGCGCGGCTGGCTGATCAGGGCGGCGTCCCACCGGCTGACCGACGCGCTGCGCGCGGACGAGGCCCGGCGGGCGCGCGAGGAGCGGGCGGCGGCCCTCGCCGCCCGGGTCGCCCCGCCCGACCGGGCGCCCAGCGAGGACGACACCCTCAGCCTGCTCTTCCTGTGCTGCCACCCCGACCTGACCCCGGCCGGGCAGACCGCCCTCACGCTGCGCGCGGTCGGCGGCCTGACCACGGCGGAGATCGCCCGTGCGTACCTGGTGCCCGAGGCGACGATGGCCCAGCGCATCACCCGGGCCAAGCAGAAGGTGCGGGGCGTGCGGTTCGGGCGCCCGGACCACTGGGCCGAGCGGCTGCCCGCCGTCCTGCAGATCCTCTACCTGATCTTCAACGAGGGCTACACCGCGACCTCCGGAACCAGCCTCCAGCGCCGTGACCTGGCCGCCGAGGCGATCCGGCTGACCCGCACCGTCCACCGGCTGCTCCCGGACGACGGCGAGGTCGCGGGCCTTCTCGCGCTGATGCTGCTCACCGACGCCCGGCGCGCCGCGCGCACCGGCCCGCACGGGGAACTGGTCCCGCTCGACGAACAGGACCGCGCCCGCTGGGACCGGTTGGCGATCGAGGAGGGCGGCGCCCTCGTCACCCGGGCGCTGTCCCAGGGCCCCGCCGGACCGTACGCGCTGCGCGCCGCCATCGCCGCCGTGCACGACGAGGCACCCTCCGCCGAGGCCACGGACTGGCGGGAGATCCTCGGCCTCTACGACCTCCTAGTCCGCCAGGTCCCCGGCCCCGTGGAACGCCTCAACCGCGCGGTCGCCGTCGCCATGGTGCACGGCCCCGAGGCCGGCCTCGCCGAACTCGACGGACTGGAGCGGGAGCTGGGCGACAGCCATCGCCTGGACGCGGTGCGCGGGCATCTGTGGGAGCGCGCGGGAGCGTACGACCGGGCCCGCGCCGCCTACGCCTCGGCAGCGGCCAGGACGGTCAGCCTCCCGGAGCGGCACTATCTGCAGACGCGCGCGGCCCGGCTGAAGCCGTAGCGTGGCCGCATGCCGAAACTTCCGCGCATCGTCCACATCACCGAGCGCTCCCTGTGGGAGGCGGCCCGCGAGCGCGGCACCTACGAGGTGTCCACCCGTGGCCGCACCCTCCAGGAGGAGGGGTTCATCCACTTCTCCACCCGCGAGCAACTCCCGCGCATCGCGGCCTTCCTGTACGGCGACTACGAGGGCCCCGACGAGCTGGTGGTCCTGGTCGTGGACCCGGCCCTGCTCGGTGTGCCGCTGAAGTACGAGGCCATGAAGCCGAACGGCGAGGAGTTCCCGCACGTCTACGGGCCGGTGCCGGTCGACGCCGTGGTGGACGTGGAGCCCTGGGGGTGAGCGAACAGCGCGGTGCGCGCCGCCGGTTATGGCGCTGGGCCGTCTGCGCCTGGGCCGTGGCGGTGGTCGCCGGGGGCGGGCTCACCCTGTGGCTTCAGGACTCGGTCCGGCCGCAGGGGCCGTACGGGTGGGAGAGCGGGGACGGGCCGACGCCTCGGAATCCGTACGGCGGCACGCCCCGTCCGCTCCAGGGGACGACGGGCGGGGACGACGAAACGTGCCCGACCGGCCCGGAGCGCGAGCCGACGCAGGAGGCGGGCCGGATGATCGTCGCCTGCGCGTACGTGACTACGCGTCGCTGACCGCCGCCGGCAGCCCGCCCGTCTCGGGATCCCGGCCGGTCAGGCAGTACGTGCCGCCGGCCGGGTCGCGCAGTACCGACCAGTGCCGGCCCTGGTGGACACGGACGGCGCCCAGCTGCTCGTGCCGGGCCAGGGTCGCCTCGATGTCCGCGCAGGCGAGGTCCAGGTGGGCGGAGGCCGGGCGTTCGTCGTCGAGGCGCTGGAGCAGGATCCGGACGGGCAGGCCCGCGGGCGGCCGGAGCACCCGGAACTCCGGCAGGGAACCCGCCAGCAGCTCCCAGCCGGTCAGCGCGGCCCAGAACGCGGTCTCGGCGTCGTACGCCGAGGGCGGGATGTCCAGGCACACCTGGTCCAGGCGGCTGCCGTCGACCACCGGTGGCCGTACCGCCTCGCCCTGCCAGGCCCCGACGCAGAGCGACTGTCCGCCGGGCGACCGGAGCACGGCCCAGTCACCGTGGTCGGCGACCAGGTCCGCGCCGAGGCGGGTGGCCGACTGCGTGAACGCCCGCACGTCCTCCACGAAGAAGTCGAGATGGGCGCCGCCGTCCCCGTCGAGGACTCCCTGGAGCTTCACACAGGGGTCCGCCTCTTCCGGCAGCAGGGTCACGAACTCCTCCCGTTCGCCCCTGAGTTCGGAGAGTCGGGTGCCGGTGACGGCCGTCCAGAAGGCGCGGGCCTCGGCGAGGCGGGCGGCGGGGCGGTCGACGAAGGCGTAGGTCCAGCGGATCGTGTTCATGGCGGGGATCGTAGGCAGCCGTCCCCACCGCACAGGCGGAATTTCAGTCCGCGGGCCGCTGCAGGAACCGCAGCATGTTCCCGGCCGGGTCCCGGAAGGCGCAGTCGCGGACCCCGTACGGCTGGTCCGTCGGCTCCTGGAGCACGTCGCCGCCGGCCTCGCGGACCCGCTCGTACAGCCCATCGCAGTCCTCGGTGGTGAAGATGACCCCGCGCAGCAGACCCTTGGCGAGCAGCTCGGCGATCGCCTGCTTGTCGGCCGGGGAGATGTCCGGGCTCGCGCCGGGCGGCTCCAGCACGATCTCCACGTCAGGCTGGAGCGGCGAGCCCACGGTGACCCACCGCATCCCCTCGAAGCCCACGTCGTTGCGGACCTCCATGCCGAGCACGTCACAGTAGAAGTGGAGCGCCTTGTCGTGGTCGTCCACGGCGATGAAGCACTGCTTGAGCTTCAGGTCCATGGCTTCACGCTAGGGCCAGACGGGTCAGCCCGCTTCTTCAGTACGGCCGGCGGCGCGGGCGGGTGAACGTACGGGCCACGCAGGACGGGATCACCGCGCTCTCCTCGTGCGGGCGGGCCCGGTAGGCGCTCGGCGTCTCGCCGACCAGCTCGGTGAACCGGGAGCTGAAGGAGCCGAGGGAGGTACAGCCCACGGCGAAGCACACCTCGGTCACGGTGAGGTCGCCGCGGCGCAGCAAGGCTTTGGCCCGCTCGACCCGGCGGGTCATCAGATAGCTGTACGGCGTCTCCCCGTACGCCTTGCGGAAGCTGCGCTGGAAGTGGCCGGGCGACATGTGGGCGCCTCGGGCCAGCTCGGTCATGTCGAGCGCCTCGGCGTACTCGCGGTCCATGCGGTCGCGCACGCGCCGCAGCCGTACCAGGTCCTCCAGAGTCACCTCCCCAGCTTGGCACAGAGCGCGCCTCGCCCGCGTCGAGGCCGCACGCGAGCAGCCCGGCGGCAGCTCGTCCCTCGGCCTCGCCCAGGCGGGGCTGTGCTTCCTCGCCTGCGTGGCGGTGGTGGCGTACGGGATCTGTCTGATCGTGCCTCAGTTCCACTGAGCGGCGCCGAGGGGACGAGATGACACCTCTCCGTACGACCTGCACAGGGAGCGCAAAGGGCACGAGTGGCGGGGCCCCGCCCGGTCACCGGACCGATGCCCCACCGGTGCTTCAGCCGTGCTGAGCCCTGTTGAGCCCGTTCAGCAGAGCCGCGCCGCGCTCGGCGTCGTCGACGCTGACCGCGAATTCCGTTCCCTTTCCCCGGGTGCGGATGACGAGGCATTCCCCGCTCCGCAGCATGACCGTGGTGCCGAGGCCGCTCAGCCGGTAACCCCAGCCCCCGACCTGTGCGGGGGTACGGTCCTCGGCGCGGGCCGACTCGATGTCCTCGGCCGACCAGCGCCGGGCGGGCCGGCCCAGCGGCCCGAAGGCCACTTCCAGGCCCCGCTCCGATGCCCGTGCCTGCACGGTGGAGCAGCAGGACACGGCCAGGGACGTCAACGCGAACGGGATGAACACCGCCCACAGGGGCCCGGCGGCGGCGAGGCCGCTGACCAGGGGGACGAGGGCGGCGACCGCCACCAGTCCGACCACCGCCGCCAGCAGGTTCAGCCAGGGGTTGGTGATGCGGGAGACCCACACCGGGCGCTGCCCAGGAAGGATCTCCTGAACCGGGCCGGACGGGGACGGGCCCGGCGCGGCGGCGGAGGATGAAACCGCCGCGCGCGCGTTCACCAGCCATCCGAAGACTCCGGCGGCGACGGCCGCCACGGTGAGGGTCGCGGTGATCCACGCTGTCGGCTGGTGGGCCTGGTGCCAGTCCGAGTGGTCGAGGTTCGCGCGGACGACGGACGCCTGCGCGCCGCTGAGGAGGATGCCCGCCGACAGGAGGGCGGCGGTGGTCCACGTCCGCGTCGTCCTGCGTGCGGTGTCTCCGGCCCGCCACCGCACCACGAACGCGATCGCGGCCAAGGCCAGCCAGATCAGGCCGGGAAAGAGGGATGCCGCCCAGAGGGGCATGGACCCGTCCGGCGTGTTCCGCCCGGACCCCCAGTGCGTGCCCAAACGGTCCGGCAGCCGTCCGCCGGCGGCCCACGGCAGCGCCACGATCAGCGCGGCCGTCCCCACGGCCCACACCCCGGTACCCCAGCGCGCACCGCGCTCGGTCCGCCTGCTGTCCTTCACGGTGTCCCCCCGGTCATCTGGTCATACGGCCATCTCGACGAGATCGGCCCCTGCGCAGCCCAGGTGTGCTGCCTGAAGTGATGTCCAGCGCCGGGGCGGGGTTGCGCGGGTTTCAGCCGAGGTCGCCGTCGGTACGGATGCACCTGATTGGCACCGCCGGATCGGTCACCCGAGAGTGGATCCGATGTGGATCCGATGCGGATCCGATGGCGAAAGGGTCCGGTCATGCCCGAGACACCCGTCCTGGACTCGCAGATGTACTACGAGGATCTCGGCCAGGGTCGGAGCGTGGTGTTCCTGCACGGCAACCCGACCTCCTCGTACCTGTGGAGGTCGGTCGTCCCCGAGATGAGCGACCGCTGGCGCTGTCTGGCCCCGGACCTGATCGGCATGGGGCGGTCCGGAAAGCCGGACATCGGCTACCGGTTCGCCGACCACGCCCGGTATCTCGACGCCTGGTTCGACCGGTTGGACCTCGACCGTGTGGTCCTGGTCGGCCACGACTGGGGCGGCGCGCTCGGCTTCGACTGGGCTGCCCGGCACCCGGAACGGGTCGCCGCTCTGGCGTTCATGGAGACCATCGTCCGGACCTTCACCTGGGACGACTTCCCAGAGTCGGGCCGGGGCCCGTTCCAGGCGATGCGACAGCCCGGCGAGGGCGAGAAGCTGGTCCTCGAACAGAACCTCTTCCTCGACACACTGCTGCCCGCCCTCACCCTGCGAACCCTGACCCCGCAGGAACTCGACGTCTACCGCGCCCCCTACCCGCACCCCGCCGACCGCCGGCCGATCCTGGCCTGGCCGCGTGAGATCCCCATCGACGGCGAACCCGCGGATGTCGCCCGACGGGTCCAGCAGTACGGCGCCTGGCTCAGAACCTCGCCCCAGGTCCCCAAACTGCTGCTCACCTTCGACCCCGGCGCCATCATGACGCCGCCCACCATCGAATGGTGCCGTCAGAACATCGCGGCCCTGGAGATCCGGCACATCGGCCCGGGCAGCCACTACGTCCAGGAGGACCAGGGCCCCGCCATCGGCACGACCATCGCTTCCTGGCTCGCGCAGCTGCCCTCATAGGCCGGTCGAGGCGCAAAAAACCACACCCGGCCCCAGGCATGCCGTGTTCGGCGGCGCCGGGGACCGGGTGTGGGAAGGCGGGATGTTCAGGCCTTCTTGGTCTCCCAGAAGATCTTGTCGATCTGGGCGATGTAGTCCAGCGCCTTCTGGCCCGTGGCCGGGTCGGTGGACGCCTTGGCGGCCGAGAGGGCCTTCAGGGTGTCGTTCACCAGCTGGTGCAGCTCCGGGTACTTCTCGAAGTGCGGGGCCTTGAAGTAGTCGCTCCAGAGCACGGAGACGTGGTGCTTGGCCAGCTCCGCGCGCTGCTCCTTGATGACGGTGGCACGCGCCTGGAAGTGCGGGTCGTCGTTGGCGGCCATCTTGTCCTGAACGGCCTTCACGGACTCCGCCTCGATGCGGGCCTGGGCCGGGTCGTACACACCGCAGGGCAGGTCGCAGTGCGCGCTGACCTTGACCTTGGGGGCAAACAGGCGGGAAAGCATGGAGCATTCCTTCCTCGTGATCGTCTTCTCAGGTGCGACATTACTCCCTGAGGGACGGGTTTTCGTGAGTGCCCCCTAGGGCTTAGGACAAAAGTCCAGGGTCAGACTGGGACTGGTGGAGGAACGGACCGGGGAGGTGCCGGGGATGCCGGAGCTGTCGCAGGAGACCGAGCGGGGGAGGGCCGGGGCGCCCTTCGGGCTGGCCGAGGTGACCGGCCCGTCCATGGTTCCCACGCTGCATCACGGAGACCGGCTGCTGCTGCAGTACGGGGCCGCGATCAGGCCCGGGGACGTCGTCGTCCTGCGTCATCCCTTCCAGCAGGACCTGCTGGTGGTCAAGCGTGCCGTGGAGCGGCGCGAGGGCGGCTGGTGGGTGCTCGGGGACAATCCGTACGCGGGCGGGGACAGCACCGACTACGGGGTCGTGCCCGAGGAGCTGATCCTCGGCAAGGCGCGGCTGCGGTACCGGCCGCTCAAGGACGGTCAGCGCTCGCCGCTGGCGCTGGCACGCTGGGTGCTCTCGGCCGCCAGGCCGCTGCTGCCCGACCGGTCGGCCTCCAGGCGCTTGCGGGCGCGGTAGGCGGCCACGTTGGCGCGGGTCGCACAGCGGTCCGAGCAGTAGCGCCGGGAGCGGTTGGTGGACGTGTCGAGGTAGGCGTTGCGGCAGGGTGCGGCCTGGCACAGGCCGAGGCGGTCGACGCCGTACTCGGTCAGGTGGAACGCCAGGCCCATCGCCGCTATGGCCGCGAAGCCCGCGGTGGCGTTGGACGGGTGGTCGGCCAGGTGCATGTGCCACAGGGGGCGGCCGTCCTCGTCGCGGTAGTCGTGCCCGGAGATCTGGGGGCTGACCGGGAACTCCAGGAGCAGTGAGTTCAGCAGGTCCACGGCGAGTGTCTCGTCGCCCTGGTCCGCCGCCTCGAAGACCGCGCGCAGCCTGCCCCGTACCGAGCGGAAGCGCGTGACATCGGCGTCGGTGGCGCGGCGGGCCGCCGACGCGTTCACCCCGAAGAGGTCGCGGACGGCCTCGACCGAGGTCAGCGAGTCCTTGCCCCGGGCCGGTTCCTCGCTGTTGACGAGGCGTACCGCATAATCCGAGTAATAGGCCAGTTCCACTTGTAGTCCTTACGGAGGCGCTCTATGGTCATGTCTGCGGTCGGGTAACAGCCGTTCGTGCTTCCAGGGTATTACGCACGCATGAGGGGACGCGGAAGTCATGACCACCAGTACCGGAACCGACTGGGCCGCCTGGCAGGAGAGCTGGGACCGGCAGCAGGAGTGGTACATGCCGGACCGCGAGGAGCGGTTCCGGATCATGCTCGACATGGTCGAGGCGCTGGCCGGCACGGCCCCGCGCGTGCTCGACCTCGCCTGCGGCACCGGCAGCATCACCGCCCGGCTGCTGGCGCGGTTCCCCGAGGCCACCAGCACCGGGGTCGACCTCGACCCGGCCCTGCTCGCCATCGCGCGCGGCACCTTCGAGGGCGACGACCGCGTCTCCTTCGTCACCGCGGACCTCAAGGACCCCGACTGGTCGGCCCGGCTGCCGTACGACTCCTACGACGCGGTCCTGACCGCCACGGCCCTGCACTGGCTGCACAGCGAACCCCTCGCGGCCCTCTACGGTCAGGTCGCGGGGCTGGTCCGCGACGGCGGTGTCTTCATGAACGCGGACCACATGATCGACGAGAGCACGCCCCGGATCAACGCGGCGGAGCGCGCCCAGCGGCACGCGCGCATGGATCAGGCCAAGCAGGACGGTGCCCTGGGCTGGGCCGAGTGGTGGCAGGTGGCGGCGAAGGACCCGGTCCTCGCCGAGCCCACCGCCCGCCGCTTCGAGATCTACGGCGAGCACGCCGACGGCGACATGCCGTCCGCGGCGTGGCACGCGCGCGTGCTGCGCGAGAAGGGGTTCGGGGAGGCCCGGGCGGTGTGGTGCTCGCCGTCGGACACGTTGCTCCTGGCACTGAAGTAGGTGCACTGAAGTAGGCGCACTCATGGAGGAGGGCGGTACGGGGAGCCCGTACCGCCCTCCTCGTGGTGGAGTGTCAGAGCACCTTGGACAGGAACGACTGCGTCCGCTCGTGCTGAGGGTTCGTCAGCACGTCGCGGGGATGGCCGGATTCGACCACCACGCCGCCGTCCATGAACACCAGGCTGTCGCCCACCTCGCGGGCGAAGCCCATCTCGTGGGTGACCACGACCATCGTCATGCCCGACTCGGCGAGGTCGCGCATGACGTCCAGGACGTCGCCGACCAGCTCCGGGTCGAGGGCCGAGGTCGGCTCGTCGAACAGCATCAGCTTCGGGTCCATGGCGAGGGCCCGGGCGATGGCGACGCGCTGCTGCTGGCCGCCGGAGAGCTGCGAGGGGTAGTTCCCGGCCTTGTCGGCCAGGCCCACGCGCTCCAGGAGCTGCATGGCGCGCTCCTTGGTCTCGGCCTTGGAAGCGCCCTTGACCTGGACCGGCGCCTCGATGACGTTCTCCACGGCCGTCATGTGCGGGAACAGGTTGAAGCGCTGGAAGACCATGCCGATGTCCCGGCGCTTGAGCGCGACCTCGCTGTCCTTCAGCTCGTACAGCTTGTCGCCCTTCTGGCGGTAGCCGACCAGCTCGCCGTCCACGTACAGACGGCCCGCGTTGATCTTCTCCAGGTGGTTGATGCACCTCAGGAAGGTCGACTTGCCGGAGCCGGAGGGGCCGATGAGGCAGAACACCTCGCCCGGCTTCACCTCCAGGTCGATGCCCTTGAGGACCTCGACGGGACCGAAGGACTTGTGGACGCCCTCGGACTTGACCATCGGGACGGACGAGTGCGTCACGACGGAGTCCGTCTTGCTCAGCTTGTCACTCATGCGCTCACCGCTCCCTTCGGCCGGCCCAGCGAGAGCATGTTGGCCTTCACCTTCTGCCACGGGGTCGGCGGCAGCTGGCGGCTGGAGCCGCGCGCGTAGTACCGCTCGATGTAGTACTGGCCGACGCTGAGGATCGACGTCATGATCAGATACCAGGCCGCGGCGAGGAAGTACATCTCCACCGGGGCGCCGGAGTTCTGGCCGATGTCCTGGGCGTAACGGAACAGCTCCGGATACTGGACGGCCGCCACGAGCGAGGTCGTCTTCAGCATGTTGATGACTTCGTTGCCGGTCGGCGGCACGATCACCCGCATCGCCTGCGGGATGACGATCCGGCGCAGCGTCTTGCCGTGGCTCATGCCCAGCGCGTGGGCCGCCTCGGTCTGGCCCTCGTCGACCGCGAGCAGACCGGCGCGGCAGATCTCGGCCATGTACGCGGCCTCGTTCAGACCGAGGCCGAGCAGCGCCGTCAGCAGCGGCGTCATGAAGTCCGACCAGTAGTTCTTGTAGATCGGACCGAGGTTGATGTACTCGAAGACCAGGCCCAGGTTGAACCACAGGAACAGCTGGACCAGGACCGGGGTGCCGCGGAAGAACCAGATGTAGAACCACGCGATCGACGAGGTCACCGGGTTCTTCGACAGGCGCATCACGGCGAGGCCGATGCCGCCGAGGATGCCGATCAGCATCGACAGGACCGTCAGCAGGAGGGTCTTGTAGACGCCGGTCATGATCCGGTCGTCGAAGAAGTAGTCGGGAACCGCGTGCCAGTTGATCTTGCCCTGGCCGAACGCGTAGACGATCGCGACGAGGAGCGCGATCGCGATGACGGCGGTGACGTACCGCCCGTAGTGCCGGACCGGGATGGCCTTGATGGCCTCCGGGCCGGCCGGCGGGGTGTCCGCCGGCTCCGCCGTCTTCTCGATGTCAGTCACGGGTGTTGCCTCTCGGTGGCCGCTCGGTGCCGCGGGTCACTTGCCGCCGTTGATCGCGGACTCCTTGACGGCGCCGTCCTCGGCGCCCCACTTCTCGAGGATCTTCTGGTACTCGCCGTTCTTGATGATCGCGTTCATCGCGGCCTGGAGCGCGTCCCGCAGCTGGGTGTCGCTCTTGGCGACGGCGATGCCGTACGGGGCCGCCTCGACCTGGTCGCCGACGATCTCGAAGTCCTTGCCGCCGCCCGAGGTCTTCACCGCGTACGCAGCGACCGGGAAGTCGGAGGAGGCCGCGTCCACGCCGCCCGAGCGCAGCCGGGTCTGGGACTGCTGGTCGTCGTCGAACGCCTCGATCGTGAGCTTCTTGCCGCTCGGACACTTCTTGGCCTCCTGCTTGGCCAGGTCCTCCGAGACGGTGCCGCGCTCGACGGCGATCTTCTTGCCGCACAGGTCCGCCCAGGACGTGATGCCCTTGGTGTCGCCCTTGCGGGTGTAGATCGAGACACCGGCGGTCAGGTAGTCGACGAAGTCGACGCCCTCGCCGACCTTCTTGCCGGTGTCCGGGTCGACGCCCTCCTGGCGGTTCTTGTTGTCCGTCATCGCCGACATCGCGATGTCGTAGCGGCCGGAGCGCAGACCGGTGAGCAGGGCGTCGAAGGTGCCGTTCTCGAACGTGAGCTTCACGCCGAGCTGCTTGCCCATGGCCGCCGCGAGGTCGGGGTCGAGGCCGACGACGTTGCCGGAGGAGTCCTTGAACTCGACCGGGGCGTAGGCGATGTCCGAACCGACCTTGACTTCGCCCTTGTCGCGGATCTCCTTGGGGAGCTTGTCGGCGAGCGGGGCGTTGCTGGTGGACGCAGTGCCGGAGCCGTTGTCCTTGCCCTTGGTCTGGTCACCACAGCCGGTGAGCAGCAGGGCGCCAGCGACCGCGATCGCACCGACCGCGGTGAGCCGGGAGTACGCGGCGGTCGTACGACGGGTGGAGCTTGCGGTCATCGTGGTCCTCCGGCGGAAGGGAAGAGGTGCCGATGGGTCGACGGAAACACACGCCATCGGGTGTCGCGACCTCGTGGGTTTACCGCATCTTGCCATTCGGACTACGCCATTCAGGGGCGTCACTATGTCAAAATCGGATAACGGGTGACCCCCGAACCGCGTCAGGTCCCGCCAGGACGGGACTTCAGTGCCGCAGATCTGCGGAAATCCAGCACTCCGGCCGGAAAATCTTCGGGTCATCTCACGATGTGGTCACTTGTTGCGCGGATGATCGATCAGGTCCGAGTTACCCGCGAGTCACATCCGTGTTGTGCTCGTGTCAGCCGCGTGTCATCCACGTGTGGCCTTCTGGTCGCGAGATGTGACCTTGCACCTAATGGACTCGTCGTGAGCGCCGTCCGTCCGGTAAGAAGGTTCTTTACACCCCTCATCCGGGGCTCAGGGCGCGTGTGCGGCGCGCCCGTCGCGTATCGCTCGCACGTATCAGCAATCGGGCCTTACGCGGTGCCCGCCCACCCCTCACCAGGAGTGGTCGACCCTCAAACCATGCATACCTAAGGGGTAAAACAAAGTGGCAGCGGAGATCGTCAATCCTCGCAGCGACAGCAGTTCGGATCAGGACGGGGCAGAGCCCCTCGATTCCTTCGATCCGGTGTTCGCGCTGCACCGCGGCGGCAAGATGGCCGTGCAGGCCACCGTGCCGGTCCGCGACAAGGACGACCTTTCCCTCGCGTACACGCCCGGCGTCGCGCGCGTGTGCACAGCGATCGCGGAGCAGCCGGACCTGGTCAACGACTACACCTGGAAGTCCTCCGTGGTGGCTGTCGTGACCGACGGTACTGCCGTGCTCGGGCTCGGGGACATCGGTCCCCAGGCCTCCCTCCCCGTGATGGAGGGCAAGGCGATCCTGTTCAAGCAGTTCGGTGGCGTCGACGCGGTGCCGATCGCGCTCGACTGCACGGGCGTGGACGAGATCGTGGAGACCGTGGTCCGGCTCGCTCCCTCCTTCGGCGGAGTGAACCTGGAGGACATCTCGGCACCCCGGTGCTTCGAGATCGAGAAGCAGCTCCAGGAGCGGCTCGACATCCCGGTCTTCCACGACGACCAGCACGGCACGGCCGTCGTGACCCTCGCGGCGCTGCGGAACGCGGCGCGGCTGAGCGGGCGCGAGATCGGGCAGCTGCGGGCCGTCATCTCGGGCGCCGGCGCGGCCGGTGTCGCCATCGCCAAGATGCTGGTCGAGGCCGGCATCGGGGACGTGGCGCTGGCGGACCGCAAGGGCGTCGTGTCGGCGGACCGTGAGGACCTGACGCCGGTCAAGCGGGAAGTGGCCTCCTTCACCAACAAGGCCGGCATCACCGGCTCGCTGGAGAACGCCCTCGCGGGCGCCGACGTCTTCATCGGCGTCTCCGGCGGTACGGTCCCGGAGGAGGCCGTGGCCTCCATGGCGGAGGGTGCCTTCGTGTTCGCGATGGCCAACCCGAACCCGGAGGTCCACCCCGAGGTGGCCCACAAGTACGCGGCGGTCGTCGCGACCGGGCGCTCGGACTTCCCGAACCAGATCAACAACGTGCTGGCCTTCCCGGGCATCTTCGCGGGCGCGCTGCAGGTGCGGGCCACTCGGATCACCGAGGGCATGAAGATCGCCGCCGCTGAGGCGCTGGCCGCTGTGGTCGGGGACGACCTCGCCGCCGACTACGTGATTCCGTCGCCGTTCGACGAGCGGGTCGCTCCGGCCGTGACCGCGGCGGTCGCTGCCGCTGCCCGTGCCGAGGGCGTTGCGCGTCGCTGACGTTGCGCTGAATGGCCCCGCCCGTTCGGGCGGGGCCATTTCTTTACCCGCCTGCCCGCCCGTTCGGGTGTCGGCGAGGGCCCCTTGAGGGCGTGGGCGCCGGGCTGCGCCGCACGGGTGCCATCACACAAGAGGGCATGTGTCACAGCGCCGTGCAGTTCCGTCAGCTGCACGGCGCACCTATCGTCGAGCCCATGTTCGCTGCCTATGCCGCCCGAATCGACCGCGACCAGCCGCTCTCCGGCCTTGAGTTGGGGGAGCGTCCGGCCCCCGAGGCCCGGCCCGGCTGGAGCACGATCACCGTGCGGGCCGCCTCCCTCAACCACCACGACCTCTGGTCCCTGCGGGGCGTCGGACTCCCGGAGGAACGGCTGCCGATGATCCTCGGCTGCGACGCCGCCGGGATCGACGAGGACGGCAACGAGGTCGTCCTGCACTCCGTCATCGGCCAGACCGGTCATGGCGTCGGCCCCAAGGAGCCGCGCTCCATCCTCACCGAGCGCTACCAGGGCACCTTCGCCGAGCAGGTCGCCGTGCCGACCTGGAACGTCCTGCCCAAGCCGAAGGAGCTGTCCTTCGTGGAGGCCGCCTGCCTGCCGACCGCGTGGCTGACGGCGTACCGGATGCTGTTCACCAACGCCGGGGTGCGACCCGGTGACTCGGTCCTCGTGCAGGGCGCGGGCGGCGGTGTCGCCACGGCCGCGATCGTGCTGGGCAAGGCGGCCGGTCTGCGGGTCTTCGCCACCAGCCGGGACGAGGCGAAGCGGAAGCGGGCCCTGGAGCTGGGTGCGGTCGAGGCGGTGGAGTCGGGGGCCCGGCTGCCGCAGCGGGTGGATGCCGTCATCGAGACCGTCGGCGCCGCCACCTGGTCCCACTCGGTGAAGTCCCTGCGGCCCGGCGGGACGATCGTCATCTCCGGTGCCACCAGCGGCGACCGTCCCTCGCACGCCGAGCTGACCCGGATCTTCTTCCTGGAGCTGAAGGTCGTCGGCTCCACCATGGGCACCAAGGAGGAGCTGGAGGACCTGCTCTCCTTCTGCGCCGCCACCGGCGTACGGCCCGTCATCGACGAGGTGCTGCCTCTGGACCGGGCCCGCGAGGGCTTCGAACGGCTGGAATCCGGCGACCAGTTCGGGAAGATCGTCCTGACCAACGGCTGACCTGCCGTGGCCGCCGGGGTGCGGCCGGGGCTTCTCCGTCCGGCGGCGTGTCCCGGGTGTCCGGGGCGCGCCGCCGGGCCGGGCGGTGCCGGGGCCGACACCCCCTAGGCGGGTCAGACCTTCGGGCCGCGCAGCAGCGCCCCGATGTGGGCCGCCGCCGTCGACAGGTGGCGGCGGGCGTCGCGGAGCTGGTCGGCACTGACGCCGTGGTCGCGGGCCGCGTCGCGGATGTCGTCGCGGAAGCGGTCGAGCAGGCGGTCCAGGTCGCGGGTGGGGTCGCCGGTGCCGTCCTCGTGGGCCCAGGACGGCTCGTACTCGGCCGGGAAGTCCTCCGGGGTGGCGGAGTACTCCGGTCCCGGCGCAGGGGCCGGCTTGCGGGCACCCTGGCCCGGCTCCCCGGCGGCGCGGCCGAAGCCCCAGTCCTTGCCGAACTCCTTCCCGTAGTCCTTCCCGAACTCGCCGAACTCCTTGGCCAGTTCGGTCAGGCCCTCCCGTACGCCGGTCGGCCAGTCGCCGCGCGTGAAGTGGTCCTGCACCCGCTCCTGGACATGGCGGGCGATGCGCTGCATCTCCTCCTGGGCCTGGGCCCGCGCCCGCGTCTGGGCCTCCTGGGCCTGGTGGCGGGCCCGCTGGGCCTCCTCGCGGGCCCGGCGGCTCTCGTCCTTGGCGCGGCGGGCCTGTTCCTTCCACTCCTGCTTGACCCGGCGCATCTCCTCCTTGGCGGCCCGCCAGGCCTCCTTCTCGGTGAGGTCGCCGTACTCCGCGAAGGGGCTCGCCTCGCCGGCGCCGGCCTTGGCGCCCCGGCGGGCCTCGGAGGCGGCGGCGCGCATCTCGCGCCGCAGGTCGCCCGCCGCGCCGCGCACGTCCGCCTTTATCTCGGCGGCGAGTTCGGCGACGGACTCGCGGATCTCCAGCTCCAGGTCGGCCAGTTCGCCGCTGCGGTCGGCCAGTTCGGCGCGGCCGGCGTCGGTGATGGCGTACACCTTGCGGCCGCCCTCGGTGGTGTGCGTGACCAGGCCCTCGGCCTCCAGCTTGGCCAGGCGGGGGTAGACCGTGCCCGCCGAAGGGGCGTACAGGCCCTGGAAGCGCTCTTCGAGGAGCCTTATCACCTCGTAGCCGTGGCGCGGGGCCTCGTCGAGCAGCTTGAGCAGATAGAGGCGGAGGCGGCCGTGGGCGAAGACGGGGGGCATGTCAGAGCACCTTCTTGTCGGTCGTGCCGTCGGCCGGGTCGCCGGGGGCGTCGGAGTCCTGGCCGGAGACGGAATTGTCCCCCGGGGCGGCCCCTGGTCCGGCCGCCGGGTCGGTCGGTGTCCCGGTGGCCGCGGGGCTGGCGGGCGGCGCCGCCTCCCACGGGGTGTCGTGCTCGTCCTCGCCCGGCGGCCGGCGCAGCAGGGCGATGGAGCCGGAGACCGTGGTGGCCCGGAGCCTGCCGTTGCCCGCGCCGAGGCGGCCGGTGATCTTGTGGGCGCCCCACTGGCCGTGCACCCGCAGGCCGTCGAAGGCGTTGGAGATCGTGCCGCTCGCGGTGTTCGCCTCCACGTCCGCGTCCGCCGGGTGCGGCAGGCGGATGGCGATCTCGCCGGAGACGCTGGTCAGCCGGACGTCGGTGGGGCCGTCCGGGTCCAGGTCGATGATCATGGAGCCGCTGACGGAGTCGGCGCGGACGGAGGGGCCCGAGCCCTCGACCACGGTCAGGTCGCCCGAGACCGAGTTGAACCGCAGGTCGCCCGTGACGGCCTGGGCCTCCAGGTTCCCGGACACGGTGTCGGCGCGGACCGGGCCGGAGAGGCCGACCAGGGTCGTGTCGCCGGTGACGCCCTTGATCACCGAGGAGCCGCTGAGGCCGGAGACGACCGCGCCGGCGCCGACCACGCCCACCTCCACGCGCGTGCCGGCGGGGACCGCGAGGGAGACGACGGCGCTGCGCCGCCAGCCCTTGCGGTCGAGCCACTTGAGGAAGCCCTTCCAGGGCAGGTCCTCGTAGGCCACCGTGAGGGTGCCGCCCTCCTGCGTGACGGTCAGGGGTGGGCCCTCGATGTCCGAGACCTCCAGGCGGGCGGAACCTTCGTCCGTGCCCATGACGTTCACCGTTCCGTTGACGATGCGCACGTGCAGGTCGCTCACGGGGGTGTCGAAGGTGAGCTTCTGCGGCTCGGCGACGGACCACTCGGACATGGGGAGCCTCCTCGGCGGGACACGGTCGCGCTGCCGCGACACGCCATATCGCGTCTTCTGTCAAACACGATATATCGCGGTCGCTGAAAGTCAAGACACCCTTTCGTGTCGCTCCTGTCGGTGGCACGGCGCTGCGTGGATGCCTGAGTACGCGGCCGTTCCCCGTTGCATAGGCTGTCCCTGAGCTACGTACACGCAGGAAAGGCAGCCCATGTACTTCACCGACCGCGGGATCGAGGAGCTGGAGAAGCGGCGCGGCGAGGAAGAGGTCACGTTCGAGTGGCTTGCCGAGCAGCTGCGCACGTTCGTGGATCTGAACCCGGACTTCGAGGTGCCCGTCGAGCGGCTCGCGACCTGGCTCGCGCGGCTCGACGACGAGGACGACGAGTAGGCGGCAGCGGCCACTTCCGTCACAGTAGGGGCGATCATCGGCCTTCTCGTCCCATGACCCTCCCCCGTCGCTTTTTCCGGAGTTAGCCTTCTCCTCCCATTCAGCGAACGGGGGCGTCATGGGTGGAGGGGTCGAACGTGTACGGCTCGACGACGGAACCGTCGTCTGGGCCAGGATCGGCGCGGCCGACGAGGAAGCGCTCGGCGACGGAACGTACTGGGACACCGGGTTCGGGGACCGGGTCATCGACATGGCGGGCGGGCTCGCCGGCACGGTCGGGGGCGTCGTGCGCTCTCTGCGCGCCGGTCTGGACACACCCGCCCCGGTCGAGGTGTCCGTCAGCTTCGGAATCGAACTGACGGCGCAGGCCGGCAAGATCGTGAGCGCCATCGCGGAGGGCGGCGGCAAGTCCTCCCTCACGGTGTCCCTGACCTGGACCGAACCGCCCGCGACGGCGGTCGGCACGGATCCCGCGGCGCCCGGCGGTGCCGTCGTACCGCCCCGGTCCCCGGCCTCCGGCGCCGTATGAGCGCCTTCGACGAGATGGTGCGCCCCTCCCTCGCGCGCATCGGCGCACCAGGTGACGGGTATGCAACGGACCGTGACCTGTACTGGGGGTCGGGGTTCTTCATAGCCCCGGGCTGGCTGTTGACCTGCGCCCACGTCGTGGGGAAGGGGGGAGCCGCGGTGTGCCGAGGGGAGAGCGCCATACGCGTGAGCTGGCAGGAGCGCACCGCTGCCGGCACCTGGCAGGAGCGCACCGGCGCCGGGACGGCCGAACTCCTCGCGCCACGGCCCGAGACCCCCGAGTCGTTCCGTGATCCCTGGCCGTTCCCCGACCTCGCGCTCGTCCGCGTCAGCGGCGCGGACGACGTGCGCTGCCTCTGGCTGAGCGACCGCGAGCCCGTCGCCCGCGCCCCGATCGGGCTGTACGGCTGGTCCGTGCAGACCGGCGAGCTGGGCATCCGGCACGGCACCGGCGAGCTGGCGGGCTCCGACGCACGGGCGCTGCTGCTCGGTGGCAGTCTGCCGATCGGCGGGCTGTCCGGCGGGCCCGTGCTGGATCTGCGGCACGGGTCGGTCATCGGCGTGATCAAGGGGCGCCGCCGGGAGGAGGGGGTCGCCGTCCCGGTCGGCGCGCTGCACGAGCTGCCGGACCCGCGCGAGGGCCCCGCCGTCCTGCACGAGGTCCTGCGCGCACACGACCTGCACCACCGCCGTCTCCTCGACGACCCGTCGCCGTACCCGAACTGGACCACGCTCCAGGCCGCCCTGCCCGCCCTCGCGCCCCCCGCCTCCGGGATCACCGCCGACCTCCGCACCCGGCTCTACGGCCATCTCGCCGAGCTGCCGCCGCCCGCCGGAGCGGGCGAGATCGTCCACCTCGTGGAGGAGGTCAAGGAGCAGGTGCGCGGCGAGCGGCTGCTCTCGCTGGTGCTGCAGAACGTGCGGACGTGGCGTGAGGGCGCCGGGCTGCTGTACGGGCTGCGCACGCTGGAACCGGGCGGCGGCGGCACGCTGGTCGACCTCGACGCCGTCCTCCTGTACGCGGCCAAGGTGGTCCGCAGGGTCGTGAAGGAGCGTCCCGGCGAGGTGGATCGCGCGCGGCTCGGCGCGTTCACCGACTGGCTCGGCGGGCAGGCGGACGGCCACCGGAACTGGGCGGTGGGCGAGGCCGTCCGGGGGCTGCTGGAGGGCATCGACGGCCCAGGCGGTGACGGCGGCCGCCCCGCCGGGCCCGCGGCCCCGCCCGTCGCACGGCCGGCCGCCACCCGGACCGACGTCCTCGTCAAGGTGGGCCGGCCCATGTACGACGGGCGCTACCCGTGGAGCGTGCAGCTGATCTACGACGGCCTGGACGTCACCCCGGTCGACGCCGACGACCGGGGCGTCCGCGTCGAGGAGCTGGCCGCGGCACTGCGCGAACCGCTGGCCCAGGCGCTCAGCCAGGGCGACCACGGGGAGCATCTGGCCGCGGTCGAGGTGTTCCTGCCCCGCAAGCTGTTCGATCTGCCGGTGGACGAGTGGCAGTTGCTGCCCGACACCGAGGCCATGGCGGCCGTGGAGGCGGACGAGAACGGGAACGAAGACGAGGACGAGGACGGTGACGTCGTCGACGAGCGGTCCATGCCGCTCGGGATGCGCCGGACCGTCGTCATCCGGGACGTGCTGCGCAACGACCGTCCGCCCGCGCCGGAGTGGCGCAGGCGCCGGCGCGGCGTGGTCGGCGGGCCGCTCGCGCACGAGCCGCTGCACGGCCGGGACCCGGCCGACGGCCACCCCGCCGCGGTCCGCTCGGCGGGCAAGTACCCGTACTACGGCGCCCTGTCGGCGATGGACGACGCGTGCGTTCCGGTCTACTGCGGTCCGGTCGGCAGCGGGGAGGGGCAGGCGGCGATGAGGGATGCGCTGATGGCCGGCCACTCGGTGGTGCTGTGGCGCCGGGACCGGCACGACCACGACGAGTGCAAGGACTTCCACCGGCAGGCCGCCCATGTGCTGGGGATGGCCCGGAACGCCGAAGGCCTGCACGGCCCGGTGCGTGACCTGCGCATCCGGCTGTACGACCCCGAGTCGGCCCGGGCTCAAGGCCTGCGCGGGAAGCTGGCCGTGCTGTTCGACCCGCCGGACCGGCCGCCGTACGGCACCGAGACGATGCGACCGCCGCCACTGGCCGCCCCCGGCGGCTGACCCGCCCCGCGTCCGCACCGGACACCACGTCAACCCCCCTGATTCGCAAGGTTGTTCGGCGGGCCGGAAGTGAACGCCGGACCCCCCGAACCCAAGCGGACACGGCCGCCTGACGGTAGCCTCGTCGTCGAACGGCCGGGCCCGCTGCATGATCACCAGAGCCGGGAGGAGCCCAAGGTGAACGACTGGCGGATCTACCGCGGAGTGGGTCAGCCGCACGACGGCATGCTGCGGTTGCCGGCACCGCCGCCCTGGCGCGACTTCGCGGCCTCCCGGGAGAGCACGGAGACCGGCCCGGAGGACCCCAGCAGTGCCCGCAGGCTCGGCGTCCGCCGCCGACTGGTCGAGAGCTACGCGCCCCGGCCGGCCGAGGTGGACGCGGTCAACGCGGCCCTCTATCTGCGCCGGCCCCTGCTGGTGACCGGCAACCCGGGCACGGGCAAGTCCACCCTGGCGTACGCGATCGCCCATGAACTCGGCCTCGGCAAGGTGCTGCGCTGGCCCATCGTCAGCCGCACCACCCTCCAGGACGGCCTGTACCGGTACGACGCGATCGGCCGCCTCCAGGACGTCCAGCTGGAGCGCGCCCGCGGCGCCGAGGGCGCGACGGCCGCCCCCGGCATCGGCTCGTACATCCGGCTCGGCCCGCTCGGCACCGCGCTGCTGCCCGCCGAGCAGCCCCGCGTGCTCCTCATCGACGAACTCGACAAGAGCGACCTCGACCTGCCCAACGACCTGCTCAACACCTTGGAGGAGGGCGAGTTCTCGATCCCCGAGCTGGAGCGGCTCGCCGACCGCGAACCCGTCGTCGAGGTGATTGACCACGACGGCGACCGGGTCGCCGTGCACGGCGGACGGATCGCCTGCACCGCCTTCCCGGTGATCGTCCTGACCTCCAACGGCGAACGCGACTTCCCCGCCCCCCTCCTGCGGCGCTGCGTCCAGCTGGAGCTGGACCCGCCCGGCGAGGAGCAGCTCACCGCCATGGTCGAGGCGCATCTCGGCGCGGACGGCGTCGAGGCCGGCCCGGATCTCATCCGCAGGTTCCTGGAGCGCGAACCCGGCGAGGTGCTCGCCGCCGACCAGCTCCTCAACGCCCTCTTCCTCACCCGGCACGACCCGCGCGCGCAGAGCCTCACCCGGGAGCGGATCGCCGAGATGCTCATGCAGCCGCTCGACCGTACGAGGTGATGGCCCGATGCCCGGGATGCGCCTGGACGAGCTGATCGGCAAGCTGCGCCAGGGCGGGCTCGACCCCACCGCTGAGGACGTGGCGGACGCGGTCTGGCTGGCCCGGCGGCTCGGCGCGGCCCCGCCCCGCGACGCCCCGGAACCGCCCGGCACCGCCCCGGCCCGCCAGGCCGACGGCGACTCGGAGCCGTTGCCGCCCGACAACGCAGCGACGCCGGTCACCGACCCGCCCCAGGCCCGGACGGACGCCCCCGCCGCCCCGGTCCCGCTGCTCACACCCGGTCTCACGCCGCGCCCGCTGTCCGACTCCGGCGCGCCCGCCGCGTTCCCCGTCCGTGCGCCGGCAGCCGGTGCCCTGCCCGGACTGCTCGGCCTGGAGAAGGCGCTGCGCGCGCTCGGCCGCTACCGGGTCGCCTCCGTACGCTCCGAGAACGAGCCGATCGACGAGGACGCCACCGCCGACCGCGCCGCCGCGAGCGGCATCCTGCTCCCGGTCACCCGGCCCGGCCGCCGCCGGCGCTGCGACGTCCAGCTGCTCATGGACACCGGGCCGGCCATGGCCGTCTGGGGGCAGCTGGTCGAGGAACTGCGCCAGGCCTGCCAGCAGTCCGGCGCGTTCTCCTCCGTCCGCGTCCATCACCTGTACGCCGACGCCTTTGGCGCGCCCCTCGTCGGTACGACCGCGGGGCCCGGCCGGCACACCCGGCTGCGCCCCGCCGACGAACTGCACGACCCGACCGGCCGCCGGCTCACCTTCGTCATCAGCGACTGCGTGGGCCCGCTGTGGCAGAACGGCAGCGCACAGCGCCTGCTGCACCAGTGGCCGCGCACCGCCCCACTGGCCGTCGTCCAGCCGCTGCCGCCCCGCCTGTGGGGCCGTACCGCGCTGCCCGCCGAGCCCGGCCTGCTGCTGCGCCCCGCCGAAGTCGGTGGCCGCCTCGGCTTCCTGCCCGACGACGAGCCCTGGGAGGAACCGGCGCCGGGCGCCCGGCCGGTACCGGTGCTGCAGCCCACCCCGGAGGCCTTCGAGGCCTTCGCCCGGCTGCTCGGCGGCGCCGGCCCCACCAGCGAGCGTGCCTGGGCGGCCCTCACCGACCCGGGTACGACCCCGGCGGCCGCCCCCGCCACGGCGGCACCGCGCAGCGACGACGACCTGCTGCGCGCCTTCCGCGCCGGAGCCTCACCCGGCGCCCTGCGCCTGGCCGTCTACCTCGCCGCGGCCCCGCTCACGCTGCCCGTGATGCAACTGGTCCAGCGGGCGATGCTGCCCGACACGGGCCCCATGGAACTGGCCGAGGTCCTGCTCGGCGGGCTGCTCCGACAGCTCCCCGGCACCGAGGACCAGCCCTGCTTCGCCTACTCGGGCCGGGTGCAGGACCTGCTCCTGTCCTCCCTGGACCAGGACACGGCCGGCCTCGTGCTCAAGCACTGCTCGGCCTATGTGGAACGGCACTTCGGCCGGGGCACCCGCAACTTCGCCGCCCTCGCCGCGGCCCGGCTCGCCGACCACGGCCCGGCCGCCGGGGCCGCGCCCCCGCCCGAGGACACCGGCTCGGCGGAGGGCGGCGGCAGCGTCGAGGCCGAGCTGTTCGCCCGCATCCCGGCCCGGGTCCTGCGCTTCTACCTGCCGGACCTGGTCACGCCCGACCCGCTGACCGAGGCCGAGCGCCTGCTCGACCAGTGGCACCACCTGGCCGACCCGGAGGTGCTGCACCGCGCCCGCGAACAGGCCCTCGCGGCCGCCGTCCCCGGCACCGTCCCCGGCACCGGGCTGCGGTCCCACCTCGTCCTCGGCCGCATCCTGCGCGCCGAGGCGGGCACGGCGGCCGCGCGTACGGCGGGCAGACGTGCCGAGCTGCTGCGCGAGGCCGCGACCGAACTCGCCGCGGCCCACGCGGCGGCCCCCGCCGACAGCCGCGAACGGGCCGAGGCGGCCCTGGAACTCGCCTCCTGCCGACGCGAGTTGTGGCAGCTGACGGCCGAGACCGACCACCTCACGGCCGCTCTGGACGTCCTCGACCCCGAGCCGGCTCCCTGGCGCGGGCTGACGGAGCAGGCGCGGTCCTGGTTCCGGGCGCGGCAACGGGACGACGGGGACACCCTGGCAGGGCTCGGCGACGCGGGGGACCGGGAGCCGGGGGGCAGCGCCGCCTCACCGGAGGCTCGCAGGAGGCCCGGCGGCGGCTCTGCCGACCCGACGGTGTCGGGGTCCGGGCTGGAGGGTTCGGGGGGTGGCGCCGGCGGATCCGGGCTTGAGGGCTTCGGTGAGGGTGCTGTGCCGGGATCCGGGCTGGACGGCTCCGGAGCCGGCCCCGGCGATCCCGCGGCGTCCGGACCCACCCCGGCGCACTCCGAGGACCGTCCTGGCCACAGCCCGGCGCAGGAGGCGACCGGCGTGCAGCAGGCCGCCGGAGGGGGCTCCGTGCCCTGGCCCGTCGCCGCACACCGGGCCCGGCTGTTGCTGCGTGGCCGGATTCTGCTCGACCTTCGGCATCCCGGTGCGGCCGTCGGGGAGCTGCGGGAAGCCTGCGCGATCCTGGACGGTGAGGGAGCCGCCGCTGCCGTACGCGGGCCCGCGTTGCTGGACCTGGCGCGGGCGCTGCGGGAGTCGGGGGCCGAGGACGGGCAGACGCGGCGGGCGCTGCTGCGGGCCCGGCGGGCCGCCGGGGACGACCCCGAGCTGCTCCTGCCCTGCCTGGCCGCGCTCGCCGCCTTCCATGACGCGGCGGGGGAGGTCCGCGAGGCCGACGAGACGTACGAACGGGCCGCGCTGCTCGCACCCGCCGACGGCGCCCTGCGCTGCCAACTCCTCACCGCCTGGGGCGAGTCGCTGCTGCGACGGGCCTCGGCGGCGGACGGCTCGGGCATCGTGGACCGGGCCGAGTACGTGCTGCGCGAGGCGCTGAAGTCACTGCCCGCCCGGTCCGCCCAGCGCGGGCGGCTGCAGGGCCTGGTCGGCAGCGCACTGGCCCAGCGGTTCCGCCATCTCGGCTTCCTGCCCGACCTGTTCGAGAGCCGCCACCTGCTCGGCCAGGCCGTGCGCGCGGCGGCCGACGCGGCCGTACGGGCCGAGGCGTGGCTGCAGTTGGGGCGGGTTCGGCTGGAGGGCTGGCATCACGCCGGTGCGCCGCTGCTGATGGACGCGTTGCAGGCGTACGAGAACGCCGAGCGGGAGGCGCAGGCCGCCCACGGCGCCGACCCGGGCTCGGTGACGGCCGCACGGGCGCGGCACGGCAGCGGGGCGGTGCTCGCGCTGATGGGGCGGCCCGGCGCGGCCGGCAACGCCTACCGGGCGGCCCGAGACCAGTGGCAGCGGCTGGTCGCGGCGCTGCGGGAGGTCGACTGGGCGGACGTGGAGCTGACCCGTAGCGCCGCGGAGGAGCCGGCCGCCGGCGGGCTCGGGCGGATGCCGGAGGAACAGTGGCGCCACACTGCCCCACCGTGGTGGCCTTGGAACCTGGAGTGGAACAACTCGAGTGAGCTTGACCGGAGTTGATCCCGGTCGGGTTTCTGCTCCCCGCCAGTCGGGAAGAACTGGGCAGCTGTCATGGCCGTGCGGGGCGGGCGTGGGGCAGGGAGGAGCCGAGGTGGGGGAGCACAGGATACGGGCGGTCGGCCTCGGCCGGACGACAGGCGAGGGCCTGGTTCCGCCCGACCTCACTGACGTCGACCTGCGGACTTTGCGGGCCCTTGACGACCCGGAGCTGATCGCGGCGGTGGAGGGGGTGCTGGCGGACCCCGGCGAGCTGCGCCGGGTCTGGTACACCAGCCCGGACGACGACGCCGTACCGGAAGGGCCCGAGGGGCGTGCGTTTTCAGCCGGTCGTGCGCGGCGCCCTTTACGGAGTGAGGACACCGTGGCATGACCTCCGGGCCGGTCACGCCGGAGATCTTCGCCGAGCTGGCGCGGACCCGGCCGCTGCCCGTGGTCACCGTCGCGCTGCGTGCCGCGCTGCATGCCCGCCGGATGCTGCTGCTCAAATCCCTCCTCGTCCGCGTCGAACGCCGGCACGATGCGCTGCCGCCCGCGGTACGACGGGGTTTCGAGGAGGACTGGGCGCTGCTGGAGCGGGCGGAGCGGGCCGACCCCGCGGCGGTCCGTGAGGTGCTCGACTATCCGACGACCGGCTCCTGGCTCGCCGAGCTGCTCGCCGCACCCGACGGTCCGGCCTTCGAGGAACGGCTGGACCGGCTGGGCGGTGTGGCGGTCGCCGCCGCGCTCCGGGCGGGGTGCCGTTTCACCCTCACGCGCCCACTGCCGACGGGCACCCTGTCCCTGCCCGGCATCGGCCTGCTGCGCTGCGCCCCCGGACCGGCCCGGCTGAGCGGCCGCGCCGGCGTCGTACGGCTCACCGACAGCGCGGGCGGCACGGTCCTGCTGTCCGGGGCGGCACCCGACGTCCTGGGGCCGCGCCGGGCGCCCCACGGCCCGCCCGTCTGGTCCGCGCTGCACCGGCTGCCCGGCAGCGCAGCCGTCCTCGACGACGTCGACCCCTACCGGGTGCCTCCTGGCGGCATCGGCCCGGCGGCCCTGCCCGGGGCCGAGCACCCGTACTCCGACCACCTCGCCTGGGCCACCCGCTGGCGCGACGCGCTGGCCCTGCTGGTCACGACGCAGCCCGGCCGGGCCGCCGAGACGACGGCGCTGGTCCGTTCCGTCGTCCCGCTCACGCCCCCGGCGGGCGCGGGTACGCCGATGAGCGCGACGCTGCGCACCGCTCCCGGCGCCGTCCTCACCCAGCTGCCGGCCGACCGGCGGGACCTGGCAGAACTGCTGGTGCACGAGACGCACCACACCAAGCTGGCCGTGCTCGACGAACTCGTCCCCCTGCGGCGGCCCGGCGGTGGCGGCACCCTGCACCGGGTCGGGTGGCGGCGGGATCCGCGGCCCGTCTCGGGAGTGCTGCAGGGGGCGTACGCGCATCTGGCGCTGATGGACCTGTGGTGGCGGGCCCGGACCGGGCCGGGGGGCGACCGGACCTGGGGCCGACGCGCGGCGGAGCGGTTCGAGGTACACAGGGGTCAGGTCGGCCAGGCCTTGTCCGTGCTGAGCGATTCCGATGAACTGACCCCAGAGGGAAGGGAGTTCGTCCGGACCATGGGTGCACACCACGGGAGTCTCGGGGTGACCGCCCGGCAGTTCGGATAACGCTCCGTAGAGACGCCTTTGCGTTACGTTATGTGTGCGGCTGCCCGAGAGGGCGGCAGCCGCGGGAACAGGGAGCGACGATGGCGGAACAGCGGCGGTCGGGCGAGACCGGTGCGGCGGCACATGAGCACGTTCTCGTGGTCTTCCCGGGATACCACCGCTCATGGGCGGCATGGATCGCGCAGTGCCTGGAGCGCCACGGGCACCGGGCCACCCTGCAGCGCTGGGACCCGCCGCGCGAGGTGCCCCTGGAGGACTCGCTCGGCGACCTGCTGCTGTCCAGCGGCAAGGTCCTCCTCGTCCTCAACGACTGGTTCTTCGAGCTCGGCCCGCGCCCGCCCGGCGAGTGGAACGACGCCCTGCGCGGTTTCGTGGCCGCGCAGGCCGACCGCTTCGCCGCGGTCAACCTCACCAACCGGCCGCTGCTCCCGGCCACCGCGGTCCTGGAACCGGCCAGCCTGTGGGCGCTGAGCGAGGAGGCCGCCGAGGAGCGCCTGCTGAGCCGGCTCGGCCTTGAGCGCCGCCCGCGCCCGCGATCCCTGCCGGATCAGATCCGCTACCCCGACGAGCGCTGCGAGATCTGGGGCGAGGTGCCGCGCCGCAACCCGCGCTTCACCGGCCGCGACGACCTGCTCAACGAGCTGCACCAGCGGCTCGCGGACGCCGAGCGCGGGGCCTCCGCCTGCACGCTCGTCGGCATGTCGGGCATCGGCAAGACCCAGCTCGCCGCCGAGTACGCACACCGCTTCAGCACCGACTACGACCTGGTGTGGTGGGTCAACTCCGACGACCGCAACATCCAGCGCGACCGGCTCGGCGAACTCGCCGTGGAACTCGGCCTGCGGATCGGCGGCGAGCCCGGCGAGCGCATCCGCGCGGTGCGCAACGCGCTGCGGCGCGGGGAGCCGTACGCCAACTGGCTGGTGGTCTTCGACGGCTGGGACGACACCGAAGGCGTGTCGGCACTGCTCCCGCAGGGCACCGGCCACGTCCTGATCACCTCACGCAACCGGGGCTGGAGCGAGCACACCGACGTCCTTTCCATCCCCTCCTTCCTGCGGGCCGAGTCCACCGCGTACCTGATGCGCCGTGCCCCGCACATCAGCGCCGCGGAGGCCGACGAGGTGGCCGCCGAGTTCGGCGACGTCCCGCTGCCGCTCGTGCAGGCCGCCTCCTGGCTCGGCGAGTCCGGCATGGAGGTGGCCGAGTACCTGCGGATGGTGCGGGAACGGCGGCTGTCCACCGTCGACGAGCCCGTCACCGGCGAGGGCTTCCCGCGCTCCTCCCTGACCTCCTGGGCCATACTGCTCAACCGCCTGCGCCGCTCCCAGCCGCAGGCCATCGACGTGCTGAGCCTGTGCACCTCGTTCGCACCCGGCCGTATCCCGCTCGGCCTGATCCGCGCCTACCCGCGGGCCGAACTGCCCGAGGAACTGCGCTGGATGTCCACCGACCTGCCGGCCTGGACCAGGGCCCTGGACGCACTCGTCAACTACTCCGTGCTCACCCGGGAGACCCGTGGACCGCTGGCCGCCGAGATGGGCCCGCACCAGGAGTCCGTGCACATGCACCGTCTCGTCCACGACATCGTCTCCAAGCTGACCAGCGAAGACAGCCGGGACCTGCACCAACGGGCGGTGCGCACCCTGCTCGCCGAGGCCGACCCCGGCAACCCCGCCGACAGCAGGAACTGGCCGCGCTACGCCGAACTGCTGCCCCACCTGGAGCCCTCCGGCGCCCTGGAGAGCCGCCAGCCACGCGTCCAGGAACTGGTGCTGAACTGTCTGCGCTACTGCTCGCGCAGCGGGGAGTACAGCGGCGGCCTCGAACTGGCCCAGCGGGTGCGCCCCCACTGGTCCCGGTTCATGGATCCGCTCGACCAGCCCATGCTCGACCTGGCCACCCAGGAGAGCAACATGCTCCGTAACAGCGGCCGGTTCCGCGACGCCTACGAGCTGCACCGCGGCGTCCTGGACCGGCTGCAGGCCGCGCCCGTGCGCAACGAGATCGGCGAGCTGGTCACCAAGAGCGCCATGGCGTCCGGCCTGCGCAACCTCGGCCGGTACGTGGAGGCGTACGACCTGCAGCGCGAGGTGCTCGACGGCAACGAGCGGCTCCTGGGCCCGGACGAGCCCCCCACTCTGGTCGCCCGGCACAACCTCGGTGTGTGCCTGCGGGCGCTGGGCCGGTACGCCGAGGCGCTGGAGCTCGACCTGGACACGCTCGGCAGGCGCGAGAGCGTGCTGCGGGCGCGGCACATCAACACCCTCAGCTCGGGCAACGCGGTCACCCACAGCCTGCGGCTGCTCGGCCGCTACCGTGACGCGCTCGCCCGCCAGGAACCGGTCGTACGCCTCCATGTGACGGTGCTCGGCCCGCAGCATCCGCAGACCCTCGAAGCCCGGGCCCAGCTGGCCATGTGCAGACGCCGCGAGGGCGGTCACGCCCCGGAGGTCGGCCCGACCATGGCCAGCCTGCTGGAGCAGCTGATCCAGCTGCACGGCCGCGAGCACTACCGGACCCTGGCCTTCCTCACCAACTACGGCAACTACCTGCGGGAGCACGGCGACCTCTCCCAGTCCCGCGAGCTGATCGACGAGGCCGAGGCCGGCTACCGGGCCCTGCTCGGCCCGGCCCACCCGGTCGCCACCGGCATGCTCTCCAACACCGGCCTGGTCATGCAGGCCGCGGGCGAGCGGGGAGAGGCCCTGTCGATGTTCGAGTCCGCCCTCGCCGGTCTCACCGCCACCCTCGGCGCCGACCACCCGTGGGTGCTCGGCTGCGCCCTCAACGCGGCCAGCGCCCGCAACCTGAACGGCCGGATCGCCGACGCCGTCGAGCTGAGCCGGGACACCCTGCGCCGGGCCCGGCACACCCTGGGGCACGAGCACCCGCTCACCCTCTCCGGCCAGGTGGCACTCGCCGCCGACCTGCGCGCCGCCCGTGAACACGAGGAGGCCGGAAAACTGGAGGACGACGGCCTCCTCGGCCTCACCCGCACCCTGGGCGCCCAACACCCCCACACCATCTCGGCCCGCCAGCGCACGAGGCCGTACTGGGACTTCGAGCCGTATCTGGGCTGACGCCGGCGGCCTTTGTGGCCGGCCGGGGGTGGGGTCACTTGCCCGCGCTTGCGGGGTGCCGCTGCGCCCACCCTCCCCCAAGCTCTCGGCTTCGCTCGAGCAGGGGGGACCCCCATCGCCCCAGCGGCACGACTGCCCGCAGCGGCGGCGGCACTATGCAGCCGACGGCACTGCAGCTCCCCAGGGGCGCGGGGCTGTATCGATATGCGGCTCCGCCGCGTGGGCGCGACCAGCCCCCACGCACCCGCAGGCGCATACGCTCTCAACCGCCCCGACGGGTAGGCGAAGGGCCCGGCCCCGAGTCACTGTGAACTCGGGGCCGGGCCCATTTTTCGGCTGAACCGCCGGAGGCTTACGCCTCGAAGACCTCACGCACCAGCTGCTCCTGCTCGGCCTGGTGGCGCTTGGCGGAGCCCACCGCCGGGGACGAGCCGTGCGGGCGCGAGATGCGCCGCAGTCGCTCGCCGGCCGGGATGTCCGCGCCGACCGCCAGGTCGAGGTGGTCGATCAGGTTGAGCGCGATGAACGGCCAGGCACCCTGGTTCGCCGGCTCCTCCTGGGCCCACAGGTACTTCTCGGCGTTCGGGTACTTGTTGACCTCCGCCTGCAGCTCGTCACCCGGCAGCGGGTACAGCCGCTCGATGCGGATGATCGCCGTGTCCGTGACACCGCGCTTGACCCGCTCGGCCTCCAGGTCGTAGTACAGCTTGCCGGCCACGAAGACGACCTTGCGGACCGCGGCCGGGTCCACCGTCGCGTCGCCGATGACGGGGCGGAACTGACCCGACGTGAACTCCTCCGTCTTCGACGAGGCGGCCTTGAGACGCAGCATCGACTTCGGGGTGAACACCACCAGCGGCTTGTGGTGCGGGTTGTGCACCTGCCACCGCAGGAGGTGGAAGTAGTTCGACGGGAGGGTCGGCATGGCGACCGTCATGTTGTTCTGGGCGCAGAGCTGGAGGAAGCGCTCGACGCGGGCCGAGGAGTGGTCCGGGCCCTGGCCCTCGTAGCCGTGGGGGAGCAGCAGCGTGACGCCGCTCATCTGGCCCCACTTCTGCTCGGCCGCCGAGATGTACTCGTCGACCACCGTCTGCGCGCCGTTGACGAAGTCGCCGAACTGCGCCTCCCACATCACGAGCGCGTCGGGGCGGGCCAGCGAGTAGCCGTACTCGAAGCCCATGACCGCGTACTCGGACAGCAGGGAGTTGTAGACGTTGTAGCGCGCCTGGTCCTCGGAGAGGTACTGGAGCGGGGTGCGCTCCTCGCCCGTCTCACGGTCGATGAGCACCGCGTGGCGCTGGCCGAAGGTGCCTCGCTGGGAGTCCTGCCCGGACAGGCGGACCGGGGTGCCCTCCAGCAGGAGGGAGCCGACCGCGAGGGTCTCGCCCATGCCCCAGTCGATCGTGCCTTCCTCGACCATCGTCGCCCGGCGCTGCAGCTGCGGCAGCAGACGCGGGTGCACGTGGAAGGAGTCGGGGATGTTGACCTGGGACTCGGCGATCCGCTTGACGACCTCCGAGGAGATCGCGGTCGGCACCGCGACCGGGAAGCCGTCCTGCGGCTCCTGGACGACTCCGGCGGCCGGCTGGGACGTAGCCTCGCGGACCTCCGTGAAGACCTTCTCCAGCTGGCCCTGGTAGTCCTGCAGCGCCTGCTCGGCCTCTTCCAGGGTGATGTCGCCGCGACCGATGAGGGACTCGGTGTAGAGCTTGCGCACCGAGCGCTTCTTGTCGATCAGGTCGTACATCAGCGGCTGGGTGAAGGCCGGGTTGTCCGACTCGTTGTGACCGCGGCGGCGGTAGCAGATGAGGTCGATCACCACGTCCTTGTTGAACGCCTGGCGGAACTCGAAGGCGAGCCGCGCGACGCGTACGACGGCCTCGGGGTCGTCGCCGTTCACGTGGAAGATCGGGGCCTCGATCATGCGGGCCACGTCCGTCGCGTACATGGAGGAACGCGAGGACTCGGGGGCCGCGGTGAAGCCGACCTGGTTGTTGATGACGATGTGGACCGTGCCGCCGGTGCGGTAGCCGCGCAGCTGCGACATGTTCAGGGTCTCGGCCACCACGCCCTGGCCCGCGAAGGCCGCGTCGCCGTGGATCGCCACCGGCAGGACGGTGAAGTCCGTGCCGCCCTTGTTGATGATGTCCTGCTTGGCGCGGGTGATGCCCTCGATGACCGGGTCGACCGTCTCCAGGTGGGACGGGTTCGCGGCCAGCGAGACCGTGATCTGCTCGCCGTCCAGGCCCGTGAAGGTGCCCTCGGCGCCCAGGTGGTACTTCACGTCGCCGGAGCCGTGCATCGACTTCGGGTCGAGGTTGCCCTCGAACTCGCGGAAGATCTGCGCGTACGACTTGCCGACGATGTTCGCCAGAACGTTCAGGCGGCCGCGGTGGGCCATGCCGATGACGACCTCGTCCAGGCGGGACTCGGCCGCGGAGTCGATGACCGCGTCCAGCAGCGGGATGACGGACTCGCCGCCCTCCAGGGAGAAGCGCTTCTGGCCGACGTACTTCGTCTGCAGGAAGGTCTCGAAGGCCTCAGCCGCGTTCAGGCGGCGCAGGATGCGCAGCTGCTCCTCGCGCTCCGGCTTGGAGTGCGGGCGCTCGACGCGGTCCTGGATCCACTTGCGCTGCTTGGGGTCCTGGATGTGCATGAACTCGATGCCGGTGGTGCGGCAGTACGAGTCGCGCAGCACGCCGAGGATGTCGCGCAGCCGCATCATCGACTTGCCGGCGAAGCCGCCGACCGCGAACTCGCGCTCCAGGTCCCACAGGGTGAGGCCGTGCTCGACGATGTCCAGGTCGGGGTGCTTGCGCTGGCGGTACTCCAGCGGGTCGGTGTCGGCCATGACGTGGCCGCGGACCCGGTAGGAGTGGATCAGCTCGAAGACGCGGGCGGCCTTGGTGACGTCGTCGTCGTGCGAGGCGTCGATGTCCTTGAGCCAGCGGACCGGCTCGTAGGGGATGCGCAGCGACTCGAAGACGTCGTCGTAGAAGCCCTGCTCGCCGAGGAGGAAGTTCGCGACGATCCGCAGGAACTCGCCGGAGGCGGCGCCCTGGATGACCCGGTGGTCGTAGGTCGACGTGAGCGTCATGACCTTCGAGATGCCGAGCTTGTTCAGGGTGTCCTGGGAGGTGCCCTGGAACTCCGCCGGGTAGTCCATGGAGCCGACGCCCATGATCACCGACTGGCCGGGCATCAGACGCGGCACGGAGTGGACGGTGCCGAGGCCGCCGGGGTTGGTCAGGGAGACCGTGACACCGGTGAAGTCGTCCATCGTCAGCTTGCCGTCACGGGCGCGGCGGACGATGTCCTCGTAGGCCTGCCAGAACTCGAAGAAGTTCAGCGTCTCGGCCTTCTTGATGCCGGCGACGACGAGCTGGCGGTCGCCGTTGGGCTTCACCAGGTCGATGGCCAGGCCGAAGTTGACGTGCGGCGGCTTGACGAGGGTGGGCTTCCCGTCCTTCTCCGCGAAGTGCCAGTTCATCGACGGCATGGCCTTGATGGCCTGGACCATCGCGAAGCCGATCAGGTGCGTGAAGGAGATCTTCCCGCCCCGGGCGCGCTTCAGGTGGTTGTTGATGACGATCCGGTTGTCGAACAGCAGCTTCACCGGGACCGCGCGGACCGAGGTGGCCGTCGGCAGCTCCAGCGAGGCGTTCATGTTCTTCGCGACCGCGGCGGCCGGGCCGCGCAGCGTGATCAGCTCGGGGCCCTCCGGGGCCGCCGTGGCGGGCGCGGCCTTGGCCGTCGGCTGAGCGGGCGCCTGTGCGGGCGTCGCCGGCTTGGCCGGGGCGGGGGCAGCGGCCGGTGCCGCGGGAGTGGGGGCCGCAGCCGCGGCGGCGGGCTTCGGGGCCGCAGGGGCGGGCGCGGGGGCGGCCGGGGCCGCGGGCGCGCTCGGGGCCGGGGCAGCCGTGGTGGTGGTTCCTGCGGCCCCCGCGGCCGCAGTACCCGCCGGGGCCGCGGCGGCAGGCGCGCCCGGCTTGTAGTCGGCGAAGAAGTCCCACCAGGCACGGTCTACCGAGTTCGGGTCCTGGAGGTACTGCTGATAGATCTCGTCGACGAGCCACTCGTTGGGACCGAACGCAGCAGCGGGGTTCTTCCCGGCTGGGTCGTCGGTCGAGATGCTCGAGTTACTGGGGGACTGTGGCGACACGGCGGCAACCGCCCTCTTCCGCTTCACAAGGTTATGGACAGCGGGAATAAAGGCTACGCCTCCGAGACCGGGAAGGTCAGGTCGGGCAGGTTCATCGTCGCGTAAGTCACATCAGAAATCTTGTTTCAGGGCTTGATATGGCGGGAAACAAGCGTGGTTCCGGATGTGAGCCGAGGTGTGCGGGATCGCCGAGCGGGGCCCGGCGCGACTCGCTCGGGCGTGCGTCGCGGGGCCGTCCCTGATCACACGTGTCCGACTGCGGGGACGCTCGTGGATCTTGTGGCTCCGGTTCGGACTTTACGTCAACCCGGGATGGAAGTCAGTCCCGGAAGGGTGACGATGATCCTGCAGCCCCGCTCGGATTCGGCCACACCGATTCGGCCGCTGTGCAGATCCACCGCCCACCGGGCGATCGCGAGGCCGAGCCCGGTGCCGCCGTCGCTGCCCGGACCGTGCGGCCGGGTCACCGAGCCGCGGTTGAACCGCTCGAACACGCGGTGCCACTCGGACCTGGGGATTCCGGGCCCCTCGTCCAGCACCTCCAGCTCCAGCGACTCCGGCTGCGGCCCGCGCCGCGCCCTCACGGTGACGCGCCCGTACGGCGGGCTGTGCTTGACCGCGTTGTCGATCAGGTTGGCGACGACCTGGTGGATGCGCTCGGGGTCCGCGTGCGCGGTCAGCTCCGGCGGGGAGACGTCCAGGTGCAGATGTACGTCGGTACGCGTGTGGCTGCCGGAGCCGGAGGCCATGCCCGCGCGCGCGGAGGCGACCATGTTGGCCTCCTTCAGCACGCCCGACAGGTACGGCCACACCTCGAAGCGGCGCAGCTTCAGCGGTACGACGCCGTTGTCGAGCCGGGAGAGGTCCAGCAGGGTCTCGACGAGCCGGCCGAGCCGCTCGGTCTGTTTCAGGGCCGTCCGCATGGTCTCCGGGTCGGCCTCGGTGACCCCGTCGACGATGTTCTCCAGCACCGCGCGCAGGCCCGCGATCGGGGTGCGCAGCTCGTGCGAGACGTTCGCCACCAGCTCCTTGCGCTGGCGGTCCTGCGCCTCCAGCTCGTCGGCCATGACGTTGATTGTCTGGGCCAGGTCGCCCAGCTCGTCACGGCGGTTCTCGCGGACTCGTCGGGTGTAGTCGCCCTGCGAGATCGAGCGGGCCACCAGGTTCATCTCGTCCAGCGGCGCGGTGAGTGAATGGGCCACGAACTGCGTTATCAGCAGTGTGGCGATCATCGAGAAGACCGTGATGAAGCGGAGTTCCGTCTTGGTGTGCACCGCGACGATCGAGAGACCGGTGGTGATCAGCACCGAGATGACGACGAGTGCGCCCAGCTTGGTCTTGATCGAGAACGGGCGTACGCCGCCCCAGGGATCCTCCCCGGGGCTCCTCCGTGCGGCCTCCCGCCGTTCGCTCATGGCGTCGGTGTCTCCAGCGCGTAGCCCACGCCGTGCACGGTACGGATCCGCTCGGCGCCGATCTTCCGGCGCAGCGCCTTGATGTGGCTGTCCACCGTCCGCGTGCCCGACGCGTCCGCCCAGTCCCACACCTCGGCCAGCAGCTGCTCCCGGGAGAGCACCGCGCGCGGGGTGTTCGCCAGGCACACCAGCAGGTCGAACTCGGTGGGCGTGAGGTGGACGTCCTCGGACTTCACCCGCACCCGGCGCTGCGCGTGGTCGATCTCCAGCTCGCCGAGGCGCAGGATGCCCGAGCGGGGCGTGGACGCGGCGACGACCGCCCGCTCCACGCGTCGCAGCAGGACGTGCACCCGCGCGGCCAGCTCCCGCATGGAGAACGGCTTGGTCATGTAGTCGTCGGCGCCGACGCCGAGCCCGACCAGCATGTCCGTCTCGTCGTCCCGTGCGGTGAGCATCAGCACCGGCACCGGGCGCTGGGCCTGCACGCGCCGGCAGACCTCCAGGCCGTCGAAGCCGGGCAGCATGATGTCGAGGATCAGCAGGTCGGGCTGCCAGGCCTCGGCCGTGTCGACCGCCGCGGGGCCATCGGACGCGGTCTGCACGAGGAATCCCTCGGCGCGGAGCCGGGCCGCGATGGCGTCGACGATCGTCGGATCGTCCTCGACGACCAGCACGCGGCGCTGCGCGCCCTGGGTCGTCGTGGCCGCGCCGGTCTGGGAGGTGTGTGTCTGCTCCATCGCCCGCCCCTGTTGCTTTCCGGAATCCGTGGGGTGATCCCATGACTGCGATTGACGCTTGAATGATCGGCGTCAGGGCAGCACATTACGGGGACTCACCGCGCCGTCGCTATCCAGGTCGGACGGCGAGGTGTACGGCGTCCGGAACGCCCCGGGCAACGGGGACCTCTTCGGTACGCACCTGACGGAACCCGGCATTCCACATGGTTCCTTCAAATTCCGGAGAGGGCTCGGCAGACCATACCGCCAACACCCCGCCCGGCCTCAACACCCTTGCACACGCAGCGAGTCCGGACGGCGAGTAGAGGCCGTCGTTGTCCTCGGTGACGGTCCAGCCCGGGCCGTTGTCGATGTCGAGACACAGGGCGTCGAAAGTGTCCGATGTCTCATTGACGTAAGTGACGAGATCCGCCTCGACGATCTCGGTGCGGGGATCGGCGAGCGCCTGCGCGGAGACAACCGACAGCGGTCCGTCGCTCCGGTGCCAGTCGATGACGGCCGGCTCCCGCTCCACGACCGTGATCCGGCCCCATCTGCCGGGATCCGCCGCGGCGTGTGCGAGCGAGAATCCCACCCCCAGTCCGCCGATCAGCACGTCCGGTGCCGGGCGCCCGTCCAGGGCGTCGTACGCGGCGTCGACCAGCAGCCGCTCCGAGCGGCCGTCGGAGGTGTCCATGAGGAAGCACCCGTTGGCGATGATCTGCAGCAACTCGCCGTGCCTGCGCAGCACCACCTCCCCGTACGGGCCTTCGCGTCGGTCGAGGACCTCAGGAGTGTCGTAGACGGCAGTCATACGCCCATCCTCCTCGAACGAGGCCTTGCGTTCACAGGAATTGACCACGAACCCACGGGTAACAGGTTGCGGGGCGGTGCGGGGCAGCGCGGCGCGACTGCCGCCGCACGCCGCCACCGCGCGCCTCGTGCGCGCCGCCGGCAGGGGGCGGACGCGTTTGAAGCTTCTGAGGTTGCTGTGAATCCGCTCTCGCGTGGCGTCGGTCATAGACAGCGGCCGCGGGAACACAAAGGGTGGGGCGCAACGGAAGGAGCGCCTCACCGTGGAACGGATCGTGACTGGGCCTGCGACGGCCGCGTCCCCGCCCCTGGGCACGCCCCTTCCCGCCAACTCCCTGCCGGATGTCGCCGGCCTGCTCGACGGAGTCCCACGCCAACGCGAGCTGCCCGCCCCGGCCACGACGCAGGCCCCGGCCGCGACTCGTTCCTCCTTCCGGCCCTGGTACCTCCTGCCGACCCCCACCGGCACCCCGTTCACCTTCGCCTACGCGTCCCTCCTCGCCCTCACCTCGCTCGTGGCGGACTGGGCCGACCCCGCCCTGATGCACACGCTGTACCAGGCCTCCAGCACCGACGTGGCCCACCTGGTGCGCACGCCGGTGCTGGTGCTGCTGGCGAGCGCGCTGTGGATCGCGGGCGGCATCGTGTCGCCGTACGCGGGCGCGTTCGTGCTGGTGCTCACCGCGCTGGAGCGGCGGATAGGCGGCGCCCGGGCGGCCTGTGTGTTCCTGGCGGGCCACGTCCTGGCCACCCTCGCGACCGAGGTCCCGGTGGGCCTCGCGGTCCTGTTCGGCCACCTTCCGGACACCTCCCTGCACCGCCTCGACTACGGCATCAGCTTCGGCGTGGCCGGCAGCATCGGTGCCCTGTCCGGCCTGCTCACCCCCTGGGTCCGCTGGCCCCTTCTCACCCTGGTCGCGAGCACGCTCCTCGACGACCTGATCGCCTTCCAGGACCCGATGACCAACTGGGGCCACCTGATCGCCCTGAGCATCGGCATCGCCGGCTGGCCACTGGTGCGACGCTGGCGCTTCCCGTCGACATCCCCGGGTCCGGTCAGCAGAGGCTGAGCTGTTCCCCCTCCGAGGGCGGCAGGAGTATGTGCCGTATCCGCTCGACACCGGACCGCCACGGGTAGCCCTCGGATTCCTCCCACAGGGCCAGCAGCTCGGACGGCTCGGTCACGACCCGGTCGAGGGCTTGTAGTGCGAGTGGCCGCAGAGACGTGAGATCGGGGAGGGGTTCCTCGGGCCCGTAGTGCGGCGAGGGGATGTCGCCGCCCGGACACTGGGCGGCGACCAGCGCGGCCGCCGCGACGGCCTCCTCCGCCCCGGGTGCTTCGAGGTAGTCGTCGGTGTCGACGGCTCGCACCAGCGCGTCGCGAACCATTCCCACGCGCTCGTTCAAGGCCGCGTCGTCGAGACCGTTGCACCAGTCCGCGGCGGTGTCGTTGTCAAAGGGTCCCGTGTCCCAGGTGCCCATGGGGTCCTCCCCGTTCGTGCTGACGTCCGGGCATGCTGGCAGGCCCCACTGACATCACCTCTGGTCTGCAACAACATCCCGGTCACCGGCCGATCGCTCACAGCGAACACGAACCCGGGAACATTGGCGGAGCCCCGTGCATTGAGTCGGCATAGCTCAAGTTGACTGCCTAAGGGGAGATCATGGCTGCTGAGTCCACGGCGTTCACGCTCGTGCTGCCCGTGCTGCCGCTCGACGACGAGGTCGTGCTGCCCGGGATGGTGGTTCCGCTGGACCTGAGCGACGCCGAGGTGCGGGCCGCGGTGGAGGCCGCGCAGGCCGCCGCCCGGTCGGAGCCCGGGAAGCCCAAGGTTCTGCTGGTTCCGCGCATCGACGGCACGTACGCCAAGACCGGTGTGCTGGGCACGGTCGAGCAGGTCGGCCGGCTGGCCGACGGCGACCCCGGGGCCCTGATCCGCGGCCGCGGCCGGGTGCGGATCGGCGCCGGTACGACGGGTCCGGGCGCGGCGCTGTGGGTCGAGGGCGCGCGGGTCGACGAGACCGTCCCCGACCCGCTGCCCGGGCATGCCGCCGAACTCGTCAAGGAATACAAGGCCCTCGCCACCAGCTGGCTGAAGAAGCGTGGCGCCTGGCAGGTCGTGGACCGCGTCCAGGCCATCGACGACGTCTCCGCGCTCGCCGACAACTCCGGGTACTCGCCCTTCCTCACCACCGAGCAGAAGGTCGAGCTGCTGGAGACCGCCGACCCGGTTGCCCGCCTCCGGCTCGCAGCCCAGCAGCTGCGCGACCACCTCGCCGAGCAGGACGTGGCCGAGACCATCGCCAAGGACGTCCAGGAGGGCGTCGACAAGCAGCAGCGCGAGTTCCTGCTGAGGCGTCAGCTCGAGGCCGTCCGCAAGGAGCTGCGCGAGCTGAACGGCGACCAGGACGGCGAGGAGTCCGACGACTACCGCGCCCGCGTGGAGGCCGCCGACCTGCCGGAGAAGGTCCGCGAGGCCGCCCTCAAGGAGGTCGACAAGCTGGAGCGGTCCTCCGACCAGTCGCCCGAGGGCTCATGGATCCGCACCTGGCTGGACACGGTCCTGGAGATGCCGTGGAACGAGCGGACCGATGACAGTGCTTCCGCGTACGACATCCAGGGCGCCAGGGCGATCCTGGACGCCGAGCACGCGGGTCTGGAGGACGTGAAGGAGCGCATCACCGAGTACCTGGCCGTCCGCAAGCGGCGCAGTGAGCGCGGCCTCGGTGTGATCGGCGGGCGGCGCGGCGGGGCCGTGCTCGCGCTCGTCGGCCCTCCCGGCGTCGGCAAGACCAGCCTCGGCGAGTCCGTCGCGCACGCCATGGGCCGCAAGTTCGTCCGCGTCGCCCTCGGCGGCGTCCGGGACGAGGCGGAGATCCGCGGCCACCGGCGCACATACGTCGGCGCGCTGCCCGGCCGTGTCGTGCGTGCCATCAAGGAGGCGGGGTCGATGAACCCCGTGGTCCTGCTGGACGAGATCGACAAGGTGGGGTCGGACTACCGGGGCGACCCGGCCGCGGCCCTGCTGGAGGTGCTGGACCCGGCGCAGAACCACACCTTCCGGGACCACTACCTGGAGGTGGAACTGGACCTGTCCGACGTGGTCTTCCTCGCCACCGCCAACGTTCTGGAGGCCATCCCGGAGGCGCTCGCCGACCGTATGGAGATCGTCCGCCTGGACGGCTACACCGAGGACGAGAAGGTCGTCATCGCCCGTGACCACCTGCTCCCGCGCCAGCTGGAGCGGGCCGGCCTGGCCAAGGACGAGGTCACCATCGACGAGGGCGCGCTGCGCAAGCTCGCCGGCGAGTACACCCGCGAGGCGGGCGTGCGCACCCTGGAGCGCTCCATCGCGCGGCTGCTGCGCAAGATCGCGGCCCAGCACGAACTCGGCGAGCGGAAGCTGCCGTTCACCGTCCGGGACGAGGATCTCCGCGCGCTGATCGGGCGTCCGCACCACGTGCCCGAGTCCGCCCAGGACCCGGCCGAGCGCCGTACGTCCGTGCCGGGCGTGGCGACCGGTCTCGCGGTCACCGGAGCCGGTGGCGACGTCCTCTTCGTCGAGGCGTCCCTCGCCGACCCGGAGACGGGCGCGGCGGGGCTGACCTTGACCGGCCAGCTCGGCGACGTGATGAAGGAGTCGGCGCAGATCGCGCTGAGCTTCCTGCGCAGCCACGGCGCCGAACTGGAGCTGCCGGTGGCCGACCTGAAGGACCGGGGCGTGCACATCCACTTCCCGGCGGGCGCGGTCCCGAAGGACGGACCGAGCGCGGGCATCACGATGACCACGGCCCTCGCCTCCCTGCTCTCCGGGCGGCTGGTCCGCACCGACGTGGCGATGACCGGCGAGGTCTCGCTGACCGGCCGGGTGCTGCCCATCGGCGGTGTGAAGCAGAAGCTGCTCGCCGCCCACCGCGCCGGGGTGACCACCGTGATCATCCCCAAGCGCAACGAACCCGACCTGGACGACGTCCCGGCCGAGGTGCTGGACAAGCTCGACGTCCACGCCGTGACCGACGTCCGCCAGGTCCTGGAACTGGCGCTCGCGCCCGCCGTGAACGGCGCGGAGCCGGAGGTTCCCGTGGCGGCGTGACGGACGCCATGGGATGAGGGAAGGCCCGGGTCCCGTGAGGGAGGCCCGGGCCTTCGCCGTGCCGTGGACGAGGGCGGTCGTGGACGAGCGCTCATATGGATCAACTGGGTAGAATTCAGGCGTGAGTGGGCAGGTGGTGCAACCCTCCGGCCCGATCGGGACGGAGATCGCCGGCTACCGCGTGGAGCGCGAGCTGGGCCGCGGTGGCATGGCCGTCGTCTACTGCGCCCAGGACCTGCGCCTCGGCCGTACCGTCGCCCTCAAACTCCTCGCCCCCGAGTACACCCGCAACGACGCCTTCCGCCGCCGTTTCACCCAGGAGTCACGGGTGGCCGCGGCCATCGAGCACCCGCACATTGTGCCCGTCTTCGAGGCCGGCGAGACCGACGGGATCCTGTACATCGCGATGTGCTTCGTGGACGGCATGGACCTGCGCGCCGTGCTCGACCGCGACGGCCCGCTCCCCGTGCCGGCCGCGCTGCGCATCGCCGCCCAGCTGGCGTCCGCGCTCGACGCGGCCCACGAGCACGACCTGGTGCACCGGGACGTCAAGCCCGGCAACGTCCTGGTCACCAAGGGCGTCGACAGCGATCACCCCGAGCACGTCTACCTCACCGACTTCGGGCTGGCGAAGAAGTCCCTGTCGCTGACCGGGTTCACCACCGCGGGCGAGTTCGTCGGCACCCTCGACTACGTGGCGCCGGAGCGGGTCGCGGGCCGCCCCGTGGACGGCAGATCCGATCTCTACAGCCTGGCCTGTGTCGTCTACGAGACCCTCGCGGGCGCACCGCCCTTCCGCCGGGACGACGACCTGGAGCTGCTGTGGGCGCACCAGTACGACCCGCCGCCCCTGCTGAGCGAGGAGCGGGCCGGGGTCCCGGCGGCCGCCGACGACGTCCTGTGCAGGGCGCTGGCCAAGGCCCCGGACGACCGCTACGGCACCTGCCTGGAGTTCGTCGCGGCCCTGCGCGCCGCCCTGGCCGACTACGGCCCGCGGCGCCGTACGCCCACGCTGGTGGACGCCCGTGCGGCCGAGGCTCTCCCTGCCGCCGACCCGGTGCCCGCCCCGCCGGCCCCGCCCGCACCGCCCGACTGGGCCGGCCCGGTCCTCGGGGGACCGGCGTCCTAGGCGCGCCGCGCTAAATACCGGGCGCTTCCCTCCTCGTCAAGTCCCGAGTCCTCGGAACGTGACCGCGTTCTGGCATTCCGGCCTACTTGAAGCACGGCCCCACCGGAGAAACCGGAAACCGAAAAAGGGCCCCGAATCAAGTAGGAGAAAGTCATGAAGCGCATCAACGAGAACCGCGAGGCCGTCCGTACCAAGCGAGGTTTCCGCCTCTCGACGATCGTCGCCTCGGCCGTGGTCGTCGCCGGCGGAATCATCCTCCCGGCCGCCGCCGCCTCGGCCGCCCCGATGCCCGACTCGTCGACCGTCACGCTGGTGGCCAAGCACCACGACAAGCACGACGGTGACCATCACAAGAAGCTGAAGAAGGCCAAGAAGGGCAACGCGACCGGCGGCAACGGCGGTAATGCCACGAGCAATGGTGCCGGGGATGCGACCGGTGGTAATGGCGGTAACGCCACGAGTAATGGTGCCGGGGATGCGACCGGTGGTAACGGTGGTAACGCCACGAGTAATGGCAAGGGTGATGCGACCGGTGGTAATGGCGGTAACGCCACGAGTAATGGCAAGGGTGATGCGACCGGCGGTAATGGCGGTAACGCCACGAGTAATGGTGCCGGGGATGCGACCGGTGGCAACGGTGGTAACGCCACGAGCAACGGTGGCGGGGATGCGACCGGCGGTAATGGCGGTAACGCCACGAGCAACGGTGGCGGGGACGCGACCGGAGGCAACGGAGGTAACGCCACTTCCAACTGAAGCCCACGTCGCTGACAGCAGCGAGTGAGCGACGGCGGATCCGGGTGGCGCGGTCAGCGGCCGCGCCACCCGATCACCGGCCACGAGCCTCCAGTCCCCCAGTCCCCCAGTCCCCCCGCAATCCCGACCGCCCCCCTCAAGAAACGGCACCCCTCATGACCCGCAACGTCCGCAAGAGCAGCCTGGCCGTGGCCGCCGCCGCCCTCCTGTTTCCCCTGGGCGCAGTCCTGATCCCCGCAGGCGCCGCCTTCGCCGCCCCCGCGCCGTACAGCGTGACCGCATCGGCGAAGGGCGACGACCACGGCAGCAAGGACCACAAGAAGAGCGACGATCACCACAAGGACGACCACGGCAAGAAGCACGGCGATCACGGGGACGGGAAGCACGGCGACCACGACACCTGCGAGGCCGGCAACGCCACAGGGGGCAACGGCGGCAACGGCACCGGCGGCGACGCCACGATCTGCACGGCTCCGGGCGGTACCGGCACCGGCGGCACCGGCGGCCGGGGCAGGGGCTCATGCGGCGGCAAGGGCACGAACGGCCGCAACGGCACCGGCACCAACGGCAACGACGGCCCGCCGTGCCCCGACGACCACAAGCCGGAGCCGTCCGGCGGCGACACCGGCAGCACCTCCACACCGGAGACGCCCGCCCCGGAGACGTCCGCACCGGCCGACCCCGGACCCGCTGCCCCGCCGGACGTGGTCGTCAACTGAACAGGAAGAAGGCCGAACACAGAGAAGACCGCACACACAGAAAGCCGACCGATCACTGCCCCGCCCTCCCCGGCGGGGCATTCCCATGTCAGCTCGGGGTCAGCGTCTGCTCCGCCCACACGGTCTTGCCGACCCGGTCGTGGCGGGTGCCCCAGCGCTTGGCGAGCTGGGCGACCAGCAGCAGGCCCCGGCCGCCTTCGTCGAAGATCCGGGCGCGCCGCATGTGCGGAGTGGTGCCGCTGGAGTCGTAGACCTCGCAGATCAGGGTGGAGTCCTGGTGGATGAGCCGGAGCTGGATGGGCGGTCGGCCGTACCGGATGGCGTTGGTGACCAGTTCGCTGACCATCAGCTCGGTGGTGAAGGCGGCCTCGTCAAGACCCCAGGCGCTCAACTGATCGCTCGTGTGCTTACGGGCCCGGGCCACCACGGAGGGATCGCTCTCCAGCTCCCAGGCGGCGACCCGGTCGGCGTGCAGCGCCCGGGTGCGGGCGACGAGCAGGGCGATGTCGTCGTCGGGGCGGTGGCTCAGCAGCTCGGTCAGCACCCGGTCGCACACCGCGTCCAGCGTCGGCGCGGGGCGGCCGAGCGCGCCGAACAGCTTGTCCAGCGCCTCGTCGATGTCGTGGTCGCGGGCTTCGAGCAGCCCGTCGGTGTAGAGGGCGAGCAGGCTGCCTTCGGGCAGTTCGGTCTCGAAGGCCTCGAAGGGCAGCCCACCGAGCCCCAGCGGCGGACCGGGGGGCACGTCGATGAAGCGGACGGTGCCGTCCGGGGTGACCACGGCGGGCGGCGGATGGCCGGCCCGGGCGAGCGTGCAATGGCGTGAGACCGGGTCGTAGACCGCGTACAGACAGGTGGTGCCGATGCCCCCGGCGGTCTCGGCCGCCGGGTCGGCGCTGCCCTCGTCGGCGGCCAGCCGCAGGACGAGGTCGTCGAGGTGGGTGAGCAGCTCGTCGGCGGGCAGGTCGACGTCGGCCAGGGTGCGCACCGCGGTGCGCAGCCGGCCCATGGTGGCGGAGGCGCGCATGCCGTGGCCGACGACATCGCCGACGACCAGGGCGACCCGCGCCCCGGACAGCGGGATCACGTCGAACCAGTCGCCGCCCACACCGGCCTTGGTGGCCGCGGGCAGATACCGGGTGGCGATGTCCAGGGCCGCCTGGTCGGGCAGCGTGTGCGGGAGCAGGCTGCGCTGCAGGGACATGGTGGTGGTGCGGGCGCGGGAGTAACGGCGGGCGCTGTGCAGGCCGGTGGCCGCATGCGCCGTGAGGTCCTCGGCGATCCGCAGATCCTCCGGGCCGAACGGCTCGGGGCGCCGGTGGCGGCCGAAGAGGGCCACCCCGAGGGTGCTGCCCTCGGCGAGCAGCGGCACCAGCATCAGCGCGCGCGTGCCGTAGGCGTGCAGCCACCCGGCCGCCGGGTCCACGGCCGCCCACGCCGCGATCAGCGGGTCCGAGGTGTCGTAGAGGACGGCGTTGCCGGAGGCCAGGCAGTCCGCCGGGGGCGAGCCCGGCTCGTAGGCGATCGCCTGGCCCACCCCGGCCCCGGACGCGCTCACGGCGTCGTCCGGGACGGCGCGCAGCGCGGCGCGGCGCAGGACCACCGGGCCCGCGTCGGCGGGGTCGGCCGGGGAACGCGGGGCGTCGAGCAGGTCCACGGCCATGAAGTCCGCGAGCCGGGGGACCGTGGCCTCGGCCAGCTCCAGCGCGGCGCGCCCGAGGTCGGGAGCCGTACCGGCGTGCGCGCCGGTCTCGCCCTCGGTGCCCTGCCGGGCGGACTCCGGGGCGCGCCGGTGCGCCGCGAGGCAGACGGCGCGCACCCTGCCGGTGCCGTCCTTGAGCGGGGTCAGGACGGTGGACAGGCCCAGGTCCGGGACGAGGCCGGTCCGCACCTCCTGGGGCTCCCCGGTCTCCAGCACCTGGCGCATCGTCCGGTCGGCCTCCTCGCTCGCGGGACCGGGTGAGATGTGGGTCAGGCGCAGCCCGCGCATCGCCGCCTCGGGCAGGGACAGGGCGCGTTCCAGGCGGCGGTTGGCGCGCATCAGGCGCTGCTCGGTGTCGAAGATCGCCAGCGGGAAGGGGGACTGGATGAACGTCCACTCCTCCAGCGGTTCGCCCCGGGGCGGCTGGGGCCGGCCCGCCACGGCGGTCACCACGAGCCAGTCGACGGCCCCGGTGTCCGACGTCCGGCGGTGGGCGAGGAGCCCCTGCTCCACGCGCCGGCCGTCCCGGTGCCGCAGGGGCACGGTCCCGTTCCACCGGTCGCGCCCGGCCAGGGTCCGGCGGGCCGAGCCGGCCTCCGCGGCGAGCAGCGCGGACGCGGGCCCTCCGACGACCTCCGAGGCCTCGTGGCCGAGCAGCCGCCGGGCGCCTTCGCTCCAGCTGGTCAGGATGCCCTGCTCATCGATGGTGGCCGTGGCCGTGTACGTCGACTGTCGCTCCATCGCCGCTCATCTCGCCCTTGCTCGGCAGGCTCCTCTCCAGCATGATCCCGGCCGGCGCGGAGCACCAACGCAGCGCACGGCGGCCGCCCGCGGGGGACGGCCGCCGCACCCGCACGGCGGCGGCTAGCCGTTGGCCAGCGCCACCACGCGGTCGAGTGCTCCATTGAACTTGTCGTGGTCGCCGACGGTCGGGCCGGAGGAGGTGTACTGCCACATCGTGTAGTACGACCAGCCCGCGGGCAGCGTCCCCGGGTCCGAGGCGTAGCGGGCGATCCACAGCGGGTTGTTCACGGCGAAGCCGCCGTAGTTGCCGGTGCACTGGCTCCACCAGCTGGTGGCCGTGTAGATCACGGGGTACCGGCCCGTACGCGCCCTGTAGGTGTTCAGGAAGTCGGCGATCCAGCTGACCATCCCGCCGGCGGACTTGCCGTAGCAGGCGGCGCCGTACGGGTTCCACTCGATGTCGAGCGCGCCGGGCAGGGTCTTGCCGTCGCGGGACCAGCCGCCGCCGTGGTCGACGAAGTAGTTCGCCTGGGTGGCGCCGCTCGTGGTGTCCGGGGTCGCGAAGTGGTAGGCGCCGCGGATCATGCCGACGTTGTACGAGCCGTTGTACTGCTGCGCGAAGTAGGGGTTCGTGTAGTACGTGCCCTCCGTGGCCTTCGTGTAGGCCCAGCGGACGCCGCTGTTCCACAGAGTGCTCCAGGCGACGTTGCCCTGGTGGCCGGAGACGTCGACACCCTCGGTCTGGGTGACGTCACCGGTGGAGGGGGTGCCGTTCTGTCCGTCGTGGGCGAGCACTCCCATGCCCAGGTACGCCGAACCGCGGCTGGGTGTGCTCGCGGCCTGGGCGGTGGTGAGGGGGAGGGCCAGGGAGAGCGCCGCGAGCAGGGCGGTGACCAGGACGGCGAGCGGACGCAGGCGGGGGGAACCGGGTCTGTGCACGGGCATGACGTGCCTCCGAGGAGTGAGGTGGGGGGCCGTGGAGTGACCGCTGATCCACTGGCGTGGGCATGCCATTTATTGCCTGCTAAAGAAGCTACGCACGTAGATGACGGCGTGGGAAGGGGGTCCGGAGGCTGCCGTTGGTCTACGCCTGCGAAATACTTACGGAGCTGCGGCAATGACGGCGTCTGGCAGAAACTTTCAGAACAGCGAAACCGATCAGGGGTGCTGACGTGCACGAGGACGGAAACAGCGACGGACATCGGGTCACCGGCCAGGTGACGCCGAGTGGTGCAGACCAGGAATTCCTGGCGCTGGAGCGCGAGTTGACCGTGCTGCTCAGGCGTGCCCGGGCCAATCAGGGCGAGATGGCCCGCGAGGTCCACCCCGACCTGGAGTCCTCCGCGTACGGCCTGCTCATCCGCCTCGACGAACTCGGCGGCCAGCGCGCCACCGAACTCGCCGCCTACATCGGCGTCGGCAAGGCCACCATGTCCCGTCAGCTGCGCGCCCTGGAGGAGCTGGGCCTGATCGCCCGCGAGCCCGACCCCGCCGACGGCCGCGCCTGGCTGGTGACCCTGACCGACGAGGGCCGCGGCCGTGTCGGCAAGGTCCGCGAGGCCCGCCGCGCCCGCTACGTCAGCCAGCTGGCCCACTGGGACCGCCTGGAGGTGGCCGAACTGGCCCGCCTGCTGCACCAGTTGAACACCGTCATGGAGAAGTAGCCGGCACTCCGGGGCGGGCCCTGCGAGAGGCCCCACGACAGGCCCTACGGCAGGCGGTCTACGACAGACGGTCTACGACAGGCGGCCTGCGACGGGCCCTAAAGCTCGACGTACACCGCCGTCGCGTCGTCGTGGGTTTTGCTGCGGCCGAGGAACGCCCGCTCCTCCCGGTCCGCCGACTCCAGCTCCCGTACCCGCTCGACCAGGGAGCGGGTGCCCTCCTTGGCGACGAGGTCGAACAGGGCCGTCCAGTCACCCTCGTGGAACTTCTCCGTCCAGCGCGTCGCGCCGTCCGTCAGGGCGGCCAGGGCCCGTACCCCGTGGCGGGGGAGGGTGCCGGTGACCGCGCGGGAGGCGACCGAGGGGTCGGCGGCGGCCGTGAAGAAGCCGCCCTCCTTGTTGCGCAGATGCGCGTCGATCAGGGCGTCGGTGGCCAGCGCGGAGCGGGGCAGCCGGTCGAGCCGGTCGTCCAGGACCGGGGTGACCGCGCCGTCGGGCGACTGCAGGAGCAGCACGGAGTCGGACAGGACCAGGTACTCCACGGTCTCGTCGGACCAGCGGGTCAGGACCACCGTCGCCTGGGGGGTTCGCGGGTGAGAAAGCTCACAGGTTCGCGCATGGGCCTGTGCGGTCCGGGCGATCGCCCGCGAGAGAATCTCCGGGAGCGTCAGATCTCGCCCGGAAACGGTCAGTTCGGTCAGTGCGCCGCCGAGCCGCGCCGTGAACCACGGGACCGAATGCAGACACCCCGTCCCGTCCCGTGGCGGCGTCACTCCGTCCAGCAAGATCACGCAACCCCCCTGACCGGACGCGGGTAGTCCGACTCCGGCGAAGTCCTCGTTGGGTCGGGTCGGGTCGCCTGCTTCCGAAACGAGATCAGTGCGCATTCAGCCAGTCTGCACGACCCCTTCACAGGCTTCGCCAAAGACTGGCAAGCACCCTCGAATTGGCACAGCCCCGCAGGTCAGGCGCCTGGTTTGGGGGTAAATGACACACTCCGGGAAGACGTGGTGGCGAATACTGCCAAAGCCTGACGCGCACGTCCAACCGGCCCACCGCACAAGGGCCCTGCACACGCCACAGGAACTTGCCCGCCAACTCCCCTCCGATGTTCACTCCTTCGGGTGGCGGGTCAGGTGATGCACGGCCACTGCCCACCGGCGCTGGAAGGGTCGGGAACCGTACGAACCGGGGGTGTACGCACCACTTGGTACCGAGATCACGGGGCGCCACCCGGGCCCTTGGGTAGACGAGTTCAGGAATGCGAGCACCGGTGCAGATGAAGCGGCCTCGGCGCACAAACAAGCAGACGGCCCCCGAGGGGGTCGCCGAGCAGACCCCCGTGGGCACCGGCCGCCCCACTCATGTGCGCACCCGGCTGATCGTCGCCGTGGCCGTGGTGGCCGCGGCCATCGCAGGAGCGGGAGCGCCCGCGCTGCTCACCGCCTCCCAGGACCTCAGCGACTCGCAGGACCTGGTGACGCTGGCGGCCCGCACGCAGGACGCGCTCACGCTCGCCCACTCGCTCGCCGACGAACGCGACGAGGTCACGGCCTACATCGCCGCCGGCCGCCCCAAGGCCAAGGCGCCCTCCGAGCAGCGCAGCGCCCGCGTCGACCGCCAGGTCGACGACCTGCGCGCCGACAGCGACACCCCGGCCGCGCTGCGCACCGACCTCGACGCCATCGCGGCCGTGCGGCGCGCCGCCCTCACCGGCAAGACGAACGCGCTGCAGACCCACCAGGCGTACTCGGCCACCATCAGCGAGCTGCACCGGCTCGCCGACGACCTGGCCGACCAGCTGCCCCCGCGGGCCGGCTCCGGCGCCTACTCCCTCGCCGAACTGGACTCCGCCGTCCAGCAGTCCGCGGCCGCCCGCGGCCTGCTGCTGGCCGCGCTGAACATCCCGTCCAGCACCCAGACGGTGATCAACCCCACCACCGGTCTGCCCACCACGACCACCACTACGAACGAGGCGGACCGGAGGCAGCGCGACGCGCTCACCGCCGCCGCCCAGCAGGCCCGCCTGCGCGCCGACGCGGCCCTCGCCGACTTCCGCGAGAAGGCCCCCAAGGCGGCGGTGGCCTCGTACGACTCCACGGTCACCGGCCCCGAGGTCAACTCGGCGGAGAAGTACCTGGCCGCCCTCACCGACCAGCCGACGTTCACCGGCAGCGAGTCGACCACCGGCGTCAAGAAGCTGGACGCGGCCCTGTCCGCCCGTGTCGACCTGATGCGGGGCGCCGAGTCGGCCCTCTACGACCACCGCACCAAGGACCTCGCGGCGCTCCGGGACGACGACGTCACCGCCCTGGAGATCCGCGTCGCCGTCCTCGGTGTCCTGATGCTGGTCACCGTGGGCATCGCCACCGCCATGGCCCGCACCCTCACCCGCCCGCTGTCGGTCCTGCGCCGCGGCTCGGCCCGCCTGGGTGAGGCCGAGGACCCGGTCACCCAGGAACCGATCGCCTTCACCGGCCGCAACGACGAGTTCGCCCAGGTCGTCCGCTCGGTCAACGCCCTGCACGCGCACGCGGTCGCCCTGCACGAGCAGACCGCCGCCGCGCACGAGCGGGTCACCACCCTGGAGACCGACCGCAAGCACCTGGTGGGCCAGCGGCAGGAGATGGCCGACGCCCGCGAGGAGCTGCGCGCCGAACTCGACGAGTCGGCCGCCCAGCTGGAGCGGCTGCGCGGCAGCATCGGCGGTACGTTCGTCAACCTCGCCCTGCGCACCCTGGGACTGGTCGAGCGCCAGCTGGCGGTCATCGAGGGCCTGGAGGAGCGCGAACAGGACCCCGAGCGGCTCGCCACCCTCTTCAAGCTCGACCACTTCGCCACGGTCATGCGCCGCCACAGCGAGAACCTCCTGGTCCTCGCCGGCACCGAACACGTCCAGCAGCACCACGGCCCGGTCCCGCTGGTGGACGTCGTACGGGCGGCGGTCAGCGAGATCGAACGCTACGAGCGGGTCCGCATCGCCGCCCTGCCCCCGCACGCCCATGTCGCGGGCTTCGCGGCCGACGACCTCTCCCACCTGCTCGCCGAACTCATGGAGAACGCCACCTCGTTCTCCCCGCCGGACCTGCCCGTCGAGGTCTCCGGCTGGCTCCTCGAATCCGGCGAGGTCATGCTCTCCGTCCAGGACGAGGGCATCGGCCTGGCGGGCGACCGGCTCGACCGCCTCAACGCCCGCCTCACCGACTTCGACCCCGCCTCGCCGTACGACCAGGAGGGCGAGGCCGGCCTCGGTCTCGGCCTGTACGTCGTGGCCCGCCTCGCCCACCGGCACGACGTCCGCGTCCGGCTGCGCGAGCAGAAGCAGGGCGGGGTGGCGGCGGTCGTCGTCCTGCCCCAGTCCCTCCTCGCCGAGGCCCCCGCGGCGGCGGTCCCCCCCTCGGCCGGACTCTCGGACACCAGCCAGACCATCTCCTTTCCCGGCGCCGACGCCGAGGCCAACTCCAACGTCCTGCACGCCCGCACGAAGGACCCGGACAAGGACACGGACCCGCTGGTGGCGCTGGCGGAGAAGCTCGCCCGCGAAGCGGAGGCCCTGGAGGCCCACACCAGGCCGGAGCCCGACGAGCCGACCACCGAGGGATCGGCAACCCGCCCGAAGGAACCGGCAGAAACCTTCGCCGAAACAACGATGGAGCTACTGCTCCCGGACACCCCGACAGACTCCGAGACCACCGAGTCCCACGACGCCCCCGAGTCCGCCGACGCGCCCGAGTCCCACGACGCACCCTCGGCCCACGAGGCACCGGAGTCCCGCGAGGCCCGCGCGGCTTCCCATGTACGCGAGGCCCAGGGCGCACCTGAGTCCCACGATGCGCCCGCGGTTCACGAGGCACCTGAGGCTCGCGGCGCCCGCGCGGCTTCCCTCGCGTCCGAGTCCTACGGCGTGCCCGAGTCCCACGATGCGCCCGTGGCTCACGAAGTATCTGAGTCCCGTGGCGCCCGCGCGGCCTCCCGCGCGCCCGAGGCCCACGGTGCGCCCACGGACTCCCACGCACCCGCAGCCGCCGACGGCGAGCGGGCCCCGCTGGGGCCACCCGCACTCGACGACGAAAGCCGCACGGGTGGTGGGGGTGGGAGCGAGGACGCCGAAGGCGAAGCCGAGGCGCTCACCAGCAAGGGCCTGCCCAAGCGCACACCCAGGATCACCGCGCCCACAGCCCCGCCTCGCCAGCGCAGCGCATCCGTGGACGCCGAAGCCCTCCGCCGCAGACTCGGCGGCTTCCACCAAGGAGCACAGGCCGGCTACAGGGACGTAGAGGCAGAGATCGCCACACACACCGAACACGCCACGGGGGGCACAGCCGAGGAGGCAAGCAGTTGACCGCGCCCAGTACCTACGGCCTGAGCAGTGAAGCCCGCAACCTGCACTGGCTGCTGACCAACCTGGTCGAGGAAGTACCCGGCATCCAGTCCGTCGCAGTCGTCTCCTCGGACGGCCTGCTCCTGCTCTCCTCCGACCCCGCCCGCACCGCCGAGTCCCGCCGGAGGAAGGCGGCGAAGGGCCCCCGGGGCTCCTCCGCCGACCTGGCGACCATCGTCTCCGGCATCGGCAGCCTCACCATCGGCGCCGCCGGTCTCCTGGACTTCGGCGGCGTCAGGCACACGATGATCGCGATGGACGAGGGCAGCCTCTTCGTGATGTCGATCAGCGACGGCTCGCTGCTCGGCGTGCACGGCTCCGCGGAGTGCGACATGAGCGTGGTGGCGTACCACATGGCGCTCTTCGTCGGCCGCGCCGGCCACGTCCTGACCCCCGAACTCCGCAGCGAGCTGCGGAAATCCCTGGAGGCCGAGCCGACGACGACGGGGAGCCCCCGATGACCGGCCCGGCCAAGAAGCACAAGCAGCAGCTCCCGGTCCGCGGCGGCGACCGCAAACCCGCCCGCGTCCGCCCCTACTCGCTCACCGGCGGTCGTACCCGCTTCGGCCACGTCCTCCTCGTGGAGACCTTCGTGGCCGCCCTGGAGGCCCCCGAGGAGCGCAGGGAACTGACAAGTGCGCCGCTCTCCGCCCGGGTCATGCCCGAGATGCGGGCCATCGTCGAACTGTGCCGCCGTATGCGCACGGTGGCCGAGATCGCCGCGCTGCTGAGGATGCCGCTCGGCGTGGTCCGCGTCCTGCTGAGCGATCTCGCGGACCAGGGAAAGATCCGTGTGTACGGCACCGGAACGGGTCACGGCACCGGCCGCCCGGACCGCGTTCTGCTGGAAAGGGTTCTGAGTGGACTCCGCCGTCTCTGACGCCACCGGCGTCACCCCCCTCGTCGCCGGTTTCGCCGAGCCCGACGAGGACCTGAAGGCCTGGCAGAAGGACCGGGACCGGGCCCCCGTCGCGACGAAGATCGTGGTCGCGGGCGGCTTCGGCGTCGGCAAGACCACGCTGGTCACGACCGTCTCGGAGATCACACCGCTGCAGACCGAGGCGCTGATGACCGAGGCGAGCGAGGGCACCGACGACCTCTCCGCCACGCCCGGCAAGCTGACCACCACGGTGGCCATGGACTACGGCCGCATCACCCTCGACGACGACCTGGTGCTCTACCTGTTCGGCACGCCGGGCCAGCAGCGGTTCTGGTTCATGTGGGACGACCTGGTGCGCGGCGCGATCGGTGCCGTCGTCCTGGCCGACACCCGCCGCCTGAAGGACTGTTTCCCCGCACTGGACTACTTCGAGAGCTGCGGACTGCCGTACGTCGTCGCGGTCAACCACTTCGACGACAGCGAGCTGTTCGAGCCGGAGGACGTACGCGAGGCGCTGACCGTCCCCGCGCACGTCCCTGTCATGATCATGGACGCGCGGCGCCGGATCTCGGTGATCGAGACCCTCCTGGCCCTGGTGGGCCACGCGCTGGACGAAACCCCCGAGTAGTCCCCAGCCCCCGTAGGAGACACACCCGCATGCGGAAGATACTCGTCGTCGGAGCCGGCCAGTCCGGACTCCAGCTCGCCCTCGGTCTGCAGTCGCACGGCTACGAGGTCACCCTGATGTCGAACCGGACCGCGGACGAGATCCGCTCCGGCCGGGTCATGTCGACGCAGTGCATGTTCGACACGGCACTGCAGCACGAGCGCGATCTCCAGCTGAACTTCTGGGAGTCCCAGGCCCCGAAGATCGAAGGACTCGGCGTCTCGGTCGCGGCCCCCGGCTCGCACGACCCCGGTCCGACCCAGCGGGCGATCGACTGGGTGGGCAGGCTCGACGGGTACGCGCAGTCGGTCGACCAGCGGGTGAAGATGGCCGGCTGGATGGAGACCTTCGCCCAGCGCGGCGGCCAGCTGGTCATCCACGGCGCGGCCGTCGGCGACCTCGACTACTTCTCCCGCACCTACGACCTCGTCCTGGTCGCGGCGGGCAAGGGCGAGCTGGTGTCGATGTTCACCCGCGACCCGGAGCGCTCCCGGTACAGCGAGCCGCAGCGCGCGCTGGCCGTCTCGTACGTCCATGGCCTCGGCCCCCGCCCCGAGCACCCGGAGTACGACGCGGTCCGCTGCAACCTGGTCCCCGGCGTCGGCGAGCTGTTCATCATGCCGACGCTCACCACCTCGGGCCGCGCCGACATCCTGTTCTGGGAGGGCATACCCGGCGGCCCGCTCGACGTCTTCAACGGCGTCAAGGACCCGGCGAAGCACCTCTCCCTGACCCTGGAACTCATGGAGAAGTTCACTCCGTGGGAGCACGCGCGCGCCACGAAGGTCGAACTGACCGACGCCGGCGGCACGTTGGCCGGCCGGTACGCCCCGACCGTGCGCAACCCCATCGGCCGGCTGCCCTCCGGCGGTCTGGTCCTCGGCGTGGCCGACGTGGTCGTCGCCAACGACCCGATCACGGGCCAGGGTGCCAACTCCGCGTCCAAGTGCGCGGCCGCTTACCTCGCCTCGATCCTGGAGCGGGAGGACAAGCCGTTCGACGAGGAGTGGATGCGCGCCACGTTCGACCGGTACTGGACCACGGCACAGCACGTCACCAAGTGGACCAACGCCATGCTGGCGCCGCCGCCGGAGCACATCCTGAACCTCATCGGTGCGGCGGGGCAGCTGCAGCCGGTGGCGGATCGATTCGCCAACGCCTTCGACGATCCGGCCGACTTCGAGAACTTCTTCTACGAGCCCGAGAAGACGCAGGCCTACCTGGCCTCGGTCGCCGGAGCCTGAGCGCGGGAGCCGTCAGGGCGTACGGCACCGAGTACGGGATTGGACGCCAACGCGGAGATCCTGATCTTCTCGCCCGGTCTCGGTGCCTGTACGACCTTTCCGTCCCCCACGTACATCGCCACGTGCGTCGCCTCCGGGAAGTAGATCACCAGGTCGCCCGGGCGCAGGTCGGTCAGCGGGATCCGCTTCAGGCGGTCCCACTGTTCCTGGCTGGTACGGGGGATGGGGGTGCCCGCGTGGTCCCAGGCCTGGGAGGTGAGGCCCGAGCAGTCGTACGACTTCGGGCCCGCCGCTCCCCACTGGTACGGCTTGCCGATCTGGTCCATCGCGTAGCGGACCGCCCGCTCGCCCTCGGCCGAGGAAGGGACCGCGGCCTTGCCGAGGGCGCCCGAGGTCACGAGCCTGTCCTGGGCTTGGGTGACCCCCTGCTGTTCCAGCCGGGCGATCGCGCTCAGCTGTTCCGGGGTGAGGGAGGCGAGGAGCCGTTCGACGTCGGCGAGCCTGGTCGTCACGTCGTCGCGCTGCTTCTTCTGCCGTGCGGCGAGGGTCTGTTGGGTGTCCAGCGCCTTGCGGGCCGCCCTGGCCAGCGCGTCCTTCTTCTTTTCGGTGCCGGCCAGCCGGTCCACCGTCTCGGCGCGCTCGCGGGCCAGCTGTCCGATGACATGGCCCTCGTCGAGGGCGTGCTGGGGGTCCGGGGCGAGCAGCAGACGTACGTAGGGGGAGAGGTCGCTGCGGTTCTGGTACTGCTGCCTGGCCAGGCGTCCGGCGTCGGACCTGCTGCCCTGCAGGGCGAGCCGGGCCCGGGCCAGTTCGCCGTCGAGCCGGTCCACCTCGGCCTGCTGCTTCCTCAGTTGCTCCGCCGTGGCGTTGTAGGTCTCGGTGGCCTGTTCGGTCTGCCGGTACAGCTGCTGAAGATCCGTCAGCAGCTCGGAGACGGGCCGCTGCGGCTCGGGCGCGGCCACCGCCGGCGCGGGTGCGAGGACGGCCTGGGCCGCCAACGCGGCCGTACAGGCCAGGCGCAGAAGCACTCCTGACATGTCATCACCTCCGGTGCGGAACGGGCGGACCTTCCACCTGTCGCCGCACGGCGATAATCAGACATGTACGGAGATGTGTGTGCGCTGCCTACGCGGTTCGGCGTAACCCTGTCACCCGGAGGCGTCATCCGGCTTGCCGGACGGGCTCTCGTCCGGCTTGGACCAGGGCCACCGGACCTTGCCGCCCAGCCTGCCCTCGGGGTCGTACTGGTACTTCCACCCCCGCACCACGCCGATCTTGCTGTGCCCCCTCGGCACGCGCCGGTAGACCAGCACGGTGGGCGGGCCGCCGGCCGCGTCCGGAACGGGGATGCGGTACGTCTTCGGCGGGTGGCCGGTCATGCCCAGCAGCACGGGCAGCACGCGCCCGTCCATGGGGCCGCCCTCGAAGGGGGTGTCCTGACTCTTCACGGTCTCAGTCTCAGCCATCCTCGGCGAGCGCGCCGACGAGGTCCGCCGTCTGCGGGTCGCGTCCCGCGGTCACCGTGAGGACGGCCACGAACTGCTCGACCAGCCAGTCGCGCAGCTCCTCGACCGGGGGCTGCTTGCCCTCGTCCAGCCAGATCAGGGAGGCCGCCTCCACCGCCGTGATCCACATCCGGACGGTCATGCGCAGCCGCGGCCCCGGCGAGGAGACGCCGAGGTGGCTGAAGATGTGCTGGGCGGCGGCCCGGCGCACCCCGTCCACTATGGCGGTCGTCCGGGACGTCTCCACCACGCTGCCGCCCTGGAGCAGTGCGCTGAAGCCGGTGTCGTGCTCGTCCACGAAGGTCAGATAGCGGTCGAGGGCCCGGGAGAGGCGGGGCAGCAGGGGGCCGTGCAGCGGCTCGTCGAAGCACAGCTGCAGCTCCTCGGCCGCCGATCTGAGCGCGGCCTCGTACAGCTGCTGCTTCCCTCCGGGGAAGTACCGGTACACGAGCGGACGGGAGACCCCGGCCGCCTCCGCCACGTCATCGAGCGAGACGTCCTCGGGGGCGCGGTGCGCGAAGAGTGTGAGGGCGGCGGCGAGGAGCTGGCTGCGCCGCTCCTCGACGCTCAACCTGCGGTAGGCGGGGGTGGCGGCCGGGGTCATGTCGGCAGCCTAATCGCCATGGAGGTGCGGCGGCGTCGGCGGCTGCGGCTAGGTCGTGGTTGCTCGCGCAGTTCCCCGCGCCCCTTAGGTACTCGCCGCACCGCCCGCTGCGATGGCACCGTACGCAGCTGCGGGCAGTCGTGCCGCTAGGGGCGGCACGGGTGGGCGCAGCGGCACCCGGCCAGCGCCGGTAAGCGACCCCACCCCCGCCCAGCCCCCGCCTACGCCAGCAGTCCGGACGACCTCCACAGCCGCCGCCCCACTCCCCGCAGCACCCCGATGTCGTCCAGGAAGTCCGTCAGCCTCTTCGCGCCCGTCTGCATGACCTCCCGGCGATGCCCGCTCGCCTTCACCTGTGCCATCGCCTCCCGCTTGTCCAGCCCCACGTTCGTGTAGACCTCGGGATTGATGAACGCGATCGAGAAGACCCGCGCGAACTCACCGGACGTGACCCGGGTGAACTCCTGCGACCACCGCGGAGCGGTCAGCATCTGGCGGCGCAGTTCCTCGCGGGCGTAGCGGACGTGCCGGGCCTCCTCGACCACGTGGATCCGCGTGACCCCCCGGATCAGCGGCTGCACCCGCTCGTCCGGGAACGTCAGCCGCTGCATCCAGTCCAGCACCTCCTCGCCGAGCAGCGTGGCCGTGAAGGAACCGGGGGTCGTGGAGATGGTCTTGAACACACGGCCGAGGTTCTGGTGCGCCCGGCTCACCGGGTACCAGGGGGCGTCGCCCCGCGCGATCAGCCGCGCGAACATCTTCGAGTGCCGGCACTCGTCCTCGATCTCGGTGAGGGCGTACCGGACGTGTGCGCTCGTCGCCGCCTTGTCGTAGATGTGCCGGACGAGCAGCTGCATGAGGATGATCTCGAACCAGATGCCGAGCGAGGCCAGCGCCGCGGCCTCGTGCTGGGAGAGCAGGATCCGCTGCTCCTCGCTCATCCGCTGCCACATCGGCGTGCCGTACAGCGAGACCAGCTCCGGCGGCCAGAACCACTTGCCCTCCTCGAAGGGCGCGTCCCAGTCCAGCTCCTTGTCCGGGTCGAAGGAGTGCTTGGCGGAAGAGACGAGCAGCCGTTCGGCCACCTGTTCGCGGTCCTTGAGCAGGCCGAGCGCGTCGCGCAGCCCGTCGAGCGCGTCCGCTTCCGTCAGGGTCGTCATGGCTCTTTCACCTCGTTACCCGGGGTACATCGTCCGCCTCTTATGAGACTGCCTGTCAGCAAGACCGTCAATCCCCTGCGCGTGACTTGTTGACTCGGTGTCTACGTGTGAACCTGCGAGGTATGCCGACGCATGACCTGTACACGAACAACCCCGGAGACCCCCTCTGGCAGGTACCCGCCAGTGGCGCGGCCCGGTTCAGCTGGGAGTACGACGAGGGCCGGGACCGCCTGCTCGCCCTGTACCAGAAGGGCAAGGACAAGCAGTGGGACGGGCAGACGCGGATCGACTGGGACCTGGAGGTCGACCCGTACGACCCGCTCGGCACTCCCGAGGAGTCGATGTCCCTGTACGGCACCCCGTACTGGGCCAAGCTCTCCGACCGGGACAAGGGTGAGCTGCGCCAGCACTACGCCTCCTGGCAGTTCAGCCAGTTCCTGCACGGCGAGCAGGGCGCGATGATCTGCGCGGCACGGATCGTGGAGTCGGTGCCGGACATGGACGCCAAGTTCTACTCGGCGACCCAGACGATGGACGAGGCCCGGCACGCCGAGATCTACGCCCGTTTCCTGCACGAGAAGATCGGGATGGTCTACCCGATCAACGACAACCTCCAGTCGCTGCTGGGGGACACCCTCCGCGACAGCCGCTGGGACATGCCCTACCTCGGGATGCAGGTCCTCATCGAGGGGCTCGCCCTCGCCGCCTTCGGCATGATCCGGGACACGACCAACAAGCCCCTGCCCAAGCAGATCCTGGCCTACATCATGCAGGACGAGGCCCGGCACGTGGCCTTCGGACGCATGGCCCTGCGCGACTACTACAAGCAGCTCACGGACGCCGAGCTGCGCGAGCGCGAGGAGTTCGTCATCGAGGGCTGCTATCTGATGCGCGACCGGCTGCGTGGCGTCGAAGTGCTGGAGAACTTCGGCATCGCCAGGGCCGAGGCCGAGCGGATCAGCGCGGACTCCGAGTTCCTGCAGCTCTTCCGCCGCCTCCTGTTCAGCCGCATCGTGCCCTGCGTCAAGGACATCGGCCTGTGGGGCAAGCGGCTCCAGCAGGCCTATGTCGACATGGGGGTCTTCGAGATGGGCGACTCCAACCTGGACCTGCTGATGGCCCAGGACGAGGAGATCGCCGAGCAGCTGGACGCGGAGCGGTTCGCCGCGGAGGAGCGGGAGCGGGTCGCCGAGGTGCGGGACGCGATCGAGTCGGGGGCGGGCGAGGTCTGACCCGCTCGCCGGGTGCAGTAGCGTTCTGGCGTGTCCATGCCTCCGCCGCAGCAGCAGCCCCAGTACCCGTACCAGCCCCAGGAGCCGCAGTACCCGTACGGGCAGCAGCCGCCACAGGCCCCGCCGCCTCCGGGGCCGTACGGCTCCCCGTACCCCCAGCAGCAGCCTTACCCTCCGCAGCCCTACCCGCAGCAGCCGTACCCCGGCTGGGGCGCGCCGCCGATGGGTCCGCCGCCGAAGAAGCGCGGGCCCGGTCTGGCGCTGGGGATCATCGGCGGGGTCATCGGTCTGGCCGTGCTCGGCAGCCTCGGAGGAGTCGGGGCGGTGCTCGGGACCGACTTCCCCGACGCCGAGAACAAGCTCACCCTGCCCCACGAGCTGGTGGACGGGAAGTACGTCCTCGCCGACGACCTCTCCGACAGCCAGGGGCAGAAGGTCGAGGACGAGGCCGACGGCGCCTGGGACGCCAAGGACGTCCACGCGCTGGTCGGCCGCTACAGCCCGGGCGGCGACGACTCCAAGGGCATGCTGCTGGTGTCGAGCATGTACGGCCGGTTCAAGAACGAGGACGACGTCCGCAGCAACATGCTCAAGGGAGCCACCCAGGCCAACGGCGTGACGGTGGTCGAACCCGAGAAGGACGTCACCCCGTCCGGCTCCGACGTCACCATCAGCTGTGAGGTGCTCACCCAGAAGCAGTCACTGGTGACGATCACCTACCCGGTCTGCGCCTGGGCGGACGGCAACACGGCGGCCGTGATCGGCGAGGTCGACCTGCAGCGCAAGGACTCCGCCGACGTGGACCTCGACGCCGCCGCCCGGGACACCGTCAAGGTCCGCGACGAGATGATCAAACCGATCGGCTGACCGTCGCCGACTCCGCCTCCGCCTCCGGTGCGGGGAACGACGTGCGCAGCGTGAAGGCGTGCGGCGTCGGGCCGTGCTCCCTCAGGTGCAGCAGTCGTTCCTCCGCCTCGGCGACGGTCGGGCGGTGGCCGGCGGGCACCCACCACAGGGTGGCCATCGCCTCCGACACCCGCTCGAACCATTCCCGGCGCCGGGCCAGCAACTCCCGGTGCTGCCCCTGGTACATGAACGCGGTCAGCGCGTTGCCGTCCCGCCACACCGACATGTTGATGATCAGCCACTCGTCGCCGAGGACGGGGATGTCGGTCGCGTTGCCGGAGTCGCTCTCCAGCCGCCAGACGAACCCGTCCGCGGCGTCCGCCACGGCGTTCACCGGGTCGAGCGCATCGACGAAGTCCTTCAACTCGGGGGAGTCCAAAGGAAACTTGAGGCGGGCGATGTTGACCTGGGCGAGTTCATGGGCGACCGGCGCATGCGTCATGACCGAACGGTAGGTCGGCTGTGCCGGGTCGCGGTACCCCCCGTCTCACAGGCCGAGAACCGCCCGCATCACCTCCCGGGCGATCGGTGCCGCGTCCCCGCCGCCGCTGATCTCACCCCGGTCCGCCGAGGCGTCCTCGACCACCACCGCGACCGCGACCCGCGGTTCCAGGTCGTCGTCGGCCTGCGCCCAGGAAACGAACCAGGCGTACGGCACACCGGAGTTGCCGACGCCGTGCTGGGCGGTGCCGGTCTTGCCGCCGACCACCGCCCGGGGAATGGCCGCGTTGGTGCCGGTGCCGTCCGTGACCACGTCGGTCATCAGCTCCCGCAGTCGCACGGCCGTGTCCGGGCGCATCACCTGCCGGTCGGGCCGCATCCCGCCGCCGCTGAGCGTCTCGCCCCCGTGGCGGGTGGTCCGCTCCACCAGGTACGGCGTCCGCAGCCGGCCGCCGTTGGCGACGGCCGCCGCGACCATGGCCATCTGCAGCGGGGTCGCCCGGGTGTTGTACTGCCCGATCGAGGACAGCGCGAGCTGCGCCTTGTCCACATGGGTGTCGAAGGTGCTGGGGGCGGCCTCGAAGGGGACGCTCAGCCGGGTGTCGTTGAAGCCGAACGCCTGGGCCGTGGCCGACATGTCCGCCGCCCCGACGTCCACGGCCAGCTTGGCGAACACCGTGTTGCAGGACCACTTGAACGCCTCCCGCAGCGAGGCGTCCGCGCAGCCGTCGCCCTCGTTGGTCAGCCGGGTCCTGGTCCCGGGCAGCCGGTAGGGGTCGGGGGAGTCGGTGGACGCGTCCAGGTCCGTGACCACACCCGCGTCCAGCGCCGCCGCCGCGGTGACCACCTTGAACGTCGACCCCGGCGGATAGGTCTGCCGCACCGCCCGGTTGAGCATCGGCCTCTCCGGGTCGTGGTTGAGCCGCGCCCACGCCGAGGCCGTCGCCTCGCTGTTGCCGGACAGCTCCGCGGGGTCGTACGACGGGGTCGACACCAGCGCCAGGATGCGGCCCGTGGCCGGCTCGATCGCGGCCACCGCGCCCCGCCGCCCGTGCAGCCCCTGGTACGCCGCCTGCTGCGCGTCCCGGTCGATGGTCGTGACGACGTCCCCGCCCGGACTCGGCTTCCGCGTCACGTCGTTCCACAGCGGGAACGGCGACAGCAACGGGTCGGTGCCGGAGAGCACCCCGTCCTCCGTGTCCTCCAGGAACGTGCTGCCGTACATCTGCGAGGCGAAGCCGGTGACTGGCGCGTACAACGGGCCGTCCCGGTAGGAGCGTTCGTAGCGCAGCTGCTCGCCCGTGTCGTTGGAGCCGGTGACCGGCTCCCCGCCGACCAGGATGTCGCCGCGCGGCTGCTGGTAACGGGCGATCGTGGGGCGGCGGTTGGCCGGGTTGGCGTCGTAGGAGCCCGCCTGGACCACCTGCACCCGGGCGGCGTTGACGAGCAGGGCCGCCAGCAGCAGGGCACAGAACGCCCAGGCGTGCCGGATGTAGCGGGCCATCGGCCGGCCGCCGCCGTACTCGGTCACGGGGCCTCCTGGCCGTCGTACTGGCTGCGGGCCGAGTCGCTCACCCGGATCAGCAGGGCCACGATCGCCCAGTTGGTGACGACCGAGGAACCGCCCTGGGCGAGGAACGGCATCGCCATGCCGGTCAGCGGGATCAGACCGGTGACCCCGCCCGCGATCACGAACACCTGGAGCGCGACGATCGAGGCGAGGCCCACCGCGAGGAGCCGGCCGAACGGCTCGCGCAGGGCGAGGCCCGCCCGGTAGCCGCGCTCCACGAGCAGGCCGTAGAGCAGGAAGATCGCCGCGAGGCCCGCGAGGCCCAGCTCCTCGCCCGCCGTCGCCAGGATGAAGTCCGACTTGGTGGCGAAGCCGATGAGGATGGAGTGGCCGAACCCGAGCCCGGTGCCGAGGATGCCGCCCGCCGCGAAGGCGAACAGGGACTGCGCCAGCTGGTTGGGGCCCTGCCCGGCCTCGATGGTGGCGAAGGGGTGCAGCCAGTCCTCGATCCGGCCGTTCACGTGCGGCTCGAAGTGGCCGACGGCGAAGGAGCCGAGCACGGCGAGCACCAGACCGACCGCGAACCAGCCGGTGCGGCCGGTGGCGATGTACAGCAGGACCACGAACAGCCCGAAGAACAGAAGCGAGGTCCCGAGGTCGCGCTCCAGCACCAGCACCCCGACGCTCAGCAGCCAGATCGTCACGATCGGCCCGAGCACCCGCCCGGTCGGGAACTGCAGCCGCCACAGCCGGCGGCCGGTGTAGGCGAGCGCGTTGCGGTTGGCGGCCAGGTAGGCGGCGTAGAACACCGCGAGCAGCACCTTCGCGAACTCGCCGGGCTGGATGGAGAATCCGGCGATCCGGATCCAGATGCGGGCGCCGTTGACCGCCGGGAAGAGGATCGGCAGCAGGAGCAGCGCGAGGGCCGCGACCACGCAGACGTACGCGTAGCGCTGGAGCACCCGGTGGTCGCGCAGCACCAGCACGACGACGATGAACAGGCCCACCCCGAGCGTGGACCACACCAGTTGGGCGGGTGCGCCCCGGTCGCCCGGCGTCTCCAGGTCGAGCCGGTAGATCAGCACCAGGCCGAGGCCGTTGAGCAGCACCCCGATGGGCAGCAGGAGCGGGTCGGCGTACGGTGCCCGGATCCGGACCGCGAGATGCGCGAACAGGGCGAGCACACCGAGTCCGGCGCCGTAACCGGCGGCACCCGGCGGGACGGTACCGGCCCTCGCCAGGCCCACGGCGCAGTAGCCGTACACGGACAGCAGGACGGCCAGCACGATCAGGGCCAGTTCGATGCCACGGCGGCGGGGAAGGCGTACGGCGGGTGCGGGTGTCTTCGGTGCCGCCACGGCTGTTCCGGCCTTGGTCATGTCCGGAACCTACCCAAACAGGGCGTGTTGTGCGTGGTTTGCCCGGGTTGCCGGTATCAGCGTGGCGCGGAAAGGACGCGCCCCAAAGGGGCGCGGGGCTGTATCGATGTGCGGCTCCGCCGCGTGGGCGCGACCAGCCGCAGAGGACCCGCAGTCGGCGGATTACCCGTACCCCCGAGCTCTCACCCGCCCGCCTGCCGGAGGTACAACGTGGCCACGGCGCCGCCGCCCACCGCGTTGCCGAAGAGCAACCGGGCCCCCAGAACCTCCGCCTGCCCCACCGCGATGGTCAGCCCGAGACCGTGCCCCTTGGCCCCGCCCTCCGTACGGAACCGCTGCGGCCCATGAGCCACCAGGTACTCCGGATACCCGCCCCCGTGATCCCGCACGGTCACCACGGGCCCGTCCACGGTCAGCACCACCGGAGACGCCCCGTGCTTGTGCGCGTTGGCCACCAGATTCCCCAGCACCCGCTCCAGGCGCCGCCGGTCGGTCTCCACCCGGGCGTCCCGCACGATCCGCACCTCGGTGTCCGTACCCGAGGCGCGCACCACCCGCCCGGCCAGCGCGCCCAGCTCCTCGGTGTCCACCTCCAGCTTCTCCCGCCCGGTGTCCAGCCGGGAGATCTCCAGCAGGTCCTCGGTGAGCGTGCGCAGCGCCGCCACCCGGTCCCGGACCAGCTCGGTCGGCCGGCCCGGCGGCAGCAGCTCGGCCGCCGCGTGCAGCCCGGTCAGCGGGGTGCGCAGCTCATGGGCCACGTCCGCGGTGAACCGCTGCTCGCTCAGCAGCTTGCTCTGCAGGCTCGACGCCATGGAGTCCAGCGCGGCCGCGACCGCGGCCACCTCGTCCTGGGGGCGCGTCGGGTCCTTCGTCCGGGGGTCGTTCACGCGGGCGTCCAGATCGCCCGCGCTGATCCGCCGGGCCACCTGCGCGGTGCCGTGCAACCGCCGTGTCACCCGGGTCACCGCGAACGCGCCTACCAGCAGCGTCGCCCCGATCGCCAGCCCCGACGACCACAGGATGGACCGGTCGAGCCCGGCGATCGTACGGGCCTGCTGCGAGTAGTCGACCTCCACCGCGAGCGCCCGGTGGCCGTTCGCCGGCCCCGCCGCCCACATGGTCGGCCGTCCCTGGTGCGAGGAGACCATCGTGCCCCGCTCCCCGGCCACCGCGAGCGTCCGCAGCCGTGCGGGCAGCCCCTTGGGGTCCACCCCGGCACCCGGCAGCAGCGTGTCCCCGGCCTCGTACGCCTCGGTGGCGTCCTGCAGCCGGGACAGCGCGAGGTCGCGGGCCTGGCCGACGGTCTGGTTGGTCACCGACACATGCACCAGGACGCCGAGCAGCGCGGCCAGCGCGCAGCACATCACCGCGATGAACGCGGCCGACTTCACCGCGAGCGTCCCGGCCCACCGGGGCAGCGTGGGCCTCATCCCGCGCTCACCGGCGGCGCGGTGCTGGCGGACGGGGAGGGCGCATGGCTGTGCCGGCCCTTGCCGGTGCGCAGGAACTCGTCCCGGGAGAACACCATGGCCCGCTGGTCCGGGTCCCAGGCCCAGGTGGTGCGGTACTCGTAGCCGGAGATCCCGGCCGGGGAGCGGACGATCACCGCCCGGCCGGCCAGCTCGACGCCGATGATCGCATCGTTGTCGGCCAGCACCTGCACCAGCTTGTGCTTCTCCACCGTGTAGACCCGCACCGCGGTCTGGTTGGTCGGATACAGCCGGAATCCGAGCGTCAGGTCGGCCCCGCCGTCCCCGGTGAGATCCCGGTAGTACGCCTTGAGCAGCGGGCACCGCGCCCGGTCCCCGCCCGCGTCGCACTCCTTCATCCGCTCGACGGTCGCGTGGTACGCCCCCTTCGACCCGTAGTCGTCCGGATGCGCGGCCATCTCGGCCCGTACGACGTCCACCGGATCGACCTTGCGGATGTCGTCGCCCGGCACCTCGACGCCCTTGACGGTCTCGGTGCTCCCCTCGTCGTAGGGGTAGGCCGGGCTGGACGCCGGCCGCAGGTCCGGCCACAGCTTCGCCGGGCTCATCGCGGTCGGGGTCACCCCGGCGCCCTCCAGGTCACCCCGGTCGCCACAGGCCGCCGCCGTCGCCGACAGCAGGGCGACGACGGCCGCGGTGAGGGCGGTGCGCGCGATGCGACGGGCTGACACGGGGCTCCTGGGGTGTAGGGGACGAGAGTGGCCCCGTACACCTTATTAGTAGGGAAGTCCTTTTTGTGCACTCGGGGCGGTGCTGGGGGAGAGGCTACTCGGCCAGCTCCTCCAGCAGTCGGGCGGTGGCCAGTCCCGCGCGCAGGTACTCCACGAACAGGTCGTTGTGCAGCGCCCAGGGGGAGCGCCGGGCGCGGATCAGCTCGATCGCCTCCTCGGCGCTGCGACCCCGCCGGACCAGGGTGTGCGCGACGACCAGGCCCGAGCGGTTGTAGCCGTGGTAGCAGCGGACCAGCACCGAGCGGCCGGCGTCCAGCGCCTCGTGCGCCGCTCGCGCCAGCCGTATCACTCCGGCGAGCTGCGTGCCGTCCAGCGGTCCGTCCGGTATCGGCCACACATGATGCTCGGTCCTGGGGCCGGGGCCGTACCCCGACAACCTCAGGAGCGACTGCACCACGTCGAACTGATCGCGCACGACGGCGGACTCCAGCCGACCGGAACGGCCCAGGAACTCGTGCCCGCCCATCCACAGACCGGGCTCTATCTCGTTCCAGGGACTCTCCGGAGCCGGTACGTCGGGCTGCTCTCCGCGGGTCCGCAACGGCGCCTCCCCAACTCCCCCTCACAGGGCCGATCTCCACGGTAACCGGGTTCTTGCGTGGGAGCACCCCGCCTGTTCCCATGGTCGAGGGGTGATGGCGCATGAGCGGACTGCGCGTGGTGCCGACCTGGCGGCACGGCCACGAACGGCTGTACGTCTGCGGCCCGGACGGAGGGAACATCGCCTGGTACGACCGTGAGACCGGCCGGGTGAACCTGATCGCCGAGGACCGCGAGGCGGATGTCTTGGAGGCCCTGAAGCCGTTCCTGACCGGCCCGGTGACCGTGGGCCCACCCCCCGTGCCCACACCCGCGGAACTGGCCCGGCTGACCCTGCACCCGGACGACGACCTCGCGCCCAACCGCCCCGGCGAGGCCCTGCTCGTCGCCCTCGACCGGGACCCCGGCCCCGCCCACCGCCTCCGCCCGGACCCACGCCGCCGCGCCCTGACCGCGGAGCAGGCCGTCGGCGACGCCCTGGACCAGCTGGAAGGCGCGGGCTGGCACACCCTGCATTCCATCCCCCTCCCGGGCGGCGACCGCATCCACCACCTCCTCATAGGCCCCGGCGGCCTCTACGTCGTCCACGCCCTCTACGCCCGCAAACAGCGGGTCCAGGTGGCCGACCCGATGGTCACCCTGGGCCGCCACGACCCAGAGCCCCTGCTCCGCCGCCTCCGCGCCACCACCGACCGCGCCTCCTACGCCCTCACCGCCGAGGTCCACCCCGTCCTGGCCCTCGTCGACCCCACCGACGTACGCATCACGACCCCACCCCGAGGCATCCGCATCCTCCACCACACCGACCTGGCGACCCTGGCCCGCCCGGGCGGAGTACTGAAGCCGGCGGACGTGGAGGCACTGCATGCGATGGCGCGGGATCGGGGGGTGTGGGGGAAGTTGTGAGGGGGGGCGGAGGCGGCTGGTCGGTTTGGACTGTGGGGGCGGGGGATTTAGCTGGTGTGGCCTGGGGGGCCTGGGGGGCCTGGGGGGCGGCAGCCCCCAGCAGGGGTCACAGGGGACGGAGTCCCCTCGATGGGACGGGTAGGGGCGGCGGGGGCGAGAACAACCCTCCTCAGGGCAACACCACCGACCGCCCGGAATCCAGCAGCGGCGCCAGCAGATCCCCATGGTCCTGCAGGCGCGGCCCCATGTCCCCGGCCACAAACTCCATCTGCCCCGCAGCCCGACACTCCGCGACCTCCCCCCACGTCACCGGCGCAGACACCAACGGAACCCGCCGCGCCCGCAGCGTGTACGGCGCCGCCGTGGTCTTGCGCCCCGCGTTCTGACTCCAGTCCACGAACACCTTCCCCGGCCGCAGACTCCGCGTCATCCGGTGCACCACCAGCCGCGGCATGGCCCGCTCCGCCTCCACCGCCAGCGCCTTCGCATACTCACTGGCCCGCTCGGACGAGCCCCCGCGCACACCCGCCAGCACATGCAGCCCCTTCGACCCCGCCGTCTTGGCGTACGCCTCGATCCCGTCCGCAGCCAGCCGCTCCCGCAGCCACAGCGCGACCTCGCAGCAGTGCACGATCGTCGCGGGCGCCCCGGGATCCAGGTCGAACACCAGCCGGTCGGCCTCCTCCGGCGACTGGACCAGCCACTGATGCGTGTGGAACTCGGTCACCAGGTTCGCCGCCCACACCAGACTCGCCAGGTCCTGTACGACCACCATCCGGGCCGGCCCCTCCGACCGCGGGACCTCGGCGGTCGTGACCCACTCGGGCGTACCCGGCGGCACGTTCTTGGTGAAGAACACCTGCCCGTCCGGCCCGTCCGGATAGCGCAGGAAGGACACCGCGCGGTCACGCAGATGCGGCAGCAGCACCTCGGCGCTGGTCGCGTAGTAGTGCACCAGCTCCCCCTTGGTGAAGCCGGTCTCCGGATACAGCACCTTCTCCAGGTTGCTGAGCGCGACCCGCCGCCCCTCCACGTCGGTGATAGGCGTCATAGGATGACCATTCCAGGCATACAGCCACGTAACACCAGAAACCGGAAGGAAGGGTGCTGCACGTGCGATCCATTTGGAACGGCGCCATCTCCTTCGGTCTCGTCAGCATCCCGATCAAGCTGGTGAACGCCACCGAGAGCCACTCGGTCTCCTTCCGCCAGATCCACACCGAGGACGGCGGCCGCATCCGCTACCGCAAGGTCTGCGAACTGGAGGACCGCGAGGTCAGCGGTGCGGAGATCGGCAAGGGGTACGAGGACGCGGACGGCACGATCATCCCGATCAGCGACGAGGACCTCTCCCACCTCCCGATCCCGACCGCCCGCACGATCGAGATCGTCGCCTTCGTGCCGGCCGACCGGATCGACCCGCTCCAGATGGACGCGGCCTACTACCTCGCCGCCGGCGGAGCCCCCGCCGCCAAGCCGTACACCCTCCTGCGCGAGGCCCTCAAACGCAACAACAAGGTCGCCATCGCCAAGTACGCGCTGCGCGGCCGCGAACGCCTGGGCATGCTGCGCGTGGTCGGCGACGCCATCGCCATGCACGGCCTGCTCTGGCCGGACGAGGTACGCGCCCCCGAAGGCGTCGCCCCGGACGTGGACGTCACCGTCCGCGACAAGGAACTGGACCTCGCGGACGCCCTGATGGACACCCTCGGAGAGGTCGAGCTGGAGGACCTGCACGACGAGTACCGCGAGGCGCTGGAGGAGGTCATCGCGGCGAAGGCGGCCGGCGAGACCCCGCCCGAGGCCCCCGAGCCCGCCGCCGGCGGCAAGGTGCTCGACCTGATGGCGGCCCTGGAGAAGAGCGTGCGCGCGGCCCGTGAGTCCCGGGGCGAGGAACCGGCCCCGGCCGAGGAGGCCGAGGTCAGACCCCTCGCGCGCGGCCGGACCACCCCGAAGGAGACGGGCGGCAAGAAGTCGACGGCCACGGCGGCGAAGAAGACGGCCGCGAAGAAGACGACGCCGCCCAGGAAGTCGACGGCGAAGACGAGCGCCGCGAAGACGACCGCGGCGAAGACGACGTCCAAGTCCACGGCGACGACCGCGAAGACGACGCCCAAGTCCAAGGCGAAGACCACGAAGACGGCGTCCAAGGCGTCCACGGCGTCCACGGCCAAGACGACCGCGAAGAAGACCCCGGCCAGGAAGACGGCGTCCCGCAAGCGCTCGGCCTGACGTCCGCCGTCCGGATGCGGCCCGCGGACCGATCACCGACCATGAGAGACGCTGCTGCTCGGAGCACGGTCGCGGTGCTGGCGATCGTCCAGGCCTTCGACCCCGCCCGCGTGCCCACCGCCACGATCTGCCTCCTCCTCACGGCCGCGGGCCTCGGCACGACCAGCGGCTCGGTCCTCGCCTTCATGCTGCTGTCCGACCTGGCCCTGGCGGGCTGCGTGTACGCGTACGGTCGTATGCGCACGGCGGGTACCACCCCCGCGGAACCGGGCCGCCCGGCCGCCACGAGGATCACCGGCCGAGAGAGAGGCACGGCCGACGGCTGAAGATGACCCCTGATTCCCTCCCCCGAGGTGGGACTACTCGGGCACGATGAGGGGGTGACATACATGGTGACCGTGGCCATGGCCCCTCCCAAGGGCGCTCCCGAACTCGACGCGCTCCAGCGCGAGGGCGTCGTCTTCCTGCTGAGGAAGGGGTTCGACTCGCTGGAGGCGATCGAGGGGCCCGACGGCATGGAGATCGAGCTGATGGACGACGTCATCGCCGCCCATCCCGGAGGCGTCCTGCTGAAGCTCTTCGTCGACGCACCGGCGCTGGAGTTCGCGGAGGACGCCGCCCGTGAGGTCGTGGCAGAACTCCTGGAACGCACCGAACCGCTCGCCGACTGGCAGATCACCCGGTGCGCGGTGGAGCTGAACTCCGAACTCCTCCAGGAGAGCCTCGACGCGGCCGACGGCCCCGACGCCCCGCCGTCCGACCCGGCGGAACGCGCCCGACGCCACCGGGTCGCCGAACCCGCCCCGGCCCCGGGCCGTCTCGACCCGGCCGAGGTCGAGGCCATGCGCTGCAGACTCCGCGCCCTGGCACCCCTGCTGGCGGCCTTCCCCCTCGACTGCTTCGGCTACGGCGACGATCCCGAGCAGCGGACCGTCGGCCGGGAGGCGGCGGAGGTCGCGGCCGGCGCCCTCGTGTTCGCCATCGACCTCCTGGTGGACGAACTCTTCACCGACCTCGCGAGCCTGGAGGACGACGGTCCGACCGTGGCCGAGAGCGACGCCACCTTCATGCTCCTGGACGACCTGCCCCCGCAGTTCGCCGACGAGTACACCGTCCTGTTCGCCCGCCGCCTCACCGTCACGGCGGTGACCCTGACCGCCCGCCTCACCCAGCCGCATCCCACCCGTCCGACCTGCATCGCGGAAGAACTCCTGCTGAGATTCCTCCTCACCCAGGCCGAGGTGACGGCCGACCTCTACGACCTCCTGACCGAGGAGGTCGGCGCGGCCCTGGAGGCCTTCGCCGACAACATCGAAGGGGACCTCACCGAGGACGACCTGGACATCGGCCCCACCGGAGCGGGCGACTGGTTCACCCCCTACGACGACGAGGGCTTCGTCCACCCGTACGCCGCGAACGACGACGAGGAGTCGATGCAGGGCCCCAGCGCGCGATAGCCGTTGGCGGGAGACATGCGGCCGACGGCACGCCCTACGCCGCGTTACGCCACACCTTCACGTCCAACGTGGCGTACGTCGTCCCGGACGAGCCCCGGTACGTCACCAGCCCCACGTGCCCCGTCCCGCTGATGACACACATCTGCTGCCCCACGGCCAGGTCCTTGACCCAGACGTAGCTCTTGTAACCGGTCGCCGCCTTGCACGCGTCCAGGCTCCCCTGCCGCCCCACGGGCAGCAGGGCGAGCGAGCTGCCGGAGGTGGTGCCGGGGGCGAGGACCGCGCCCGAGGAGTAGACGGCGTAGGTCAGATCCTCGTCGGAGGTACCGGTGTCCGCCTTGGCCCGCACCGGGCTGTCCGCCAGGTACAGGTCGTGGCTCTTGGTCATCCGGATCCCGGCGTACATCACCGGGACGGGCGCCTTCGGAGCCGCGGGCTTGCTCGCCGCCGTGCTCGGCGGCGCCGAGGACACGGTCCGCGTGGGCGTCGGGGGCCCCGAAGGGCTGGGCGGCACAGCGGACTTGCTGGCCTTCGCCTTCTTCGAAGCCTTGGCGGACGGCGAGCCGGACGCCGACGCCGACGGCGACGGCTCTGCGGTCGCGGCCGAGTGCGACGCGGCCACTTCCCGAGCCTGCGCCCCGCCCTTGTCACCGCCCCCCGGAACGAACAGCCAGGTGACGGCCGCCCCACAGGCGACGAGTACGACAGCGGCCGCGGACAACAGCCACATCCGTCCCTTGCGCCCCTTGCCACCCGCGGCCACCGGCGCCGTCTGCGCGTCGGCCGGGACCTGCGCCTGCGGCCCGCCGACCGGAGCGTACGCACCCGGCGCGGCCCCCGGCGCCATGACGAAGGGCTCGGGCAGCGCGGCGTGGGACGGCGGGGTGGGGGCGTAGGCGGCCGGCGGCCCGAACGCACCGGGACCGGCGGAGGGAAAGGCGCCAGGAGCGCCAGGAGCGCCAGGAGTGCTGGGAGCGCCGGGAGCCTGGGGAGCACCGGGACCGCCGACTTCCCCGAATGCCCCGAAAGCGCCCGCGGGCGGAGTGGCCTGAGCCGTCGTACTACCCGTATCGACGACCCGCCCCCGCCCCCGACCCGGCCCCCGAGCCTGATCGGCGTCCGCGGCCCGAGCCTCGATTCCCGCGGCCAACTCGCCCGGCAGCCACGCCCCGGACGCGAACCGCGCCTCGTCACCGCGGTACGCCTGGATCTCCTGGACGGAGCGGATGACCTCCTCGACGGTGGGCCGCTCGGCGGCGGGCTTGCGCAGACACCGGGCCACCAGATCCTGAATCTCGGCCGGCACACGGCTGAGATCGGGCTCCGCGTGCACCACCCGGTACAGCACCGCGTGCGGATCCCCGTCACCGAACGCGGCGCCGCCCGTCGCCGCGAACACGGCGGTCTGCCCGAGCGCGAACACGTCAGCTGCGGGGGCGGCCTCCGCACCGAGCACCTGCTCCGGTGCCATGTAGGCGACCGTGCCCAGGGCCGTACCGCTCTGGGTCAGTGACGTGGCGTCAGCCGCGCGCGCCACACCGAAGTCGATCACGCGCGGGCCGTCGGAGGCGAGCAGCACGTTCGACGGCTTGAGGTCCCGGTGCACGATGCCTTCGCGGTGCACGGCCTGGAGCGCCTCCGCGACACCGGCGATCAGCCGCAGCACGGTGTCGACGGGCAGCGGCCCGTGATCGCGTACCGCCTCGGAGAGGGAGGGCCCCGGCACGTAGGCGGTCGCGCACCACGGCACGGCGCCCTCGGTGTCGCTGTCCACGACGGGAGCGGTGTAGATCCCGTGGACCCGGCTCGCCGCGGCCACCTCGGCCTGGAACCGCTTGCGGAACTCGGTGTTCTCGGCCAGTTCAGGGCGGATCACCTTGACCGCGACGGCCCGTCCGCCCGGGGTGTGCGAGAGATAGACCCGCCCCATGCCGCCGGCCCCGAGCCGGGCCACCAGCCGGTAGCCGCCCACGGACCGCGGATCACCGTCCTCCAACGGCTCGAAACTCCCCGCATCGGGCCCACTGTTACTCAACACGCCCCACCCCACACCGAGATCTGCTCCGTCGGACCCATTGCATCACGGGCCTCACGCGGCTTGTCCCGGCACCGTGGTGACGCTCCAGCAGCGTCGCCGCTCCCGTGCAGCCTCCAATACGCCTCACGCCTCACGCCTCACGGCGGCATTAATCGGACAGCCGGGCACCTGGGAGACTGCGAACGTCCCATCCCTCCGCCGGTGTCTCGGCCGCCGCCTCCTCCTCCTGCTCCTCCTCGGCGGCGGGCTGCCCAAGCTCCTGCGCAGCCGAGAAAGGAGGCGAGAGCGGCGCTGCCTCGCCCGTCCAGATGCGGTAGAGATGACGGATCGCTGCGATATCGGCGTGGTCCTTCGGCCTGGCTGCTGCGATCTTCCACCGCAGAATGTCTCCGAGCCGCATGAAGGGAACGCCGTCGATGACATCGGCGTCGTCGATCAGCCGGTCGGTCGACCAGCCTGGGGTCCAGCGGTCCATGATTTCGATGGAAGCCGTCGGATGGACAACCCTCAGGCCGTATCCCGAGACCGTCGACTCCGGAGCGCCCAGCGCGAGGGCCCGCTCCCAAGCCTCACCTCGGGCGAGAACGTCCAGATCTCCCATGCGAGCACGTAGACCGCGGACGTAGAGCGCGGCAGACCCGCACACCACGTACTCGCCGCGCGGCATTTTCAGGGCGGCTAAGGCGGCGAAGAGGCCATCCGCATCGCTCAGGAGCACATGTTCTCCCAGGAGTTGAGGGTGTGCTGCGCCGCTGATCCGGCGACAGCAGGTGACGCCAGCATGTTGTACGCCAAGGCACTGTCCGTTGTCATACGCACGAGCCGCACCTTCGAGCTTCGCAAACGAGTTCGTTCCGGAATGCCGCGCGGCTGAGCTTCTACCGAGTCGCCCGCTGCCCGCTGCCTCCATCAGGCGCCTGTGTAATCACTGCTGAGGCCGGCGTGCGCTTGCTCGGCTTCCAAGCGGTAGGTAGATGGACAGCGCGCCCCTGGTCCGCCATGCTGCCCTGGCGGTGATGGGCCGGCGCTGGCTACGTTGTGTGAGGGGCGGGGATTGATGGAGCAATCGCAGGTCGAGGCTATGCCGCCGGAGCACATCCGTTACCGGTTGACGCGCCCCCAACGGCTGCTGTCCATGCTGCCCGCCATCGTCGTGATGGCGTTCCAGGTCTTGCTCTGGTTGGACGGCGGACCGGTCGGTCCGGTATTTGCCTCACTGCTCATGTGGGGTGTCCTGTTGCCCGTGGCGCTGACCACCTCGTGGCCCTTCGGGGTCACTCTCACGCCGTCGGCGGCCATCGTGCACAACCTCCGCCGCAGGACCATCCCGTGGTCGAACGTCCAAGCCATCCAGATCGAGTCTCTCTTCGGAAGCCGGACCGTCGTCATCTACGAGGCGGGCGGCCGTCGTACCCGGCTGCGGGCGCCGATCACCGGGTTCCTCAGCTGGGATCGCGGCTTCGAGGAGAAGTTCCACACCATCGGTAGGTGGTGGCTGGATCACCGGGGCCCGGACTGGGCTCCTGTCCCGCCGCCGGGGGCACGGTGGGGTGGCCCACTGGCGCCCGACGGGAACCCTTACGCCCCTCCCGCGTAGTCAGTACCTGATCTCGCACCTCCGGGCGGCGGAGTTTCAGTGCGTGCGTGCCTGCGTGCATGGGTGCCTGGGGCAAACCACGGGGGGCTGTCCAGAGACCACGGCGTTTGCGATAGCTCGCGATCGCTGCGTACCAACGACAAAGAGCGGGACCCAGTGAGACTGTCGGCGTTGTCACGCAGTCGGGCACTCACCCGCCCACTGCGGAACCGCGCACGCCGTGTTTGATGTCGTGCTGTGTCGTGGACACAGTCAAGCCGAGATCCAACTGCTGTCTCCCCTGGGCGGGCTCCGCATTGTTCGGAGCTGCCATGGGCTGCGTCGCCTGGTCGCTGACCGTCTGGGCGCGGGCGTACTGCGACGCGGGTTACGACGCCGGCGGACGCTTCGAACTCAACTTCTTGCTCCCCGTGGTCGTGGGAGCCGAGGCCCTCGTTGGGCTCGTGGCGTTGGCCATCGGCCGACGCCTGGTGCTTCGCGCGCCGACGGCGGTCCGCGTCTCACTGCCGACGCTGCTGGTGGTTGTTGCGACAGTGGGCCTGGCATGGTGGTTCTTCGCGACCCGAGGGACGCTGGACGGCTATCCCGGCGACTCCGGCCTCTGCCCCGTGAGTAACGTCCCGCCACAGTGGCCTGGCTGGATCCCCGTCTGATCAGCCACAACTGATCACCGGCGGCAGTGACTCGTGGCTGCTGAATCGATTGACACTCTGGGACCGGGTTTTCGTCAGCTGAAGGGGTGGGGGCTCGTGAAGGGGTGTCTGGTCATGGGGTGTGCGCCGCTTGTCGCACTGCTGCTCCTGTTCAGTTTCATCTGCACGACGGAGCAAGAGTCGGCCCCCGGGCTGCGGGACAACCTCAGTGGGCTTGCGCTGTTTGCCCTTGTCCTCGGTGTCGGCGCAACCCTTTGTGCACTGGCGGTGGCTGCCCGGGGATCCGAGGTTCTGCAGGTCACCGCAGGCCTGGTGTGCGGCTTGCTGCTCGTCGCGGCTGCCTACCGGACGTACACGCTCACGCCGATGCTGAAGTGCTGGGGTTCCAGTGCCACTGCGCGCGGGCAGGACGGCTCGTACACCTGCTACGACCGCTGACGGGTGCCCCGACGAGTGGGCTCACGAGTTGCGCCGGGCCGTTCAGGTCCTGGGGAGGTGGGTGCCCGGCGTCTTGTCCGACTCCGTTTGCCGCTTGGTACGGAGCACCTCCCAGGTCGTTCCCACCAGAAAGCCCGCCGCGAGCAACCCGATCACGATCGACCCCTGCAGAATTCCGTCGGCGTCGCGTCCGTCGAGGTACGCAACGTGGCGGACCTCGGTGGGGCGTACGGGGTTGTATGCGACGGGTATGTGCTCTCCCGGCTTCGCATTGTTCGCCGAGCTGGGCGTGACATCGACATCCGCGCGCACGGGGCCGGACGGTGTGCTGAAGCGGACGGTCACGGAAGTCGCCCAGCCTTCCTCCGACCGGCTGGTGATCTCGACTACCGTCGCGTCGGTCCTGCGGCCTTGGTCCCGGAGGTTCGCCAGCACCTGGTACTCCTGGCCGGCTTCCCACCCCATGATTCCGGCCATGGTGGCGAACATCAGGAAACCCGTGGCGGCCAATCGGACTTTGGCCCAGCGGGGGGCCACCAGCCACGATTCCGGTCCGAGCCGCAGCAGCCCAGCCACGAGGTGGCCCGGCGAAGGAACGGCCCAGCCCTGGCGGCGTACCAGCCTGGAGATACCGTCCGTTGCAGTCAGTGCCACCGCCCAGCCGAGAACATAGAGCCACAAGGGCCCCAGCGGCCCGAACGCCATCCACACCACGATGGCCACGGCGACCGCGAGTGCCCTCCACCCGACGGGAGAGCCGTACTCGTCCCGGCCACCGCCCAGCACGGATTCGCGCTCATCCATCTGCGCCTCCACACCTCGTCACGAGATGAGACTCACTGGCTGCCGCGCTGGTTGTAGTAGTACCTGACCGTCCCGCGTCAGAGGCCTCGCCGCATCCGGGTTTCACCAGCACCGATGCCCCAAGATCCCGTCCACGAACCCCGACATACGCCCGCCCCGGGCCGCGCACGGCTGCATAGACACGAAGACCCTGTACTCAGCATCTCCGCTGGTGACGGGATCTTTGGGCACCTCAGGAGATCCCGGAGGGGAAGGAGCGCGGCGCCGAGGTGAAATCGTCGTAGCCGTAGCCGTAGCCGTAGCCGCAGCCGCAGTAGCGTCACGGCCCGGTCGGTCGGTCGGTCGCGCACAACGGGGTGCTTTGTCTGTTGACTTGACGCCTGCTCCACGGGTCTGTGGGATGCCGAACTCAAGGGGCCGCATCTCAGGGGCGGGGGAGCGATGCGTTGGGCGCGGACGACGAGGCGGTTCCGAACGGTACCCCGCACGGCGCAGCCCCGTACGCACACGCGCTGTTGACCGGCACCTGTGTGCTTACTCATCGATGACACGACGAAGGCGGCACCCCCGTCGCAGGGCGCGCCGCCTTCCAGGGTTGCCGGTCGGCGTCGGGCAACGTCGACGGCCCAGGGAAGACCTCAGCCTGGCTGCCGCGCTGGTCGGCAGCGTCCTTGGCAAGCAGGTCCAAGGCGTCGTTGTGGAACCGGCGTTCGGCGTCGCGGCACGGGGCGCTGAAGAAGGCCCGTTGGGCTTCGGCAAGATCGCAGTCCATGAGGCCCATGGTGACGAACACGGCTTCCACCCCATGGCACCCGTTGTCCTTGAGGAACTGCTGGAGGACGTCCGTATCGCCACTTGCCTCCCAGACGGGCCGGGCGGTTTCCCGCATGGCAGCGATGCGCGCTGATCGTTCTGCGTCGAAGCCCACTGGACCCGCCTCCCTGGGTTGGCTCGCAGGCTATCGCCAGGGGGTGGGGCGCGCCGGCCCATTTCAAGCGGCGTGCGCGGCTGGTGGGCGGAGGGTGAAGAGCCATCCATCGCGCAGTAGGGCCCAGAGCACATCGACGGGTCGACGGGCGAGTGCGATGACGGCTTGGACGTGCTTGCAGCCCTCGCGTCGCTTCTTGAGGTAGTAGTCGCGGTTGGGGCCGTCGCGGATGCTGCTGGTCTGGGCGGCGAGGCAGAAGACGCGGCGCAGGCGCCGGCTGTAGCACTTGGGGCGATGGAGGTTGCCGGTGCGGCGGCCGGAGTCCTTGGGAACGGGCACGAGACCAGCCGCGGAGGTGAGGTGTCCGGAGTCGGGGTAGGCGGAGAGGTCTCCCGCGGCGACGATGAACTCGGCGTCCAGGATCGGGCACCGTCGCATCCAGGCGGTGGTCTCCCGCAAGGGCTCCCCGAACATCGAGGGCCTGGGCAAGCTCCGCTACGTCGTCGAGCAGACCTTCGCGCTGCTCCACCAGTTCAAACGCCTCGCGCTCCGCTGGGAACGACGTATCGAACTCCGCAACTCCTGCCTATCGTTGGCTTGTAGCCTCATCTGCTGTAGACGCATCAAGAAGGCCGGATCATGATCGCGCTACGAGCTCACGGAAAAGGCTTTGAGCGAGGCGGCGCTCCGCTGCTACGTTCGCGGTGGACCGTGAAGTCGTCGTATGGAGGTGAGCCCCGTGAACACAGTTACCCATGGGTGCTCCCTCAACCCGTCACGGTCCGGCGGCTGACGTTCGGTGTCGCCAGGAGCGCCTGAGATCGAGGCACTCCTGGAGGGAGACTCCGATGAACACGAAGCCTTTCACATCTGGCCTGAGCGAGAACGCGGTGATGATCACGCGCGTCGCAGACAGGCAATGGCATGCACTGGATGACGACCTGGTGGTCGGCCGCGGGTATGCGGAGCACCGGCCCGACGGACGCTTGTACGTCAGCATCGACGCCTGGCACGACGCCGCCTTCGACCGGCTCGCCGAGGCGATGCTGGCGGAACTGCCGGCGCCGCTGTACACGGTGGTCGACGATGCCGACGTCGAGCTGACAGCCGGCTGGCGGCGGGCCGGTTTCACGATCCGGCGCCGCGAGTGGGAGTACGTCGTGCCGACCGACCCGCGGGTCACAGGGCTCGAAGCAGTCCTGCCGCCTCCGGGCGTGACGATCGTGCCCGCCGGTCAGGCGGACGAGAGTCTGCTGCGGGCGGTGGACCGCGCGATCCGTGACGAAGTCGAGGCGACCGTCGGGTGGCAGTCGATGCCCGCAGAGGTAATTCCCCGCCCCGAAGGCGACACCATCGTCGACCCGTCGAAGTACGCGGTGGCCACGGCGCCGGACCGCTATCTGGGTCTGATCCGGGTGGTGACGGTGAAACGGCCGCGCATCGGGCTGGTCGCGGTCCGGGCCGGCGAGCAGCGCCGCGGCATCGCGCGGGCGCTGCTGGCCCACGCGCTGGGGACGCTGCACCGCTCCGGGTTCGCCGCGGCCTGGGCCGAAGTCCACGAGTCCAATCAAGCGGCCTCGGCGCTGCTCGAGGGCATCGGCGCCCGGCCGATGAGCAGCAACCTGGAGCTGGTGCGATGACGAAGAACAAGAACGTCATCGAAGTCGAGGGCAAGGTCGTCGAGTGCCTGCGCAGCGCCATGTTCACCGTGGAGCTCGAGAACGGCCACCAGGTGCTCGCACACATCAGCGGGAAGATCCGCAAGAACTACATCAAGATCATGCTGGAAGACCGGGTGTTGGTGGAGCTCCCGCCGTACGACCTGACGCGCGGCCGGATCGTGTTCCGGTACCGGAACTAGCGACGGTCGGCACCTTCCGCGGCAGCTGATCCCGGGCCCCGGTCACGGCGTTTCCGTGACCGGGGCCCCGATGATGGCTCGCACGGCCGAGGCGGCCACCGCTCCAGCCACCGACAGCAGGTCTGGCCCGAGCCGAACCCCAGCTCCAGGGGCGGGCTTGTATGTACTTCACGACGCAACGCCGGGCCGTTTGGGCATTGACTTTGATGTCGTCGACGAAGGCGGCCTTGGCTCGTATCGGTGGAGGGGCGGCTCAACGCGTCCGGCAGAGCACTGCGATCAGGCTTCGTAGATGAGGTTCGGCCTGGTGTGCGTCGGAGGTGTGTCGCGAACATCGAGAGACAACAAGAGAGGGCGGGAGTCAGTGAGACTGACTCCCGCCCTCTTCTGTCGGCATCCACCCTGGTCAGCACCTGATTTCCGCTGATCCTTGGCGGGTGCCCCCGGCAGGATTCGAACCTGCGCACACGGCTCCGGAGGCCGTTGCTCTATCCCCTGAGCTACGGGGGCGTGTCGGGCGCTTTGCTTCTTGCTTGCGGCGACGGGTAGAACCCTAGCAGGTCTTGCGGGGTGATCAGGAACGGGTTTCCCGGGGTGGGTGTCCTGGTCGGGGTGGGGTGGGTTCAAGGGCAGGGTGGCCCAGGTCCCTCGCAGGGGTTGGAAGTGGGGAAAACCCGGACGCGGTGGCCGGTCTGGACCTACTCTCGAGTTGTGCCAGGCGCGTCGGGTCGGGTGCTTGTTGTGGACGACAACAAGGTCATCCGGCAGCTGATCAGGGTCAACCTCGAGCTGGAGGGGCTTGAGGTCGTGACCGCGGCCGATGGTGCCGAGTGTCTGGATGTGGTGCATCAGGTGCGGCCCGATGTCGTCACCCTCGATGTCGTCATGCCCCGGCTGGACGGGCTCCGGACCGCCGCTCGGCTTCGGGCCGATCCGCGGACGCATGATCTGCCCCTCGCCATCATCAGCGCCTGCACCCAATACGAGGTCGAGACCGGCCTCGACGTCGGCGTCGACGCCTTCCTCGCCAAGCCCTTCGAACCCGCGGAACTCGTTCGCCTCGTCAAGCACCTCATCGAGCGGCAGCCCGGGGGCAGGAGTGGAGAGCGAGGCGAAGGTGATGGGGAGAGTGAGGGGGAGATCGACGGGGATGGTGAGGGTGGTGGGGGGATTGGTGGAGGCGTGCGCGACGGGGCCACGGGTGACGTAGTCGGCGGTCTGACTGGTGGTGTGTGACCGACCGGCGGCGTAGTCGGCGGTCTGATGGTGGTGTGTGACCCCGGTGACCCGGTGAGACTGGTGGTGTGGCCGGCGGCGTGACCCGTGGAGTGGTCGGCGGCGTGACCGGTGGAGTAGTCGATAAAACGGTCGATGGAATGGCCGATCGGGTCCCCTACAGCGGATACCCCGGTCAGACACCCCCCTCCCGTGCCCCCAACCCCCAGCAACCTCACCCGAACCCCCCGCACCCCGCCTCCCTCCCCACCCCACTCGGCATAAACCAGCTCGCATACCCACCCCCCACCTCCCCTACGCTTGTCCCGTGACCCCCGTCGAGCTCTCCCGCACCGTGCTGCACGCAGTGCGGCGTGCCGTCGAGCAGGGGGAGCTGCATGTGGTTGTGCCGGAGCGGGTTGTCGTGACCGAGCCGGGGGCCGGGGGGTGTGGGGACTACGCCACCAACGTCGCGCTCCAGCTCGCTCGGGCGGCTCAGGAGACGCCTCTGCGGGTCGCCGAGATTCTGCGGCCGTATCTGGTCGGTGCCGAGGGGATCAGGGACGTCGTCGTCACCGGTCCCGGGTTTCTCAACATCAGCCTCGGTGAGGAGGCCGACCTCGCCGCCGGAGTCGTACGGGACATCCGTGAGTGTGGGGGTGGGTACGGCCACAGTGAGGTTCTGAGGGGGCAGGTTGTCGTGCTCCGGGTTCCGTACGACGTGCGCGCCGAGGTCGTCGCGGATGCGGTCGTGCGGATCGTCGGGACACAGGGCGGGCGGTGTGAGGTCGAGCACGGGGAGCCCGTGAATCTGCGGCCGGTTCCGGCGCCGGAGGATCCCGCGCCGCTCGGGGCCGACGCCGCGCAGTGGGCCCTGCTCCATCCCGCGCCGCACGACCGGCCCCGGATCACCGCCGACCATCTCGTGCAGCGGGAGAGCAATCCGCTGTTCCGGGTGCGGTACGCGCATGCCCGGGTCCGGGCCGTCAGCCGTAACGCCGGGCGTCTCGGGTTCGGTGCCGAACCCGGTCCTGTCGACGCCCGCGAAGCCCGTGAGGTCCTCACGGCCCTCTCCGACTACCCGCGTATTCTCACCGCGGCCGCCACCCATCGCGGCCCGGACCGGCTTGCCCGGCATCTCGTCACCGTCGCTGATGCCGTCCTGCCCTTTGTGCCCACCGTGCTTCCGCGCGGCGAGGAGAAACCCTCGGCCGCCCACCGTGCCCGGCTCGCCCTCGCCGAAGCCGCCGGGACGGTGCTGGCCGGCGGCCTGTCCCTGCTCGGCATCGACGCACCCGAACACCTCTGAGGGACTCAGAGCGACACGCATGAGCCCCGGAGCGAGACAGAGAGTCTGAGAGCCAACGTCATGAGTCGTTCCGCCCACCCTGCCGGGCCCCGCCACGCCGACGTCCTGCCCGACGGGCACTACTCCGCCCCGCCCGCCGACCTCAACGCCCTCGACCCCAAGGTGTGGGCCCAGACCGTCGGCCGGGACGAGGACGGTGTCCTCACCGTCGCCGGGATTCCCGCCACCCGGCTCGCCGAGGAGTTCGGCACCCCCGCCTACATCCTCGACGAGGCCGACTTCCGCGGCCGGGTGCGCGCCTGGCGCAACGCCTTCGGTGCCGACGCCGACGTGTTCTACGCCGGGAAGGCGTTCCTCTCGCGTGCCGTCGTGCGGTGGCTGCACGAGGAGGGGCTCAACCTGGATGTCTGTTCGGGCGGGGAGCTGGCCACTGCCCTCTCCGGCGGCATGCCCGCCGAGCGCATCGCCTTCCACGGCAACAACAAGTCCGCCCGGGAGATCGAGCGGGCCATAGAGGCCGGCGTCGGGCGGATCGTCCTCGACTCGTTCCAGGAGATCGTGCGGGTCGCGCATATCGCGCAGTCGCTCGGCAAGCGGCAGAAGGTGCAGATCCGGATCACCGTGGGCGTGGAGGCGCACACCCACGAGTTCATCGCCACCGCTCACGAGGACCAGAAGTTCGGCATTCCGCTCGCGGGCGGGCAGGCCGCCGAGGCCGTGCGGCGGGCTCTGCAGCTGGACGGGCTCGAACTGATCGGCATTCACAGCCACATCGGGTCGCAGATCTTCGACATGTCCGGGTTCGAGGTGGCCGCCCATCGGGTGGTCGGGTTGCTGAAGGCCGTCCGGGACGAGCACGGGGTCGAGCTGCCCGAGATCGACCTCGGTGGCGGGCTCGGTATCGCCTACACCAGTGACGACGATCCGCGTGAGCCGCATGAGATCGCCAAGGCGCTCACCGAGATCGTCACGCGGGAGTGCGAGGCGGCCAGGCTGCGGACGCCGCGGATCTCCGTCGAGCCGGGGCGCGCCATCGTCGGCCCGACCGCGTTCACGCTGTACGAGGTCGGCACCGTCAAGCCGCTCGACGGGCTGCGGACGTACGTCTCCGTCGACGGCGGCATGTCCGACAACATCCGCACCGCGCTGTACGACGCCGAGTACAGCGTCGCCCTCGTCTCGCGCACCAGCGACGCCGAGCCCATGCTCGCCCGCGTCGTCGGCAAGCACTGCGAGAGCGGGGACATCGTGGTCAAGGACGCGTTCCTGCCCGCCGACCTGGCACCGGGCGACCTCATCGCCGTACCCGCCACCGGCGCCTACTGCCGGTCCATGGCCAGCAACTACAACCACGTGCTCCGGCCGCCCGTCATCGCCGTGAAGGACGGCAAGGCCCGGGTCATCGTCCGGCGCGAGACGGAGGACGACCTCCTGCGTCTCGATGTCGGATGACAGAGAAGACGACAAAGACGATGACAAAGACGATGACGAAGAAGATGACAAAGACGCCGAGGCAGGGGTGACCTGCCGGAGATTCTTCGGTCTGTTCGTCCCGGCAACATGAAATAGATGTCTCACGATCCGGACGAAGGGTAGAAACCGCCGTCCAGTGAGTGAGACTGGTCCAACCGTCGACGGTATGAGGAAACGAGGTCGGATGATGCGTACGCGTCCGCTGAAGGTGGCGCTGCTGGGCTGTGGAGTGGTCGGCTCAGAGGTGGCGCGCATCATGACGACGCACGCCGACGACCTCGCCGCCCGCATCGGGGCCCCCGTGGAGCTGGCGGGAGTCGCGGTACGGCGGCCCTCCAAGGTCCGTGAGGGCATTCCGCAGGAACTCGTCACCACCGACGCCACCGCCCTCGTCAAACGCGGTGACATCGACGTCGTGGTGGAGGTCATCGGCGGGATCGAGCCCGCCCGGGGCCTCATCACCACCGCCTTCGAGCACGGGGCGTCCGTCGTCTCCGCGAACAAGGCCCTGCTCGCCCAGGACGGCGCCGCCCTGCACGCCGCCGCCGATGCGCACGGCAAGGACCTCTACTACGAGGCCGCCGTCGCCGGTGCCATCCCGCTGATCCGGCCGCTGCGCGAGTCCCTCGCCGGCGACAAGATCAACCGGGTGATGGGCATCGTCAACGGGACGACCAACTTCATCCTCGACAAGATGGACACCACGGGGGCGGGCTACCAGGAGGCCCTCGACGAGGCCACCGCCCTGGGATACGCGGAGGCCGACCCGACCGCCGACGTCGAGGGGTTCGACGCCGCCGCCAAGGCCGCCATCCTCGCCGGCATCGCCTTCCACACCCGGGTGCGCCTGGACGACGTCTACCGCGAAGGCATGACCGAGGTCACCTCGGCCGACTTCCGCTCGGCCAAGGAGATGGGGTGCACCATCAAGCTGCTCGCCATCTGTGAGCGGGCGGCGGACGGGGGCTCCGTCACCGCGCGCGTGCACCCCGCCATGATTCCGCTGAGCCATCCGCTCGCCTCCGTGCGCGGCGCGTACAACGCCGTCTTCGTGGAGTCCGACGCGGCCGGCCAGCTCATGTTCTACGGCCCCGGCGCCGGCGGTTCCCCGACCGCCTCCGCCGTGCTCGGCGACCTCGTCGCCGTCTGCCGCAATCGGCTCAACGGCGCAACGGGGCCCGGTGAGTCGGCGTACGCGGCCCTGCCCGTCTCGCCCATGGGCGAGGTCGTCACCCGGTACCACATCAGCCTCGACGTCGCGGACAAACCGGGTGTTCTCGCCCAGGTCGCGACCGTCTTCGCCGAGCACGGGGTGTCGATCGATACCGTTCGGCAGCAGGGCAAGGACGGCGAGGCCTCCCTCGTCGTCGTCACCCACCGCGCGTCCGACGCCTCCCTCACCGGGACCGTCGAGGCGCTGCGCAAGCTCGACACCGTGCGGGGTGTCGCCAGCATCATGCGGGTTGAAGGAGAGTAACCAGCAATGACTCACCAGTGGCGCGGCATCATCGAGGAGTACCGGGACAGGCTGCCGGTCTCCGACACCACGCCGGTCGTGACGCTCCGCGAGGGCGGCACGCCCCTCGTGCCCGCTCAGGTGCTCTCCGAGCGCACGGGCTGTGAGGTCCACCTCAAGGTGGAGGGGGCCAACCCCACCGGGTCCTTCAAGGACCGCGGCATGACCATGGCCATCTCCAAGGCCAAGGAGGAGGGGGCCAAGGCGGTCATCTGCGCCTCCACCGGCAACACGTCGGCGAGTGCGGCCGCCTACGCCGTGCGCGCGGGCATGGTCTCGGCCGTTCTCGTGCCGCAGGGCAAGATCGCGCTCGGCAAGATGGGCCAGGCCCTCGTGCACGGCGCGAAGATCCTCCAGGTCGACGGAAACTTCGACGACTGCCTCACGCTCGCCCGCGAGCTGAGCGACAACTACCCCGTGGCGCTGGTCAATTCGGTCAACCCGGTGCGTATCGAGGGCCAGAAGACGGCCGCCTTCGAGATCGTGGACATGCTGGGCGACGCCCCCGACATCCACGTCCTCCCGGTCGGCAACGCGGGCAACATCACCGCCTACTGGAGGGGCTACAAGGAGTACGCCGCTGACGGCATCGCCTCCAGGACTCCGCGCATGTGGGGTTTCCAGGCCTCCGGCAGTGCCCCGATCGTGCGCGGCGAGGTCGTCAAGGACCCGTCGACCATCGCCACCGCGATCCGCATCGGCAACCCCGCCTCCTGGCAGTACGCCCTCGCCGCCCGGGACGAGTCCGGCGGTGCCATCGACGAGGTGACGGACCGTGAAATCCTGCGCGCCTACCGGCTGTTGGCCGCGCAGGAGGGTGTCTTTGTGGAGCCCGCCTCCGCCGCCTCCGTGGCCGGTCTGCTCAAGGCCGCCGAGCAGGGCAAGGTCGACCCGGGACAGCGCATCGTGTGCACCGTCACCGGCAACGGTCTGAAGGACCCCGACTGGGCCGTCGCCGGCGCCCCGCAGCCGGTCACCGTCCCGGTCGACGCGGCCACCGCGGCCGAGCGCCTCGGCCTGGCCTGAAACCTGCCTGAGCAGGGGTAACCCGCGTCAGGGTGCACAGGGGGCTTACGACACGCATCGTGCGCCTCCTGTGCGCCCTATGTCGCGGCAGAACCTTCCTTCGATAGGCTGTACTGAACCCGCCTACCGCATATGCCCCTGCGTGTGGGCACGGGGTCGCGCCGTCACCGCGCCCCGAAGGGTCTTCGTACGTCATCGAATGTTCATCGAATCCATCGGGTGACATTCGACCCCATCGGATGTCATTCCACAGTCACGCAGCTCAAGGAGAGTCTTCGAGCGATGGCCGGTCCAGCGTTCCGCGCCGCCGCCGTCCGGGTGCGCGTTCCCGCCACCAGCGCCAATCTCGGTCCGGGCTTCGACGCCCTGGGCCTCGCGCTGGGGCTGTACGACGACGTCGTCGTCCGGGTGGCCGACTCCGGGCTGCACATCGACATCGCGGGTGAGGGCAGTGAGACCCTGCCCCGGGACGAGAGTCACCTGCTCGTCCGTTCCCTGCGCACCGCCTTCGATCTGCTGGGCGGACAACCCCGCGGCCTCGAAATCGTCTGTGCCAACCGCATTCCGCACGGCCGTGGCCTGGGCTCCTCCTCCGCCGCCATCTGTGCCGGCATCGTCGCCGCCCGCGCGGTGACCATAGGCGGCGAGGCCCGGCTCGACGACGCCGCGCTGCTGGAGCTGGCCACCGAGATCGAGGGCCATCCGGACAACGTGGCGGCCTGCCTGCTCGGCGGTTTCACCCTGTCCTGGATGGAGGCCGGCGCCGCCCGGGCGATCAGGATGGAGCCGAACGATTCCATCGTTCCGGTGGTTTTCGTGCCCGGGAAGCCGGTTCTGACCGAGACCGCGCGCGGCCTGCTCCCGCGCACCGTGCCGCATGTCGACGCCGCCACCAACGCGGGCCGTGCCGCCCTGCTCGTCGAGGCCCTCACCCGGCGCCCCGAGCTGCTGCTGCCCGCCACCGAGGACCGCCTCCACCAGGAGTACCGCGCCCCGGCCATGCCGGAGAGCGCCGCGCTGGTGGAGCGGCTGCGGGCCGACGGGATCCCGGCCGTCATCTCGGGCGCCGGGCCCACCGTCATGGCCCTGGCCGACGTCGACACCGCCGACAAGGTGGAAGCCCTGGCCGGCACCGACTGGGCCGCCAACCGGCTGAGCCTGGACATGCAGGGAGCGAGCGTGCTGCCGCTTGCGACCTGACACATGCTTGCCGGATTTGGAGAGGGGGAATGTTTGTTGGATCCGGTAGTGTTAACCTCAAGTCTGCACCCGACCCCACCATGGCGAGGTGCTTCGTGTCCCCGTCCGGGACAGACCTTCTTCCGGGAGCCTCCCGAGCCACTCCGTGTTCCATGTGTCGTACCTGGGCAGTACGTCGTATGCGGGCACTGAGCGAGCCACCGGGCACGCTCCGGAATCGGCGCTACCACGCCACGTGACACTGGGTGCCACGGTTCGCGGAAGCGCCATCACCTGCAAATCTCTTCCGCCGCGTTGGCGGACCACCGCCCCGGCACGGTTCGCAGAGACAGGACCGTAGCCGGACAGCACAACCGGTCGCCGAGCCAGACAGGCCGACGTCCGCTCCAGGGAAGGACCCTTCGTGAGCGACACCACCGATCTGATGGGCGCACGTGTCGAGGAGACCGCTGCCGCGCCCGCCACGGACGCCTCCGCGCCTGCCACCGGTGCCGGCTCCCGGCGGCGCCGTGGTACCGGCCTCGAGGGCATGGTGCTGGCCGAGCTGCAGCAGGTCGCCTCGGGCCTCGGTATCAGGGGCACCGCGCGTATGCGCAAGAGCCAGCTGATCGAGGTCATCAAGGAGGCCCAGGCCGGTGGGGGCGCCGCTCCCAAGGCCGAGGCCCCCGCCGAGACCAAGCCGAAGCGCCGCGCCACCTCGAAGGCCCGGACGGGCGAGGAAGCCGCCGAGAAGAAGGCGGAGAAGTCCGCGCAGGCCCCCGCCGACAAGGCCGTGGCCCAGCAGCAGATCGAGATTCCCGGCCAGCCGGCCGGCGGCACCTCCCGCACGAGCGAGGACGAGGCCCCGACCGAGCGCCGTCGCCGTCGCGCCACCGCCGAGGCGGGCGCCCCGGCCGCGAGCAGCACCGAGACCGTCGTCGCCGAGGCGAAGGCCGAGCCCAAGGCCGAGACGACCGTGCAGCAGGGCGAGGCCAAGGGTGACGCCGGTGAGGGCGACGGCCGTGGCCGTCGCGACCGCCGTGAGCGTGGCCGGGACCGCGACCGGGACCGGGACCGCCGGGGCAAGGGCGACGACCAGCAGGGCCAGGGCGGCCAGCGCCAGCAGGGCCAGCAGCAGGGCGGCGGCGGTCGTCCGGAGCGAGGCCAGCAGCAGGACGACGACGACTTCGAGGGTGGCCGCCGTGGCCGTCGCGGCCGCTACCGCGACCGCCGTGGCCGCCGTGGCCGCGACGAGTTCGCCGGCAACGAGCCGCAGCTCGCCGAGGACGACGTCCTGATCCCCGTCGCGGGCATCCTCGACATCCTCGACAACTACGCCTTCATCCGTACGTCGGGCTACCTGCCGGGTCCGAACGACGTGTACGTCTCCCTCGCCCAGGTCCGCAAGAACGGCCTGCGCAAGGGTGACCACGTCACCGGCGCGGTCCGTCAGCCCAAGGAGGGCGAGCGCCGCGAGAAGTTCAACGCGCTCGTCCGCCTCGACTCCGTCAACGGCATGGCGCCCGAACACGGCCGTGGCCGCCCGGAGTTCAACAAGCTGACCCCGCTGTACCCGCAGGACCGGCTCCGCCTGGAGAGCGACCCGGGCGTGCTGACCACCCGCATCATCGACCTCGTGTCGCCGATCGGTAAGGGCCAGCGCGGTCTGATCGTGGCCCCGCCGAAGACCGGCAAGACCATGATCATGCAGGCGATCGCCAACGCGATCACGCACAACAACCCCGAGTGCCACCTGATGGTCGTCCTCGTCGACGAGCGTCCGGAAGAGGTCACCGACATGCAGCGGTCGGTCAAGGGCGAGGTCATCTCCTCGACCTTCGACCGCCCGGCAGAGGACCACACCACGGTCGCCGAGCTGTCCATCGAGCGGGCCAAGCGCCTGGTGGAGCTGGGCCACGACGTGGTCGTGCTGCTCGACTCGATCACGCGTCTGGGCCGTGCGTACAACCTCGCCGCGCCCGCCTCCGGCCGCATCCTGTCCGGTGGTGTCGACTCGACCGCGCTGTACCCGCCGAAGCGCTTCTTCGGTGCCGCGCGCAACATCGAGGACGGCGGCTCCCTGACGATCCTCGCCACCGCGCTGGTCGAGACCGGCTCGCGCATGGACGAGGTGATCTTCGAGGAGTTCAAGGGCACCGGCAACATGGAGCTCAAGCTCGACCGGAAGCTCGCCGACAAGCGCATCTTCCCGGCGGTGGACGTGGACGCGTCCGGCACCCGTAAGGAAGAGATCCTGCTCGGCAACGAGGAGCTGGCCGTCGTCTGGAAGCTGCGGCGTGTGCTGCACGCGCTGGACCAGCAGCAGGCCATCGAGCTGCTTCTCGACAAGATGAAGCAGACCAAGTCGAACGTCGAGTTCCTGATGCAGATTCAGAAGACGACGCCGACCCCCGGTAACGGCGACTAGTCGACGCTCCTCTCAGGGAGTCAGGGCCGCCCCCCGTCCATATGTGACGGGGGGCGGCCCTTTGGCGCTGAGAGGTATGGAGTGCAACACGCGCCCCTTCCTGCTCACCTCTCCCTGGGGGGACTTCCTTGCTCACGCCCCTGCCCGGGCGGCACAGACGTCGTATACGCCTTGCTCTGCCCCTTGCCGCTGTCGGTGTCGCCGGTGCCGTGACCGCCGCGCTGATGACGGGGTCCGCCGGTGCGGCCACCGCGCTGCCGAAGCCGACCGCCCAGCCCGTCGTCAGCCAGCCCTCCCAGGCCACGCTGGAGAAGCGCATCGCGGGCGCCTCCGGCAGCGACACGTCGACGACGACCAGCAGCCCGTCCGCCGTTTCGCCGAAGATCATCGGTGGCACCGACACCACCATCTCCTCGGCGCCCTGGATGGCCCAGCTCTGGTACTTCGACGACAAGGGGACCAGCGACACCAGCGACGACATCGGCTTCTTCTGCGGCGGCTCGGTCGTCTCGCCGACGAAGGTCCTCACCGCCGCGCACTGCGTCCGGGACGAGAACAACAAGGCCTACAACTGGAAGGCGTACGGTGCCGTCGTCACCGGCACCGACCAGCTGGCCTCCGGCAGCGACCTGCACGGCGGCCAGGCCACCGGTGTGCTGCGCCAGTGGAACGCGTCGTACAACCCGGCGACGTTCGACAACGACATCGCCGTGCTCACCCTGGCCGTCCCGGTCAAGGCCACGCCGATCCGGATGACCACCTCCGGCGACACCGCCTCCTACGCAGGCGGCACCAGTGCCCAGGTCTACGGCTGGGGCCGCACCAGCTCCACCAGCGGCGACATCTCCCCGACGCTGAAGACGACCACGCTGACCATCCATGCCGACAGCACCTGCACCGGTGCCTACGGCAGCTCCTACGTCGCGGGGCACATGGTCTGCGCGGGCACGCAGTCCGGCAGCGACACCGGTACCGAGGCGACCTGCAGCGGCGACTCCGGCGGGCCGCTGATCGTGGGCAACCGGATCGTCGGCGTCGTCTCCTGGGGCATCAAGGACTGCGTCGAGCAGGGCTACTACAGCGTCTTCAGCAAGGTCTCCCAGTACGTCGGTGCGGTCTACCCCCAGATCGACGACAGCAACCTGAGCTACTACGACGGCAAGGCCGACCTCTTCGTGCGCAACTCCTCCACGAAGACCGGCTACGAGAAGGACTCCACGGGCAGCTCGTTCGGCTCCCGGATCTCCCTCGGTGACTGGAGCGGGGTGAACCTGGTCCTCCAGGCCGACCTCGACCGGGACGGCTACCAGGACTTCGTCTACCGGGTCAGCTCCACCGGTGACGTGTACTGGGACCACATCGTGCTGAGCAGCGACCGCACCCAGGGCACCTGGACCACGACGAAGATCTTCAGCGGCTGGACGACCCGCACCCGGATCATCGCGCCCGGCGACCTCACCGGCGACTACCTGCCCGACGTGCTGTCCGTCGACTCCGGCGGCACGCTCTGGCTCTACCCCGGCAAGGGCAACGGCACCTTCGGGTCCCGAGTGAGCGTCGGCACGGGCTGGAACCAGTACAACATGGTGCGCGGTCACGGCGACTTCACCGGTGACGGCAAGGCCGACCTGCTCGCCCGCCAGTCCAGCACCGGCGACCTGTACCTGTACAAGGGAACCGGCAAGTCCGGATCCGGCGCCTTCTCCACCCGCATCAAGGTGCGCAGCGCCTGGACCGGCTACAACGCCTTCGACGCGGTGGGCGACGTGAGCGGGGACGGCAAGGCCGACTTCCTGGCCCGTACCTCCGGCGGCACCCTCTACCTGTACAAGGGCACCGGCAAGGCGACCAGCGAGATCTTTGCCACAAGGATCTCGGTTGGCACCGGTTTCCAGCAGTATGACCTCTGGGGCTGAAGCCGCAGGTGAGCCAAGCTCACCGAGGTGACAGCGTCACGCAGAGTGCCCATCGCCGTACGCGATGGGCACTTTGCGTTGTGCAACCCTTGCCCGAGTTCCTCCGTCTGACCAGACAGAGCGACGATGGTGTGATGGACGAGACCTAGGAGTGACGTGTCTGCCGAGAGCACGCCGGAGCCCGGCATACCGGGGCCGGGCGAGACCGGATCCCGCCGTGGCAACGGCAGCCGCAAGACCCGCAGCACCCGCCGCAAGGCCCTGCTCGCCACGGCCTGGACGGCCGCGGGCGTGGTCGTGCTGGGCGGTACCGGCGCCGGGTACGTCTACTTCAAGCTCAACGGCAACATCAAGAGCGTCGACATCAACCAGGCCCTCGGCGCCGACCGGCCCATGAAGGTCGACAACGGCTCCGAGAACATCCTGGTCCTCGGCTCGGACTCCCGCTCCGGCACCAACAAGAAGCTCGGCGGCGGCACCGATGACGGCAGCGCCCGCTCCGACACGGCGATGATCGTCCACGTCTACAAGGGCCACAAGAAGGCAAGCGTGGTCTCCATCCCGCGGGACACCCTCATCGACCGCCCCGAGTGCACCGACACCAACGGCACCACGCATCCGGCCGCGTCCGGCGTGATGTTCAACGAGGCGTACTCCACCGGCGGCGCGGCCTGCACCGTCAAGACCGTCGAGTCGCTCAGCGGCATCCGCATGGACCACTACCTGGAGGTCGACTTCGCCGGCTTCCAGAAGCTCATCGACGACCTCGGCGGGGTCCCGGTCACCACGACCGAGAACATCGACGACCCGCAGAGCCACCTGAAGCTCAAGGCCGGCACCCACACCCTGGACGGGGAGCAGGCGCTCGGCCTGGTCCGCACCCGGCACGGCGTCGGCGACGGCTCCGACCTGGGCCGCATCCAGCTCCAGCAGGCGTTCGTCAAGGCGCTGATGGACCAGGTCAAGCACGTCGGCGTGTTCAGCAGCCCGAAGAACCTGTACGACCTCGCCGACACCGCCACCAAGGCCGTCACCACCGACTCCGACCTCGGCTCGGTCAACGCCCTCGCGGACTTCGCGAACGGCCTGAAGGGCATCAGCTCGTCCCACACGAAGATGGTCACGATGCCCGTCCAGTACGACCCGGCCAACCTCAACCGGGTCCTGGTGGCGAAGGCGAAGGCCCAGCTGGTCTGGGACGCCCTGCAGAACGACCGGCCGATCCCGGCGGCGGCGACCAAGGGAACGGCCACGGGCGAAGCCAAGGGCGTGGTGACTCCCTGAGCCCGCTCACCCCCAGGGACCTGAGCCCGCTCACCCCCGGGGAATAGACAACGACGCCCCCCGGTTTTGGGGGATGGCGCCAGTCCTGGCAGACTGGTACGTCGGCTCCGGTTCACGCTTTCGCAGCCCGCGACGGCGACCCGGCGCCCTCCCGGAATCTAGGAGAAACCTTGAAGCGCGACATCCACCCCGAGTACGTCGAGACGCAGGTCAGCTGCACCTGTGGCGCGTCGTTCACCACCCGTAGCACGATCCAGTCCGGCACCATCCGTGCTGAGGTCTGCTCCGAGTGCCACCCGTTCTACACGGGCAAGCAGAAGATCCTCGACACCGGTGGCCGTGTGGCCCGCTTCGAGGCCCGCTTCGGCAAGGCTGCCGCCGGCTCCAAGAAGTAGCGAGCCCTCATTCGCCGGTCCACGGTCGCGCCCCCACCAGGGTGTGCCCGGGACCGGCGTTTTTGGTCGCCCGCCACCCCTCCCCCCGCAGTACAGGAGCCGAAAGATGTTCGAGGCCGTCGAGGAACTCGTCGCCGAGCACGCCGATCTGGAGAAGAAGCTCGCCGATCCGTCGGTCCACTCCGACCAGGCGAACGCGCGCAAGCTGAACAAGCGCTACGCCGAGCTGACCCCGATCGTCGCCACGTACCGCTCCTGGAAGCAGACCGGCGACGACATGGAGACCGCGCGCGAGCTCGCCGCCGACGATCCTGACTTCGCCGCAGAGGTCAAGGAGCTGGACAAGCAGCGCGACGAGCTGACCGAGAAGCTGCGCTTCCTGCTCATCCCGCGCGACCCGAGTGACGACAAGGACGTCATTCTGGAGATCAAGGCCGGCGCCGGCGGCGACGAGTCCGCGCTGTTCGCCGGTGACCTGCTGCGCATGTACCTGCGCTACGCCGAGCGGGTCGGCTGGAAGACCGAGGTCATCGACGCCACCGAGTCCGAGCTGGGCGGCTACAAGGACGTCCAGGTCGCCGTGAAGGCCCGGGGACAGCTGGAGCCCGGCCAGGGCGTGTGGGCCCGGCTGAAGTACGAGGGCGGTGTGCACCGCGTGCAGCGCGTGCCGGCCACCGAGTCCCAGGGCCGTATCCACACCTCCGCCGCCGGTGTGCTCGTCACCCCCGAGGCCGAGGAGGTCGACGTCGAGATCAACCCGAACGACCTTCGGATCGACGTCTACCGGTCCTCCGGCCCCGGCGGCCAGTCCGTCAACACCACCGACTCCGCGGTGCGCATCACGCACCTTCCGACCGGAGTCGTCGCCTCCTGCCAGAACGAGAAGAGCCAGCTCCAGAACAAGGAGCAGGCGATGCGTATCCTGCGCTCCAGGCTGCTCGCCGCGGCGCAGGAGGAGGCCGAGCGGGAGGCCGCCGACGCCCGTCGCAGCCAGGTCCGCACCGTCGACCGCTCCGAGAAGATCCGCACCTACAACTTCCCGGAGAACCGCATCTCCGATCACCGCGTCGGATTCAAGGCGTACAACCTGGACCAGGTCCTGGACGGCGACCTCGACCCGGTGATCCAGGCCTGCGTCGACGCCGACTCGGCGGCGAAGCTGGCAGCTGCATAAGGCACGTACGAGTTACCCGGAGGACTTGCGTGAACCTGCTGCTCGCGGAGGTGGCCCAGGCCGCCCAGCGGCTGGCCGACGCCGGCGTGCCCTCGCCGCGCAACGACGCGGAGGAGCTCGCCGCGTTCGTGCACGGCGTGAAGCGGGGCGCGTTGCACTCCGTCAAGGACTCCGACTTCGACGCCCGCTACTGGGAGGTCATCGCCCGGCGTGAGCAGCGCGAGCCGCTGCAGCACATCACCGGGCGGGCCTACTTCCGGTATCTGGAACTCCAGGTCGGCCCGGGTGTCTTCGTGCCCCGGCCGGAGACCGAGTCCGTGGTCGGCTGGGCCATAGACGCCGTGCGCGCCATGGACGTCGTCGAGCCCTGCATCGTGGACCTGTGCACCGGCTCGGGCGCCATCGCGCTCGCCCTCGCCCAGGAGGTCCCGCGCTCGCGCGTGCACGCCGTGGAGCTGTCCGACGACGCCCTGGTGTGGACGCGCAAGAACGTGGCCGGGTCCAGGGTCGACCTGCGCCAGGGCAACGCCCTGGACGCCTTCCGCGACCTCGACGGACAGGTCGACCTGGTCATCTCCAACCCGCCGTACATCCCGCTCACGGAGTGGGAGTACGTCGCCCCGGAGGCCCGTGACTACGACCCGGAGCTGGCGCTGTTCTCCGGCGAGGACGGCCTGGACCTCATCCGGGGCCTCGAACGCACCGCGCACCGGCTGCTGCGCCCCGGTGGTGTCGTCGTCATCGAGCACGCCGACACCCAGGGCGGCCAGGTGCCGTGGATCTTCACCGAGGAGCGGGGCTGGGCCGACGCGGCCGACCACCCCGACCTCAACAACCGCCCCCGGTTCGCGACCGCCCGCAGGGCGCTGCCGTGACCACCGAGACGACTTCCAGCCGGCAGTACGTGTACGAGGAGGCCCGCTAGACATGGCACGGCGATACGACACCAACGACGCGACCGACCGCGTGACGGGTCTGCGTGAAGCCGCGTCCGCGGTCCGCCGGGGCGAGCTGGTGGTGCTCCCGACCGACACGGTGTACGGCATCGGCGCCGACGCGTTCTCCTCCGAGGCCGTCGCCGACCTGCTCGCCGCCAAGGGCCGGGGCCGCAATATGCCCACCCCTGTCCTCATCGGCTCCCCGAACACCCTGCACGGCCTGGTCACGGACTTCTCCGAGCTGGCCTGGGAACTGGTCGACGCGTTCTGGCCCGGTGCCCTCACGCTGGTCGCCCGGCACCAGCCGTCCCTGCAGTGGGACCTCGGCGACAGCCATGGCACGGTCGCCGTCCGCATGCCGCTGCACCCGGTCGCCATCGAGCTGCTCACCGAGGTCGGCCCCATGGCCGTGTCCTCCGCGAACCTCACCGGCCACCCGGCGCCGGAGGACTGCGACGCCGCCCAGAACATGCTCGGCGACTCCGTCTCCGTCTACCTCGACGGCGGCCCCACCCCGGGCAACGTGCCCTCGTCCATCGTGGACGTCACCGGCCAGGTTCCGGTGCTGCTGCGCGAGGGCGCGATCTCCCCGGACGAGCTGCGGAAGGTCGTACCCGACCTCGAGGTGGCGAATTGACGGCCCCTGAGGCGGGGCGTGGCATAGGCAACGGGGAAAGCGCGGCGGAACAGACGACGACGTTCGGGTTTCCGCGCGACACCTTCCGCATCCTCCACGTCAGCACCGGCAACGTGTGCCGCTCGCCGATCACCGAGCGGTTGACCCGCCATTTCGTGGCGGAGCGGCTCGGCGTACTCGGCGGCGGGCTGATCGTGGAGAGCGCGGGCACCTGGGGCCACGAGGGCGCGCCCATGGAGGCCAACGCGGAGGCCGTGCTGGCCGAGTTCGGCGCGGACGCCTCCGGCTTCGTCGGCAGGGAGCTGCTCGACGAGCACGTCATCACGTCCGACCTGGTGCTGACAGCCACGCGGGACCACCGGGCCCAGGTGATCTCGATGGGGCACTCGGCGGGGCTGCGGACGTTCACGCTGAAGGAGTTCACCCGTCTGGTCCGGGCGATAGATCCGGCCACGCTGCCGCCGCTGGAGGACGGAGTGGTCGCGCGGGCGCGGGCGCTGGTCCGTGCGGCCGCGGCTCTACGCGGGTGGCTGCTGGCCCCCACCGCCGAGGCGGACGAGGTGTACGACCCGTACGGGGCGCCGCTGCCGTTCTTCCGGTCGATCGGGGACGAGATACATGAGGCGCTGGATCCGGTGGTGACCGCGCTGACGGGTGTGACCGCGAGGATGTGACACCGCGCACCCCACCGGTCCCGGGCCTACATTGGACCTACGTCACCGTGAACCGCTGTCAAACACGACCGCCCGGGAGCCCGCCATGTCGGTCACCCATACCCTCGAGACCGATGTCCTGCGGCGGCAGGACCCGGAGCTGGCCGAGATCCTGCAGGGGGAGCTGGAGCGGCAGTCGACGACGCTGCAGCTGATCGCCGCCGAGAACTTCACCTCGCCGGCCGTGCTCGCCGCCCTCGGCTCACCGCTCGCCAACAAGTACGCCGAGGGCTATCCCGGCGCCCGGTACCACGGCGGCTGCGAACTGGTCGACGTCGCCGAACGCCTCGCGGTCGAGCGGGCCAAGGCGCTCTTCGGCGCCCAGCACGCCAACGTCCAGGCCCACTCGGGCTCCTCGGCGGTCCTGGCCGCCTATGCCGCCCTGCTGCGCCCCGGAGACACCGTCCTCGCCCTCGGGCTGCCCTACGGCGGCCATCTCACCCACGGCTCGCCCGCGAACTTCTCCGGCCGCTGGTTCGACTTCGTCGGGTACGGCGTCGACGCCGAGACCGGGCTCATCGACCACGACCAGGTGCGCCATCTGGCCCGCAACCACCGGCCCAAGGCCATCGTGTGCGGCTCGATCGCCTACCCCCGCCACTTCGACTACGCCTTCTTCCGTGCGGTCGCCGACGAGGTCGGGGCGTATCTGATCGCGGACGCCGCGCACCCGATCGGCCTGGTCGCCGGGGGAGCGGCGCCCAACCCGGTGCCGTACGCCGACGTGGTGTGCGCCACCACCCACAAGGTGCTGCGCGGCCCGCGCGGCGGAATGATCCTGTGCGGCGGCGAGCTGGCCGAGCGCGTCGACCGGGCTGTGTTCCCTTTCACACAGGGCGGCGCGCAGATGCACACCATCGCCGCCAAGGCCGTCGCGTTCGGCGAGGCGGCGACACCGGCGTTCGGCGCGTACGCCCATCAGGTGGTCGCCAATGCGAGGGTTCTCGCGGCGCAGCTGGCCGTCGAGGGCCTCGCGGTCACCACCGGTGGCACGGACACCCACCTGATCACCACCGACCCGGCCCCGCTCGGCGTGGACGGGCGCACCGCGCGCGGTCGGCTGGCCGCCGCCGGGCTCGTCCTGGACTGCTGTGTGCTGCCGCACGGCGACGGGCGCGGGCTGCGGCTGGGGACGGCCGCGGTGACCACGCAGGGCATGGGGGAGCCGGAGATGGTGAAGATCGCCGCGCTGCTGGCCTCGGTCCTGCGGGGCGAGACGGAACCGGCCCCGGCGCGGGAGGAGGTCCGCGAGCTGGCCGGTAGATTTCCGCCTTATCCCAGCTGAGCGGGGGTAGGCGCACAGCCGTACACCCCGGTGTGCACCGATGTGCACAGCCACCCGTGCAACCATCGTCGCTACCCGGAAGTCCTCATCCATATGCGTCGCTCGCTAGGGTGGTGGGCTGTGATGGCCAGCGAGACCTGTGGGGAAGCCCGTGCGTGAATACCTGCTGACGCTCTGCATCACGGCCGCGGTGACGTATCTGCTGACAGGGCCGGTACGGAAGTTTGCGATCGTGGCGGGAGCCATGCCGGAGATCCGGGCACGTGACGTGCACCGGGAGCCCACTCCGCGCCTCGGCGGGATCGCCATGTTCTTCGGCCTGTGCGCGGGTCTGCTGGTCGCGGACCACCTCACGAACCTCAACCAGGTCTTCGCCAGATCCAACGAGCCACGGGCGCTGCTCTCCGGGGCCGCGCTGATCTGGCTGATCGGTGTCCTGGACGACAAGTTCGAGATCGACGCGCTGATCAAGCTGGGCGGCCAGATGATCGCCGCGGGCGTGATGGTCATGCAGGGTCTGACGATCCTGTGGCTGCCCATCCCGGGCGTCGGCAACGTGGCGCTGACCCAGTGGCAGGGCACGCTGCTCACGGTCGCCCTGGTCGTCATCACGATCAACGCGGTGAACTTCGTGGACGGCCTGGACGGTCTTGCCGCGGGCATGGTGTGCATCGCGGCGGCGGCGTTCTTCCTGTACTCGTACCGGATCTGGTACTCGTACGGCATCGAGGCCGCCGCTCCGGCGACCCTGTTCGCGGCGATCCTGATGGGCATGTGCCTGGGCTTCCTGCCGCACAACATGCACCCGGCGCGGATCTTCATGGGCGACTCGGGCTCGATGCTGATCGGGCTGGTGCTGGCCGCGGGTGCGATCTCCATCACGGGGCAGGTCGACCCGGACGCGCTGGCTCTCTTCACGGGCTCGGAGAAGGCGGCGGTGCACCAGACGGTGCCGGTCTACATCCCGCTGCTGCTCCCGCTGACGATCATCGCCGTACCGGCGGCGGACCTGGTGCTGGCCATCGTGCGCCGCACCTGGCGCGGCCAGTCCCCGTTCGCGGCGGACCGGGGCCATCTGCACCACCGGCTGCTGGAGATCGGCCACTCGCACAGCCGGGCCGTGCTGATCATGTACTTCTGGTCGGCGCTGATCGCCTTCGGCGCGCTGGCGTACTCGGTGAACTCGGCGTCGATGTGGATCGTGCTGGGTGTGGTCTTCCTCAGCGCGGTCGGCCTGGTCCTGCTCCTGCTGCCCCGCTTCACCCCGCGTGCCCCCAGGTGGGCGGAGCGCTTCGTGCCGCCGCGGTACCGCAGGCGGCGGGCGGTGCCCGCGCTCGACGCAGCGGTGCCGGCGGGCGGCGCGGTGCGCGAGTGCCACGGGGCCACCGCGCTCCGGGACGAGGCACTGGTGCCGGACCGGGGTACCGAGGCCGACGTCCGGTAGCCCGGGCGGGGCCCGGCATCGTTGGGCTGCCCCGCCCATCTGGTCCCCGACGTGACGCATCTGGACGAGCGCTGGCTGGAGTCGGTCGGCTCGGTCGGCATCAGCGCCGGCGCCAGCGCGCCGGAGATCCTGATGCGCGGCCTGGTGGACCGGCTGACCGAACTCGGGCTCACCGACGTCCGCACGGACGACGGGACCCGGGAGGCACGCCGCTGGCCGACAAGAACCGGTGAGGCCCCCATGACGACGGACCGTGCCCGAATCCAAGATCGCGGAGACCCTGATCGAGGAGGCCCTCAAGCCGGCAGGCAAGGTAAGAATCTGACTAGAGCATTGCCAAGTCGTGGGGGAGCAAAGGGTCCCAATACCAGACAAGGCACCCGGGTTTTTGCACAGACGCGCGCTGTCACTCTCATGTGTGACGGCGCGCACACCTACCAGGTAAAGACCTCATCAAATAGTTTGTGATACGGTTCACGAGAACCCCGGATAGAGCCGAAGGACCGAAGTGCGTCGGTCCGATGGCGTGAGGTCTCGATCACTCAACCCGGGACTACGCTCGTCCATGACGACACCCTGCCCCCTGTGAAAGCGGAGTTGCCGCCATGCCGTCCAATGACGCCCGGATCCTGGCCCAGGCCGCCGTACCCACGGCTGTCGTCGGCGCGCTTGCCGCCGTCGTCAGCGCAGTGGCCGCGGGCGGCAAGGGAGCGATCGGTGCTGTCGTCGCGACGGTGGTCGTGTGCCTCTTCATGGGGTCCGGTCTCTACGTCCTGCAGCGCATCGCCAAATCGCTTCCGCAGCTCTTCCAGGGCATGGGCCTGATGCTCTACACGGCCCAGTTGCTGTTGCTGGTCGTCTTCGTCGCCGTGTTCAAGGACACGAACCTGTTCAATCCCCGTGTCTTCGCCATCGTTCTCGTGGTCACCACTCTGGCGTGGATCGTCGCGCAGACCCGTGCCCACATGAAGGCCAAGATCCTCTACGTCGAACCTGATGCCTCGTCGAAGGGCGACAAGCCCGAGAAGACAGGGCACTCGCGGTGAGAGGTAGGGCCGGGATAAAGGCTCGCGAGAGATGCTGCTATCGTCCGGTGCCAACTGCGGCATCGCGGGCGCGGGCATCTGAGCTGACGCCTGTTCAATCGCGAGGCGAGATGCCCCACAGCCGCCCCCACATCCGTAACACCAGTCCCGTGCCGAACCGCGGCCCCGCGTCGCGCCGACACAACGAGGTTGCCGTCTCTATGCGCCACGATGAAGGAGCCCGCGGTGAGTGCTGACCCGACGCAGGTGCTCGCCTTCGAGTCCGACTGTCACATCTTCACCGGATGTGGATTCCCGGCTCCTGGCCTGCACTCCTTTGTCTTCAAGCCGCTCTTCACTGTCGGCGGGTTCGAGTTCAACAAGCCGATGCTGCTGGCCCTGCTGGGCACGGTCGCGATCGTCGCTTTCTTCTGGGCCGCGTTCGCCAGGCCCAAGCTCGTGCCTGGCAAGCTCCAGATGATCGGTGAGGCCGGGTACGACTTCGTGCGCCGCGGCATCGTCTACGAGACGCTGGGCAAGCGCGAGGGCGAGAAGTACGTGCCCCTCATGGTGTCGCTGTTCTTCTTCATCTGGATCATGAACCTGTGGTCCGTGATCCCGCTGGCACAGTTCCCCGTGACGTCCATGATCGCTTTCCCGGCGGGTCTGGCGGCCATCGTCTACATCCTGTGGATGTTCCTGACGTTCAAGAAGCACGGGTTCCTCGGCGGCCTGAAGAACATCACCGGTTATGACAAGTCGCTCGGCGCCGTACTGCCGGTGATCGTGATCATCGACTTCTTCTCGAACGTGCTGATCCGCCCGTTCACCCACGCGGTCCGACTGTTCGCGAACATGTTCGCCGGCCACCTGCTGCTGCTGACCTTCACCATCGGCAGCTGGTACCTGCTGAACGGAGTCGGCATCGTCTACGCTGGCGCCTCGTTCGTGATGACCGTCCTGCTCACGGCGTTCGAGCTCTTCATCCAGGCCGTTCAGGCGTACGTCTTCGTACTCCTCGCCTGCAACTACGTTCAGGGCGCTCTCGCCGAGCACCACTGAGCCTCCTCGCCCTCCCTGTCCAACCTGACTGACCGGTGGCCAACCCCCACCGGTACGCGTAAAGAGAAGGAAGAACCGGCATGTCCGCTCTCCAGACCCTCGCCGCTGACGGCCTCTCCGGCAACCTCGGTTCGGTCGGCTACGGCCTCGCTGCGATCGGCCCCGGCATCGGCGTCGGCATCATCTTCGGTAACGGCACCCAGGCCCTCGCCCGCCAGCCCGAGGCTGCCGGTCTGATCCGCGCCAACCAGATCATGGGTTTCGCCTTCTGTGAGGCCCTGGCGCTGATCGGTATCGTCATGGGCTTCCTCTTCCGTAGCTGAAGCGCGCTTCGACGCAACTCCCTTAGACGGAAGGCACTGATGTGAACGCCCTGGTAACGCTGGCGGCGACAGAGGAGCAGAATCCTCTGATCCCCGAGATCCCAGAGCTTGTCATCGGCCTGATTGCTTTCGCCATCGTCTTCGTCTTCCTCGCCAAGAAGCTCCTCCCGACCATCAACAAGGTTCTGGAAGAGCGTCGCGAGGCCATCGAGGGCGGTATCGAGAAGGCCGAGGCCGCGCAGACCGAGGCCCAGAGCGTCCTCGAGCAGTACAAGGCCCAGCTCGCCGAGGCCCGGCACGAGGCCGCGCGCCTGCGCCAGGAGGCGCAGGAGCAGGGTGCCGCCCTCATCGCCGAGATGCGGGCCGAGGGCCAGCGGCAGCGCGAGGAGATCGTCGCCGCCGGTCACACCCAGATCGAGGCCGACCGCAAGGCCGCCGCAGGCGCCCTGCGTCAGGACGTCGGCAAGCTCGCCACCGAACTGGCCGGCAAGCTCGTCGGTGAGTCCCTCGAGGACCACGCCCGGCAGAGCCGTGTGATCGACCGCTTCCTCGACGAGCTCGAGGAGAAGGCCGAGGCCACGCGATGAACGGAGCGAGCCGCGAGGCCCTGGCAGCCGCACGTGAGCGTCTCGACGCGCTGACGGACTCCACGTCCGTGGACGCCGTCCAGCTCGCCGACGAGCTGGCGGCCGTCACCGCGCTGCTCGACCGCGAGCCCAGCCTGCGTCGGGTCCTCACCGACCCGGCGCAGCCCGGTGAGGCCAAGGCCGAGCTGGTCCGGCGCCTCGTCGGCGGCCAGGTCGGCGAGACCACGCTCGACGTGATCTCCGGCATGGTCCGTTCCCGCTGGTCGCAGTCCCGCGACCTGGTGGACTCGCTGGAGGAGCTGGCGAGCATCGCCGACCTCACGGCGGCGCAGAAGACGGACACGCTCGACGACGTCGAGGACGAGCTGTTCCGGTTCGGCCGGATCGTCTCCTCGAACACCGAGCTGCGTGCAGCGCTCACAGACCGCTCCGCGAGCACCTCGGCCAAGATCGAGCTGTTGCACCGGCTCCTCGGCGGCCGGGCCAAGCCCGCCACCGAGCGTCTGGTGACGCGCCTCGTGACCGCGCCGCGTGGACGTAGCCTGGAATCGGGACTGGAGTCCCTGTCCAAGCTCGCCGCCGAGCGCCGGGAGCGCATGGTCGCCGTCGTCACCTCGGCGGTGCCGCTGAGCGACGGGCAGAAGCAGCGCCTCGGCGCCGCCCTGGCCAAGCTCTACGGCCGCCGGATGCACCTGAACCTGGACGTCGACCCCGAGGTCGTCGGCGGGATCCGGGTGCAGGTCGGTGACGAGGTCATCAACGGTTCCCTCGCGGACCGGCTGGAGGACGCGGCCCGCCGCATGGCGAGCTAGCACCACCTCGGCATTCGAGAAAAGCAGTACGTACTGACGGCCCTGGTTGGGCCGTGCAGAGGATTCCTGGGGGTCGCCCCCAGACCCCCACGAAAACTTCGGGCCCAACAAGGAGAGCAGGGAACCCAGATGGCGGAGCTCACGATCCGGCCGGAGGAGATCCGGGACGCGCTGGAGAACTTTGTCCAGTCGTACAAGCCGGACGCGGCCTCGCGCGAGGAGGTCGGTACGGTCACCGTTGCCGGCGACGGCATCGCGAAGGTCGAGGGCCTGCCCTCGGCCATGGCCAACGAACTGCTGAAGTTCGAGGACGGCACCCTCGGCCTCGCCCTCAACCTCGAGGAGCGCGAGATCGGTGCCATCGTCCTCGGTGAGTTCAGCGGCATCGAGGAGGGTCAGCCGGTCACGCGTACCGGTGAGGTCCTCTCCGTCGCGGTCGGCGAGGGCTACCTCGGCCGTGTCGTCGACCCGCTCGGCAACCCGATCGACGGCCTCGGCGAGATCGAGACGTCCGGTCGCCGCGCCCTCGAGCTGCAGGCCCCCACGGTCATGCAGCGCAAGTCGGTGCACGAGCCGATGGAGACGGGCTACAAGGCCGTCGACGCGATGACCCCGATCGGCCGTGGCCAGCGTCAGCTGATCATCGGTGACCGCCAGACCGGCAAGACCGCCCTGGCCGTCGACACGATCATCAACCAGCGCGACAACTGGCGCTCGGGCGACCCGAAGAAGCAGGTCCGCTGCATCTACGTCGCCATCGGCCAGAAGGGCTCCACCATCGCCGGCGTGCGCCGCGCGCTGGAGGAGAACGGCGCCCTGGAGTACACGACCATCGTCGCCGCCCCGGCGTCCGACCCGGCCGGCTTCAAGTACCTGGCGCCGTACACCGGTTCGGCCATCGGCCAGCACTGGATGTACGAGGGCAAGCACGTCCTCATCATCTTCGACGACCTGTCGAAGCAGGCCGACGCCTACCGCGCCGTGTCCCTGCTGCTGCGCCGCCCGCCGGGCCGTGAGGCCTACCCGGGTGACGTCTTCTACCTGCACTCCCGTCTGCTGGAGCGCTGCGCCAAGCTCTCCGACGACATGGGTGCCGGCTCGATGACCGGTCTGCCGATCGTCGAGACCAAGGCCAACGACGTCTCGGCGTTCATCCCGACCAACGTCATCTCCATCACCGACGGCCAGTGCTTCCTGGAGTCGGACCTGTTCAACGCCGGTCAGCGCCCCGCGCTGAACGTCGGTATCTCCGTCTCCCGAGTCGGTGGTTCCGCGCAGCACAAGGCGATGCGCCAGGTCTCCGGTCGTCTCCGTGTGGACCTCGCCCAGTTCCGTGAGCTGGAGGCGTTCGCCGCCTTCGGTTCCGACCTGGACGCCGCGTCGAAGTCCCAGCTGGAGCGCGGTCAGCGCATGGTCGAGCTGCTGAAGCAGGACCAGTACCAGCCGATGGCCACCGAGGACCAGGTCGTCTCCGTCTGGGCCGGCACCAACGGCCGTATGGACGACGTTCCGGTCGCCGACATCCGCCGCTTCGAGCGCGAGCTGCTGGACTACCTGCACCGCCAGGAGTCGGGTCTGCTCACCTCCATCCGCGAGGGCGCCAAGATGTCGGACGACACGATCCAGGCCATCGACGACGCGGTCGCGGCGTTCAAGAAGCAGTTCGAGACCTCCGACGGCAAGCTGCTCGGCGAGGAAGCTCCGGCTGTCTCCGTGTCCAAGTGACGTAAGGAAGGGACCTGACTCATGGGAGCCCAGCTCCGGGTCTACAAGCGTCGCATCCGATCCGTCAGCGCGACCAAGAAGATCACGAAGGCGATGGAGATGATCGCCGCCTCGCGCGTCGTCAAGGCGCAGCGCAAGGTGGCGGCCTCCACGCCGTACGCGACCGAGCTGACGCGCGCGGTCACGGCGGTCGGTACGGGTTCGAACACCAAGCACCCGCTCACCACGGAGGCGGAGAACCCGGCCCGTGCCGCGGTCCTGCTCCTCACGAGCGACCGCGGTCTGGCCGGCGCCTTCAACTCCAACGCCATCAAGGCGGCGGAGCAGCTGACCGAGCGCCTGGAGCGCGAGGGCAAGCAGGTGGACACGTACATCGTCGGCCGCCGTGGTGTCGCCCACTACAACTTCCGTGAGCGCAAGATCTCGGAGTCGTGGACGGGCTTCACCGACGAGCCGTCGTACGCGGACGCCAAGAAGGTGGCGGAGCCTCTGATCGAGGCCATCGAGAAGGAGACGGCGAGCGGCGGCGTGGACGAACTCCACATCGTCTACACCGAGTTCGTCTCGATGATGACGCAGACCGCGCTCGACGCACGGCTGCTGCCGCTGCGCCTCGAAGAGGTCGCGGAGGAGGTCAAGCCGCAGGGCGAGATCCTTCCGCTGTACGACTTCGAGCCCTCGGCGGAGGACGTCCTCGACGCCCTGCTGCCGCGCTACGTGGAGAGCCGTATCTACAACGCGCTGCTCCAGTCGGCCGCTTCGAAGCACGCCGCCACGCGGCGCGCGATGAAGTCGGCCACCGACAACGCGGGCGAGCTGATCAACACGCTCTCCCGTCTTGCCAACGCGGCCCGCCAGGCCGAAATCACCCAGGAAATCAGCGAGATCGTCGGTGGCGCGAGCGCCCTGGCCGACGCGACCGCGGGGAGTGACCGATAATGACCACCACTGTTGAGACCGCGACGGCTACGGGCCGCGTCGCCCGGGTCATCGGCCCGGTCGTCGACGTGGAGTTCCCCGTCGACGCGATGCCGGAGATCTACAACGCCCTTCACGTCGAGGTGGCCGACCCGGCCAACGCCGGCGAGAAGAAGACGCTGACCCTGGAGGTCGCCCAGCACCTGGGTGACGGCCTGGTCCGCACCATCTCCATGCAGCCCACCGACGGTCTGGTCCGCCAGGCCCCGGTCACCGACACCGGCAACTCCATCACGGTGCCGGTCGGCGACTTCACCAAGGGCAAGGTGTTCAACACCCTCGGTGAGGTGCTGAACGTCGACGAGCAGTACGACGGCGAGCGCTGGGGCATCCACCGCAAGGCCCCGAACTTCGACGAGCTCGAGTCGAAGACCGAGATGTTCGAGACCGGCGTCAAGGTCATCGACCTTCTCACCCCGTACGTCAAGGGTGGAAAGATCGGTCTGTTCGGCGGTGCCGGCGTCGGCAAGACGGTGCTTATCCAGGAGATGATCTACCGCGTCGCCAACAACCACGACGGTGTCTCCGTGTTCGCCGGTGTCGGTGAGCGCACCCGTGAGGGCAACGACCTCATCGAGGAGATGACCGACTCGGGCGTCATCGACAAGACCGCCCTTGTCTTCGGTCAGATGGACGAGCCCCCGGGCACCCGTCTGCGCGTCGCGCTGGCCGGCCTCACCATGGCCGAGTACTTCCGTGACGTCCAGAAGCAGGACGTGCTGTTCTTCATCGACAACATCTTCCGCTTCACCCAGGCCGGTTCCGAGGTCTCCACGCTGCTCGGCCGTATGCCCTCCGCGGTGGGCTACCAGCCGAACCTGGCCGACGAGATGGGTCTCCTCCAGGAGCGCATCACCTCGACCCGTGGTCACTCGATCACCTCGATGCAGGCGATCTACGTCCCCGCGGACGACCTGACCGACCCGGCCCCGGCCACCACCTTCGCCCACCTCGACGCGACGACGGTTCTGTCCCGTCCGATCTCCGAGAAGGGCATCTACCCGGCCGTGGACCCGCTGGACTCCACGTCCCGGATCCTGGACCCGCGCTACATCGCTGCGGATCACTACAACGCGGCCATGCGCGTGAAGACGATCCTGCAGAAGTACAAGGACCTCCAGGACATCATCGCGATCCTCGGTATCGACGAGCTGGGCGAGGAGGACAAGCTCGTCGTCCACCGTGCCCGTCGTGTGGAGCGCTTCCTGTCCCAGAACACCCACGTCGCCAAGCAGTTCACCGGCGTGGACGGCTCGGACGTGCCGCTCGACGAGTCGATCGCCGCGTTCAACGCGATCTGCGACGGTGAGTACGACCACTTCCCCGAGCAGGCGTTCTTCATGTGCGGTGGCCTCGAGGACCTCAAGGCCAACGCCAAGGAGCTGGGCGTCTCCTGAGTCTCGCGCTCATCTGAGAGGGGCGCGGACCCACCCTTCCGGGGTGTGTCCGGCGCCTTTCTCCACGCCCCTTAGAATTGACCCCAACACCCGGCACTACCGCCGGGTGGTGACCCGAGGAGCCACCCTTGGCTGCTGAGCTGCACGTCGAGCTGGTCGCCGCCGACCGCCAGGTCTGGTCCGGTGAGGCCACCCTGGTCGTCGCGCGCACCACGTCCGGCGACATCGGCGTCATGCCCGGTCACCAGCCGCTGCTCGGTGTGCTGGAGTCGGGCCCGGTGACCATCCGTACGAGTGATGGTGGAACGGTCGTCGCCGCGGTGCACGGCGGTTTCATCTCGTTCGCCGACAACAAGCTGTCGCTGCTGGCCGAGATCGCCGAGCTGTCGGACGAGATCGATGTCCAGCGCGCGGAGCGCGAGCTCGAGCGCGCGAAGGCGGAGGACGACGCCGAAGCCGAGCGTCGTGCGGATGTCCGCCTGCGGGCGGCGACCGCGGCGCGCTGATCCAGCGCGCAGTATGACGTCACTCAGCCGCGGCCGGCCCGGAGCAATCCGGTGCCGGTCGCGGCTGAGGCAGATGTGGGTGTTTTTTCCTTTTCATTACCCAGTTTCATCGCCTAGGAGACGAGGAGGTCGGTGCCGATGGTCCTCGCTCTGACTGTGTGCGGGATCGTGATCGCGCTCGTGGTGGTGGGACTGTTCCTGTTCGGACTGCGCCGCAGACTGATCCAGCGCTCCGGCGGCACCTTCGACTGCTCGCTGCGCTGGGACGTGCCCGAGAAACCGGACACCAACGGCAAGGGCTGGAGCTACGGCGTCGCACGCTACAACGGCGACCGCATCGAGTGGTACCGCGTCTTCTCCTACGCCCCCCGCCCGCGCCGCACCCTGGAGCGCGCCGCCATCGAGGTGGCCGGCCGCCGGCTGCCCGAGGGCGAGGAGGAGCTGGCGCTGCTCTCCGACGCGGTGGTCCTCGCCTGTACCCACCGGGGCACGCGCCTCGAACTCGCGATGAGCGAAGACGCGCTGACCGGTTTTCTCGCGTGGCTCGAAGCAGCCCCGCCCGGTCAGCGCGTCAACGTTGCTTGACGGTCTTACAGGTTGTTGCTGATGGCGCTCACCAGCTCGCCGTTGCTGGTGTCACCGCTGAACTCCCAGAAGAACGCGCCGCGGAGGCCCTGGTTCTTGGCCCACGCCATCTTCGTCGCGATGGTGGCGGGGGTGTCGTACGACCACCAGTTGCTGCCGCAGTGCGCGTACGCCGTACCCGCGACGGTGCCGGTCGCCGGGCAGGACGTCTTCAGCACCTTGTAGTCCTCGATGCCCTGCTCGTACGTGCCGGCCGCCGGACCCGTGGCCGTGCCGCCCGGGGCGTCCTGCGTCACGCCGGTCCAGCCGCGGCCGTAGAAGCCGATGCCGATGAGCAGCTTGCTCGCGGGGACGCCGATCGCCTTGTACTTGGCCATGGCGTCGGCGGTGGTGAAGCCCGCCTTCGGGATGCCGCTGTACGAGGTGAGCGGGGAGTGCGGGGCCGTCGGACCCTGGGCGTCCCAGGCGCCGAAGAAGTCGTACGTCATCACGTTGTACCAGTCGACGTACTGCGCGGCGCCCGCGTAGTCGGCGGCCTCGATCTTGCCGCCGGAGGAGCCGTCGGCGGTGACGGCCGAGGTGACCAGGTTGTTCGAGCCGAACTTGGCGCGGAGCGCGGCCATCAGGTTCTTGTAGGCCGCGGCACCGCTGGTGTCGCAGCTCAGGCCGCAGGCGTTCGGGTACTCCCAGTCGATGTCGATGCCGTCGAAGACATCGGCCCAGCGCGGGTCCTCGATCAGGTCGTAGCAGGACTGCGCGAACGCGGCCGGGTTCTTCGCGGCCTCACCGAAGCCGCCGGACCAGGTCCAGCCGCCGAAGGACCACAGCACCTTGATGTTCGGGTACTTCGCCTTCAGCTCGCGCAGCTGGTTGAAGTTGCCGCGCAGCGGCTGGTCCCAGGTGTCCGCGATGCCGCTGACCGACTGGTCGGCGGTGAACGCCTTGTCGTAGTCGGCGTAGGAGTCGCCGATCGCGCACTTGCCGCCGGTGACGTTGCCGAAGGCGTAGTTGATGTGGGTGATCTTCGAGGCGGAGCCGGACGTCACCAGGTTCTTGACGTTGTAGTTCCGGCCGTAGATGCCCCACTCGGTGAAGTAGCCGAGCTTGACCTTGTTGCCGGTGGGCGGGGGAGTGGTGCCGCCGCCGGTGGTGTGCACGGCGACGGCGCCGCTGACCGGTCCGGTCTGGTCGGCGGTGTCGCGGGCCTGCACGGTGTAGGAGTAGTCGGTGCCGGCGGTGAGGCCGGTGTCGGTGTACGAGGTCGTCGTCACGGTGGCGACCTTGGTCCCGTCGCGCAGGACGTCGTAGTTCTTGATGCCCTTGTCGTCGGTGGCCGCGCTCCAGCCGAGCTTCACCGAGGTGTCGGTGATGTTCGACGCTGAGGGGGTGCCGGGCGCGGAGGGGGCCGCGTCACCCGGGACCGTCGTACCGTCGCAACTGTCGCCGTTGAGCTTGCAGTTGGACGGGGAGCCGGAACCGGCGCCGTTGAAGCCGAAGGAGACGGAGGCACCGGGGGCGATGGATCCGTTGTACGACTTGTTCTTGGCGGTCCAGTGGGTGCCGGAGGACGTGACGTCCGCGTCCCAGGCCGACGTGACCGACGTACCGGAGGGGAAGTCCCACTCGATCGTCCAGGAGCTGATCGCGGTGGTACCGGTGTTCTTGACGGTCCACTTGCCTTCGAAGCCGGTACCCCAGTCCTGGGTCTTGGCGTAGGTGGCGGTGGCGTTCGTCGCGGCCTGGGCGGGGCTCGCGAGACCGACCAGGCCGGCCAGGGGGAGCAACAGGGTCGCGAACCCTGCCGCGGCTCTGTGTCTGAAGCGCATGCTGCGCCTCCCTCGTGTATCGGGGGTGTCAGGGGCATGACTGAGCCTTCACGCCCACGGTGCCGCGAGAATAGAAAGGTCTGGACCACAGGTCAATAGGTCTGGACCACTCGCTGACACGCCCGCTAGATCCCCAACTCCTGTGCCAGTACCGCCGCTTGGACCCGGCTGCGCAGCTCCAGCTTCGCCAGCAGACGGCTGACGTGCGTCTTCACCGTGCCCTCCGCCATCGCCAGCCGCGCCGCGATCTCGGCGTTGGACAGCCCCTCGCCGATGCACGACAGCACCTCGCGCTCACGCCGGGTGAGACCGTCCAGCACGGCCGGGTCGGCCGCCGGCTCGCGCACCGGCTTCGCCGCGAACTCGGCGATCAGCCGCCGGGTGACGGCCGGTGCGACGATCCCCTCCCCGCGGGCCACCGTCCGCACGGCCTCCAGCAGATGGCGTGCCTCGGTGTTCTTCAGCAGGAACCCGGCCGCGCCCGCCCGCAGTGCCCCGAACACGTACTCGTCGAGGTCGAAGGTGGTCAGCACCAGGACGTCCGCCGTCCCTTCCGCGACGATCTGCCGGGTCGCCGACACCCCGTCCAGACGCGGCATCTGAACGTCCATCAGCACCACGTCCGGCCGCAGCTCCCGGGCCAGTTCGACCGCTCGCTGCCCGTCCGCCGCCTCCCCGGCCACCTCGATGTCGGACGCGCTGCCCAGGATGAGGACCAGACCGGCGCGGACGGCGGACTGGTCCTCGGCGACCAGGACCCGGACGGCACGGTTCATGCGGGATCTCCTTCGGTGAGCGGAAGAGCGGCGCGTACGGCCCAGCGGCCCCCCTCGGGCCCGGCCTCGAAGCTGCCGCCGAGCAGCGCGGCCCGCTCCCGCATCCCGGTGAGACCGGAGCCGGAGCCGGGGGCGCGCGGGCTGTCGCCGGGCCGGTACGGGCTGGTCACCCGCACCTGAAGCGTGCCGTTCTCCTGCCGCAGGGCGACATGGACACGCCCCTTCGCCGCGTGCTTCAGGGCGTTGGTCAGTGACTCCTGCACGATCCGGTAGGCGGCCAGCTCGACCGGCGCGGGCACGCTGTCGTGGCCGGCGTCGAGGGTGACCTCCAGCCCGTTCGAGCGGGCGACGTCGACCAGGGCGCCGAGGCCGTCGAGCGTGGGGGACGCGGCGGGCTCCCGGTCGCCGGAGCCGTCCCGCAGGATCCCGATCAGCCGCCGCATCTCGGCCAGCCCCTCGACGCTGTTCTCCCGGATGACCCCCAGCGCGTCCATGGAGGTCTTCGGGTCGTCCAGGGAGAGCGCGGCCGTGGAGTGGATGGCGATCGCCGACAGGTGGTTGGCCACCATGTCGTGCAACTCCCGGGCGAACCTGGCCCGTTCGGCGGTGACCGCCTGGGTGCGGTCCATCTCGGCCAGCAGCGCGGTCTGTTCGGCGCGCAGCCGGGCCGCCTCGGCCGCGTCGCGGTGGTTGCGGACCACCCAGCCCGTGGAGGCGGGCGCGAACGCGACCACGCCGACGCCCACACCGATCAGCAGCCCCTGCGGGTCGCGCCACAGAGCGGCGGGCACGACTCCGCCGAGCACCGTCAGCATCCCGGTGATCCAGGGGATCCGGCGGGCGGTTGCGGGGCTGCCGTACAGGACGGCCGCGTACACCAGGTCGGTGTACAGCACGATCGTGACGATGCTGCCGAGGGTCACCGTGTCCAGGGTCAGCGCGACGGTGCCGACCAACAGGCCGACGCGGGGCCGGATGCGGCGCAGCGGCTCACAGGCGGCGGTCAGCGCGAGCGGCACCAGCGGGGCCCAGGGCGCCTGCCACAGCACCAGGTTGTCCGAGGCCACGCGCGGGTGGATCCCGAGCACCCACAGCAGCACCCCGCCGAGCAGTCCGCCCACGGCGATGCGCAGGTCGTCGCGGTGCGGGCGGGGGAGCGCATGGGACATGACCCCATCCAACACGGCCCACGGCCGCCGCGCCTGCGCCTCGGGAAGGGTCCCGAACTGCAACTTTCGATTACGGCGGGTTCGCCCGCGCCGACGATGATCCGCGGCTCGGCCGACGGCAGCCTGGAAGGGTGAGCGAAGGGGGAGAACCGTGATCGTCGGGTTGATCGTCGCCTGTGAGGTGGCTTTCTGGGTGCTGCTGGCCGCCGGGCTGGCCTTCCGCTACCTGTGGCGCATGCCCCGCACGGGTCTCGCGCTGCTGCTGTGCGAGCCACTGCTGGAGGTGGTGCTGTTCGTGGTCACCGCCATCGACCTCAAGAACGGCGCGGAACCCGACTGGCGGCACGGCCTCGCCGCCGTCTACATCGGCTTCACCGTCGGCCTCGGCCACTCCACGATCAAGTGGGCGGACGCCCGCGTCGCCCACCGCTTCGCCGGCGGCCCGCCGCCCGTGAAGCCTCCGAAGTACGGCACGGCCCGCGCCGTCCACGAGTGGAAGGTCGCGGGCCGCTGGATCCTGGCCGCGCTCGTCGCCCTCGCCCTGCTGCAGGGCGCGATCTGGTACGTCGGCGGCGACGGCGACACCGGCTCGCTGCGGGCGTGGCAGCTGAGGATGGTGTGGGTGATGGGGATCAACGTGGTGATCGCCGCGAGCTACACGCTGTTCCCCAAGCGGGAGCCCTAACGCTCCCCGCCGGGCACCCACAGCACGTCACCGGTCTCCTTGTTCGCGGTCCTCGCCAGGATGAACAGCAGATCGGAAAGCCGGTTCAGGTAGGTCGCGGTGAGCGGATTCATGATCTCGCCATGTACCTCCAGCGCTGCCCAGGTGGAGCGCTCGGCCCGGCGGACGACCGTGCAGGCCTGGTGGAGGAGGGCCGCACCCGGGGTGCCCCCGGGCAGGATGAAGGAGCGCAGCTTCTCCAGCTGCCCGTTGAAGCGGTCGCAGTCCGCCTCCAGCCGGTCGATGTAGAACTGCTCGACCCTGAGCGGCGGGAACTCCGGCTTCTCCACCACCGGCGTCGACAGGTCCGCGCCCACGTCGAACAGGTCGTTCTGGACGCGGGTGAGGACCTTGACCACCTCCTCGTCCAGGCCGCCCAGCGCGATCGCGGTGCCGATCACCGCGTTGGCCTCGTTGGCGTCGGCGTACGCCGAGATCCTGAGGTCGGTCTTGGCGACCCGGCTCATGTCACCGAGGGCGGTGGTGCCCTGGTCGCCGGTCCTGGTGTAGATGCGCGTCAGATTGACCATGTGACCAGCGTAGTTACGCTCCGGCCGTCCGGAACACACGTGTGCCCACTGTCACGGCGAGCCCCGCGAAGCCGACCGCGACGAGCACGCCGTACAGCATGTGCGCGCTCGTGTACTGGCCGACGTACGCGTCGCGCACCGCGTCCACCAGGTAGCGGAACGGGACGCAGTGCGAGAGCACGTCGAGCCAGGTGGGCGCGAGCGTCATCGGGAGCATCAGGCCGGACAGCAGCATCGACGGCATCGACAGCGCGTTGATCAGCGGACCGAACTCCTGCGGGGTGCGGACCCGCATGCCCAGCGCGTACGACAGCGAAGCCAGCGAGAGCGTGAGCAGGGCGACGAACCCGAACCCGATGAGGACGCCCGGCAGGGGCGCGCGCAGGCCCATCACCACCGCGGCGAGCACCAGCAGCACCGCCTGGAAGACGAAGACCGTGGCGTCCCGCAGCACCCGGCCCAGGAGCAGGGCGAGCCGGCTGACGGGCGTCACACGCATCCGCTCCACCACTCCCTGGGCGTTCTCCATGATGATCGTGAAGCCCGCGAACAGTGCCCCGAACAAGCCGAGTTGGAGCAGCAGCCCGGGCACGAGCACCTGCCAGGAGCTGCCCTTCCCGCCGAGCGGCAGGTCGGTGAGGAGCGGGCCGAAGAACAGGAGATAGAGGAGCGGGGTCAGCACGCCGAAGAGCAGCGCGAAGCGGGAGCGCAGGGACTGGCGCAGGTAACGGCCGTAGACGAGGCCGGTGTCGTGAAGAAGCATCTCTCTGATTCCGTGAGCGGTCCGACGTGAGCGGTCCTATACGGCGACGGGGGCGGTGTCGGCAGGGGCGGGGCCGCGGCCGGTGATGGCGAGGAAGGTGTCCTGGAGGGTGGCGTCGATCGAGCCGCCGTGGGCCAGCTTGAGCGCGCTCGGCGTGCCGTCGGCCACGACGACGCCCCGGTCGACGACGACCAGCCGGTCGGCGAGGGCGTCGGCCTCGTCCAGGTAGTGGGTGGTCAGGAACACCGTGGTGCCGTGCTCGTCGCGCAGCCGGCGGACCAGGTCCCACAGGTCGGCCCGGCTGCCCGGGTCGAGTCCGGTCGTGGGCTCGTCCAGGAACAGCACCTTCGGGCGGTGGGTGAGCGCCATCGCGATGTCGAGGCGGCGCCGCTGTCCGCCGGAGAGGGCGCCCGTCTTCCGGTCGAGCAGTTCGGTGAGGTCCAGCTCCCGGGCGAGTTCCGCGGTGCGCTCGACGGCCTCGGCCTTCGGCAGGCGGTACATCCGGGCCTGGGTGACCAGCTCCTCCCGGACGGTGATCTGCGGGTCCACCCCGCCGGACTGGGCGACATAGCCGGAGGCCCGGCGCACTCCGGCCGGGTCGGTCGCCAGGTCGCACCCGGCGACGGTGGCCGCGCCGCCGGTCGGCTTCAGGAGGGTGGTGAGCATGCGCAGGGTGGTCGTCTTGCCGGCGCCGTTCGGGCCGAGAAAGCCGAGGATCTCGCCCTCGCGGACGGTGAGGTCGACGCATCGCACGGCCTCCACGGGGCCGGTTTTCGTCTGGAAGGTGCGGGCCAGTCCGGCCGCGCTGATGACTGCTGCCATGCCCACAGAAAAACAGAGTCCCTGAAATTTTGCAATGACCCCAAGATTTCAGTAAGCCCAGCGAAGTTAGGATGCGGACATGGCTGAGGGACTCAGGGAGCGGAAGAAGCGGCAGACCAGGCAGTACATCTCCGATGTCGCCACGGGGCTGTTCCTGGAGCGCGGCTTCGACGCCGTGACGGTCGCGGAGATCGCCGAGGCCGCGAACGTCTCCGTCAACACCGTCTACAACTACTTCCCGGCGAAGGAGGACCTCTTCTTCGACCGCTCCGCGGGCATGGTCGACCGGCTCGCCCGCTGGGTGCGGGGCCGCCCCGTCGGCGAGTCCGCGGTCGGCGCGGTCCTGCGCGAGCTGCGCGAGGAGGTCGAGGCGGTCTCCCCCCGGGTCGGCCTGATCCCCGGGTACGCGAGCTTCATGCGGGTCATCGAGGAGACCCCCGCGCTGCGCTCCCGGCTGTGGGCCATCGCCCAGGAGGTCCAGGCCAACCTGGAACAGGCGCTGCGCGAGGAGACCGGCGCGGCCGAAGGTGACGAACTGCCCACCCTGATGGCGGGTCAGATCGGCTGGGCGCACAGTACGGTCATGGCGGTCATCTCACGCGAGATGGTCAAGGGTCGCGAACCACGCGAAGTGTCACGAGAAGTACTCGTTCTCCTCGACGACGTCGAGGACCTGTTGAGCGAAAAGGTCCTCAACTACGCCGTCCGTGGCTCGTCCTGACCCCTGCCGGTGTGATGTCCGTCAGCTGAGACGTGACGCGCGTTACTTACCGGTCACACAGCGGCTCCGGAGCGCTATGGTCCGCCGAAGAGCCAGACGTCAACAGCGTTGAGGGAGTCGGAGTGGCACGGAAGCTCGCCGTCATCGGGGCCGGTCTCATGGGATCCGGCATCGCCCAGGTCGCCGCACAGGCGGGCTGGGACGTCGTTCTGCGCGACGTCACCGACGAGGCAATCAAGCGTGGCACCGACGGCATCAAGGCCTCGTACGACAAGTTCGTCGGCAAGGGCAAGCTGGCGGCGCAGGACGCCGAGGCCGCCCTCGCCCGCATCACCGCCACCACCGACCTGGACGCCGCCGCCGACGCCGACATCGTCGTGGAGGCCGTCTTCGAGAAGCTGGAGGTCAAGCACGAGATCTTCCGTGCGCTCGACAAGATCGTGCGCCCGGAGACCGTGCTCGCCTCCAACACCTCCGCCATCCCGATCACCAAGATCGCGGCGGCCACCGAGCACCCCGAGCGGGTCGTCGGTGTGCACTTCTTCTCGCCGGTGCCGATGATGCAGCTCGTCGAGCTGGTCCGCGGCTACAAGACCAGCGACGAAACCCTCGCCACCGCGCGGGAGTTCGCCGAGTCCGTCGGCAAGACCTGCATCGTCGTCAACCGCGATGTCGCCGGGTTCGTGACCACCCGGCTCATCTCGGCCCTCGTCGTCGAGGCGACCAAGCTCTACGAGTCCGGCGTCGCGACCGCCGAGGACATCGACCTCGCCTGCAAGCTGGGCTTCGGCCACGCCATGGGCCCGCTGGCCACCGCGGACCTGACCGGCGTGGACATCCTGCTGCACGCCACCAGCAACATCTACACCGAGTCCCAGGACGAGAAGTTCGCCCCGCCGGAGCTGATGCGCCGGATGGTGGACGCCGGTGACATCGGGCGCAAGAGCGGGCAGGGCTTCTACAAGTACTGACCCGTACACGACCGGACGCACACCCCGGGAGCGTCACTCCCGGGGGTGAATTCGGTATCGGTTCGCTTACAAGCAGCAACCGAGTTGCCGCCCAGGCAGTCAGACGTTGCACAGCATCAGCACCAGAACCGTCACGGAGTACGCGACACCGCACTCAACGGGGAGCGCATATGCACATCAGGGGCGACCACGCCGAGCTGGTCGTCGGGGGCCGCCTCGACGTCCGCAGCGCGGCGGACGCCCGTACGGCCCTGCACTCGGCCGTCGACACCGGAGTCGGCGACCTGGTGCTCGACCTGTCCGAACTGGACTCCTGGGACGCCACCGGACTCGGGGTGATCATGGGCGCCCACCGGCGGGCCGGCCGCTGCGGGCGCCGTCTGGTGCTGCGCGGTGTCCCGCCGCAGATGCAGCGCCTGCTGGTGGCCACCCGGCTGCACCGCATCCTCGCCATCGAGGGCGGCATCGGGGTGGAGTCGCTGCCCCGCGTGTGACGTGTCCCGGATGAACACCCCGATCGGGTGTGAACCGGGCGACGGGGGAGACCCGGACGCAGCTGCCGAAGCGCACGTCGAGGGCAATCCTCACCGGACTGTGATGCTTCGGACCGCGCGGCACCCCGCCCTGTCGTAGATACTGTGCGAAGGTTTAGGGTTCGGTCGCCCGCTGCCTCACAACCCTCGATCGAGCGGGCCCGGACCAGAAGCGACAGCGCGGTGTGCAGCAGGCCGGGAGGGCCGGTATTTGCCAGGGCACACGACGCTTTTGGGGGGCTTGAACCTATGGACCCGATCACTCCGGGACCCGGGGAGCACGGCCAGGCTCCGAGCCGCCGCCCGCCCCGGGAATCCCTCACGTCCGACTTCGGCCAGAGCACGCCCGCGCTCGCCCGCACGGCGCAGCTGGTCTCCGGCGACTTCCTGCTGACGGTCAATCCGGTCGACGGCAGCGAGATAGAACCCTGCCCGCCGCACGAGCGGCCGGGCCGGCCGCGCAAGCGCACGGCCGCCGAGCGCGCCGAGACCGAGCGCGCCGCGCGGCCGCCCGTGCCGCCGGGTCCGGCGCAGCCCACGCTCGCCCTCCTGGAGCGCCAGGACGACCGCGAACGCCTGGTCCGCCTCCTGGCCCGCGGCCGCTCCGTGCGCCTCACCGGCTCCGCCGGCTCCGGCCGCACCGCCCTGCTCGACCTGGTCGCCGAGGACTGCCTGGACCTCGCCCCCGACGGTGTGGTCCACCTCACCGGCTTCCGCCGCACGGCCACCGACCTCCTGTACGACCTCTTCCACGCCGTCTACGACGCCCCCCTGTACCGGCCCGAACGCGACGAGTTGCTCGAACTGGTCGCCGAGATCGGCGCGGTCGTGGTCGTCGACGACCTGGAGCTGGGCGGCGCCGCCCTGGACGAACTGCTCGCCGCCACCCCCGAGTGCGCTTTCCTGCTCGGCACCACCCCGGACGTCCCCGCGCCCGCCGCCGACTCCGACGTCGAGGAGGTCTTCCTCACCGGCCTGGACCGCGCGGCCGGAGTGGAGATCCTGGAGCAGGCCGTCGGCCGGGTCCTCACCGAGGAGGAGGCCAACTGGGCCGGTGACCTGTGGTTCGAGTCCGAGGGCCTGCCGCTGCGGTTCGTCCAGGCCGGCGCCCTGCTCCGGCAGCGCGACCAACTGCGCGCCAGCACCGGCGCGGTGGACGAGTACGGCGTCTTCGAGGACGTACGCGTTCCCGTCGAGGCACCCCTGGACCCGGCGGAGGCGCAGGACGTCCCGCTGCCGTCCCTCGGCGAGGCCGCCGCGCCCGCGCCGCTGCTCGCCTCCCGGCTCAGCGCCTCCGCCCGCGCCACCCTGCGCTTCGCCGTCGCCCTCGGCGGCGAGGTGCCGCACCAGGCGCACCTGCCCGCGCTGGTCGGCGACACCCATGCGGACGCCGCGCTCGGTGAACTCGTGAGCTGTGCACTGGTCTCCCCGGTCGGCTCCCGCTACCGTCTCGCGGCCGGCGTGCCGGCCCAGCTGGAGGCCGCCGGCTACGCAGAGGACGCCCCCGCCCAGGCCCTCGCCGCAGCCGAGCACTACGCCTGGTGGGCCGGGCATCCCTCGGTCACGCCCGAGCGGGTGTCCGTCGAGGCCGACGCGGTCCTCGCCGCGCTCGCGGTCGTGGTGCCGGACACCGTGCCTCCGGTCGAGGGCGAGGAGAGCGTCGCGGTACGGCTCGCCCGTACGGCCGCGCCCGCCTTCGCCGCCGGGCTGCACTGGAGCGCCTGGGAGCGCGCGCTGCGGTCCGGTGCCGAGGCCGCCCGGCTCTCCGGTGAGGTCGCCGAACAGGCCTGGTTCCACCACGAGTTGGGCATCCTCGCGCTCTGCGGCGGACAGCTCGACCGGGCCCGTGCCGAGCTGGAGTCCTCGGGCGGCCTGCGCGCGGCGCTCGCCGACAAGCGGGGCACCGTCGCCGGACGCCGGGCCCTGGCCCTGGTCGCCGACCTCGCGGGCGATGTGCCCGGGCCGATGGCGGGCGAGGAGATACCGGACGCCCGCCACGAGGAGTCGGCCTCGCCCCCCGGCGGGGTGCCGGCGCTCTACCCGGCGTCGTACGCTCCCGTCGACGACACCCTGGTCACCCACCAGCCCCCGTCCCTCAAGTCGCTGGGTGGCATCCGCCGTCTTGCCCGCCGCAACATGGTTGCGGCCGGCTCCGGCGCCCTGCTCGTCGCCGTCCTCGGCACGGTGGTCACGCTCGGCATGACGTCCCACGAGAGCGCGGACAAGAACCCGGCCGGACAGGTAGGCGTCAATCCGTCCGCGAGCCAGGGACTGGACGACGGCGGCCTGGGCGCGGACCCGAAGAAGGACAGCGGCTCGACCAGCAGCGCCGGCACGCCCTCCGACACCCCGTCGGACCCGGGCACCGACGGCACCTCGGCCGACCCGTCGTCGCCGTCGGCCACCACCCGGCCCTCCGGCAGCAGCAAGCCGACCGGCGGCAAGACCTCGGGCTCGCCGTCCAGGACGCCCAAGCCGTCGGGCTCGTCCAGCTCGCCGGGCGGCGGGACGTCCGGTGGGAGCACCACGGGTGGTTCGACCACGGGCGGGACGTCCGGTGGGAGCACCACGGGTGGTTCGACCACGGGTGGCACGTCCGGTGGGAGCACCACGGGCGGCACGACCACGGGTGGCACGTCCGGTGGGAGCACCACGGGCGGCACGACCTCGGGCGGCACCGACGGCGGATCCACCACCGGCGGCACGACCTCGGGCGGCACCGACGGAGGAACCACCGGTGGCACGACATCGGGCGGCACGACCGGGAGCACGACGACCGGTTCGTCGTCCCCCACCTCCAGCGACTCGGCGAGCGCGCCGGTGGGCAGCGGTCCGGCCGTCGTGATGTGACGTCCGGCGCGCACGGCAGAAGGGCGGGTCCGGCATGGACCCGCCCTTCTGTGCGTACCGGGAAAACCGGTCAGAACAGCCGCAGCTTGTCGTCCTCGATCCCGCGCATCGCGTCGTAGTCCAGGACCTGGCAGCCGATGCCGCGGTCCGTGGCGAGGACCCGGGCCTGGGGCTTGATCTCCTGGGCCGCGAAGATGCCGCGGACCGGGGCGAGATGCGGGTCGCGGTTCAACAGGTCGAGGTAGCGCGTGAGTTGCTCCACGCCGTCGATCTCGCCGCGGCGCTTGATCTCCACCGCGACCGTCTGCCCGTCCGCGTCCCGGCACAGGATGTCCACCGGGCCGATCGCGGTCATGTACTCGCGGCGGATGAGGGTGTAGCCCTCGCCGAGCGTCTCGATGCGGTCGGCGAGCAGCTCCTGCAGGTGCGCTTCCACGCCGTCCTTGATCAGACCGGGGTCCACGCCGAGTTCGTGCGAGGAGTCGTGGAGGATCTCCTCCATCGTGATGATCAGTTTCTCGCCCGCCTTGTTGACGACGGTCCACACGCCCTCGTCCTCGCCCGTGCCCTCCTTGAGGGTGCACGGCGGCGACATCCAGTTGAGGGGCTTGTAGGCCCGGTCGTCCGCGTGGATGGAGACGCTGCCGTCCGCCTTGACCAGGATCAGACGGGGCGCCGAGGGCAGGTGGGCGGTGAGCCGGCCGGCGTAGTCGACCGAGCATCGGGCAATGACGAGACGCATGGTCGGCAACGCTACTCGACACCCACGGGTAGACGCGATTCGCCCTCCTCGCCGCCCGCCCCACCGTCACCATGGACCCGGTGGGTCACCCCATTCATCCTGGAAACTCTTGTTCATCCCTGGCCGATTGTGTGCCTAAAGGGGCCGTTCCATATACGCATTCTGCTGGTGTGGTCACCGACCGCTGCTTACCGTAGTAAACGGGAGGTCGCGATCTGTGTACTGAGCGTGTTCGATATCGCGAACTTCCTTATCTGTCAGGCAACCCCTGCTCGTCGGGGGTGCGAGAGGAGAACCCATGTCGCTCGACGTCTCACCGGCCCTACTCGAACAGGCCGAGCGAGGCGAGGTCGACGAAGCAGCTTTCGTCGACTGCGTCCGGACCTCCCTGCCCTATGCGTGGGAGATGATCAGCTCCCTGGTGGCCCAGCTGAAGGTGGACGGCGGACCCTTCGCCGACAACCAGACGCCCCCGCCGGACGAGCAGGCACGCGGTCAGCTGCTGCGTGCGCTCGCGAGTGACGCCATACGCGGTGCGCTGCAGCGGCACTTCGGTGTGCGGCTGGCCTTCCAGAACTGCCATCGGGTGGCGGTGTTCCCTCTGGACGCCTCGGTGGACGAGACATTGGCCCGCTTCACCTCGGTGCGCAGCCAGTTGCTGAACCAGTCGCCGGAGCTTCGGGACTGCTGACGCGCGGCTCCCGTGCTCCCGACTCGGTGAGCCGCTTGCTTGCCGCTCCACCCGCGGGGAGGTGCGTTGGTACTGGGGCGGCAAGCGCCTTACGTCAGAAGGGAGTCGGCGGCCGGTCAGCGCAGCTGGGGCAGCACCTCGGCGCCCAGTCGCCGCAGGTTCTCCTCCGTCGCCGCGAGGTCGCCCGACCCCTCGGCGAGCAGGGCGAACCGGGAGATTCCGGTCCGCTCCGAAGTGGCCGCGAGCCGGTCGGCGGCCAGCCGTGGGGTGCCCACCGGGTGCAGCCCGCAGAGCAGTTCGGTGTATGCGAGCGGATCGCGCATCGCACGCATCCGGCCATCGACCGTGATGTGGGCGTCGAGGCCCTGTTTCAGCCACCCCGGCATCGCCTTCAGCAGCGTCTCCGCCGCGTCCGTGCGCCGGTCCGCGATCTGGCAGACGCCGGCCGAGACATGGGCGGCGCCCTCGATCTCCTCGGCCGGCCGTCCCGCGGCCCGCGCGAACTGCCGCCACAGGGCGACCATCTCGGCCTTTTCCTCGTCCCCGACGTGCATGCCGAGCAGCATCGGCAGCCCGCGCTCGGCGGCCAGCCGCACGCTCGCCGGCGAGGTGCAGGCGACCAGGACCTCGGGCCCGGGCGTCTCCGTCAGCGCCTCCGACGGGCGCGGTACGACGGGCACCTCACGGAAGGAGAACCGTTTACCCGAAGCCGACACCGACGGTTCGCGCAGCCAGCGCACCAGCAGATCGAGTGATTCCGGGAATCCGTGCTCGTACGCGTCGAGGCCCGTGCCGAACACCTCCAGGTCCACCCATGGACCGCCGCGCCCCACGCCCAGCGTGAACCGGCCGCCGCTCGTCATATGCAGCAGCGCGGCCTGTTCGCCGAGGGCGACCGGGTGCGCGGTGGGCAGCACACTGACCGCTGTGCCGACCCGGATACGCTGGGTGCGGCCGAGCAGCAACGCGGCCAGGGTGATCGCCGACGGGCATGTGCCGTACGGCACGAAGTGGTGCTCGGCCAGCCACACCGTGTCCAGCCCGGCCTCCTCGGAGACCTCCGCCGAGCGGACCGCCCGGTAAAGGGCCTCCCCCGGCCCCTGGCCCGGGAACTGGGCCGCCAGCACAAAACTTCCTACGTGCATCGCTCTTCCTGCTTCCTTGGCTCCGACCGGAGCTCCCCCAACCGGCATAACCGTCTGACACGTGCCTAGGACACGGCCTGGCGGGGAGATTTGCGGATTGTCTGCAGAATGGGCCGCCCGGGAGGGGGACTTGTACGGGTTGGCACGCTACGGGTACCCCCCTCGGGCCCGCGTAGGCTGGACACAGCCCCTGCTTCCTGTATAGCCCCGAGAGGTGTCCCGTGTCCCCGCGTAACAACCGACCGAAGGCAGCCGGGTCGTCCGGCCGGAGGGCCGAGGACGACCGGGCCGGCCGGTACGGCGGCTGGCAGTCCACCGAGAGCTGGCAGGGCGAGGAGTGGAGCGTGCGCCATGTCGCCGGGGCGAGCGCCGAGGGCAAGACCTACCGCTGCCCCGGCTGCGACCAGATGATCCCCTCCGGTGTCCCGCACGTGGTGGCCTGGCCGGAGCACTCGGGCGTGGACGAGCGCCGCCACTGGCACAAGGCGTGCTGGAACGCGAAGGACCGCCGCACCACCCGGGTGCAGCGGTCCCGTAACGCGCCGAAGTTCTGAGCTACACGTCCCGGCTCTGCAGCAGCGCGTAGGCGCCGGCGTACGCGGCCGCCGTCACGCCCAGGATGATCCACAGCGGGTCCCAGCCCGTCGGGCCGGACTCGCTCAGGGTGTTGTTGTAGAAGACGCCCATCTGGCTCGGGATCGAGTACTCGAGCAGTGCCTTCTGCACCTTCTGCAGCGACTCCGCGTTCATGAACAGCGCGAGCACCAGCGGGGCGAGGACCGCGCCGATCATGATCGTGATGGCGCCCGCGGAGTGCCGGATGATCGAGCCGACGAGCAGCGAGAGCAGCCCGAGCAGAGCGATGTAGAGGCTGATGCCGACCGTGGCCTTCAGCCACTCACTGCTGGACGGGGTGCCCGCGCCGTGGCTCTTCAGCATCGACGCGTGCACCATCGCCACGAACGACACGGTGGCCAGCGTCACCACGAAGGCGATCACGAAGAACACGATCGACTTGGCTGCCAGCACCCGGCCCCGGCTCGGGCACGCGGTCATCGTCGTACGGATCATGCCCGTGCCGTACTCGGAGGCCGTGGTCAGCACGCCGAGCGTGATGATGCACATGATGCCGATCAGCAGGCCGAAGAAGCCGAGCATGAGCGGGCTCTCGCCGTCCAGGTCGGAGCTGGAGCTCTGCACCGTGAGACCGGCCAGCAGGCCGATGCCGACCACGAGCAGGACGAAGACGCCGAGCGTCCACATCGTCGACCGCACCGACTTGATCTTCGTCCACTCGGACGCCAGCGCGTGCCCGAGGTGGGTGCGCACGACCGGGATCGGCGAGTTGTAACCGGGGTACGGAGCGCCGGGCGCCGCCTGCCACTCGGGCGCGGCTGCGGGTGCCTGCGGCATCGGGGGCTGGTGGGTGCTCATCGGGCGTCCTCGGACTTGGTCAGGTCGGCGGCCGGGGCCGCGGGAGCGGGCTGGGACGGTGCTGCGGCCGGGGCCGCGGGTGCGGCCGCCGGAGGCTGCGCCTGCGGGGCCGCGTACGGGTTGGGCGCACCCGCGCCCGGAGCGCCCTGCACGCCGGCGGGCGCGGCGCCGTACGGCCCCGCGGGCGGCGTCTGCATCGCGAACGGCTGTCCGCCGCCCTGCTGGGGCGGCGGCGGGGCGTACCAGCCCGGCTGGCCCTGGCCGGGAACCGGCATGGGCGGCTGGGCGCCGGGCGGCAGCGGCTGCTGCAGGCCCGCCTTCTGGTCGATGGTCGAGCGGTAGTCGACGGCGCCCTGCGTCATCCGCATGTACGCCTCCTCCAGCGAGGCCTGGTGCGGCGACAGCTCCCACAGGCGTACGTCCGCCTCGTGCGCGAGGTCGCTGATCCGGGGCAGCGGCAGCCCGGTCACGCGCAGCGCGCCGTCCTGCTCCGGCAGCACGTGGCCGCCCGCCTCGGTGAGCGCGGAGGACAGCTTCTCGCGTAGCTGGGGCTCGGTGTCCGGGGTGCGCACCCGCGCGAAGTCGGCGGAGTTGGCGGAGATGAAGTCCGTCACGCTCATGTCGGCGAGCAGCTGCCCGCGCCCGATCACGATGAGGTGGTCGGCGGTCAGCGCCATCTCGCTCATCAGGTGCGAGGAGACGAAGACCGTACGGCCCTCGGCCGCGAGGGCCTTCATCAGGTTGCGCACCCAGAGGATGCCCTCGGGGTCGAGGCCGTTGACCGGCTCGTCGAAGAGCAGCACCTGGGGGTCGCCGAGCAGCGCGGCGGCGATGCCGAGGCGCTGGCCCATGCCGAGCGAGAAGCCCTTGGATCGTTTCTTCGCCACTTCCTGCAGGCCGACGACCCCGAGCACCTCGTCCACCCGCCGGGCCGGGATGCCCGACAGCTGGGCGAGGCTCAGCAGGTGGTTGCGGGCGGCCCGGCCGCCGTGCACCGCCTTGGCGTCGAGCAGGGCGCCCACCTGGCGGGGGGCGTTGGGCAGCTTGCGGTACGGGTAGCCGCCGATGGTCACCGCGCCGGACGTCGGGTTGTCCAGCCCGAGGATCATCCGCATGGTCGTCGACTTGCCCGATCCGTTGGGTCCGAGGAAGCCGGTCACGGCTCCCGGTCGCACCTGGAAGGAAAGGTTGTACACGGCGGTCTTGTCGCCGTAGCGCTTGGTAAGGCCTACAGCCTCGATCATGCTCCGCACCCATCGAAAGGTTCAGGACAGCGGGGCACACGCCCCCGTAAGGGTTAGGAGGATATCCGGGCGCTGACGGTTCCGCCCAAGAGTAAGTAAAGCCAAGGCGGCGTGGAACGTGGCTGGGACGCCTACTGAGCGTCCCGGTGCTTCAGCAGGGCGTAACCGCCCGCGACCGCCGCGATCACCCACAGCGCCATGATGCCCAGCCCGCCCCAGGGGCCGTAGGGCGTGTCGTCGCCGACTCTCGGCACCACCTGCATGATCCGGCTGCCGGCCTGGTCGGGCAGGAAGCGGCCGACCTTCTTCGTGGCGTCGACGTTGCCGAGGATGTTGGAGATCAGGAAGAAGAACGGCATCAGGATGCCGAGCGACAGCATGGGGGAGCGCAGCATCGTGGCGATGCCCATGGAGAACATCGCGATGAGGGCCATGTAGAGCCCGCCGCCGATCACCGCGCGCAGCACACCGGGATCGTCGATCCGGGTGCCGAGGTCGCCGAGCATCGCCTGCCCGAGGAAGAAGGCGGCGAAGCTGGTGACCATGCCGACGGCCAGGGCGAGCGCGCCGGCCACGGCGATCTTGCTGAACAGGAAGGTGCCGCGCCGTGGCACGGCGGCCAGTGAGACGCGGATCATGCCGGTGCTGTACTCGTTGGAGACGACGAGCACCCCGAACACGATCATGGCGAGCTGGCCGAGGGTCATGCCCGCGAAGCTGATGACCGTCGGGTCGAAGGAGAGCCGCTCCCGCAGCGGCATGTTCGCGTACTGGCTCCTCGACAGCGCGGAAATGAGCGTCCCGATGGCGAGCGTGACCACCACGGCGAGCGACAGTGTCCACACCGTGGAGGCGACCGACCGGATCTTGGTCCATTCCGACCGGATGACCTGACGGGCTGCCATGGGCCTCAGGCCCCCTTCCAGCCGGCGCCCCAGTCCTGCGGGGCGGGCGCGGGCGCGGCGTGCGCGTGGTACTCCACCGACTCCGCCGTCAGCTGCATGAACGCCTCCTCCAGCGAAGCCTGCTGCGGGCTCAGCTCGTGCAGCACGATCCCGTACCGCGTGGCCAGCTCCCCGATCCGCTCGGCCTTGCCACCCGCCACCTCCAGCGCGTCGCCGCCCGCCTCCACGACGGTGATGCCGTCCTCGTGCAGCACGTCCAGCAGCCGCTCACGCTGCGGAGAACGGATCCGTACATAGCTGCGTGCGTTCTCCCGGACGAAGTCCGTCATCGAGGTGTCGGCGAGCAGCCGGCCCTGTCCGATGACCACCAGATGATCCGCGGTCAGCGCCATCTCGCTCATCAGATGACTCGAGACGAACACGGTCCGCCCCTGCGCGGCCAGCGACTTCATCAGGTTCCGGATCCAGTGGATGCCCTCGGGGTCGAGCCCGTTGACGGGCTCGTCGAACATCAGGATCCGCGGATCACCGAGCAGCGCGGCAGCGATCCCGAGCCGCTGGCCCATCCCGTACGAGAATCCCTTGGCCTTCTTCCGCGCCACGGCGGCGAGCCCGACGACGTCGAGCACCTCGTCCACCCGCTGCCTCGGGATCCCGTTGCTCTGCGCGAGACACAGCAGATGGTTGAACGCGGTGCGCCCGCCGTGCACGGCCTTCGCGTCCAGCAGGGCCCCGATGTACGTCAGCGGGTCCTTCAGCTGGGCGTAGTGCAGCCCGTCGATCCGGACGTCCCCGGCGGTGGGCCGGTCCAGTCCGAGGATCATCCGCATGGTCGTGGACTTGCCGGCGCCGTTGGGCCCGAGAAACCCGGTGACGATGCCGGGCCTGACCGTGAAGGTGAGGCCGTCGACCGCCAGCTTCTCGCCGTACCGCTTGGTCAGCCCCGCCAGCTCGATCATGCGGCCACGCTAAGACGGGTGTTGGGCGCCTGCCACTCGAGCGGTCGGAGGGAGTCCGTGCGCCCCTACCGGCGGGTTATGCTCCAGCTCCCCTGAGCAACGGGGGCGGTGCTGGGGAGCGCCGGAAAACAGAACACGGGCGGGGGCGGAAGTGATTGAGGACAGCAGACCGCGCACGGGGCGGGGCGCGGTGGGGGCGGGGCTGGCGGTCGTGGCGGCGGGGGCCGCGGTCGGGCTCGCGGTGGAGTTCCATGTGCTGGGGTGGACGTCCGTTCCCGGCGGCGAGTGCGGCGGCGACGACTGCCCGGAAGGCACCATTCCCACTCTGCTTCTGGCCTTCCTGCTGACGTTCGTCGGGTTCGGCGTCCTGGCCCGCGCGATCCAGTCGTTCACCGAGCGGCGTCCCGGCAAGGGCGTGCCCGCCGTCCTCACCGTGGCGGGCGTGCTGCTCGCGCTCTGGCCCGGCTGGCAGGCGTACCTGTGGATGCGCGGCCCGGTTCTCGACGCCTCCTGGCAGGCCGCGCCGGACCGGCCGGCGACCGTGCGGGCGCAGGGCGTGTGGACCGTGGGCCGGGACGCCCCGACCGTCGTCCGGGTGCGCGACGACGCGCTCGTCTCCTACGACTCCCACGGCGGCGAGCGCCGCTGGACGCTGCGCGCCCCCGTGCGCGAGTCGGTGTGCGGGATGAGCGAGCGTGTGGTCGACCGCGTCGGGCTGGTCGCCTTCGCGCCCTACCGGAAGCCCTGCGACACGGTGTGGGGCGTCGACACCCGCACCGGCCGCAAGCTGTGGGAGCGCAATATCAAGGGCGTTGCCCAGTTCACCTCCGGCAGTGACAGCCTCCTCGCGGCCGACCGCGACGTGGCCGTCGCGCTGACCGGCACGGGCGTCCAGGCGTACGGCCTGGCCGACGGCCGACCGCGCTGGAGCGCCGACCTGAACCGGAAGCACCGCGACGGCGAGGCGTGCGCGCCGAACGTCGTCTCCGCCGCCGGCGGCACCACCACGGTCGTGGTGACGTGCGCGACGGCGGACGGCGGCAGCGGACGGCTGGTGACCCTGGACGGTGCCACCGGCAGGCAGCGCGGCAGCCTGGCCCTGCCCGTCGAGAGCCCCGCCGACACGGTCATGGTGCTCTCTGCCGACCCCTTCACCCTCCTGCTGAAGGAGAGCGACAAGCGCGGTGTCGCGGCCGTCCTGGCCTACCCCGACCCCGCGGGCGACCCGGTGCGGATCCCGCTCACCGGCGACGACGAGGACCTCAAGCCGCTGTCGGCCGACTACGACACCTTCGAGGCGCGGCCGGCGCTCTGGGCGACCGTCAGCGGGGACACGCTCGTCGTCGCCGCGGCCAAGCCGGGTGCCACCTCTGCCGACCGCGTCTCGGGCTACGCGCTGCGCGACGGCCGGCACCTGTGGCACGCCGACCTGGGTGAGGTCGCCGCGCTGGCTCCGGCGGGCCGCGGCCGGGTGGCGGTGCTCGGGAGCGGCCTGCTCGGGAACGGCAGGCTGTGGACGCTCGACACGGCCCACGGCCATCGCATCGGCGAGGACGACGGGACGACGGTGCGCACGGACCGGTACGCCACCGGCGCCGAACTGCTGCGAGCCGGCGACACCTGGGTCGTCGTCAACGGCGACGGCACAAGCCAACCGCCCCTGCTGGGACTGCGCTAGTACGTGCGGAAGGGGCGGTGGGACCGAGTCCCACCGCCCCTCACGGCGTCGTACGACTACCCGTGCCTACCGGGTCTGCTGCGCCGGAACGCCCCGGGAGATCGGCTCGTCCTCGGCGGGGGAGCCGGCCGCGGCCACCGCGGCGCCGGTCAGCGTGGCGAGCATCTCGCGGACGTTCGTCAGCTGGGCGTTGATGCTGTCGCGGCGGTTGGTGAGGGCCGCGAGCTCGCGCTCGGATTCCGAGCGGATGCGGTCGGCCTTGGCGTTGGCGTCGGCCACGATGTCCTCGGCCTGGCGCTGGGCCGTCTCCACCGTCTGGCGGGCGCGGCGCTCGGCGTCCGTGCGCAGCTTCTCCGCCTCCAGGCGGAGCTGCTCGGCGCGGTGCTCGATCTCGGCGAGGCGCTTCTCGGCCTTCTGCTGGCGGGAGGCCAGGTCGCGCTCGGACTGCTCGCGGCGCTTGGCGAGGTTCGTCTCGAAGTCGGCGGCGGCCTGCGCGGCCTTGGCGCGGGTCTCCTCGAAGAGGGCGTCCGCCTCCTCGCGCTTGGACTGCGCGTCCTTCTGCGCCTCGGAACGCAGCTGGGCGGCGTCGCTCTTGGCCTTCTCGACGATCCGGACGCCCTCGTCCTCGGCCTTGGCCTTGCGCTCCGCAGCGAACGATTCTGCGTCGTTGCGCACCTGCTGGGCCGCCGACTCGGCCAGCTCGCGGTGCTGCTCGGCCGCGCGCCGGGCCTCCTCGCGCAGATCCTTGGCCTCCTCCTCGGCGAGGCGCAGGATCTTCTCGACACGCGCACCGAGACCGGCGTACGACGGCTCGGCGTCGGTCACCTGGGCCTGGGCGTTCTGCGTCTCGAGGTGGAGCTCCTCGATGCGCTTTTCCAGAGCGGTGATGCGGGCGAGAGCGCTGTCACGGTCGGAGACGAGCTTGGAGATCCGTTCGTCCACCTGAGCGCGGTCGTACCCACGCCGCACAAGCTCGAAGCCGTAGGGGGAAGTGTCGCTCATGGGGTTCCTGTCGAAAGAGACCGGTGAGGTGATAGGGGGAATCCTAGGGGCCGAAGCGGTGTGTCATCGAGCGGATACGTGTTTGATCTGGAGAATGACACCTCTTTTGGGTGGCTGACCGCGGGACGGCTTGCCAAAGACCGGGACAAAGCCCCCAGAAGACACCGGAATCCGTGCCGCCCGCTAGCCGTCCGACGGCTTGCCACCCGATCGAGGGGCGCCCACGGTGGCGCCCGCCTTGACTCCGCCGTCCTTGCCGGCCGACGGCGCCTCGAAGGACTCCAACGCCTCCAGAACGTCCTGGACACGGGAGATCTCGGCGTTGATGTCCTCGCGCCGGCGCACCAGGATCTCCAGTTCGCGCTTTCCCTCCTCGACCGAGCGCCGGGCCTCGCGGATCGCCTCGGCCTTCAGCTCCTCGGCCTCCTTGATCAAGGACGCCTTCTTCTGCTCGGCCTCCTTGAGCAGGCCCTCCGCCTTCTTGACCGCGGCGATCCGGACCTTGCCCGCCTCGGAGTTGGCCTCCGACACCAGCTCCTTGGCCTTCGCCTGCGCCTTGGCCAGCTGCTCCTCGGCCGCCTTGATCAGCGCGTCGCAGCGGTCGCCGGTGGACTTCATCGTCTCGGCGGCCTCGCGGCGGGCCCGCTCGTGCAGGTCCTCGATCTCGGTCGTGATGCGGTCGCGCAGCTCCTCCGCGCGCTCCCTGATGGCGGTCGCGTCCCGGCGGGCGCCGACCAGCAGCTCGTCCGCGTCGGTACGGGACTTCTCGACCAGCGAGTTGCCCTCGACCGTCGCCTCGGCGACGAGCCGCTCGGCCTCGCTGCGGGCCGCACCCACCATCGTGTCGGCCTGCGACTCCGCGTCCGCGGTGGTCTTCAGCGCCTGCTGCTGGGCCTCGGTGAGCAGCTTGTCCGCCTCGGCCGTGGTCTCCGTGATGAGCGTGTCGACCTGCTCGGCCGCCTCCGAGCGCCGCTTGTTGGCGTCCTTGCGGGCCTCGTCGAGGGTCCGCTCGGACTCCTCGCGTGCCGAGTTGACGAGCCGCTCGGCCTCCGCCTCCGCGTCCGCCCGCAGCCGCTCGGCCTCGATGCGCAGCCGCTCCGCGTGCTGCTGGGCCGAGCCGACCGTCTCGGCGGCCTCGGCGCGCAGCCGCTCCGCGTCGTCGGTGGCGTCCGCCACGAGCTTCTCGGCGCCCGCGACGGCCTCGGCACGGACCCGGTCCGCCTCGGCCACCGTCTCGTTCTGCAGCCGCTCCGCCTCGCTGCGCGCCTCGGTGATGAGCGTGTCCGCCTGTGTCGCCGCGTCCGAGCGGATGCGGTTGGCGTCCTCGCGGGCGTCCGCCCGGGTGCGCGCCGCGGCCTGGTCGGCCTCGGCGAGCGCGTCCGACGCTTCCGTGCGCACCCGCTGGGCGTGCGCGGCCGAGTCCGAGCGCAGCCGCTCGGACTCCGCGAGCGCCTCGGCGACCGTACGCTCGGCGAGCGCCTTGGCGGCCTCCGCCTCCTCGTTCGCCTCGCGCCGGACCCGCGACGCGTCCTCGCTCGCCCGCTCCCGCTCGGCGTAGGCGTCGGCGCGGACCCGGTCCGCCTCCTCCTCGGCCTCCCTGCGGGTACGGTCCGCCGCGTGCTCGGCGGCCGAGCGCAGCCCGGTGATCTCCTCCTGCGCCTGCTCGTGCAGCCCGACGACGGAGTCCCGCACCTGCTGCGCGTGCTGCTCGGCGGCGGACACCATCTCGGTGGCGCGCCGGTCGGCCTCCTCGACCAGCCGGGTCGCCTCGGTCTGCGCGTCCTCCACGCGCCTGCGCGCCGAGGCCAGCAGCTCCTCGCTCTGCTCGCGGGCCCGCTCGCGCTCCTGGTCGGCCTCGGAGCGCGCGGCGCCGAGCAGTTCCTCGGCCTCGCGGCGGCGCCGGGCGGCCTCCTCCTGCGCGGCGGCCAGCGTCTCGGACGCCTCCGTGCCGAGCCGCTCGGCGGCGGCCTGCGCCTCCGCACGGACCCGGTCGGCGGTGTCCTGGGCCTCCGCCTTGAGCCGCTCGGCCTCGGCGGCGGCCTCCGAACGCAGGCGTACGGCGATGGCCTCGCCCTCGGCGCGCGAGGCGGACGCGTCGGACGCGGCCTCCGTGCGCAGCCGTTCGGCCTCGGCCTCGGCCTGCTGCTGGAGCGTACGGATCCGCTCGGCGGCCTCGGCGCGCAGCCGCTCGGTCTCCTCGGCGGCCTCCCGCCGGATCCGGGCGGCCTCCTCGCGGGCGTCGGTGAGCGCCTGCTCGGCCGCGACCAGCCGCTCCTGGGTCTCCGTCTGCAGCCGGGTCAGTTCCTCGGCGGCCTCGGCGCGCCGGGCCTCGGCCGCGCGCTCGGTCTCCTCGCGCAGCTCACGCGCGGCCTGCTCGGCGTCCGACCGGACCGCCTCGGCCTGCTCACCGGCCTCCTCGCGGAGCCGCTCGGCCTCCTTGCGGGTGCGGTCCAGGGTCTCCTCGGCCTGCCGGCGCAGCGCGGTGGCCCGCTCGATGGCCTCGGTGCGGACCTTCTCGCTGTCCGCGGTGGCCTTCTGCCGCAGCTCGTCGGCGTCCGCCTTGGCCTTGGCCAGCAGCTCCTCGGCGGACTTGGCCGCCTCCTCGATCTGCACCACGGCCTCGCGGCGGGCCTCGGCGCGGATGGACTCGCCCTCGGCGACCGCGTCGGCGCGCAGCTGCTCGGCCTCGCCGCGCAGCCGGCGGGCCTCCTCCTGCAGCTCGACCGTCTTGGCGCGGTACTCCTTGGTGTCGTCCTTCGCCGCGCCCTTGAGCTGCTCGACGATGTCGTGCGCCTCGGCGCGCAGCCGGTCCGCCTCGGCCTCGGCCTCCGTGCGGATCCGCTCGGCCTCCTCGGCGGCGGCCTTGGTGGTCTTCTTGGCCTCGTCCGAGGCCTTGTTGAGGACGTCCTCGGCGGTCTTGGCGGCCTTGGACAGCTGGGTCGCGCTCTCCTCGGCGGTGATCGTGCGGGCCTTCTCGGAGGCCTCCGCGACGATCTTCTCGGCCTCGGCACGGGCGTCCGCGACCAGCTGCTCGGCGTCCGCCTTGGTGGTCTCGGCCTCCTTGGTGGCCTCGCTGACCAGCCGGGCGACCTGCTCCTTGGCCGTACGCGTACGAGTCTCGTTGGCGGCCTCGGCGCTCGACAGCGTCTTGGCGGCGGCCTGCTCGGCCTCCGTCACCAGCTTCTCGGCCTCGGCCTGCGCCTTGCGCAGCGCCTCCTCGGCCTGCGCCATGCGCTCCTCGGCGGCCCGGCTCAGCTCGGTGGCCTGCCGGCGGGCGGCGTCTGACTCGCTGGCGGTGGAGCTGCGCAGCTGCTCGGCGTGGTCGGCGGCCTCCTGCGCCTGCGTGGAGGCCGCGTTCAGCAGCCGCTCGGCGTCCGTGCGCGCGCGGCGCAGGATCTGCTCGGCCTCGGCACGTGCCGCCTCGGCGTCGTTCTGCAGCCGCTGCCGGGCCTCGCCCGTCAGCCGTTCGGCCTCGGCCCGGGCGGCGGCCATGGCCTGCTCGGCCTCGGCGCGGGACTCGTCGAGGAGCCGGCGGGCCTGCGACTCGCTGCGGGCGCGCAGCTGCTCGGCCCACGCCACGTTCTCGTTGACGTGCGACTCGACGGTCTGCCGGCGCTCGGCCAGCTCCTGGTCCAGCTGCTGGCGGCGGGTGACCGCCTCCTGGTGCAGCTCGGCCTGGAGCCGGGCGGCCTGCTCGGCGTGCTCCTGCAGGATGCGCTGGGTCTGCGCCCGGACCTGGCTCAGCTCCCGCTCGGCGTCCTGGCGCAGCTGGTCGGCCTGGATCTGGGCATTACGGAGCAACTGCTCGGCCTGATAACCGATGTCACCGCCGTCATAGGCGGGCCGGGTCATCAGGGTGCGTCGCGCCTCGTGCAGCTTGGCGCGCAGCACCTCGACCTGGTAGCCGAGGTCCTCGGCGTGCTGGATCGCCTTTTCCCGCTCGGTCTTCAGCCGCTTCATCTCGGCCTCGAACCGAGAGAGGTGGTCGACGTCAGCCGCCGGCTCTCGCTCCTGGCTCTCGTAGCCCCGCACTGCGCGGTCCCATCCGTCCCCTGGTCAGCTTCTCCAACGAGCTCCGTCCATCCGCCGAACGGGGCCCCCGGGGAATGGTGTCAGATCAACGGCGGAGCATGGGCTGCTGCCCCGACGCTCGTCCCCCGAAACCCGGACCCCGGCATGCGGTCGTCCCGGTTGTGGCGACGACCGCCCCCAACCCTACCGGCCCTTATGTACGGGGGTCAGTGCTCGGGCGACTCAACAGGGGCCGAAGTGACCAGTTCTGTCAGGACTCCGTGGCAATCCTTGGGGTGCAGGAAGGTGATCCGCGACCCCATGGAGCCGCGACGTGGCTCGTCGTACAGAACGCGTACGCCCTTGCCGCGGATCTCCTCGGAGTCCCCGTCCACATCCGCCGTACCGAAGGCGATGTGGTGGACGCCCTCCCCGTTCTTCGCCAGCCACTTGCCGACCGCGGAGTCCTCGCGGGTCGGCTCCAGCAGCTGGAGGTAGGAGGCGCCGCCGTCGGACGTCTCGTTGATCTTGAGCATGGCCTCCCGCACACCCTGCTCCTCGTTGACCTCGGTGTGGAACACCTCGAAGCCATAGGTGGCCTTGTAGAACTCGACGGTCGCGTCGAGGTCGTGACAGGCGATCCCGATGTGGTCGATTCGCGTCAGCATGGATTCAGTGCAGCGCTACGGAGGTGGTTACGCAACGTGCGCGCGATCACACCGACGGCCCGGTGACGGCACGGAGTGCCACTCAGTACATTCGAAGTAAACCCTCGTTCACTCCTCGGCTCTTTTGCAGCTGGAAGGGGATCGCAGCTCATGTCTTCTGGAACGACCAGCTCGGTGATCGTCGCGGGCGCGCGCACGCCCATGGGGCGGCTGCTGGGCTCGCTGAAGTCCTTCTCCGGAGCCGACCTCGGCGGCTTCGCGATCAAGGCCGCCCTCGACCGTGCGGGAATCGGCGGCGACCAGGTGCAGTACGTGATCATGGGCCAGGTGCTCCAGGCCGGCGCGGGCCAGATCCCGGCCCGCCAGGCCGCGGTCAAGGCCGGCATCCCGATGAGCGTCCCGGCGCTCACCGTCAACAAGGTGTGTCTGTCCGGCCTGGACGCGATCGCCCTCGCCGACCAGCTGATCCGCGCCGGTGAGTTCGACATCGTGGTCGCCGGTGGCCAGGAGTCCATGACCAACGCCCCCCACCTGCTGCCGAAGTCCCGCGAGGGCTTCAAGTACGGGGCGATCGAGATGCTCGACGCGATGGCCTACGACGGTCTGACCGACTCCTTCGAGGGCATCGCCATGGGCGAGTCCACGGAGAAGCACAACACGCGCCTCGGCATCCAGCGCCCCGAGCAGGACGAGATCGCCGCCCTGTCCCACCAGAGGGCTGCCGCCGCGCAGAAGAACGGCGTCTTCGAGGCCGAGATCACCCCGGTCGAGATCCCGCAGCGCAAGGGTGAGCCGGTCGTCTTCAGCAAGGACGAGGGCATCCGCGGCGACACGACCGTGGAGTCCCTGGGCAAGCTGCGCCCGGCCTTCGCCAAGGACGGCACGATCACCGCCGGTACCTCCTCGCAGATCTCGGACGGTGCGGCGGCCGTGGTCGTGATGAGTAAGGCCAAGGCCGAGGAGCTGGGCCTGGAGTGGCTCGCCGAGATCGGTGCCCACGGCAACGTGGCCGGGCCGGACAACTCGCTGCAGTCCCAGCCCTCCAACGCCATCCAGCACGCCCTGAAGAAGGAGGGCCTGGAGGTCTCCGACCTGGACCTCATCGAGATCAACGAGGCCTTCGCCGCGGTCGCCGTGCAGTCAATGAAGGACCTCGGCGTATCCACGGAAAAGGTGAACGTCAACGGTGGCGCCATCGCGCTGGGCCACCCGATCGGTATGTCCGGCGCCCGTGTCGTGCTGCACTTGGCGCTGGAGCTCAAGCGCCGGGGCGGCGGCGTCGGCGCGGCCGCGCTGTGCGGTGGCGGCGGCCAGGGCGACGCCCTGATCGTGCGGGTACCGAAGGCCTGAGTTTCAGTTACGTCTGTTTACGTCCGTGAAGTGAACGGAGCTGTTTGATGCAGGACGTCTCCTCTCTGGTGGCCCAGGCCAGGGAAGGCCGGCCGCGGGCCGTGGCCCGGCTCATCTCCCTGGTGGAGGGGGCGTCCCCGCAGCTCAGGGAGGTCATGGCGGCGCTGGCCCCGCTGACCGGCAACGCCTACGTGGTCGGTCTGACGGGCTCGCCCGGCGTCGGCAAGTCGACCTCCACCTCCGCCCTCGTCACGGCGTACCGCAAACAGGGCAGGCGGGTCGGCGTCCTGGCCGTCGACCCGTCGTCCCCGTTCTCCGGCGGCGCCCTGCTCGGCGACCGGGTGCGCATGTCGGACCACGCCTCCGACCCCGGCGTCTACATCCGCTCCATGGCCACGCGCGGCCACCTCGGCGGCCTCGCCTGGGCCGCCCCCCAGGCGATCCGCGTCCTGGACGCGGCGGGCTGCGACGTGATCCTGGTCGAGACGGTCGGCGTCGGCCAGTCCGAGGTGGAGATCGCCTCCCAGGCCGACACCTCGGTCGTCCTGCTGGCCCCCGGCATGGGCGACGGCATCCAGGCGGCCAAGGCCGGCATCCTCGAGATCGGCGACGTCTACGTCGTCAACAAGGCGGACCGGGACGGCGCCGACGCCACCGCCCGCGAGCTGAACCACATGCTGGGCCTGGGCGAGGCCCGCGGTCCCGGCGACTGGCGCCCGCCCATCGTCAAGACGGTCGCGGCCCGCGCCGAGGGCGTCGACGAGGTGGTCGAGGCCCTGGAGAAGCACCGCGCCTGGATGGAGGAGCACGGCGTCCTCGACGAGCGCCGCAGGGCCCGCGCGGCCCGCGAGGTGGAGACCATCGCGGTCACGGCCCTGCGTCAACGCATCGGCGACCTCCACGGCGACCGCCGCCTGAGCGCCCTCGCGGAACGCATCGTGGCAGGCGAACTGGACCCGTACCGCGCGGCGGACGAACTGGTGACGGGGCTCACCGAGGGCTGACGGTCCTCAACTCGGCCGAGCTGCTGCCAGGCCCGGACCGCGGGCGCGGCGGGGCGTCCCACCCCCGCCCAGCTGCTGCTGCCCGAGGTTCTCGGAGAGCCTCAGGGGCGCCCCCGCTGCCCCCTCAGATGCTCGGCGATCGGTTTCAACCCCTTGTCCAGCTCTATCAGGGCCTCCGGCGACAGCAGATCGATGAAGTGCTTCCGCACCGACGCCACGTGATGCGGCGCGACCTTCCTCATCGTCTCCATGCCGTGTTCGGTCAGCACGGCGTACAACCCCCGCCGGTCGGACTCGCAGTTCTCGCGCCGCACCAGGTTCGCGTTCTCCATCCGCGTGATCTGGTGCGAGAGCCGGCTCTTGGACTGCAGCGTCGCGGAGGCCAGATCGCTCATCCGCATCCGCACGTCCTCCGACTCGGACAGGTTCACGAGGATCTCGTAGTCGTTCATAGTCAGGCCGAACGGCTGCAGATCCTTTTCGAGCTGGTACGTCAACAGCCTGTTGACCTCCAGGTGGGTGCGCCAGGCGCACTGCTCCGCATCGGTCAGCCAGCGCGTGGCCGTCTCGGTCTCCATGAATGAAGTCTACCTAAGAAGTTGAATGACGAACTACTTCGGGTGGTGTGACTGTGCGCACGCGTTCGACGTCACACTCCGCAGACTACCGCTCACAGCCCGAAGCGACGCTGGAGGTCCCCCAGCTGTCCGGGAAGGCGCGGTACGCCCGACGATTGCGGACCGTGTCCGGACGGTGTCACTCCGCCACCGCCGGGCACCCCCGGTTCGGGCGGAACCGCCCCCGTCGCCGGCTCGGCCATCAGGGTCTCGCTCGACTGCAGCAGGACCGTCCCGGCTCCCACGAACTCGAACTGGTGCTCCTCGCCGGAAGCTCCGCCGAGGCCCGTCATCGCACGTAGACCGCCCATCACGCCCGTCAGGTACCCGTGGTCGTAGTGATGACACGGTGACGGGCAGTCGGCCCACCCGACCAGCGCCTGGGGGTCCACCCGGATCGGAGGTTCCAGGAACACCACCGGACCGTTAGATGCAGCCACAAACTTGCCGGTTCCGATAAGGGTCAGAAAACCTGGCACGATCGACTGTTTGAGCGCGAGACTTGGCTGAAAAGCGAGCAAGTTGCCCGCGCGAATGGTCAAGTTCCCGTCGTCCAGGTCGTAGGAGTTGACGTCGAAGGCCCGGTCGGCCAGCAGCATCTTGCCCGAGCCCTGCGCCACGACCCAGTCGCTCGCGTGCAGTGGCGAATGGAAAGACGTACGGACAAGTCGGTCGAGTCGGCCGTGCCCGATGCCGTTGAACTCGATCGCCCCGTAGTAGGCGATCATCTTTCCCTTCTGCAGGAACCACTGGCCGCTCTTGAGCTCGACGCAGAAGGTGTACTTGTTCACGTTGTCGTCGACGGGCAGCGTCATCGGGTCGTACACCACCGGGCCGCCGGGGGGTCCGTACGCGCTCACAGCTTCTCCTCCGAGGCCTGGACGTACACCGTGCCGCTGCCGCTCAGCTCCAGCTGGAACGCCTCACCGGAGCCGCGGCCCACCATGTCGCGCCAGCCGAGCGCGGCGGACAGCTTGTTGCGCACGTCGCCGTGGTGGGCGACGTAGGCCTGCGGGTCCACATGGACCGGGCGCTGGGGTGTGATCGGGATCTCGAAGACGCCGCCGTGCGCCATCACGGCCACCGCCCCCTGCCCCTGGAGGGTGGTGGTGAACAGGCCCTGCCCGGTGACCTGGCCGCGGACCAGGCCCATGACCCCGCCCTGAGAGCCCATGAACATCGTGCCCTGCTGCAAGGTGCCCTCGAAGGCGAGCAGCCGGTCGGCCTCGACGTACAGGGTGTCGCCGGAGAGGTTGATGACGTGCACGTGGTGGCCGCCGTGCCCGAAGAAGACGGTGCCGCTGCCCTCGACGGTCATCAGCGGGGTCGCCTCGCCGGCCACCCGCCGCCCGAGCATGGACACCAGCCCGCCCTGGCCGCCCTGGAGGTTGGGTGTGAAGGACACGTCCCCCTGGTAGGCGAGCATCGCGCCGCGCTGGCTGAACAGCCGACGGCCGGGCAGCACGGTCGCCTCGACCATCTTGGAGTTGATCTCCCGGAAGCTCATCTCACAGGTCCCCCGCGATCGTGTTCCGCTCGCTCGGCTGCACATAGACCAGCCCGTCGCCCTCGAAGCGGATCTGGAAGGCCTCGCCGCCGCCCTCCCCGAAGAGCGTGCGGAACGTCACACCGGACTGGAAGGACTGCCGTACGTTCCCCTGGTGGGCGATATAGGCGCCCGGGTCGACGATCAGCGGGTACTGCGGGCTGACCCGGAGCACCACGGCCGGGCCGTCGGAGATGATCGCCGCCTGGCCGTGTCCCTCGACGGTCGTCGTGAACAGCCCGTTGCCCTGCGAGGCACCGCGCAGCCCGGTGAACGTCGTGCCCGTCCGCAGCCCGGCGTCGGTCGCGAGCAGGTTGCTCGACTCGACGTAGAGCTTGTCCCCCTGGAGACCGACCAGGTTGATCTCCGAGGCCCGGTCCGCGAACCAGCACGTCCCCTGTCCTCTCACCTCCATCACCGTCATCTGCTCGCCGGTGAGCCGCCGGGTCACCATCCCGCGCAGCCCCTCGCCACCACCACTCAGCTTCTTGAAGGCCATCTGCCCGTCGTACGCGACCATCGAGCCGTTCTTCGCCTTCACGGCGTCCCCGGTCATGTCGACGGCGAGCACCTTGCTCCCTTGGAGCCGGAACGTCGCCACGCTGCGAAAGTAGCGGCGCCGCGGGTGGGCGGAACAGGGCCCGTGGGTGGAGAACGACCCTGAGCGCACCCCTAGGGGCGCCGTTTGCCACAATGGGCAACCCTTGTGCTTCCGTTCACAAAGCGGATCGCCAAGTCGATCAGCAAGCCGATCAGCAAGTGACCGCGCCCTCAGCGACACTCCCACCGAAGGTGACCCGTGGACCTCAAGACAGCATCCGCCATCCGCCGCCTCCGTCTGATCTCCGTGCCCGAGGGCATCTCCTGGATCATTCTCGCGACCTGCACGATCATCAAGTACACGGTCGCCTCGGGCTTCGACGTCGCACCGGTGCTGGGCCCGATCCACGGCGTGCTGTTCATCCTCTACGTGCTCTTCTGGGCGGACGCCTGGAACCGCACCAAGTGGGCCAAGGGCAAGGCCGCCCTCTACTTCGCGTACTCGGTCATCCCGGGCGGCGGCTTCATCATCGAGCGCGCGCTGCGCCGTGAGGCCGAGGCCGCCGTCATCGCGGCCCGCGCCCGCAAGGAAGGGGTCGTCAACGCATGATCGTCGCCTTCTCCGTGACACCGCTGGGCGTCGGCGAGGACGTGGGGGAGTACGTCGCCGACGCCGTCCGTGTCGTCCGCGAGTCGGGCCTGCCCAACCGCACCGACGCGATGTTCACCTCCGTCGAGGGGGAGTGGGACGAGGTCATGGACGTGATCAAGCGGGCCGTGGCCGCCGTCGAGGAGCGGGCGCCCCGCGTGTCGCTCGTCCTCAAGGCCGACATCCGGCCCGGCGTGACCGACGGGCTCACCTCCAAGGTCGAGACCGTCGAGCGGCACCTGGCCGGGTGAGCACCGGCCGACTCGCTGACAAAACCCCGGCCCTCAAGGGCCGGGGTTTTGTCAACCGCTTTCTTTGAGCGGTCGCTCAAAGGGGGGTACTTTCCCAGCCAGACAGTTTGAGCAGTCGCTCAAGCGCCACTCTGACGTGGGGGAACACCATGGGTCTCTACATAGAGACGCATATCCACACCGACCTGGACGATCTCTGGGCGCGCACTCAGGACCCCGCCCAGCACCTGCGCTGGGACCTGCGGGTCAGCGAGATCGACTACCTCCCCCGCGCGGAGGGCGAACCGCAGCAATTCCGGTACGTCGCGCGCGTGCTGCCGTTCCTCACCGTGTCCGGCTCCGGCGTCGCCGCGGGCGAGAAGGAGTGCCCCGACGGTACCCGCACCGCCGCCCTGCGCTTCACCTCCCCGCACCCCCTCTCCCTGCCCGCCGAGGGCAGCGGCTACTGGCGCTACGTGCCCGACGCGCAGGGCGTCCGCTTCCTCACCGGCTACGACTACCGCCCCCGCTGGGGCGCCTTCGGCGCGCTCGTCGACCGCCTGGTGTTCCGGCCGCTGATGGGCTGGGCCACCGCCTGGTCCTTCGACCGGCTGCGGCTGTGGCTGGAGCGGGGCATCACCCCCGAGCGGGCCCTGGTCAACTGGCTGACCGAGCTGGCCGTGCGCGCGCTGGTGCTCACGGCGTGCCTGGCCGGTCTGGGGCTGGAGTCCGGCATCCGCGTCTTCGGCCCGTTCGCGGCCGCCGCGGCCTTCCTGTGCCCACTGCTGCTGATGGTCGCGCTCTCGCTCGCCCTCCTCAAGGCGCCGCTCGCCTGCACCCCGGCCGCCCGCCGCTGCCTGCGCGCCCCGGTCACCCAGGCATGCACCCCCCGCCTCCTGCGTACGCTGGCCCTGGAGAAGCACGGGTGATCCCGGCGTGCCGCCCCTCGACGGGCCCGGCGAGCGGGGAGATCCGCACCGGCCGGGACGTCCCCTTCATGATCGGGAACGTGCCGTACACCGACCCCCTCGGCCGTGAGACGGTGACCTTCGTGCGCACCTTCGACCTGCCCGGCCGCTCCAGCGGCTTCGACACCCGGACCGTGCTCAGTTCCATGGGCGCCCGCAGCCTCGACATGCGGGCGGAGGCGCGTGCGTGAGCCCGGAGACGGTGAAGGCCCAGGAGACCAAGACCCGACTCCTGGAGGGCGCACTGCGCACGCTCACCGAGCAGGGCATCGCCAAGACGTCGGCCCGTACGGTGGCCTCGGCTGCCGGGGTCAATCAGGCGCTGGTCTTCTATCACTTCGGCTCGGTCGACGAGCTGCTCGCCGCCGCCTGCCGCTACGGCGCCGAGAAGGCCGTGGCACGGCATCGCGACCGGCTCGCCTCCGTCACCTCCCTCTCCGAGCTGCTCGCCATCGGCCGGGAGATACACGAGCAGGAACGGGCCGGCGGGCATGTCACCCTCCTCGGCCAGCTCCTGGCGGGCGCCCAGACCCACGCCGCCCTCGGCCCGGCCACGGCCGCAGGCCTCGACCTGTGGATCGCCGAGATCGAGCAGGTGCTGCGCAGGGTGCTCGCCTCGACCCCCTTAGCCGGGTTCGCCGACCCGACGGGCCTGGCCCGCGCCGTCGCCGCCTCCTTCGTCGGCATGGAGCTGTACGAGGGCGTGGACGAGACCGGCGCACACGCGGCCCTGGAAGCCCTCGAACAGCTGGGCGCGCTGGTCGCGGCCCTGGAGGAGCTGGGCCCGGTCGCCCAGCGCGCGATCCGCCACCACCTGCGCCGCACCGGCCGCCGCTGACACTGGACACCAGACCCCCATTCCGTCGCTTTCCGTGACTAAACGTGACGAGTCATCGTCGGATCGTCGTGACGGACATCGCCAAAGTGGCCGCCGAACGACCGAAGACCGAGACGGGGCTGACCGGCATATGACCGGCCGGTAGGGTCTGATGACGTGCCGAAGCCTCTCAGCCTCCCCTTCGACCCCATCGCCCGTGCCGACGAGCTCTGGAAGCAGCGCTGGGGAAACGTGCCCTCGATGGCCGCGATCACCTCGATCATGCGGGCCCAGCAGATCCTGCTGGCCGAGGTCGACGCGGTGGTCAAGCCGTACGGACTGACCTTCGCGCGCTACGAGGCGCTGGTGCTGCTCACCTTCTCCAAGGCCGGTGAGCTGCCGATGTCCAAGATCGGCGAGCGGCTGATGGTGCACCCCACGTCCGTGACGAACACCGTGGACCGGCTGGTGAAGTCCGGCCTGGTGGCCAAGCGCCCCAACCCCAACGACGGCCGCGGCACGCTGGCCGTCATCACCGACAAGGGCCGTGAGGTGGTCGACGCGGCCACCCGCGACCTGATGGCGATGGACTTCGGCCTCGGGGCGTACGACGCCGAGGAGTGCGCGGAGATCTTCGCCATGCTGCGCCCGCTGCGGATCTCGGCACACGACTTCGACGAGGAGTGACCCGGGGCAAGATCTCCCGGAACGGACGGTTACGCTCGACCGCATGAAGAAGAGCGTGCTGACCCGCTACCGCGTCCTGGCCTACCTCACCGGCGTGCTGCTGGTCCTGCTGTGCCTGAGCATGATCGCCAAGTACGGGATGGACGTCGACGGTGCCGCCGACTTCACCCGGGTCGTCGCCATCGCGCACGGCTGGCTGTACGTCGTCTACCTGGTCTTCGCCTTCGACCTGGGCTCCAAGGCGAAGTGGCCGGTCGGCAAGCAGCTGTGGGTGCTGCTGGCGGGGACGATCCCAACGGCTGCCTTCTTCGTCGAGCGGAAGATCAGCCGCGAGCTGGAGGGCAGGGTCGCAGAGCCGGCCCCGGCCGTCGCCAAGGCGTAGTTTCCGCCGCGATCCGCCGCGATCCACTGCGGTTCCACCGCCGTACGACCGCCTTACGACCCCCGTACGGCGGGGGTCACATCAGCCGCTTGGACGGCGGGCATCGACATTTACTAGGACGTCCAAGTAAATTCGATGGTATGGACGCTCACGCCATCGAGGAAGGCCGCCGACGCTGGCAGGCCCGATACGACGCCGCGCGCAAGCGCGACGCAGACTTCACCACGCTCTCCGGCGATCCCGTGGAGCCGGTGTACGGACCCCGACCGGGGGACACGTACGAGGGATTCGAGCGGATCGGCTGGCCCGGGGAGTACCCCTACACGCGCGGGCTCCATCCGACCGGTTACCGAGGACGCACCTGGACGATCCGCCAGTTCGCCGGCTTCGGCAACGCCGAGCAGACCAACGAGCGCTACAAGATGATCCTCGCCGCCGGTGGCGGGGGTCTGTCCGTGGCCTTCGACATGCCGACCCTGATGGGCCGCGACTCCGACGACCCGCGCTCGCTGGGCGAGGTCGGGCACTGCGGGGTGGCGATCGACTCGGCCGCCGACATGGAGGTCCTGTTCAAGGACATCCCGCTCGGCGACGTCACGACGTCGATGACCATCAGCGGGCCCGCCGTACCCGTCTTCTGCATGTACCTGGTCGCCGCCGAACGCCAGGGTGTGGATCCGGGGGTGCTCAACGGGACCCTCCAGACCGACATCTTCAAGGAGTACATCGCGCAGAAGGAGTGGCTCTTCCAGCCGGAGCCCCATCTGCGCCTCATCGGCGACCTCATGGAGTACTGCGCCGCCGGCATCCCCGCCTACAAGCCGCTCTCCGTCTCCGGCTACCACATCCGCGAGGCCGGGGCCACGGCGGCACAGGAGCTGGCGTACACGCTCGCGGACGGGTTCGGCTACGTGGAGCTGGGGCTCTCGCGCGGGCTCGACGTGGACGTGTTCGCGCCGGGGCTGTCCTTCTTCTTCGACGCCCACGTCGACTTCTTCGAGGAGATCGCCAAGTTCCGTGCGGCCCGGCGCATCTGGGCCCGCTGGATGCGGGACGTGTACGGGGCGAAGAGCGAGAAGGCACAGTGGCTGCGGTTCCACACGCAGACCGCCGGAGTCTCGCTGACCGCGCAGCAGCCGTACAACAACGTGGTGCGTACGGCCGTGGAGGCGCTGGCCGCCGTGCTCGGCGGGACCAACTCGCTGCACACCAACGCCCTGGACGAGACCCTCGCGCTGCCGAGCGAGCAGGCCGCGGAGATCGCGCTGCGCACGCAGCAGGTGCTGATGGAGGAGACCGGGGTCGCCAACGTGGCGGATCCGCTGGGCGGTTCGTGGTACGTCGAGCAGCTGACGGACCGGATCGAGGCCGACGCGGAGAAGATCTTCGAGCAGATCAGGGAGCGGGGGCTGAGGGCCCACCCGGACGGGCGGCACCCGATCGGGCCGATCACGTCCGGGATCCTGCGCGGGATCGAGGACGGCTGGTTCACCGGGGAGATCGCGGAGTCCGCGTTCCGGTACCAGCAGGCGCTGGAGAAGGGTGAGAAGAGGGTCGTCGGCGTCAACGTCAACACCGGGTCGGTGACCGGGGACCTGGAGATCCTGCGGGTCAGCCATGAGGTGGAGCGGGAGCAGGTCCGGGTGCTGGGTGCGCGGAAGGCTGCGCGGGACGAGGCGGCGGTTTCTGCGGCGCTGGACGGGATGCTTGCCGCGGCTCGGTCCGGGGCGAACATGATCGAGCCGATGCTGGACGCGGTGCGGGCCGAGGCGACCCTCGGTGAGATCTGCGGGGTGCTGCGGGAGGAGTGGGGGGTGTACACGGAGCCGGCCGGCTTCTAGGCGCCGTTGCTCGGTGCGGGCGTACCAGGGGGCTCCCGCCCCCTGGACCCCCGGCCTATGCCCACCCACCACCCGACTCGGTGGGTCGAGAGGTGGACGTAAAGGGTGGGCGTTCGGCCCGGTATGCGGCCTACTGCTGACCGGTATGCGGCCTACTGCTGAGACGCCAGCCCCGTCAGCAGTACCCGGGTGAAGCTTCGGACCCATTCCTCGTCCGCCGGCTTGCCGCTCACCAGGGTGCGGTGGACCACCGCGCCCGCGACCATGTCGAAGATGAGGTCCCCCGTTCGGGCGGATTCCACGGGGTCCGGCTCCGGGGGCAGTTCGCCGCGGCACTGGGCGCGGGCGCGGCCCTCCAGGACCAGGCGCATCTGGCGGTCCACGATGGAGGCGCGGATACGTTCCCGCAGGGCGTCGTCCCGGGTCGACTCCGCGACCACCGCCATCAGGCCGCTGCGGGCCTCAGGGCGGTCCAGGATCGCCGCGAACTGCAGGACCACGCCCTCGATGTCGGCGGCCAGGCTGCCGCGGTCGGGCATCTCCAGTTCGTCGAAGAGTTCGGCGACCGCGTCGACCACCAGTTCGTGCTTGCCGGCCCAGCGCCGGTACAGCGTCGTCTTTGCAACCCCGGCCCGCGTCGCCACGTCTCCGAGGGTGAGCTTGGACCAGCCGAGTTCCACCAGCGCCGCCCGCGTGGCCGCCAGGATCGCGGCGTCAGCGGCGACGCTGCGCGGGCGTCCGGTACGGCTGGCGGGGGTGCGGCTCTGCATCCCACGACCATAACCGGCCGTTTCTGTGATGCCGTGAGGGAGATCACCGGGGCGTGGTGTCGCGGCGGCCCCCTCTGCCATTACGCTACGACTCGTAGCGAAAGCTCGTGAGGGACGTACACGGGCGACGGTCACCGGCGTGGGGTGGGGACCCCGACGCCAACCGCAACGCTTTTTCATTCATACGCGGGAACGGGGGAGGATAGACGCATGCAGCCACGGAACAACATGTCCATGAGCGGCGTCGTCGACCTCGCCGCGGTGAAGGCGGCCCAGGAGGCCAAGGCCAAGGCCGAGCAGGCGCGCGCCGAAGCCGCCCGGCAGGGCGGGGCGGGGGCCGTCTCTCCGGCCGACCTCGTCATCGATGTCGACGAAGCCGGTTTTGAGCGCGATGTCCTGCAGCGCTCCGCCGAAGTCCCCGTCGTCATCGATTTCTGGGCCGAGTGGTGTCAGCCCTGCAAGCAGCTGAGCCCGGTCCTGGAGCGACTGGCCGTCGAGTACGACGGGCGCTTCCTGCTCGCCAAGATCGACGTCGACGCCAACCAGATGTTGATGCAGCAGTTCGGGGTCCAGGGGATCCCTGCCGTGTTCGCGGTCGTCGCCGGGCAGGCGCTGCCGCTCTTCCAGGGGGCCGCCGGGGAGCAGCAGATCCGGCAGACCCTGGACCAGTTGGTGCAGGTCGCCGAGCAGCGCTTCGGGCTGACCGGCCTGACCGTCGACCCGGACGCGCAGCCGGGCGCCGCCGCCGAGCGCGAGGTGCCGGCCGGCCCGTACGACTCCCTGCTGGAGGCCGCCGTACAGGCGCTGGACGCGGGCGACCTGGGTGGGGCCATCCAGGCGTACAAGAACGTACTGGCCGACGACCCGGCCAACACGGAGGCCAACCTCGGTCTCGCACAGGCCGAGTTGCTCCAGCGGGTGCAGGGCATGGACCCGCAGCAGGTGCGCAAGGAGGCCGCCGAGAAGCCGGCCGACGTGGACGCGCAGATCGCGGCCGCCGACCTCGACCTGGTGGGCGGTCATGTGGAGGACGCCTTCGGGCGGCTCATCGAGACCGTGCAGCGCACGGTGGGTGACGACCGGGACGCGGTGCGGCGTCGGCTGCTGGAGCTGTTCGAGGTCGTCGGACCCGAGGATCCGCGGGTGGTCGGGGCGCGCCGGGCGCTGGCCCGAGCCCTGTTCTGACCAGTTACTAAACGCCACGGCTTGTGATGCCGGGGTGAAAGATTTGCCGACGAGGCGTCAGGGCGGCCGCGCTTTACCAAATCTTGGTAATCGCGGCCGCTGTTACTCGCAGTAAATCAGGGCCATTGACCTGTCTGGTTTTGTCCTGAAATAAATGGCATTGCTCCACCCCAGGAGGCCACCCAGGGTGGCGCTCCGAGACCGGCGGGTCGTTGTTCGGTTATCCGGCCGTTACTAGCGAGTAACGAACCCCCTTGTGCCCGGCGCGAGAATGCACCACGATCGGCGACGCTCGGTCCATTCCCGTACCCCGACAGCCGGTCGGGTCGCGGGAGACTCTGGGTCCCCACCGGGCAGAGCCGGCGGCAGTGGCGCCGGCTCTAGGGCAGGGGGGTCTTCGCCGAACCGGCGAAGCCTGTCCAGAGGTTGTGCGTGATGTGTGTCAGGCGCGACCAGTGGTTGTCGCTCGGGGGTGATCGCCGGTGATTCGGGCGCGGTTCGCGCCTCCGGGTACAGGCGCTCTCCTTCCCGAGGACGTAGCACTTCTCCCATCCCTGCCTGGCTGAGCCGCCGACTGGGGCGAGTCCGGGCCAGGAGATGTACGTCCGAGAAGGAGGAAATATGGAGTCCCAGGTGCGTGGCGGGACCAGATGGAAGCGGTTCGCTGTGGTCATGGTGCCCAGCGTCGCCGCTACGGCCGCGATAGGTGTCGCCCTCGCGCAGGGCGCTCTCGCTGCTTCGTTCAGTGTTTCGGGTCAGCAGTTCAAGGTGACGGCCGACAGCCTCCACGGTGAGGGCTTCGCCCAGTACGGGGCGGTCGACAGCGGCTACACGCTCGACGGGAAGAAGACGGCCCACGCCGTCGCCGTCTCGTCGTTCAACGACGCCACGATCACCAACATGTGCCAGTCCGTGGTCACCCCGAACGTGCCGTTCCTCGGGTCGGTCACCCTCCGTCTGGAGGCTGGCGGCGCGGGTCACGAAAAGGTCCAGGCCCACAACCTCTACATCGATGTTGACGACCTGCAGGCCGACGCGACCTTCAACGGCATCGACATCGGTGTGGCCGCCAAGGACGCCAGCAAGGGTCCGGGCATGAAGGGCAACGGCGAGCAGGCCAACCCGTTCGGCTTCGCCCAGCAGGCGGACTCGGCGGACCTGACGGGGGTGCAGCAGACGGCGTGGGCCACCACCGCCGGCACCTTCAAGCTCAGCGGTCTGCACATGTCGCTGCACAAGGGCGACGGCAAGGGCATCGAGTGCTACTAGGCACTCGGTGATCGGGCGGGGGAGCCGACGGCACCCCCGCCCGACCCGCACTCCGGCCGCGTCTTCACGCGCGGTACACATCACCACCACAGCAACGCCGCACCAGGGAGCTGTTTTCCATGAGCGCCGAGACTCCTGCCGCCGAACCCGGCCAGTTCACCCACCGGAGGCTGCAGTTCCGCGCATGGCGGGGCACCCGTCCGTTCTGGGCCGGGCTCTACGTCCTGCTCAGCGGTCTTCCGATCATGTACTTCCCGTACTTCCACCTCCAGCTCGGTCACCTGACGCTGGCGATGGCGACCACGGCGGGAGCAGGCTCCCTGATCATCGGCGTGCTGCTCATCGTGCTGGGCGTCAGCCTCTGGTTCCAGAAGCACGTACGTACGTTCGCGGGAGTCGCCGCGATCCTGCTGGCGCTCGTGTCGCTCCCCGTCTCCAACTTCGGCGGCTTCATCATGGGCTTCCTGCTCGCCCTCGTCGGCGGAGCGATGGCCGTGGCGTGGGCGCCGGCCGCGGAGCCGCAGCCGGAGCCGCCGGCCGGGCCCGGTCCGGGTGAGGGCGCAGCCCCCGAAGCCGCGCCGCTGCCGCCGCAGGCCGCGGACGAGGTGAGCAAGTCGTACGACCTGTCAGGGACGAGCCCGGCCAACGAGGCGAACGGGAGGCACAGTGCCGGCTGACGAGGTGGCCCACGGGACCGACGTGGACGGGTCCCGCGCGAGAACCGGGCCACGCCACGCGGCACCCAAGAGGCCGCTGTTCACCAGGTTCCATATGCCGGGCGGCAAGGCGATCGCTTCCGTGGCCATGCCCACGGCGGTCATCGTGGGCATGGGTTTCACCTCGACCCTCGCCCTCGCCGACAACGGCAGCACGCCGTCGACGTCCAACAGCCAGAAGGCCGCGGACTACAAGGACTGCGTCGCGGCGCTGGACGGCTCCAAGGACGCCTCGGCCTCGCCGTCGCCGTCCGCGAGCGAGTCCACCGCCACGGCGACGCCGACCCCCACGGCGTCCGCCGAGACCCAGGACGGCAAGACCACGGGCAAGACGTCTTCGTCGGATTCAGGTTCCGGCGACCAGGCCACGCCCACGCCGACGGCGACCTCCGGCTCCTCCGGCTCGGGTTCGGACTCCGGCTCCTCGGGCTCCGGTGGCGGCAGCACGGCCACGCCGACCCCGTCGGCGTCCCAGAGCAGCGGTGGCACCATCCTGGACACCATCGGCGACACGATCGGTGACATCGGTGACGTCCTCACCGGCGGCACGAAGGACTCCGGTACGTCCACGAGCCCGACGCCGTCCGCGTCCGAGTCCTCGTCGCCGGCCACGTCGTCCTCGTCCGGCTCCTCGGACACGGGCAGCGCCGCCGACACCGTCAAGGACACCGCGACCAAGGCCGCCACGACGGTCACGGACACGGTGAAGAACACCACCGACACGGTCTCCAAGACGGCCGACAGCACCACCCAGGCGGCCACGGACGCGGCCGCGTCGGCCACGCCCAGCCCCTCCGCGAGCTCCTCGACGGCTCCGGACAACTGTGTGGCGGCCACCGACGACGTCAGCGGTGTCGACAACAAGGTGCCGGTGGCGGACGACCCCTGGTACCTGAACGCCAGCTCGCTGCTGCTGAAGGGCGCCGACTACCAGGGCATCGTCGAGGTGAAGACGGCGGGCGGCACCAAGAAGAAGGTGCTGAAGTACGTCATCTCCGGCGGGACCGACATCGGCGACCTGCACCAGACGGTCAACGACAAGCAGTCCGGCAAGGTCTACCACGTGCAGGCCGAGAAGGGCTCGACGTCCACCATCCGCAACGGCGACACCGTGATGTACACCCAGAGCATCTCGGGCAACCTGTTCGGACTGATCCCGGTGACGTTCAGCCCCGACAGCCCGCCGCCGCTCAACATCCCGCTGATCTACTTCACCAACGTGAAGGTGACGCAGGCAGCCCAGTTCGGTGGCGACCTCCACGTGCCCGGCATGCACGTGTACACCACCGACTGAGCACCCCCCAGACCCGTTCGGGAGCCGCACGCCGTGGCCCGGTCCTCCACTCGTGGAGGACCGGGCCACGGCCATTTCGACCCTTCAGAGGATGCGCAGATGGCTGATTTCGTCCGTGGGCCTCATGCTGCTCAAGCCGTACTACCGCGACGGCCCGGCGTGAACGCCTGAGGGCGCCCCCTGTCACAGGGGGCGCCCTCAGTGTCGTACAAAGCCCTTGCGGGGAGCCTTACTTGCTCTCGCCGCCCACGTGGTGGACCCGGACCATGTTGGTGGTGCCGGGGACGCCGGGGGGTGAGCCGGCGGTGATGATGACCGTGTCGCCGGGGGTGAAGCGGCCCAGCTTGGCCAGCTCCTGGTCGACCATGTCCACCATCTCGTCAGTGGTGTTGACGAAGGGGACGACGTGGGGCTCCACGCCCCAGCTGAGGGTCAGCTGGTTGCGGGTGCCCTCGTCGGTGGTGAAGGCGAGGATCGGCTGGGCCGCGCGGTAGCGGGACAGCCGGCGGGCGGTGTCGCCGGACTGGGTGAAGGCGATCAGCCCCTTTCCGCCGAGGAAGTCGGCGATCTCGCAGGCCGCGCGGGCGACCGAACCACCCTGGGTGCGCGGCTTCTTGCCCGGGACCAGGGGCTGCAGGCCCTTGGAGAGCAGCTCCTGCTCGGCCGCGGCGACGATCTTCGACATCGTCTTGACCGTCTCGACCGGGTAGGCGCCCACCGAGGACTCCGCCGACAGCATGACCGCGTCGGCACCGTCCAGGATCGCGTTGGCCACGTCGGAGGCCTCGGCGCGGGTCGGCCGGGAGTTGGTGATCATCGACTCCATCATCTGGGTCGCCACGATCACCGGCTTGGCGTTGCGCCGGCACATCTCGACCAGGCGCTTCTGCACCATCGGGACCTTCTCCAGCGGGTACTCGACGGCGAGGTCGCCACGGGCGACCATCACACCGTCGAACGCCAGGACGACGTCCTCCATGTTCTCGACCGCCTGCGGCTTCTCCACCTTGGCGATCACCGGGACCCGGCGGCCCTCCTCGTCCATCACACGGTGGACGTCCTGCACGTCCTTGGCGTCCCGGACGAAGGACAGCGCGACCATGTCGCAGCCCATGCGGAGGGCGAAGCGCAGGTCCTCGATGTCCTTCTCGGACAGCGCCGGGACGTTGACCGCCGCGCCGGGCAGGTTGATGCCCTTGTGGTCGGAGACGACACCGCCCTCGATGACGATCGTCTTCACCCGCGAACCCTCGACGTCCAGGACCTTCAGCTCGACGTTGCCGTCGTTGATGAGGACCTGGTCGCCGCGCGAGACGTCGCCCGGCAGCCCCTTGTACGTCGTACCGCAGATGTGCTTGTCGCCCGGCACGTCCTCGGTCGTGATGACGAACTCGTCACCGCGCTCCAGCTCGACCGGACCCTCGGCGAAGGTCTCCAGGCGGATCTTCGGGCCCTGCAGGTCGGCGAGGACACCGATGGCCCGGCCGGTCTCCTTCGAAGCCGCACGGACGCGGTCGTACCGCGCCTGGTGCTCGGCGTGGGTGCCGTGGCTGAAGTTGAAGCGGGCTACATTCATGCCCGCCTCGATCATGGCGACGAGCATCTCGTGGGAGTCGACCGCGGGGCCGAGAGTACAGACGATTTTCGAACGGCGCATGGGGCGATCCTATCGGTTTGTTTCGCTGCGGAATATTCCGTCTGGCGGAAGATACAAATGGGCGGACATGCGCTCAGGCGTGTTACTGCCGTGTATTACTCAGCTCCACTGCTCAGCTGTACTGCCTTTTGCTCAACTGACCACGCGGCGGAGCCGCATATTGTTACTGCCCGACAAGCGTGTAGGTCTGCGTGGCGATCTCCAGTTCCTCGTCGGTCGGCACCACGGCGACCGCGACCCGCGCGGACTCGGGCGAGATCAGCCGCGGCTCGTCGCCGCGTACGGCGTTCAGCTCGCCGTCGACCGCCAGGCCGAGCCCCTCCAGGCCCGCGATCGCAGCCTCCCGCACCGGCGCCGCGTTCTCGCCGACCCCGGCCGTGAACGCGACCGCGTCCACCCGGCCGAGCACCGCGCAATAGGCGCCGATGTACTTCTTGAGCCGGTGAATGTAAATGTCGAAGGCGAGCGCGGCCTCTTCGTCGCCCTCGTCGATCCGGCGGCGGATCTCCCGCATGTCATTGTCCCCGCACAGGCCGAACAGACCGCTCCTCTTGTTGAGAAGAGTGTCGATCTCGTCCATGGACATTCCGCCAACACGCGCCAAATGGAAGATGACCGCGGGATCCAGGTCGCCGGAGCGCGTACCCATGACAAGGCCCTCCAACGGCGTCAGCCCCATGGAGGTGTCCACGCACCGGCCCTTCTCCACCGCCGACGCCGAGGCGCCGTTGCCGAGGTGCAGCACGATCACGTTCACCTCCGACGGGTCCTTGCCCAGCAGCCGCGCGGTCTCGCGGGAGACGTACGCGTGCGAGGTGCCGTGGAACCCGTAGCGGCGGATGCGGTGCCGGTCCGCGATCTTCGGGTCGATCGCGTAGCGGGCCGCGGACTCCGGCATCGTCGTGTGGAACGCCGTGTCGAACACCGCGACCTGCGGCAGATCGGGGCGCAGCGCCTGCGCGGTGCGGATTCCCGTGAGGTTGGCCGGGTTGTGCAGCGGTGCGACAGGGATCAGCCGCTCGATCTCGGCGAGCACCTCGTTGTCGATGACGGTGGGCTCGGTGAAGAACATGCCCCCGTGCACCACCCGGTGCCCGATCGCGGCCAGCTCCGGCGAGTCCAGGCCCAGACCGTCCCGGCCCAGCTCCTCGGCGACCGCCTTGAGGGCCGCGTCGTGGTCGGCGATCGGGCCGGTGTGCTCACGGGTCTCGCCCGTGGTGCGGCAGGTGTGCTTGAGCCGGGAGGTCTGCTCGCCGATCCGCTCGACCAGACCCACCGCCAGCCGGCTGCTGTCCCGCATGTCCAGCAGCTGGTACTTCACCGACGAGGAGCCGGAGTTGAGGACGAGGACACGGGTCGGGGTGTTCACAGCTCGGACGCCTTCTCGCTCGGGTTCTGGGCCTGGATCGCCGTGATGGCGACGGTGTTGACGATGTCCTGGACGAGCGCGCCGCGGGACAGGTCGTTGACCGGCTTGCGCAGGCCCTGCAGGACCGGGCCGACGGCGATCGCGCCGGCCGAGCGCTGCACGGCCTTGTAGGTGTTGTTGCCGGTGTTCAGGTCGGGGAAGATCAGCACGCTGGCCTGACCGGCGACCTCGGAGCCGGGCAGCTTGGTGGCGGCGACGGACGGCTCCACGGCCGCGTCGTACTGGATCGGCCCCTCGATCTTCAGGTCGGTCCGCCGCGAGCGCACCAGCTCGGTCGCCGCGCGCACCTTGTCGACGTCGGCGCCCGACCCCGACGTACCGGTGGAGTACGACAGCATCGCGATCCGCGGCTCCACGCCGAACTGCGCCGCCGTGGCCGCCGACTGGACGGCGATGTCCGCCAGCTGCTCGGCGTTCGGGTCCGGGTTGACCGCGCAGTCGCCGTAGACCAGCACCTTGTCGGCCAGGCACATGAAGAAGACGGACGACACGATCGAGGAGTCCGGCCGGGTCTTGATGATCTCGAAGGCGGGCCGGATGGTAGCCGCCGTGGAGTGCACCGACCCCGACACCATGCCGTCGGCCAGCCCCTCCTGGACCATCAGGGTGCCGAAATAGTTCACGTCGGAGACGACGTCGTAGGCCTGCTCCACCGTCACGCCCTTGTGGGCGCGCAGCAGGGCGTACTGCTCGGCGAAGGCGTCGCGCAGCTCGCTGGTGGCCGGGTCGATGAGCTGGGTGTCGCCGAGGTCGATGCCCAGGTCGGCGGCCTGCTTGCGGATCCGGTCGACCGGGCCGAGCAGGGTCAGGTCGCACACGCCCCGGCGCAGCAGCACCTCGGCCGCGTGCAGCACCCGCTCCTCGGTGCCCTCCGGGAGAACGACCCTTCGCTTGTCGGAGCGGGCCTGTTCGAGCAGCTTGTGCTCGAACATCATCGGGGTGACCCGGTCGCTGCTCGGTGCCGAGACCCGGCGGGCCAGCTCGGCGGTGTCGGCGTACCGCTCGAACAGGCCGAGCGCGGTCTCCGCCTTGCGCGGGGTGGCCGCGGTCATCTTCCCCTCCAGGGAGAAGAGGTGCTCGGCGGTGGGGAAACTGGTGCCGGACACCGAGAGCACCGGGGTGCCCGGGGCCAGCCGGGCGGCCAGCGTGAGGATCTCCTCGCTCGGTACCTCGTCCAGGGTGAGCAGCACGCCGGCTATCGGCGGGGTGCCGGCGCTGTGCGCGGCCAGCGAGCCGACGACCAGGTCGGCGCGGTCGCCCGGGGTCACCACCAGACAGCCCGGGGTCAGGGCGCCCAGGAAGTTCGGCAGCATCGCACCGCCGAAGACGAAGCCCAGCGCGTCCCGGGCGAGCCCGGAGTCGTCCCCGAGCAGCACCTTGGCGCCCAGGGTCTGGGCTATCTGCGCGACGGTCGGCGCGGACAGCGCGGGCTCGTCGGGCACCACGTAGCAAGGCACCGGCAGCCGGTCCGCGAGCCGCTCGGCGATCGCGTCGCGGTCCTCACGCAGCACCCGGTTGGTGACCATGGCGAGGACGTCGCAGCCCAGCCCGTCGTACGCGCGGTAGGCATTGCGCGTCTCGGCCAGCACGGACTCGGCCGTCTGCCTGCGGCCGCCGACCACCGGGATCACGGACGCGCCGAACTCGTTGGCGAGGCGGGCGTTCAGGGACAGCTCGTCCGGCAGCTGGGTGTCGGCGAAGTCGGTACCGAGGACGAGGACGACGTCGTAGTCCCGGGCCACCAGGTGGAAGCGGTCGACCAGTGCGGAGACCAGCTCGTCCGTGCCCTGCTCGGCCTGGAGCGCGGAGGCCCCCAGGTAGTCCATGCCGTAGACGGTCGCCGGGTCCTGGGAGAGGCGGTACCGCGACCGCAGCAGCTCGAACATCCGGTCGGGTCGGTCGTGCACGAGCGGGCGGAACACGCCCACCCGGTCGACCTGCCGGGTCAGGAGCTCCATGATCCCCAGCTCCACGACCTGGCGGCCGTCGCCGCGGTCGATCCCGGTCACGTACACGCTGCGCGTCACGTGTGCACTCCGTTTCCTGTGGCTGTCTCGTCTACGACATAAAAATCGCCCACCAAGGTGAGCAGAACCCTCTTGACAGTACCCCCGATGCCGGATAAGGCGCCCGTCAGGACTTCACCGCTCCGGCGGACGTGAAACAATCGGCACTGGCTCACCGGCACCGAAAGCGAGCAGGAGACACAGCACGATGCGCATCGGAGTTCTCACCGCAGGCGGCGACTGCCCCGGCCTGAACGCCGTGATCCGGTCGGTCGTGCACCGCGCGGTGGCGCAGTACGGCGACGAGGTCATCGGCTTCGAGGACGGCTACCGCGGTCTGCTCGACCGCCACCACCGCACCCTCGACCTGGACGGCGTCAGCGGCATCCTGGCCCGCGGCGGCACCATCCTCGGCTCCTCCCGGCTGGAGCGCGACCGGCTGCGCGAGGCCTGCGAGCGCGCCACCGACATGGCCGAGGAGTTCGGCATCGACGCGCTGATCCCGATCGGCGGCGAGGGCACGCTGACCGCGGCCCGCATGCTCTCCGACGCGGGCCTGCCGGTCGTCGGCGTCCCCAAGACCATCGACAACGACATCTCCTCCACGGACCGCACCTTCGGCTTCGACACCGCCGTCGGCGTCGCCACCGAGGCCATGGACCGCCTGAAGACCACGGCCGAGTCCCACCAGCGCGTGATGGTCGTCGAGGTCATGGGCCGGCACGCCGGCTGGATCGCCCTGGAGTCCGGCATGGCCGCCGGCGCCCACGGCATCTGCCTGCCCGAGCGCCCCTTCGACCCCGCCGACCTGGTCAAGATGGTCGAGGAGCGGTTCTCCCGGGGCAAGAAGTTCGCGGTCGTCTGCGTCGCCGAGGGAGCCCACCCCGTCGACGGGACCATGGACTACGTCAAGGGCGAGATCGACCAGTACGGTCACGAGCGCTTCCAGGGCATCGGTACCGCGCTCGCCTTCGAGCTGGAGCGGCGCCTCGGCAAGGAGGCCAAGCCGGTCATCCTCGGCCACGTCCAGCGCGGCGGCGTCCCGACCGCGTACGACCGTGTCCTCGCCACCCGCTTCGGCTGGCACGCCGTCGAGGCCGCGCACCGCGGTGACTTCGGCAAGATGACCGCGCTGCGCGGCACCGACATCCAGATGGTGCCGCTGGCGGAGGCGGTCACCGAGCTGAAGACGGTCCCGAAGGACCGCATGGACGAGGCCGAGTCGGTCTTCTAGCCGTACCTGTTCTCGACCAGCCGCACCTGTTCTCTTCCGGCTGTACCTGTTCTCGACTAGCCGGTCCTGTTCTCGACGGCCGTCCAGAAGTTCTCCACGATCCGGCCGATGAAGTCCTGGCCGGACTCGCTGGCATCGCTGCTGCCGCCGCCCCAGCTGAGGGTGGCGGCCATGTGCCCCTGGTAGTCCTGGTGCAGCTCCTGCAGTACGTCCTCCAGGACTGCCCGGTCCAGGGGCGCGAGCTTCGCGACCGGGCGCACATAGGCCTGCCAGCGGGTGGTCACCGCGCTGTGCAGCAGCTCGGCGAGCCTATTCTCGCGGCCCGTGACGGTCACGAAGTCGGGCAGGGGCAGCTCCAGCACCCGGGCGAGCGCGGCCGACTGGCGCTCGTTGCCCCGCCACTCCCCGCTCTCCTCCATGCGCAGATACCCGGACAGGTCCATGCCGAGGGCGTGGGCCACGTCCTCGGGCGCGATCTCGCGGGCGACCCGGTGCTCGCGCAGCGTACGGGGCCTGCCGATCAGTTCACCCGGAGAACACCACAGCACACCCGCGAGGGCGGTGAGCTCGGGATTGTCGGGAGAAGCGATCCCGCGTTCCCAGGCGACGACGAGGTCCGGGGTGACGTACGGCATCCCGTACGACGCACGCATCCCGTAGGCGACGTGCTCGGGCCCCATGCCGAGGGCGGCACGGAGCCGGCGGGCTGCCGGGGCGTTGAACGGGGGAGCCGAGGGGTTCGGTTGGGCTGAGGGTTGGCGCACTCCGCACAAGCTAGGGAGCTACCCGCGGGTTGACTACGGGCCGTTCCGACAGGATCACTAATTGTAGGAACGTACGGTTCCGGCTGTTCGGTACGTTCCGGCTGTTCAGTATGTTCCGGCCGTTCGGTAGGTAACGGGCGGATCACCCGTGCCCGCTACCCCTTGACCGCGCCCCCGAGTGCGAACCCACCCCCCAGTCGCCGCGCCACGAGTACGTACAGAAGGATCACCGGCGTCGAATAGATCACGGAGAACGCGGCGAGCTGCCCGTACGCGACCATGCCCCGGTTGCCGAAGAAGTCGTTGATGCTGACCGAGGCCGGCATCTGGTCCGGGGTGAGCAGCAGCATGAAGGGGACGAAGAAGTTCCCCCACATCATCACGAACGAGAAGACGGTCACGACGGCGAGCCCCGGCCCCATCAACGGCAGCACGATCCGGACGAGGGACTGCAACGACGACGCCCCGTCCGTCCAGGCCGCCTCCTCCAGCTCCTTCGGCACCCCGTCCATGAAATTCTTCATCAGCCAGATGGCGAACGGGAGTTGGGAGGCGGCGAAGAAGAAGATCGTCCCCTGCAGCGTGTCGATCAGGTTCACCCGCACGAACAGCGCGTACACCGGCACCATGATCGCGGTGATCGGCAGGCTCGTGGCGAACAGGATCGTCAGCAGGAACGGCCGGTTCAGCCGGGACCGGAAACGGGAGAGCGGGTAGGCGGCGAGGGCCGCGCAGACGACGGTCAGCGCGGTGGCCCCGCCGCACAGGATCAGGCTGTTGAGCAGCGGCGTGTAGGTGATGTCCGGGGTGAGGATCGCGTCGAAGTTGCCGAGCGTGAGCCCGTCGGGCACCTTGACCTTCAAGTCCGCATGCGGGTCCACCGAGGACAGCAGCACCCAGGCGAGCGGCAGCGCGAAGGCGAGGGCGACGACGAGCAGCCCGGCGTCGGCGGCGAGGCGACGTGAGGGACGATGTCGGGGCATGGCCGGTCCTACACCTCCGTCCGCAGCAGACGCAGATAGACGACGGAGAACAGGGAGCCCACGAGCAGCAGGAGCAGAGCGACGGCGGTGCCGTACCCGATCATGCTGTTCTGGAAGGCCTGTTCGTACATGAACAGCGGCAGGGTCTGGCTCTTGTCGCCGGGCCCGCCTCTGGTCATCACCCAGATCAGCCCGAAGACGGAGAGCGTCTGCAGGGTGTTGAGCATGAGGTTGGTGCCGATGGAACGCCGGATCATCGGCAGGGTGATGTGCCACATCCGCCGCCACCCGCCCGCGCCGTCCACTTCCGCGGCCTCGCTGATCTCGCTCGGTATCTCGTCGAGCGCGGCCGAGTAGACGAGCATCGAGAACGCGGTGCCGCGCCAGACGTTGGCGAAGGAGACGGCGAGGATGGGCAGGGTGAACAGCCAGTTCTGCGACGGCAGATGGAGGTGCTGGAGGATGGCGTTCAAGGTGCCCTCGCGCCGGAAGAAGGCGTAGAGGAGGAACCCGGCGACGACCTCCGGCAGCACCCAGGCGGTGATCACGACCGCGCCTGTGAGGGTCCGCACGGGCTTGGAGGCCCGTTTCATCAGCGCCGCGAGGGCGAGGCCCAGGGTGTTCTGCCCGACGAGCGAGGACAAGACGGTGAACACCAGCGTCAGCCATACCGCGTTGAGAAACGCCTCGTCGTGGAAGGCTTTGCGGAAGTTGTCGAAACCGACGAAGGAGGAGTGGGCCTGACCGGTCAGCTGGAGGTCGGTGAAGGCGATGTAGACGCAGTAGGCGATGGGGCCGGCGAGGAAGAGAAGCAGGAGGACCAGGGCAGGGGTGAGGGGGAGAGCACGGCTGACCGTGCTCCCCTGATGGCGCCTCACTTCTGGACGACTTGGTTGCCGGTGACGTCCTTGAGGGCGGCGTCGTAGCCACGCGCCGCCTCGTCCACGGACCGATCACCGGTGCTGACACCCTCCATGGCGTCCTGGACGGCGGTCGACACCTTCGGGTACGCGGGGTAGGCGGGCCGGTAGTGGGTGCTGGCGACGAGGTCGGTGAAGAACTTGATGCCGGGCTGGGCGGTGGCGTACGCCGGGTCGCTCGCCACGTCCTTCCGCACCGCGATACCGGAGTTGGCGATGTACCACTTGCGGGCGTTGTCCTTCGTCTGCATGGTCTTGACGAAGTCGAAGGCGAGGTCCGGATGGGCGGCCTTGGCCGGGACAGCCCAGGTCCAGCCGCCGGACATGCTCACCTTGCCCGGGGCCTGGCCGTGCTGGGTGGGCATATAGGCGAGCCCGAGCTGCTCGGACCAGTCCTTCCACTCGTGCCCGCTGCCCGGCAGCCAGGCCTGCGGGAGCCAGGAGCCGTCGAGGTCGATGCCGAGCTTGCCCTGGGGGAGAAGCTCGCCGTTGACAGTGGTGGCGAAGTTGGGATCGAGCGCGTCGGAGACGTCGGGGCCGAGCTTCTCCCGGTACACGGTCTCGACGAACTTCAGCGAGTCCCTGAACCCCTGGCTCCCGGCGATCCACTTCTTGCTGCCGCTGTCGTAAAGGGGGTCCGCCGTCCCGTCGCCGGTGCCGTACAGGAGCATCTCGAACCCCTGCATGGTGGCCCGCTCACCGGCCGGCTTGCCGGTGTAGACGTTGAGCGGGGTGACGCCGGGGACCTTCTGCTTGATGGTACGGGCGGCAGCGAGGACGTCGTCCCAGCTCTTCGGCTGCCAGTCGGCAGGCAGACCGGCCTTCTTGAAGACACGCTTGTCGAACCAGAGACCTCGGGTGTCGGTACCGTCCGGGACGCCGTACGTCTTCCCGTCCTCGCCCCTCGCCGCGCTCTTGGCGGTGTCGATGAATTGCCGCCAGTCCGGCCACTTGGCCAGGTACGGGTCGAGGGGCTTCAAGTACCCGCTCGTGATGTCCGAGTTGATGAGAAAGGTGTCCTCGTACACCAGGTCCGGGGCGGTCCTCGGGGAGCGGAGCATCTGCTGCAGCTTGGTGTAGTACTCCGAGTCCGGCGCCTTGATGGGGACCAGCTCCACCTTCTTGCCGGGGTACTTCTTCTCGAACTGCTTCTTGATGTCGGCGAGGTACGTGTCCATCACCTTGATGGAGTTGTCCGTCGACTGCTTGAAGGAGACCTTGACGGTGTTGGGGCTGCTGCCGGAGCCGTTGCCGCAGGCGGTGAGGGTGGTCGCGGCGAGGGTGAGTGCTACGAGGGCGGTGGCGGTGGGGCGCACGGGCATGACCTCCTGGACGCACATCGTTGTGGCGTGACGTGGAGATGGCTGCCGTGTGAACGTAGGAGGAGTGGTCTAGTCAGGTCAATGAGTCTGCGTGGGATTGGGCGTTGGAGGCTTCGGTCGGCGCGTTGGCCTGGGTGCCGTCACGAGCGATCACTGCAGATCCCTTTTGCAGATCAGCGCGCGAACTGGCGACGAGCGTGGGCGTGCGGGCGGCGCTGCGGGGGCTCGGGGGAATGCGAGAGTGGGGTGACGCTGGGGTTATTCGGGTTGCTGGGCCGCACGGGTACGGGCTTGAGCGGCTTCGGAAGGGGCGTTGGCTCGTGTGAAGGCGTCGGCGGCTCGGAGATAGTAGGTGCGGGCTTCGGCGGGGCGATCGGTGGCCTCGTGGGCGACGGCTAGATTGGTAAGGGTCTGGGCCGCCCGGTACCAGTCTTCGAACTCGTGATGGGCCTCCAGGGCTCTGCGATATGCGTCGATCGCTTCCTGCGCCCGTCCCAACTCCGCCAGAGATACACCCAGGTCGTTCCACGCCATGGCCTCGCTGGGACGGTCCTTGGCGGCTTGGAACAGGTCGCGGGCGCGGGTGTGGGCGCCGATCGCTTCCTCCGCCCGACCGGACTCTTTCAGGGCGGCACCCAGGTTGTGCCATGCCATGGCCTCGCTGGGACGGTCCTTGATGGCCTGGGAGAGGTCGCGGGCGCGGGTGTGGGCGTCGATCGCTTCCCCTGCCCGGCCCGATCGCCGCAGGGCGAGGCCGAGGTTGTTCCAAGCCATGGCCTCGGCCGGGCGGTCCTTGGCGGCTTGGAACAGGTCGCGGGCGAGGGTGAGGGCGTCGATCGCTTCCTCCGCCCGGCCCACACTCTGCAGGGCGGCACCGAGGTTGTGCCACGCCATGGCCTCACCGAGGCGATCGCCGACACGGTGGGCGGCCTCCTGGCTGACTTGGCTCACGGTGATCAGGTCATCGAAGAACCGCCGCCAGTGGAGATATTCCGCGAGGCACAGGCTCAGCCGCACCGCTGTGTCCGTGTGCCGGCCCTCCTTCGCCCACGACACGGCCGCCACAAGCGCCGCTCGCTCCCCGTCCAGCCATGCCAGGGCCTGCCCCCGGCGCGCGAAGCGCTCCGGTTCAGGCATACCGGGCAGCCACCGCAACCGGTCATCGGCAGCATCGGCCCACCCGTAGTAGAACTCCAGAACACGCTCCCGCGCGGCTTCGCCTTCCTCCCGCAAAGCCACGTCTCCGGCCACTACTCCTGCCCCGAAAGCCCGCAGCAGGTCATGCAACCGCCATCGCAGCACAACGGCATATCCTGCGCTCTCCTGGGTCGCCGTGACGAGATGTGCGGCGGCCAGGTCCTCCAGTGCACGCAGGGCGGTTTCCTCATCCAGGTCCATCAGAGCCGCCACGGCCTCTGTGCTGGTGTCCTCACCTGGGGCCACAGCCAGCAACCGCAGCAGCCGGGCCTGCTCTGGCGGAAGGCGGCGGTACGACGTCACCAGCACCGGCCGCAGTACCAACGAACGTCCGTACAGATCTACAGCCGGACTACCGTTGTCGAGTACGTGGGTCGGGTCCCCGGCCTTCTCGATCTCTGCCACCAGCGAGGCGATGCTGCGATGACGGCGCCGACGGAGCATCGCGGCGGCGATCTGAAGGGCCAGGGGCAAATGGCCGCAGAGTGAGGCGAGTTGGCGTAGGGTGCCAGGCTCCAGCCGGGGCCGCTCGTCGCGCTCGTCGGCGTCGAGTAGCGCCCGCGTCAAGAGGGCCACCGACTCGGCCGGGTCGAGCGTCGCCAAGTCGACAAGCCGAATGGGCAGGGCGTCCTGCCGGTCGCGTGACGTGATCAGGACTCGGTGATGATCGGTGCCGGGCAACAGCTCGCGGAACTGTGCCGGGTCCGAGACGTTGTCGAGGATGAGCAGTGTTCGAGCCCGGCTGGCGAGGCCTTCACGGTAGACGTCGTACTGACGTGCTGCCGTCGTCGGCAGATCCGTCCCTTGCACACCGAGGGCGTCGAGCAGCGCCAGCACCGCCTGGTCTGCGGTGACGGGATTCTCGTCGTACCCGCGCAGGTCCACGAACAGGGTGCCACCCGGAAACCAGCCCTTGGCGCGTGCCCGATGCGCCGCCTCCAACGCGAGCGCCGTCTTGCCGACGCCGCCCATGCCGGTGAGGGCCGAGATCAGGATGGGCGGGGCGGTGTCGCCCTCTGCGGGGCCCAGACAGGGGAGCAGGCGGCGCAGTTCCTCCTCGCGGCCGGTGAAGCTGAGGGGCCGGGGCGGAAGCGTCGCGCTCGCGCGCGGTACCGGGCCGTGGACGGTGACCTTAGCGGCCTCCGACCTGCTTCCCGATGACGGGCCCGTAGAAGGTCCCGCCCCGGAAGTCGATGTGGTCGCCCCCGTATCCCTCTTGGGGACCCTCCTCGGAGTCGTCGGAACTCCCGCCCCGTGGCCGGTACTTCCGCAACACCCCCACCGCAACCGCCGCAGCCTGCGCAGCCGCCCGCTGCTGGGAACCGCCGGCGTCGGCCACGGCCTTCTCGGCGTTCGCGTGGTCGCTGATACCCCGGATGACGAGGGCGTCGCGGCCCTCCAGGTGAGCCGCGTGGGCCGCTCCCGAACCCTCCATCTCGAAGGCGGCCGCGTCGTTGTAGCGCTCGCGGACGTGCCGGGCGATGTCGGAGTCGGCGTCGGCCAGGACCACGTCTCCCGTGGCGATCGGCTTGAAGTGGGTCCGTACGTCGGGCATGTCCCGTACGGCGGCACGTGCGGCGGAGAGTAGTGCGTTGGAGCCGTGCCAGGCCTCGGGGCGATCCAGGTGGCCCTCGGGTGTGACCTTGCCGCCGTGAATGCCGTACACCTTCGTGCCCACCACGACGTCCCCGAGGCCGATGTCCTCCTTGAGGCCGCCGGCCACCCCCACGAACAGGACGGCCTGCGGGCGCAGCCAGCCGATGAGGGAGGAGGTGAGGGCGGCCGCACTCCTGGAGCCCTCGCCCAGCTCGGCGGCGGCGACCTGCCAGGACGTGCCGGGCAGGCGGCCCACCTCCACGAAGGTCCCGTTGTCGGGGTGGGATCGTTCCTCCCGCTCTTCGATGTATGCCCGCACCGCCGTGTACTCCAGCGCCAGTGCGGTCAGGATCAGAACAGTCGGCTTCGTCTGCGGCACACTCTTAAGGTACTGCCGGGGGAAGGGGTGCGAGTGGCAGAACGGGACGTAACGGTGGGGCAGTTGCTGCTCACCGAGTATCAGGCGATCAAGGACGAGCAGAAGACGCGGATCGGGTTCCGGGACAATCTGCTGTATGTGACGCTCACTGTCGTGGCTGCCGTGATCGCCGCCGCCGCGCAGGCCAAGCAGGCCGCGATGTTGCTGGCGCTGCCGCCGGTGTGCGTCGTGCTCGGGTGGACGTATCTCGTCAATGACCAGAAGATTTCGGCCATCGGGGCCTATGTACGGGGGGAGCTGGGACCTCGGCTCGCGGAGATGGTTCAGGTGGAGGGGGGCGAGATCTTCAAATGGGAGGTCGCCCATCGGGGCGATGCGCGGCGGGTCTCGCGGAAGGTCGCGCAGTGTGTGGTGGATCTGCTGGCCTTCTGTGTCGTGCCGTTGGGTGCGCTCGTCGTGTACTGGGTGGGGGATGACGTCTCGACGGGGCTGGTGGCGCTGTCTGTGTTGGAGGCGGCCTCGGTGCTCGGGCTGGGGGTGTACATCGTTCAGTACGCCGTGCCGTTCGGGGTGGGGGGCAGCGCGGGGTGAGCGATCACATCGACCTCCGGGGCAGCGAGTTCAGAGGGACGGTCATCGGGAAGGCGGAGTACCGGCAGCAGGGGTCGGCGCCTACCGCGTTGGATGCGTTGCCTCCCAAGACGGCGGGTTTCACGGGCCGGGAGCGGGAGTTGGAACGGTTGCGTGCTGCCCTGAACCCGATGGGCGGCAGCGGGGTACCTCAGGCCGTACTCGTCACCGCTGTGTCCGGTCTCGGCGGTATCGGCAAGACCGCGCTGGCGGTTCAGGCGGCGTACGCGGCGCGGGAGGCGGGGTGGTTTCCGGGTGGCGTCCTATTCGTGGATCTGCATGGGTACGACGACGCACCGGTCACCGCCGGCCAGGCACTTCAGTCGCTGCTGCAGGCGATCGGTGTCGAGCCGGAGCACGTTCCGGCCACGGCGGACGAGCGGGCGGGGCTGTACCGGTCGTTGCTTGCTGAGCGGGATGCGGTGCTGATCCTTGCGGACAACGCGTCCTCGCCGGAGCAGGTACGGCCGCTGCTGCCGGGGGGTGGGCGGCACCGGGTTCTCGTCACTTCGCGAAACCGGCTGTCACAACTGGGGGCCCGACTCATTCCGTTGGACCAGCTCATGCCTGCGGCGGCCCATGAACTCCTCGACCGATCCCTGCGAATCGCCGACCCGGAGGACGACCGGGTCGCCGATGATGCCGAGGCGGCCGCACGTCTCGCCAATCTCTGTGGGCACCTTCCGCTGGCCTTGCAGATCGTTGCCGCGCTGCTGGCAGAGGATCCCGACAAGTCGGTTGCGGAACTCGTCGAGGAGCTCGCCACGTCATACGACCGGTTCGCCGCCCTCGACGACGGTGACCGCAGCGTCCGCGCCGCCTTCCACCTCTCCTACCGCCGACTGCCGGCCGATCAGGCCCGACTCCTGCGCCTGCTGGCCATCGCGCCGGGGCCGGAGGTGACCGACGAGGTGGTGGCCGTGTTGATCGGGGCCGACGCGCCTCCGCTCAAGGACCTGAGGGCGCTGGGGCGTGCGCACCTCGTGGAGCGGGGGAGTGGACGCGGGCGATGGCGCTTGCACGATCTGGTGCGGGCGTTCGGAACGAGTGTGATGGCTCGGGACGGGGTGTTGCGGAACGAAGGGGATGCGGCGCGGGACCGTGTGCTGGCGTTCTACCTAAGGCTTGCCTCGGCGGCTGACGACCGTTTGCGCTGGCTGCCGGGCAGACCGGAGCCGGATCACTTCGCGGACCGAGCGCACGCACTGGCCTGGCTGGACGCAGAGCGAACGGGCCTGGTGGCGGCAGCGCAATGGGCGCAGGAGGAGCGGCTCGCTCAGACCGCAGCACGACTGGGCGAGTGCCTGATGGAGTACCTGGACTGGCGACGGTACTTTGACGACTGGATTGCTGTGGCCGCCACTGCTCTGGAAGCCATGCGACTCACAGGGAGCCCCGTGGACGAGGGCAACGCCTGGAACAGCTTCGGCCTCGTGTTGCGGAAGGTAGGTAGGCCACAGGAGGCGATCGACGCCCACGTGCGTGCCCGCGATCTGCACCAGGCCTCGAAGGACCCGCACCGCGAAGCCATCGCATGGGGCAATCTCGGTCTGTCCATGCAAGCCGCAGGCCGGTTACCTGAGGCGATCGACGCCCATGCTCGTGCATGCAAACTGTTTCAGATCACTCAAGACCGAACTCAGGAAGGCACCGCATGGAGCAATCTCGGTGTCGCCTTGTGGGAGTTGGGTCATACGGAGGAGTCGATTGATGCCCTGGTGCTTGCCCGTGATCTGCACCGGGCAACTGGAGACCGCATCCGCGAAGGCAACGCCTGGAACAATCTTGGCCTAGCCCTGCTGAAGGCCGACCGAACCGACGAGGCCATTGAAGCCTGGGGTAACGCGTTGGACATCTTTCGAAAGAACGAGAACTGGTACGGGGCGGGCAAGAGCCTCCACAATCTCGCCCTTGCCCACACAGTCGCCCAGAGCCCCGCCTATGCCCGGACCTGCTGGCTTCAGGCCGCTGACGCGTACATCCGCGGCAACGCTTCCGACCAAGCCGAACTGGCCCGCGCCCGAGCCGAAGCCCTCACTGCCCCTGCGACACCCAGCGATACACCAACTCCGGCCTTCCCACCTGGCCGTACAACGGACTCCTCCCAGCCCTCCCCGCCTCCACCAGGTGTTCCAGATACCGCCGAGCAGTAATCCGCGAAATCCCCACCACCTCAGCCACCCCCGCAGCCGTAACCCCCTCCGACGCCTCCCGCAAAGCGCCCGTGACTCGCTCCAGCGTCGGCCCGCTCAACCCTTTCGGCAGCGCCGCAGGCGAAGGCGCACGCAGCGCAGCCAGCGCCCGATCCACCTCGTCCTGCCCGCTCGCCTCCCCCACCGCCGCATGGAACTCGGCATACCGCACCAGCCGATCCCGCAGCGTGGCGAAAGTGAACGGCTTCAGGACGTACTGCACCACCCCAAGCGAAACGCCCTCCCGCACCACCGCCAGATCCCGCGCCGACGTCACCGCTATCACGTCCGCGTGATGCCCGGCCGCCCGCAGTGACCGCGCCAGCTGCAGCCCGTGCACATCCGGCAGATGCAGGTCCAGCAACAGCAGGTCCACGGGCGTACGGTCCAGGAAGCGCCGCGCCTCCGCGCCCGTGTGCACCTTGCCCACCGCCACGAATCCCGGCACCCGGCCGACGTACATGACGTGCGCGTCGGCGGCCACCGGGTCGTCCTCGACGACGAGGACCCGGATGGGCTGGGAAACCGAATCCGTCATCTGCCGCCACCCACCGATGAGCGCAGCGGCAACCGCACCTCGAACACCGCTCCGCCCGCCCCTTCCTCGTCGGACTCCGCCACCGTCAACGTCCCGTCGAGCCGGGTCACCGCCTGCCGGACCAGGGCCAGACCCAGGCCCCGCCCGCCGGGTCCCGCCGGCTTCGTCGTGAACCCCCGTTGGAATACCAGGTCGGCATGGGCGGGGTCGACACCAGGTCCCGTGTCGGACACGCGCAGCACCAGTTCGGCGGCCGAGGCGTACGCCGTCACGGTCACCCGCGCCTGCGCACTGCCCTGGGCCGCGTCGACCGCGTTGTCGATCAGGTTGCCGAGGACGGTCACCAGGTCCCGGGGCGACAACTCGGCGGGGAGCACGCCGTCGTCCAGCCGGCTGTCCGGCGACACCACCAGCTCGACGCCCCGCTCGTTCGCCTGGGCCGTCTTGCCCAGCAGCAGGGCGGCCAGTACCGGCTCGCTCACGGCGGCCACCACCTGGTCGGTGAGAGCCTGGGCCAGCTCCAGTTCCGCCGTCGCGAAGTCCACCGCCTCCTGCTCCCGGCCCAGCTCGATCAGCGAGACGACCGTGTGGAGGCGGTTCGCCGCCTCGTGGGCCTGCGAGCGCAGGGCTTGGGTGAAGCCCCGCTCCGAGTCCAACTCGCCCATGAGCGATTGGAGTTCGGTGACGTCTCGCAGGGTCGCGACGGTGCCGCGCCGCTCTCCCCCGGACACCGGTGAGGTGTTCACCACCAGCACCCGGGACGCCGTCAGGTGCACCTCGTCCACGCGCGGCTCCGACGACAGCAGCGCCCCGGTCAGCGGAGCGGGCAGGCCGAGGTCCGCCACCGACCTGCCGATGACGTCCTCCTCCTCGCCGACGCCCAGCAGCTCCCGGCCGCCGTCGTTGATCAGCGCCACCCTGAACTGTCCGTCGAGCATCAGCAGCCCCTCGCGGACCGCATGCAGCGCCGCCTGGTGGTAGTCGTGCATCCGGCTCAGCTCGGCCGCGTTCATGCCGTGGGTGTGGCGGCGCAGACGGGCGTTGACCACGTACGTGCCGACCGCGCCCAGCAGCAGTGCGACGCCGGCCACCCCGAGCAGGGCCGTGACCTGGCCCCGGACCCGTGCGCTGATCGCCTCGACCTTGATGCCGGCGCTGACCAGGCCCACGACCCTGCCGTTCTCCTCCACCGGGGTGACCGCGCGGACGGACGCGCCGAGGGTGCCGGTGTAGGTCTCGGTGAAGGTGCGGCCGTGCTGGGCGGGGCCGATGCGGCCGAGGAAGTGCTTGCCGATCTGCTTCTCGTCGGGGTGGGTCCAGCGGATCCCGGACGGGGTCATGATCGTCACGAAGTCCACGTTCGCGTCCCGCATGACCTGCATCGCGTAGGGCTGGAGCCGCTTGGTCGGATCGGGGGTGTGGATCGCCGAGCGGACCGAGGGGGAGTCCGCGATCGAGCGGGCCACGGCCGTCGCGTGCCGGGCGGCCGCGTCCTCGGCCTGCCGTTCGTCGCTGACGTAGGTGAACAGCGCGTACCCGGCCACGACCACCGCTATCAGCACGGCCTGCATGGCGAACAGCTGGCCGGCCAGGCTGCGGGGGCGGGGGAGGGACGGGAAGCGCATGTCAGCAGTGTGCCTCTCGGGTTAAGCATGAACTAAATGAACGGAAGGGTGACCGCCCTCACAGACCGGGAGATAGTCCAGGCATCCCCCACAACCCCCGGACGTGAGCCGCACGCCGGTGATGCCGACGAAGACGTCAAGGAGGGCAGCCGTGGCCGCCAGTTCCCCCGATACGGCACCTGCCGCACCCCGCGTGAAGCGGGACCGGACCCACTACCTGTACATCGCCGTCATTGTGGCGGTCGCGCTCGGTATCGCCGTGGGGCTCATCTGGCCCGATGCCGGAGTCGAGCTGAAGCCGCTGGGCACCGGCTTCGTGAACCTGATCAAGATGATGATCTCGCCGATCATCTTCTGCACGATCGTGCTCGGCATCGGCTCCGTACGCAAGGCCGCGAAGGTCGGTGCCGTCGGCGGTATCGCGCTCGGCTACTTCCTCGTGATGTCGCTCGTCGCCCTCGCCATCGGCCTCGTCGTCGGCAACGTCCTGCACCCGGGTGACGGGCTGCACATCACCAACGCCATCAAGGCGACCGGACACGACCAGGTGTCCCCCGACGCGCTGCCGCCGGTCGACTTCGTCCTGTCGATCATCCCGCTCACCTTCGTGTCCGCGTTCACCGAGGGCCAGGTGCTGCAGACCCTGCTGGTCGCGCTGCTCACCGGGTTCGCGCTGCAGGCCATGGGGCCGGTCGGGCAGCCGGTGCTGCGGGGCATCGAGCACATCCAGCGGCTGGTCTTCCGCATCCTGTCCATGGTCATGTGGGCCGCGCCGATCGGTGCCTTCGGTGCCATCGCGGCCGTCGTCGGCTCCGCGGGCCTGGACGCGCTGAAGTCCCTCGCCGTGCTGATGCTCGGGTTCTACGTGACCTGCTTCCTGTTCGTCTTCATCGTGCTCGGCGCGCTGCTGCGGCTCGTCGCGGGGCTGAACATCTTCACGCTCTTCAAGTACCTCGCCCGCGAGTTCCTGCTGATCCTTTCGACCTCGTCCTCCGAGTCCGCGCTGCCGCGGCTCATCGCGAAGATGGAGCACCTGGGCGTCAGCAAGCCGGTCGTCGGCATCACCGTGCCGACCGGCTACTCCTTCAACCTCGACGGGACCATGATCTACATGACCATGGCGTCCCTCTACATCGCCGACGCCCTGGGCACCCCGATGTCCATCGGCGAGCAGATCCCGCTGCTGCTCTTCCTGCTACTGGCCTCCAAGGGTGCGGCGGGCGTCAGCGGCGCGGGCCTGGCCACGCTGGCAGGCGGTCTCCAGTCGCACAAGCCCGCGCTGGTCGACGGCGTCGGCCTGATCGTCGGCATCGACCGCTTCATGAGCGAGGCGCGTGCGCTGACCAACTTCGCGGGCAACGCGGTGGCGACGGTCCTGGTCGGTACGTGGACCAAGGAGATCGACAAGGTCCGAGTCAAGCAGGTCCTCGGCGGTGAGCTGCCGTTCGACGAGACGACCCTGCTGGACGAGCAGGAGGCCGCGGCCAAGGAGCTTCCCGAGCCTCGCGAAGACGGCGAGAAGGAGCTGGCCAAGGCCTGATCCCTGAGAAAGCTCCGGACGTCCGGCCCCGCCTGAACCCGGGCCGGGCGTCCGGGAACCGCCGCCGGGCGGCTGGGTCCCCCCCGTTGATCCAGCCGCCCGGCTTCCATCTCTTCCGGGGTCTACGACTCCCCACTCACCTTGGCCACCAGCTCGGTGGCCGTGGAGGCGGGTACGCCCGCCGCGGTCAGCACGGTGACCGTGGCCGAGCGGCCCGCCTCCTGCGCTGTCACCAGGCCGTCGTTCACCGCCTCCGTCACCGCGAAGAGCATCTGCTCGTGCACGTACGCGAGGGCCGGCGCGGGCAGTGGGGAGCTGAAGACGCCCTCGTCCAGGCCGCGTTGGAGCAGCTGGATCTTGTTCTCGCGTAGGGGCGCGAGGCGTTCGCGGATGCCCTGCACGGTGACCGTGCGCTGGGCCAGGGCGACCAGCAGCCGGTAGCGGTCGGCGATCTCCCAGATCGCGAGCACCGACCGGGCCACCGCCTCCGCCGGGTCGCCCACCCCCGCACGGGCTCCCGCGTCCGCCTCCGCCAGCGCCTGAACCGCTCCGTCGACGAGCGTGCTGATCAGCGCCTCACGGCTCGGGAAGTGCCCGTACACCGTCCGCCGCACGACCCCCGCGGCGCGCGCGATCTGGTCCATGGAGGCGTCGGGGTCGCGCAGCAGCTCGACGAGGGCGACGTCGAGGATGCGGCGTCGGTTGGCGTCGGCGCGGCTGGAGCTACCCGTGGTCATGGCAGTCATTCTGCACGCCCCTCCTCGGCCCGCACGGTGCTGTGCAACCTCCGCGGCTTGCACAGTGCTGTGCAACGACGTACATTGCACATGGCTGTGCAATTGCACGCCGCTGTGCAAGTCCCGTCGCGTACCGAGGAAGGCGACCCCTGCCATGCGACTCGTCATGAACCAACCGGTCGAAAGGACGGACCGGCCCTACGCCCGACGCTGGTGGGCGCTCCTCGTGCTCTGCCTGAGCCTGCTGATCATCGTGATGGCCAACACCGCCCTCACGGTCGCGGCGCCCGACATGACCCGGGACCTCGGTCTGTCCAGCGCCGACCTGCAGTGGGTGATCGACGGCTACACCGTCCCGTACGCGGCGCTGATGCTGCTGCTCGGCGCGATCGGCGACAAGTACAGCCGCCGCGGCGCCCTCGTCCTCGGCCTGGTCGTCTTCGGCGGCGGAGCGATCGCCGGCTACCTCGCCGACAGCTCCACGGCGGTCATCGCGGCCCGCGCCGTGATGGGTGTCGGCGCCGCACTGATCATGCCCGCCACGCTCTCCCTCCTCGCCGCGACCTTCCCGCGCGCCGAGCGCGCCAAGGCCATCACGCTGTGGACGGCCACCGCCGGGCTCGCCATCGCCGCCGGACCCGTGGTCGCGGGCGCCCTGCTGCGCGACCACGGCTGGTCCTCGACCTTTCTGATCAACGTGCCCATCGCCGCGCTGGCGATCGTCGGCGCCCTCGTCCTCGTGCCGCCGTCCAAGGCCGGGCACCACGACCGCATCGACTACGTCGGCGGACTGCTGTCGGTGATCTGGACCGGCTCGCTGGTCTACATGATCATCGAGGGGCCGCACTTCGGCTGGGGCGCCAAGGCCGTCACCGCCGCCGTCCTCGCGGGTGTGGGCCTGGTCGCCTTCGTCACCTGGGAGCTGCGCCACCCCCGCCCGATCCTGGACGTGCGCCGCTTCGCCAACCGCCGCTTCGCCGGCTCCAACCTCGCCGTCGCCCTGTTCTTCCTCGCGGTCTTCGGTGCCTTCTACTACCTCACCCAGCACCTGCAGTTCGTCCTCGGCTACGACGCCCTGGAGACCGGCGTCCGCATGCTGCCGCTGGCCGGCGCGGTCTTCGTCGGCTCGGCCCTCACCGGCTGGCTCACCCCGCGCGTCGGCATGAAGCTCACCGTCACCGCGGGCATGGTCGGCGGTACGACGGCACTGGCGCTGCTCACCCGGGTCGACGCGGGCTCGACGTACACCGACTTCCTGGCCCCCCTGATCATCCTGGGCCTCGCCATCGGCCTCGCCCTCTCGCCCTGCACCGACGCGATCATGGGCGCCTTCCCGGAGTCCGAGCTGGGCGTCGGCGGCGCGGTCAACGACACCTCGCTGGAGCTGGGCGGCTCGCTCGGCATCGCGATCCTCGGCTCGCTGCTCGCCACCTCGTACGGCGACCACCTCACCGACGCCACCGCCGGCAGCAAGCTCCCGGCGAGCGCCCTGGAGACCGCACAGGACTCCGTCGGCGCCGGGTACGCCGTCGCACAGGGCATCGGCGAGAAGGCGCACCAACTGGCCGCACAGGCCGCGCGGACGAGCGACCCGCAGCAGGCCGCCCAGCTCAAGCAGCAGGCCGCCCAGCTCGCCTCCGGCGCCCACCGGATGGCCGACGCGGTCGGCTCCTCCTTCTCCGACGCCGTCGCCCACACCAGCCTGGTCGGTGCGGTGATCCTGGGCATCGGCACGCTCCTGGTGGCCGTACTGCTGCCGCGCCGCGAGGCCGCCGTAGCGGAGCAGAAGGCTGAGGAAAAGGCCGAGGAAAAGGAACTGGCTCGGAGCGCAGCCGGCTGACCCCTCACGGCGTCTTCTCACCCGCGTCGTCTAACGTGCCGTTCCGGAACCGGAACGGCACGTTCACGCGTGTTCCCGAACGAGCATGGAGGCACGGGGGATGAAGATCGACTGGGACCGGCGGACCTGCGCGCGGAAGGGGCATGTGACCTACGCGCCCGATGATCCCCGGCTGCGGGTACGGCTGCACGCGCAGACCGCGCTCGGTGACGCGTGGCGCTGCCTGCGCTGCGGGGACTTCGCGCTGGGTGAGCCGCACGGCTCGGGGCCGGCCGACGAGGCGCCGCTGGTGCCGCGCGGGAAGGTACTGCGGGACCTGTTCATCCTGCGTTTCCTGGCGATCGAGCGGGCGGTGCGCGGGGTGTTCATCGTGCTGGTCGCGGTCGCGGTGTGGAAGTTCAGCAACAGCCAGGACGCGGTACGGAGGCTGTTCAACGACTATCTGGACGTCTTCCGGCCGGTGTTCCGGCACTTCCACTACGACCTCGACCACTCACCCGTCGTCGGCTCCATCCAGAAGGCCTTCGGCTACCGGCACTCCACGCTGCTGCTGGTTGCCGCCCTGCTCCTCGCGTACGCGCTGATCGAGCTGGTCGAGGCGGTCGGCCTCTGGTACGCCAAGCGCTGGGCGGAGTACCTGACGGTGGTGGCCACCGCAGCCTTCCTCCCGCTGGAGATCTACGAACTCACCGAGCACATCAGCTGGTTGAAGATCACCACGCTCGTCCTCAACATCCTCGCGGTCCTCTACATCGCCCTGGCCAAGCGCCTGTTCGGCCTGCGCGGCGGCCGCCGCAAGTTCGAGGAGGAGCGGCACAGTGCCTCCCTGATGGAGGTGGAGGAGTCGGCGGGGGTGGCCGTCGGCTGAGCCGCCCCCCAACCCCCGGGCCGGATCAGGCTGTCAGAAGCCCGATTCCCACGCTGACCACGCCTACGGCGAGCGCGACGGCCCCGGCCCACACCAGCGCGAACATCCCGTTCGGGCGGTCGATGTCGCCGGGGCCCATGGAGGAGGCGAAGAAGCCGCCGGGCAGCAGGATCGCCGCGGCCGGGACCCCGAGGCGCGCGATCCAGCCGACCGCGCCGGACAGGCCGGCCGCGTCGGCGTACAGCAGGCACACCAGGCTCAGGATGACGAGCACACCGGCGTGCGCGTGGCCCGCTCGGGCGAACGACTTCTGGAACGGTGTCATCGGCACCATGCCGCGCACGATGCGGGTCATGAACCAGCCGCCGATCTCGATGGTCGGAACGGTGAGCAGGACGACGCCGGCGAGGATGCGGCTGGCGTCGGTGAGGTGCAGGGCGTCCATGCGAATCTCCAGGCTTCCTGGGACGGTGGTGGGGTTCTTCGGTCCGTGCCGGTGACGGGGGAGGGGATTCACGGCGTCCGCGTGGACCGCGTCAGCCGGGTCAGCTCCTCTTCGCTCAGCACCAGGTTCGCTGCCCCGGCCGAGTTCCGGACAGTCTCCGGACGGCTCGCGCCCGGGATCGGGACCACGGTCGGGGAGAGGGACAACAGCCAGGCGAGGGCCACCTGTTGGGGGCTCACCCCGCGTTCCAGGGCCACCTCGTGGAACGCCGCGAACCGTGCGCTGCCCGCGAGCCTCGACGGCCCGTCCAGTGAGCTGCGCGAGATCCCGCCCAGTGGGCTCCAGGGCAGGAAGGCCAGCCCCAGCTCCGCGCACAGCCGCAACTCGGGCTCGCTGTCGCGGATCTCGGGGGAGTAGCGGTTCTGGACCGACGCCAGCCGGTCGCCGAGGATCGCGCGGGCGCGGTGGATCTGGTCCGTGGTCACGTTGGAGAGGCCCGCCAGACGGATCTTGCCCTCGTCCAGCAGGTCGCGCAGTGCGCCGACGGAGTCCTCGAAGGGCACGGCCGGGTCGGGCTTGTGCAGCTGGTAGAGGCCGATCGCCTCGACGCCGAGCCGCTTCAGGGAGGCCTCGGCGGCCGTCCTGAGGTGCCGGGGCGAGCCCGTCACCGTCCAGCTGCCGTCGCCGGGGCGGCCCCGGCCGCCCTTGGTGGCCACGAGCACGCCGTCGGTGTCACCGCCGTAGGCCGCGAGGGCGCGGGCGAGGAGGAGTTCGTTGTGGCCGGGGTCCTGGCCCGGCAGGTGGTAGGAGTCGGCCGTGTCCAGCAGGGTCACGCCGGCGTCGAGGGCCGCGTGCACGGTGGCCAGGGCGCGTCGCTCGTCGGGCCGGCCCTCGATCGACAGCGGCATGGCGCCGAGCCCGACCGCGCTCACCTTCAGCCCGCCAAGAGTGCGGTACCGCACGTCAGTCGTCCTTTCCGAGGGTCTCGGCGACGGCCTTCGGCAGCCACTGCCGTACGTCACCGAAGGTGAAACCGAGCCGCGTGGCCCGGGAGTTGTCCATGCCGTAGCGGCGGCGGAAGGCGAAGGGGGAGACCTCGCCGGACTCGGTCACCTCGAACACCGGTGCAACGCCGGAGAGTTGTGCCGCCACGGCCATGGTCAGCTGGTCCAGTGCAAGCAGGCCGTGGGAGGCGGCGTTCACCGGGCCCGTGAAGTCCTCGCCGGCCGCCCAGAACAGGAAGTCGGCGATCTCCTCGACGTGGATGTAGGTCGCCGGGTGCGTGACCGGTGGTACGGCGACGGGGGCGCCGGTGCGGATGCGGTCGGCGTAGTGCTGGAGGCGGCCCGTGAAGTCGTCGTCGCCGCCGAGTACGTGGGCCACCCGGACGGACACGAACGGGAACGCGGGGTCCGTCGCGAACACCGCCTCCGCCTGCCGCTTGCCCTCGCCGTACTGGGCCTCCAGGAACTCGGGCTCGTCCCAGGGCAGTTCCAGGTCCACGGCGACCGTGACCGGGTCCACGGCACCCTCCGGTACCAGCTCCTCGGAGTCCTCGTGCTCGTACACCTCGACCGTCGAGGTCATCACGTAGCGGCCGGTGCGTCCGGAGAAGACGCGGCGGGCGACGGCCGCCTGGCGCGGGGTGTAGCAGACCTGGTCGAGGACGACGTCGAACACCCGGGTGCCGACGGCCTCGGCCAGGGCCTTTTCGTCGTCGCGGTCGGCCACCAGATGCACCACACCAGGCGGTGGTGCGGACGAACCCCGATTCAGGACGGTGACCCGGTCGCCGGCCGCCACCAGACGGGCGATCAGCCGCTTGCCGAAATAGCGGTTGCCGCCGATGACCAGTACCTCTCGCGCCTTTCGCATGGCCATAATTCTCCGGGCGACACAGCCGTTCCTGAAGGGGGAGACATGGGAGATACGGTCACCGCACCGAAAGAACAGCGGCATCTGCGGGCCGTCACCAACGAAACACCGGTGGCCTTCGACGCGGTGGACCGGCAGCTCCTCGAACTGCTGCAGACCGACGGCCGGATCAAGCTCAGTGAGCTGGGCCGGCGGATCAGCCTGAGCCCGGCGGCCGTCGCCGAGCGGGTGCGCCGGCTGGAGGCGGCCGGGGTGGTCGAGGGATACGGCGCGCAGGTCGCGCCCACCCGCCTCGGCTACGGCATCCAGGCCTTCATCCGGGTCAACCCGCACGGCGGGTACACCCTCAAGCACCCGAGAACCCTGGAGCTGCTCGACCGCCCGGAGATCACCGAGGTGCACCACGTCGTAGGGGAGGACTGCTGGATCCTCAAGGTCGCCGTCACCGACACCGTGCACCTGGAGGACGTCCTGGAGCAGACCTCGGCGCTGGGCCGTACGACGACCTCGATCGTGTTGTCCTCACCGGTGCGCCGCAAGCCGCTGCTGCCGCCCGTCTTGCCTTGACGCCGACGTCAACACCTACGGTCGTGGGTATGCGAATCGGCGAGCTGGCCGCACGGGCCGGGACCACCACCCGCACCCTGCGCTACTACGAGGCACGGGGGCTGCTGCCCGCCCGGCGCGACGACAAGGGACACCGCACGTACGACGAGGCCGACGTCAGGCTGCTCCGGCAGATCCGGACGCTGCAGGACTTCGGGTTCGACCTGGAGGAGACGCGGCCGTTCGTGGAGTGCCTGCGGGCCGGGCATCCGGAGGGCGACTCCTGCCCGGCGTCCCTCGTGGTCTACCGGCGCAAGCTGGACGAGCTGGACGCGCTCATCGGGCAGCTGACGGCGGTGCGGGAGCAGGTCGAGGGGCAGTTGCGGCGGGCCGAGGAGGCCCGGGACGAGCTGGCCGCCGAGGCGCGGGTTCCGGGGGGTCCGGAACCGGTGTGCGAGCTGGGAGGGCTGACGCGGTGAGTTTGGTGAGCGGACTGGCCGAGGTGACGGACGCGGACTTCGAGGCGGAGGTGATCGGCTCCGACCTTCCGGTGCTGGTGCAGTTCACCGCCGACTGGTGCGGGCCGTGCCGGCAGCTGGCGCCCGTGCTGAAGGACATCGCCTTCGAGGAGGGCGACCGGCTGAAGATCGTCCAGCTGGACGTGGACCGCAATCCGTCCACGACGGTTGCCTACGGAGTGCTGTCCACGCCGACCCTCATGGTCTTCCGGGACGGTGAGCCGGTGCGGTCGATGGTGGGGGCCCGGCCCAAGCGGCGGCTGCTGGAGGAGCTGGCCGACGTGCTGTGACGCCTGCGCGGTAAAGCGGGACCGGCCACGAAAAATCCCCCGAGCAATTGCGCTCGGGGGATTTCTGTGCGTATATTCAGTGGTTCGCGACTTCAATTCGGAGCAGTCGCGGAGAAGTTCAGTGAGCACAGTATATCCGGGCGGGAGCGGAATTGTCAAACAGCGAATTTCCAGTTGATGAATTGCGCCACGAGCAGGAATTCATCGACGGACTGTACGCGCGCGTGGACGTGCTGCGCGGCGAGGCCGAGACCTCGGTCGCGGACGCGCTCGCCCAGGGCGACAAGCCCATGCAGGCCCGGCTGGAGCGGGACATCCTGGTCGCCGAGCGCTCGGGTCTTGTCGCCGCGCTGAACGCCGTCGACGGCTCGCTCTGCTTCGGCCGGATCGACATGTCCGACGGCGCGGTCCACCACATCGGCCGGATCGGGCTGCGCGAGGACGACGCCGAACACACCCCCGTCCTCATCGACTGGCGGGCCGACGTCGCCCGTCCCTTCTATCTGGCCACCGGTCACACCCCGATGGGCCTGCGCCGCCGCCGGCACATCGCCACCCAGGGCCGGACGGTGACCTCGCTGCACGACGAGATCCTGGACCTCGGCGACGCCACCCGCACCGGTCACGAGGACCCGACCGGGGACGCCGTGCTGCTGGCCGCGCTCAACTCGGCGCGCACCGGCCGGATGGGCGACATCGTGCAGACCATCCAGGCCGACCAGGACCGCATCATCCGGGCACCGCACCGCGGGGTGCTGGTCGTCGAGGGCGGCCCCGGCACCGGCAAGACGGCGGTGGCGCTGCACCGGGCGGCCTATCTCCTCTACGAACACCGGGAGCTGCTGGCCCGCCGCGCGGTCCTCATCGTCGGACCCAACCCGGCCTTCCTCGGCTACATCGGCGAGGTGCTGCCCTCCCTCGGCGAGACCGGAGTGCTGCTGGCCACGGTCGGCGAGCTGTTCCCCGGCGTGAAGGCGACGGCGACCGACGGCCGGGAGGCGGCCGCGGTGAAGGGCCGCGCCGACATGGCGGCCGTACTCGCCGAGGTCGTACGGGACTGGCAGTCGCTGCCCGATCCGGTGATCGCGATCGAGCACGACCGCGAGATCCTGATGCTCGACGACGGCCTGGTGAAGGTCGCCCGCGAACGCACCCGCGCCGCCAAGCTGCCGCACAACGTGGCCCGGGAGTACTTCGAGGGCCACATCCTCAACACGCTCACCGAGCTGTACGCCGAGCGCGTGGGCACCGACCCGTACGACGGCAGCAGCCTGCTGGACGCCTCCGACATCACCCAGATCCGCGACGAGCTGGCCGAGAACCCCGAAGTCTGGGCGGCCATCGACCAGTTGTGGCCGCGCCTGACGCCGCAGCGCCTGGTCGCGGACTTCCTCGCCGACCCCGTGGGCTACGTCAGCGACGACGACGCGGCCGCCATCCGCCGGCCGGTGACCCGGGAGTGGACCGTGGCCGACGTACCGCTGCTCGACGAGGCGGCCGAGCTGCTCGGCGTGGACGAGCGGTGGGCGCGGGCGCGGGCGGAGCGGGAGCGGGAGACGCAGGTGGCCTACGCGCAGGGCGTGCTCGACGTCTCCTACGCCTCCCGCACCTACGAGTTCGAGGACAAGGAGGACGGTGACCCCGACGCCTCCGAGGTCCTGTCCGCCCACGACATCATCGACGCCGAGCGGTTCGCCGAGCGCCAGGAGGAGGCGGACCACCGCAGCGCCGCCGAGCGGGCCGCGGCCGACCGGACCTGGGCGTTCGGGCACATCATCGTCGACGAGGCGCAGGAGCTGTCGCCGATGGCGTGGCGGCTGCTGATGCGGCGCAGCCCGACCCGCTCCATGACCCTGGTCGGCGATCCGGCCCAGACGGCGGAGGCGGCGGGCGTCGGCTCCTGGTCGAAGATCCTCCGTCCGTACGTCGAGGACCGCTGGGAGCACACGCGCCTCGGTGTCAACTACCGCACGCCGGCCGAGATCATGGACCTCGCGGCCGCCGTCGTCCGCGCCGAGAACCCCGACTTCGAACCCCCGAGTTCGGTCCGTTCGACCGGCGTACGGCCCTGGGTGCGCGCCACCGACGACCTGCCCGGCGCCGTGGCCAAGGCGGTCGCGGAGCTGACGCCCACCGAGGGCCGCCTCGCGGTCATCGCCCCGCGCCACCTGCACCGCAAGCTGGCCGCACGGCTGGACGGGGTGACGGCGGGCGCGGAGCCGGACCTGACGCAGACCGTCGTCCTCCTCGACCCTCGCCAGTCCAAGGGTCTGGAATTCGACTCGGTGCTGGTCGTCGAGCCGGCCCGCTACGGCACCAGCGACCTGTACGTGGCCCTGACTCGGGCCACGCAACGGCTCGGCGTACTGCACACGGGTGCGCTGCCGCCGGGCTTGAAATCCAGCCTCTCCGGCGTTTCTTGAATTCCAGCCTCTCCGGCGTTTGAGGAGCGGGGGTCCAGGGGGCAGAGCCCCCTGGCGGGGTTGGAGGGGCGGAGCCCCTGGGGATGGGACGGGTAGGGGCGGCGGGGGCGAGAAACCTACGCCGGTCGTAGCCACACCGTCGCCAGGGGCGGCAGCGTCAACCTGATGCTCGCCGGGCGGCCGTGCCAGGCCAGGGGTTCCGGCTTCACGGCGTCCGGGTTGGTGACGTCACCGCCCCCGTAGCGGGCCGCGTCGGTGTTCAGCACCTCCAGCCAGGCAGGGACGTCCTCGGGGACGCCGATGCGGTAGTCGTGGCGGACCACGGGGGCGAGGTGGGAGACGGACAGGAGCGGGTTGCCGTCGGCGTCGTAGCGCAGGAACGCGAAGACGTTGTCGTCCGCCGCGTCCCCCGTGATCCACTGGAAGCCCGCCGGATCGGTGTCGCGCTGCCACAGGGCCGGGGCGGCGCGGTAGCCGGCGTTCAGGTCGCGGACCAGGTCCCGGACGCCCCGGTGGTCCGCCCCCGCGCCGTACGAGAGGTCGAGCAGCCACCAGTCCGGCCCATGCGCCTCGGACCACTCGGCGCCCTGGGCGAACTCCTGCCCCATGAAAAGCAGTTGCTTGCCGGGGTGGGCCCACATGAAGCCGAGGTAGGCGCGGTGGTTGGCGCGCTGCTGCCACCAGTCGCCCGGCATCTTCGAGACGAGGGACCGCTTCCCGTGCACGACCTCGTCGTGGGAGATCGGCAGCACGTAGTTCTCGCTGTACGCGTACACCATCGAGAAGGTCATCGCGTGGTGGTGGTACTTGCGGTGGACGGGGTCGTGGCTCATGTACTGCAGCGAGTCGTGCATCCAGCCCATGTTCCACTTCAGGCCGAAGCCCAGACCGCCGAAGCCGCTCGGGCCCCTGTGGTGGGTGGGGCGGGTGACACCGTCCCAGGAGGTGGACTCCTCCGCGATGGTCACCACCCCGGGGCAGCGGCGGTACACGGTGGCGTTCATCTCCTGGAGGAAGGCCACCGCGTCCAGGTTCTCCCGGCCGCCGTGCTCGTTCGGCGTCCACTGGCCGGGCTCGCGCGAGTAGTCGAGGTAGAGCATGGAGGCGACGGCGTCCACCCGCAGCCCGTCGATGTGGAACTCCTCGCACCAGTACACGGCGTTCGCCACCAGGAAGTTGCGCACCTCGCGGCGGCCGAAGTCGAACTCCAGGGTGCCCCAGTCGGGGTGCGCGGCCCGCAGCGGGTCGTGGTGCTCGTACAGCGGGCGCCCGTCGAACTCGGCCAGCGCCCAGTCGTCGCGCGGGAAGTGCGCCGGCACCCAGTCCATCAGGACCCCGATGCCGGCCTGGTGCAGCCGGTCCACCAGGTACTTGAAGTCGTCCGGGGTGCCGAGCCGGGCCGTCGGGGCGTAGAAGCCGGTGACCTGGTAGCCCCAGGAGCCGCCGAAGGGATGCTCGGCGACCGGCATCAGCTCCACGTGGGTGAAGCCCGTCTCCGCGACATACGCAGGGAGTTGGTCGGCCAGCTGGCGGTACGTCAAGCCGGGCCGCCAGGAGGGCAGATGGACCTCGTACACGGAGAACGGCGCCTCGTGCACGGGCCTGTCGGCGCGGTGGGCCATCCACTGTGCGTCGCCCCACTCGTGGTGCGAGGCGTGCACGATCGACGAGGTGGCCGGCGGGACCTCGGTACGGCGGGCCAGCGGATCGGCGCGCAGGGTGCGCGAGCCGTCCGGGCGGGTGATCTCGAACTTGTACAGCTCGCCCTCGCCGATGCCCGGCACGAACAGCTCCCACACCCCCGAGGAGCCGAGCGAGCGCATCGCGTGTCCGCCGGCGTTCCAGAAGTTGAAGTTGCCCGCGACGCGCACACCCCGCGCGTTCGGCGCCCACACCGAGAACCGGGTGCCGGTCACGCCCTGGTGGGTCAGGACGTGCGCGCCGAGCACCGTCCACAGCTGCTCGTGCCGGCCCTCGCCGATCAGATGCAGGTCCAGTTCGCCGAGCGTGGGCAGGAAGCGGTAGGCGTCCTCGGTCTCGTGGACGGTGCCGTCGTACGTCACCAGCAGCCGGTAGGCGGGGACTTCGGTGAGCGGGAGCAGCCCGGAGAAGAAGCCGTCCCCGTCGTCGTGCAGGTCCGCCCGCAGATCGCCGGAGACCACGGTGACCGCCTGCGCGTAGGGACGGAAGGCGCGGAAGGCGACCCCGCCCGGGACCGGGTGGGCGCCGAGGACGGCGTGCGGGGCGTGGTGGGCGCCGTGCAGCAGCCGCTCGCGGTCGCCGACGTCGATCGCGGGGGAGACGGCGACCTCAGCGGGGCGCTCCCGGGCCGGCGGTTCGGGCTTGCGGGCGCGCGGGATCGAAGCGGCACCGGTCTTCGCGGCGGAACCGGATTTCCCGGCGGCAGTGGTCTTGGCAGCGACCTTCCTGGCAGGCACCTTCTTGGCTGCGGTCTTCTTGGCTGCGGTCTTCTTGGCAGCGGTCTTCTTGGCCACGGCCTTCTTCCCGGCACTGGCCTGCTCGGCCGTGCTCATCTCCTCTCTGCTCATCTCCTCAATGTTCTGCTCGGCCTTGCTCGTGCCGGACTTGTCGGTCTTCGAGGTGGCAGGCTTCTTGGACGTCACGGACGGGTCTCCCGGGCGAGGGTCGGGTCGGACGTGGCGAGGCGGCGGACCGCGGCCATGGGTACGGACAGCCAGTCGGGGCGGTGGCGGGCCTCGTAGACGACTTCGTAGACGGCTTTGTCGGTCTCGTAGGCCCGCAGCAGCACGGGATCGGTGCGCGGGTCGCGGCCGGCCATCTCCGCGTACCCGGTGCAGTACGCGGCCCGGCAGCGCTCGGCCCAGCCCGGCGCGGGCGGGCTCACCGAGCGCGCGGCGTAGTCGAAGGAGCGCAGCATCCCGGCGATGTCCCGCACCGGTGGCTGTGGCAGGCGTCGTTCGGCCAGCGGCCGGGCCGGCTCGCCCTCGAAGTCGATCAGCGACCAGGCGCCGGACGGCGAGCGCAGACACTGCCCGAGATGCAGGTCGCCGTGGATGCGCTGGGCGGTCCAGGTGCGCCCCTCGGCGGCCAGCTCGTCCAGCGCCGCATAGGCGGAGCGCAGCCCCTGCTCGTACGGCCTGAGCGCCGGCACCGCCTGGACGGCCGCCGTCAGCCGCTCGGTCATGCCGTCCACCAGCAGCCGCAGCTGGGCATGGCCCAGGGTGACCGTCGGCAGGGCGTGGGCGAGGGCGGTGTGCACCTCGGCGGTGGCCCGGCCCAGCGCCCGGGCCTCGGCGACGAAGTCCTCGCCCTTGGCCAGCTCGCGCAGCGCCAGCTCCCAGCCGTCGGCCGCGCCGCTCACGAACGGCTGGAGCACGGCCAGGACGTACGACGCGTCGGCCTCGTCGGCAGGCTCGGCCCGCAGCCACGCCGTCGGCGCGGGCACCCGGGCGCAGCCCTCGCGGGCCAGGGCGCGCGGTATCTCCAGGTCGGGGTTGACGCCGGGGACCACCCGGCGCAACAGCTTCAGGATGAACGTATCTCCGTAGACGATCGAGGAGTTGGACTGCTCGCCGGTCAGTAGACGGGCCACCAGTCCCTCCCGGATCTCCTGGTCCGGGTCCCGCTCGAACCGAAGCCCGCCGACGCGCGCCTGGGTGCGCAGGGCCTCCAGGAGAACGTCGGCGGGCCGGGGGTCGTACAGGGCCTCGTACACCGTGCGGCCGGCGAGCGGGCCCTCGGTGACATGTCCGATGAGCGCGGGTGCCAGCCGGGGCGGCAGCGCCTCGCGCACGCCTATCAGCAGCTGGTAGCAGTCGCCGGGGTGCGCCGGGGCGCCGAGCACGGGTGGCTGGTGGACGCGCAGGAGCAGGTGGTGGAGCCCCAGCCGACCGTCGTGGGGCAGTAGTTCGGTGGCCGCCACCTGGGTGAACCCGGTGACCGGGCGGCCTTTGCCGGCGAACCAGCGCTGTCTGGGCAGCCACTCGCGCAACAGGGGTTCGAGCGAGGCGAGGAGGCGACCGGAATTGGGAGTGGTGCCAGAAGGGGTGACCGTATCCGCCATGGGCGTACGTCCTTTCCCCGGGTCGTCGGGGTGTTACTGATGCGTGCCCCCGGCCGCGCGGCGGAAACCCGCTGCCCGGCCCGGCAGCGCCCCGAAGGGGCGCGGGGCTGTGTCGACATGCGGCTCCGCCGCGCGGGCGCGACCGGCCACGACGGGCCGGCAGACGACCGACGGCCCATCACGGCCTTTCCAGCGGAGCGCTTACGCGGCGTCCCGGCGCAGCCGGAACCAGTAGAAGCCGTGCCCCGCCAGGGTCAGCAGGTACGGCAGCTCGCCGATCGCCGGGAACCGCACCCCGCCGAACAGCTCGACCGGATGCCGCCCGCCGAACCGCCTCAGGTCCAGCTCCGTGGGCTGTGCGAACCGGGAGAAGTTGTGCACGCACAGCACCAGGTCGTCCTCGAATTCGCGGAGGAAGGCGAGGACGGCGGGGTTGGAGGACTGCAGTTCGGTGTAGGTGCCGAGTCCGAAGGCGGGGTTCTGTTTGCGGATCTCGATCA